>NZ_AP023441.1:0-1200000 GCF_019976755.1 Nostoc sp. MS1
ATAATGGCAATTTCTATTGATGGTTTATGGAGTCAGATTCTAGAACGTTTACAGCTAGAATTATCTCGCCCCACCTTTGAAACTTGGATTAAAACTGCTAATGCGCAACGCTTAGAAAATAATTGTCTAGTCATCGTTACTCCTAACCCTTTTGCTCGTAATTGGTTACAGAAGTACTACATCACGACGATCGCTAATGTCGTACAGGATATTATGGGATATCCCGTAGAAATTTATATTACGGTTGCTAAAGGCGAAGAATTGACGGAGATTGATGGAGATAGAGAGTGGGAGTTACCAAGCAAAAAGAATATATATGAAACTACAAATCACAAAAGACAACCAAATACAGAATTAAATGCTAAGTATGTCTTTTCCCGGTTTGTGGTTGGCGCTAATAATCGCATGGCTCATGCAGCTTCTTTAGCTGTTGCTGAATCTCCTGGGAGAGAATTTAATCCTTTATTTTTATGCGGTGGTGTAGGTTTAGGCAAAACTCATCTCATGCAGGCGATAGGACATTATCGGTGGGAAATTTGCCCAAATTCTAAGATATTTTACGTTTCTACGGAGCAATTTACAAATGATCTCATCACAGCTATTCGTAACGATAGTATGCAAAGTTTCCGCGAACATTATCGAGCGGCTGATGTGTTGTTAGTTGATGATATTCAGTTTCTTGAGGGTAAGGAATACACCCAAGAGGAATTTTTCCACACCTTCAACACGTTACATGAAGCTGGTAAGCAAGTTGTGATTGCTTCTGACCGTCCACCCAACCAAATTCCTAGCCTGCAAGAACGTTTGTGTTCTCGCTTCTCGATGGGTTTGATTGCGGATATTCAAGCGCCAGATTTAGAAACGAGAATGGCAATTTTACAGACAAAATCGGAGTATGAAAATATTCGCTTACCCCGTGATGTCATCGAGTATATTGCTACCAATTTTACTTCTAATATTCGTGAGTTGGAAGGTGCTTTAACTAGAGCGCTGGCTTACATCTCTATCTGGGGCTTACCAATGACTGTAGCGAATATTGCACCAGTTTTAGTCACACCAAAGGAGAAAGTAGAAGCTACGCCCGAAGCAATTATGAAAGTCATTGCTGATAATTTTGATGTCTCAATTGAAGACCTCAAAGGTAACTCCAGACGACGAGAAATTAGTTGGGCGCGACAAATTGGCATGTATTTGATGCGACAACATACCGATTTAAGTTTTCCCAGAATTGGAGAGGAGTTTGGCGGGAAAGACCATACAACGGTGTTATATAGTTGTGACAAAATTACTCAACTACGAGAAAGCGATCGCACTCTATTACAAACACTAACTCAGTTGAGCGATCGCATTAAGATAAACAGCCGTTCTAAAAATCGACTTGACAAGAATTAGGTATTTTCCACAATTCTGACTACTTTAATGATTTAGAGTATTAAAGATTGGATAAAAATAGATTAAATATTAAGTCTTGTCTGTGGAAAAATAGTTATTTTTTGTGGAAAACTTGATACTTTACGTGGAAAACTTAGAGTAAGTATAATTACCCTGTGGAAAAAGTTAGGGGTTTTTCCACAAGTTTTCCACAGATAGATAGTAATATCATGTCCGCTTAAACAGTTATCATATCTTGAGAGTTGGTAATTGGTAATGGGTAATCGGTAATGGTAGAAAGCGATTACCAATTACCGACCCTAGCAAGCATATCGTAAGTAATTAGCCGGACTTGATATAATACAATTCCACAAAAAATTTGATACAGATGCAAACGCTCAAATCTTTACTACTTATCACTTTCTTAATGAGTGAACCGCTAATTAGTATAAATGTATTATAATAATAAACTTTAGAAAAAAAGTTGAGAAAAACGCGGATTAGGATAATAATTTATACCCGTCACTATTATAAAATTAATACCCGAATCATTTTTCTTTATCTCCATTCCCTACTCCCCACTCACCACTCCCCATGAAATTAGTTTGCGCTCAAAGTGACCTCAGTTCCTATCTTTCCCTTGTCAGTCGTGCAGTACCATCACGACCGACTCATCCAGTGCTGGCTAACGTACTACTACAAGCCGATGCGGAAACTAATCAGGTTAGTTTAACAGCCTTTGATCTCAGCTTGGGTATCCGTACTAGCTTTAATGCAGATGTGTGGCAAGGGGGAGCGATCGCACTTCCTGCTAAATTGTTGGTAGATATCACTTCACGTTTACCAGAAGGTGAAATCACCTTAGATGATGAATCTGCAACTGATGGTACAGCCACCGGAGAGGGTTTAGTAGTTACACTCACACCCAAAACGGGACAGTACCAATTACGCGCAATGGGAGCCGAAGAATTTCCTGAATTACCCGTCATTGAAGATACTACAGCTGTTTATCTCACAGCTACAGCCTTAATCGAAGGTTTACGCGGGTCATTATTCGCCACCAGTGGAGATGAAACTAAGCAAGTCCTCACGGGAGTACATCTCACAGTTAAACAAGATACCTTAGAGTTTGCTGCTACTGATGGACATCGCCTAGCAGTAGTCGAAACCGCCAATGAGCGTCCTTTAGAAGATAACGAGCAACAATTAGAGGTGACAGTCCCAGCTAGAGCATTACGCGAATTAGAAAGGATGTTAGCGCATAATGCCGCCTCGGAAGAACCCATCGCCTTATACTTAGACCAAGGCCAGGTAGTATTTGCATGGCAAAACCAACGCATAACTAGTCGCACATTAGAAGGTCAATACCCAGCTTATCGCCAACTCATCCCCCGCCAATTTGAGCGCCAAGTCACAGTGGAACGCCGACAATTCGTCAGTACGTTAGAAAGAATTGCTGTATTAGCCGACCAAAAGAATAATATTGTCAAGTTAACAATTGATAGTGCTAATCAAGAGCTTACCTTATCTTGTGAAGCGCAAGAAATGGGTAGTGGTAGAGAGTCGATGGCGGCGGAAATTGCCGGGGAAGATATAGAAATTGCTTTTAATGTTAAGTATTTAATGGAAGGATTAAAAGCCTTACCTTCTTCCGAAATTCAAATGCACATCAATCAAAACCTAACTCCCGTAATTTTTACCCCCCTTGGTGGTTTAAAAATGACTTATTTAGCAATGCCTGTGCAATTGAGAAGTTAATTATAGTAGGAAACAGGAGTGCGGTTAGAAAGCGTTTGATATCAGCTTTTTAAAAAGCTACATTTTTTCATCTATCTGTCAACTGCTACAAGTAATAAATTAGTCTAGTTTTTATCTAACTGGACTAATCTCTTTATTTATTTTTATCCTCAGACAAATTCCTCATCACCACATATAAGAATAATAGTTGTTCTACTAAGAACTATATCAGTGCAAAGCTCACTCTCTAGTGTGATTGATTTTCTTTCATATAGAATGCTATAGAGTATCCAAAGTGCTATGTAGTGATGAGAATATGCTTAACAAAACAGTATGGCTACTTTGGTTACAAGGATGGGATAACGCGCCTTGGTTGATTAAACAAGTTGCAGAATCATGGGAGATAAATAATCCAGATTGGAAGATTGAATATGTCACATTAGATAATGTTCACAAATATGTTAATGATATAGATTATCTATTTGATGAAACTAAAAAAATAGAGCCTCAACATAAATCCGATATTATTCGATTAAGCTTATTAAAAAATCATGGTGGTGTTTGGGCTGATGCTACCTTACTATGTATGCAGCCCTTAAGTTCATGGATAGAAGAAGCGGTAAAACCTGCTGGTATGTGGATGTACCACGGTATTGGTGGGGGAATGCCTAAACATGGCCCAGCAATTTGGTTTATTGTAGCTGAAAGAAATTCTTCAATGATCAATAAATGGAAAGCTGCATGTGATGAATACTGGAGAAATAGAACTGAGGCTGACCAAAATTTTTGGCTTGATGAACTATTTAAAGATTTATATGAATCGGATATAGAATTTAGAAATCAATGGAGTTTAGTACCCTATTTGTATGGTAGAGCAAAGGGTCAAGCTAGTACAATGGTTCACAATGAATATAAGTTGATGATCACAGATAATCAATATCTCAAAAAGATTTTCTTAGAAAAGCCACCCTATGTTCTCAAATTTTGGTGGCGAGTTTGGGTAGAAGTATTTCCTGATGAAAATAGCCCTGAATGTAAAAATTCTAATGGATATTATGCTATCCAAATGTCAAAAAGAAAATTTGTATACAAACACAAAATGGTGACTAAAACGTCTTATATGAAATTAGTTTTTGGCATAGCTAGGTTTAGATTCAAAACGTTACGTGTCATTAAGCGTAGTATAAAAAATCTGTTGAAATTGTTCAACTTAAATCTAGCAACCTCACAGCCATAATAAAGTGCGCCGATCAGTATAGTCAATGAATCAAATACCAAGACCAGGAAATCGAAAGACCTTTTCTGTTACCAAAGCACCTGTAAACACGACTAGTAAAAGAATAGCCCATATCCCCACGAATAAAAGTTACCACCCACTTGAAATAACGAATATGAATCGGTTGGTCTAATCCTGAGTAAGTAAATTGCTGAACAGATATAGCAATCCGATTTGATTTCTGTATCCCTTACGGGAGCATAGCCATAAAAATCTCAGTATTTGTAGGGTGGGCAGTGCAGCGCCGTATCATATCTTTGGCGCTGCACTGCCCAACGCTACTTGCTTTATGTCGGGAAACCCGCCCAACGCAGTGGCTCCCCTACGTATATTTCAAAAATCAAGTATGAGTCCCATAGCATCAAGGATACAAAAAAATCTAGTTTTAGGCTTGCGCAAGCTTTGTGGTGCGGTAAATACTTGGGCTGGGAAAAATAAATATAGCCTGTGTGCAGTCAGATATGCCAGTGTAATTTGTAATGAATAGCATCAATTACAAATTACGAATTACTTTGAGGCTTGATTGCGTCTGTTAACTTCTACCCAGTTGACAACATTCCACCAGTTCTTTAAGTAGTCCGCACGGCGGTTTTGATATCTGAGGTAATAGGCGTGTTCCCAGACATCATTGCCCAATATTGGGTATGATCCTTCCGCAATTGGGCTATCTTGATTAGGGGTAGAAACTATTTGCAACTGTCTTTGAGGGTTACGGACTAACCAAACCCAACCACTACCAAAGCGATCGCCCCCAGCTTGATTGAACTGTTTCTTAAATTCCTCAAAGCTACCAAAGGTTTTGGTGATTTCTTGGGCGATTTCTCCTGTTGGTTGTCCGCCACCATTAGGACTCATGATTTGCCAGAAAATTGTATGGTTGAGGTGTCCGCCAGCGTTGTTACGTACTTTGGTGCGGATATCTTCAGGTACGCTATTTAAATCACGCAATAAAGCTTCTACACTTTTATTTTGCAGTTCTTTATGCTTTTGTAAAGCATTGTTAAGGTTATTAACATAAGCGGCGTGGTGCTTATCATGATGCAGTTTCATCGTTTCAGCATCAATTACTTTCTCTAGAGCATCATAAGCGTAAGGTAATGGTGGTAACTTGGCGGGTGTAGTCAATTGGCGATCAACAAAAGCTATGGGGCGTGCATCTGTTGTGGATGCAGTAGGATTTGCTGCTGTAGTTTGATCTGTTTGTGCAATCCCTTCTGGTTGACAACCGTAGAAGGTGGCTATCAAGATAACGCCCACAAAAAAGCCTATAAATTTTTGCCAAAGAGATAATTTCATTGCGGTTCCTCTACTTATACTTAACATCAGGCATAGTCTGCTCTATGTATTTAATCATTGCTAAAGTTTCTCAATAGTAGCGAATTGATAATTATTAGAGACATGAAACCTGATCAACCACTGCAAAACACCGTAACGTACTCTAAACTGGGTCACGGTGGTAGCAAGTAGCTAAGACCAAGCAAATAGTACAGAACTTCTTGGTGCGATCGCAATGGCTAAATCTTTCCAGCAGTTTATTTAGGGGTTATTACTACCATATTCAAATGAAGGGCAAGAAATGGGATAATTGCATTAAACAGAGGGACTGGGAACGAATCAATTCACAATTTCTCAGGACTCAGGACTTAGCACTCCCAATCCCATGACTACAAAAGCGATCGTTGTATTTGATATAGATGGAGTTATCCGCGATGTTGGCGGTTCCTATCGTCGAGCGCTGGCAGATACGGTAGAGTACTTTACAAACCAAGCCTATCGTCCAACTTCCCTAGAAATTGACCAGCTAAAATCCGAAGGTATTTGGAATAATGATTGGGAAGCGTCTCAAGAATTAATTTATCGCTACTTTGCAGCTCAAGGAAAACCTCGTGAACAACTGCAACTAGACTACAACACTATAGTTGCCTTTTTCCAATCGCGTTACCGAGGCCCAGACCCAGACAATTGGACGGGGTATATCTGTGATGAACCATTATTATTGCAACCAAGTTATTTAGCACAACTTACACAAGCTAGTATTGCTTGGGGATTTTTTAGTGGTGCGACTAGTGGTTCTGCTAACTATGTTTTAAAACAACGCTTGGGTTTACAATCTCCCGTACTCATTGCGATGGAGGATGCACCAGGAAAACCAGACCCCACTGGACTATTCGCCACTGTAAGCCAGTTAGAGAAGGGGTTAGAGGAGTCTGTAGTTCTCTACGTTGGGGATACAGTAGCAGATATGTATACAGTCATCAAAGCTAGAGAAATCAAGCCGCATCGGACTTGGATTGGCATAGGTATCTTACCACCTCATGTCCAAGAGACAGCCCAGCGTCGAGATGCTTATGCTCAAACCCTCATAGATGCAGGTGCAGCAGTAGTTTTAAGTAATGTTGAACAGTTAGATCCACAGCAAATACAAAAATTATTGTAGGGAGCAGAGGCTATAGATTAGGGCGTGTTTTCAATCCCTATTAAATCATCATATAAAAAAAGTATTGGTGATATTTCTTGTTATGCTTCATTACCAAGTACAACATATAAACCATTTTCATAACTTGAAATTGAGAACAGACGAGAAGAAAATTTGTGAATATTTAAAAGAGAATTAAAAAGTTTTTGCCGTTTACGGTTTTCGGTTGCTAATAATTGGAATTTATTTTTATTATTCTTTAATAAGTATGTTAAAGAGTAATATGTATTATAGCGTTTACAAGTCTAATAAAATACAATAATTAAGAGAAAACAGTGCATCTACTCAAAAGTAAAAATGAAAGCATATTCCCTCGAATTTCGCCAAAAAATAGTTGATACATACTTGTTAGGTGGAATATCACAACGTCAATTGGCAGACAAATTTTGTGTTAGTTTAGGTTTGATTGAAAAATTGAATTACGAATTACGAACTACGAATTATGAATTATTTAAGGCCAGCGTGTAGTAGGTAAATCTGACTCATCTAGGGAAATTTCTGTACTCATGGATGAGTCATCTTGTTGTAATAAGCTTTTATCTGTCTGAGTAATTATATTATCTGGTTGTGGGAAGTTTTTACTGGGTGAACTAGCCAATTGATCCAGGTCTGCTAAAACTGCTGTTGCCGACTGATATCTTTGTTTATAATCATCGCGTACCATTTTACTTAAAATTTGGGCAAAGCCTTGGCTAACAAATGCCTTATCGCTCCATTTAACTTCCTCATGATCATCTCTGGGCAGTTCATGGGGGACAACACCAGTTAAGGCTTTAATCGCAATCATCCCGACTGCATAGATATCACTATTATATTGAGGGCGACCGAAACATTGTTCACTCGGTGCGTAACCCCTAGTTCCGATACCAATGGTAAAGGGTGTTTGTTCTTGATTTTCGGTTTGAGCTAAAGAAATTTCTTTAACTGCACCAAAGTCAATCAATACTAGTTTATTATCTGAGTCTCTACGAATAATATTGCTGGGTTTAATATCTCGATGTATGACGCTATTTTCATGAACAAATACTAATATTTGCAATAGTTCCCTGACAATAGCGATTACCTTATCTTCTATAACGCCTCTACCAGATGGCAATTCTTGGTTAAGCGGATGACCAATAATATATTCTTGTACTAAGTAAAACTCTGCATCTTGCTCAAAATAAGCTAAAAGTTGGGGAATTTGTGCGTGCGAACCCAATTTTTCTAATGTTTGTGCTTCTGAATTAAATAAACGCCTAGCTAATTCCAACCCCTTCGCCTCGGTGTTGCTTGGCTTTAATTGCTTAACTACACATCGTGGATTCCTTGGACGTTGGGTGTCTTCTGCAATATAGGTTTCGCTAAAGCCACCGTAACCAAGCACCTTAACTATTTTGTAGCGTCCACTGAGGATTTTTCCCGCTACTGCTATGTCTCGTTGTTGTAATAAATCTTGTAGTTCTTGTTGTTGGCTAATAATTTCTTGCACTACAGGAGAAGTTTTATATTTCTGAAAAACATCGACTATTTGTCGAGTTCTCACTTTTTCTCTAACTATTTCAGTACCAAAATAAGATAATCCACAAAATGCGATCGCCAATATTGGTATAGCAGTGGGAAATAATAACTGTGCATAAATAAAGCTGACGTAACTAATACTAGCCCAACCACTAGCTACAGCTAGACTTAACATCAATCTATTCCAGCCGCTTTTGCTTCTGGTAACAAGAAACGATGTTCCCCCAACCAACACCAACACAAATACAGCTTGCAGGAATGGGCTTTTAATTGCTGGAGTGATCGCTTTGCCTTCTTTAAGAGTTGCGATCGCATTGGCGTGAATTTCTACTCCCGCCATCTTCTGTGTAGATACAGCATCATTACCAACGGCTACAGCATGATAATCATTGCTTAACTGTGCGGTAGCGCCAATAATGACAATTTTGTTAGCAAATACTTTCCCTTGTTGCAAATAAGTATTCCAGTTTTGGGGGTCAAAGACATGCCATAAGGGAATCGGTTCAAATGTGCCATTAGGCCCCAAAAAATAGATGCGTTCACCTTTTAATTGTGGATACTTTACCTGGGCTGATTTTAAAGCTGCTGCTTCAAAAGATGCTACTTTATCTACCAAAATATCATCCGCACTCAAAGACTTGGCAAATTCACTAGCTAAACGATGTATTTTACCGTCTACTTCCAAGGGAAAGTTTACCGTACCTATTAACGCCCCAGTATCACGAAATTTTTCGTAGGGTAACATTAATTGAGTAACTGAACCAAAACGTGATTCTCTATCTTCGTATTGTGCGGCTAAAGTTACTTTGCTGCCATATTTTTGTAATACTGCTTGCAGTTGGCGATCGTCCTCATCACCATAGGCGCTAGGTAAATCAAAAATGACATCCAAAGCTACCGATTTAGCACCTGCCTGCATCAATTTTTCGATTACTTGAGCATAGGTAGCACGCTTAAAAGGAAATTTACTCAGTGGTTCTAAGTAGGCGTACTTTTGTGGATCTGTTTTATAGTATTGTTCGGGTACTGATATGGAGTCCTCGTCAATTGCTAAAACCACTATGTCTTCTGGTGGAACAAGCGGCCCACGTATTTGAAAAAATGCACTCAGCACTTGATTTTCTAGCAATTGCACTATACTCAAGCCAGAACTTGTCACCAAAGCCGCTCCTATTGTCAAAGCAAGATTGAGGAGGTTTCCTAAACGTACTAGACGCTGAGACTGACGTGCGGCGGCTGTCAAATTAGCTTTTGTTGTTTTAGTCGTAGCTATATTGGCAATAGATAGATATTTTTTATTGTCGTGTTTTGTCGGTTCATCTGCCATATCATGTTAATAGTTACTTTAAGTACATTTTTTATTTATTTAGTTTCATTTATACTACAACTACACTAACATCAAGCCTTAGATGATAATCTTATACATTTGTAATCAAAATCTTATTCTGAAACAAACTTGTGTTAAACAAACTCAACTAAGCCAAGTTTATGAGAGAACTTAGTCAAGGAATGAGATATTAAACTCCGGCGGACTGAAAATCTGTAATGAGAAGAGAAAATTTCTTTTTCCTCCTACTCTCTACTCCCCAGTTTCCAGCCAGAAAACAGAATTTTTCGTGCCTAGTTAGGGTATTTTCCCCTGAATGGCTAACTAAAAAAATTGCTGTTAACCTAGCTCATATCGAGTAGATAATACTAGGCTCAAGCTTCTTAGTCCTACTCTTGTGTCTATAGCGCTGAGACAAAACTCGTATATTTCACTAAACTTTATTGTTAATTGCAAAACCGATATATGGTAATTACCCATGCTCCTATCTTTAGACTTATGCCTTACCTCTTTAGAAGTAAAATTGATGGATGGATTTTGAAGCATCCTGTTACTAGGTCGATTTTATTGATAGATTTTGATTACAGGCTGTTTGTTATAGTATTGGGAGTTAAAATGTTTAACAACCAGCAGATAAATTCCTATGTTGTGACTAATTTTAGACATTGAAAGAGGTAAGATAAAAGCTATACATGCAAAGTTACACTAGAGTTATTATTCAATTTATCAATTGAGAATTGCTATAATCTATTGTCCATTCTAAATTCTTTACTATATATTAGGTGTATTTTTCTATGGGTTCCCCAATGAATCGTCTGTCTATTTTTGTAGACGGAAACAATATGTTCTATGCTCAACAAAAAAATGGATGGTTTTTTGACCCCAGGCGGGTTTTAGAATACTTCAAAAACGAGCAATCAGAAACAACACTCATCAACGCATTTTGGTACACTGGTTTAAAAGACCCACAAGATCAACGAGGTTTTCGAGACGCGCTAATCAGCTTAGGATATACAGTTAGGACTAAAATACTTAAAGAATATTATGATGATTCATCTGGTCGTTACTCACAAAAAGCTAATCTCGATATTGAAATTGTTGTAGATATGTTTAATACGGTAGACCAGTACGACCGAGTAGTTCTATTTAGTGGTGATGGAGATTTTGAAAGAGCAATTGAGTTATTACGTTCCAAAAATACACATATTACAGTAGTCTCAACAGAAGGAATGATAGCTAGAGAATTACGTAATGCTACGGATAGATATATAGACTTAAATGATATTAGAGACAGAATAGAAAAAGCAGACGGTAATATCTAAGTCATTATTTACAAAATTAAAACTACAAAAACTTAGTTCCTAGATATTTAAAACAAAAAGTCCCACTAAACAAAATAGCCAATATGACAAATAATCCAGAAAGAATCATTATCTTTGATACAACGCTCCGCGATGGTGAACAGTGTCCAGGTGCAACACTCAACATAGATGAAAAATTAGCGATCGCCAAACAATTAGCCCGATTAGGTGTAGATATAATTGAGGCAGGTTTTGCGTTTGCCAGCCCTGGAGATTTTGAAGCTGTTAGTAAAATTGCCCAAACTGTAGGTACACAAACAGGCCCCGTAATTTGTAGTTTGGCCAGGGCAAGGCATGATGATATTAAAGCCGCAGCCGAAGCCATTAAACCAGCCGCTAAAGGCAGAATCCACACCTTTATTGCTACCTCTGATATTCACCTGAAGTATAAGTTGAAGAAAACCAGACCAGAAGTGATTGCGATCGCTGAGGAAATGGTAGCTTATGCTAAGAGTTTCACCGATGATATAGAATTTTCCCCAGAAGACGCGGGACGTTCTGACCCTGAATTTTTGTATCAGGTATTGGAGAGAGCGATCGCCGCAGGTGCAACAACAATTAACATTCCCGACACCGTTGGTTACACCACACCTAGCGAATTTGGGGCAATAATTAAAGGCATCAAAGAAAATGTCCCTAACATCGACCAAGCAATTATTTCCGTTCACGGACACAATGATTTAGGCTTGGCAGTTGCCAACTTCTTAGAAGCAGTAAAAAATGGTGCAAGACAGTTAGAATGTACCATCAACGGCATTGGTGAACGGGCAGGAAATGCCGCTTTAGAAGAATTAGTTATGGCGTTACATGTGCGCCGCCAATATTATAATCCCTTCTTAGGTAGACCAGCAGATTCGGAAGAACCATTAACAAATATCGACACCAAGCAAATCTATAAAACCTCACGCTTGGTTTCTAACTTAACAGGAATGTTAGTCCAACCCAATAAAGCGATCGTTGGCGCTAACGCCTTCGCCCATGAATCAGGTATTCACCAAGATGGGGTATTAAAAAATAAACTCACCTACGAAATCATGGATGCCCAATTGATTGGCTTAACAGACAATCAAATAGTCTTAGGCAAACATTCGGGACGGAATGCTTTCCGTACCCGCTTGAAAGAATTAGGCTTTGAACTATCAGAAACCGAGTTAAATAAAGCCTTCGTCAGATTTAAAGAAGTAGCTGATAAAAAGAAAGAAATTTCTGATTGGGATTTAGAAGCAATTGTCAACGACGAAATCCAACAAGCCCCCGATTTATTCAAGGTTGAACTGGTACAAGTTTCCTGCGGTAGTAATGCGCGTCCCACAGCAACAGTCACCCTCCGCACCCCAGACGGTGAAGAACTCACAGACGCAGCCATCGGTACGGGGCCAGTAGACGCAGTTTATAAAGCAATTAACCGCGTTGTGAATGTTCCTAACCAATTAATTGAATTTTCTGTGCAGTCAGTAACAGGAGGCATAGATGCACTTGGCGAAGTTACCATCCGCCTACGGTATGAATCGAGAGTATTTTCCGGTCATGCAGCTAACACAGATATTATAGTAGCTTCCGCGCAAGCATACGTTAACGCCCTCAATCGTCTATACGCAGCCTTGCAAACTCAGGATAAGCAGACGGAAGTTACAGCATAGAAATTAAACAAAACCCAATTCGCCAATGAGTTGGGTTTATTTTTTCTCTTATCACAAGCTTTCACAGATGAAGTTTTATAAATATCATGCCTTGGGTAACGACTATTTAGTAATCAATCCCCAAGATTTATCATTTGCACTTACCCCCGAAAAAATTAAGATAATATGCGATCGCAACTTTGGCATTGGCTCTGATGGTATTTTGTTGGGGCCGTTAGAGTCAAAAACAGCAGAATTTGCATTACGCATTTTCAACCCAGACGGAAGTGAAGCGGAAAAAAGTGGTAATGGACTGCGAATTTTCTCCCGTTATTTATGGGATATGGGGCTAGTTAACGACAAACCTTTCTCAATAGAAACCGTAGGTGGAATCGTTAAATCAGTTATCCAAGACGCGGGAAAAACTGTTCAGGTAGAGATGGGGAAAGTTAGCTTTTGGAGTAGTGATATTCCCGTAGTGGGAGATAAGCGAGAAGTAATTCAAGAACCAATCAATGTTGGCGATGAAACTTTTACATTTTGTGCAGCAACAATTGGTAATCCCCATTGTGTAATTCCTTTAGAAGAAGTTCGTTCCGACATTGCTAGAAAGTATGGGTCAATATTAGAAACTCATCCCTTTTTTCCCAATCGAACTAATGTTCAATTTATGAAAGTTATTAATAGGAATACCATTCAAATTGAAATTTGGGAAAGAGGTGCTGGCTATACTCTAGCTTCAGGTAGTAGTAGCAGTGCGGCGGCGGCTGTCGCGCATAAACTAGGTTTGTGTGATGCTTTTATTACTGTAAAAATGCCTGGGGGAGAAATATTAATTCAAGTAAGCGAGGATTTTACTATCTCTATGACTGGTTCTGTTACGAAAGTAGCCCAAGGAGAATTATCAGCAGAAATATTTACAGGCTAAACTTTCATAAACATCTGATAAAATTACTGAACCAATAACTACGCAGTAGAGTGTAAATTCAAAAATATTGCATCTACTACTGTTTATGAATGCTCACAAAACAAAAGCTTGGGAAGAAGTTCGGACTACTTTTCAAAAAATTTGGGGTTATGAAGATTTCCGTCCGCCACAAGGAGAAATTGTTAGCAGTTTATTATCCCAAAAAGATGCACTAATTATTATGCCAACCGGGGGCGGTAAATCAATTTGTTTCCAACTACCTGCACTGCTACAGACAGGGCTGACTTTGGTAGTTTCTCCGTTGGTGGCTTTGATGGAGAATCAAGTGCAAGAATTACACCAACGCCAACAAAAAGCCGCATTACTGCACAGTGAATTATCAACATCTCAACGCCGTGCAACACTACAAGCATTAGAAAAACAACAGCTAAGATTACTATACCTATCTCCCGAAACTTTATTAAGTCCACCAGTTTGGGAAAGATTATGTCAGCCGCAAATACAAATCAACGGCTTAATTTTGGATGAAGCCCATTGTTTAGTACAGTGGGGTGAAACCTTTCGCCCAGCTTACCGCAGATTAGGGGCGGTTAGACCTGCTTTACTCAAACATAAGCCACCAGGAACCAAAATCAGCATCGCCGCATTTACCGCCACGGCTGACCCTACAGCGCAAAAAACGATTCAAACAGTTTTACAATTACAACAACCAGAAATATTTCGCCTCAATCCTTATCGTCCTAATTTGCAGCCTACAGTCCGCATCGCTTGGACTCCAAGGGGTAGAAAACAGCAATTAATCAAATTTATTCAAAATCGACCCCAACAGGCTGGGTTAATTTACGTTCGTACAAGGCGAGATAGTGAAGATTTAGCAGCTTGGTTATCCCAGATGGGTTACGCCACTGCTAGTTATCATGCAGGGTTAGGTGCAACAGAACGCCGAGAGGTAGAAAATCAATGGTTAGGGGGGAAAATCCCTTTTGTGGTGTGTACCTGTGCTTTTGGTATGGGGATAAATAAACCGAACGTTCGGTGGGTCATCCACTATCACGCACCGCACCTATTATCTGAATATGTGCAAGAAATCGGTCGTGCGGGAAGGGATGGTAAACCAGCCGAGGCGTTGACTTTGGTGAGTGAACCTACAGGGTGGTTAGATTCTGAGGATAAACAAAGGCAAGAATTTTTTCAGGAAAAAATGCGATCGCAACAACAAAAAGCCCAGCAATTAATCAAAAAACTGCCACAGCAAGGAGAAATTAACGCTGTTACCAAACAATTTCCTGATAGTGCTGTAGCCCTAGCTTTACTTCATAGTAGTGGTCAATTAAACTGGCTTGACCCATTCAATTACAAAATAGAATACAAAGCCAAAAGTCAGCCATCAACACAACTACACGCTACTAAACAAATGACTCAATATCTCAACACTAAACAATGTCGTTGGCAATTCTTATTAAATGCTTTTGGGTTTACGCAAGAAGCTGCGAACTGGCGTTGTGGACATTGCGATAATTGCCGTTAATGGGTTGACTTGTTATTACACTCTATACTGTAGATAATTTTATGTGTTACTTTCTTCGGCTGTGAGTATTTGCTCTGCTGTTAAGTTTAATTGAGGAAAAATAGTAGAAACGATTAATGTATTTCCTGTAAATATACTTTCTTCATAAAACCCATCTACTAACGTTAGTAAAGTAATCTTGTCTTTTTGGGGGTCAACAATCCAATATTCTGCAATTCCCCTAGCAGCATACTCAGAACGTTTGTAGCGGTAGTCACGGTCTTCATTTGCTTTGCCTGGAGAAACTACTTCCACAACTAGCGCTGGCGGCGGCATATCTAAGGTAATAGTGGATCTAGTAGCGCCTTGTAAAGCTTTTGCTAGTTCTTCTGTTAACACTACTAAGTCAGGAACGCGAGTTGTAGCACGAGAACCACACACGACAATTTCAGCTTTGTTACTGACTCGATTGAACGGAATGAACTTGAGGAAATTTACCAGCAAAAACAGAGATATTTGTACATTTATTGGGCTTTCAGGAGGCATTTCAATTAATTCTCCTGCTACCAGTTCATACTGGCGATCGCTTCCATCGTCATATTTCAAATATTCCTCAAGCGTTAATTTTTTTCTGGTGATTGAGGTCATATTTCATGGAGTTAATTTGCATAGTGCTATTTTAACTATTCCTATTGCCTAAAATCCCTATTCATAGTAAGTGGTGGGCATTGCCCACCCTACAAAAATTACCAACTCTTAAAACTGCTTTAAAAAGCGTAAATCGCTGGTATATAAACGACGAATATCATCGATTTGGTGTAACACCATTGCAAAACGTTCTACACCAAAACCAGCCGCAAAACCAGTGTAAATTTCTGGGTCATAACCTACAGATTTCATCACATTTGGATCAACCATCCCGCAACCCATCACCTCTAACCAGCGCCCATTCCACTGCAAATCTACCTCAGCCGAAGGTTCGGTAAAGGGGAAATAACTGGCGCGGAAACGAATTGGTAACTCACCAAACATTGCTTGTAAGAACACCTTAATAGTGCCTTTGAGGTCGGTAAAAGTTAATCCTTCATCAATTGCTAACAGTTCAATTTGATGGAAAACTGCGGAGTGGGTAGCATCAACATTATCCCGCCGATACACTCGCCCTGGAGCCACAATGTGAATCGGTGGTTCCTCTTTTTCCATGTAACGAATTTGTACCGATGAGGTATGAGTACGTAAGAGATTACCATCTGGGAGGTAGAAGGTATCCTGCATATCACGGGCTGGGTGGTCTGGTGGGGTGTTGAGAGCTTCAAAATTATAGTAATCTGTCTCCATCTCAAACCCTTGCGCCACGGTGTAACCCAAGCCGACAAAGATATCTAGCGCCCGGTCGATAATGCCATTTAGGGGATGAATCCGACCTTGGGGGCGGTAAATTCCCGGCATGGTGACATCAAGAGTTTCTGCGTCTAACTGCGCCTGAATTTGGGCAGATTCTAGGGTGGCGCGTTGCTGGTCTAAACTAGCTTGTAGGGCTTCCTTGACCGTGTTGGCGATCGCTCCAATTTTTGGTCTTTCCTCTGCACTCATCTGCCCCATACTCCGCAGCAACGCCCCCAGTTGCCCTTTTTTACCCAGATAATTAACCCTGAGTTCCTCCAGACGTTCGAGGGTATTGGCGGCGGCGATCGCCTCTTCTCCTTCCTGCCGCAATGCTAAAAGTTGAGCTTCTAAGTTGCTAGTCATTAGTCAATAGTCCATAGTCAATAGTCAATAGTCCACAGTTTTGGACTATTCGACAAATAACTTTAGTAGTATGCCATTAATTAACCCAAGACGAGGGTTAAAACCATAGCTCTTTATACCAGTTTAGAGGCGATCAGCAATAGGAGTATGCTTACAGGCAAATCTTTAACTGTTGACTGTTGACTATTGACTATGGACTATTGACTAATGACCAATGACTAATGACCATGAAACTACTAATTAGCAACGATGACGGCATTTCCGCTTTGGGTATTCGGACTTTAGCTAACGCTTTAGCTGAGGCTGGCCATGATGTAACTGTAGTCTGTCCAGATAGAGAGCGATCGGCTACTGGTCATGGATTGACTTTACACCAACCGATTCGCGCGGAAATTATCGAGTCAATTTTTCACCCTTCCATCAAAGCTTGGGCTTGCGATGGTACTCCTTCCGACTGTGTGAAGTTGGCACTTTGGGCTTTATTAGACTCTCCTCCTGATTTGGTTCTGTCTGGGATTAACCAAGGTGCAAATCTAGGAACGGAAATTTTATATTCTGGTACGGTGTCTGCGGCGATGGAGGGCATGATTGAAGGCATTCCCAGCATTGCTTTTAGTTTAACCAGCCATATTTACAAGGATTTTCAGCCTGCGGCGAAGTTCGCCACCGTCTTAGTAGAACAACTGGCGACTAAACCCATACCCGATTTGATGTTACTGAACGTAAATATCCCGGCTGTATCTTGGGAAGAAATCGCTGGTGTTAAACTCACCCGTCAAGGGGTGCGGCGCTATGTTGATGTTTTCGATAAACGTACTGATCCTCGTGGTAAAACCTACTACTGGTTAACCGGAGAAGTTTTAGAAGAGGTAGAACCCCCAGAAGGTTTAAACCTGCCCCGACACGTACCCATTGATGTGCATGTGGTGCGTGATAAATATATCAGCATCACACCATTGCAATACAACCTCACCTATGCTAGAGGACTAGATAAATTATCTGATTGGAATTTTCCCTTGTCCTAAATCAGTTGTCAGTTATCAGTTATCAGTGAACATAGGTTGTTGGCTGCGGCCTGTGGACTGTGGACTATGGACTGTGGACTGTGGACTGTTGACTGTTGACTATGGACTGTTGACTGTTGACTATTAAATTCTCTACTTCCTCGACTTTTGACCCCTCAGTGCAACACAACAAAATTTAGGCTATAAAGTTATGAGCCTTTGATATTACTGATACATCAATGCTGGGAATAATAAGGTAACAACTTTGTATTACCTTACCTAGTTAACATCGTCTACCGAAAACAATGTATGCTGTTCTACCATCAACCCTATTCTCTATCTTTTACGGTAAAACAGCATAGATTTTACAAAACAAGTGACAAACTTGTGTTTAAATTGCCCCCTCAGTCCAGCAAGCAATACCCATGTTAAGGATAGAGAATCAATTTACTGTACAATTTTGGGGAGTTCGTGGCAGCATTCCCTGTCCAGGGCCAAATACAGTCCGCTACGGTGGCAATACTCCCTGTGTGGAGATGCAGGTAGCAGGTAAACGCTTAATTTTCGATGGCGGTACAGGACTACACGTTTTGGGACAATCTTTATTGCGCCAAATGCCAATAGAGGCGCACCTGTTTTTCACTCATTCCCATTGGGATCATATGCAGGGATTTCCCTTTTTTGTGCCTGGGTTTGTTAAAGGGAATAATTTTCATATTTACGGTGCGATAGCTCCCGATGGTTCGACTGTAGAACAACGGCTCAACGATCAAATGCTCCACCCTAATTTTCCCGTACCTTTGCAAATCATGCAAGCCAATCTGCATTTCCACGATGTGCAGCCAGGACAACCCATCCAGATGAATGAGATTACCATCGAAACAGCACCACTCAACCATCCTGGTGAAGCTGTAGGCTATCGAGTTAACTGGCGCGGTGGTGCAGCAGTTTACATTACCGATACAGAACATTTCTCAGATAAATTAGATGAGAATGTCCTGTGGTTGGCTCGCAATGCGGATATCCTGATTTACGATTCCACCTACACTGACGAAGAATATTATTCTCCCAAATCACCGAAAATTGGCTGGGGACATTCGACTTGGCAAGAGGCTGTCAAAGTTGCCAAAGCTGCTAATGTTAAGACATTAGTGATTTTTCATCATGACCCTGCCCATGACGATGATTTCTTAGATCAGGTAGGCGCACAAGCATTTGCTAAGTTTTCTGGGGCAATTATGGCGCGGGAAGGGATGGTACTCCAGGTTCCTGTGTCGGTTCCCTTATCAGAATCTTTTCCTGTTAGTAATTTTTCATGATACAACTGGCCATCGGAGTAATTGTAGATTTTAGATTAGATTGGTGATTAGGAACTATCAGCGCTAGGTGTACCGTTAAGGTATTTTGTGCCGGACTGATAGTTAAATAAACCTCAAATCCCAAAATCCAAGTGCTAAATCTGTCTCAAAATGGGTGTTCTGTGTGGGTTGCTTCTGGAAACGAACTGCTGCTTACGCCAACGGCTGTGGCCCTTGGTAAATTTGATGGAGTGCATCTTGGCCATCAAAGAGTAATTCAACCAGTTTTACAGCCAAATAGGAGCGGACAAACAGGGGAAGAGTATGGGAATGCCCCATTAGCCCCAAGCCCTTCAGCAGCACCACAAGAACGGATATACTCTACAGTTGTCACATTTCGTCCTCATCCCCAAGAGTTCTTTACCGGACAACCCCGGACTTGGTTAACTCCCCTAGATGAGAAAGTACAACAATTGCGATCGCTTGGGGTAGACCAACTAGTACTACTACCCTTTGACAAAGAATTAACTGCTTTGTCACCGGAAGATTTTGTCGAAAAAATTCTGGTACAACAACTACACTGTCAACAAATCAGTGTCGGGCAAGATTTTTGTTTCGGCAAGCAACGCCGTGGTACGGCCAAGGATTTAGAGTTAATAGCCGCAAAGTACCATATTCCTGTTACCATAGTACCGCTACAAACTTCCCAAGGACAATTTATCGAAGATATTAACTGTGGTCATTTTGAATCTTTAGAGGATGCCCCTATTAGTACTTCATTGATTCGTCAAGCCTTAGAAACAGGCGACATCAAAACTGCCAACCGATTTTTAGGAAGACCCTACACCCTCATCGGCGTTGTCGTTGAAGGCGAACAACTTGGTAGAACTATCGGTTTCCCTACAGCTAATCTAGAACTACCAAAAGATAAATTTGTTCCCTGTCGGGGTGTTTACGCCGTTCGCGTCAAGATTTTGGGTGAAACACCAGACGCAAATGTAAAATCCGAAATGCTCGGAGTAATGAATATTGGCAACCGCCCCACAGTCAACGGTACTTATTCATCAGTAGAAGTGCATCTTCTCGATTGGTCTGGGGATTTATATGGTAAACAACTGGCTGTGCAGTTAATAGAATTTTTGCGACCAGAACAAAAATTTCCCTCTCTAGATGCCTTAAAAGAGCAAATTCAACAAGATTGCATTGTGGCTAGACAAGTTCTCATGAGGATATAAGGGTGTAAGGTTTTTAATACATACACCTTCAATATCCTTGTCTAAACTTTTCTCATGTATAAGTAAAAAGACGCAAATAAACTGAAATACAAAAGTTCTAGTTAAGCAGCTAAAAACCTTTTCCCTCTTGCCTTATCGGAGTGACAATTATTCGTGTCCAGCTACTTATCTTTCAGGAATAACAGCAATACATTCAATTTCTACCAACACATCTTTTGGTAAACGCGCAACTTCCACACAAGCACGCGCTGGCGCTGTCGCTTCGTCAAAATACTGGGCATAAACTGCATTCACGGCGGCAAAGTCATCCATATCCGCAAGGAACACAGTTGTTTTAACTACGTTAGCAAATTTGAGTCCGGCAGCTTGTAAGATGGCATGGAGATTAGCGAATACTTGTTCTGTTTGCTGTTTGACATCTCCTTCTCCCACAACTGCGCCTGTAGTGGGGTCAAGGGCAATTTGTCCAGCTACGAAAAGTATTTTACCAGAGGCAGCGATCGCTTGATTATAAGGCCCCACTGGTGCAGGTGCTTTATCAGTACGAATAATTTGATGAGCCATAAATATTATTACCCTTGTGTTTGGCTATTTTTGAATGGTGATATTGTTTAGCCCAATCTGGGACGAATCCCATAATGGCGATAACGCCAATAATCTCGCAAAATGCGATCGTGGTCAAAGCATAAATTATTAGGCACAAGCCAAGATTCAAAAACACCTACACCTTTAGCATCATCCCCCGCCTGTGGTTCCCCCGTCGCCGTTGCCAAAAACACAATACTAATCGTGTGCTGACGCGGATCACGGCTGGGGTCAGAATAGACTAACAACTGTTCCACCAACTCTACCTTTAATCCCGTTTCTTCCTCTGCTTCCCGCCGCGCCGCTACTTCCACCGCTTCCCCATAATCAACAAAACCCCCAGGAAGCGCCCACCCCAAAGGTTCGTTATGTCGCTCAATTAATACTATCGGTCTATGGGGTTTGTCTATCAATTCAATAATAATATCAACCGTAGGTGCAGGATTTCTATAAGTCATAGTCATTAGTCATTAGTCCATAGTCCACAGTCAACAGTCCACAGTCCCAAGTTATTCATTTTTCTACCTTGTCTCCCCCCTCTCCCCCTACTTCCTCATCTCCCCCTACTAGTCTGTCAACTTTGAAATGATGGATAGATTTGTGTAACTTTGATTTTGGGGTAATGCTTTTCAAGATTGACTATCCCTCAAAACTATTTTGACAAACTACTACTCCCCACTCCCCTATCCATCGATAGCTTTCCAAGGTAGCCTTAGCGTGATAGATTCGAGGCGACGCTACCTCCTGTATTGATGTAAAATATGCCTTTTATTAGATCAAGCGGTGTTCTACTGCATCCTACCTCGTTTCCTAGCCGATTTGGTATTGGGGATTTAGGCTTGGAAGCCTACAGGTTTATTGATTTCCTAGAAAAAAGCTATCAACAATATTGGCAAGTCTTACCCTTGGGGCCGACTGGATACGGTAATTCACCTTATATGTCGTACTCAGCTTTGGCTGGTAATCATCTGTTAATTAGTCCAGATAAATTAAGAGAAGAAGGTTTATTAGCTGAGGAAGATTTGGCTAATTTACCAAATTTTCCTACAAACAAAGTGGATTTTGAGCAAGTTGTCCCAGTCAAAATTCAACTACTCAAAAAAGCTTGCGAGAATTTTAAAACAAAAGCATCAGAAATACAGCAGAAAAAATTTGCTGGGTTTTGTGAAAGCAAAGCCTATTGGTTAGATGATTATGCTTTGTTTATGGCGCTCAAAGATACTCAAGATAATGCCAGTTGGTACGCTTGGGAACCAGCTTTAGCAAAGCGTGAACCAGACGCACTAGAGAGAGTACAGCGTCAACTAACTGATGAAATTTTCTATTACAAGTTCATCCAATACGAATTTTTCCGCCAGTGGTCGGAATTGAAAAGTTACGCCAATTTGCGGGGGATTGAAATTATCGGTGATATTCCGATTTATGTAGCCCATGATAGTGCTGACGTTTGGGCAAATCCTGAGATATTTGCTCTAGATGAAGAAACCGGGGAAGTCGCACTGATGGCGGGTGTTCCACCAGATTATTTTAGTGCGACGGGTCAGTTGTGGGGCAACCCAGTTTACAACTGGGAGGAATTGCAAAAACAGGACTTTAAGTGGTGGGTACAGCGTTTTGAGGCGATGCTAGATTATGTTGATGTGATTCGCATCGACCATTTCCGAGGGTTTGAAGCTTTCTGGGTTGTACCTCAAGGTGAGGAAACAGCCATGAATGGTAAGTGGGTGACAGCACCAGGAGAAGAACTTTTTGATACAATTAAGCGAAAACTGGGTAAATTACCTGTTTTAGCGGAAGATTTGGGGGTTATTACACCAGAAGTTGAAGCTTTACGGGATAAATATGAATTTCCGGGGATGAAGGTTTTGCAGTTTGCTTTTGGTTCTGACCCAGGAAATCCGTTTTTACCATTCAATTACACAGGTAATTTTGTGGTTTACACGGGGACTCACGATAATGATACAACTGTAGGTTGGTTCAACCAAGCCGGTGACTACGAGAAACAAAACCTCTTACTCTATTTAGGCTGTGTTAGTCCTGAAGGTATCCATTGGGATTTGATTCGCTTGGCGTTGAGTTCTGTAGCGAATCAAGCGATTCTCCCGCTACAGGACATTTTGGGTTTGGGTAATGAGGCGCGAATGAATTTTCCCAGTGTTGCAACTGGGAATTGGGAGTGGCGCTATGATTGGGATGCTTTGAGAGATGAATTGAGCGATCGCCTCAAAGCTCTCACCAAACTCTACGGACGCGCCCCTCAAGGTAAATAGGAATGAAGGATGTAGGGGTTTAAGGGTGTAGGGGTGTAGATTCAATAACTACACTCCTATACCCCCATACGCATACCTTGTTGTTCACAATTGAGGTTTAGCTGCAATCTTAATTTCTTCCTCTTTACCTAGTTCTCCCATTTCCTTGGCTGCTTGCTGATTGACACTCATCAGCACACCACCAGCATTAGTGGTTTTCACTGTCAGTTGTTCTTGGGCTTTCCAAATTCGATGAGTCCCTTCTGGTAATGTCCCCTCGAATTGAGTTTTACCGTCAGCTACTACCCGAATCCATGATGAGGCTTTGAGGGTGACACCAACTTGTACCGATTGATTATTCTTATCTTTGGTGATATCGCTTACAGATTCAGTTTTGATTGGTTTCTGTTGCGAATCAACTACAGTTTCTTGCTCTACAGATGGTGTACTCTCGTTATCTGCTTTCAAAGCTGCATTATTCAATAACTGAGACAAACTACTGATAGAGCAGACAATAACAAATATGTAAAGTAGGTAAAGATGAAAAGGACGTAATAGTCTTATTGAATTAGATTCGCCTACAGGTTGCAGATTTTTTTGCGGGGAGACAACCGGAAATTGGCTAGAAAATTCCACACCATTAAAGCCGAGTGCATCAGCAAATTGTCTAATTAAACCTTGTATGTAAATTGGTTCTGGCAAATCATTCATATTACCTTCCTCAATTGCTTGCAACAGCCGCCGAGGAATTTTAGTCATGGCGACCATTTCCTCTAGAGATAATCCCTTTTCTTGTCGGGAAGTCCACAATTGAGCGCCTAATTCCGCTAGTTTTTCTTCTCTTTGTTGGTCTAGCGAAAGTTGTGGTTGATCATCCTGCTTTCTTTTTAGCCATTTCATGACTTTTCTAAACTCCTTACCTCAGCTGATTTGTCAGTTGTCATTAGTCATTAGTCATTAGTCCATAGTCCAAAGTTATTCTTCTCTGGCTCTCCCTACTTCCTCATCTCCCCCTACTTCCTCATCTTCCTCATCTCCTCATTCCCCCTACTATCTTTACTGGCTATATGCTTTACTTGGTCTTGCAAACTGTGGACTTCTTCATCTCGAAGTTGGCGATAGTTTCCTTGACGCAGTGGGGGTTGTTTTGAATTTTGTAACTGGATGGAACCGATCGCAATCCGATGTAATTCCACGACTGGATGTCCCAATTGTTCTGCTACACGGCGAATTTGGCGGTTGCGTCCCTCCTGCAAAATTATTTCTAAACAGCTTTTATCGGCTAGAGTTTCTAGCAAGGTAACTTTGGCTGGACGGGTTTTTCTCCCATCTAACATCACACCTCGCCGCCACATTTCTAACACTGCTGGGGAAGGATGTCCTTTAACTAATACTTGATAGGTTTTGGGGATATTATGACTTGGATGAGTCAGCTTATAGGTCAAATCTCCGTCGTTCGTCAGGATTAATGCTCCTGTAGAATCTGCGTCCAGCCGACCAACTGGGTGAAGACCCAATCCCTTACGTAATTTTTCTGGCAACAAATCTAACACTGTTTTCCTACCTTGAGGGTCGTAGCAAGTAGAGACTACTCCGGTGGGTTTATTTAATAAAAGGTATGTTAGATGGGGATGCGCTTGAGCAGATACTGACTTACCATCAACTGTAATTATATCTCTTTCTATGTCAACTTTTTGACCTAGTTGAGCTAATGCACCATTGATATGTACGCGCGATCGCCTGATCATTTCTTCCGCTTCCCGGCGTGAGGCGATCCCCAATTGCGATAAAACTTTTTGTAACCTAGCCTCCATGTAGAAATTACTGATAATAATATAAAGGTTCAAATAATCATCATAATCTTGGCACTTTATAGATGGTAGCCATAAATGTTACAGTTAAGACTTATTTAAAGTTCGTTGATTACCTAGCAAACACCTGTCTATATAGTGGTTAAATGCCAGAGAATAACTCGCCAAAAAAAGGTTTAAATAAAATCCGTGTAATTACGAACGTATTGACCACAGCTTTAAAATTGTGGTTGCGATCGCAAGTTAGTCAAGTCTCGGATTTGGAAGTGGAAATTAAAGCAAGCGATCGCCAACTTCTTTCCGGCTCCATTCCTTGGGTTTCCATCTTTGCCAATCATGCCATCTATCAGGATCTCCATCTTACACAAATTAAACTTGCAGCAGAGAATATTCAGGTCAACATAGGTCAAGTACTTAAGGGTAAACCACTGCAATTAATGCACGTAGTCCCAGTAGTTGGGGAGTTGATCATAAACGAGAAGGATTTGAATAGTTCCCTCTCATCTGAACTATTATCGACTGCTTTAAATGACTTACTGGATCTTCTTTTACCAGAATACGGCACAAAATCCAAGCCTATTGTTTGGCAGAAGCTTATTCTCGGTCATCAGCAAGTAGAATTGAATGCCATCCTAGCATCTGCAAGCGAACCAATACCTTTAGAAGTTAGCCTACACTTAGAATTGCTCAGTGGGCATGAATTGGAATTATCGCAAATCCGAGTTCAAGAAAACCACGTTACTCTCATAGAAATCAGCGATCCCCAAAAAGTGGATTTAGGTTCAGATGTCGATATCCAAGAACTGAAGCTGATCCCAGGACAATTAGTTTGTCGCGGACAGGCTAATGTTAATCCGTGATGAGGGAGATGTGGTTCTCTTTCAGAGACTCTAACGCGAACGGCTGCGCTCACCAACCGGGAGAGGGGGGAGACAAGGCAGACAAGGCAGAATAATTAATAACTAACGCCATGTGCGTGGTAAAGATTTTCTCGCTCCAGTGCGGATTGTGGGAATTTTCTTTTCCATCGTTCATACGCCAAACTTGTGTAACGAAACAATAAGTCGCACATCGCGTGATTTAGTAAGGCTAGATTCTACTAATCCAGTGGTTCCACGGTGGTTTTTATTTGTATTAATAATTATTTTATTTATTTGTTATGAGAGTTTTTACAGCCTAGTTGCTGGTTCAGGGTTTCTCAGTTCAGGTGCAATATCTACCATTTGATCAAGTAAAATATGCTGTTTGAATTTACCCCTGCTATTAAAGCTGGTATTGAAACTGGTCAATACTTGGAAATACAGAGTAATAGAATACCCATCGGTATAGTACGCAATGCTACAGGTGGAACCTTTCTGGCTCATGCCGTTGGAGCTTTAGTTGATAATTATCCCTTACTACCATTAACTGTACCTATTGAGTTCTTAACTATGGGAGCGAACATAGTTCAGGACTATCTAGATTTTCCAAAAATTTATCAGCAAAATAATTTTCTCCAGACTGGATTAACATCACTACAAACAAATATAGGTGTTCTGCAATCAACCATAGCCTTGATTGAATTAGGTAAAATACCGAGTGTTGCATTAGAAGCAGTCAATTTACGCCAGACACTCAAACTCAAGAAAGAAGTTGAGCAAATGCAAGTTGAACTCAAAAATGGCTTTATTGATTTACAAAAAACTCTCAAAGTTCAAGGAGCCGAAGTTCGACAAATCGTTAAAGAACTAGTCCAGGATATTAATTTTGAACAACATTGTACCCTGTTAGCAAGGACATATACCCTATTCGTACAAGCTTGTCATCGTTTACAATCAGCGATGAAATTACAGGATACAAGTCATAGAAATAATGAAATCGATAGCATAAGGACAGTATTATTTAAAGCATTAGCAAATTACGTTAATCCTCAATTATTGGAAAACATCTCTGCACCAGCGCAACTTCGTAGATTTGAATGTGCTTGGGCAATCGAACAAGCAGTTATTATTACATATCAAGTTCAGAATCAGGCTTTAGTTGTCAGTGATCGTCTTGGACATTTGCAAAATAAAATCAAGGAAGATATATGTACAGTAATTAATAATTGTGAAACCTATAATGAACTTAATTTCTTGTTTCCAGAAATTAGTCGCATTTGTAAACACGATTTAGCTATTTTGGAGGTATGCCAAGCGCGAATTGATTGGTTTAGATCACTTTCAGAAATGGATAAGAGACTTTTCCTTAAAAACAACTGTAACACTTCAGAACTTGTTGATAGATTAGTTTCTAATCAAGCAAAAATTGCATTGTCAGTACCAGCCGAACAATTGGTATATGAAGATTTAGCAGACAAGTCTCACTTCTACTCTTTACTCGACCAGTTGATATTTATGTTTAAACCTGTTCTACGTCAGGAGTATGAAGTTTATATTAACCAACAAGCTCATGCTACCGGACACAAGATATTAATTCCTAAAAATTTACAACAAGTCTCTGATGTGACAATTGCGAATCTTTATTACTATTTCAAGGTACGAGATGAATCAAATATAAATGAAACTCTAGAGGCAATAACAGCATAATCTTTGAAAAGATTGAGCTTCTGTTCTAAGTTTAAAATTACTTAAAGATAGAGCCTCCAAAAAACATAAAAACTAATGTAAGAACATTTTTGTATCCAGTGGCTTGCTTACCTAACTTCAGTTCCAAGAAAATGCGATCTCGCGCAGCGAGCAAGCTTCGCTTATCGCGTAAAGTTTCAAGTGCTTGTAGTTGGGGTAGTAATGTAGTTGACCTTTTTTGATCCCCCTCATACAGTGTAATACACGGGTAAAGGTATTCGCGCACCCGTGTACTACATGGCTAGGGTCATATCACTCAATCGCTTTATTCCTCAAGCCACCAGCCCTGGATAAGCGTTGAGCGAAGTCGCCAACAGTGTCTACGCTATATCTACCCCTATTACGCGGTAAAATCGGCGTTTTCATGTTGAGTAATGTTTCGCCAACGGTATCCGTATCCCGGTTGTAACCCAAATATGGCCAATGGAATATGAATAGTGTATTATCAGTTATTATTCTCTTTTTTAAGAATTACTTTGTTAATTTCCTCGGAATACCAAAGTGCAATATCTTTACTGATTCTACTATTAAGTTTCTCAAGTTCTTCACACTTGTCTACAATCAAAGATTTAGCTGTATAGTGTTTTTCTAGCATTGCTTGATTAGATTTTTCTCGCTGCTCTACAAATTTTTCATACATATATATAGCCTCTTCAATAACTCGGCTTACTGATTCAATTTTTGTATCAAAGAATATCTCTATATTTTCTTGGATTTTTTCATAAACTTTATCAAAAGATTCATCAAATTTCTCCAAGCCAATCTCTAAAACCGATATTTTTATTTCATTATGAAATTTATCACTATCTAGCATCATAGATGCAAAAGAATTGCCAACTACAGATGTAACATTAGCTAAGGCAGTTGGTATAAGACCAATTCTTGTAAATTCTGCTAACTGTAACTTTAGTGGGGTACTAAAATCAATACTATCCAATTCAATTAACTGATCGGAAATTGCATTAATCGAAATCCTCAATTCATCGCTGAATGTCGTATCATCTCTCATGTCTAATAGATTAAATTCTGCCTGAATTGCGTCCAACTCATACTTAATATTTTTATTTAAGTCTTGTAAATTTTCCTCTAAAATTACAGCTTTAAGTTGCTTGTTAACCCATTCATCAATTTCATCAGATAAGTCACTAACAAAACACTCGATATAATCATGAATTAACTTGTCTTGTTTCCAAAACTGCTTATATTTAGATTTCCAAAGCTCACTTTTTAGAAGCATCCGCTCTTCTAAACCTTGATACCATTCATTCCATGAGGTATTTGCTTTCTCAAGAGACTTCTCTATAAGTTGAATTGTCAATAAACATATTTTGACATCTCGTCCACTAAACTCTCCAATTTGCTCTAAAATTTTGCGTTTTCCATCTTCAGCAATTTTTATTTGAAATTCTAAATCATTTTGAAACTCTTTCAATCTATTAATATTTTTTTTAATTACCTTATTAAGTTGTTCAGGTAATGGTTGTAGTTTTAATCTTCCACGTTCAAGAATTAAAAATCTCTCAATAGCTTTAATAAAAGTATCAAAGCCTTTTTTATATTCATCTTCATATCCATGCAAAACTGCCTTTAAAGCTGATTGTGCTGAAATAAAGTGAATACGATTCTTACCTGTAATTATTGGTTTTTCACCTTCAACAAAATTGAATATCCTTTTTTTTATTTGATCACGGCTTCTTTCTGTACTTACTAAGTCCATGAAATTAACAACAACAAATAAGTTATTTGCTGCTTCTTCATCTTTGCCGCCATTAAGTGTAGTTTTTATTTCATTTAATAATAGACGTTCACTTTGTGTGAGTGAGCGTGAAGCATTAGTCACAAAAATCGCAGCATCAACATCTTGAAGTAGATTTTGTGTAATGCCTGTGAGTTTTGGATTTTCATTTAATCCTGGTGAGTCAATGATTTCGACACCACTGTTGCATAATGCCAAATTAGAATGTTCAACTATTATTTCTTCAATTTCAGATTGTTGTATGTCTTTATTTAAAGCTCCAAAAGCAATATCTTCAGAGATACTTATTTTTTGCCGATAATCTTCAAACGGTATTTCTTCTTCACTACCATCCTTATAACGACAAACTACCCGTTTTTGGGGGCCATATTTTAAAACGACAATCGTACCACTACAGGGAATCTCTCGCATCTGCTGAATTTCTTCACCTACCAAAGCATTAAGTAGAGTGGATTTTCCTTGACTAAACTCACCGATGACTGCCAATCGAAATCGATGTAATTGGAATTTTTTCGATAATCCATTCATTTCGTCAAGTAAATCTTGATCTAAAAAACCCAATTCATTACAACTTTGAACGATTTGAAAAATTTGATGGCAATAATTACCTAGCTGTTTGTTAAACTCTTGAAATTTTTTTAAACCTTCATAATAAATAGAAACACGTGGCAAAGTTGTAGTGTTTTTAGAATTAGCCTTTACAATCAAAGGATTCAATTTATCAGAATGTAACTTAGTGTCCTCATTATTATTTAATTGTTGAGTATGTGAGATATTTTTATTACGTGGTTGAGTATGTGTTGAAGTTAGTAAATTTTCCACCTCATCTATAACTGCTATATCCAAAACTTGTTGGGGTCGGAATGCAGACGATAAGACTACAAAATATTCCTTTTTTACTTTTAAATGATGAGCTAAAACTTCTAAATATCTTTGCTCACGCAAACCTAATTTGTTATCAACTGTAGACATTTCATAGCCAAAAGAAATTAATAACAATCGTTCTGATTCTGAAAGGTAATTACTTATAATTGCTAACTCATCGAAATTTTTATAACTTTGATATTTTATAACTCCTTTTATCATTAAATATGCTAATTTATGTAGTTCACTTTTTCGTTCAATAAAATGGTACATAATTTTTAGCATTTTTTGCTTTTCTTTGTCAGTGACAATACCATCAATAAACATAGTCCCTACAAGAACTATTATTAAATTGGCTATAAATATTACTGATGGAGTAGCATCGTCTTTAGTTAGGTTTTTTCCTGTAACCTTTGATAAAAAACTAACCATTCTGTCTTCAATTAACAATATATTCATAAAACAATTATTCTTTATTAGATTAATTGAGTATTTTATTTACTGTACATGAAAAAATAAAAATTATCAGACGGAGACTATGCCTATCTGTCTAACAATTTTCAAGTTGAGTTTCTCTAATAGAGAGGTTATTGATAAAGTAAAGATAGCGCAGGTCATTGCTATCTAGTTACATAATTAATTTAAGCGTAGAGGATACCTTATTAATTAAAATTTATTGGAATTACCATCACTTCATAACATGTAAATTCAAACCAATTTATATTGATATGCTTATTCGGAGAACTCAGGATTATTGTCAGGTAATCTACCATAATTAATAACGTAATTGCGAATTTCCTGAAGACGTTTTTCTAAAGAAGATTTATTAGGAACATCCTGCCAACAGAGAAAGTCTATAAAAACTAAAACTTGTTCTTGCTTATCTTGTGACAGAGAACGCCACTTTTTCAAAAAAAGCTCTTCTGAACTCATTCAGATACACCCAATTCATCCATAAATTAGTCAAATTTGACAAAATTATTTCACATGCTCCTTACAATACCCTATAAATGGCTGAAATTAAGATTTCTTTTTAGAATTATGTGCTTTTTTCATTTCTTCAATTAAATGACCGACTATTATACATTAATTATGTACATTTAGCAATATGCCTAAAAAAATATATAATACTTCTAAATATCATCCCATTAGGAGATGTGAATTTTTAGTTTTCGGGGGTATTTTTTTTTGCCCCCTCGATTTTAGCTCTGTGACATAAAGCAAGGCGTTTGCGGCAGTAGCCAGAAGACTGGTATCTACTTGTAGCTTTGATAGTTTTTGCTCTCGCTTTAATTTTGTTAGACACAATTTTAACTGAAGTATCATGCTGCTCTTTAACTTCTCGCTCTACTTTTACAGGATTAGTTTTAGGTTCAGTTACAACCATCGTCTTTGATGGAAGTTTTGGATGTGATGATTTTTGGGTTTGATGTAGAGCTATACCTAAACCAATCGTTCCTGCACTGATAGCCAGCATCATATATTTTCCCAAATGTCTAACCGCTAAATAGCCAAAACTTGATGCAAGTATTGTTACAGCCATAGCCGCCAATATTTTTTTTAATAAAAACTTGTTCATGCTACTTCTCCAAAACTTTACGTTTACATGATTGGTTAACTTTGTTAAAAAAGGAATTTCTGTTTACTAATTAAAAGTCAATTTTTATATCTTATCTTCATCGTACTACATAACTTCAATTACTATGTAAAAAATATCTCTGACTCATTTAATAACTACATACTTCTATCTTTACACTATTAACAATATGTAATGTATAGGGAGAGCGAAAAGTGTCGAGGGAGATGAGGGACACAACGTGATAATATGGCTCAATGTTGGATTCTACTGAAAGAGTCATATATCAATTAAAAGTGGTGCTGTTGAGCATCAGCCCGACGATTTGGCGGCATATAAAAGTCAGCAGCGATAGCACAATAGAAGATCCTCCATCTTTTCATCATCCACGGTAAGCAGTACAGGATTACCCAACCAGGGGGAACAGTATTTAGCGATCGCGCCTGTGAAGTAAAATTTGCGTCCCTTGGTTTGAGGGAGAAAGAAAAGTTTTTATACGAATATGACTTCAGTATTTGCCCATTAATGGGTGCATAGCGTTATTGGTGGCGGCATCAAATCAGAGTAGCGGGACTTAGACAAAAAATTATACCCTTTTTTACTCTTAACTTCTGTTTAAGTCCCGTTAGAACTCATCCCTATTTCCCACCCCACCGAATGTGTTTCTTAGGAGGTGACAGAAAAAATATAATATTTTTAGCGTTTTCAGCCTTTAGAGGTAGAGCCAAACTTATTTCTAAGAGTTAACAAATGATGTATTAGCAATATTGTAAAAATGCAAAATGAAAAATTCTATATTAAAAAATAGCTTTACAGGTTTTGCTGCAACATTTGTTGCAGTTAGTTTGGGATACTTTGCATCTCAACATTTTGAGAAATATATGATGTTATTTATCGGTACAGGAATGTTTGGTTTAGGTATAGCAGTGCATCAAACTCAAAAATTGCAGAACCAACAATCTCTACCACAAACACTAGTTGTAATTGAACCTAAAACCGAACTTGTGCGCTCAAATAAACAATTGAAAAGACAGGATGAAGATTTAATAAATAAAAGCAACACTATGACTATTAGTTGCTTCACTACATCTGCTTCAATATCTGTTATTAATCAAGTAAAAGACACAAAAATAATAAGTAAATCTGGAGCTTGCGGTTATTGTCGCAAACGTCTAGCTTTATGTCATCAAGCTAGAATAAAAAATTCAAATAAGTAAGTTGGGGAGAAAATTTTAAATGCCTTGCCGTTCATTGAACCATTCAAGGTCATCACAGCCATAACTTATTTTATGGTGTTATTTTAGATTCAAAGATTGGATAAAAGATTCCCCCTCAAACTTTAGTTTTCCAGATGATGGTACTAGCGCTAGAGCTTCAACTGCACGATTATCCTTTATTCAAAGTAGACTCTTTTGGTTAAAATACTTACTATTAATAACTAACCCTTTCTCATTCAGTTATTCTTGTCAGGAAAATATTGCTTATCTCGTAATACAAAATTTTCCCATTTATAGCCTTATTTTCTAATAGTAAATCAAACTGATGGCTAAAACGTAATAATTGAGATTTTGAAAGGATTTCAGCGATTGTGTTACTGAAAAAAGTTGGCGTTTGGTCGTAAACTTTTCAAGATTTTTCTACGTCGTTTGGGGTGGCTTGGCTTGACAAAAGTAAATCTCGTAGATTTCGTAGATATATCAGATATATCGTCTGTAGTAGTTTTAGCCAGTATCCCACCGATCATTAAACCGATACTTATTCCATACATTCTTTCTACAGACTTTAAACAACCATAGTAACCAATGCACACAAGAGTTAAGAAAGAAACTGTTCCCGTTAAGATTTTGATAGATTTCATACTATTGCCTATTTCACTATTTTTATTAATTTCGCTATTTTCGCCCAGGATAAAGAATCACAAGCTTGATGAGTTACATCTTAAGCTAGATTTTTATAAAAAGGTATGGCATCACCATGCCAATTTGGGAAAATTGTACGCTAAGAAAAATTCGGAGCTACAACCGCGCACATATTTTGCGCAGTATTGCCTTTCTTAATGCTCTCTACAATATTCATTATTTGAGGATGTGCGGAAATTTAATATTATAGACACTGATTGTAATCCCTCTTTTGTTACTTTAGGGAAATAAAAAACGACAAGAGATTCAACTGGCAAGAGGGAAACTGACAGGAGAAGCACGAAAGTCATTCATGAAGTCGATTAATTTTAAAAAGCCACGTTTCATACCAGGAATATTAAATACTGTAAGCCAAGGCTGAATTAAACAGTAAAAAATGTATGGTTGAATAATTAATCTCAGGTTATTCAAGGCACTCTTCCATGTTGTACCTGATTCCCACTGGGAATGTTGACTATGTTGAGGAATATTAGAGTCATTTGATGACAATACTAATGATGTAGATGTTGGGTTTGATTGGTCAGAAAGCTGAAAGTAAGTAGCCTGAATGCTAACGAGTAAGTAAGCACTAAAGATGATTTCCCACCAGCGTTCAATACTTTGATAATCAGTCAAGCGAAAATCAGCCCATCCTAGTTCATTCTTGACTTGTTTAAAACCATATTCTATCCAATTTCTTAAACTATAAAGTTGTGCAACATTTACTGATAAATCAGTTGATAAATTAGTCATGATGTACCAGCTTTCATCTCCCGTAGGGTCGGGTGTATTAATCTTACTGATTTGGTAATATCTAGTGCGGCGACGCTTACCAAAAATAATTTCTCTCAAGTAGCGAGTTTCAGTTTGACGATGTGAAAGCTTTTGCTCATAAGCTTTCCATCGATTATAACGTTTTCGGCTTCCTGGGGGCATCAACACTCCATGATTGGAGCGAATTGCTACAATAAACTCTAGTTCTAATTTTTCTAAACATCTAATTACATCTCCACTCTCACCATATAAGCTATCTGCTAACACTAATTTAATTTTGAAACCCCATGCTTTCAACTCTTGAATAATTTCTACAGTCTAATTTCCCTTAATTTTTTGACATCCCACAGTGCATCTCTCAAAAAATGATGTAGTGTTTGTCTATCTTTTAACCCCACTGTTTTAGCTATTAGTGGTAGGGTTTTCCGAGGGATTTCTGAAAGTATACCCAAATGCAAGAATTTGAGCGCTTCAAAATGCCTCACATCCTCAAACAATGAATAATAGTGTTGGCAGTAGTTATCTATGAATGCCACTGTGCTTACTGGTTGTCTGCGCGGCGTAACCATCCCTCTTACTTACTGTTTACGGTTTTCTTTCTAATTATACTTTCCCCGTAGTAACAAGAGAGGGATTACACTTAAAAATCATCATTATTCAAATGACTAAAAAAAGAGGAGTAAAGGGGCTGCCGATGGTAGCCCCTTTACTCTCACTTAGAATGATTATTATTGCTCAGGGGACATTTTATTTTCTGGAAGTTTCTAACCTATTGTTAAACTCAGTGGTCAATGCCTAATACTCTGCTTTTCTTTGCATTCGATTTTATAACAACCTGATTATCATTTCCTTGATACCAACTTCTAGATATTAATAACCAACTATCATCAGTCTTTTCCCATAGGTCTTCGTATGGAGTTTGTCGGTATATAAGCTTATTGCCAATTATAGATTCAGAGTATGCAACACCCACCACTCCTGCAAGATTTCCATCAACATTAATACGAATTACTTCTTCCCGAAATTTATATTTACTAACTTGTTGATAAAATTGTTTAATATTTTTTATAGACTCTTGCAAAACAATAACCTTTCCATCTCCTTGAATTTCTTGAAAATCACTTGCACAATAAGCATAACATTGTTTGATGTTTCCGGCGTTGCAACCCTTAGACATCCATTCTGATTTCTGAAGAATCTCTTGTCTATCCGATAGTCTGTTAGCTTTTGCCATACCACCATGAATGAATATTAATGCTGTTAATAAATTTGTTAAAACAATATTTCTTTTCTTCATGATATAAGTCGCTAGTAAAGTTTTTGATGATTGGATAACTTTCTGAATACTTTGAAGTTTTTATTTCTGCGTAATCTTGTAATTGGTCGCATCCGGCTGGTAAATCACCATTCAGATGTTTACCTGAGATGGTCTTGTTTCAATTATTCCCTTAGCAGAGATATTTCTAACTCAAAAATGTTTAAGTCTGGTTAGCTCGAATGCTTGAAGCAGCTAAAATAATTTTTCTAATTAAAAAACTGGTAACTGCGTTAGGGTAGCGGAGCGTTAGTCCATTACAAAAAGCAGCGAATTGGTTCGAGTGGGCGAGACACAAGGGAATCGTGATTAGAATATCGGAAGGGTTCGCCTATAGGCACTTAGAGGGATGCTGTAGACTTACAGGACATGATGGGAAAGTCTCCTGGAAGCATATTCCATTGGCAGCCTGTTTTCAAGTGATAATAGATTGCATTGCATACTGCCCGCATATCTGTTGTGTGTTCGCGGAGCGTCTCCCCTTAGGAGAGGATGTCCTCCTTGTTTGACTGGTGGAATCAAGGGAGCCAAGATTTCCCACTCCACATCAGTGAAGTCTGTGGGGTAAGACTTTCGTGCCACGAGTAACTATGTAAATACACTATATGCCATGTATCTTAATATTTGCTGTCATCACCTTTTACTCTCCTTTAGATTTACTTTATAAATAGCCTCTCATCTACGTAATAATACTATGACAAATAGATTTTATTCCGTAGATTTAAAGGCTGTAAGTCTTATGGAACTAGTATTTTAGCCTCTTTAACTTCATCTTAACTAAGGTGTTATGTATATAATGGCTTTAGTATTTTAATAGCAATTAGCAAATGAAATAAGGATGCTGTCTTTTTGTGAGGAAGTATCCAATGTTATTTTGTTGAAATAGTTAATTTTAGGTTGAGAATAAGATGACTGATATTACCATGCTCATGACAGGTCTATTAATGACCAAACAAGTATCATTGCCAAATTCAGTTAACCAACCTGTAACTTATCCTGATGAACATAATCAGAAAACTATACAAAACAAAACGTATCAATTAGTTATAAAAGCCCAGAATAATTCAAATAAACTTAAATGGATAAGTAAGAATTTAACCAATACCTCTTTAGTGCCTAAATATCAAAACCATAAGAATAGAATAGCAAAAATAAAAAAATTATTTTTTCAAGAAAAAAACTATGTAGAATCCTGGGAACCTAGCTCTGATAAAAGCAAAAAAATTATAGCAAAGTTAAAAAAATATAATTTCAAATTAGGAAAAAGCAGAAATTCATTTCTTTTAAATAGGGAAGGGGGAATAGATGAAAAAAATAATGATATTTTGATAACGAGTAGGGAAGGAGTTGCTAATAGAGCATTACCGAAGCTGAATTTCACTACATCAGGTGTATCTGTTAGAGTATTACAAAGACTATTGGTGGCTAACGGCTATCCTGTTCAGATAGATGGTGTTTTTGGACCCGTGACAGAAATTGCTGTTAAAGCCTTTCAGGAAAAACAGAAATTAAAAGTTGATGGAATAGTTGGAGTAGAAACTTGGTACTGTTTAACTACATATAGCAAATCATAACTTAATTGAAATTTTTACATCATTATTGACCAATGACTGTTTCAATTAGGCGACGAAAGCGTTGCATTAATCGAACTGAAGATTGACTACGAGATTCAGACCTAAATGACTAATGACCAAATAATGGCAAAATCAGCGTGACGAAATAGTAAACTAAGGGTGCTGTGAAGATATAGCTATCGGTGCGGTCTAAGATGCCGCCATGACCGGGGATCAATTGTCCAGAGTCTTTAACGCCAGCATCTCGCTTCAACATAGATTCAGTTAGATCGCCCAAAAGACTGGCCAAGCCAATTAGTAAGCCTAAGATTGTGCCAGTTAAAAGAAATTGCGGTAATTGAAGATAGTAAGCACCAGCAATGGCCACGCCTAAACAGGCACTGATGCCAAAGACTGCGCCTTCAACTGTTTTCTTGGGGCTGATATCAGACAAGCGAGTTTTGCCGAAGAATTTACCGATAGTGTATGCACCAATATCTGCTGCCCAAATGCACAAAAATGTCAGCACAGTAAACTTGAAACCTTGTGGTAGCAAAGCAAAATTTCTATCCTCAAAAATATCTGTCCAATTTCGTGGCCAGTACCCGCCTAGAGGTATATTACTGACTGCGGCGCTACCAATTGACCGTAACCGCACCCAGTAACTCGGCAAGTAACCGACATAAAATAAGCCCATAATCGAAGCTGAAACATCAGCGATAGTGGCCATTTTGGGCTGGAATAATAAGTAAAAACAAATAAATGTCCCAGCAATAGGCATGACAGCATCAACTAAATTACTATCCAAAGTACAAATAACAAGTAAAACTTGACTGAGGAATAAGGTAGTTTTCGCGGCTGGCAAAATGCCTCTAGTGTTTACTAACTCAAAGTATTCCTGTTGTCCTAAATAAACAACGATCGCCAACAAGATGGTAAAATACCAACCCCCCAACAGGACAGCAACTAAAGCAAGGGCGATCGCAACAATTCCACTAATAATCCGAGACCAAGGCATACGAGTATTTGGGGATTGGGTTTGACAGTTGACAGTTGACAGTTGTGAGGCAGTGCGTTGGGCGGGTTCCCCGACTTGTAGCAACTGCCGAACCCGAAGGGACAGTTGACAGTTGTCAGTTGTCAGGTTGTTTCCACTGTCTACTGTCCACTGATTGAGTTCCTAACCCTAGTCTAGTTTCTCACCACTGAGGATAAAAATGGGATCAACTGCGGCAAAGGTTTGAGAAAATCCTCTTGTTTCTAGGCGATTAACGGCAGATTGTACAACTTCAATATTTCTCGCTTGTAATTGGGACAAGCTCTGGGAAATAACATACAAGCTTTCGAGGTTAGCAGCTGTAGCAATGACTCTGCCTGATGAGGGTAAATACTGCCACACTGTTTGCAATATATCTTGAATGGGTCTTCCTCCTTCAATGCAAACTCTGTGCGGCATAGTTTTGATCTCATGTAAACATTCTGGGGCGCTACCTTCGACAATTTCCACATTTTTGACATCGAAGCGATCGCAATTACGTTTAATTAAATTTGCTACTTCTTCATCTCGCTCCACAGCAATAATTCGTCCCTTTGGACATAGTAGCCCCACTTCGACAGGAATTGTACCAGTTCCCGCCCCAATATCCCATAAAACTGAATCAGGTTCTAAGCGCAATTGAGAAATTAACAATAGTCGAATTTCTCTCTGGGTAAGAGGGATTCCTGGTAAATGCTCGAATAATTCATCGGGAATACCAGGTGTTGCGTAAGGCCAAAGTTCGGAAGGCATAGAAATATACAATATATTAGGGGTATTAGTTTGTTTAATTTAACAAGCTATAATCTATGAAACTTGCGGCAACGTAGCGTGAGAGCAATTGTTATGCTGGGAGAAATTTTTAACACTCGCTACGAGATTCTACAGCTATTAGGAAAAAAAGCAGGGCGACGGACTCTACTAGCTAAGGATGTTGTGACTGGTGAATTAGTCATTGTCAAGCTGCTGGCTTTTAGTAGTGATTTTGAGTGGGATGATCTCAAGCTGTTTGAACGTGAAGCTGAAACTCTCAAGTCTTTGTCTCATCCCAATATTCCCCGCTATTTGGACTATTTTGAGGTAAACTCACCCACAATCAAAGGTTTTGCCCTTGTACAGAGTTATATCCCAGCCCAAACTTTAGAGCAATACTTACAGTCTGGGCGTATTTTCACAGAATCTGATATTAAACAAATAGCCTCCGCCATTTTAGAGATTCTTATATATCTACACGGGTTACATCCACCTGTCATCCACCGTGATATTAAGCCTAGCAATATTTTGTTAGGAGAGCGTTCAGGAAATAATTTTGGTGAAGTTTATTTAGTAGACTTTGGTTCAGTACAAACAGCTTTGGGTACAGAAGGCGGGACAAGGACTGTCGTAGGAACCTATGGCTATATGCCACCAGAACAGTTCGGTGGGCGTACAGTAACAGCATCCGACCTGTATAGTTTAGGGGCAACGTTAATTTACTTGCTCACAGGTACTCACCCAGCCGATTTACCCCAAAAAGATTTCCGCATTCAGTTTGAGCAAAGTGTAAATCTGAGTCCAGGTTTGGCAAATTGGTTAAAGTCTATGACTGAACCCAATTTAGAAAGGCGCTTGAGTTCAGCGCAGCAAGCACTTAAAACTTTGGAAGAGCCACAATTACTTGGTGTTGGTAAGTTAGCGGTAAGTAAACCAGAGGATAGCAAAATCCAACTCATCAAAGATGGGGATTCATTGGAGATAGTAGTTCCTCCCGTGGGTTTCCGTACTTCGATAGTGTCTACTGGGTTATTTGCGATCACCTGGAACTCTTTCATCCTATTTTGGACAATAGGCGCACTCTCAACACCTTTCCCCATCAATGTTCCCTTCGCTTTATTTTCCTTACCTTTTTGGGGTGCTGGCTATTTTATGGGTTATAATTTTTTATTCACCTTATTTGGACGTATCAAACTACGTTTGGATAGAGAACAAATTACCTGCACCAAGGAATTATTCGCTTTTAAGTTCCATCGACCTCGACCTTCATCAAGAGAAAGTATCACCAAGCTAGTTTACACTCCAAGATATTTAACTAGGGATTCTGAGGGTGATAAAACTCAAGTACCCGCACAATTAGAGGTTTGGGCAGGAGTAAGAAAATATCAGCTTGGTCAAAATACCAACATTCAATCAGAAGCCGAACTAGAATGGTTAGCCCAGGAATTAAGTAATTGGTTAAATCTTCCCATTCAGAAGGAATAGGGAGTGGGGAGATGTGGTTCGGCTACGCTCACCAACCGGGAGATGAGGGAGATGAGGGGGAAAATAACTGTCAACTGTCAACTGTCAACTGTCAACTAACAAATAAGTACCGGATTCAGCTAAACTTAATCTTGGTTTATTGCGTTTTATGTAGGCATGGAAATCGGACAAAAGGTTAAGGTGTTTCGTTTGCGCGATCGCGTTTCTGCTGTAGTTGCTAAAAAACTCGGCGCGATTGGTACTATCGAAGGTTACAAAGTTACCGACGGTGCAGGTGTTGGTGTAGTAGTCAAGTTTGACGATAATACTTCCACTTGGTTTTTTGAGGATGAAATCAAACCAGTGTAATAGAAGGGACTCTAGGTAGACGCTTAGAGTGGTTGCCTAGTGTTAATTTGGAATTTTAAAGACCTGCGGTAATTGGAAATCAAAAGCATGTCCCTAATATTGACATTTTTGGGCAAAAGTGGTATTGCTCGGACAAAAATAGCGATCGCCGCAGCCAAGTCATTGGCAAGTCAAGGTAAGCGAGTGCTTTTAGCAGGATTAGCAGAACCAGTATTGCCACTCCTGTTAGATCAAACCCTCACCCCTGACCCTCAGCAAATTGCCCCAAATTTAGATGTTGTACAGTTTCAATCTTCTGTACTCCTACAACGTAACTGGGAAGAAATCAAAAAACTTGAAGCACAATATCTCCGCACCCCCATTATCAAAGAGGTGTATGGTGAAGAATTGGTAGTATTGCCGGGTATGGATAACGCCTTAGCCTTGAATGCGATTCGTGAATATGATGCCAGTGGTAAATATGATGCGATCGTCTATGATGGCCCAGGTGATGCTTCTACTTTGCGGATGTTGGGTTTACCAGAATCGTTAAGCTGGTATGTAAGACGCTTTCGCCAGTTGTTTACCAACTCCGACTTAGGGAAAACGATTACGGAATCGCCCTTGATTCAGCCATTAATTAGCAGCTTCTTCAATTTCAACTGGACAGCAGATAACTTTGCTCAACCCACCAATCAAGTCAACAATTTATTAGATAAAGGGAAGGAAGCACTTGCAGACCCCAAGCGGGTTGCAGCCTTCCTAGTCACCACAGCAGACCCCCTAGAAGTAGCAAGTGTACGTTATTTATGGGGAAGCGCTCAACAAGTTGGCTTAACTATTGGTGGTGTGATTCAGGTATCATCCCAGACAGATGCTCACCTAACAGAAGAATTTGCCCCCTTATCGGTGACAGTTGTACCTGATGCAAGCAAAGATAACTGGCAACCTTTAATAGATGCCCTTCCCAACTTTGTTGAGCAAGCAGTACAAGCACCTGCTCCCATCACCGTTGACATTCATAATCGCCAAGTACGGCTATTTTTACCTGGATTTGACAAAAAGCAAGTCAAACTCACCCAAGTCGGGCCAGAAGTAACAGTAGAAGCAGGCGACCAACGCCGAAATATTTTCTTACCCCCAGCACTGAGTGGCAGACCCGTCACCGGAGCAAAATTCCAAAATAATTATTTGATAATTTCTTTTTAAGGCATTAGCTACTGGGAACTGGAGACTTGGAAATATTTAATTTTCCTCATCTCCAGTTCTTAAACTATCTCTCTGTAATACCCTAATTACGAATTACGAATTACGAATTACCAATATAATATTATGTCTGAATCATCTCCCATAACCCCCGATCCCAATCAACCTGAAGCTATCGTAAATGCAGGCGATCGCAGTGCGAAAACTAGGCAATTGTTAGGGATGAAAGGTGCTGCACCAGGGGAAACTTCCATTTGGAAAATCCGCCTGCAATTGATGAAGCCCATTACTTGGATACCTCTGATTTGGGGTGTTGTTTGTGGTGCGGCTTCTTCTGGTAACTATACTTGGTCGTTAGAAAATGTTTTGAAAGCAGCAGCTTGTATGTTGTTGTCTGGGCCATTGCTGACGGGTTATACCCAAACCCTAAACGATTTTTACGACCGCGAAATTGATGCCATTAATGAACCTTACCGTCCCATTCCTTCCGGCGCAATTTCTGTACCCCAGGTAGCTACTCAGATAATTGCCCTATTTCTGGCTGGGATCGCTTTATCGTTTGTGCTGGATTTATGGGCTGGTCATGACTTCCCCAACGTGACAGTATTGGCTTTGTTTGGTTCTTTTATTGCCTTTATTTATTCTGCACCTCCACTCAAACTCAAGCAAAACGGCTGGTTAGGTAACTACGCTTTGGGTGCTAGTTATATTGCTTTGCCTTGGTGGGCAGGTCATGCTTTATTTGGTCAACTCAACTGGAAAATTGTCGTTATCACCTTAATTTACAGTTTGGCTGGTTTGGGTATTGCGATCGTCAACGACTTTAAGAGTGTAGAAGGCGATCGCCAACTGGGGCTACAATCACTACCTGTAATGTTTGGTATTGACAAAGCTGCTTGGATATGTGTTGTCATGATTGATTTATTCCAAGGGTTAATAGCTGCATATCTTGTAAGTATTCATGAGAACTTGTACGCCGCTATCTTGGCATTATTAATCATTCCCCAAATTACCTTCCAAGATATGTATTTCTTGCGCGACCCCTTGAAAAATGATGTCAAATACCAAGCCAGCGCTCAACCATTCCTAGTATTAGGAATGCTAGTTGCGGGTTTAGCCTTGGGTCATGCAGGAATTTAATTCAGTTGACAGTTAGCAGTTAACTGACATACCTACTTTACAAAATTTATACTTCTAAAGCCAGAAGATAAGATGACAGAGTTGGGAGTTAATATACTTCTAGCTCTTAATTTTTTTTAGAACTTGCCGTGTTGGAATTGATAATTTTTATCATTAAGATGATTCAGGCATATATAGTGCCTATTTGCTTTGTTACTGCTTGGTCTTTAATTTTCATGGTGGTTTGGAGTCTTTGGACTGCCACCAGGGACAGTATTAAAACGGCCAAACAAATGCACCAAATACCCTGTGCTGGCTGCCAATTTTTTACAGATGACTATCGCCTAAAATGTACTGTACATCCATCAATTGCCAACACGGAAGAAGCAATTAACTGTATGGATTATCAAGCAAAGACCAATCCTTATTTGTATTAGGAATAGTTGACAGTTGACAGTTGACAGTGAACAGCCCGGCACTGAGATTGTCGTACCATGTCATGGAAGCAAGCTACGCGGAGCATGTCGTAGACAGAGGCTACGTCAACGCGCAGCGTCCCAGAGGGAAAGAGAACTGTTGATTAATGACTATTGACTATTGACTATTGACTAATATCCAACAATACTTTTAAAACGCCTCGGCGTTGGGCTTCCTCGAAAGCGGAAAGTCCTTTGTTGAGGGGATAGTGGGCGTGAATTAGAGGTTCTACGTCAACTTTTGCTGTGGCTAATAACTCTAAGGCAGGGGAAAAGGGGCCGCAACGGGAACCGATGAGGGTGATTTCGTCTACTACTAAGGAAGAAGCGTCTAGACTGAGGTTGCCAGCGTAGGTACTTTTCAAAACTAGAGTACCACGGGGACGTAATGCGCGACGGGCGATCGCAAATCCTTCGGCATTGCCAGTACACTCAACTACAATGTCAAAAGCCCTATCTTTAACAGCATCAACTAAACCAGTTGCAATACCTCTTGCTTTTAAAAGCGCAAGTTTTTCTGAATGACGACCAATAACCAAGAGTTCACAACCAGTTAAAGCGAGTGTTTGTGCTACTAATTGACCTAGTTTGCCATCTCCAACTACTAGCAAGCGATCGTCTCTATTCAATATTACTTGTTGCTGAATTTCTAGTGCGGCTGCTAAAGGTTCGGTAAAAGTTGCAGCATCAGTCGGCACATTTTCCGGTACAGGATGAAGATTTTGTACAGGTAAACAGAGATATTCAGCAAATGCTCCATGACGGTTGACTATTCCCAAAACCGTGCGGTTTTCGCAATGAGTCAGTTGTCCTCGAAGACAAAAACGACAATGGCCGCAAGCAGCGTTAATTTCTCCGACTACTCTTTTATTAAGTAGATGTTCTGGCCCTTGTTCCACAAGTCCGACAAATTCGTGTCCAATAATTCCCATGTAAGGATAGTAACCCCTCAACAGTTCCAAATCAGTATTACAAATCCCCGCACGTAAAACACGTACAAGGGCTTCTCCTGGCGGTGGTTCTGGAACCGGGATATCTGTAAGTAGTCGTAACTGGTTATTTTCTAGCCAGAGTCCTTTCATGATTATTTTCCTGCTCATCATCCATTAATGAAAGCATGAAAATTACTGATCTCACCTTCTTTGCTGCTCACATCTCACTAGAATTAATCAAGGCTTATATTATCACAACCAGCCCAGCAAGTAGCTTTTTAATCCTCTTGCTCAGGTACAGTGGTAAATTTCTCTCCCATCTTACTTAACCAAATCACTAAATCATTAGAGTGAACCGCAATCTCACTTCCTAATGTTTTGATATATAGAAGCCCATCGCTAATAATTAAATCTCTAATGGGATACCAAGAGTTACGGTTACGTATCAGCAAATCCATAGGAATCCCCAGTTGTGATTTATTTTTGCGATATTTCCACCAAGAACGCCATAAATGAACTGATTTCATACAGTGCATTTGATAACCTTTAGGAATCGCGCAGTATTTATATGTATAACAATTACGACTATCTATTTCTCCTGTGAGAATGTAGTTAGAGTTAGCTAATGCCTCATTTATCAATTCCCAGTAAGATGAAGTAGCTTTAACTGAAAATTCTAGGGGTACATGTGTAAGTTGGGCGGTAGCAATCACTCCTTCGGTTTTAGCTATAACTTGGTTAATTTTATAAGCCGTCTGAGCTTGTAAATTAGCGTTAGCTAGCAAAATTTCTTGTTTTTGGATAGATTGGGCTACAAATTCCTGTACTAGCTCTAAATTAGATAACATTGCTTATTTATACTTAATTCACCATTATGTGTGTAGACCGTAACCAATTGTAAGTGAGCAATCATAAAAAAACCACAAGTTATTACAAAATTGGCAAAATTTTAATTACATTCAACTCTTGTTTAAAGATATTGTTAGTTGAATGTTTGACTTCATGACTAATATTTTTTGGCTTAATAGCTTTAATCGAACGTATTTTATTTATTGAAGCGTATTTATAAGCTTACATGAAAGTTAATTCTAGGTAGGATATAAGCTAATTACAGTATTTATGTTGAAAATATTTTTGATTATTAAATAATTTTTTCATGAAATGATGAGTATCTATTTTATTAAAAATAAATATATTAATTAATAATATTAGTTTTAAAAGATTATCTAGTTAAAGCAAATGTTATATATTGCCAATAATTTAGGTGTTAATTATCAAGTTATAACTTGAAATTTTTATATTTCTATAGTATAAATATTGAAAATATAAAGTTTTATTTTATACAATAATTAATATATACGGACATTATCTTCACAACATCATATATAGGTACTGCACATAATATAGGCACATTAGGCCTTTAGTTAAATCATTTAAGCCTAAATTCTATAGAAATTTTACTTTTATACCCATAACTGGTTGATGTCTGTAGCCTAAGAGCTATGCTGAAAAATATTAGGTATATCAACAAGAGACATAGAGCTACATGAGTTTAGCTGTTATTAAATTTTCTTCCGAAGAGTGCGGTATCTGCCACAAAATGTCTTTCTATGACCAGAAAGTGGCGGAAGAGCTAGGTTTGCAGTTTATCGATGTCAAAATGCAGGATACAGCGACTTACCGTAAATATCGCAAAATTTTGCTGACACAATATCCCGATAAATCTGAGATGGGATGGCCTACTTATATTATCTGTGAGTCTCCCGAAGGCGAATTTAACATCATAGGTGAGGTTAAAGGCGGTCATCCCAAAGGGGAATTTAGAACTCGGTTACAGCAAGTGCTTGATTCTGGGGCTAGTGTGTGATCAGTTAAATGTTAACTGATACTCTCACTCATCACTTAGCACTTCAAATGATTTTACTTCTAGGACAGGGCCAATCATGGCAATAGTCATGATATCTTCGCGTACCTGTCCTTCAACTTTGGCTTTTTGTCCAGCTTTAAGTAATTCTTTGTCTGCACCTTTGAGGATTTCGTAGGTAACGCCATCATCTGAGACTAACGCCCAAGCGCCCATACCAAGGTTACGCCGTTCAATTTTGCCTGTGACTGTGATACTCATAAGAATTTGGGAGTGGGGAGTGGGGAGTGGGGAGGGAGTAGGGATGAGGGAGATGTTATTCCCAACACCTAGTCCTCAGTCCCCATTACCTTCTATGCTGTTTTATCTTCGTTCTTTAATGCTAAACGAGCGATCGCATAACACAGCAGAGCGTTGATAATTAAATATATACGGGCTAAATTACCATCACCTAAGCCCCAAACTGTTGGGTCTAACACTGCACTGACGCTTAAGCAGGCGGCTACTCCGAGAGTTGAACCGATGGCGAACCATTTCCAACTAGGATGACCTAGTAACAGTGCTATCAACACAATAGGAATTAAGACGCTGGCAAAGATGGGGTTTAAAGCATCTGTTCCTTGTATGGCGTTACCTAGTTCGGGAATGGAACTGCCTAAAACTCGGAAAGGCCACTGAGGTAAGTCAAAGATATAAAAACCTTTGAGGAAGAATAACCCAGAACTACCGAAAATTAAGCCACTGGATAATGACCAACTCCAAGGGAAGGGTAAGTAAACCCGTAAAAACCACGCTAGCAGATAGGAACCGACTACCATAAGTATCTTTGGTAAGAGGGCGACAGCGCCACCATCAAACCAGAAACGAGGGTTTAGATAGCCGTTATCCCGCAACCAACGGAAGAAGTCTTGGAAGCTAATTTGTCCTTGGGCGGCTAGTTTGACGGCAGCTTCGGCGTTGAGGTGTCCTGCGCCGTAGTAGTTTAAGCTGTCTTCTTTAATAGGTATGGCAGACTGTTGAAGGACTTGTAAAATCGCGTCTGGTTCTTTGATACCACTGGCTTTAATTAAAGCGGCTACACCAGCAACGTGGGGTGAAGCCATGCTGGTTCCTTGCAGTCCCAGGAATACGCCTTCGCCTTGTTCGTTGATGGTTTCCTGTAAAATTGCGCCTGCATCTGTACCACCAGGGGCAGAAATATCAACGCCTGCACCATAGTTAGAATAGGGTGCTTTTTCGCCGTCGGGGCCAGTGGCAGAAACGCCGATAACGTGGGGATAACGGGCTGGATAGGAGGCGGAATTATCATTTTCATTTCCCGCAGCCGCAATGATGGTTACACCTTTGTTGTGGGCGTAGTTGATAGCATCTTTGAGTAATTGGCTTTCTCCACCACCACCCAAACTCATATTGATGACATCTGCGCCTTTGTCAGCAGCAAATTTAATAGCTTCGGCAATATCAGCAACGGTTCCGCCGCCGTAGGCACTTAACACTTTTAAGGGCATGATATTGGCTTCGTAAGCAATACCAGCCACTCCATATTTGTTATTAGTTGCTTCGGCAACAGTACCAGCAACGTGAGTACCATGTCCGTTGTCGTCTGTGGCATCTTCTTTGTCGTTGACAAAATCGTAGCCTTTGACAAATTTGGTTTCTTGTAAGTCGCGGACTTGGGTAACACCTGTGTCAATTACGGCTACAGTTATGCCACTACCTTTGGTTTGAGTCCAAGCACCTTCTACACCAATTTTGTGGAGGTTCCATTGTTTGCTGTAATATTCGTCGTTGGGGCCAGTTAAGGAAGGAGTAAATTCTTTACCTTCTTGGGGTCTTAACATTTCTCCCAACCAAACAGGTTTCGCTGGTGGGGTTAGTTTATAAATGTAATTCGGTTCGATGATTTCTGTAGCTTTAGCAAAGGCAGATTTTTGTAGCGCTTTGAGTCGCTGGCGATCGCCTTTGATAATATAAACATGATCCTGCTCGGAGAATTTATTATCTAATTGGGGTGTAACGTTGTATTGTTGAGCGATCGCTTGTAAATCTTGTTTAATTACATCGGCTGGAATATCTTCACGAAAATCTAACAAAATTGTGTCAAATTCGCCTTTAGCTGCTAGTCCCTGAGAATTGAGGAAAACAAATACAGCAGATACCAAGCCAATGACAAACAAGCACCATAATATAAGTTTTCTCATATTAACTCATCACGCTTTCTGCCAGGTTGCTCACTAAGATAACCTATATACGCCTCTGATTGCTCTACTTTGCAATCTACTTAAATGTTTTTAGTTAAATCTTTCACTTAGGATTGTTGAAGCGATGGAACGTGGTTTGTTTTGGTTGCCACTATTAATTATCTTTTTCTGGTTGGCTTGGCAAGGTTCACAGGAATTTCAAAAAGTAGAAGCCTATCGTCAATGGGCAGAGCAATTTGACCGTGCTAAGTATGATATTTATGCTGTATTGGGTCAAAAGGATAACACCATAACTTGGGGTAAACCTACATCAAAAGGGCCGATACAATTACAAACTTTTTCTTTACTTGATGTTAGTGATATTCAACTAGTGGTAAATAATGAGGTCGTAAATTTGGCAGCACCACCAGAAAAAGGTCGTTCAATTGCACTTAAGTTTAATTTTGCTGAGTCTGCTAATTCGGTGTTAGTTCCGTTTACAGAAATTCCTTTGGCAGCAGAATGGGGTAAGTTTTTGCAAAGGAAATTAGAAAAAGACTAATGACACAAAAAAGCGATCGCTCTCACATCCATAACAAGCGATCGCTGGTAAACTTAATTTTGCCAAAATACTAGCCAAGTCCGCCGACAACTGGGTGAAAGTAAAAGGCACACCCCAGCACGACATAAGCTGCTAACAGTAATGTTCCTTCTAACCAGTTGGATTTACCATCAGAACTGATACTGTTGGCAATTAGCACTGATACTACTACTGCTACTAATTCAAAGGGTTGAAAATCTAAATCCATTGGCTGACCAAGTATCCAGCCGGCAATGACTAATACCGGGGCGACAAACAGGGCAATTTGCAGACTTGACCCAACTGCCACAGAAACGGACAGATCCATTTTATCTTTCATGGCGACGGTAACGGCTGTGGCGTGTTCGGCGGCGTTACCAACAATGGGAACTAGTATCACCCCAGTAAATAGTGCGGTTAAACCTAACTGAGAAGTGGCGACTTCTAAGGCATCAACTAATAATTCTGACTCTACCGCTACTAATAGAGTACAAACTAACAACACAATAGACCATAACAGCACATTAGGTTTTTCGTGGGACTCTTGCTCCTCTGTTTCCACAATGCCTACTTCATATAAATAGGCGTGGGTTTTCATGGAAAATAGCAGGGTTAGGGCATAAACCAAAATTAAGATGATGGCAACGGCGAGGGAGAGGTATTGTAAAGTTTTCTCCCCAATGCCTTGGGCTGTGTAGTTCATGGCTGTGGGTAATAATATGGCAATGACTGCCAAATTCATTGCGGAAGCGTTTACCCTGGCTATAATGGGCTGAAAGGTCTGTTCTTTGTAGCGCAATCCACCCAACAGCATAGAAAGACCCATCACTAGCAATAAGTTACTAATAATCGAGCCGGTGATACTGGCTTTGACGACGTTCACTAGTCCAGCATTGAGAGCGACTAGGGCGATAATTAATTCTGTGGCGTTACCAAAGGTAGCATTTAATAGCCCTCCCAAGGTCGGCCCGACTACTACAGCAATTTCCTCTGTTGCTGCACCCATCCAAGCCGCTAAGGGCAGAATTGCCAAGCCTGCGGTGATGAAAACAATCAAATCTCCCCACTCTAAGTAGTGAGCGGCGATAGATACGGGGATAAATACTAGTAAAACAAGAAAAAGAATATTTTTGCCTGACATTGGTTACTTTTTTTGAGCGATCGCTCACAGCTATGTGTGATAAATCAAAATATACTGAGTTGATATTCAGAACTCTAGGATACTTTTAACAGCGTACAAACTTTCTCAGGAATTATACTGTTTATGCTCAAGAATGATATTTATAAATTATGATTACTATTTATCAAGCTTTCGCAATCTTTCGTTGCAAATCTATAATACAAAAGTGCAATTTTACACCTAAAAATAGGTTTAATATATTAAAAGACAATTAAATTTTTAGCATTGCCGAATTGAGGGATAATTCTTAGGACGTAGCATTTTACCTGCTGGGGAAATACAACAAGCAAGATGCCTATTCCATCAAGCCAAGACAATATCCCGCACTTTTGCAACTTAAAGCAAAAAACCCTTAGCTGAGGCGTGGTTCTATGGCAAATAATTTCCTGGCTGATAAGGGACTGAGAAAATATAAGTTATATTGCTTTTAGTTGTTAACTGCCAACTGTTAACTATTAACTGGGATTTAGAAGTCCTAAAAAAACACCTTGGCAATAACGCAGATTTATTACCATAGTAAGACAGTTTTCTGAAAATGTAAGCTGTATGCTATACCTATAGTTCTCCCCTATACCGGATTTTGTCTTCAAACCATTGTAGAAGGGTTTGAATTGAATGTTTCCGGCATACGTGTAAGTCTTTTGAGTTGGAATAAATATACATGACACCCGCAGAACAACCAGTTGGCTCTGGTTCGATATCAACATCATCTATAACTATCCAAGATACTCACCACAGTGATCCTACCAATCAAGCTACTGGTGTGTATGTGACGGTGCATGGTCACTTTTACCAGCCACCACGGGAAAACCCTTATCTAGACGCTATTGAACGCCAACCCAGCGCCGCACCTTTCCATGATTGGAACGAGCGCATCCATTGGGAATGTTACCGTCCCAATGCTTTCGCCAGGATACTCAACGACCGGGGCGAAGTTGTGGGGATCGTCAATAATTACGAATATATGAGCTTTAACATCGGCCCGACGCTGATGTCATGGCTAGAACGCTACGATGTCGAGGTTTATCAACGGATATTGGAGGCGGACGCAAAAAGTTGTGAACGTCTGCAAGGCCACGGCAATGCGATCGCGCAAGTATATAATCATATCATCATGCCTTTGGCGAGTGATAGAGATAAGCGCACGCAAATTTGCTGGGGTAAAGAAGACTTCAAAAGTCGCTTTGGACGTGATCCCCAAGGCATGTGGTTGGCAGAAACGGCTGTAGATTACGCAACTTTAGAAGCGTTAGTTGCTGAAGGTATTCGCTTTATTATCTTAGCTCCATCGCAAGCGCAGAGATGCCGTCCTTTCCCCAATACAAATGATCCCCAGCCAGAATGGCTTGAAGTTGGTGGTAATCAGATTGATCCCACTCGTCCCTATCGTTGCTATCTACGCAGAGGTATGGGAAATAGTGATATCCCTTGCCCATATATAGATATCTTCTTTTATGACGGCCCCATCTCCCGCGATATGGGTTTTAGTGATGTTGTCTATAATTCTCACCACTTTGCCGGACGCATCGGTGCAGCTGTGCGCGGGGATCATCGCCCATCACAATTAATATCTGTAGCGACAGATGGGGAAACCTTCGGACATCACAAAAAAGGCACAGAAAAAACTCTCGCCTATGCTTTTACCCAAGAGTTCCCTAGTCAGGGTTGGACGGTAACAAACTTTGCCCACTACCTGAGCTTGAACTCTCCCACTTGGGAAGTAGAATTAAAACCCGTTACCGCCTGGAGTTGCGCTCACGGTGTCGATAGATGGCAGGATGACTGCGGTTGTGGTGGTGAAGGTGGGGTTTGGCATCAAAAATGGCGGCGGCCGTTGCGTAATGCCTTAAACTGGCTGCGGGATCAGTTGGTAGAGGTGTTTGAGGAATATGGAAATAAGCTATTACGCGATCCCTGGCAAGCACGGGACGAGTATATTCAAGTAGTACGCGATCGCTCTCCTGAAAATATTAGCCGTTTCCTGTCCCGGCATCAAACCCACAAACTTACAGCCGTCGAACAAGTAGACGCTTTGCGCCTCTTAGAAATGCAGCGTCACGCTTTATTTATGTACACCAGTTGCGGTTGGTTCTTTGAAGAACTATCTCGCCCCGAAGGAACGCAAATTCTGCGCTACGCCGCTCGTGCTTTAGAACTGGCGGGAGATGTAGCTGGTGTGCAGTTAGAAAAAGGCTTCCTCAAACGTCTAGCTTCCGCTCCCAGTAATGTAGACTTGTTCAAACATGGTGGAGAAGTTTATCGTCAACTGGTACAAACTGCCCAAATTAGTTTTAAACAAGTAGCCGCCCACTACGCTATTACTTCGCTGTTTAATAGTCAAAACTCATCACTCAGCGCCCACCAAAAACGGATTTATTGTTACACAGTCAATGAGATAGACTACAAACTGCAACGCATGGGAGCCTTAACCCTAGCAGTAGGTAATTTACAACTGGTATCAGAAATTACCTGGGAAAGCGAAAACCTAGTCTTTGCTGTCCTCCATTTAGGCGGTTGGGATTTCCATTGCTGCATTCAATTATTTACAGGTAGACGCGACTATAGCCAATCGAAAGAGAAGTTGTTTACATCGCTGCAACAAGCAAGCGCCGCCCAAACGATCCTAGCGATGACGCAAGTGTTTGGTACTGAAGCCTTCAACTTGCAAAATCTGTTTGCCGAAGAACGCCATCGGATCATGCGGTTACTAAGTCAAGAAACCTTAACACGATTAGACCAGCTATATACTCAGGCATACCGCGATAATTATGGCGTGTTGATGGCGTTCCACCGCGACGAACTCGCCGTACCGCAAGAATTGCAAGTGGCGGCGGAGATTGCTTTAGGGTATCGCTGTATGACAACATTGCGATCGCTAGAGCAAGATATTACAGAACCGCAAACCTGCTGGAATCACATAGTAGAATTAGAAGCGATCGCCACTGAAGCCAAACATCTGCGTTGTCGATTAAATATTCCTGAAGGCAAGCAGATGCTAGAACAGCTAATTCTCCGTTTGCTTTGGAGATTACTCTACGATGCCAACGGCAGTTGCAGTACGGATATCCAATGTTTAGAGCGACTAATTAATGTTAGTTATCAATTAAATATTGGTATTTCCTTACATCAATCTCAAGAATTGTACTTCAGTTGTTTGCAAACTCAAATCGTCCCTCTGTGTCAGACTGCTATTGCTAATGAAGAAGACCCTAGTCAGTGTCTACAATTGCTCAAATTAGGGCAAAAATTAGCAGTTGATGTCAGTGCAATTGTCGATCAGCTAAAGTAGGGATTGGGAATTGGGAAGAGAGGTTTTCTGGTTGTATAATGTCCAATCTATTTAATTAGTGATGATTGGGGTATTTGTGCAACAATCGGAAAACTCTCTTTTCTACTTTTACTATGACCAACCCGACTGCAACCTTACTAATTTCTTGTCCCGACCAACGGGGATTAGTAGCCAAAATTGCCAACTTTATCTATGCTAATGGCGGTAACATTATTCATGCCGACCAGCATACAGATTTTGCTGCGGGGTTATTCCTCACACGCATCGAATGGCAGTTAGCAGGCTTCAATTTACCGCGAGATATAATAGGGGCTGCATTTAATGCCATAGCTCAACCTTTAGGAGCTAAGTGGGAAATACATTTTTCTGATACCATTCGGCGCATTGCTATTTGGGTGAGTCGCCAAGACCATTGCCTATATGATTTAATTTGGCGACAGCGTGCCAAGGAAATAGCGGCTGATATTCCCTTAATTATTAGTAACCATCCTCATTTAAAGGTAGTTGCAGACCAATTTGGCATCGACTTTCATCATATACCCATAAATAAAGATAACAAAGCTGAACAGGAAACCAAACAACTAGAGTTACTACAACAATATCAAATTGATTTAGTTGTATTAGCAAAATATATGCAAATTGTTAGTGCCGATTTTATTAGTCAATTTCCCCAAATCATTAATATTCATCACTCATTCTTACCAGCTTTTGTAGGCGCGAATCCTTACCATAGAGCTTTTGAGCGTGGTGTGAAAGTCATTGGTGCTACCGCTCACTATGCAACTCCTGAATTAGATGCAGGGCCAATTATTGAGCAAGATGTGGTGAGAGTAAGTCACCGCGATGAAGTTGAGGATTTAATTAGAAAAGGTAAGGATTTGGAACGAGTCGTGTTAGCTAGAGCAGTACGTTTACATCTCCAGAATCGGGTGTTAGTTTATGGTAATCGCACTGTAGTTTTTGAGTGAAATTTAAGAGGGGGGCAAAAGGCAGAAGATAGCAGTGAATTATGATCTACCTTCCCTCCATTTCCTAAATCTCATATTTATTTACATTATTTAATTCTTTCTGCGTTGCATATCAGTCTCAATGGGGATTAATAAGAAGTGAAAATATGTTATTTTCACTGAACATATGCAGTATCCCTTAGAACTTACCTTTAAATTGTGGGCGTTAGCACCGCAAATATCAGTTGTTGATCCTCAAGGCAATTTGGTTTTTTACGTCAAGCAAAAGCTGTTCAAGCTTAAAGAAGCGATTACCATCTTTGCAGATGCTGAACGCACACGTCCTCTGTATTACATCAAAGCCGATCGCATTATTGATTTCTCCGCTCGTTATGACTTTAGCGACAGTAACGGTGCTAGTGTTGGTGCGGTGAAGCGACGGGGTTTAAAATCCTTGTGGCGTGCGCGTTACGATATTTTTGATGGGGATACAACTACCTTAAATATTCAAGAAAAAAATCCTTGGGTAAAGATTGCAGATGCGCTCTTTGCAGAAATTCCCATTTTAGGTATATTCACAGGTTACGTATTTAACCCAGTTTATTTAGTTAACCGAGCCGATGGTACGGTGGTGATGCGATTGGAGAAAATACCTACTTTTCTCTCCAGAAAATTTATTATTAAGCCTGTAGAGCAAATTAGCGATCGCGAAGAGCAACAAATTTTATTAAGCTTAATTATGATGCTGTTATTAGAACGGAATCGTGGTTAATAAAACAAGCCAGAGGCAAAAGTATTTTTACTAGCCTCTAGCCTCTTATCAAAACTAACCAATTAATTTCTGCCAACTTATAGGGCCAACAATTCCATCAGCAAGTAAACCATTCTGCCTTTGAAATCTCTTAATTGCTGCTTCTGTTTGTGCGCCATAAATGCCATCAACTTCAACTCCTAACCGGAATTGTAAATATCTGACAACAGGGCCGCCAGCGTGGTTAGGTCTAATGATTCTTTTAGCTAAAATCAGATTGATAGCATTCCATGTTGCATCATTCAAAATTCCAGTTTTTTCAAGCCCTGCAATGCCTTGAAATTTTTCTACTGCAAACTTTGTCTCAGCATTAAGTTGCCCATTTTCTACTAGAGCTTTGTTATTTTTATCAGTAATTTTGAGACGATTTAATGATTTTTGTAATCTCAAAATACTTGTATCTGTATTTTGTTCTTCATCAGAAACAGGAGGTACGGTAGTACTAGGTAACTTCCCTGTTAATCCTTTAACAATTGCATTAGCAGTTGCTTCGGGGTTAAACAAATTCATATCTTTTGGTGAGTCAAGAAAGCAACACTCTACGAGAATAGCAGGCATATTAGTATTGCGAAGAACAAAGAGGTGAGAACCGCTTTTAATTCCCCGATTAAAATATCCTAATTTAATAATTTCATCTAACACTGGTTGAGCAATTCTTCTACCATTATCACTAGTGGCAAATACCTCTGTACCATTAGCTTGTCCATTAAAACAGTTGAAGTGTATGGAAACATAAACTTCCACTTTATTGGCATTTGCTTTATTACATCTTTGAGAGAGTGAATCTTTGACTGAAGAAGCTTGATCTGGTTTACATGATATTACTTCATGCCCTAACGCTTTTAACTTATTGATGACCCTAGTACCTACGTCTAAAGTTAGATTATCCTCAAATTTTATACCTCTAGCTCCGGTATCTGGTGGGCAATTGTGACCGATATCAATTCCATATTTCATAGATACATCCTCAATTCATTTCTTCAATAGTCTAGGTTATTGCTTTTTTAGGTTTTCGGCTAATTTCACTGTTAATACAGCAAATCTTAGCAAAATAGCGCCAGTGCAAATTGTGCATTAATCAAGCTTGTATTGTAACAAAAAAATCACAGGTTATTAAAAATATACTTAAGGTGAGGATTACTTGCACTCAACTTGCAGCTTAAGCATATAATAAAGAATTTTTCAGGGCAGATTAGCTCAGGACAATAATCAATTACATTAAAAATTCTAACTCACAGTCCGGTCATCTTGTTGAGGCTGACAATAATAGACATTAGCGCCTAGTATCATGATTTGTTCCCTCTGAAAATAAACGCCGCGCCTCTCTGAGTTCAAAAAGAAAAATACTCATTTCCCTATTAATAAATACCCTAGTTAGATAAAATAAACAATGCTATTTCTGCTCAAAAAATCTAAATGACCAGATTTATCCATGATCAATTTTCCAAAGACTATCTAGAGGAACTGCTAAAACCATTCGGACAAGTACAAGCACCCAGCCGCGTAGCAGCCAAAGTGCGGGAAATAGATGTATTGTTTTCACCAATTCTCACACAAACCGCTAATTTAGAAACATTAGGCTTACTAGGAAAAATGGCAACAACATCTGCCATATTTGAACCCTTCCGTAACCCAGCATCAATAGACGAAATTGGTGATTGTGTATTAAAACTATTAGAAGTAAAAAGCTCAATTCAGCGAGAAGTAAATCGCAATAAAACTAAAATACCAGATAGAGACATTCCTCATCTGTGGATTTTGACACCCACAGCATCAAAAAATATAATCTCTGGGTTTGGTGGACAGCTAAAATCTGACTGGGAAACAGGAGTTTACTTTTTAGCAAAGTATTTTCGCACCGCTATAGTAGCAATTCATCAGTTACCGCCCACATCAGACACACTGTGGGTAAGAATACTAGGACGTGGTAAAGTGCAACGCCAAGCCATAGATGAACTAGCTGCGTTACCTCTAAATCACCCCTTTAGGCAAGTCACGCTAGAATTGCTATACAACCTGCAAAATAATTTAAGAATAAATCAAAATATAGAAACAGATGATAGGGAGTTAATGATGAGATTAGCACCACTGTATCAACAAGATAGAGAACTAGCTAGACAAGAAGGTATACAGCAAGGTGTACAGCAAGGAGAACAACAGCTAATTCTGCGCTTGTTAAATCGTCGCTTTGGAGAAATAGAGTCATCTTTAATCCAGCAGATTCAAGGATTATCTGTTGCAAAACTAGAAAATCTTGCAGAAGCGTTGTTAGATTTTGCCACAGTTACAGATTTAGAAATTTGGTTAAACCAACAACAAGAAATCGAAAATCATTAACTTGACAAAAGACTAATCTTGCTTACTTCGATTAGATGTAGAAGCGATCGCTTATCGTAAGGTAATCGCCTACCATATATCTAGTCAACAAAATCAGGTCTAGCGCGTTGTGTTGCTTGTAATTTAGCTTCTAAAGCAGCCCAATTTTCCTGCTCAATCAGATTAATTACCTCATCAAGATTGCGGCGATATTTTTGCAACGAACCCAACAGCGCTTGACGGTTGTATTGCGCCATCATTACCCCTAACTCTGGATTACCACCACCCACCCGGCTAGTATCTCGAAAACCTGAACTAGCTAAATTTTGCGCTAATTGTAAAACCTCTGGGTCATCTTCACTAATGCAGGCTGCAATTAACGAGGAACTCACCATTACAGGTAAATGGGAAATCCAACTCACAGCGCGGTCGTGTTGTTGGGGTTGACAATAGTAGAGATTAGCACCTAGCGATCGCACAATTTCCTCTACAATTGCGATCGCCCTTTTGGGTGTTGTCGCCTCTGGTGTCAATACATACGGTCTATCCACAAACAAATTTTTTTGAGCAGCTTCTATTCCACTATCTGCTGTCCCAGCCATTGGATGACCACCGACAAAATTTTCCCATAGGGGTGAAATTGCTTCTACTATCGGTGCTTTCACAGAACCAACATCAGTCACCACGGTAGACGGCGACAAATGATTAATCAACTGCTGCACTTGGGGAACAATAAGACCGATGGGTGTACAAATAAATACCACCTCTGCACCTGTTAATAAGTTCATATCAACAGCAGCTTCATCAACGCTACCTAAAGCTACGGCTGTCTCACAGGTAGATTGCTTGCGGCTAACCCCTAACACATGATGACCTTGCGATCGCAAATCATAACCCAATGAACCACCTATTAAGCCTAGACCTAAAATTCCAATTTGCATTTTTGTTATTAGTCATTAGTCATTAGTCATTAGTCCATAGTCGTTAGTCCATAGTCAACGGTTATTAATTGGTCTTAATTACGAATTAAATTTATGATGAATGTAGAGGAATTACTGACGAAATATGCGAATGGAGTAATTAATTTTAGTGGTATTGACCTATCAGAAGCTAATTTGAGTGGTGTTAAACTCTGTGGTGTGAATTTTAGTCAAGCTAATTTGAGTATAGTTAACCTGAGTGGGGCAAACTTAAGCGAAGCTGACTTCAGTTACGCCAAATTGAATGTAGCCCGGCTGAGTGGGGCAAACCTAACTAATGCTATTTTTAATTATTCTAGCCTCAATGTTGCTAATTTAGTTCGTGCTGACCTGAGTCGCGCTCAGTTGCGTGGGGCTTCGTTGGTGCGTGCTGAGTTAATTCGTGCTGAATTGAGTCGTGCTGATTTGTCTGAGGCGGACTTGGAGGGCGCTGACTTGCGCGAAGCTACACTCCGTCACGTTAATTTTCGCCAAGCCAACTTGAACGGAGTAATTCTTAAAGGTGCTTCTTTATTAGGAGCTAACCTGGAAATGGCTAATCTTAATGGGGCTGACTTAAGTCGTGCTGATTTAACTAATGCTAATTTGCGAGATGGCGAACTTAAACAGGTGAATCTCCGCTATGCAAATTTAAGTGGTGCAGATTTAAGTGGGGCTAACCTGCGTTGGGCTGATTTGAATGGTGCAAACCTGAGTTGGGCTGATTTAAGCGGGGCAAAATTGAGTGGTGCTAATTTAGTTGGTGCAGATTTGAGCAATGCTAACTTAACAAATGCCAGTTTAGTTCATGCCAATTTGATTCAAGCGAGATTAATTAAAACCGAATGGGTGGGTGCTGACCTGACAAGTGCTATTTTAACTGGTGCGAAACTTTACTCTACCTCTAGATTTGGTTTAAAAACAGAGGGTTTGATTTGTCAATGGATTGACTTAAGTCCAACAGGCGATCGCTCTATTATCCAAAAATTTGATAATGAAGATCCACGGGACTTTTTTAACGAAACACCCCCAACTATCCAAATTATCGTCGATGCAGCCTTAGAATCAGAAGCCAACTTCGCCCTTGCTGGTGCTTATTACCATATCGCCCAAGAATATCAATTACTACAACAACCCCCCAGCATGGAAATTACCCGTCGGCGGACTGTATTTACATTCTGCTTAGACAGTGACGCGGCTTTATTCACTACAGCTTGTATGGCAATCCTACCTTTTCAAGATGCTGCAAACACACAAAAAAATATTCATGCAGTGTTGACGATGATAGAAAAAGAAAATCTATCTTCCTCCAGGCTAAAAACACCCCAACGGGTGAAGCAATTGATGAGTGCGATCGCCCAAACTATAACTCAGGCCAAAACTATTAGAAAAACTAAAAAAAACCTACACTTAGCAGCTAAACTCAAATTTTTTCAAGCCCCAACCCAAACAATCTTAACTAATTCCAGCGCTCAAACTTTGATAGTGTATGAAAACCCTAACTTTGCTAAACGATTTATTAACTTTACCAATACTGAAACAGGTGTCTTGACTGATATATATAGTGAATCTGCTACATATACCCTACCTGGATTAAATACACTTATAGATTTTGTCAACAGTTTCCACTATGTGAATGAATAGTAGAAGAGCAGGAGGCAGGAGGCAGAAGGCAGGAGTTAATAATTTCTCCCTTGTCTCCCTCATCTCCCCCCACTCCCTACTCCCTACTCCCTACTCCCTATCAAACAAACCTATGGAGGCAACAAACTGATATGTTCAATAAAATGATGGGTAAGACTCGTTATGTAGTGTCTCGCTTGTTTCTGCACTTGGGCGGGTCTGATGTAGCGCCGATTTTGGGAGAATTAAACCGAATTGCACGAGATGCGATCGATGCGGAAGGCGAGATAGAAGCATTAGGGGAAGGATTGGTAGAACTGAGCGAAACCCTACTGCGTTATGATGAGTATTGGATCTCTGCTGCCAATGAAGGTGATGTATTCTGGAGCGAAGGCGAAGCAGGAGATTACGTCAACGATTTATTTAGCGATTCTGCGGCTAGATATGGTGCTGATTTAGAGTTAGATGGTGATGATTTCGATGAGCCTTTATCCTTACCCGCAACACGCAACATCGTCATTATGATTACAGTTGCTTTTGAGGGTGAAGTACCGGAATTAGAAACTGATTTGGCTAATATCCAAGCTTTAAAGGAAGGGTTAAAAGCCTTCATTAATTTACATTACAAACACAAACTCAGAGCTATACAGGTGCATTTCTCACCAGCACGATTAGGCGATGAACTGAGTAATGATCAGCTATTGCAATATTACCCAGAGTTGATACCTTTATAATTTGTGGGGTTGTCCGTACCTACGACCCATCAGAGAACTTGTTAAGCTCGAAAATAGATGACAATGCCATGATCATGACCATACTACGTAAATTTACAGTGCTTTTTTTAGCAGCTACTTTGTGTTTAACAACCGTCGCTTGTGGAGGAGGAGAACAAACCACCTCTACAAACGGGAATGTTAGACAAACTTCTGTTAGTACCAAACTCAATGACGGTCAGTATCAAGTACAACAAGCTACTTATGATGATGCTACCGGAGAATATACTTTATTTTTACTCAACAGCAAGCCCCCAACTTTTACCACCGAAAATTTACAAATGGCACGGCTGACTGATGAGGAAGTCAAAGAAGGTAAAAAAAGTTATTTGAAAGTTGAAAATGGACAGCCAGCTCTATACTTAACTGAAGATTTTAAGATTGAGTACGTCCATAACGTTACAGAGAATAAAACTAATCCCCAAACCGGACAACAAGAAACGGTTGTAGTTCGACGCGAAAATAGCTTTTGGGCCCCCTTTGCTGGTTCTGTAGCTGGTAGCATTGCGGGTCAAGCAATTGGTAATGCCTTGTTTAGACCCCAGTATTACGTTCCTCCTGTTTATCAGCCAGGTGGTATTAGCGGCTTTGGTGGATATGGTAGTAGCTACGACCAAGCAGTATCCAGCTATCGCAGCCGTTACAATGCACCACCCGCAGCCGTGAGAAATCGTACAGCTTTCCGCACCACCGGCACAATTAGAAGGTCGCCTACTACTCCTACCGTCCGTCGTACAGTACCACGCACCACAACCAACCGTCCTTCTGGTTCTGGTTTTGGCGGTAGCACCTTAAGACCTTCTGGCAATTCCAGCACAACCAGACGTAGCCCTAGTGGGAGCAGTTTTGGTAGTGGACGTTCTACCCCGCGTCGTTCCAATAGTGGCTTTGGCAGCAGAAGACGCTAAACAGTTGACAGTTGACAATGGACAATGGACAGTGAACGCTAAACAGTTGACAGTGAACAGTGGACATAACCTGTCAACTGTCAACTGTCAACTGTCAACTGTCAACTGATAAAGTGGAAGTGTAATGATAAACTCAGCCCCCTGTCTTGGTGCAGAGATACACTCTAACTGTCCCTGGTGATTATTGACGATAATTTGATAACTGATTGATAATCCCATGCCAGTGCCTTTACCTACAGGTTTGGTGGTAAAGAAGGGGTCAAATAAGCGAGTACGAACTTTCTCTGTCATTCCCGGCCCGTTGTCAGCAATATAAATTATTACCTGATTGTTAGTAGTAAGTTTAGTTTTAATTACTATTTGTGGATTGTTAATTACTGACTCTTCTAAAGCATCGATCGCATTAGTTAATAAATTCATAAATACTTGATTGAGTTGTCCGGCGTGACATACTATCTTGGGTAGGCTGCCGTACTCTTTGATTATTTGAATTGCTCTAGAATCAGCTTTAGCTTTGAGGCGATGTTGTAACAATAGTAATGTATTGTCAATACCTTCATGAATATCTGCCGGCTTCATGCCAGCTTCGTCTAAGCGAGAGAAATTACGTAAAGATAAAACTATCTGCCGGATACGTTCGGCCCCTATGTCCATTGAGTCTAGGATTTTAGGCAAATCTTGAGCGATAAAATCTAAATCTATCTGAGAAATTTGCTGATGAATTTCTGGTACTGGTGGGTGGTAGTGCTGTTGATATAGTTGGATTAAATGCAGTAATTCACAAACATATTCACGAGTATGGTTGAGATTACCATAGATGAAATTGACGGGATTATTAATTTCGTGGGCAACACCAGCTACTAATTGTCCCAGACTGGACATTTTTTCCGTTTGAATTAGTTGTGTCTGGGTTTGTTGGAGTTCTAATAAAGCCGCTTCTAGTTGCTGTGCTTTTTCTTGGGCAATTTGAGCAGCAATGCGATATTTGGCTTCAGATTGGCGTAATTCTTCTTCAGTTTGCTTGCGCTTAATACCAATGGCAATTGCACTAGCGGAAATACTTAAAGCATCCAAGGTAGACTGGTTGAGGGCTTGGCGAGAAAACATGGCCAGTACCCCAAATATTTCTCCTTCCACAATCAAAGGATAGCCAGCAAAGGCAATCATTCCCTCTTGCTTTGCCCATTCTTTATTTCCCACACGCGGATCTGTCTGCACAGAATTGGTAATGTGGGGTTTACCTTCTTCGGCGATTAACCCGATTTTGAATTGCCCAACTGGTACATATCTATGAGGCCCGTCAATGTGGGTATACATTCCCGAACTAACTTGCAGTTCAAGAACGTTATCTTGTTTATTGAGAGTCCAGATACGAGCAAAAGCTGCATCTAAATGTCTCACTATCGCCTGCGTACAGCCCTGCATTAAATTTTGTAAAGTATGGCTTTGAGAGAGAACCGAATCAACTTCAGAGCGAAAATCTGCTAATTTAACTCTCTGGGCTAATTCTGCTTCCGTGCGTTTGCGGTCTGTAATATCGTATGCTATACCCACAAAGTATACAACATTGCCATTCTCATCTTTAACCGGAGAGGAACTACTAGTATGCCAGCGCCAGCTACCATCCTTGTGTTTTGTGCGGTATTCTAAGGGAGCTTGCTTCTGCCCAGTTTTGACAACTGTTGATAGGTAGTCTGCACACACTGGCACATCATCGGGGTGGACAAAGGGAACAAAAGATTTACCTTCTACTTCCGCTATTTCATGCCCTAATAAATCAGTCCAATTAGGGGAAACATAAGAGAAAATACCCTCAAGTGTTAACACAAAAATAATATTATTGGCATTTTCGACAATCTGCTGAAATCTATGTTCACTTTCTAAAAGTGGTATTTCTCTAACGGGAGTGATATCACGAATTATAACTATAACTTCTTCGGGTGCTACAGATAGTAGTCTGGCGACAAATTTTTGCTCACCTGCGGGAGTGGGTTTAGTATATTCGCAATTTACTACGGTTTCGGTTTGCAGGGATTGGGCGATCGCCTGTTGAAAATTCTCTCTAACCTGCGGTGGTAAAAATTCCCAGATATACTTTCCCGTAATTAATTCTGGAAGATTATATAAGTTTTGTGTCGTCTCTAATTTGTAATCTAAAATCATGCCTTGAGCATTCAGGTGGAAGTAATCATCGGATATTAGTGGCAAAATAGCAACCAATTCCCGACTTTCTTGCCATCTCTGATGTTTGGTTGATTTTTGTTCTTTTAAGTAGTGTGGTGTATTCACTTTCTTGAACAAGAGTAGTTTTTAGAAGATTTGTTATGATTGTTTGTGATATTTTTTAGTAATTGCCTCGATTGAAAAACTAAATTTTAATTTTTTTATAACTTTTATAATAAATTTATATTTATACTAAAATTTTGCTATATGAAAATATTAGTTTTTTTCCTCCAATAAAGTATTCGGGAAAACACGTAAATTACTAATTCATGAATTAAAGCAAGGTGATATTAAATAAATTTAAGCAATAATTATTACATTAAATATTATTAGTTGTTTGATTATTTTCATTGCTCCGGCTTATAAGTTGGAAAATAGAAAAAACATAGAAAGACTGAATAGTAATAAAAAATACTCCTGAATCTCTTAACAAAAAAATAAAATCTTCAACTTCTGTCTTCGCTTGTATACCTTTGCGTGAGTAAATTACAACCTCATGCAGTAACGCCAAACATACTCATCAACAAAATGGCAGATAAGGAAGTGAAAATATTTTTTTTGTGTTATAAAACTCACAGAAATTTATCTTAGCGGAAGGCTACTCTATGGAGCCAGAGAAACTGGGAAGTTTTAAAGAGTACGGCGAACTGATTCTCCAAAAATTAGATTTTGTACCTCAATCTCCTTCACAACAAGAAGATTGGGTTCCAGCCAGCCTGGATGATTGTATTTTGCGCCTACGGGAAGCTGCGGTAAAAACTGTAGAATTGGCTACATCACCCGTAAAAATTGGCGTGATGGGAGAATTTAGTAGCGGGAAAACTCTCCTTTTGGGTAGTCTCATCGGCTATGCAGATGCTTTACCTATTAGCGAAAATCCCACCACTGGTAACGTCACAGCAATTCACCTCATCCCCCATCCTGGCTTTACTACTACCCAGGTGGATAACTTCACCGTTGAGTATTTGACACGGGAAGGGGTAAATGAGTGCTTGCGCTTCATGTTAGGAGAAGTAAACCGCCGCACAGTAGCAGCCGGACTCCCACCCCTGCAACCTGCTAAACTAAATTCTGGTAAGGATATTCTCGCTTGGTGCGAAGCTACTTGGAATAGTAGTAATAATTTGGAACTGCGTTATATTTTGCGCGAGTTGGTGTTATTTATCCGCGCCTACAGTTCCTACGGTGAAGCACTCTGTGGTGGAACCTACGAAATTGACCCCTCTGTCGCGCGTGAAGGTTTGCAGTTAGCCGAACAACCCCTGGCTATTCAAACTCTGCGCTTTGAAGATTTACCACCAGCACATATCCGCTTACCCAGTCCACCGCAAAGTTTACCCAGCAAGTTATTACAGAATAGTTTCCCGTTAATTCGTCGTGTTGATATTGAGGTTAAAATCTCACGGGAAATTTGGGATATTCCCGACGGTTGCGAATTTACTCTCTTAGATTTTCCGGGGTTGGGTGCGGCTAATTCTGGCGCGCGGGATACCTTCTTATCATTGCGGGAATTGGCGGAAGTACAGACAATTTTGGTGCTACTCAATGGTAAGTCGCCGGGCAGCGATCGCGCCAATAAAATCTTCACGATGATGCAGCAACAGCGTCCCGGACAAGACCTGAAAGATTTAATTTTGGTAGGGGTGGGGCGTTTTGACCAGTTACCATTGGAAAGTGAAGGCGGGGAAAGACTACTCGACCAATTAATTGATGAGAGTCAAACACCCAATTTAACAGCCGATAAGGTTTTGCAGAAACTGCGGGTGTTGCAAACCACCATCGACGGCGCGAGTGCATTCACTACCAACAAAGACCGCATCATTTTATTATCGCCACTGTTGGGACTGGCGGAATTAGCTAAACGTTCCAGTAGTATCAAAGCAGGTTCGCCAGAGTTTTTAGCTAACTTGGACTATCCTAGTTACTTGGAAAGACCAAAACAGTTGCAGCAAAAGTGGGGGCATTTGAGCGATCGCCTGTTAGAATCAGATCCACGCAGTCCGTTAAGTAGAAAATTAGGTTACTTTGCTCAAGATGGGGGTATCGCCAAGCTACGGGAATTGATTCAAAATCACGTCGCTACCCACGGACTTAAGCAACTGTATGCAGATGCCAGCCGCGCCGCCGATAATTTACAGCAACAACAGGATAACCTCAAAGCTATCATTGCCGAAATTCATGAGCAAGGTATACCCACCGGCGATAGTCCAGCTTTAATTGAGTTGCGTCAGGCGTTGGAGAATTTAGATAAAACCTATCGCAATTTCCAGAAAGATTTGGGTAAGGAACCACTCAAAGACAGACGGGGAACTGTGGTTAGTGATGTGGTTAAAGATGAGTTAACTTTTAGAGTTTTGAGTTGGAATCATTGGACTTTGTTATTTAATAAAGCGCACAATGGGACAATTACAATTACTGAATCAAAAGGTGCAGCCGGGAAGTTATTTGAGCGCGGAAATAGAGTTAATACAAGTATACCTACCAAGAGTGATGACTTTTATCCAGCCTTTGAAAAGACTGTCAAAGATGTAGAGGAATTTGCCCGCGATCGCATCCGCCAAGCAGTGGTAGATTTATTAAGTAAATTGTCCCAACAAATCGCTCCAGAAAGAGAGCGTTTGTTATCACTCCTCAACCCAGAAATAGAACAAGAGATTGAAACAAAATTTGGTGCGGAAGAAGCAGATTTATTTTATAAATTGTTATTAGGAAGTGACCCTACCCAATGGCAAGCGGCAATAATTGAGGAAATTAACCATCAAGAAAAATTCCTTACTCCAGAAATTATGTTTCCTCTGGCGCGTCAGGATGAAAAACATAATATTGGTCAAATATTTGACTGGTCGCCAGAAAAAGCCCAAGCCATATCTAAGTCTAGCAATCATCAAATGTTTGTTTTACGACTGCGTGATGAAATTACTGCCAGCGCCAGTTTACATTTAGTGCAGTATGTAAGCGAAGTTAATCAAAGAGTTAATGCTGAATTAGAAGGCATTCTCGACCAAATTATCCCCACCTTACAAAACATCTCTAAAAAAGATGGGTTGTTAAGGTTTATCGCTGCTGGTGATACTCAATCTCCTGGTGCAGTACCTACTTGGTTACAGAATCTCTCAGAAATTGCCGATTTAGCAGTCAATTTCAGTAATGAGTAATTAGTAGCAACCACTAATTACGACTGCATAGGGAATCGATAAAATGCCTGTAAAAATTCAGCTTGCACCACGCTTTCAGATGCGGGTTAATGAAAAAAAATATCTAGAACTTCCCACTATTCAATTAATTGGTATTGGGAACAACGTTCCCCATATTTCCCGCATAACCTGCACTGTTAAAGGCGCATCAAGCGAATTGGCATCAAAGATAGAAAAATCCTATAGACAATTTGATTCGGCAATACCTAAAATTTCCCAAATTGGGCAATTAGAACAGTATCCTTGTAAATTAGAGCAACCTTTAACACAAGCAATCAACTGTAATTTACAGGTCATTGTCGAGTATTTTGATTCCGATTTATCAGGAAATCCCCAGTTATCAGCCCGAAAAAAAATAGCAGCCTATTGTCATCTGTGGTCACTACCTATGAACCCTATCACACAACCTGAACCTCCCCAACAAGTCCGCAATTATCATGAAAAGCAACCTGATAGTAAACCTCGAAAAAGGTTTCCTGGTTGGTTTGCTTTAGATTTTGGTACATCTAATTCTACGGTGACACTTTTTGACCCAATTGAAGTACCAATTGCCGAAGTTTTACCGAGAGAACAGGAATTAAGATTACGCGATCGCCTTTCTAGTTGGTTGAGTTCACCTGCTGCTATTGCTTTACCAGAAGTAAGCGAAAGTGAGTGGGAAAAATTTCTCACTGATATTAGTAAAAACTTAGAAATCACACCCAGCCAATTAAACGAAGTTTTTGAAACTGATAATAAAGATAGATTTTTAGAAGCAATTCGACAAATAGAATTATGTTTGGGAAATAGTGATAGATTTCGGCACGCTGTTAGCAAAAAATTATATAATATTTATCACGAAGTTTTTCGCGTTCCTACTTTAGAATCACAAAATCTCATTCCTGTAGTTTTAGATATTGACCGTCGTGATACAGAAATTCCTAGTGAGTTAGAAATCTCCAGTTTGGCAGATTTAAACATTCGCATGGGTCGAGAAGCAAGGGATAATAGAAAAAAGGCGATCGCTCAAGGAACCAGCAGTTCCTTAAAAGAAATTATCAGTAGATTCCACCATTCACCCAAACGTTATTTTGGGCAGAAGCGTGATTTCTCAGTCATATTAGATGGTCAAGAACAAACAATTAATGTTAACCAACTTGTACAAGCTGCTTGGTCACATTTAATAGATTTAACCGAAGATTATCGCCAACGCGCTAGGAGGAGATTTTCGGAAGGGGAATTTCTCACAGCCGTCGTCACCTACCCCACCGTTGCACCTCCCGTTGTGCGGAAAGAAGTTAAAGAATTAATCGAACAAATTGGCATAGATGATGTCCAAACCGCCTACGATGAAGCCGTATCCGTAGCCATCTTCTTTTTATGGCGTGAGTTTGGCGGTAATTTGAATATTGGCATTGAATCTTTTAAAACCCGTTGTCGGCAAGAAAATAATAAATGGTCGCAAAATGTTCTGGTATTAGATATCGGTGGCGGGACAACAGACTTAGCTTTAATTGAACTCACCCTAGAAGATAAAACCCCATCTTTTGGTAGTAATGAAGATAGAGGATTAGGCGGACGTTACTATAAACTTACCCCAAAACTGTTAGGTTCATCTGGACATTTACAACTGGGTGGTGAGTTAATTACCTTGCGCGTGTATCGGCTGTTAAAAGTTGCGATCGCCGATGCTTTACTCACAGCCATTACCCTTGGTAACATCGAAAGCGACAAACTAGAAGATTTAATTAGTTCCGAATTAAACGAACGCTTTTTAGAACAAGGCAAATTCAAAAGCAGTAGTTTGTTGAAATGTTTAGACAAAGAAAACCCCGAAGGTGACGCAGCCTATAAAGACGCTTTAGATACCGCCGAGAAAGTCATCCCCACTCGTTGGCAACAAGCACCCCAACGCCTGCAAACCTTTTATACTTTATGGGATCACGCCGAAGCAGCCAAACTCAAACTTGGACAAAAATCACCTAATAATACTCCCCTTACCTTTACCCTTAGCGAACAACAAATAGCCGAACTGCTTACCCAAAGCGCCATCAAATTCCAAGTCAAAGAACTAGACACCCTCAACGTCACCTTAGACAGCCAACAATTTGAACGCGCCGCCGCCTCCGCCATCAAGGAAGCAATTGGTATAGCAAAGGGACTAATGCAAAGCCGCTTACGTCCTGAAGATAACAATATAGATTCTTGGAACACCCATAAAGTAGACTGGCTAATTCTCTCCGGTAAAACCTGTAACCTCGACCTAGTACAGCATCACATCTACCAAGAATTTAGCACCTCTCCCTACTTCGTCTGGAACCCTGAACGCATCACCTTTGTCTTAGAATATACCAAACTCGCCACCTCCGCCGGGGCTTGCTACGCCGAGAAACTGCGGAGACTAAGATTCGACCCCGAAGAATCAAAAGCTTTGCTACGTAAAGGCGCAAACCAATTAGAAATAGATGTAAAAAACCTCTTTTATTACCTCCCCTGCAACTTCAAACGCAAAACCCAAAGCAACGAACTCTTAACAGTATTCAAAGCTGGACAAGAACTCTACCAACTCACACCAGGGGAAAACGTCGCCAAAGTCCGCACCGAATGGCAAGGGATACAGTTAACTAACATCATCTACCGCCAAGACTACGAAGACGGAGACTTGCGCCTGTGGGGTAGCTTCGACGGTAAAACCCTCATGGAAAAGCTGGGGATGGATGAAGGGGAATTTCTCAAAAAAATCAAAGTCCAATTTGAGATAGACCAAACCTTACAATTCAATGTCCTGCTGTGTCAAGGCAACCCCCATTATTTAATCGATGTTCCCGGTATTGATGTCAATTCTGCTATATCCGCAGCCTCCGACACATCCACCTTGTTTGCTGATGGTGACTTAAAGTGGAACATCGCCGTTGAACGCCCTGATAAAGACTTAAATGATGGTGATATTGCCGTTAATGTAATCGAATCTGCCACCGTAGATCAACCAGATGCCTATCATTTAGTCTTTGCTATGGACAAAAACAACCAAAAATCTCTGCAAACATTCCATTACCTCCGCGATGGTTCCCAACCACCAGGCGCAGGCTTAATTAGCAACCCCCTTCCCCCCTTCCCCCAAAGTGGACAGCACACCTTTTATGTATACCAAACCGACATCGCCACCAACACCAAAAAATGGATACGTATCGGCGGACTCCGTAAACCAGATGTGAGTACAGACTACCCTTGCCAATATCGCGTCACCCTTGACAACAGAGGGATTTTACGCATTCATGCAGGAGATGTACCTTACTGGACATCGACAGATAGAGACTGTCTGCAACAGGAAGGTTGTGTTTATCACGCTGAGTTAGATTTGCAGCCGAATGAAGTTGATAAGGAACGCGATCCTTTCTGTGGGATACATTAACTGGAATTTAAACGCAGAGGGGCGCAGAGGTTAGCGCAGAGAGGCGCGGAGGATTTCTTTGCGCCTGTGCGTGAGATAAAAAAAGGACATACTAATGCAGCACTTACGTCAGCTACTAACAACACAAAACTCAGAATTAGCGCGGCTATTGCGGTTTAGCCTGCATGGAATTGAAGCATCCCTGAAAAAAGCCCAAGCAGAATTACCACAAGATCCTGGCGCGGTGGTATGTGAACAAGTGCTGCAAGAATTACAAAATCTTTTGCAAGAAGAAGCACAGGAATTAACTTTTATCCAGCATCCTGGTGAATTAAAGTTAGATTATCTGCGAGAGGCTTTTGATTCTGACCCAGAACTAGCTTTATATTTAGGAGATTCACTACTACAAAGCTATACAGATGCCGATTTATGGAACGAAATTCACCGTAAACTATTACGAGTTCCCGAAGATTTAGCCCAAGTTTGGCGACAACGCGCTTTAGATTTTGCTCAAGAAATGGGCGCAGTAGAAGATAATGAATATGTCTATCATTTACCTTTTATTCGCAATGAAATTATTTACCCTGGTTTAAGTGGTAGTGTGAATGCTCAAGGTTTATGTTTATCCCAAAAAGCATTTTTTCATAATAATATTATTCCTAATAACGCCTCAGAAGAACTACATTTATTAGCCAGTTTCTTACTTTTATGGAGTAAATTTATTGAAATAGAACAAGACTTACATCACGCACTAAAAAGCGTTTTCAGCTTCGATGTTGTTTCCTTGCATTCCCAACCAGAACAACAAAATCAATACATCGACACCTTAATAGACCGTTTCCAACGTACCAAAAAAGCCGAAGAAATTGCCGATCCCTTATCAACTTTACGTGCTTGGATAGATATGGATGAAGCAATTAATTCTTTAGTATTTGTACCACCCTCAGAACGCTATTCTTGGTGGGGTAAACTACAACAAGAATCCAGACGCGCTTTAAAAAAGATAGCTGATAGAGCCATCAATGCAGGTTATGATGTACGCATTCGCCAATTAACCGGACTTTACGCCGATATTTGCGCCTTTTCTAAAGACGACTTGCAATTAGACTATGGCGGTATTCCTGGCGAAGTTTTAACCTGTCTGCGAGTCTATGCACGCATTAACCAAGAAGAAATCCCCGGACGAGTCATCTTTCGTTCATCAAGGTAGAAAAGTATAAATTGTAGCGGTATAAGCGACTGCTACCATACCACAGTTAAATTATACAGAAATGATAAAAATTTAATTAATTACAAGAAATAAATGAAGAATTGTCATTAAATCATTTTGACCGTCTTGAACATGACGAGTACGATATATGTTTTGTTTTGTACTAAAGCTTGGCTCATCTGACCAATCTTCTTTTAAAGAGATATCATTTTTATATTTATTCAGGCGAGCGCAAATCAAACTAATACACTCACTAACTTTCCCATCAATCACAAAACCTAACATTGCTGCATAGTCATGACCTAAACTATAAGTACCTACAATAAATCTTTTTATACCTTCTAAAACGTACTTTGTTGCTAAATCTCTATCTGGTTTCGTACTGCTTATTTTCTTACACTCTATACCAAAGTAATCTTCAAGACTATTGCATGAGTAAACCATTTTAAAATCTATAAAACCATCTGGCTTTAAGCTTTTGTCAGAACGTCTTGTTGCTGCTTCATTCTCAATTCTTGGTGGCCCATGTATACCTCGACGCTTCTTTTCAGCCCACATCTCATTATGTAATGCTCCAGCAATAGTATCTTCGTCACTTTGGGTATTAATTTCTGGTTTTTGACATACTTTAATCCAAGCTGCTTGGATGAGATCAAGGACTGTTGCAATAATGTCATATCGCTGAATAAATGATGGTTCTCCAACAGCCCCTGAGTCATCCAATGGCAACATAGCTCAATTTTTCCTAAAGTGTTCAATTAAAACAGTATCAGCATCATTCAACCCAACAGAACGACTCCAGTAACGCAGTTGAGCAGGTTTAATAATATACAAGTATTCACCTGCATAAATTCTGGCATTTCGTCGGGTGAAAACGCGGTCAGCCAATTGTGGCGGTAATTGTTCCGCAATGCTTTTCAGCACAGTCACCAAATCCCCAGTCTGAACAGTTTGTATAACTGGCTCACGACCTGGATATGGTACTATGCTAAATTTAACCACCTGTAATGGTGTTTTAGGAATAGTAAATATATCAGCAACTATACTTCTTTGGTTAAGTGTTTGAAGAAAAGGTTTGATAACACTCATGAATTGTATAGCATATGCTTCTAAATCAATAGCTAGAGGTGTTTTTAAGGCTACTGACTTCTTTCGTTTGTTCCATATCTCAATCGTAAACTTTAATTTATCTTGAATTATAATTTTTTCTTCCTCATTTAAACCGTATAGATTAAATACAGCTTCGTCAAGTTGTCGTTGAAGATTTACAGATATATCTTGATTACTGAATTCACATAGTTGTCTTTCTATCTCAATAATTCGGTTGATGATTACATCATTAGTTTCATCGGGGAAAGGAAAAGGTAAGCGTTCTAAATCTTGAGTTTTTATTTCATCCCTCTCAATTCCCCATGAAGAAGCTGTTAAAAATAAAAAATAATTTGTTAAAGAAGAATTAAGAACACCATTGAGATAATGAGCTAAACTTGTTTGCTCATGTGGAATCGAAATTCCAATGTAAGTATCTACATAAACAACATCTTCTTCACTAAAAGCTGAGAAGAAACCTGAAGTTTTTAGTCCTCTAGTTGCAATTACTAAGGGACTTTTATAGATATTAAAATTTCTAGGACGTTCAAGCTTATTTATCAATAGTGGTTGTAATTTATTCATATCTATTTTGTATCTTGGCATTTTGCTAGAGGGGAGAAATTTCTTACCGTATAGCTCTGGAACTTCATCTCCTCCACTGCCAGCAAAAAAACCTCTTCCAAAATTCCAACCTTCTTGATTAAGAAGTTCCGACAAAGGTGGAAAAGACTGACGCAGACACTGAATTATGTTCAAATCTCTGGCATTACCCCAAGAAGCTACTTTGAGCATATCAGAGTCAAATGCTGCTTCATATATTGATAGCTTTTTTATATTCTCTTGCCCAATTTCAATGATGCCATGTCTCCTAAATGAATCTAAATAACTCTCAGGATAAATAAAGTAAAAAGAATCTTGAGGTTGAGATTGTTTATTTTTTGCAATCAGCACCATAGCAGGTGCAGTAGAATTTGGAAATAATCTTTCATTTCTTAACTTAGAAAAGTTAATAATTACTTCTGGTTTAAACCTCAATAAAAGAGATTTTTTTGCCTCCTGAGCTTTAGATGCAGGACTAAAAAAAGGTTTTCCATGCAAAATTAAACCAATCCTAGCGTTATCTTTAGCGAAATCTCCAACACGCCAAAGAAAGGCTTGATCAGGGTTGTCACTTCTAGCTATGGGATAACCATTTGAATAACCTATCTCTGGGCGCTTACGCTTACAGTATTGAGATGCCAATTGGTTTGATTTTGATTTTGATTTTGTCCAAGGTGGATTACCAACAATTACATCAAATTTTTTCTGTGCAAATTGTTCTATTCTGTTAAAATCAGAGGTTTCATCAAATGCGTTATTGGCAAATAAATTTTTACCTATCAGCTTTTGAAATTTTAAATCATCTGTTAATTGGCGATTTTGTTCTAACTCATAATCTAATTCCAAAGCAGTCAGATAAAGACTAAAAGCGGCGATCTGAACTGCTTCAGGATTAATATCTACACCATAAATTTGATTGTAAAGAGTTTCTCGAATTAAATTACGGGTTTGTGTTTCTCCATTAGCCCAGCGTTTAACAACTAATCTCCGCAAAGATTCTACTAAAAACACCCCTGAACCACAAGCCAAGTCTAGAACTTTAGCATTACCATCAAGTTCTTTAAATACTTCAGAAAGTACCAAATTAACTAAATTTATAGGCGTATAATGAGTACTATTTTCCTTTGCAGATTTGCGATCATTCGCATGAATAAAACTTTCATAAATTGAGCTTATTAGTTCTATGGGTATAACTTTAAAATCGTAAGCTCTCCATAAGCGCTGTTGACCTGTTGCTATTTCTTCGACACCACCTATTAAACTTTGTACAACTTCAAGATGCTTTTTCTTTACATCATTCTTTTCTTCTGGAGTAACAGGAAATAAATCACCATTAAAAATTGTTTGCAACCAATCAAATAACTGATAAGTTGCATTTTTATCCTTTAGCAGTTCATTAAATGAATCTACTCCAAAACGATTCTTAAAAAATTCTTGGGTTAAAATACCTCTATCTTGAAGATAAGCAACAAAAACTGAACGTATTAAAATAGCATGAGCAAATCGATTCTCTAATTTTTTCTCTTTAGTTAACTTCTCTTCCGCCTCATTTAAATCTCTTACGAGAACAGAATCTACTCTTTGCTGACGGTCAATTTGCTTTGCTTTTGCCCATTGCCAAAATTCACCTGAATCAATCTGCAAACGACTAGCAAATTGATTCATACGTTGCAAATCATTATCAGTAGTTTCAAAACTCTCGATTAAATGCCGATTTGGATTATTTTCATCTTGTTTTGTAGGTTGAGAATAGCAATTATAAAGTAATACTTCATTAGGTGTAATCACCCATAACATCGGGGCTAAACCATGATTCCAAGACAGTTTATGTAGTTTAGCTAACTCTCTAGGATTGGGTTCATTTAATTGAGTAAAATAAATACAAGGTGAACCAGATAATTCGTAGATAGCTGTAGCATTAATTTGTTCAGTATCAATTACTGCACTATATTTAATGCGTTTTTCTAAATATTGGTGATTATTGCGAATATCTTCCGCTTCTGTAACGCCTGTAGTCGGTACACCATCAAGATAGAAGCCAGTATGCGCCATTACTCGCTGGTATATTTGATTTACAGCTAAATTAGAACTCATTACTGCTTCCTCCTTGCCATTACCGTCTGATTTTTCTTACCCCTTTAAAACTATTCCTGTTCGTTTATCAAAATCTAAAACATGATGTTTCTCTGCTTCTCTGGCTAACTCTGTAATTACATCTCCAATTTCTCCAATTTCATTAATTACAACTTGTCCCTGATTTTTACCAGATGTTTCTAAAACCATCAAACCAAAATCTTGCATATCTTCAATTAAATAAACTTGTGAATTAACAAGAACAAGACGATGTTGAAAAAATGAATATTCATAATTTCTTGATTTTAAAAAGTTTAAAACTCTTCTAATTTGTTGTAATGGAAGCTTCTGACTTAATATTTCAATAGTTTTTATTTCTAGAATTTGTTGCCATTTATAAATAACTTTAGGGTGCTGAGGATTACCAAACTTTTCTGGCACTACCAACCCAGTTCTGTCTAAGTAACTGAGTCTGCCAGATTTGATGCCAGTCAAGGCGATGGTTTCTTGTCTAGTAAATCCACTAGCCATAAGAAGTTCTGCACTCCATCGAAAATATAGCGATGTTTTGTTTAAAAGCTAATCTATTTTTTAAACACTTATTTTAAGTATACCCTAAAGTTAAGATATCTTTAAGTTTTTGTTTAAAAACCTTCAGCTTTACTTCAGAGGTTTTGTAACTCTTAGCCTCACCCCTTCAGCATTTGTAGATATCTCTGCACATCAGCTAATACCCAGCCCACAATAACCCAACTTCTGTCGGTTCCACTGCCAAACTCAATATTGCTAACTATTGACTACCCTTTGCATGAGGACGCTACATGAGAAGCCATTGATAAAGTCAATATGAAGTAGGATGTGTTAGACGCAAGCAATACACACCGTCTGCTCTAGCAGTGTTGAGGCGCTTAAATCTTGCTTTTGACAAAAAATCATTTCAAAATATACGCCTAACATACCCTACGGTAATTTTATTTTTACTTTATAAATACTAATGAACTAATATTAAACTTTTTGGTTCTTCCGCGTAAACCTCAGCGTCCCTCCGCGTTTAAAAATAAAATCTCCCTATTCCCCACCAGCAAATAAGGGCAAAATCAAAGCAGCCAAAATTCCCCCCACCACAATTACCTCAATAACTCCAAGAGGGAAATTATTCTGCATGAAATGATTAATTCCTCCCCCAGAATTAGCTGATAAATTACTCAACCAATTTTGCAACCGACTAAACCATTGAGTAGGGCTATCCTCTGGGCGTACTTTCCACGAAAATATAGAAAGTAACAATGGCACACCACCCACGTTGCTAGACATTAAAATATGAAGTGCCAAGCAACCAACCATGAAAACCCAACCAATTAAATGTAGATAGTACCAAGCATGATTTAATTGTCCTGTTGGCAACCATTCTTCTTTCATCATTCTGCCAGACAACACAGCTAAAACAGATGCTATTAACATGAGTGTATTGGCTATTTTTTGCAGGCTTACCCACCAAATTGGTCTACCAACTTGAGTTAAGTTTTGTAAGGAATTTTGTTGTAACAGTCGTTTGTCTCCTGCATGAAAACTGTAGAGGGCGAAGGCGGGAAAGATAAAGAAGAAAAAGACTGCAAATGTGCCGTGGATGTCGATAATTGTACTAATGCGGGGAATCGCTAACTTACCGAATCTACCATCAAAGGTATTGTAAACTAAAAAGCCTGTGATAATGGCGGCGATCGCTAAAATTCCACTCACACCATGAAGAATTTTTAACCACAATGGTTGATAAGGCGCAGAACGAGACATAGTTGCTATTTTCAGCAATATTTACAAAAATATTATTGAATAATAATAGCCTTTTGCCAATAGTTATACTAATTAAAAATTAACTACCGATATTAAAAATAGATTTATATTTAAAACTTTATGATTAAAAGTCCACTTCGGTATCCTGGCGGTAAATCAAAAGCAATCAAGCAAATAATTGAATATTTACCAGAAAGTTTTAATGAATTTCGAGAACCATTGGTTGGTGGTGGTTCTGTATTTATTTACTTAAAGCAAAAATTCCCTAATCTAAAGATTTGGATTAATGACTTAAATACTGAGCTATATCTTTTTTGGAGATATGCTCAGACTAACCTATCTCAATTAGTTGCAGAAGTACGTAAAATTAAAGATAAATGTCAAGATGGAAAACTACTATTTTCAGAATTGACAACTCTTGATGTAAATACATTGTCTGATTTTGACAGAGCAGTTAGGTTTTTTGTTCTCAACAGAATTACTTTTAGCGGTACTGTAGAATCAGGTGGTTTTTCTCAAGAAGCTTTTCATCAAAGATTTACCTATTCTTCTATAGAAAGATTAGAAAAACTAGAAAGTATTTTAACAGAAGATATAAAAATCACTAACTTAGACTATAACCAAGTATTAAATACAGGAGGTGAGAAAATATTTATATTTTTAGACCCACCTTATTTTAGTGCTACAAAATCAAGATTATACGGAAAAGATGGTAATTTACACACTTCATTTGACCATCATAAATTTGCTCAATTACTAGAACAATGTCCCTATAACTGGTTAATTACCTATGACAACTCGCCACAAATTCGAGCCAATTTTCCTTTTGCTTATATCTATGAATGGGAATTACAGTATGGCATGAATAACTATAAACAAAATGTTGCTGCCAAGGGCAAGGAGTTATTTATTACCAACTATATGATTACTATTTAATCTTTGAATATATACAGGTTCTTAACTCTGTGTCTTAGGGTCTCTCTGGAATAATGATTTTTACCACATAGACACAGAGAGTTTTAAGTCAATTAATGTGTTGGCTAGATGAAAAAATTGTGGCTCTTTCGCGTTATTCTAAAAATTAATTTTTTGCATTTAAAATTGCCTCTCAACACACATTAAGCTATGACGACTTCCCCAATACTTACCCAAGATTCTACTAGCTGGTATCTCTTATTACAACAACTCATAGATGGCGAATCTTTAACCAGAACTCAGGCGGCTGAATTAATGCAAGGTTGGCTAAGTGAAGCCGTCCCCCCAGAATTATCAGGAGCAATTTTAACTGCACTCAACTTTAAAGGCGTTTCCGCCGATGAGTTGACAGGGATGGCTGAAGTTTTACAATCTCAATCAAAAATGGGGAGTAGGGAGTGGGGAGTAGGGAGTGGGGAAAATTCTACTCAATCCTCACTTAGCACTCAGCACTCAATACTCAGCACTGTGATTGATACTTGCGGCACTGGTGGCGATGGGTCATCAACTTTTAACATTTCTACCGCCGTGGCCTTTGTGGCAGCTGCTTACGGTGTACCTGTAGCCAAGCATGGTAATCGTTCTGCTTCCAGCTTGACGGGTAGTGCTGATGTGTTGGAAGCCTTGGGTGTCAATTTAAGCGCTCCTAGCGATAAGGTACAAGCCGCACTGCAAGAAGTCGGGATCACATTTTTATTTGCCCCTGGTTGGCATCCTGCACTGAAAGCGGTGGCTGGTTTGCGCCGAACATTAAGAATACGTACTGTATTTAATTTGCTGGGGCCGTTGGTAAATCCTCTGCGTCCTACTGGGCAAGTGGTGGGGTTATTTACTCCCAAACTTTTGACAACTGTTGCTCAGGCTTTGCACAATTTAGGCAAGCAAAAGGCGATAGTTTTACATGGACGAGAACGGTTGGATGAGGCTGGGTTGGGTGATTTAACTGACTTAGCGGTGTTATCTGATGGTGAGTTACAGTTAACCACTATCAATCCTCAAGAAGTGGGCGTTTCACCCGCTCCTATTGGCGCACTCCGGGGTGGGAATGTACAAGAAAATGCTCAGATTCTCAAAGACGTATTACAAGGTGAAGGAACTCAAGCACAAAAAGACGCTGTAGCTTTAAATGCTTCATTGGCACTACAGGTGGCTGGTGCAGTTCCCTTTTTAGACCACGCGCAAGGTGTAAGTGTGGCTAAGGATATATTAAAGACTGGTAGCGCCTGGAAGAAGTTAGAGGAATTGGTACACTTTCTTGGGAGTTAGCGTCTGAGTGCGACTGGCGGCGGAACTCTACAACATTACGCTTGATAGTGACATCGTAATTACCAAAAAAGTCATGCCCTAAAAGCCCAGTTTCCAGTTCCGCCCCAGCGATCGCTACTGGTACTTTATTTACTATTACCCCTCCTACTGCCATCGAATCTACATAACCAATCGGAAATTCCACACCCTTAGAACTAGCGGTATTAGCCTTGGCTTTACCGACAGTTACAACCCCCAAAGCATTCGCCATCTGTTGGGTAATCACAGTCCCACTTGCGCCAGTATCGACAATCATGTCAAATTGCTGCTGACCATTAAAAGTTACAGTCACAATTGGCGTACCTCCCATTCTTCTTTTAATGGGGGCGATAAAAACTTCTTGTTCTGAGCTTAAAGCGGCTGATATGGGTATATCTATTTGCTCAGATGGTAACTGTGTACTGTTAGGTGGCGGTACAGGGATGACATACTGAGGTGAAGGGGATGGCTGGGGTGCAGCAACCGCTACCCTCCTGGGATTGGGTGAGTTTGGCAATGGTCGAGCGATCGCATTAGCTTGGCGCACAGCATACCTAATTTGACGCTGATACTCAGAAATTTTAGTTTGAGCGATCGCAAATTCAGGACTTTGTTTATCCACCTGTTTCATCAGAGCGATCGCATCATTGTATTGACTAGCCACCAAATACCAATCATCAGGTGACTGCGCCGATTGGCTAATACTCACAGCACCAGCCGCCTTATCTAACCCCATCTCAAAAGAACCCGGTTCCATTTGCGACGGTGGCACATCTACCGACGCTGGAATAGTGGGTGCTGCTTGCGGTTCATTAGGTGCTGGTGCTGGCAAATCCTCAGTTACCACAGACTGCTGATTACGAAGAATAGCCGTTTTCTGATTGCCTTCGCTACAAGCAACACTCAAAACAGCTACAGTACCAGACAAACAAATCAGGATTGCGCGAGATAAAAAAGGCTGAAGCATAATCTCAATCTTACCTGTTCCAGCGAAGGCATTTAAACATTGGGGAGTAGGGAGTGGGGAGTGGGGGAGATGAGGAAGTAGGGGAGGTGGGGGGAGAATTTTTAATTTTTTGTCTACCTTGTCTACCTCATCTCCTTCATCTCCCTCATCTTCCTCATCTCCTTCCGCAATAGTTGTGGCATTTTCCCATAATTTCACTATTTTGATTTTAAGTTTTAATTAATTTACTTGCGAACGTCTAATTTACAAACTCATGGGATAATTAACACTCGCAGTATTATAGGGACTGGGGACTAGGAGCTAGAGACTAGGAAATTACAGAGAAGACGATAAGAGAGAAACTCCCCGCTCTCCCTCATCTCCCTCATCTCCCCCACTCCCCACTCCCCACTCCCCACTCCCCAATTCTATTCATCGCTTATGCCCTTGTCTGACGCAATCCCCGCTCTCCTTGTTTTAGCAGATGGAACCGCTTACCGTGGTTGGTCTTTCGGTGCGACGGGAACCACTATAGGCGAAGTTGTGTTCAACACTGGTATGACTGGATATCAAGAAGTGTTGACCGATCCTAGTTACTGCGGTCAAATTGTCGTGTTCACCTATCCCGAATTGGGGAATACAGGCGTTAACCCAGAAGACGAAGAATCAGAACGTCCGCAAGTGCGGGGTGCGATCGCCCGTAATATCTGTTATAAACCCAGTAACTGGCGATCGGCACAATCCTTACCCGACTACCTCAAACAGCATCAAATCCCTGGCATCTTTGGCATTGATACCCGCGCTCTTACCCGCAAAATTCGCATGTACGGAGCGATGAATGGTGGTATCTCTACAGAAATTTTAGATGAAGCGGAGTTGTTAGAACAGGTACAAGCAGCCCCCAATATGAGCGGCTTAAATCTAGTTAGAGAAGTCACCACCTCTCAAGTTTACGAATGGTCAGATCCGACAACCTCAATTTGGGAATTTAACCCAGAAGCTCAGGTAAATAGTCAGGAATCCTTGACCGTTGTAGCTCTAGATTTTGGTGTTAAACGTAATATTTTGCGGCGTTTAGCCAGTTATGGTTGTCGAGTCATTGTTGTACCTGCCGATACATCACCAGAAGAAATCCTCAAATACAATCCAGATGGTATTTTCCTATCTAACGGCCCTGGCGATCCCTCGGCGGTGACAGAAGGAATTACCACAGCCAAAGCCTTGCTCGAAAGCCAAAAACCCATGTTTGGTATTTGTATGGGACACCAAATTTTGGGTCATGCTTTAGGGGCAGAAACCTTTAAGCTGAAATTTGGGCATCGGGGTTTAAATCAACCTGCTGGTTTACAACAACGGGTAGAAATCACCAGCCAAAACCACAGCTTTGCGATTGACCCAGATTCCTTACCTGAGTCGGTTGTAGAAATCAGCCACCTCAACTTAAACGATCGCACAGTCGCCGGTTTACGCCACAAATCTCTCCCCGTATTCTCAGTCCAGTACCACCCAGAAGCCAGCCCAGGCCCTCACGACGCTGATTACTTATTTGCCCAGTTTGTCCAAGAAATGCGAGCAGCAAAACAAGCAACCACAGCCCAAGTGAGTTAAAACGGTACAAGAAACTAGGGATTAAGGACTGGGGAATATAATAAAACCCGTATAGCTTATTTCAAAGTCTCAAAAATTCTTAATTTTGAATTTTGAATTTTGCGGAAAGTTCTGTAGGTGGGTTTCCCACCGTAGGAAACTTTCCAAGACGAATTTTGAATTTATTCCCCAACCCCCCATATCTCAGCAGGTTGTAGACAACGCGCCCAAAAACCATTTATACTTGAGCGTTCACTTTAACGACGAGGAGGGAATTATTGCTGAACCACTAAATCTAACCGTAAGCCTGAGAGGGACTCGTGAAGCCCGCGATAACTATCAGCTATTCCGCCTCACAGGTCTGTTAGATGCCTTTTCTGAGCCGACGTTTCGCAAGGTACTTGGCGGCAAAATTGATGAAGGCCCAAAGCATATTATTCTGGATCTTTCGCAAATTGACTTTGTTGACAGTTCCGGCTTGGGCGCTCTAGTGCAACTAGCCAAGCAGGCACAAAATGCCGAAGGAACCTTGCAAATTGTCACCAATGCACGAGTCACACAAACGGTCAAGCTCGTTCGCCTAGAGAAGTTCCTCTCACTGCAATCCACGGTTGACGCAGCTGTAGAAAACATAAAGGGTGCTTGATCTATAGAAAAATTAAGCTATTCCGAGCTTTTCGGCATAGCTTAATTTATAGGTGAGTAATAAGTGCTGTTAGCGGTAGCGGCGCGTTTAGCGCGTGCTGAGTAATAAGTGATAAATATTGTTTGTCTCCCTCATCTCCCCCACTCCCTTATCTCCCCCTATAGATAGATGCTTGATAAATAGAGTAAAGTATAAAGACAATAGAGATATCGTTGAAATTTATAAAAAACTACTAGAATTAGGTATCCCAAACATTTAGCTTTTGCTTTCAATAATACCCAGTCAAGGAATGATGAATTTGTGAAGTCCCAGGAGGAAGAGTTATTAGATAAACAAGATGAAGACCTCAAGCCGGATTTATCTTGGAATCAAGCACTCTTGGCAACCACTGCGCCGTTAATCCAAAATATTTCTCAAACACAATTGCAACAACTTTCCCCGGCGGCTTTGGCTTATTTAGGGGATGCAATCTATGAACTATATGTTAGAATGTCTTATCTGCTACCACTGAAGCGATCAGATGCTTACCATCGATTAGTAGTAGCACAAGTAAGAGCAGAAACACAGGCGCTACATTTGCGATCGCTGACTCCTTACCTCAAGGCAAGTGAATTAGAAATTGTCCGCCGAGGCCGTAATGCTGCCACAGGTCGCCCCAAAAGGGTTGATCCCGAAATATATCAACAAGCAACTAGTCTTGAAGCTTTAATTGGCTATCTTTATCTGACTGATTTCCCACGTTTGACCGAACTTTTACAGAAAATCTATTTAGAGACAGAAGAATAAATTAAAGATTTCATCTCTGGCAAAATTTTTACGTCGAGGTTCCGTACATCCAGGAATCGGATTGTCTACCCATGCGCCATACGTCAAAATCCTATGACTAATAAACCTAAAAAAATCAAGACCTCAAGCGAAGCAAATCGCGGACAACCAATCAAAATCAAAGGTAAGCGAGTTCTAGCTAATCCTATTCGTAGTTCTCGTCCAAGTAGTGAAGGTAATTCTTCCACTTCTTCTAAGCCTCGTCCGCCACGCCCTCAGCGCAAATTTGTAGATACAGCCCCCACACCTAAACCACAAGAAGATAGCGACGTTATTTATGGTCGTCATCCCGTGTTGAGTGCCTTAGAAAATCAACGTGAACTCAACCGGCTCTGGGTAACGCCTCGCCTCCGTTACGATCCCCGATTTCATAATTTGATTCTGCAAGCCAAAGAAAATGGCACAGTCATTGACGAAGTAGAACCCAAACGCTTAGACCAAATTACCAATCAAGCTAATCACCAGGGTATAGCAGCCCAGATTGCGCCTTATTCATATATTGAGTTATATGAACTAATTGCCCAAGCTAAATCTACTACCGATCCGGTAATTGTTGTAGCTGACGGCATTACAGATCCTCATAACTTGGGTGCAATTATCCGCACAGCCGAAGCAATTGGCGCTCAAGGGTTGGTCATTCCTCAAAGAAGGGCATCAGGGATCACTTCTACAGTGGTAAAGGTAGCAGCCGGCGCTTTAGAAAACTTTCCTGTCGCTAGAGTAGTAAACCTCAGCCGTGCTTTAGAAGATTTGAAAGAAGCTGGTTTTTGGATTTACGGTACGGCGGCTGGTGCTAGTGAGCCTCTGCATACAGTCAGCTTTCGTGGGCCGATAGTTTTGGTTGTTGGCTCAGAAGGGGAAGGGTTGAGTATGTTAACTCAGCGCTCATGTGATGTTTTGGTATCAATTCCTCTGGTGGGTAAGACCCCTAGTCTCAATGCCTCTGTTGCAGCAGGAATGGCACTTTATGAGATTTTCCGCCAAAGATCACTAAACACTTTGTACTTAGATAAATTACCAAAACCTCTATGAAAATCATCAGTAAAAGAGTATAAAGAAATGTAACAACAAAAAATATTAATAATCTGTTGTTAAACATTCAGTACCACTTTGATCAATTGGCAACAACCATGACAACAATTTGGCAACACCTGAAGGAAATTACAATTAATAGTTTCAATTCATTAGGCTTGGCTTGGTGGGTAGAAATTACCACCCAAAACCCTCGCTGCACATACTATTTCGGCCCGTTCCTGAGTTCTGCTGAGGCAAAGGTAGCTATCAAAGGCTACTTAGAGGATTTAGAAAGCGAAGGGGCGCAAGGGATAGGTATAAACGTGAAGCGCTGCAAGCCTGAGAATTTGACAATTGCTGATGACCTGGGGGAACGTCTTGACCGCAAAGTAAAGCCTGCCTTTAGCGGTCAGATGTAGATTAGGCAATTAGTCAATAGTGATTAGTCATTAGTCAATGGTCATTAGTCATCAGTTATTGTATTTGACTTTTGACTATAGACTATGGAGTCTGGACTATTGACTACTAATTACCTGTGAGTTGTTTGCTAACCACAGGTCAATATCGCTTAGTACCTGTTGGGGTATTTCCCAAGGGAAAAGATGAGCGGTATTGAGGTAGCATTGCCATTGGCTATGTTTGATGTTTTGTGCTGTTTCTAAACTGGAAGCGGCTGTAATGTGTCTATCAAGAGCGCCAGCAAGCACTAAACTAGGACAGTGAATTTGCTCAAGGTCGGCGACACGATTGTATCCTAAGCGGAGGGCGCTGTTAAGAGCGCGAGTTGCAAATGTAGAAGTTTGCAAATAGGCTGGGACTGCTTCTTGGGCAATGTAATTATAAGCTGTGGGTGTGTGTTGTTGGATGAGGTAGCGAAAGAGCGATCGCTTACCAAAAGTTTCGATATTCCAGCCCCAACTCGGTTTAATATAATTCAGTAGAGCCGCAATACCTGTATAAAGGTTATCTTGCCAGGAAATCGGCGGGTGATTTCCTCTCGGTCTAGCGGCTGTAGCCACCAAAATCAATCCGGTGATCCGTTGCGGGAGGCGCAAGGCTAACTCCATTGCTAAAATTCCACCCAGCGACCAGCCTAATACTAGGCATTTTTCAATTTGCAAGTCGTCTAGTAAAGCTTCTAGGTCAGTTAAATGATCCTGCATAGTAAAATCGCTACGAAAGCGACTTTTGCCGTATCCACGTAAATCAGGGGCAATAGTTTGGTAGCGTTTTGATAAGTGATTGGTAAATACAGAAAGGCTGCGACCGCTACCAGGATGACCATGTAATCCTAAGATGGGGAAGCCTTGACCTTGAATGTAAAAGTTGAGTTTTTCAGCCACAGCAATCATCAGGTTAATTAGTGGGACTTAGACAAAAGTAAACCCGAACTGACTTGATTTTTTATCTAGTTTGCCGGAAAGACCCCATATGTATCTTGCGGAATACGGGGAGCGGCGATTTTTAAATTATTTTTACTTCTTAAAAGTCATTTTAGTTAAAATGTGACTAAATCTTTCTATAGATTAGTGCTTGATTATACTGTAAACTCAGTTTAATAATGTAAAAGCACACCATCGACTAATTGAGCGATCGCAAAATTTCTCTCATTCCCATTAAATAGAAAAACGCTACACTCTCTACATCATTATTTTTTAACCAGGAGTTGATGACAATGAGAGGTATCTATACCCTAGCGAATGATAATGTCTACGATCAGCTAATAGCTTTTATCAATAGTTGTCACATAAATGTTGGTAAAGATATTCCAATATGTGTTATTCCCTACAATAACAATATGGATAAAGTTAAAGCAATTACCCAACGTTATCCCAATATAACAATTTTTGATAATCAAGAGGCAATTGCGCAATGGGATAAATTTTATTGGGAATGTTGGAATGCTCATCCCATGAGTCAGGCTTCAAGATGGCTACGTCCTAGCTGGTATAAAACTAACGTTGCTCGCAAACTAGTGGCTTTTGATGGCGAGTTTGATGAATTTATTTTCTTCGATGCTGATACTTTAGTTATGAAATCAGTTGATGATGTCTTTGATAAACTCAAAAGCTATGATTTAGTTTTCGATGATTGGGAACACAAGAAAAGAGAACCATTAACAGAACTCGATATTAAACAAGTAGCTCAAGACTTATCTATAGCAGAAGAACAAATTTACCCTGTAATACATTGTGTGAGCTTTTGGGGTTCTAAACCAGGTGTTTTTAGTTATAAAAATTTAGATAATTTACGCAAAAAGCTGATTACTGAGAAAAAGATATCTTGGATTAAGGATAAATCTTGGTGGTCTGATTCGGCTTTATTCTGTTGTATGACCCTCATAAATAAACCAAGCCGGTTCAACTTTACCCAAAGTGATGATTCTCGACAACGAACTGGCAATTGTGCTAATGCTGACAACTTTGTGACTATTGATAATGTGCTTTATAACGAAGACGGATTAAAGCCTATTCATCGTCTCCATTATATGACTTATGGAGTTTCTCAATTCCAAAATCTCTGCAAGGGTATAGATGAACCAATTCAATATAAAGATATTTTCTTGCACTATCGCTTCATTTTTGAGCCTGAACACAAGCCTAGCCAGTTGCGTCCTAAAAAAGTAGGAGAAGTGATTATTGAAAAAGTTAAAAAATTACAAGGAAAAATCAAGCGTGCTTATATGTAATTTCTGATTTAATGCTGATTTTGGCTGTTACTCTTTTAAGTCTTCCAAATGAAAAATATTCAAAATGTAGGGTGCGTCAGTACGATAAAACCTAGCTACACCAAAAAATACTTAAACTGATGCACCCTATTAACACTCAATTTGGATAGTTTATTTTTTGGTGTTACCTTTACGCAATAGTAAAACTAAATTATATGAACATTATTCAATTAGTCCCTCATCTTCCTCCAATAGCAAGTGGAATCGGAGATTATTCTTTGACTATTGCCCAAAAACTCTTGTCGGAACATGATATATTTACCTACTTTATAACTTATGAGCTATGGTTTGCCAAATATGTTAAAGAGCATCCTTATCTTGAGCAATTTCCTGTTAAAAGAATAAAAGAAAAGCGTACAGAGCATTTTCTTACTCTCCTTCCAGATGACTTTGAAGCTATCGTGCTTCATTACAACTTTGTCGAACAACAAGAAACTGCCTTTTGGTTATTACACAATTTAAGGGTAGCGCGAAAACAGCATCCTTTTAAGCTAACTGTTATGTTTCATGAGTTAACTACTCAGTTTAAAAGAAAAGGATTATATTTACCTGCACCTAAGCATATTGTTTCTTGTCTAAGTACGGCAGGAATGGCTAATCATATCCTGACGAATAATTTTGTTGCACAAAACTATCTGTCAAAATGGTTAAATCGATCAGTTATTTGTATTCCTAATTTTTCTACTATTGGAGAACCTGCTCAAGTTCCTCCTCTATCTGAACGAAATCGGACAATGATTGTATTTGGTTCTAAATCTCGTCGTACAGTTTATCAAAAATTCTATCCGCAACTTTTAGAATGTTGTCATGCTTTAGGCATTGAAAAAATTTGTGATATTGGACCTCCTTGTGGTGTAGCTTTAGCAGATTTTCAAGAAATTCCTTTGGTGGAAATGGGGGTACAACCGCCAGAAGTAATCGGTGAGTTAATGTTAAGCTCTTTGGCTGGTTTTGTTGATTACTCCCATGCAGCAGGAAAAATAGGCAAATCAACTATCTTTGCTGCTTACTGTAGTCATGGTCTATTACCAATTAGTTCTGATGATATTCAGTCTGAAGGGGATGGATTGAAAGTTAATACAAATTATCTTATCCCTAGTAAACAGTTAACACAATTGACTAGTGATCAACTTCAAGAAATTGCAAACAATTCTCACCAATGGTACATTCAACATGATTTAGGAAAATTGGTACAGACTTTTGCATCTTGTTTGTTGTAAATACTTTTTAATCAAGTGGTGATCATTTAATGTCTAAACTCCTTAATTGTGTAGCTTGCTTCTGTTAAAGTATCGTCTAAGCTATTGAGAAACCGCTAATATACGCCTACAATTCTATGTTGGTATAACCACCAGCATAGGTAATTACACAAATTTGTCTGTAAGTAGCGTGGATACCAAAGGCTACTCCTGTAACTTTGAATGCAGGATTGAAAATATTGGTACGATGACCGCGTGAGGGTACGCCATCATCAATAATTAACTGCATGATAATATCTTGGGCGGTGTTGGAACCGTAGCTGATGTTTTCGCCTGCTGTAACTAGCCAATTACCGTAACGATTTAGTCTAGTGAAGGGATCGCTACCATCACTCCCATCATGTCCTGTAGCACCTGTTTTACCTTGGTCTTTGACGTGATCTTTGGCAGCTAAAGACATACCTAGAGATATATCTAATGTTCCCACAGGATGGGCTGATTTGAGAAATGCGATCGCATCATCTACTGCTTTTGTCCCTTCCTGTGTTTGCAAATAAACGTAATCTGTCAGCTTAACTCTGTCTCCTTGAAAGCACTGGCGGTAACTTTGCAAAATTGGTAAGTATGCTTGAGGATTTGTCCGTACTTTGTTCATCTCCTCTACCACTCGTTGTTCTAACGGTGAGAGAGTATATTTTTGTGGTGATATCTCACGGCTGTTTTGAGATGCTTCGGGAACAGACTTCCAAAATTGCAGATTGTTCAGTAATGTCATGATCACAGAGGTTAGAGTAAAACACTGCATCTAGATGAAAAGTGCTGTATTTAGCTCCACAAAATGGGTAAAGTTTTTCGGAAATCTGATATATTCACCCTTAGCTTCTCATTTCTCTAAATATCCCCCAGCATAGGTAATCACACATATCGTTCTATAAGTTTTGTGATTTCCATAAGCAACGCCAGCAACGTTAAAAGCACCGTTAAAAATATTGGTGCGATGACCGCGTGAGGGTACGCCATCATCAATAATCAACTGCATGACAATATCTTGTGCTGTATTTGGGCCGTAACTGATATTTTCCGCAGCCGTGATTTGCCATTTACCATAGCGATTAATGCGTGTGAAGGGGGTGCTACCATCGCTACCATTATGACCAGTCACACCTTTTGGGCCTTGGTCTTTAACATGATCCTTAGCACCCAAGGACATTCCCTGAGATATTCTCAATGTTCCCACAGGACGGACTGACTTGAGAAAGGCGATCGCTTCATCTACTGCTTTGATTCCTTCTTGCGTAATCAAATAGGTATTATTAGATACTTTTACCCGATTGCCTTGGAAACGTTTTCGATAATTTTCTATGATAGGGATGTATGATCTAGGATTTGTCCTGACTTTGTTCATCTCCTGAATCACTTGTTGTTCTAGTGGGGAGAGATAATTTGCTGCTAGTAAAGTGGAACTACTTGTGGGAAGGATTGACGGCGTTGATTGTGCTAACGAGGAATTATATGTAAACAGTGGGCAAGCAAAAAGAGTTACTAAACTGGTAAAAATAAATATACGATATTGATTGTGAAGCATCCATGACCTCAAATTTTATACTTTGGTATTAAGTTGAGAATGATGAAAAGCAAATTTATCTAGGGTTTTGAGGTTATCCTACATAAAAATACTTGTATTTTGCTTTATGTTGTAGCATTTGCAACTTACAAATGTAAATGTTGATTTTACTTAGTCTACTTTTTTAGATTTTAATTAAAGATGTCTTAAACAAGTTGATTCTAGATACTTTAATTACTATTTATAATTGCAAATTTATATAAATTCGCAATGAATTGATAAATTAAATAGTAGTAGTAAACTTAGCTGAAATTAAGCCCGAATAATGTTGAACCGTCTAAAAATTGGCTCTAAAATTGGAGCAGGCTTTACTATAAGTATTGTGATTTTGAGTACGATAGGTTTTGTTTCTTATCAAAGTATTCAAGAATTAATAGCTGCTTCCCGAAAAGAACAACATACTTACCAAGTTCTGAGCCAATTGGCAGAGCTTAATAGTTTATTATCTACAGCAGAAACGGGACAACGTGGTTACATTATTACTGGAGAACAGCGATATTTAGAACCTTATCAAGTAGCTACAAAATCACTTGATAAAACAATTCAAGAATTGCAAAGATTAACATCAGATAACCCAAAACAACAAGGTTATATTGATAAACTAGAGCCACTAATTAATCAAAGAATAAATGTTATGCAAGCCGTAATTGATTTGCGGCAAAATCAAGGTTTTACGTCTGCTCAAAAAGCAATGCTTTCAGATAGCGGCAGAATCTTAATGTTGCAAATCCGCAACATTAGTCAGCAAATGAATGCGGAGGAACTAAGATTATTAGAGCAACGTACAGCCTTAGCAAAAGCAGCTGCCAGTAATACCCTTGCCCTTATTACTTATTTTATTCCATTAATAGCTTTGATTCTGGCTCTAATTGGATATATATTGACCAGACATATTTCTTCACCCTTACGACAAATTTCTCATGCTGCTCAAAAGATGTCTAATGGGGATTTATTTGTTAGTTTACCAGATAGCGATCGCCAAGACGAAATCGGTGTGTTAACACGTACTTTTAATCAGATGTTAGCTAACCTCAGAATTACTACAAAAAAAAACGAGGAACAAAATTGGCTCAAGTCAAATATAGCTGAATTTACACAATTACTACAAGGGCAGCGTAGTCTGGAGAGTGTTGCTAATTTGATTTTATCCAAACTCACACCACTGGTAGATTCACAGCAGAGTGTGTTTTATGTGCTTGATAAAACTAGCGATGATCCTGTCTTTAAATTAGTTAGTAGCTATGCTTTTAACGAACGTCGACATTTAGCTAATCGAATACGTCTGGGTGAAGGATTAGTAGGACAATGTGCCTTAGAACAACAAAGAATATTATTAACTGAAGTACCTAGTGATTATATCCGCATTAATTCTGGCTTAGGTGAAGCTTTACCACTCAATATTATAGTATTACCTGTGTTATTTGAAACAGAAGTAATTGCGGTAATTGAAATTGCTTCTTTTCACCGCTTTAGTGAGTTACATTTGACATTTCTTGAGCAGTTTAGTCAAATTATGGGCGTATTTTTAAATAGCATTGCTGCTAGCGCTCAAACACAAAATCTTTTGGATGAATCTGTGGCTTTAGCGACAGAACTCAAACAAAGTAATCAACTTTTAGAACAGCAAACACAAGAATTAGAGGATTCACAACAACTACTAACACAACAACAGCAAGAATTGCAGCAATCGAACGAGGAATTACAGCAACTCAATGAAGAATTAGAAGAAAAAGCCGAGTTACTGGAAATCCAAAATAAAGAAGTTGCCCGGAAGAATCAAGAAATCGAGAAAGCTAGAAAATCTATAGAAGATAAGGCAGAACAGTTAGCGTTGTCTTCCAAATACAAATCTGAATTTCTGGCAAATATGTCTCATGAATTGCGTACTCCACTGAATAGTTTGTTAATTTTAGCAAAACTACTAGCAGATAATTCAGCAGGTAACTTAACTAATAAACAAGTAGAATATAGTCAAACAATCTACTCGGCGGGAACAGATTTATTAGAATTAATTAATGATATTTTAGATTTAGCAAAAATTGAATCAGGCACTTTATCAGTAGAAGTAGAACAAATCGATTTTAGAGAGTTATATCATTATTTAGAAAGAACATTTCGAGAAGTTGCCCAACATAAGGGTCTAAGTTTTACTATTAAACTTGACGAAAATTTACCACAAACAATATCAACTGACCCCAAACGTCTACAACAAATCCTCAAGAATTTGTTAGCTAATGCTTTCAAGTTTACTGAGCAGGGAGGGGTAACTTTACAAATTGGGGTAGATAAAATTAATAGCAATAATCTCATGATTATATTTGCTATTAGCGATACAGGTATTGGTATTCCGCTTGAGAAACAACAAATTATCTTTGAAGCCTTTCAGCAAGCAGATGGTACAACTAGCCGCAAGTACGGCGGAACAGGCTTAGGTTTATCTATTAGCCGTGAACTAGCGTATATGTTAAGTGGTAAATTGGGACTTGTCAGTCAACCAGGACAGGGAAGTACTTTCACGTTGTATTTACCCCAAATTTACCCAGGAACTAAGGCAAAAGTAACACCCCAGCTATCACCCATTGTTCCAGAAATTTTACCAGCAACGTCTACAGAAGAAATACAACCCGTTGCCTATACTAATATTATTGACGACGATCGCCAGATAATTCAAAAAGGCGATCGCATCTTATTAATTATCGATGATGACGAGAAATTTGCTCGGATCTTACTAGATATAGCAAGGCAACAAGGCTTTAAAGGTATAGTTGCTTTAAATAGTAGACAAGGTTTAGCCTTAGCACGACAATATCAACCAAATGCCATTACATTAGATATTTATTTGCCAGATATGGACGGGTTAACTTTGCTAGACCGCCTCAAGCATGACCCCCAAACCAGACATATCCCTGTTCATATCCTCTCTGTAGATGACCGCGAACAACAAGCGTTGCAGTTAGGCGCAATTACTTTTTTACAAAAACCAGTTTCCCCAGAAATATTAAATCAAACATTAACTGATATCAAAACTTTCATTGACCGCAAAGTAAAACGTCTTTTAGTTATAGAAGATGACGCTATACAAGCTCAAAGTATTATTGACCTCATTGGTAATAGTGATGTGCAGAGTATGGCGGTGAATACAGGATCTGCTGCCTTAGAAATTATCCGCTTACAACACTTTGATTGTATAGTGTTGGATTTGGGTTTACCTGATATGAGCGGCTTAGAACTGCTAGAAAAAATTAAACAAGAACCTAATTTATCAAAACTACCAATTATTGTTTATACAGGTAAAGAAATCAGCCGTCAAGAAGAAACACAACTACGAAGTTTAGCCGAGAGTATTATTATTAAAAATGTGCGATCGCCAGAACGTTTACTAGATGAAACTGCCCTATTTTTACATCGAGTCCAGGCAAATTTACCCCAGCCACAACGGCAAATATTAGAACAACTGCATCAAACCGACCCAGTATTAGCAAATCGCAAAATCTTAATTATCGATGATGATTTGCGAAATATCTTCGCCATCACCAGTTTGTTAGAAGGCTACCAAATGCAGGTAATATTTGCCGAAAATGGTAGAGATGGCATAGATAAGTTGCAAACCAATCCTGATGTTAATGCTGTATTAATGGATGTGATGATGCCAGAAATGGATGGTTACGAAACAACACGCCATATCCGCCAACAAGCACAATTCCGCACCCTACCTATTATCGCCTTAACAGCCAAAGCCATGCCAGGCGATCGCGAAAAGTGCATCGAGGCTGGCGCTTCTGATTACATTACCAAACCAGTAGACACAGAACAACTATTATCTCTATTGAGAGTCTGGTTGTATCGGTAGTCATTCATTAATCGTTACTTCAAGACCAAAGTAGGAAGCATAAAAGGTTAAAAATCTAGCCAGCGTGTAAATATAATTGAACAACTATAAAAAATAGTGCGTAAAAAGGTAAGAAATTGAGGTTTAAATAGTTAGCTGATAGATGTTTAATATCAAGCATTTTGCTATTAAATCTTTTCAGGCTAAAATATTCTTTGTTAACTGTCTTAACTGTCTCAAAATTATTTTTTACTGTCTTAAATGTCCTTGAATTTTTACTCTATTACTGAGAACATTCCAGAAGAATTTTATTCTGGTAGTAAATAGCAGGAAAACTCATGTCTGACAATAGAAAACTTGGTCAAGCTTGGACATTTAACTGGTTCTTTGGCTTTAGTCAGATACCTACAGATGAAGATTGTTGCATTTATATGAAATCAGTTTTATGTTGTGCTAAAGGTGATGGAACTCTCTCAAGCGAAGAAAAGAATTGGGCAATTGGATTCTGTGCATCTTGGGGAGTAGCAGACTGGGTAATTGAAGAATTAAAAGCTTACGAAGCAGATGAAAATTTAGAAGATGTCATTGCTCGCTCTCCTCAAGTATCCATAGCACAAAGAGATTTACTTCTCACCGCAATTAGAGCTTGTGCTGCTGATGGAGAAATTCATGAACAGGAAAAGGCAAAAATTCGGCAAATGGCTTCTATTATAGGAGTACAAGAAGAGATAGTAGGGCAGTTAGAGCAGCTACACCAAGAGGAATTAGCATTACACCAAAAGCGTGTTAAGTTGCTATATCCAGAGAAAAGCCCTTATTAACGTGAGTTCGATGGATGAGATTTGACCCCTCTCCAAACCTCTCACGCCAGTTGCTACAAGTCGGCATTCGCCCTTGGCGTTGCCGGAGGCCAGCCGCCCAACGCACTGGCTCCCCGACGCGGGGAGAGGCTTAAAAAGCTCATTTTACTTAACTCCATTAACTAGAAACTGTCAGTGGTACACCGTTATCTGTGGGTTTTAACTGGAGAATAAATGGTGCAGCTTTTAATACCCATTGAGAAATCGGTGTATAATTAGCTGCTTCTTCCCCAAAACAAACCTCTAACATCTCAGTATGAATAATTCCTGGATTGAGGGGAATAGCCGCCATTCCCACAGGTAATTCTTGTGCTAACGCACGAGTTAAGCCTTCAATTGCCCATTTTGAGGCGCAGTAAGGAGCAACTAAGGGTGAGGTTGAACGTCCCCAGCCGGAACTTAAATTAACAATAATCCCGCGCTGTTTTTCTATCATTGCGGGTACAAAATGGCGAATTATATGCACCACGCCTTTGATATTGATATCAATTAACTGGGAAAACTCCTGGGAGGGAACTTCCCATAAAGGCGCGGGTTGATTAGCGATCGCCGCATTATTAATTAACAAATCTGGTGGTTCATACTGCTTAAGTATATCCTCTGCCCAAGCTTTTACTTGTGCCTCATCTGCTACATCTAGAGCCGCGAAATTGTGGGGAGTACCAAATCTCTGAGTTAATTTCTCAACAGTGCTTTGAGAACGAGCGCAACCAATAACAGTATGTCCCTCCTCAATAAATTTTTCTGTCAAGGCATAACCTAAACCTCGACTGATACCAGTAATGACGATAAGCTTAGTCATACTTTTCTTTTATAAATGAAGTAATTGATAGCATTGTATTTTGCCAATTTTATCAATGTTTAATTATCTTCCTACTAACTACAATCACAGCAGACCCATTGATTGCAATGTCTGTAAATCAGCTTGAAAGTCTTCAACATCATAGTTGGTATATAAGCTGCGTTTTGCTAGTTCATGTTGAAACTCTAGTACGGTGATTCCTAACCAAGTTCTAACTTTACCAGCGCTAATTTTCCCTTGCTGATAAAGCAATAAGGCAATTTCTAATTTAAGTTCATCCTTAGTCATGTTCGATGCTCGAAGGATATCATCGGGAATTATGACACTCATTAGCTAAAAATCCAAATCTAATTTTTATTTTAAAACTACAGTTGGTGAGCATGTGATGTCGCGTTGGGCGATCGCAATCTCAGCCAACTTAGCAATTAAACTGTTACTTATAATTGTTAACCTCCATTAAGCTGCATAAATTTCCCACTGTTGGCTGATTAGTTAAATATAAAATGCCCTCCTAGATGTAGTTCCCCCTGAAATTCAGGGGGATTTTGCTGTTTTTAGTTATTCCCTGCATATAGAAGTTGTGTAAAGAAATTCCTTCTAATGTAACAAGCCAAAGATTTGCATTCTATAAGATTATTAATAAAGATATAGGACTCATATTTGATTTGAGAAGAAACTCAGTATATGCCTAAATCTCTTCCTTCCTGTTCCCCGCACCCTCTCCCCAAGGGAGTTAATAAATCATAATACTCATAAGCAACTAGCTTTTTAGCCTGTTCCCTATTACGTGTTCCCCTAAATTATTTATGATGTTATTTAAACCTAACCTAGAAGATATAGAAATCAAGTTACTTTTAGAAGGAATTTACCAATACTACGGTCATGATTTCCGTAACTATGCTGTGTCTTCACTCAAACGCCGCATACATAGTTTTATCCGTTTGGAGGGTTTAGAAAATATTTCCGCATTACAAGAAAAATTACTCCACGATCGCACTTGCCTAGAAAGATTTTTACTCAGTCTCACAGTCAATGTCACATCAATGTTTCGTGATCCTAGTTTTTATCTAGCTTTTAGGAAGCAAGTTGTGCCATTACTGCGGACTTACCCATTTATCCGCATCTGGCACGCTGGCTGTTCTACCGGAGAGGAAGTTTACTCAATGGCCATCCTCCTACAGGAAGAAAATCTTTACCACCGTTGCCGGATTTATGCCACCGACACAAATGAGAAAGTATTACAGAATGCCAAAAGTGGGATTTTTCCGCTCAAAATGATGCAGGAATACACTCAGCTTTATTTAAGGGCAGGTGGCAAGCAGTCTTTCTCGGAATACTACACTGCGGCTTATGACCACGCCATATTTCGTGCTTCATTGCGCGAAAACGTTATCTTTGCCCAGCATAATCTAGCTACAGATAGTTCTTTTAATGAGTTTAATGTTATATTTTGCCGGAACGTTTTAATATACTTCAATCAGGTACTGCAAAAACGTGTACATACGCTCTTCCATAACAGTTTATGCAGCTTTGGGATTTTGGGTTTAGGCAAGCAAGAATCCCTCCGATTTACTTCTTACGAGCAGTACTATGAAGAAATAGCCAAGGGTGAAAAGCTCTACCGGAGGCTAAATTAGTGTCATTTAAAATAGTAGTTATGGGAACGTCTTTAGGAGGATTATCCGCACTGCAAACGGTTTTAGGAAATTTACCTGCTGATTTCCCACTACCAGTAGCAATTGTTCAACATCGTCACAAAAATTCTGACGACACTCTCAGGGGGATGATTCAAGAATACACTTCTTTACCCGTGCGAGAGGTGGAAGATAAAGATGAAATTTCACCAGGAAAAGTCTATTTAGCCCCAGCTGATTATCATTTATTGGTTGAACCTGGTTTTTTTGCCCTTTCTACTGATGAACCCGTTTCCTATGCTAGACCATCTATTGATGTACTCTTTGATTCTGCTGCCGATATTTATGGGGCGCAAGTGATTGGTGTAATATTAACAGGCGCTAATCAGGACGGGATGCAGGGACTAAAAAAAATCAAAGCTCAAGGGGGTAAAACTATTGTACAAGAACCCAGCACAGCCGCTAGTTCTATCATGCCAGCCGCAGCAATATCTGCTGTTGCAGTAGACTGGATTTTATCACTCCCAGATATTGCTCCTTTATTAGTAAATCTTGGTTATTCTATACGGAAATGAATCAATGCAGCCAGAACCCAATGTAAACATCCTCCTAGTGGATGATAAAGTGGAAAATTTACTGGCACTAGAGGCGATTTTAGAGCGGCTAGGCGCTAATTTGGTGAGGGCAACTTCGGGAGAGGAAGCTTTGCGCAGCTTGCTGCATCAAGATTTTGCGGTAATTTTATTAGATGTGCAAATGCCGGGGATGGATGGTTTTGAAACAGCTACCCTCATTCGTAATCGTGGCAGGTCGCGTCAAACTCCGATTATCTTTCTCACAGCTTTTAGTACCAGCGACCAAATGCTATTTAAGGGTTATGCCTTGGGAGCAGTTGATTATCTCCTCAAACCCATAGATGCAAATATTCTCACTTCAAAAGTTACAGTATTTGTTGAACTATTTAAGAAAACTCAAGCCATCCAACGCCAAGCAGCCCAACTAGCAGCAATTAATCGTGAACTCAGGCAAAGTGAAGAACGTTTCCGTTCCTTAAGTACCTCCTCACCCATAGGTATTTTTGAAATTAATACAGAAGGGCGTTGTAATTATACTAACCCCCGCTATCAGGCAATTTGCGGTTTGGATGCCACCGAGAGCATAGAGCAAAGTTGGCTAGATTCGGTTCACCCAGAAGATAAAGAAAGAGCGATCGCTAGTTGGTCAACTTATATCTACCAAGGCGGCGACTATTGTGATGAGTTTCGGTTTCAAACAGTTGATGGTAGCCTGCGTTGGGTACAAGTACGCTCCTCACCCATGCTTTCCGGTAATGGCGAACTACTTGGTTATGTTGGTACACTCGAAGACATCACCGAGCGTAAGCAATCCGAAGAAATCCGCGCCCAAGTCATCCGCGAACAAACCGCCAGACAAGAAGCAGAGGCGGCAAACCGGATGAAAGACGAGTTTTTGGCTGTTCTGTCTCACGAACTGCGTACACCCCTAACTTCGATGTTGGGCTGGTCAAAAATTCTGCGTTCTAAAAAACTAGACGAAAAAGCTACAGCCAAGGCATTAGAAGCAATTGAACGCAATGCCAATTCACAAGTGCAACTAATAGAAGATATTTTAGATGTTTCCAGAATTATTCGCGGTCAGTTACGGCTGAATTTATGCCCCGTTACCTTAGTAAATGTAGTAGAGGCAGCCTTAGAGGCAGTCCGTCCTCTGGCGGAGGCAAAAAATATTAAAATTCACACACTGTTAGACTATAGCTTAACCCACGTTAATGGTGATGCAACACGGTTACAACAAATTGTCTGGAACCTGCTGACGAATGCAATTAAGTTCACCCCAAAAGATGGTGAGGTAGATGTAAAGTTAGAAGGGGTATATGATGAATCAACTGGTGATTTAACCCACGCTCAAATCCAAATCATTGATACAGGGGTTGGTATTGAACCGGAATTTCTCCCTAAAGTCTTTGAGCGTTTCCGTCAAGCAGACTCTACCACAACGCGATCGCACAACGGACTAGGGCTAGGGTTAGCAATCGTGCGCCATTTAGTAGAACTCCACAAAGGCACAATATTGGCAGAAAGCCCAGGTGTAGGGCAAGGAGCCACTTTTACAGTGAGATTGCCCCTCATTCAAGAAAACCGGAAATCTCAACTACTACCAACAGATAATTTTCCTGCGGACGACGATAAATCTGCCCCCCTTGTTGGTTTAAAAGTTCTCATTGTCGATGATGAAACTGATAGCCGCAACTTTTTGGCGTTCCTGTTTGAAGAATATGGAGCGATCGCCTCAACAACTGCATCAGTAGAAGCTGCATTAGCCGTCATTGGACAATTAAAGCCACACATCCTCATTAGCGATATCGGCATGGCGGAACAAGATGGTTACACACTCATCCGCAAACTACGCTCCTTATCCCCAGAAGAGGGAAGCGAAATTCCGGCGATCGCCCTGACAGCATATTCCAGGGAAGAAGACCGCCAACAAGTTTTAGAAGCCGGATTTCAGCATCATTTAACCAAACCTGTTGACCCAAGTAAATTAATATCGGTGGTAGCTAGTATGTTGAAACTTTCTCCCCCAGTGGAGGTTAGTTGAGAGATGAGGGAGATGAGAGAGATGAGGGAGTGGGGGGAGATGAGGAGAAAAAACAACTGTCAACTGTCAACTGTCAACTGACTACCTTTCGATTGTTGCCAGACGATAATTTGTAGGGGAGAACAGTAGCATGGGCTATTGCTGATTTCTGATTCGTTTTGGGCTAACCAATCATAGATTTTTGCAGCTTTTGCCAATGCCAGCTTTTCGGAACGATAAAGTTGAGGAGTAGGGCAGTAGGCTTGACCGTTTAAGTGTATAGCTGCTATTTGCCAGTAATCGCTGCTTTCACCTTCTGGTAAAACTTCTAAAAATCCGTTGTTGTAAGGCTCGATTATTCCTATGTTCATCTACAACCATTATTAAACGAAGTCCACAATATGAGATGCCAGCCAGCTTTTCAAAAAAGAAAGCTGGAATCACCAGGGTATACAGTAGCAACCCTTGTTAATGATTGTGTGTTTATAGCCAATGGAAATCTGACTTATTGGTCACTTTTTTAGGTCAGGGGGAATATTGTGATGAAATGACAAGTAATACAGCCCTACTTTAGTCTTCAGCCTGTTCCTTATCTTCTATCTCCTGTAATGGCTGTTCTAATTTAGATGTAATTATTTCTGTGGGACGTAAAACTTTCTCACCGATGAGAAAACCTTGACGAACAATTTTAGTAATTGTTTGGTCTTCTACATCATTTCTAATTTCCCGATCTACTACTCGGCAGAAATTAAAATCGGGTTGGTTACTCTGCAATTCTATTGGGGTGACTTGGCGTTTGCTTAATACACTGATAAATTTGCGATAAACTGCACCTACAGACCTGGGTAAGCGTTGAATAAATTCTGGGCTGGGGTCTGGGTTGTTTTCTAAATAATTCAATAAAGCTTCGAGGGCATCAGTAACTTCTAACAGTTCTAATAATAAATCTTCTGTATTAGCTGCGGCTTGAGTTTGTTGTTCTCGCAAGGACTGTTCGAGGGTGGTATTTTGCTTTTGTAAGTCGCTAAATTCTTGTATTAACCAGTCGCGTTGTTCTTGGGTGAGAAAATAGCGGTTAGCGATGAAGGTGGGTACATCTTGGGGAGATGAGGAGATATCCGGCTTGTTACCAGGGAGTTTGGTTTTAAGCCAATGGGTAAATTGGAGATAGATTGAGGGTGATTCAGACACGGGAAGTTTCTTTAGATAACATAGGTAAGGTTTTGTTTGCCCAATTTTGGACTTGGGGATGGGGATGATTGATTAACATTTGGCAGAGGGCGATCGCTCGTTGTAATTGTCCACCAAGCTGATAAGCTCTAATTAACCACATCTGGGCTTGAATATATGCCTGAGTATTCCGGTCTGGAGATTTGTGGCAATAGTCTTCTAAGTATTTTATGGCTTTGGGGTAACGTCCTTCTTGGCAAGCTGTCACGCCTTCGCTAAAAAGTTCTGATATGGGTGATGTGAGAGGTTCTCGTTCTCGATGTGCTTCTTGGGTAGATTGGGCGATCGCTTTTTCTAATCCATCGAATTGTGGCAATATCACTAAGGTAGGGGCAGACTCTGCTAAGGCTGATAAATCACTGTACTTGAAACGTTGGATAGGAGGCAATACGGGACGCAGATAGTCAGCGACAATGCGTTCTTCTGGCTTCATCAAGCTTTTTTGCGCTTTCGCAATCACATCTACAGGATACTGCTTGCGCTTCATTGCTATGGATACAGCTTTGGTAATTTCCGCCTTTGATGCTGCTTGAGATACACCCAAAATATCATAAGGATTATGTTCCATCTCTCCCCCTCATTTTAAAGAATATTTAGCCGACGGTAAATTTCTTGATAGTCTGGGTCATCAGGACAAAGTTCATAAACCCAATGACCTAATTGATCAGCTACATGAACTGGTAATGATTGATTTTGCATTCCGTTGAGCAAAATCATCATTAAATAATCACCGACATAGGCACTAACAGCATCATATTGGGAATATTTAGCACGATAGACAGCTTCGTCGTAGCGATCGCTTTTAATAAAATGATAAATATTATGCAGTTCTTGGCTGATGGTATAAAATCCCTGAACATTTTGGTTTTGCGGACTCAGTTCATAAGCCCAGCCACCTAATTCATAAATTTCTGTAAATCCTAATTTCCTAGTTTTAAATCCTTGAATTAATATATCAATAAAAATATCCGCTAATATATCTTTAACTTTTTGCTTACCAGTTTGTTGAGCATAATTAACTGCTTCTTGGAATCTATTATTGTTTAAAAGTCCATCAATCACTTCTCCCGCTAGTGTAACTTCTATTCTTTCAATTAAGTCCAGCACAATAGGATTTTCATCATCAATTAATTTAATTTTCTCTAGTTTTTTTAGGGCTTGCTGTCTAGAAATTTGGTGATTTGCTAATTCTTCTCTGATTTCTTCAGCTTTATATTCAGCTAAATAAGTTCTAGAATTGCGGCTTTCTAAAATATCATACCAAGCCTGAGCAAAGGTCAGATGTTCCTTGTCTTCAGAAATATTTTGACGCTGTAAACTACAAAGTCTATCTATTTCTTGTCGCCATTCTTGATTAGTTTCAATTTCTGATTTTGCTTGCTTGAGTGGCTTGATGGCTTCGCGCCATTTTTGCTGTTGTAAGTAATAACAGCCTTCGTGGTAAGCCACAAACTTACTAGCAAATATTTCTAAATCAGCACTGGGGTTTGTTGCTGGTTTTAATTTAATTGCCCGTTGGCTATCTCCGGCGATACAAGCTGCAACTGCTAATCCCCAAGTTGTATATAAGCAATGCAAGATTTTTTGGCTGTAATCTATTTTTCTGCTGTGATTTGGTTGGGCAAAAGTTAGATAATGTTTATAACAACCAGGGGTACAAAATATCTCATGGATTTTACTCCCTCCTTGTGCTGGTTGCCCCATTAAATCTAGGGCTGCTGCCTCTAGTCTCCACAAATCACGATATTTTAAGTAATGCTCTATATTTTTATCTTTAAAAGTATCAATCAATGATTCTAAACGGTGCTTAACTTGATTAAATACTAATTTAAAATCTACAGGTTGATTACCCAGCCAAGGCACATCCTGAAGGCTAATATCGTTATGAATATTTGCTAGGGCAGTTGATAAGGAAATTATTAAATCTGGTATTTTATTTGTTTCTTTCTGAGCATAATAGTAATTAGCAACTGCCCAATTATGTAAGGTAATAATATCAGGTTTGGTTAGCCATTCTTGTTTGGCTTGTTCGCTAATCAATTGCCAATCATGACTTTGCCAGAATGTTGCTTCTAAACGGGGTTGGATGTGGTGTTTGAGGTTTTCTTCTACTAATGGATGGGAACCAAATTTTTGGATATATTCTGTACTGGATGTTTTTGCTTGCTGCCAATTTTCAGTTTTAACTAATTGTTCAATATTTTGCAGAGAAAGCAGGCGTTGTCTTTGACTGAGCTGCTTGAGAATTTCTAGCTGTTGACTGATTTCAACACTTGATAATCCTTGCCATTCTCGATACGCTAGTTGTAAATTTTCTAGTTTTGCATAAGCAAATCCGCGTAGATATGCGGCTTGTTCTCCTGGTAAATCTTGTAAATAGGATAAAGCAGTTTGCCAATCTTGGGTTTTAATTGTGACTAGCCCTAATCTGATGCGGCAGTTTGTATTATCAGGTAATAGAGATTTAGCATTTTCATATAAACAGATAGCTTGCTGAAAATTATTAACCTTCTCTGCGGCTAAACCTTGACGGAAAAATTCTCTACCTTGGAGTAGCGATCGCAGTTTGTCTAATAATTCTCGTCCATCGCTGCGGGGAAACTTAGCTAAAGCAGTTTCTAAGGTGGCGATCGCACCTCTTAATTTTCCTTCTTTTGCCGCTTGTTGCGATCGTTGTAAATTAGAGTAGTAGGCTTGTTCTTGGGGAATTTGGGCTTTAGCTGCGGTGATGGCTTGGGTAACAGCTTGGGTGGAGTAGAGTTGTTGCGCTTGCTGGTAAGAAGCGATCGCTTCTTGAAAAAACAGATTCCCAGCTTGTGATTGCGCCTGCTGTACTAATTCTTGGAACTGTTGACGTTTTTGTAGTTCCTGTTGACATTGGTTAATTTCTTCCACCATCGCTGCATCATAGATGATTTTGCTACAACGTTGATAAATGGTGATAACATTTGTTAGTCCTTGAGTTTCCCAAGGATCACCAGTATCTTGTTTAAGCAGAATTTTGGCATTAGCAGCTAGTTTGTCAACTGTGGCTATCTGTTTACGCCAATCTTGCAATTGCCCAGTCAGTTGATTGATTAGATTACCCAAGAGTAAGCGACAAATCCACCGTTCACAAAAACTTGGTTTTCTTGACCACAAAGATAGGGTTTTTTCTGCTACAGTCACCGCTTCCCGCAGGTGTTTTTTTTGGGCTAGTTGTGTAGCTTTTTGACTAGCGGCTTTAGTTTGTGGTGCTTGTTGCCAAGCATCGATAATTCCTATGCCTAAAAGTTTTTTGCTGAGTTGATTTAACTGGTGCAGAAGGTTCATTAAATCCCCTCCAGGCAATGGGGAATTTTCAACACCTCACCCACCTTGAGATAGTTTTCCTTACCTTGGAGTTGGGGATTAGCTTTCAGCATTATCTCCCAAGTGGTTTCTTTACCGCATAGCTTTTGGGCGATCGCACTTAGGTTATCTCCCGGTTGGACTGTGTATGTAGTGGGTGCTGAGGATGGCTGAGGAGGAGTTATAGGTTGATGAACGGGACTAGGAGCAGAAACAACGACTGTATTAAACTGGGGTGGGGAAAATATCCAACTACTCGCAACCCCTAACCCAATACCAATAATCAACAATAATAAGGTGATTCTTAATGGCCATACCGATGACTTGGGAACATGGGGTAATTCTTGCAGCATCCGAATTACCCGCAAGTCGGCATCACAGTTAGGGCAAGTATCCCCTGTAATATTTTGGTAACTGCACACAGGACAGTTAAGCTGAGTATTCATCGGCTAATTCCTGTGGCAATAATATTGCTGGGTAATTCTTGATTTAGCCAAAGTTGCACATCTGGTTGCAGTTCTTGCCACAAACGTTCAGCTTCTTGTCGAGAGTCTCTTTCCATCGCATCTAATAAGCGATAGAATTTATCAGCCATCGCGCTGGCTTGGGTGGGGGCAATTTGCCTTGCTTGGCGGATAGCTAACAGACTAGCTTGAATAAGTTGGGCTTCATCCGGGAGATTGTTGAGTTCTCGTCTGGTGTCTTCGCTGTAAGCTTCCATCCGTGATAAGTCATAGGCGCTAATTGCCGCTTTCAACTCTTGACTCTGTTTTTGTAATCTTTCCTGCTGTGGTTGGGGAATGAGAAAAGGACAAATGGCGATGAGGCGATCGCATTCAATCGCTAAAGATTCGGCTTCCAAAGATTCCTTAGACATTGAGATTTGAAACTTCCGCAAACTTTCCCTAGCGCGATCGCGGATATCAGGACGCATCTCGTTAGTTCTGGGATCTATAATCTCATTAGCTGACTGGACTATCGGCACGGCTAACTTTAAGGCTTCTTCTACACCGAGTTGGGTTAAGTCTTGATTATTGAGTTCAGCGATCGCTTGTTCTAATTCTTGATAAATCCTCTCGTCTGGGTTCCCATGCGAAAACGTACAACTCACCCTTTCCGAAGGGTCATTTTTTAAGGTAGCCGTCATTTTCAGGTCGCTATTTTTCTCATCCAACTCTAAGTTGACTAAAATTTCCGTTCCCCGTGGATAAACATGGTTTAATCCCAACCACATATCCCCGATACTTTCCTCTTTATATACCCCATCTAATTTCTCACCAACTTGGTCAGGGTTAACAAATTTAAAGTGAATCAACCTTTGTCCATCAGCCACAGTTTTGAAGGTGTGTGATGTAAGTATAGGCAAAATATCATTGCGGCTAATAACTTTATAAGTATCGTCTACCAACTTGATATAGTAATCACGCGATACTGTTGTCACTTTATCAGTTTGCCCAGCTGCCACAATCGCTGCACCCTCAGCCACCGCATACATCGGGCGGGGATGTAGAACAACCTTATCGTTACCAAAAGCTTGTTTCACCTTGTGCTGTACTAGGGGAATTTGCGAAGAACCACCTACAAGTAGCACTATATCCACCATCTCCATGTGGTAGCCTGCATCTTGAATAGCGAGGCGGCAAATTTGCACCGAACGATCTACCATATCGCTAATCATCGCCTCAAATTGCTGGCGGCTAAGTTCCACCTCAATGGGAATAGCAATTCCTAATTCATCCAACAGAGGTGTTGACGGACTAATTCGCGCAGTCAGGGAACTGCTTAATTCCACCTTGGCACGTTCCACAGCGATTTTCAGGTCAGCATTAAACCTCAAACGTTGATAGTGAGGCATTTTGGCAATTAAGCCATCAATATCAGCAATTTTTTCTTCCTTGGCGACTTGGGTTTTGACATAGTTGATAATATGCGAATCAATATCATCCCCACCTAACCATAAATCCCCAGCTTTCCCTTGTTCAATAAATGAACTACCAGCCGCCGTAATTAGAGAAGCATCAAACGTACCGCCGCCAAAGTCGTAAACTAAAATCGTCTTCACATCTTCGCTATTGGGTGAGAAACCGTAGGAGATAGCCGCAGCCGTCGGTTCTGGTAGTAGTTCTAGGGGGGTAAGTCCAGCTTTGAGGGCGGCGGTACGGGTGGCGTACCGTTGTTGGTCGTTGAAGTAAGCAGGGACAGTAATTACAGCTTGGTCGATAACTTCATCTTTACCAATACCTTGACGGTAAGCTTGGGCATTCCGCACCATTTTCTTGAGGATTTCGGCTGAAATCTCCTCTGGGCTATATTCCTTACCACCTAGCCAAACAGCGATACTATTCTCAGTTCCTTGGCTGGGTTCAGTAATTTTGTAACTGACTTTTGCTTGCTGTTCCTTAACTGCGGGGTCACTAAAACCCCTACCCATCAAGCGTTTAACAGAGAAGATAACATTTTCCGGGTCAGCCCGTAATTGGTTGTAGGCTGAATCTCCCACTAATAATTTACCTTGGTCGTAGGCAACAAGCGATCGCGTGAGTTTTCTATCTGGGGGTGTGTTATCGTTAGCCGTCACCACCTCTACTTCTGCTAACTTAAAAGCACCAACGGAATTAGTTGTTCCCAAATCAATCCCTATTGCCTTACCCATTGCCGACCTTAAGATTGCTTGTATAAATTATTTTTTGTAACTAAGCTAATGCACAAGCAAAACCTATGTTAGTTAAGGATTTTCATGCCTTACTTAGATTACATTATTTCAATCTTATACAAGATAATAGTCCGACAACATCAGCAAAATTACTGTCTATCGTCTACACCAAATTCTTCTGTTCTGCGAGTGTACCAGTATGCCCAGGCAATCAAAACAGCCTGAAATGGTAATCTTGCTATATAAAGCAATTGGTTCTGCGGAATGCTATCAATGGGGATATTATGCAGAGTCATATAGATATTGGCCGGGAAGACAGCAATAAATAAAGAAATTAATCCCCATGCTGCGGCAACACTCACGGCTGGAATCATTAAACCAATGCCACCTAAAATTTCCAATACACCACTCAGATAAACTGATGCGAATGGTGGGAATATTGGCGGTACAATTCGCGCATATTGCTCTGGTCGTAGAAAATGGGTAATGCCGACGATGATGAGACACACGGCTAAAATACCACGCAGCAATTCTTTACGATGATAGGCTTGGTCAATTACAGAAGACATAGACAGATAGAGAATGTACTGACCACATAGTAAAGATTGCCTTGCTGCCGTACTTCTACCCGAAGTTAGCTATTAGAGATTATTTGTAGTGGCGTGGCAAGCCTAAAATTTTGCATTCATTAACCACAGAGGCACAGAGATTTATTGAGCCAGTTTCAGCAACAGGAAAGTTTAATAGTAATTAAAATTGCTGAAATTAACATTATTTTTTCTAATGAAAGTAGTTATTAATACTTGACTTAAAACATAAGTAATCTACTAATACACAATCAAAAGAAATTGCCTATATAACTACTGCTAAAGGTGGAACAAATTTTTTCGTATCTAGAGTTTATTGTTCTTGAACACTTAAATAGAGGAACCGATAGAAAAATATTTAATCTATAAATAGAAACAGTGTGCAGAGAGAAGTATCAAAAAAATAATAATTTGTCATAGCTCAAAATTTAACAAATGAGATTTAGGTATGCCTAATTCCGGAATAATCTATTTTTTTACTGTGAAAGGAATTATGGGTCATAGTGACATCAATTACCATGAATGAAATTGTCTTGCTGATGACGGGCGTATTAGCAACAAAACAACCTTCTACGTCCATTGTACCCAAACAGCCTGCAATTCAGCTTGACAATGGCGTGAAAAACTCTACACAGGGTGACTCATATCAATTAGTAGCAAGTGCCAAAATCACGCCACCTGAATTTACGCAGCTTAGTGATATTTCCTCAAATATTAAAGCGAATTATCAACCGGGAAATTACAAATCCTTCTTAAAAAAGACACACAAAGTTGTAACAAAAGATATATATAGCCCAGATGAATTTAACAATTTTCAAGCTGTTAGGGTAAAATTTCCGCGTGAACCACGTCTTATAGCCCAACAGTTTGGAAACAGGGTGCTAATTGCTAGAAGGGCTACTCGCCGCAATTTACCAATACTAAGTTTTGGTAATTCTGGTATGGCTGTCCGGGCTTTGCAAAGGTTATTAATAGCTAAAGGCTATGCTATTCGTGTTGATGGAAATTTTGGGGCGCTGACAGAAACGGCTGTCAAAGCGTTTCAAGATCAGCGCAATCTCGTAGCAGATGGTGTAGTCGGCCCTAATACTTGGTTTTCGTTGACAAGATAATTATTAGTCATTAGTCATTAGTTAATTAGTTTTTACTGTTGACTATTGACTATTGACTGTTGACTATTGACTATCTATGTTTATGCTGCTCTAATAATTGTTGCGCTCTGGGTTTGTAAATTAAATAGAATAGAGATTCAAGGTAGCGCAATAAATCCTCGCGGTTTTCTTTGGAAATAAAATTCCAGAATCCGTAAATTCGGGCTAATGATAATAGCTTGGTGGTGTGAATTTTCCAAGTATATGTACTATATACTCGGTCGATCGCCTGTTTAGAAATGGTAGACCAGTAGTTGGGGTCTTGTTCGCACTTAGTGACGAAATCAACAATTTTCTGGGCTGTTTCTTCTAGATGGGTGGGGTTAATGTAAAAGCCATTAACCCTATCTTGAATAATCTCTAACGGCCCACCAAATTGAGTGGCGAAGGTTGGTAAGCCAGAAATCATTGACTCCAGAATTGTCAAACCAAAGGCTTCAAATAATGCAGGCTGAACAAAAAAACCTTGGCGGTCAGCAATGACACGGTAAATTTCGCCTGAATCATTTTTGGAGAGGCGGACACCAAGCCAGCGAATCTTACCATGTAAATTGTATTCTTCAATGATGTGGTAAAGTTTGACGATTTCGTCGCGTTCTTCGTTATCGCCTGACTCTTCTACGCGCAATTTACCCGCAACTAAAATTAAGTTGCAATGTTCTTGTAAGTCTTTACTTTGACCAAAACATTCTGCTAAACCGGTGAGATTTTTAATCCGGTCAAGACGCGCCATTGAGAACAGAGGGCGTTTGTTGGGGTCGTCGAGTTTACCGAAAATTTGGCTAGAATCTTCTAGAGTAAACAACATTTCTTCTAAACGAGCGCGATCGCTTTCTACTCTATCTTGAGTCCGGGTGTAAGGGAAGTAGGCATTTTCATTCACCCCAGGCGGAACAACGTTAAATTTAGGGCTAAATAATTCAACTCCGTTCACCACATGATACAGTTCTGGCATGGTGAAGCATTTGTAAGATTCATACTGCCCCACACTATCGGGTGTACCCACAATTTCTTGATAGGTGCTGCTAATGACGAAGTTAGCCGCATTCATGGCAATTAAATCTGCCGTGAATTGTAATGAGAAGTGATATTTTTCTTCCAAATCTTGCCAGTAGAGGTTACTAAACAAGTATTTGGATTTTTCCAAAGCGTGGGCGATGTTGCACTGGGTAACTTTCATCCGTCGCGCCAATAGGAACGCCACCAAGTTACCATCGGTGTAGTTACCGACAATGAGGTCTGGTTTACCTTGAAATTCTGCGAGGAGTTCCCTTTCTGAGTCGATGGCGAAGGTTTCGAGATAAGGCCAAAACTCAAATCGAGAAATCCAATTTTGCGTCATGTTGGGGTTAAACTCCCGCAGAGGTACACGCAAAATCCAAGCGTTTTCCGTACCGTAGACTTTCTCTAACCTTTGGTTACAAAGAGTTCCATCGCTGTTAGGAATCAAGCGGGTGAGGATAATTACCTTGGGTTTGACGTTTAACTCACCTAAACCAGCTAACTCCACATCTTCTTGGAGTTGCTTTTCCAAAGTTTTGGCTTGGTCGAGGACATATACAACCTGACCACCAGTATCGGGACGACCCAAAACACCCTCTTGTCCAAACCAGCCATGTGCTGATACGAGGACAATTCTGAAAATCATCGGGATACGGGAGATGAAAGCTTCCAGGGTTTGGGGGTCTGGGGAGTCAATCAACTCATCGAGAATGCTTAAGGTTTCGCGCACACGGGAAGCTGTATTACCCCAACCCGGTTCAAAACCCATCGTTTGCAATTGTACACGGAATTGTTCGTAGGGTTCATCATCGGGGCGATCGCTAACAAAGGTGATAGCTTTTTTTACTTGCTGCGATAACTGTTGCTGTGATTGAATTTGGTAGTTAATTAGTAGCTGGATACCGTTATAGTTGTGGAGACGCAAGAAGTCAAATAAACTTTCTAGCCATTGTTTAGCGTCTTGAAAAAGTTTACTAGATAAATAGCGGTTGAGATACTGCACACCCTTACCGATATTTTTGGGGTCGCGGATGGTTGGGGTGTAGTCGTAAAAGGGGCCGAAGTCCAGTTCTAGTATGTCGCCTTCATTGGGATGTGATTTTTGAACTAGGCGATCGCGCAGATCCAACAATTCCTGCACACTCATCGCTTCCGCAGCTAATTCGGAAGTAATACGATACACTTCTTGACTAGCAATTTTAGGACGAATGATGAAGCAAAAGTTGGAATCTTCTTGAATTATTTCTTGAGTATAGTAGATGAGTTTACCTAGATTAGACGATTTATAAAATGTTTCTGGTTTATTTGACTTAGAGCAGTATTCACTATACACATTCAGGATGTCATTCCGTAGCAGGTAATTTTTGTCTTGCTGACGCAATTCGCTAATAAAAGCACGCAAATCATTTTTCTCTTCACTATCTAAGACTGCTTGAATCAGTTCTGACATATTCACCCCTTAAATGAAGATGTGATTTATTTGCTTTCTAGGGCTGGTTTATCACCTAGAAAATAAACACGTACAAACGCAAAAAAACACAGATAATCTTTTCTACCTGTGTTTTGATCAGCCGTATCAATTCGTGTTCTTATTTACCTAGAATATCGACAACTAGGTATTATTAACTCTAACTAAAGATAGACAATTTTTTATACTATAGATATAGTTTAGCTCCTTCATACTTTATCTAGCGTATTTATACTAAGCTAGTAAACTTATAAGTTAGATGAATGCAATTTTAGCTGGCACTGAGTAGAAAGCTATCATTACTATTACTTACACTCCCTTGCTGTAAATAGTTTAAAAAAGTAATAGCTACCGGAGATAACCATTTATTTTTCAGATAAATTATTTGCCACTTCTGAAAAATAGGAAATCCCTCAACGTTTAAAATAGATATTTGATTTTGTTCTAGTTCAGGATGTAAGGTATGTATCGATAATACTGCTAGGCCTAAACCGCTAAGTACTGCTTGTTTAGTTGCGTTATTGCTATTCATCTCTAATTGAAACTGAATTTTTATTCCATGTTCAGCAAGTAAGGTATCTACAGCCATACGATTTTCCGAACCTTGTTCTTGGATAATCAATTTTTCTTTAGCCAACTGTTTTAAGGAAATATACGACTGATTAACAAGAAGATGATTTGATGGAGCAACTACCACCAAAGAATTACCCATGAATGGTTTGATTTCAAAATCTTCTTTTTTTGGCGGATAGGCAAGAATATAGAAGTCATCCACATTTTCCTGTATTCGATTCAATATTTCTTCATGATTAATAAAATCTAGTGCAATTTTGACATCAGGATGAAGTCGGCAAAATTGTTCCAAAAACTTAGGAATGACATACTGAATAGTTTTAACAGCAGAGGCTTTTAAGTGACCCTGTTCTACATGGTTCAAATCAATTAATTTGGTATGAAAATCTTTTAGAGAATGAAAAATTTCCTGGTAGATGATTAAAAGTTCTTCTCCTGTTGGCGTTATTTGAATATGGTTATCTACATATTCAAAAAGTGGTACACCAATTGTTTCAGTTAACTGTTTAATATGACGTGATACCGAAGGTTGAGAAGTATACAATTCTGCTGCTGCACGAGTGAAACTTTTGTTTCGTGCAGTTGCTTCAAAAATTCTCAGATGTTCTAAGCTCAAGGAGTTTAACAAGCTATCTCTGTGAATTAACCCTGAATAACTAACCATATAAATACTTTTAGAGACAAGCTAATAAAGAACAAAATTAACCTGAATTTAGTTGTGTCTGAATCTTAAGATAATAAATGTGAGGAATTTGTGAAGAATAAATTATATTCCTCCGTAACTTATAAACTTATTTGTAGAGTTAAGTTGAAATTCAAAAACAATAATATATATCTTTACTTTTATGTAATTAATGTTCTACAACTCCCCTAGTCCATCAATGTCAAGCTTTCATGATAAAGCGATCGCCTCAGTTAAAATAGAGCGATCGCTTTTTGTTACTGACTACTTCTTATACCAAGTTGTCCGCCACTGTTTCATCTCTTTAATTTCCCCTTCCTGCGCTTTAATAATGGCTTGAGCTAAGTTTTTAATTTCCTGATGTTGGGACTTCTGTAAAGCATCTTGTGCCATTACTACAGCACCTTCATGATGGGGAATCATGGCGTTAATAAAGCGTAAATCAAACTCAGCATCAGCGTTGCCTAAATCCTGGCTCATCATCATGCCTTGCTGTTGTTCAGACGACATCGCCATCATATGACCCATTGTGGCATCATAAGCCATTGGTTGATCCCCTGCCTTGGGATACCAAGCTGTGCGCCATTGTTTCATTTGTGAAATTTCCTGGTTTTGGGCTTTGATAATATTAGTCGCCAACTGCTTAATTTCCTTCCGTTTTGACTTCTGCTGTGCAACATTTGCCATATCCACCGCACCTTGATGGTGCATAATCATCGCATCAATAAAACGCAAATCATAGTTAGCATCTGCTGGGCCTAAATCCATTGCCATACTGTGATTGTGATGCTGCTGGGTACTAGCATCAATTGCAGTAGGTTTTGGAGTTTCATTTTGAGTTTGAGAATTTGTAGAACAAGCCGTCAACATCCCTCCTGTTAGAGATGTCAGCACTACAAAGCCAAGCGCCAAAAAGCTATTTTTTACATCGGGGCGTAACATTCAATATTTTCTCCACAGCGTTCTACTCTCTCCATTGTGGACTCTCCAGTTGGGTGGAGGGTCAAGTTTTTTGGGAGAGAGGGAGATGAGGGGGATGAGGAAGCAGGGGGAAATAACTATGGACTGTTGACTGTTGACTAATGACTAATGACTAATGACTAATGACCAACAAAAAAACCCGCCTTGGCGGGATAACACAACAACACTATGAACTATGAACACTGAAATTTAAGCAAATTGCCTTAATTCTGCTTCTAATTGACGAACTAGTCTTTCATCGCCTTTAGCTCTAGCTACTTCCAAGCGATGCTCGATATTTCTTTGAATATTTTGTCTGTGGACTTCTTGTGTAGCACTATTAGCCTTAAATCTACCTTGGCTCATAGAATTAACCTCTTGTCATTCTTCTCTATTATGTCTGTTATTCATAACATAGCATAAATTTAGTAGTTTATGCTACAGAAAATTTTAGTTCTATATACATATTTTTGCAAGTTATGTCAGAAAATTACAGAAAACAGACCTTTGTAACGTTATTGAGCGATTTTGGTGATCGCGACGTTTATGTGGCTGTAATGAAGGGAGTCATAGCCCAAATCAACCCCAACCTGAAGGTAGTTGACTTAACCCATCAGATCCCGCCACAGAATATTGCGGCTGCGAGGTTTTGTTTAATGAATGCTTACCTTTACTTCCCTGAAGAGACGGTACATATAGCCGTAGTAGATCCGGAGGTGGGTGGGAAAAGACGAGCGATCGCTGTACAATTTGCAGGTGGATTTCTAGTAGGGCCGGACAATGGCATATTTAGCGGTGTATTAGCTCAAAGTCCCGCCATTGCAGCCGTTGAACTCACTAATTCCCAATATTGGCGCACCCCTGAACTTAGTAAAACTTTTCATGGTAGAGACATTTTCGCCCCAGTCGGCGCTTATCTTGCCGATGGTGTATCATTGCAACAATTAGGAATTGAAATTGACCCAGCTAGTTTGATACAGATGAGCCTGGAAAACTGCACCCAAACAACAACAGGTTGGTCAGGCTGCATACAATATATAGATTACTTTGGGAATTTAGTCAGTAATATTCCCGGTGATTACACCAAAGGTAGAAAATGGGGTGTGCAAGTTGGTGGTTTGACGATTCCAGGATGTAATACCTACAGTGAAGTACAGACGGGAGAGGTATTAGCTTTAGTTGGGAGTCATGGCTGGGTAGAAATTGCCATCAATAACGGTAACGCACACTCAAAGCTACAAATAAATTTGCAAGACCCTCTAGAACTAATTAGTTATTAGACTAGATAACAGTTGACCGTTGACCGTTGACTGTTGACTATGGACTATTGACTATGGACTATTGACCAATGACTACATCACTACCTACATCAGACGTTTATCAAGGTCAGTTTGGAGAATTTACTATTGATCAGAGCGATCGCAATGGTGTGATAATCTACCGTGCTGGTTTAATGGTAGCTGCCCTAAGCTTTGCCATTGGCTGCGCGATAGTATTATTCACCAATAATCCTCTAGCCATCCAAGCACTGACCCCTTTATACACCTGCTTCAGCTTGGCGCTAGGTGTGAGTTTATTAACGATTCACATTTATCTTGCACCGTTACATAGACTATTACAAGCTTTTTGGTTAATTGGTAGCATTGCTGCATTTTACGTAGGACATTCTGACAGCCAACCTTTTGCTGTAACTGTCTACACTCAACCCCTAACTATATTAGGAATTGGTTTTACCTTCGCGGCTTTGACAGGGATTTATTTCAAAGAAGCATTTTGCTTTAATCGTTTAGAAACCAAAGCCCTAACCTTGATTGTTCCCGTATTATTACTAGGACACTTAGTAGGCATTTTGCCCACTCAATGGGAACAAGTCTTATTAGCAACGTGGGCAATATTATTCCTAGTCTTTGCCTTCCGTAAAGCCATACAAGCCATTCCCCCAGACATCGGCGATAAATCAGTATTCGCCTATCTCAAACAAAAACCCACAGTCAAGGTATAAAATGGGGGCTACCGCAATACTTGCTAAAAGAGACAAGTTGTCAAGCTCCCTATGATCAATTTAGATATTGATGATCGCAAACAACTAATTACCTTACTTAAGGATCTACCAGAGTTAGCAACAGAGCGATCGCGCCTACAAATGTTGGAATTGGCTGGTCTCAAGCAGTTGGCTCCCATGATAGATTTATCAGGAGCCTCCTTTGTTGCGGTCAGTGAAATTGTCAGGTATCTATCACAGTATGGACGTTTGACCTATGCACATGAAGCACTGGGGCTATTTCTCAACACTCTCAAAAGCTTTGTCGGGGTTCAACAGCAAGAGTTTCTCGACGGGTTATTGACAAAGTACGACATGATGACACCCATCGCCGCACTTCCTAATATTGGTCAGTGGAAAGGCGGGGAAACTACAGCAGACGTTCTGGAAAAGATTTTTGGCGAGAATACATTACGTCCCATTGCTTTTTTACAGCGAGGACTAGAAGTAGCGCGATCTGTTGCTTATATTGGAGTCAAGTCCAGTTACCAACGCTGGTCAGGGACAGGCTTTTTAGTAGCTAAAGATTTATTGCTGACGAACAATCACGTTTTGCCAAGTTCAGATTTATTAACAAATTCCATATTTCGCTTTAACTACGAAGACGATTTTCAAGGACAGTCTCAACCCAGTCAAGAATATCACGCCAAGCCTAGTGGACTGTTCCATACAAATGAGGAACTAGACTATACCCTGGTTGAACTTGATGGTGAACCTGGGCAAAAGTGGGGATGGTTGCCTTTATTAGCCCGAAATATCAAGTGCAGAGAGCGAATAAACATCATTCAGCATCCAGCCGGAAGACCCAAAGAAATTTCCTTGCAAAACAATTTTGTAGAATATGTTGGCGGTAATGTGGTGCAATATGTTACATCTACACTCAATGGTTCTTCTGGGTCGCCAGTATTAAACGATGGCTGGGAAGTGGTCGCCCTGCATCATGCAGGTGGTAATATCCCTGAACCCACAACTAAGAAACGTTATTTTAGAAACGAGGGTATACTAATAGAGAGGATTTTGGCGGATTTGCCATCAGAAATTAGAGAAATGGTGAATTTAGCATCCAAGTAGATAATCAAAGTCTCAACTCCAGTGACTAGGAAGCCTAGACAATGCCCCTGAAGTCTGAACTGTTAAAGTTTTTGTCACAAATGCCGAATACACAAACAGTTCAGCAGCGTAAAGCATTATTAGCTGCTGTAGGGTTTGATAGGTTAGGTCGGCAAATTACTTGGGAAGGAACCAATCTGGTATTTTTTAATGAATTGCTGGAACTGTTAATTTCTGAAGGACAAAGCAATTTAGAGGGGTTTTTAAGAAACTTGGCAGACCGTGATCTGGCTGTTGTCGGCTGGGAGGATAGCCAGAAGTTGGTTGAGTTTGCTGAAAATATTGGTGTTTTAACTTCACAAGACTGGGAAAGAGAGTTTTGGGGGCTTGCCAAGACAAAATCCTCATCACAAAAGCCTTTTTTTTTGCCACAGTCAGATACACCTAATTTTACAGGGCGAGAAGAACAACTCCAGCAACTAGAGGCACTATTGCTCAATACACAGGGTGCTAAAGTCTGTAGTATTGTCGGGGTATCTGGTGGTGGTGGTATTGGCAAGTCTGCTTTAGCTTGTCGCTTTGCAACGATTCATCAAGATAAATTTCCAGATGGCGTAATTGGGTTACGGGTAGATGGTAAGGATGTGGATACTATAGCCCGTGAGTTTGTCAGACGTTGTGGAGAACAACTGGATGCGGAGGATGAGCGAGATGCAGCAACTTTGATGCAGCAGGTATTTGCTCATCGTCGAATGTTGCTGATATTTGACAATGCTGAGGAAGCAAGCATTAAAAAATTGCGTCCGGGAGGAACTTGTTGTGCGGTAATTGTGACAACGCGAAGACGCAATTTAGCTTTCTCTCTAGATATGGGAGAGGAAGAAACTATTGACTTACCCCCTTTGCCCGAAGCTGATGCGCTGCAATTGTTAAAGAAGATTTTGGGATCTGAGCGAGTTGAAAATGCGGTGGCGGCTACAAAGCGACTAGTGAAATTAGTTGGTAATTTGCCTCTAGCGTTGCAGGTTCTGGGTGCAGCTTTACGAGGGCAACGTGAGCCTTTGGATGATTATACACAAGCCTTGGAAGAAGAGAAAGATGAACTGTTTGAAGAACTCAAAGTAGAAGGCGATCGCGATCTCAATGTAGAACGTTCATTGAATTTAAGCTTGAAGTCACTTTCAGAAGATGAAGTAGATTTTTTCGCTTGTTTAAGTGTATGTGCAGCAGAAGGCTTTACTAAGCAAACAGCAATGGCATCAACAGGGTGTGAGAGAAATCTGCTAGCCCAACGTTGTTTAAAAAAGCTTTATGATTTGTCGCTCTTGAATTATGTAGATACTGGAGAGAACCGTTATCTGCTGCATCCTTTAGTACGGGTGTATGCTGAAGCGTTAGCGAAAAAGCGGGGGTTGCTGGCTGTAGCACAAGAACGTCATGCTAAATTTTTTGTCGAGTGGCTACAGTCTGATGAATTGAATGATGAGACTACTATTGCTGAGGTTGCCGCAAATTTGGATGATGTAATTTTGGCTGCTGAGTGGTTGCAGGCTCATGAAGCTGATACCGCACAGAGAAAAAAGGAATCTTATCAATTTGCCTTAAAACTACAGCCGTTATTTGAACAGTATGGCTACTGGCAAAAGGCAATTACCCTCATGGCAAGATTTCAGTTCTGGGCAGAGCAACTTCATGATTGGAATACAGTAGTTAAATGCAAAATGCACGAGGCTCGCTACTGGTCTTTTGCAGGAGACTTTGAAAGAGCCGAAGAAATTTTAAAATCTTCACAGACATATTTAAAAAATATTGAGAATTTAAATACTCAAAAGAGACGTGAAGCGCAAGTTCTGAATGTATTGGGTGGTATCTTTCAGAAACAAGGTAAGGTAGAAGAAGCAATTCAGACTTTTAGAGCAGAAATTCTGATTGAAGAAGAAATTGGTGATAATCAATCTTTAGCCATTGTCTGCAATCGTTTAGGAAAATTATTGCAGTCCCAGGGCAAAATAGAACAAGCACAGCAGACTTTTGAACGAGGAATTGCGATCGCCCAAGCTCGCAATGACCGATTAACCATTGCCATTGGGCTGAACTGTTTAGGCGGACTGCTTCAGCAACAAGGCAAATTAGAACAGGCACAGCAGATTTTTGAAAGAGAAATTGAAATCGTCCAAACTCTCAATGACCAATCTCAACTTGCCATTACACTAAACCGTTTAGGAGGATTACTTCAGCAACAAGGCAAACTAGAACAGGCACAGCAAGCTTTTGAGCAAGTAATTGCGATCGCTCAAGCTCTCAATGACCAATCTCAACTTGCCATTGGCTGGAACTGTTTAGGCGGATTGCTTCAGCAACAAGGCAAACTAGAACAGGCACAGCAGGCTTTTGAGCAAGGAATTGCGATCGCCCAAGCTCTTAATGACCAATCTCAACTTGCCATTAGCTGGAACTGTTTAGGCGGATTGCTTCAGCAACAAGGCAAATTAGAACAGGCACAGCAGGCTTTTGAGCAAGTAGTTACCATCGCTCAAGCTCTCAATGACCAATCATCCCTTGCCATTGGCTGGAACTGTTTAGGCGGACTACTTCAGCAACAAGGCAAATTAGAACAGGCACAGCAGGCTTTTGAACAAGTAGTTACCATCGCGCAAGCTCTTAATGACCAATCTCAACTTGCCATTGGCTGGAACTGTTTAGGCGGACTGTTTCAGCAACAAGGCAAATTAGAACAGGCACAGCAGGCTTTTGAACAAGTAGTTACCATCGCGCAAGCTCTTAATGACCAATCTCAACTTGCCATTGGCTGGAACTGTTTAGGCGGACTGTTTCAGCAACAAAGCAAATTAGAACAGGCACAGCAGGCTTTTGAGCAAGTAATTGCGATCGTCCAAGCTCTCAATGACCAATCATCCCTTGCCATTGGCTGGAACCGTTTAGGCGGAGTGCTTCAGCAACAAGGCAAATTAGAACAAGCACAGCAGGCTTTTGAGCAAGTAATTGCGATCGCACAAGCTCTCAATGACCAATCTCAACTTGCCATTGGCTGGAACTGTTTAGGCGGATTGCTTCAACAACAAGGTAAATTAGAACAAGCACAGCAGGCTTTTGAACAAGGAATAGTGATCGCACAAGCTCTCAATGACCAATCTCAACTTGCCATTGGGTTGAGTCGTTTAGGAGGGTTACTTCAGCAACAAGGCAAATTAGACCAAGCGCTGATAATAGCTAAACGTTGTGTTGCTATTGAAACAGAATTGGGTGTTTCCAAAGGACTAGCAATGGCCTTAACACAAGTTAGTCAACTTCTGAAAGCAGCAGGACAGATTCCAGAAGCAATTACCACCCTCGAATTTCTTTCTCAGATTGAGGAAGAACTTGGAAATCAGCGAGGATTAGCCATGACACTTAGTTCATTGGCTAGTCTGCAAAGAGATAATGGAGATTTTGAGAATGCTTTTAATACATTGCTACGTATTCTTGCCATTGAGGAGAGTTTGAATAATAAAGAAAGTATACTATGGACATTAAATAATTTATTGTCTCTAGCTTTACAACAAAAGAAATTTGATCTAGCCCTTGAATATTACAATCATGCTGTTGAAATGACAAGAAATTATGATAATAAACAAGTTTCAGCTTCTTTTTTGAATGGAATGGGGATAGCACTTCACCAATATGGCAATCTTCTTATAGAACAACGAAAATCTGTGGATAAAGCTGTTGAACTCCAAGAAAAAAGCCAAGAAATTTTCACCCATCTCAATAGCCCTATTCAGGTTGCATGGGTTTTGCACAGTCTTGGTAGAGCTTGGAAATTAAAAGGTAAATTTAACACAGCAGAAATAGTTCTTAAACGTAGTCAGGAAATTTTTGAAGATAACAAAGATTTTCCGAGTTTAGCCAAGGTCTTAAATACCTTGGGTGGGGTTTTAGAAAAACAACAGAAGTGGAATGAAGCTGAAAAAATTCTCCGACAAAGTTACGACTTAGCTGTAAAGCTGAATGATAAACGAGGGCAAGCCATAATAACTAATAGTTTAGGTCAAGTTATGGCTCATCAAGAAGGGGAAGAAGCTTTTAAGCTTGCAAAAATGTACTTTAATAAAAGTATCGAGTTAGGAGAAGAACTTGATGATCAGCAACATCTTGCTAAAGTACATACAGCAATGGGACAAGCATTTTTAGCTCACAAAGTTTTTGATCGGGCTGTGGAGGAATTGTCTAAAGGTTTTGAAATTGATGAAAATTTGTCTAATGTTTATGGTTTAAGAATTGTCACGCCTATGCTAACTTCTGCTTTAACTAAGTTGAGAAAACGAGAAGAAGCATTGAAGTATTGCAATCGCGCATTGGTAATTGACCCAAATTCAGTAGATTTACTGCAATTACGTAACAAAATTTATAACTCCTCACCTGTCGATACCTTAGCCCCAAATTTGGGAATACTCAACCAAGTGGGTGTGAGGTTGAGAAAGTGGGAGAAGAAAGAGCGTATTGGTTAGCATGGGCGCAAATATCTGGAGTTGGGCCTGTTTTACTGCAACGACTACAGCAGCATTTTGGCACATTATCAGCAGCTTGGTATGCTACTAAATCTCAATTAGGGGAAGTAGAGGGCTTCGGTTTACAGACCTTAGAAAAGGTGGTAAAACAGCGATCGCAACTAAATCCAGAACAATTACTCATCCAGCACGAACAAGAAAACCCCCATTTTTGGACACCAGCAGATACAGACTATCCCCGTCTGTTATTGGAAACTCCCAGCCCACCGCCAATGTTATATTATCGGGGTGAAGTAGATTTACAAGAAAACCTCGGACATAAACCGCTAGTTGGCATTGTCGGTACACGCCAGCCGTCAGAATATGGTATCCGTTGGACGCGCCAAATTAGCACAGCCTTAGCCAAAAATGGCTTCACCATAGTTTCAGGTATGGCTGAGGGAATTGATACAGTCAGCCACGGTGCAGCGATGAAAGCCGGCGGACGGACAATTGCAGTTTTAGGTACGGGTGTAGATGTAGTCTATCCTCATAAAAACAAGGATTTGTACAAGCAAATTCTCACATCGGGAATAGTTGTTAGTGAATATCCTGCCAAGACCCCACCTGACCGGACACATTTTCCCCGGCGTAATAGAATAATTGCAGGGTTGAGTCGCGCTGTCTTGGTGATGGAAGCGCCTATCAAGTCTGGTGCATTAATTACGGCTACCTACGCCAACGATTTTGGCAGAGATGTTTACGCACTCCCTGGAAGATTAGATGACCACCCATCCCAAGGCTGTTTAAAATTAATTAGTCAAGGTGCTTCTTTAATTATCAGTGAAATAGACGAACTATTAAAAATGTTGGGAGCGATACCACAACTAGATACAGTAGATAAATCACCTACACCAGAACAGTTGAGTTTGCCCATTTTACCACCAGAACTACAACAAGTACTGGATGCGATCGCCACTGATGCCTTACCCTTCGATTTAATTATCCAACAAACAGGCATGAATGCAGGCTCAGTTTCCAGTGCCTTATTACAGTTGGAACTGATGGGTGTAATTTCTCAACTCCCCGGAATGCGATATCAAAAATGTTAAGCTTCACGGCGGAACACAAACAAATTTCCAGTTGCACCTCGTCCTAATCTCATGTCTTCATCTAAGTAGGAAGTTATCCATACAGCCTCATTGCGGAGAAATTCTAGCACTGGGATTTTCAACTCAGGTAAATTCCATTGTGATAACCCCAAGAGTTTTGTAGCTTGCACAGCAAATGAACTAAAACTTACCGTAGCAGTTTGCTCATCTGTAGTACATATCCATACTCCATCGGCTTGCACTTGCCACTCTCCTAGCAGTGGTAGGTCAAAAATGGTGTTGTTGGAAGCGAAAATTCGGTTGGTATCGCCTGCGTCTAACTTTTGCCACACCCGTTTGAGTTTAATTCCCCCGCCAAAGTTGGGCAATGATGCAAGAGGGCGTGTAACAACTGTACCCATAGAAGCGTACACTAATTGCCAGTCCCCAAATAGGGAAGGTAGATAGCTGGGATTAAGTGGTTGTTTGATGGGGTTAAGACTTTCCAAGCGCCGCAAAATTTCATCTATTGATTCTTGTGTTGATGGAAATAAAGCTTGTTCTAAACCTAATGCTTCTAATCTTTGCAGTAGTTCGGCTTTTAAAGAAATTCTTGTGGCATCGTCGTTAATCATCATTAAGCCTTTTACCAACATCACATTTTCTGCATTATCTCAGCAGTGCGATCGCTTTTATGCTCCAAGGTATCTAGTGGCGTAGCAAGCCTTAAATGCTGCGTTCAATTTTTGCCAAATCTATTTAACATTGCCACGCCACTACACTCTTGCCAAAATATCATTCCACTCAGATAAACACAAAGGTTTTACTTCTAACTGCATACCAAAACAATCACTAGCAGCAGCAGTCAAAGCCGTAATTATCTGTTCTACACTCAAGTTTAATTGCACAGGTGTAAAAGCTTCTGCCCCAAATACTTGGGCAAATAATTCTGCATCGGGTTGGAGACGCATAGAACCATGTTGCAAGATTACATCACCGCGCCGCAGTTGAGCGCTACCAATTAGTTTTGTTCCATCTACTAAAACTAAATCTGCACCTGTGGCTGTACCAAAGCAATTAGGATTATGGATGTAACCACGCCCGGCTGTACCATAGGTTAATTGTATGGCGATCGCTTTCCATCCTTGAATTAAAAATTCACAAATCTTTTGATAAGCTGCAACACGATTACTAGGCAAACCAGATGTTACCACAGCATAAGTTAAATCACCTTGATGTAATACTGCCCTACCACCTGTAGGACGACGCACTAAATCTAACTTTTGACCTCGCCAAGTTAAATTTTCCCAATGTTGGGGATATTGGCGTTGATGATAACCAAGAGAAATGGCAGGTGGCGACCAAGTGTAAAATCTCAAAGTAGGTGGATGTTTACCAGACTGGTGCTGTTCTAATAACCAACGGTCAATAGCCATCTGTACACTACCGGAAGCGTCCAATAAAGGAATTAGTCGCCACTGCTTGCTACCCATCAGGAGTTTATAATTACTTAAGCTGCACCAAATTCTGATTGTAAGGCTTCATCATTGTCATCGGCGACAGTAGCCACAATAGTAATCAGCCGTGAGACTTCCCCAGGAGATATTTCTGCCAAGGTGCGGATAGAAATAACCACTACTTGATTTTCAATAATGCCAAAACGGGCTTCAAAAGTACCAGAACAGTTCAACTCCAATAGATGACGCAATAACTTAGGTTCATCCTTAGCTGGTAAGTGGAGAACAGTTGACCACACTGTAATAGTATCTTCATCGGTTGTTCCAGTCAGTTGAACAAATACTTCGACAGTGCCATATTTGAACTTCCATAGATAACCACCCTCTGGAGTGTGGCTAACCATTGCACTATCATCTTGTTCTAGAGAGTCGATGACATTTTCAATGATTTCTACATGATTAATGCTAGTTTTTTCGGAAATTAGTTCTTCAATGCGTTCGTCGTTAGTTAGGTTTTCTTGGTAAGTTGCCATAGAAATTTCTCTCTAAATATATTTTCTGTTATCTACACATACTTTATACCTTGAGAAGAAAGCATAGTTTTAGCACCTAAAGAGTAAATTTAGATTAGATGAGTGTATGATTATTTTGCCTCTGCCGAAGGCAAACATCATGGAATTAGAAACTCTGCTGCGAAATCGTCGTAAAATCCGCGCTATAGGTTTTGATGATGCGCCATTTGTGCGGCATACGGCTCAACCTGTAGGAGTTGCAGGAGTTATTTGTGCCGGAACCCGGTTTGAGGGTATGGTTTGGGGGGAAATAGACGCTGACGGCTGGAATGCAACCGATACTCTCTGTCAATTACTCATAGGAGGTAAATTTCTCTCCCAAATTCATGTAGTTTTGTTAGATGGAATTTCTTTAGGTGGTTTTAATATAGTTGACTTACCCTTACTATCAGAACGACTAGAACGTCCTTGTATTGCCGTGATGCGAAAGCAACCCAGACTAACTGCTATCATCCACGCTATGCAAAGATTACCATACCCAGACAAACGCCTAGAAGTTTTGCGTCGTGCTGGCCCTGTTTATGAACATCCCCCATTTTATTTTCAAGTTTGCGGTGCTGATGCTGAAGTTACAGCCCAAGTTTTAGAACAACTTACAGACTGCGGCCACGTTCCCGAAGCCTTACGCCTAGCCCATTTGATAGCCTCTGCTGTAGTCAAAGGGGAGAGTGGGAGGCAGGCGTGAGGGAGATGAGGGAGATGAGGGAGGAGGGGAGAAAAAACAAACTGTCAACTGTCAACTGTCAACTGACTAATTCCAACTTCTTTAAGAATATTCATGGGGCCGTGTTGTTTGAGGAGTTGCATTTCTAATTCGTTCTTAACTAGCAAAGCGCCGGCGAACCCTAAAGAGTTGACGGAAATAGATTGGAAATGTTCTTGCGATCGCGGTATAATCAACATCCATTCTCTTGTGGCTAATAAGTTATAAGCACCGGGTTGTTGATTACCATCAACCTCTAAACCTACGGCACACATTAACTTATGATAAATCTCTAAGGTTGCTTGCGCCCCTACTAAGGGCGAATCTATCCAAGCTGGTTGTAATTTAGCGAAAGCATGGATAAATGGTAGCCCTGGTATAGTTGCGATCGCATCTGAAAATTTTGCTGATGTTAATAGTAGTGCAATGGGTATCTGCGGTTGTGATGCTGCAAAAGGTAATGGTACTAGTTGCAAGTGTTTATGTCTTTGACTAGCGCCTGCAAGCTTCCCACTATTGTAGAACACTAAACCATCCATCCCTGCCAAACAAGCCCACATAGCAGCAAAATCTTCTACTGTCAGCAAGCTTTCCTGTTCTTCAAAATGGCGGGTAATAATCAGTAAATGATAGTCAACAACATTAAATTTATTCAATATACATACATGAGTCTCAGAAATATCTGAGATAAATAAATCCTGTTCGTAAGGCAGAAAGGGATTAAAATCCTTGCCAGCCGCAGCTTGCTTGTTCTGCTTTTTTTTGGCTGCATTCTTGCGAGCCAGATTAGCTAATATCCTGACTAAAAAGTTAACTCCATCCTGTTCAACAAATTCAAATTCCGTCGGTATCGATAGCAGCGCACCACAATTTAACGCATATTCCGTTTGTTCTTTTACTTGATGCCACAATGTGTCAGGTTTGAGTAATATTTGCCCTTCAGTCATGGTTACGTTGCTACGCTACAAACACGTTAAATCATAACTCTTCACCACTCCCTATTCCCCACTCTCCATTTCATACTCTCCATTTTCATAAAACTTACACACAACTCAAAAACTCCACTCATAATTGAGTGAAGTTTTGTAAATTTTATTTGATTAAATTATTAATCCCTTAATCCTAAAATACGCTCATGATGGCGATGATGCTAGCACTGGTCAGCATGATGAAACCGCCCAAAAACATATACTCACGCACTGGTGTTTGGGATTTGGTAGTTTTCATGTCCGTAAAATCCTTTAATCTAGCTGTTATATTCAACAATATCAGTTTCAGTATTAATAGCTATTAAAAAGAGCCAAAACTTAAAATAGCGTAAATTTTCTTAGTAAAGACTATAGTGTTTGCTTAATAATTCATTTATAAAGATAGTTAGAATAACTAATCAATAAAATATTTATATCTTTAAGCATTAGTTAATAAATTTTGTATATAAAAAAGAGTCGAAGAAACTTATCTTGAGAAAATGTACCTTCAAAGTAGTGATTTCCGTACTATATAATTACCTAAATTCCCTTATATCCGAGCGATGTATGAGCCTTTGTGTTATAAAATGAAATGTACTCAAGGTAACAATATTTAACTGGAAATTCTCATGACAGCTTCCACGGTAACTATAAACCAAACAACCGAATTTGATTTAGAGCAATTAAATCAACAGTTTGAAACTGCTACTCCCAAAGAAATTCTTGCATGGTCTATAGAAAATATCCCTACAGGACTAGTACAAACTAGTGCCTTTAACGTGGATGACTTGGTAATTACCCATATCCTTTATAGTGAACTCCAGCATCCAGTACCAGTAATCTTCCTAGACACTCTTTACCACTTCCCCCAAACCTTAGAACTCGTTGCTAAAGCTAAAGAGATATACAACTTAGACCTACAAACTTACAAAACCCCAGATGTAGACAGCCGTGAAGCTTTTGTTGCTAAATACGGTGAAGGCCTATGGGATAAAGATATTGCTCAATTCCACCAAGTTACCAAAATTGAACCCTTACAACGCGGTTTAGACGAACTCAACACCATTGCATGGATTACAGGCCGCCGTCGTGACCAAGCCGTTACCCGTGCTAATATGCCTATATTTGAATTAGATGGCAAAGGTCGCTTAAAAGTAAATCCTCTAGCTAATTGGACACGTAAAGATAGCTGGGATTACGTAGCCGAACATGGTGTAATTTACAATCCCCTCCACGACCAAGGTTATCCCAGCATTGGCGACGAACCCATCACCACCAAAGTTGGTGAAGGCGAAGACGAACGCGCCGGACGGTGGCGCGGAAGCAATAAAACTGAGTGTGGTATTCATATTTAAGAAGAAGTAGAGACGTTGTAAACAACGTCTCTACTTGATTATTTTTCCAAAAAAGTATCTCTAAAGCAGCTAATTCTGCTTTTGTTTCTGCGTCAATCTGTGGCATGGGTTGCTGCATAATTGAATAAAGCGATCGCTTCTGCACTGTTGCACCCTGTAAACCCAACCCCTGCAAGAAACTTTAATTTTTGCTATCATCTGCGGACGATCAGCTTTAGAGTCTATTTATAAAGTAATGCTAAGTTGACCCATCATATCTATTTGGGTCTTTTTTCTCCTTTTTTTTCTTAGGATCTTTCTTTGGTTTTTTGACTTCTTTGTTGCCGTTTTTTTCCTTAGACATTAGCAATCTCCATTGTAGTAATAAATAAAGTTGTTATAGTGTGATTAAGTTTTACCTTATTCAACATTTCGTAGAACTCTAGCTAGACTTCTGTCAAACACTGCGGCTAGCTTCGCCTTAAATAGTCAAGCATGGTTATTACCCTACTGAAGTCCAGCGATTAAATAATCAAAATAACCGCCTAATTCGTTCGTATCTTCTGCTGATATCATAGATGTAGCAACATTCTTCATTGCACGTATACTTTCAGAAACCGCTTCAATCGGAGTGCCAAGAGACCTGTACATTTCACGAGCGCCGATAATTCCAATCTCCTGAATAGGAGTTGAATCACCAGCTACAATACTGTAAGTAATTAACCGTAGATAATAATCCATATCTCGTAGGCAAGTTGCAGTCATTTCCTGTCCGTAAGCATTGCCCCCAGGAGAGATAATATCTGGGCGTTTTTGAAACAGTTGGTTTGCAGATTGTTTAACAATACGCTCCCTGTTTTCATTTAAAGCCTGAACAAGACGTAGACGGCGCTCACCACTCTTAATAAAGCTTTTAATTGGCTCAAGTTCGCCAGGGGTGAAATAGCGAGCTTCGCTATCTGCACCAAGAATCGACTTTATGATCAAGCTCATTAATATACTCCTAGAAAAAGAAAATATTTTCGGCTTACCTATTAGAATGCTAGGGGTAAATTAACTAGCGCACTTAGATAAACTACAATTTAGATGAAAAAATTATTGTGGCTGATTCATTTCAAATCAACTGCTCTAAGATTTATTTACCTTCGTAGAGATAGCTAAATAACTGCTAGAAAATAGCAAATGAATTTCTGATGATTTGCATCGTTATTGCCGTTGTGTATTTACATCATAGCAGTTATTTTTTACTTAAATTTTTATTTAAGCATAACTATCTATTTCACATGAGCAAATACTGAATTTCGTCTTTTATTTAAAATAATTTAATACTAAGTATTGTTTTTGAGCAGATATATAAAATAGGCTTAATTTTGGTTCAGTGTAGGTGTTTGGAGACTTCGCCAAAGGTATTAACGTATTTACATCCCAGTTCAAAATTTATTTTGTCATCTCTTAAGATATCCTTGATAAAGGACAGATTTAATATCAAATCCTTTCTTTTAGTAGAAGTTTGCAATAATGCCCAATTCACTGCCATATCCGTGTAAGAACTTACGGTTTGGAAAATAAATATGGAATCTGAAAAAAATCAAACGGAAAAGCCGATAAATTATCAAGTCTTATTAGCTGCTGCCAAGGAAGCTTTAAAACTTGAATACCAGAGATCAGCCGTTTTAACCTCACAACTGGAAGCCATAAAAATTGAGTTAAAGCAAGTTCAACTTGAAAACAAAATCTTGAGAGAGAGTAGTTATGAAGATGTAGTTAAGCATTTTGAAACACGCCTACAACAAGTAGAGGCACGCTCTCTTAAAACCGAAGTGCGTCAAAATTTCTTTGAAATGAATGGTTGCCGGGATGATGAAAGCTTCGATACTCTATGGGAGAGCATTAAGAGTAAGATTCAGATCCAAGATGGTGAAGTGCGAATTGTTTCTCAAAATGGCACTCCTAAGTTTACCTTAAATGGCAAGCTCATGACTTTAAGAGATTTCCTTCAATCCCTCAAACAAGACCCTATCTCAAGCAAATTTTTCGTGAACTAGCTTACTTTGCCTCTCCTCGATAGATTTCTTCTTCATTCCACAATCCTTAAAACCAATTCACTTTACTTGGTATTGAGCCAAGAATGCCCTCCGTAAGTGGTAGTCACGCCCCTAAATTTAAGTATTCATGAATAGACTTCTTGCAGAAATAGTGGAAAGGGAAAGGAACTCAAAACCCTTTCCCTTTCCCCTAGAGTGCAGAAATATATTTTTGCAAGAGGTCTAATTCTGTATTGTTGGTGAAATTACTGAGACAGAAGGTGTGCGATCGCTACGGTATTCCATAAATCCTAAATAGCCCAAGAACAGCATTAGCCCGACTAAAGTAGCAATCTGAATAGATTTTTCGATTGTGATCAAGCTGTGTAGCAACTTGTCCATTGGAATCCTTGGAATCTCGTTATAGTTTTGCTTTTTAGGTGACTACAACACTTTTGACTATGTTTTCATAAAACTTGCGATCGCTGCATTGTAGAGCTTGTATTCATTCTAGTTAATAAATCGAGATAAGCAGTAGTTCTTGTTAAAGTAACACAGAGACTTTGAATGGCTCGTAGTTTAATTGTTGAGTAATCCGTTCCTAGCTAAAGCCCGGTACTCCCAAGAGCCACAAAAATAATAACCCCTAGATAGCGTTTGAATCTAGCTTCCACTCATGCTTGAGTAATTCCTGGTATGTCGATTCTCGAATCATCATCTGCTTATACAGCATGAGCAAAAACTCTTGAGCTTGTTCACGGGACATTTGCTGTACTTGGTCAGCAAAGGTTCTCAGGCTAAATTCTTGTTCTAAAGATAATGTCATGGGTTGGTTCATTGTTGGTTAAATCGCCCAACTGGGCGAAAACTTTTTTGGTAAATGCTGAAAATCTTGAGAGGAAGTGTTCATACCTAGCTGCCTTTAGTAGCCATACACTCATTAAGCTATTGGGCATTCTCCTCTTTAGTGGTATCGTACCTAATTTATGAATTTATATTAATAAGTATAACAAAATATTTACAAAACTGAGACGATCGCAAATCAAAACTTAGATACATCCTGTGCCACTGATACCTCAGATATCCTTATAGTCAAAGCGTAAAAAGCTAGGCTGCATTAGCTTCTATTTTCTTTGAGGAAGTAATTAGTGAACAGGCAAGCGCATCCAGTAAGTTATATATAAGATATGCTGCAAATTAAAAATAAAATCATCATTCCTGACAGCGAACTTGAAATTAGTGCCATTCGTTCTCAGGGGGCAGGAGGCCAAAACGTTAACAAGGTTGCTACAGCTATTCACTTACGCTTTGATATTAAAGCTTCATCACTACCCTCTTTTTATAAACAGCAACTATTGAAGCTAAACGACCGACGAATTACCCAGGAGGGAGTTGTTGTTATCAAAGCTCAAGAACATCGCAGCCAAGATAAAAACCGGGAAGAAGCTTTGCAACGGCTCAAGCAACTCATACTAAGCGCAGTCGAACTACCCGAAATACGTAAACCTACCAAACCAACTCGCAGTTCTCAAAAAAAACGACTTGACAGTAAAACTAAGCGAGGACAGATTAAGTCCATTAGACGGCAGGTTATTGATTAAAAGGTAAATGTATGGTGTATGAAAAGATTAATGCTCGTCTTGCACTGACTCCTCAGTTCGCTTGTTTGCTTAACGACAATTCAAACAAGCGAACTGACGTTACAATATAGACTGCATTCTGTTGAAATGCAGGATTGCGGCATTCGCTATCAGTCTTTGCGCCACCGTCCATCCCAGTTTTATATTGTTCGTCTGCCTAAGACTGATGCCGCCAATAGCGACAGGCCGATGTTATTTACGGAGTTCTATGTCTTTTTCTCATCTCGGCTTGTCCAATGAAATTGTCCGCGCCGTCACAGAGCTAGGGTATACCAAACCCACTCCCATCCAAATGCAGGCGATTCCTTCGGTCTTGTCAGGGCGTGATTTGTTAGCTGGGGCGCAAACGGGGACTGGAAAAACTGCCAGTTTCACCCTGCCACTTCTGCACAAGTTATCGTCTGACAAGAGCGTTAAAAGCACATCTAATGAATACTCACCCATTCGAGCGCTGATTCTCACACCGACTCGTGAATTAGCTGCACAAGTGGAGTTAAGTGTGCGTGAGTACGGCAAGTATTTGAAACTGAACACGATGGCAATGTTCGGTGGAGTCAGCATTAATCCGCAAAAACGGCTTTTGAAGGGCCGAGTGGATATTCTGGTTTCTACTCCAGGGCGACTGTTAGATCATGTGCAGCAGGGGACGGTAAACCTCTCACAGATTGAGTTTTTGGTGCTGGATGAAGCAGATCGGATGTTGGACATGGGTTTTATTCGTGATATCCGTCGCATTATCTCCCTACTACCCAAACAGAGACAAAATCTGCTATTTTTCGCTACTTTCTCGGACAAAATCAAGGCACTAGCTACCGGACTGCTTAATCACCCGGAAATCATCGAGGTGGCACGCCGCAACGTTACCGCCGACACTGTGACACAGAAAGTCTATAAAGTAGAGCGTGACAGGAAATGCCAATTACTTGTTGATCTGATTCGACAAAATAATTGGTATCAAGTGCTAGTGTTCACTCGGACAAAGTATGGTGCTGACCGTCTAGTTAAGCAATTGACCCAGCAGCGTATTCAAGCACTAGCTATCCACGGTAATAAGAGTCAGTCGGCGCGTACCCACGCTCTAGAGAAATTCAAGAACGACAGTTTACAGGTATTGGTGGCCACCGACGTTGCAGCGCGAGGTATAGACATCAGCGAACTACCTCATGTGGTCAATTACGATTTACCCAATGTTCCAGAGGATTATGTTCATCGCATTGGTCGTACTGGTCGCGCTGGTGCGTCAGGTAAAGCTGTATCCCTGGTGTGTGCCGATGAATACCATCTGTTAGCGGATATCGAAAAACTGATTGAACAGCGACTGCCTACAGTTTACAGGTATTGGTGGCCACCGACGTTGCAGCGCGAGGTATAGACATCAGCGAACTACCTCATGTGGTCAATTACGATTTACCCAATGTTCCAGAGGATTATGTTCATCGCATTGGTCGTACTGGTCGCGCTGGTGCGTCAGGTAAAGCTGTATCCCTGGTGTGTGCCGATGAATACCATCTGTTAGCGGATATCGAAAAACTGATTGAACAGCGACTGCCTTTTGAAGTAGTTACTGCTTTTGGAGCTAATTCCCACATCAAGCCCGAAGCCATTTCAGATGAACGCAAGCATAAACCCAAAGGTAGTAAGCATTCGCCTCGCTCTAGTGCTAAACCATTGCCACAAACATCAGCTAAAAAATCGGCTCGACGAAAAGCAACAGGTAGTAAAAAGTCGAATGTTCGTTCCGGCGCATCACACAGTTAGGCTAAACCTGATGGTTTTTTCTGTGAAAAGTTTCTTTACGAGAAGCTACGGGATGATTTTACTCGTTTTGTAGGCATCATGAGCGTCCCTTGTATTTCAGGGCAGGCAGGATGCTTATCCTACAAGAATCATCCCTTGATTGAGCAACACCAATTTTTTATCTGAAGTTGGCAGACAATTTAACTTCAAAACCAAAAGCGCCCTCCAAATGGAGAGCGCTTTTGACTTAAAGCTAAACTATTGCTTTGTCTGCGATGATTAACCGTGGATAACAGGAGCGCTGATAGCAACAGGAGCAACTTCAGAAGACGCTAAGTCTAAGGGGAAGTTGTGAGCGTTACGCTCGTGCATGACTTCCATACCCAAGTTAGCGCGGTTGATGATGTCAGCCCAGGTGTTGATGACACGACCTTGTGAGTCGATGATCGACTGGTTGAAGTTGAAACCGTTGAGGTTGAACGCCATTGTGCTTACACCCAACGCGGTGAACCAGATACCAACTACGGGCCATGCAGCTAGGAAGAAGTGCAAGGAACGGGAGTTGTTGAAGGATGCGTATTGGAAGATTAAGCGTCCGAAGTAACCGTGTGCTGCAACGATGTTGTAGGTTTCTTCTTCTTGTCCGAATTTGTAACCGTAGTTTTGTGATTCGTTCTCGGTTGTTTCACGAACCAAAGAGGAAGTTACCAATGAACCGTGCATTGCACTGAACAAAGAACCACCGAATACACCAGCCACACCTAACATGTGGAAGGGGTGCATCAGGATGTTGTGTTCTGCTTGGAACACGATCATGAAGTTGAATGTACCACTGATACCCAAGGGCATTCCATCTGAGAAGGAACCTTGTCCGATGGGGTAGATCAAGAATACTGCGGTTGCTGCTGCTACTGGAGCGGAGAATGCTAGGCAGATCCAAGGACGCATACCCAAGCGGTAGGATAATTCCCACTCACGACCGAGGTAGCAGAATACGCCGATGAGGAAGTGGAATACTACCAATTGGTAAGGGCCACCGTTGTACAACCACTCATCTAAGGATGCTGCTTCCCAAATGGGGTAGAAGTGTAAACCAATTGCGTTGGAGGAGGGAACAACTGCACCAGAGATGATGTTGTTTCCATATAGTAAGGAACCAGCTACGGGTTCGCGGATACCATCGATGTCTACTGGAGGTGCAGCGATGAAGGCGATGATGAAGCAGGTGGTTGCAGCTAGCAATGTGGGGATCATGAGTACGCCGAACCAACCGATGTATAGGCGGTTGTTGGTGCTGGTGATCCAGTTGCAGAACTGCTCCCATACGTTGGCGCTTTGGCGCTGTTGTAAGGTTGCTGTCATAATTTTATGATTGCGGTTGCGTTTTGTACGCAGGAATAATTGCTTATGTCTATTATCTTAGAGTCTTTGTAACAGATTGTAAAGGTATTTAACAAAATTAATACTTATGCTTAATATAAGATAATCTTATTAACAACGCTTTGACCTGCAAAGATATTACTTGAAAGCCCAGTCATAACGACTGGGCGTTATGTAAACTTTTTACATAATCGTTGAAGACTTTTCGATAGTCACGTAAAGCTTTAAAGAGGGTTTCTCAATCTTGCTGTTGTGCTTCATTTTTTCTAAAAGTACTATTGACTAATGACTAATCATGATTAAAATCCTTCACCTTTCTGATATCCACATGGGAAGCGGTTTTTCCCACGGACGCATTAATCCAGACACGGGATTAAATACACGATTAGAGGATTTTGTCAATACTTTATCTGTGTGTATTGATCGGGCGTTGGGAGATCCTGTAGATTTAGTGATATTTGGGGGTGATGCGTTTCCTGATGCTACGCCACCGCCCTATGTGCAAGAAGCGTTTGCAAGTCAGTTTCGTCGTCTGGTTGATGCGCAAATTCCCACGGTGTTGTTAGTGGGAAATCATGACCAGCATTCCCAAGGTCAGGGAGGCGCAAGTTTAAATATATACCGCACTTTGGGAGTGCCGGGTTTTGTTGTGGGTGATAGGTTAATGACTCACCATATCCAAACTCGTAACGGCAAAGTGCAGGTAATTACTTTGCCTTGGCTAACTCGTTCCACACTGATGACACGCCAGGAGACGGAAGGTTTGGCGTTAGCTGAGGTTAATCAACTATTAACAGAACGGTTACAAGTTGTGATAGAGGGGGAAATTCGCCGACTTGACCCCGATGTGCCAACGGTGCTTTTAGCTCATTTAATGGCGGATAATGCTAATTTGGGGGCTGAACGTTATTTAGCTGTGGGTAAAGGGTTTACTTTACCCTTATCTTTATTGACTCGTCCCTGTTTTGATTATGTGGCATTGGGGCATGTCCACCGTCATCAGAACTTAAACAAATCCAATAACCCACCTGTGATTTATCCTGGGAGTATTGAACGGGTAGATTTTAGTGAGGAGAAGGAAGATAAGGGTTATGTGATGATTGAACTGGAGAAGGGAAACGTCCATTGGGAGTTTTGTCCTTTACCAGTGAGGAGTTTTCGCACGATAGAAGTGGATGTGTCCAAAGCCGATGACCCACAAGCTGCTATTGTCAAAGCGATCGCCAAGTATGATATTCAAGATGCGGTAGTGCGGCTAATTTACAAACTCCGTTCTGAACAAATGGATGTAATTGATAACGCTTCCCTTCATACCGCCTTAAGTTCTGCTCATACTTATACTATTCAAGCAGAATTGTTAAGTCAGTTAGCCAGACCCCGCATTCCTGAATTGAGTGCTAGTAGCAGCATCGACCCGATGGAAGCATTAAAAACCTACTTACAAAATCGGGAAGACCTCAAGGATATATCAGCTTCAATGTTAGAAGCCGCAGAAAAGTTATTAGCAGATGATGTAGAAATGGTGATTGGGCAATAGTCCTTAAGTTCCCAACATTTGTAAGTTGTGTAAAGTAGAATAAAGTCCGCCAGAATTTAATAATTGCTCATGGCTACCTTGTTCTATTAATTCACCACGTTTTAATACAAAAATTCTGTCTACGTTGCGAATGGTAGATAGGCGGTGAGCAATAATAATTGCTGTCCGTCCTATTAACAATTCGTTTAATGCTTGTTGGACTAAAGCTTCTGTACCGACATCTAAACTAGCAGTAGCTTCATCTAAAACTAAAATTTGTGGGTTGCGAATAGCTGCACGAGCAAAAGCTAATAATTGCTTTTGTCCACTAGAAAGATTTGTGCCGCGTTCTCGTAATTTGGTATCATAACCTGAAGGTAATTGTTCAATAAATTCGGCAATATTTGTTTGTTGGGCGGCGGCTTGAATTTCCTCAAAAGTATAGTAATCACCCAAGGTAATATTACTTTTGACATTACCTGTAAACAAGAAACCTTCTTGTAAAATTACTGCCATATAGCGGCGTAATTCGGCTTGCGGTAACTCACGGATATCTATACCATCGACGAGAATACGTCCTTGAGTGGGTTCGTAGAGACGGCATAAAAGACGGATGATAGAACTTTTCCCTGCGCCTGTTGGGCCTACTAATGCCACTTTTTCGCCAGGATGAATGACAAAATCTAAGTCTTTGATGACGTAATCATCATCTTTATAAGCAAACCAAACATGTTCAAAACGAATTTCCCCTAAGCTGGGGGTATCGTTGATGCCTTGGGATTCTAAATCTGCGACGATTTCATCAATGTAACCGAATTTAGCATCGTATACGGAAAGACGAGCATTGACGCGATCGCTAATTTCTATCGGTTCATCCAGAATATCGTTAACTCGCTCAATAGCGGTAAATCCAGATTGAATGACGGTGAATTTTTCTGCAAAATCTCGTAAGGGGTCAAATAAACGCTGGGCGTATAAAATAAATGTGGATAAAGTCCCAAAATCGAGTTTTTTCTCTAAAAGTAACAAGCCACCTAACCACAATACACCGGCGATCGCAATTAAACCAATCCATTCTAATGTGGCGGAAACAGCCGAATCATAAAAAATAGTTTGGTCTACTTGCTGTGTATAGCGGGTGTTAGCATTGCGGAATAACTCTGCATTAAACTTTTCCCGCCGGAATAACTGGACTACATTAATTCCTAAAATATTTTCTTGGAGTTGGGAATTTAATAGCGAAAGTTCTTCTCTAGCTTTGTAATTAGCTTTGCGGTACTTACGTTGGAAGTAAATAATTAACCAAGTTACTGGTAATAACAACACCACTAGCAACGAAGCCAATTGCCACTGGATGGAAAACATGATACCAGTAATTACCACCATCAAGAAAATATTAGAAACAATTCCGATCGCACCAGTGGAAAATACGTCTCCTAATACTTCGACATCGCTAGTGAGGCGAGTAATTAGTTTACCTACGGGTGTCCGGTCAAAGAAGCGCACTGCCAAGGATGTGACATGATAAAACAAGTCTTGGCGAATAGCGGCTGTGATGTTCTGTCCTAATTTCTGGAGTAAGTAACCTTGATAACCAGTAATAGCCAAACGGACAATAATGGTGAGGAGGATGATTCCCTCAAGGATATGTAGCCCTTGGGACAAAGGACGATTCCTGAGAAACTCGTAGGCGCTGGGTTCGTTACGAATTAAAGATACAGCCTGTCCAATTAATAGGGGTTGGACTGCGTTGGCTAGGGCGATAGGCAATAACAATGTCATTGACAGTATTAAAAGTTTAGTATTACGCCGTGCGTAAGGAACTAAACGTAAAAATAGCCGCCAGTCATTGTTACGCCAACGGTTCTTTTGTTTATAAGATTTTTGTGGGGCTTGGTAGATGCTCATAGTAGGAGCATTATATTAATTTTTACTGGACTATATATGTTAGCTGTTTTATTGTCAAAATACCTTTCTGAAAGTAACATTTGCTGTACCTGTACTGCCATGCCTGAGTTAGAAACCGCCAGATTAAGATTGAGGTACTTCACTTTAGACGACTTTGAAGATTTATTTCGTCTGTACTCTGATGTAGAAGTGATGAAATATTTGTCACCTAGAAGCAGAGAACAGACTCAGGCTAGTTTAATCAAACATATCCAACAATGGCAAGAACACAACTTAGGAATGTGGGCAGTAGTCCACAAACAAAGCAGTAAACTGATAGGTCGTTGTGGTTTAGGTTTTTTGGATAATACTCATGAAGTTGAGCTTGGCTATGTTTTAGACAAGTCCTACTGGAATCTGGGCTTAGGCACAGAAGCCTCAATTGCTACTTTAAATTACGGATTTTTAACCATCAAACTAAAACGGATAGTAGCGATCGCTAATCCTCAAAACATAGCATCAAGGCGGGTAATTGAGAAGGTCGGGATGAAGTATGAAAAGTTGGCTTATTACTACGGTCAAGATGTAGTTTACTACGCCATCTCCCAATCAGAATGGCAACCTGATAAAGCTCTTATTGGATAAAACCTTAGTATTTAACAGGTATAGTTACAGCAGAAGGCAAGAAATAGGTTACTGGTTTAATTACACTGCCAAGATCACTCCACGGAAGATATGCCGAAGCGGTAGCCTTTGCCGTAGACTGTGTGAATTAAAGGTTGTTCTTTGCCAACTTCGATTTTACGGCGGAGTAATCTAATTAATGCTGCTATAACGTTGCTATTTGGTGGTTCGCTATCTTCCCAGAGATTTTGCAGAATTTGGGCGTGGGTTAAAAGCTGTCCTGTGTGTTCCATGAAGTATTGCAAAAGTTGGCTTTCTTTTTGCGACAGTTCAATAACTCGTCCTTGGCGGTAGGCGACTTGATTTTCACAGTCAAGTTCTAAGTCGGCTACGGTTAATCTTCCTGGTGGGGCTTCTTCGTAGGTTTGGGAACCAGAACGCCGCAATAAAGCCCGGACTCTGGCTAGTAATTCTCGCAGTTCAAATGGTTTGACTAGATAGTCGTCTGCGCCTGCATCTAAACCTTGTACGCGGTCATCTAGAGTATCTTTGGCAGTGAGGAATAAAACTGGTGTAACTTTACCTTGGTGGCGTAGTTCTTGACAAATCTCTAAGCCTGTTTTCCCTGGCAACATCCAATCTAAAATGAGTAGGTCGTAATTACCTACCTTTGCCATTTCACTACCCTTTGTCCCTTCGTAAGCTGAGTCTACGGTGTAACCTTCACGAGTTAACACACGCCCTAAAGGTTCTGCTAGTTCTACTTCGTCATCAACTAATAAAATTTTCATGTGACAGTTAACAGCTAACGGTCAACAGGAGCCAGTGCGTTGGGCGGCTAGCCTCCGGCAACGCCAAGGGCGAATGCCGACTTAAAGCAACTGGCGTTCAACAGCATACACAAAAAGATGTGCAAATGAGATACGCAAAAGCTTATTCTCAATATTGACACTAGAAAGTGTCTCTAGCTAAGGATACCAAGAAAACGAATGTTAACTGTTGCGTTGCCGAAAGGGGAACTACTCAAACATAGCATCCGCCTACTACAATCTGTAGGTTTGGATTTTAGTGCTTTTTTAGACTCAGGAAATCGTCAGCTACAAATTACTGATGCCAGTGGACAGGCAAAAGGATTATTAGTTAGGGGGCAAGATGTGCCTGTTTATGTGGAGTATGGACAAGCACAAATAGGTATTATTGGTTACGATACTCTCCGCGAAAAACAGCCCCAGGTGGCTCATTTAGTTGATTTACAGTTTGGTTATTGTCGGATGTCTGTGGCTGTCAAAGCATCTAGTCCTTACAAATCTCCCCAAGATTTGCCACCCCACAGCCGGGTTGCTTCTAAATATGTCAATTGCGCCCGTGAATACTTTCAAAGTTTGGATTTACCTGTGGAAATAGTCCCGCTTTATGGCTCTGTGGAACTCGGCCCAATTACAGGAATGTCTGAGGCTATTGTTGATCTTGTCTCTACAGGCCGGACTTTAAAAGACAATGGTTTGATTGAAATCACTACTTTGTATGAAAGTACAGCCCGTTTAATTGCTCATCCTCTGAGTTATCGCTTGAATACAGACAACTTACATCAATTAGTTGAGCAATTGCGATCGGCTTACGCCGCGCCGTAGGCGATCGCAAACGCAAATTGTCGCAGCAGTTTAACAGTTGACTGTTGACTAAACGTTTATCAAGTAGAAATCCTACATTTAATTTAATTTTAACCATATCCCCCCTACGGAGCTACGCACACATCCCCCTGTAGGTGGGGATTTTTAATAATTGTTTTATAATTAAATCATTTTAATAATTTTGTCTAGACTATAAGTTAGTTGTACTTTTTGTTTTTAAATCAAGTTTTTAGTTACTTTTTGTAATATTTTTTGACAAAATTTAGTAGTGTTTCTACTAGTAAAAGTGGATGAAATCTCCTTTAACTAACGAACAGGCGAGACTAGCTGCTCTACGCCAATATCAAATTTTAGATACTGAACCAGAAGAAATTTATGACAAACTGGCTCAGTTAGCAGCTTTTATTTGTGGTACACCCATAGCTTTAGTTAATTTTATTGATGAAAATCGCCAGTGGTTCAAAGCAAAACTCGGTATAGATGTTTCGGAAATGCCGCGAACAGTAGGTTTATCTTATCTGTGCCAAGAAAAGCAAGGTGTGGTAGTAGTTCCTGATACCTTGGCAGACGATCGCTTTATTCATAACCCAGTCGTGACATCTTATCCCCATGTACGATTTTATGCAGGTGTGTCACTGTTAACACCAGATGGGCATTTTTTAGGAACCCTGTGTGTAATTGACAGAGAACCAAAACAACTGACTCAAGCCCAAATTGACGCGCTGGAGGCTTTAAGCCATTTAGTAATTAGCCAGTTGGAACTGAGACGCAATATAGCTGATGTGGCGCGAATTAGCGAACAGTTGGTAAATCATGAACAAGCAGCGCGTACAGCATCAGAGACAGCAAGGGAGCAAATAGCGAATATTCTAGAAAGTATTACTGATGCGTTTTTTGCTATAGACCAAGAGTGGCGCTTTACCTATGTGAACGGTCAAGCAGCTAAGTTACTCCAGAAAAGCCAAGATGAACTATTAGGCAGAAGTGCTTGGGAAGTATTTTGCAATACAGAAGACTCTTTATTTTATCGTGAGACGCGCAGAGCGATCGCCCAAAAAATCAGCGTAGAATTTGAGGAATTTTATCCTCCGCTTCACAAATGGTTTGCCGTTCATGTCTATCCCAATAAAGAGGGTGTGTCTGTTTATTTTCAAGATATTACCGAACGTTGTCACACAGCTGCCGCACTGCGCGAGAGTGAAGAACGTTGGCAATTGGCTTTAAATGGTAACAATGATGGTATTTGGGATTGGAACGTTAAGACAAACAAAGTCTTCTTCTCTACACGTTGGAAACAAATGTTGGGGTATGAAGACCACGAAATTACCAATAATTTTGATGAATGGTCAAAGCGAGTGCATCCCGATGATATTGATTGGGTAATGGAGGCAATTCAAGACCATTTCGCCAATAAAACGCCATATTACGTAACTGAGCATCGTGTATTGTGTAAAGATGGTAGTTATAAATGGATTTTGGATCGAGGTCAGGCGTTGTGGGATGAAGCCGGTAATGTGGTGCGGATGGTAGGTTCCCACACTGATATTACCGAAAGTAAGCGCACAGAAGAAGAATTAAAAAGACAAAATTTGCGATCGCAGTTATTTGCAGAAATCACCCTGAAAATCCGCGAAACCCTGGATGTAGACGAAATTCTGCAAACATCGGTTAACGAAGTGCAGAAGCTTTTGCAAGCTGACAGAGTATTGATTTTTCGACTGTGGGCTGATGGTTCAGGAACAGTAGTCCAAGAGGCTGTTCTTCCCGGCTGGCCAGTAGTTTTAGGACAAAATATACTTGATCCCTGTTTTGCAGAAGATTATGTAGATAAATACCGCCAAGGTAGAGTTAGCGCCATCTTTGATATTGCCAAGGCTAATATTCAAGACTGTCATCGAGAGTTTTTGCAACAATTTGGCGTGAAAGCTAACCTCGTAGTTCCCATTCTCAACCGTGATGGCATTTGGGGCTTACTCATCGCCCATCAATGTACTTCCCCCCGTCATTGGAATAACTCTGAGTTGGAATTATTACAACAACTAGCCAACCAAATTGGTATCGCTTTAGCCCAAGGGCAATTATTAGAACTACAAACCAAACAAAGTCAAGAACTAGCTCGTTCCAACACCGAACTAGAAAACTTTGCCTATGTAGCTTCCCATGACTTGCAAGAACCCTTAAGGATGGTGACTAGTTATTTGCAATTATTGGAAAGGAGGTATAAAAGTCAACTAGATAGTAACGCCGAACAGTTCATTACTTACGCCGTCGATGGTGCAAGACGGATGCAGACCTTAATCAACGACTTACTAAATTATTCACGAGTAACCACCCGTGGACAACCATTTGTCTCAGTTGACTGTGGTGTAATTTTACAACGAGCGATCGCCAATCTTAAAATCGCCATTGAAGAATCTGGTGCAGTCATCACCCACGACCCCTTACCCACAGTCATGGCAGACCCCACCCAACTCACCCAAGTATTGCAAAACCTCATCGCCAACGCCATCAAATTCCGCCGAGATGCAGCACCGAAAATTCATATTGGGTTGGTTGAGAAGTCAATAGTCAATAGTCAACAGTCAACAGTCAACAGTCAACAGTCAAAACAAAATCCCACTTCCCCATCTCCCCCCACTCCCTCATCTCCCCACTCCCCACTCCCCACTCCCCACTCCCCACTCCCCACTCCCCACTCCCCACTCCCCACTCCCCAAAAAACATGGCTATTCTCAGTCCGCGACAATGGTATCGGTATAGAACCCCAGTATGTCGAGCGAATTTTTGTCATTTTTCAACGCCTACATAGTAGAAGTAAATACCCAGGTACAGGTATTGGTTTAGCAATATGTAAGAAGATAATAGAACGCCACGGTGGTCATATCTGGGTGGAGTCGGAACCGGGTCAAGGCTCGACTTTCTACTTCACAATTCCAGAACAACTAGGAAAACAGTCGTGAATATTACACAAGCGATTATGCCAATTGAGGTTTTGTTAGTAGAAGATAACCCAGGAGATGCCGAACTTACACGTATTGCTTTGGAAGATAGCAAAATCTCAGTTAACCTCAATATAGTTGAAGATGGGGTAGAGGCAATGGCATTTCTGCGCAAGCAGGATAAATATACCAATGTGCCGCACCCAGATATCGTACTACTCGATTTGAACTTGCCGCGAAAAGATGGGCGGGAAGTATTAGCGGAAATTAAAACAGACAATTCTCTCAAACGTATTCCTGTAGTTGTATTGACAACTTCCCAGGCGGAGGAAGATATTATCAAAGCTTACAACTTAGCGGCTAATTGTTATATAACTAAGCCAGTTGACTTTGATCAATTCGTTAGAATTGTACAATCCATAGAAAACTTTTGGTTTGCGATCGTCAAGCTGCCACCGGAGTAAAGGCAATGGCAGATGAAATTATTAAGGTCTTATTGGTAGAAGATAATCCTGGCGATGCTTTTTTAATTCAAGAGTTAATCAAAGAAGTTAATACAGCCAAGGTAGAGTTAGAAACGGTTGAACAATTATCAGACGCACTGACAATTTTAGCAGGCGATCGCTATGCTGGAATCAGACCGCGCTTTGATGTGATGCTATTAGACCTATCGTTACCTGATAGTCAAGGTTTAGACACCTTTGTCAGAGCTAACCGTGAGACTAAGGCAATTCCCATCATCGTCTTAACCGGGATAGATGATGCAAACTTAGCACTCAGAGCTATGCAGGCGGGAGCGCAGGATTATTTAGTCAAGGGACAGGTAACAGGCGATTTATTAGTCCGTTCTATGCGTTACGCCATAGAACGCCAACGAGTAGAGGAAGCATTACGTCATAGTGAAGAACGATTTCGGGTAGCGTTGAAAAACTCGCCCATTTTTGTGTTCAACCAAGACACAGACTTACGTTATACCTGGATTTATAACCCGATTACTGGGTGGACAATGGAGGAAATGTTGGGTAAACAAGACTCTGAAATTATGACAGAGCAAGATGCCCAATGCCTCACAGCTATTAAATATAATGTACTCACCACAGGCTCAGGGACTCGTCAGATAGTATCTATAAACACCCCTCTGGGTACAAAATATTACGATTTAACTGTCGAGCCATTGCGAAATGAGTCTCAAGAAATTGTAGGTGTAACTTGTGCCTGTATTGATATTAGCGAACGTAAATTAGCAGAAGCCAAAATCCGCGAACAAGCAGCCTTACTTAATATCACTACAGATGCGATATGTGTGCGTGATTTAGAAAATAAGATTTTATTTTGGAACCAAGGCGCAGAAAATCTCTACGGTTGGCAAGCGGATGAGGCTATAGGTAAAGATACTAGCGAGCTTTTGTTTCGAGAACCCTCTCCAGAAATCGAAGCAGCTTTATTAAATGTGATTTCTCAAGGTAACTGGCAAGGTGAGTTAAACAAAGTTACCAAAGCTGGTAAAGATGTTGTAGTGGCCAGTCGCTGGAGTTTAGTCTGTGATGAACAAGGAAAACCAAAATCCATCCTGTCTGTAGACACAGATATTACTCAGAAAAAACATTTAGAGGCGCAATTATTTCGGACTCAACGCCTAGAAAGTATCGGTACTCTTGCTAGTGGTATTGCTCATGACCTCAACAATATCCTGACACCAATTTTAGCAGGAGCGCAATTACTACCCCTGAAATTTCCCGACGCAGATGAACGCACTCAGCATTTGTTAGAAATTTTAGAAATTAATGCTAAACGTGGTGCTGATTTAGTTAAACAAGTGCTATCGTTCGCCAGAGGAGTAGAAGGAAAACGCATCACTTTACAACTCAAACATTTAATTGTCGAAGTTATCAAAATTTTAAAAGAGACATTTCCTAAATCTATCGAGGTTTATACAGATATCCCCAATAATTTATGGATGGTTTCAGGAGATAGTACCCAACTACATCAGGTGTTGATGAATCTCTGTGTCAATGCCCGTGATGCCATGCCTGACGGTGGTAGACTAACAATCTCTGCGGAAAATCTTTTAATTGATGAAAACTACGCACGCATGAACTTGGAAGCCAAACAAGGCTCATATATTGTAGTGACAGTATCGGATACAGGCGTAGGTATTCCTGAAGAAAACTTAGATAGAATTTTTGAGCCATTTTTTACCACCAAAGCCATAGGACAAGGTACAGGCTTAGGACTTTCCACCGTTTTAGGTATAGTCAAAAGCCACGGCGGTTTTATTAGTGTCGATAGTGAGCCTGGAAGGGGTACTAGTTTTAAAGTTTACTTACCAGCTGTTGCAGATTCAGAAATACCAAGTTGTGATCATTTCATACCGCCTCCAGGTCATGGAGAATTAATTTTAATTGTTGATGATGAACCTTCAATACAGGAGATTACCAAAACATCCTTAGAAAGCTATCAATATCAAACTTTAGTCGCTGGTGATGGGGTGGAGGCGATCGCACTCTACGCTAAAAATGCCGATAAAATTAGTGCTGTACTGATGAATATTATGTTACCCGTCCTAGATGGGCTAACCACTATTCGCACCTTAAAGAAAATTAATCCCCAAGTCAGAATTATTGCCACCAGTGGACTAATTTCTAAAACCAAGCTCAACGAAATAGTCAATACTGGCGCTAACTCATTCCTAGCCAAACCCTACACAGTAAATGAATTATTGTTGGCATTGCATGAAGTAATGATTTAGAATACTCCTCCTAAAAACTCCACTATTTCCCGCCACGCAGAGGTAGCTGCAACAGCATCGTAACGATAGCCATCATCGCGCATAAAAGTATGTTCGGCTTCGTAGAGAACTACTTTGTGAAGTACGCCAGCATCTTCAATGGCTTTAATTAAAGTTTGGCGATCGCTTTCTGGTATATGTGGATCAAGTGTCCCCAATATCAGCAGTAACTCACCCTTAATTTCACTCACCCGATGGATAGTATCAGCTACACCCTTACCTAACTTACCACTGGGTATCCCTGTAGGGTAGCAGCAGACAGCAGCTTTAACTTCACTTGCAAAGGCGGCGCGAAAAGCTAAGTGTCCACCAATGCAAAAGCCAACCGTCCCGATTTTATCGGCTGCAACTGCCGTATCTGCCTTGAGGAAATCAATGATAGTACGACAATCTGCATCATATTCTGTGATCGCTGTCCGTCGCGCATCATCATTACCCCGCATTCTTCCCAAATCATCCGGTTCAATTACTTGTCCAATTGGCTCCAGGCGATGGAAAATCTCTGGTGCTGCTACTACATAACCAAATCCTGCTAAGTAATTAACTAACCGAATTATCGGCCCGCCTAACTGATAAATATCACTGTAGAATATTATGCCAGGGTAAACTCCGGCTGGTTTAGGAGAAGCGACATAAACGCGCATTAAGCTGTCATCAACCCTCAAGTCCACATTGCGCTTCGTGATTTGCACTATCTTATCTCCGTGTCATACTGCTTTCATTAGCTTCTACACTGGTGAATAATCAAATCTGGATAGGCGTTGCTGTTACTTTCTCCACATAACTTAAAATCACGCTCTTGATTTATATACAAAAACAACAATTTGTCAATTATTTTTGCTTATCGTTTTGAAAAAAAAATGTACTTGCTACTATGAATATCTAAGCATAAGGTAAAGTTAAGCACATTTTATAACACATATACTAATGTTATGGAAAGTATCAATAATATACAAGAAGTTCTTGGTGAAACAACTGATGTAGAAGTTTGGTTGAATAGAGCCGGGTTAAAGTTTGCAGATTTAGGTCAAGATGAAGCTAGTAAAGTCATTCGTAAGCAATGGCGCGAGTATCAAGCCGCAGTGCATAAATGTTGTGTAGAACTGCACCAGACACCAGAAAGTGTTCATTTAAGTGGTATTTATACTAAGCTGAGAATCCCTAATCATGAATATATCAAAAATGATGAAGGTGTACTCAATTCATAAACACCCAAACTTGTAACAGTTTATTGGTATCTAAATTTTTCTGCTGCCTAGTTTTATCTATCAAAAAGTGAATTACTACTCCGTCTTTTTGTATGAAATAGCAATACATAGCACTTTATACTAACAATTGTGGAAAAGCTACAATTTTCAATCATCTATTGATAAATCAGTCTAGAAAAGGATTTTCTTCACCGATATTCTGATAATATTCTTTGGTTCTTTTTGCAAGTACCCGTAGAGCAAAATTTAAGTAAGTTCGTAGTCCCTCAATTGCTATTTTTTTTAAGCTCTTCGCATTCTGGGCTTGATTTAAAATCTTCTTCAGAAGTATAAGTCCTACAAATTTGTGTGTGGAAAAAAACAATTCTTCCCTTGAAGGTAACTAGTATTTAGCAAGAATGTATGTTGTATAACGATTCCGGGCTAAGTGAAGTACAGTAATGTTTTTAAACGCCGAGGTTTTACCAGTTTTATTAACAATGTACTAAGTAATTCAGCAGATTAGGAAACGCTATAATATGATAAAAATGTTACTCCCATGTCTGAACTAGAATTGCTGACACCTGCAAGTTTTAAGGATGCTTTGACGGTGCTGGCAAATCTTGATAATGATTTAGCGCGGGTTTTAGAGACGCTGGGGCCGCCTCCCATGTGGAAACGAGAGGCTGGCTTTGCAACACTCGTGAAAATAATTTTGGAACAACAGGTTTCCTTAGCGGCGGCGAAGGCGGTATTTAATCGTTTATCTGAGATTGTCAAACCCTTAACACCAGAAAATTTCTTGACCTTCGATGATAGTCAATTAAGGCTAATTGGTTTTAGTCGGCAAAAAAGCTTATATTGTCGAGGATTAGCAGAGTCCATTGTCAAAGGTGAGCTTGATTTAGGCAACTTAGCCGCAATGGACGACAATGTAATTAGAAGCCAGTTAAAGCGGATTAAAGGCATTGGTGACTGGACAGTAGATATTTACCTACTAATGGCGCTGCAACACCGTGATGCTTTTCCTAGAGGCGATTTAGGGTTAATAATTGCTGCACAGCAACTGAAAGGTTTAGCAACACGCCCTACACCCATACAATTGGAAGCGATCGCCGAAAATTGGCGACCGTGGAGAGCAGTAGCAGCCAGAATACTCTGGCACTACTATCTCAATACTCAAGGTAAAACCATTACAGTTTACCAGTGAAAACTCGGTCGGCTGGGCCAGTCATGTAAATTCTCTGGTCTACTTCTGACCATTCAATTTCCAAAGGGCCTCCAGGTAATTCTACAGTAGCAATGCGATCGCTTCTGCCAGTCAACACAGCCGCCACCAAGGAAGCACAAGCACCAGTACCACAAGCTAAAGTAATCCCTGCGCCACGTTCCCAAACACGCATCTTCAAGTAATCACGACTTACCACTTGAATAAATTCGGTGTTTGTCCGTTGGGGAAATGCTGCGTGATGCTCAAATTTAGGGCCGATGGCTTCTAAAGGAATTGCGGCTACATCATCCACAAAAGTAATACAGTGAGGATTCCCCATACTTACACAGGTAACTTCCCAAGTTTGCCCTTCTACTTCCAAGGGTTGGTTAATCACCTTTGCATCAGCCGCCGCCAGAGTTGTAGGAATTTCCCCAGCCAGTAACCGAGGTAAACCCATATCCACCTTAATTTGCCCATCGGGGGTTAATTGAGGTGTAATCACACCCGCCAAAGTATGAATCCGATAGGAATCCTTGGTGCGAGAAACCCCTTCTAAATCTGCTAAGAAAGCAGCCAAACAGCGAATCCCATTTCCACACATTTCCGGTTCCGAACCATCGGAGTTAAAAATCCGCATCGTGTAATCAGTATCTTTTTCTCCAGGCAAGGCAAAAATAACACCATCAGCCCCGATACCAAAATGGCGATCGCACCACTGCACAGCCTGTGCTGGAGTGATTTTCGGCGTTTTAGCAGTGCGATTATCAATCAAAATAAAATCGTTACCCAGACCGTGATACTTAGTAAATTCGATTGCCATTTTTCCAATGATGAATTATCAATGATTCAGAGATTGGTGATTGGTAATAGGTAATTAGTAATTGAGAATGTACTTTCACCTATTACCCATTACCTATTACCCATTACCCATTACCTAATCCCTCAATTATTTCATCATTATCAAAAATGGCTATAACTGAATTTGACACTTCCTTGCCTAGCATTCGGCAAGTACAAAACCTCATTAAACAAGCAGTAGCCGTAGAGTTCAAACTGCTAACAGGAGACGTAATCACAGGCAGAGTCTTATGGCAAGATCCAAACTGCGTGTGCATCGCCGACGAAAACAGCCACCAATTTACCATCAGCAAGCCTGCGATCGCTTATTTTCATCCCAAAGCGTAGAGAGTGGGCAGTGGTGGTGGGAGACAAGGGAAGGGAGACAAGGGAGATAATTCACTTCTGCCTCCTGCCTCCTTATCCCCTTTCTTTAACAACCTCCGTCTCCTTAGCTTTAACCATAGGAATCGACAGGGGTATTTCGCTCATTACAGCAAATAAAGGCTGTATTTGATTCAGACTTGGCAGGCTACCGCATAGTAGAACTTGGTCGCCGTTGCGGAAGTCAGTGTTGTCATTGGGGGAGCGAATAAATTTACCGTCTCGTCGTATCGCCTGTACTTTAATGCCACTTTGCGGTTCTAGGAGCAAATCTTTGAGGGTTTTGCCCAAAATGGGGGATTTGGCCTCGACTGTCACCCACTGACAGGCGCTAGTCTTGTCTGGGACAGCTACTTTACCTTGGGCAAATTCCTCTAAAGCTGCGACTTCCTCTTTCGCACCGACAACCAACAAGCGATCGCCTGCTTCTAATTTGGTTTCATTATTGGGATAATCGATTTCCTCACCATTGGCGCGGCGAATTGCCATCAAGCTTACGCCTGTTAAGTAGCGCATATCCGCTTCTTCTAAAGTCATGCCAATGAGGGGAGAATCGGTTGGTAAAGGATACCAACGGCGGTTTAAATCTTGTGTCGCTTCTTGTAGGTGACGGGAAACCTCATTAGCGTTCCGTTCCGGGCGAAAATCTAAGTAATGATCGCTGCGGAGTTGTTGCATTTCCTGTTGTAATAAACCCGGTGTCCAACCCAAGTCTGTTAAGAAATGCGTTGCCATTTCGATACTAGCTTCAAACTCTGGCTGGACTACTTCCTTTGCTCCCAGTTGATACAGCAATTCGATGTTTTTGTCCTGGGTAGCGCGAACCACTAAATCTATTTCAGGACAGAGTTCCAAAGCCCGTTTCACACATAGGCGGGTACTCATAGGGTCAGGAAGTGCGATCGCCATTCCTTTAGCATGATTCACCCCAGCCGTTTCTAGTACATGAAAACTGACACAATTACCGTATACGTAAGGGATTCCCTCATCCCGCACTTGTTGAATGCGGCTTTCTGATTGGTCGATGACAACTACAGGTAAATTGTGTTGCAGCAACAACTTCACCAAATTTTGTCCGACTCGCCCATAACCGCAGACGACTACATGATCTTTAAATGGTAAATCTTCTGATACATCTAATGCCTGACCTTCCCCGGCAATGTAGGGTTTGAGCCAAGGGATGGATTCGGCAAAGTTAAATAATGATGGGACTAACCGTAACACAAACGGGGTGAGCATCAGCGTGACGGCTGTGGTTCCCAAAATTAGTAAATATATCCGTCGAGAAACCAAACCTAAAGCTTGTCCTTCACTAGCTAACACAAAGGAAAATTCCCCAATCTGTGCCAGTCCCAACCCAACAATTAAGGCGGTTTTCAATGGGTAGCGGAAGAATTTGACCAAAGGAGTAATAATCAGGAACTTACCCAGGAAAACTAACGCCACCAAACCCAGAATTAACTCTATGTTCTGCAACAGAAACACCGGGTCAATTAACATCCCGATCGCTGCGAAGAATAAACTAGCAAAAATATCGCGTAGTGGTTCTACATAGGTTAGGGTTTGGTCGGCGTATTCCACCTCGGATATCATCAACCCGGCGACAAACGCCCCCATTTCAATCGACAGACCTAAAGATTCTGTCAGCAGGGCAATACCCAAACACAGCGCCACTACACCTAATAAGAATAATTCTCGGCTTTCTGTCCGGGCTAAAAGCCGCAATAAGGGAGGAATAAGCCAAATCCCGGCTACTACAGCCCCAGCCGCAAATAAGCCAATTCTCAGCAAAGCTGTGAGGACAGCCACACCAATAACTTCCCCTGGTTCATGCAATGCGGGTAACACCGCCAGCATTAAACCCAAAGCCAAGTCCTGCACTACCAGAATCCCCAGCATCACTTGCCCGTGAGGAGTTTCGGTTTCGTTGCGTTCCATCAAGCATTTGAGGACGACGGCTGTAGAGGAGAGGGAGAGAATTGACCCCAGGAACACACCTTTGGCGGGTAAGGTTCCCCAAGCACCAGTTAACCCACACACCAGCACTGTGATCAGGATTGTCAGAGCAATTTGCAACCCCCCACCACCGAGTGCGATCGCCTTTACCTTCTTTAACTCCGCAAAGGAAAACTCCACACCCAAGGCGAATAACAAGAAGGCGACCCCGAACTGTGCCAGAGTCTCAACTTGAACCACCTCTTTAATTAGCCCCAGCCCAGCCGGGCCGACTATCATTCCGCCGATGAGATAGCCCAGCAGCACAGGTTGTTTCAGCAGCGCCGCCAACAACCCGCCACCAGCAGCAACAGCGAAAACTAACACTAAATCAACAATTAATCTAAAATCTTCTTGCACCAGATTTATCTAAGAACTATTAAGACCTATTACTTTAGAATACAAATTTTTAACTATCTGGGGGAGGGTGTCTGTGCAAGAAGAACGAAATATGTGTAGTCTGTCTTAGTCTGGATACTAAACAGCTTAAGACTAAAAGGCATCATACACCCTTGATATTCATAGAGCGTTCATGATGCCTACCTAACAAAAATCATTCCTAGATTTAGCGATGCCTAAAAATTCAGATAAGCTGTTACGCAGCTAAAGTTAATAAACAGCATTACCTTTATTTTTAATCTTGCGTTCCCATTTAATAATAAGTCCACCTTGATTGAGCAATTTATTTAACAATTCTTCTAGCTGTGATACAGACTCAAACAATCTATGAGCTATATATTCTTTAGCTGAATGCCAAAGCAATTCAATTAAATTATAATCTGGACTATAAGGTGGAAGAAATTCTAGAATAATATTTGGCATTTCTGACTCAATTTTAGATAAAATATCTTTCCTTTTATGGAAACTAGCATTATCTAGTATGATAACTATTTTCGCTGAACCATCTTTAAATTCTTCAACTGATTTCCCTTGTTCTACCCATTCTTGTAACAGAAAATTATTTAGAGATTTAATCTGTTCATAGAATACATCTGCATTTCCTTTTTTTATGACAAAATTTATTCTTTTCTTGTCATGATAACGTAACCCTCCCATAATATTTACTCTTCCTCTTCTCCTTTGCCCTGTAACTTTTTTCCTTGTACCTTTCTTACCCCAACTTTTTCTTCTTATCACTCTTAAACTAAATCCACTTTCGTCCCAAAACCATACTTGTAAACGCTCTGGAGTTTTTTTGGTTATTCTTAAATATTCTGATAGCTTTTCTTGAAATGCCTTACGCTTTTCAGGATTCTGTTTGTCCTCTAGGCTGTATTTTGCCCAGAGGTAAACGTACTTTTTTCGCTCTAATATTCTCCTAACTTGAGAGCCGCTTAACTTAATTCCTGTTGTTTCTTCAAGATATGTTGCTAATCTTGCCGCCGTCCATCGACCAAATTCATATCCATTTTCTACTGGGTCTTTCTCAATTATTTCTAATAACAAATTTTCATATTCTTTGGTAACTTTGCGGCAGTTACCTTCTCTTCTTCCATCTAAAAAGCTTTCTAAATTATCCGGGTCGCCGTGAACTGCCCAATATGCGACTGTCGGATATGCAATCTCTAAAAAATTGCTAATTTCTTGATATGTTTTTCCATCATTTATCAACAGAATAATCAGAATCTTCTCTCTTACATAAGGATTTTCATGCTCTTTTAGTGTTTTCAGTAGCCTTTCCTTCTGCTCTTGAGAAAGATGGTTTTTTGCTGGCATATATGGCCGATAATAGTTTTTTACTTAAGTTTATATTATACAATTAAGCTGCGTAGCAGCTTATGAATATAGGACTCATACTTTATTTTTGAAATATACGTAGGGGAGCCACTGCGTTGGGCGGGTTTCCCGACATAAAGCAAGTGGCGTTGGGCATTACCCACCGGCTCATTGTTTTGCCGATGCACTGCCCACCCTACAGATACTGAGAATTTTATGGCTACGCTCCCGTAAGGGATACAGAAATCAAATCGGATTCCTATACTACTGAACAGTAAATCCTTGGGGTCTGATTGAGTCTTCTAAATCTGCACCAGTGAGGTTTGCTCCAACTAGATTAGTATCTGTGAGATTGGCTTTTTCTAAATCTGCATCAAAGAGGTTTGCTCCTCCTAAATTAGCTCCTATAATGCTGGCTTTTCCCAAATCGGCACCTTGCAAATTCGCACCTTGTAGATTAGTTCCTTGTAAAATTGCTCTCTCTAAGTCAGCATTTTGTAAATTAGCATTCTCTAAATTTGCAGCAGACAGATTAGTGTCTTTGAGGACTGCGCCTGTGAGATTGCAACCTACACATTCGTTAGTTGTTAGTAAATGCCTTACGTTCTCAGCTACAGATGTGATGGGAGCAGGTATAGTTTGTGTAGTTGTGGATGGTGTTGCTGTTTGAGCGCTGACATTGGGTTGATCAACTAAAGAAAATGCTACTACCATTACCATACATACTGTAGCGAATATCAATTTACTTAATGTTTGGCAAATTAATTTTTTCATAAGTTTGTGACGGTTTTGTTTCTTTGATTCTTCAATTTAAAGAAATTACTTCATAAAATCAAACATTTTTTTTATTGAATTTGATAATTTCAATTAATGAAAACTCAATAGTTTGCATTTTATTGATTCTTCTTAATGAAAGTAAACAAGCTTACTACTGTTCATACCCATCTTTTCCTAATAACGATAAAATAAGGACAAATTTACATTAATGCTGTGTTTATGGCAACTCAACTCAGCGAAGCGAAATCGTCACATCAACTCGTAATCTCTTGGGAAGCGTTGCCCGACGATTTTCAACTAGAGGATGAACCAGTGGAGAATACAAGTCAGCCAATTTTGGCTGGTGCTTTGCGTGAAAGCTTAGAAATAAATGGGTTCATCCAACCTCAAATGTTAATCGCCTCAAATTTTGGTCTTTGTGCAACTGTCAATGAGCAAACCATCGTCAAAGCGCCGGATTGGGTTTGTGTACCATCAGTACATGAGGTTGTAGATAGTCGCAGAAGTTATACACCTCATTTAGACGGTGATGTCCCAGCAATTGTGATGGAATTTCTCTCCGAAACCGAGGGGGGAGAATATTCGGTTAAGCGGACATATCCTCCTGGAAAATGGTTTTTTTACGAGCAAATCTTGCAAGTTCCCATTTACGTAATTTTTGAGCCGGATGGCGGTTTGTTAGAATATCATCAACTGGAAAATGGACGCTATGAGTTAAAGCAACCTGACGAAAATTGTCGCCATTGGATTGATTCTATGGGCTTGTTTTTAGGAACATGGCAAGGGACAAAAGAAGGTCGAACAGGCTATTGGTTACGCTGGTGGGATAAAGATGGCAATCTACTTCCTTGGGCGGTGGAACAAATTGAACAAGAACGTCAGCGAGCGGAACAGGAACGTCAGCAAAAAGAAAGACTGATTGCTTATTTACAATCTCAGGGTATTGACCCGGAAAATTTACCGCCAATAGAGTGAAAAGTATCGACCTCACTCACCTAAAAACAAATCTCCCACCCGTTAAAGAGTGGGAGTGTTTCAGTATATTGTTTAATTTGCATTATTATAAATTTGAGTATTTAAGATTCCCTAAGAACATAACCAACGCCTCGCACTGTCTGAATTAGGCGCTTTTGACCTTCATCTTCAATTTTTAGGCGTAAGTAGCGAATATAGACTTCAATGACATTAGACTCACCCATAAAATCGTAACCCCAGACATTTTCTAGAATTTGTTCGCGGGTTAATACTTCACGGGGATGTTCCATTAAGTACTTGAGAAGTTCAAATTCTTTCATCGTTAAGTCGATATTTCGTCCACTGTAAACAGCACGACGATTTGCTAAATCTAAAACTAAATCGCCAAAGCGTAACTGTTCTGTGGTATCGACATCTGGTTTTAAATAAAGACGAATCAGTCTTAAAAAATCTTCTGGACGGTAAGGTTTAAGTATATAGTCATCGGCTCCAGCTTCTAGACAAGCAACCCGATCATCAACTGTATCTCTTGCCATCAACACCAGCACTGGCGATCGCATCCCAGTATTCCTTAAATTCTTGCACAACGACAGCCCCGATTCACCAGCCAGCATCCGATCTAACACCACTAAGGCAGGCTGGCGATCGCGACAATATTGTAGTCCTGTTGTCGCATCATTAGCCAAAATAGGTTCATAACCAGCCTCTTGTAAATCAAAAGACAATTGATTTGCCAGGCTATCATCAGTTTCGATCACCAAAACACAAGGGCTATGAGTAGCTATCATAAGATTTTGGGATATTGGATGTTTAATTGTATAGCCAATGACTAGGGATTGGGGACTGGGGTGTAGGGAGATGAGGGAGAATAACAACTGTCAACTGTCAACACTTCTCTTTCAGAGACGCTAACGCGAACGACAAGCTCAGTGCAACGCTGTCAATTGTCAACTAAGGCAATTCTACCGAAGTTGGTTTAGCGATATGTGGTAAACCCCAACCTAGTTTCTCTCGTAAGATACGGAAAAATTCTGGTGGTTGGAGGCGGATGAATTGGACAGTATATGGCGATCGCTCTAAATATACTCGATCCTCGGCGAACACATAACAGCCGCCATTGCCATCTACTACCATCACTAACCGGGGAATATTCACTGGATAAATATTTACTGGCTCTGTATCGGGAAATACCAAAGCTCTAGAAGCTAGGGAGTGAGGACAGATAGGTACTAACTGTAATACGGGTACGCCAGGGGTGATGACTGGCCCTCCAGCACTTAATGAATAAGCTGTAGAACCAGTAGGTGTAGAAACAATTACCCCATCTGCGGCAATATCTACTGCTGCATGACGACCTACAGCTATCTCAAAATGGCACATAGAAGTTAATGGTTCACGGTGTAGAACCATTTCGTTCAAACAAAGTGCTTCCCAAAGAACTGACTCTCCTCGTAGTACTTTGACTGTGAGCATGGCTCGTTCTTCGATTTCATACTCACCTGCGATCGCCTGTTCTATGGCTTGAGGTAATTGATTGAGGTAGGTTTCGGTTAAAAACCCCATGTGTCCCGTATTCACTGCCAAAATGGGAATACGACAAGGGGCTACTTGACGCGATGCAGCTAAAACCGTACCATCGCCCCCCAGAACTATGGCGAATTTCATGTCTGAATCAAAGCCAGGGGGCGTTAAAGCATCTAGTGGGGTATGGCACACGGGGCTTTCTGGGCTAGAGTAGCCCAATATGCCACCGACGCTAGAGGTAACACATACTTCCCAACCAGCTGCGGTGAGTTTGTCTTTTAACTCGATAGCCACACGACTGGCTATCGGTTTAATGTCGTTATATATAATGCCTGCTTTCGGCACACTCAAATATCCAAGGTTAAGCGATGCTTTGTCTTATGTAATCCTTACACATTTTGGATCACCAGTCATTAGTTTGGAGTCAAAAGTCAAAAGTCCATAGTCCACAGTCCACAGTCCACAGTCCAAATTTACAAATAAAGACTATAGTCTACAGCCCACATTTACTACTAATGACCAATGACTGTTGACTATTGACTATTGACTATTAACTTTTTTAAATGGAGTTTTCTTGGTTTTCTGCTTTTTAGTTTTTGTTTTAGTTTTTTCGTAATCCAACTCTTTCAGCTTTTTGAGAATCCGGCTGAAATACTCTTGTAGATAGCCTTCTAAGGTAGTAGTTTGTTCTTTCTCTAACCCAAATACTTGATATACGTCATCCATTGGCGCATTTAGCGGTCTACCACTGGCTAGAACTTCTGTAAATGCTAGTCTGTCAGCGATATTCCATCCCCATTGAAAGAATCTGGCAATACCACGCACGGCTCGTAGTAAATTGATGGGCATACGTCTGACTTTAGCTTCTTTCCCAGACAAGCGTTCACACAGATTGATAATTTCTTCCGCACTCCAAGCACGAGTACCGACTACAGAGAAAGCTTGTTTTTCTGCTTCTGGCACACTTAAGGCGCGTACAGCAAACTTGGCAATATCTAAGGTATCCATATAAGCCACTGGGGAAGACTCGCCAGTTACCCATACAGGTTGTCCTTCTAAAATGGGGATGCCATACTGACCAATTAACCCCTGCATGAATCCAGCCAAGCGTAAAACGGTGTAATTTATCCCAGATTCAGCTAAAAATAATTCTGTACACCGCTTAATCTCCATCAGAGGTACTTCTGGATATTTATCGGCATCAATAATAGAAAAGAATATAAAACGCTCTACACCCGCAGCTTTGGCTGCTTGAATTAAGGCTACTTGCCCTTCCCAGTCTACCTGCCTAATTGTCAGTGAATCGGTAGCACGAGAGGTAGCAGCATCAATCACGGCTGTAACACCTTCAAACGCTGCTGTTAGGGTTTGGGGTTGACATAAATCGCCTCTGACGAGTTCGGCTCCCCATTCTTTTAAAAAGGCTGCCCTTTTGGCACTTCGGACAAGACAGCGTACCTTATATCCCTCATCGATCGCACGACGAGCCACTTGTCTTCCTAAGGTGCCAGTGGCACCGACTATTAATAATGTCATGAGGGTTGTAACAAATTTTAAACTTTTATGAAAAGAATCTTAACAGAATTATATCTGTAAATAAAAGCTCCAGAGGTTTTAAGTAACAGAATTGATACTGCAAAAATCCTAAAAACAGCGTTGTCCGTTTGTCGGACACGCTATTTTTTCAATGAGAGCCAAGCTTCTCATCTGCTGAAAACAATCTAATCACAGGGAATTACTCTTCTGAACCCTGAATTTTCAGCAACAAAGTACCCACGGCCCAGCCGACGAAGATTAAACCAAAGGACAACAAAGCTGCATTAACTAGTTCGGCGCTCATTGATGTGAGTCTCCTTAACAAATAGATTTTTAGTTGGTGGTCTAATTTAAGCGAAAGAGTTATGAGTGCTGAGTAATAAGCAAGATATTTTCTTCTGCCTCCTACCTTCTGCATTAGACCTGTGTAAATAATTTTAAACTAGTTTTGATAGCCAATCCCTATTTTTGGGAGATGGAATCAATTAATAAAGGATGCAATAACTTAATTATATGTACCAATTGAATCAAAATCAGACAGCAAATATACCTGAAAAACATCGCCCACGTTTAGCATTGACACTGGGAGATCCGGCAGGTATAGGGCCAGAGGTTATTTTGAAAGCTTTGGCTGACTCATCAGTTAGTCAGAAATATGACATAACTGTAATAGGTAATAGTAATCTGCTGTTACAGGTATATAAGCGACTAAGTTCGACTAATAATTCAATATCTTTGGCTAATCCTACCTTATTAAAAGTTATTGATGTGCCTGTTGACACAGATGTTGCCGGACAGATTATTGTCGTGACTGGTAACGCAGCTAGTGGTGCGGCAAGTTTTGCTTATATGGAATATGCGATCGCACAAACTCTAGCTGGTAAATTTGATGGTATTGTTACAGGCCCCATAGCCAAATCTGCGTGGAAAACCGCAGGGTATAATTACCCAGGACAAACAGAACTGTTAGCCGAAAAGGCTTGTGTTGACCGTTTTGGGATGTTATTTGTAGCGCGATCGCCCTATACTGGTTGGACGTTAAGAGCGTTACTGGCAACTACTCATATACCTTTACGTGCAGTGGCGGATACACTGACACCACAATTGTTGACGAACAAATTAGATTTGCTGGTGGAGTGTTTAGAAAAAGATTTTGGTATAGCTAGTGGGAAAATTGCGATCGCTGGTTTAAATCCCCACAGTGGCGAACAAGGACAATTGGGAACTGAGGAAATTGATTGGTTAATTCCCTGGTTGGAAGCGGAACGGCAAAAACGCCCTGATTTCCAGCTAGATGGGCCGATTCCCCCTGATACAATGTGGGTCAAACCTGGTCAAGCTTGGTATGGTAATGCGGCTGTGAAAAATCCTGCTGATGGTTATTTGGCACTGTACCACGACCAAGGTTTAATTCCCGTCAAGCTGATGGCTTTTGACCGTGCTGTAAATACTACGATTGGTTTACCATTTGTCCGCACCTCCCCCGACCACGGCACAGCTTTTGATATTACGGGTAAAGGTGTTGCTGATGCGACTAGTATGAAGGAGGCGATCGTTTTAGCGGCTGAGTTGGTAAGTCAACGGTTGGCGGTTAAACAATAAGACGACTTACTGGGATTTAGAGAAAAATTAGCCAGAAAAAATCATGAGGTTTCTATGTCAGAAGGAGCAAAATTAATTGCCATCAACGCATCTGATGCACCGACAAGAACTAAGCTCTCAAACTATCCTGAACCGTTTGCATCGCGTATGGTGGGCAGAGAGAAACACCCACTTGGAGACCTGTTTGGCATCATCAACTTTGGTGTAAACCTAACACGCCTAGCTCCCCAGGCAATTTCAGCCCTTCGTCACGCTCACAGCAAGCAAGACGAGTTCGTGTACATCTTGGAGGGGCATCCAACGCTACGTACCGACGAAGGTTGTACACAACTCTCCCCTGGTATGTGTGCCGGCTTCAAGGCTGGTACTGGTAACGCCCACCACCTGATCAACGAAACAACAGAAGATGTTGTTTATCTCGAAATCGGCGACAGAACACCAGGAGACGAAGGTAGCTATCCCGATGACGACCTTATGGCCTATTTAGAGAATGGCTTGTGGAAATTTGCGCACAAAGACGGCACAGCGTACTAATTTTGTTGGCTATAGGACAGTACGCTTTGGTAATTATTAAGTAGTGGTATGGCAAGGCTAAAATGTGCCATTAATTAACTACAAAGGCACAGACATACAGAGATAAAAGAAGGATTTTATTGTACTAATTTAGTCTTGCCACACCATTAGGGTGGTTACGGCTGTGTAGTAATTTGGTCGTTTGAGACAATCAGCCTCGCCGTTACTACTCATTATTTTAAATTTATGTGATTTGCGATCCCATCTGAAAGACACCGTTTCCTGATTCGCCTCATCTATCTCTTCACCGCAATTAATCAGGTCTTGATTACTCTCTTCTAACTCCCGCATATAATGCCTGAGTATACCCCCTACAGCGATTGCTCTGGTTTTATGCAATTGGCGGGTCAACTCTAAAAACCATTCCCTATCAGCTATTAAGTCCGACTCCTTTACCTGATACTTGAGAATTTCCGGGATCAGTCTTGTGGGGTCATGTTGTTTTGCGATCGCGCTAATATGAACAACAGGCTGGTAATCAACTCGTAAGCACTGCTGCCATAATCCAGTCCATTTGGCTTGAGGCTACTTACTTTCAATTCAGTTAATCGTTTAAATGCACTTAATTTATTGTCTGCGTAAGGGATTATACCAAAGTCAGCGCCCAAATATCCTACTAGCTACTAACTTTACCTCCTGCCTCCTGCGTGGTTGATGAGCGTAACCGAACTATTACTTTCTGTTATAGTCTGGGGTATCCAAGTAGGGCCTTCGCAACGCGGTCCTTCTGGTGTCCAGATGAGTTTATCTAAACAGATTTGCCGCTTATCCATGTTATGCGTCCAGGCGTGATAAACAACATACTCAGTTTGACCATCTGGCCCAAGAACAATAGAGTTATGTCCTGGCCCTCTGACAAAATTAGGTACAGATTTTAACACTCGTGGCCCAGTTTCGTTGCCTACATCAGAATAAGGCCCCATTACATGGTCAGCCACGCCATAATCTACACCATAGTTTTCTGTTTCCCAGCGTCCACCACTATAAAAGCAATAGTATTTGCCTTCATGCTTACGTACACAGGGGCCTTCTAAGGTGTGCCAATCATAGATTTCACCATACATCAAACGATTAGCTAAAAACCTTTGCCAAGGAGATCGCGCCCGTAAAACTACTTTACTTTCACCAGCAAGTTGTGTCATAGTTTGCAACTTATCTACCACCAACGCCGTCCCTGCGTGAAAACCAGCTTCCGTATCCAGAAAATCACGGGCGTAAAATAGATACCACTGACCATCGTCATCACAGAATGGGTGCGGGTCAATGGCGAAGGGACAAGAATCGGTGTCTACAAGTGTGATACCAACATCTTGATAAGGCCCCAAGGGACTATCGCTTGTACCTACACGCAATTGATGATTTTTATCCTCATGTCCTACAGAATAGTAGAGGTAAAACAGCCCATCACTATAAGCAACTTCGGGGGCCCAAAAATTATCACCAAGGGCTGGGTCTGGTCGTAGCAGTGCATTACCTACAAAATGCCAATTGACAAAATCCAAGGAACGTAAAAGGTGAAACACACGGGATTTGTGAGCGATATCAATCTCGTCTACAGTTCCTTCCGCCTCAGCCGCACCTGTGCCGATCGCATAATACACGCCCTCATGTTGCCAAACAAAGGGGTCGGCAAAATAACCGTCGTAAACTGGATTTGTATAGTTCATAGTCAATAGTCCATAGTCAATAGTCTATAGTCAACAGTCCATAGTCAACAGTCAAAATTCATCACTAATGACCAATGACTAATGACTAATAACTAATATTTAAAATTGATGTAAGTTTCGGTTTTATTCTTAGGCAGTTCTTCTACTACCTCACACCGTAGCATCTGCCTAAGTTGTTCTGGGAGACTATCATAATAGTCTCGTGGAACTGTCAAATCTACCTTTGGTGTATGTAGCCAGTGCATGGCGTAACCCATAACTACCATTGGTCTTGGCTTGTTTGTGCGGTTGGGAGAACCCCTGTGCAGGGCTAGGGGCGATCGCACGCTTACATCTCCCGGCTGCATATAAAAAGATTCCATCGGGATTGCACCAGAGGCTATCTTTTGTAATCCTTCTTCTTTCGATAAAAGATGAGTTCCTCGCGCCATTTGGAACGGGCCATTATCTTCAGTTACTTCCACCAAGGAAAAGTTTACTGCTAGGGCGTAGAGTGGTGTGACGATACCATCATTAAATAATGGGCGAAAGTCCCGATGGGTTTCTTGATAATCTGAACCCTGGAATGGGACATCGACTCCCATCTGCACCATCACATATTCTTGGTAAAATACGCGCTCAAGAATACCCATAATTACCGGGTTGGCAAAAACCAACTGATTAGCAAACGGGTAAACCCAAGGTAATGTCACATAATAACGAGAAATTTCACGGGGAGCTAACCCACCTGGTTGATTTTTGCGATCGTAAAATAACTTTTCAAAAGCTTCCAACCACTCATCAATCAATTTTTGCTCAAAAAGATTACGAATCACACAAATTCCGTCTCGATTCAATTCTTGAGCAAATCGATCTAGGTCGGCAGCCGAATATTTAGCTATACCGCCTATACTCTGAACCATTTGTCTTAACCTCTTTATTAATGGCTTTAGAGCCTGATATAAATTAAGCTCTTGCAGCAATTTTTTATAATTTCTAGTCGATAATAGCGTAATTTACTAATATTGAGCCAGTTAATTTTTATGACAATTACTGTCTACAACTCTATTTATTTAAGCAAACTCATCTATTAAGAATAAGAAAATTATTTGTTATGTAAACAATATAGTAGGGTCGGCAATACCTACCAATAAAATTAAATGGTGGGCATTGCCCACCCTACTGGCTGTTCTCCACTGTATGCGAACCTACCCCAACACTATCATTTGGTACTGAAGGCCATCTCACTGTGAGAATAGTACAGTCAGTCTGAGCAATCCAACAATGCGGCACACCTGCACACCACAGCACATAGTCACCCTCACGAGATAAAGTAATCTCCTCATCCTCAAATTGCAGGCAAAATTTGCCATGAATCAAGATAGAAAGAGTAGCGGCTTGATTATTTACCGCCCACTCAGTTCTACAGTCTCCTGCTTTATGAATACCCCACTTGATTTCTAATGCTGTGGTTGAGCGCGGATCATCATCTGGGGTGATAAAGTGTCCCATAAACCAACCCCAGCGACTCGCCCCTTCGCTGGCTGCATTTCCAAAAATAACTTTAGGCTGCAACATAGCAATTCAAAATTCAAAATTCAAAATGAAGAATTTAGCCTTCATACCCCTACTTAGTATCAAAGTCGGGGACTAAAATTCGCCCTGTGTAACCTGCGTGATTGTATTGTTCTAGGGCTTGAGTTGCGGCTGATTCTTTACCTAACGCCACCAACGCTACACAAGCACCGCCAAAACCTGCGCCAGTTAGCCTTGCACCAAATACACCCGGAGTATTTTGTAGAATTTCTACCAATTTATCTAAGGGTGGTACAGAGACTTCATAATCATCCCGCAAACTAGCGTGAGATGCGTTCATCAATTCACCAAAACGCTCAGGTGTGACTCCTTGCACAACTTCCAAAACACGGTTATCCTCTGTTACCACATGACGAGCGCGACGGTTTAACGGCTCTGGCAATGTTTCTGTTACTTTAGCATCAGTAATATCTCGTAGTGCCTTAACTCCTAATAATTTCGCCGCTTCCTCACACTCCGCACGACGCTGGTTATACCCACTAGTTGCTAAGGTGCGGGGTACGCCGCTATCTATAATGACAATTGTTGTGCCTTCAGGGAAAGGAAGTATACGACGTTCTAGTGTGCGAGTATCCAAGAACAAAATATGTTGAGTATCAGCAAGGCTAGAAGCCATTTGATCCATGATGCCGCATTGCACACCAGCATAATGAATTTCCGCTTGCTGGGAAAGTTGGGCAATTTCTACGTCATTAATTGGCAAATCCAAAAGTTGACGAATTGCCCGGAGTGTGGCGACTTCCAAAGCTGCACTGCTAGATAAACCAGAACCCATAGGCACAGATGATTGAACATACACATTCAGCGAAGGAACGGTATATCCTGCTTTTTTTAACACCTCAATACAGCCAAAAATATAACTGCCAAATCCAGAGGGCGTATGATGAATATCTAAAACACTTACACGCTCTTGCAGATTTTCGGAATAGAACTGATGTTGCCCATCCTCGCTAAAACCTAGCTGTACAGTTGTTTGTTGAGGAATGGCTGTTGGTAGAACAAAACCATCGTTGTAGTCCGTATGTTCACCAAGTAAGTTCACCCTTCCTGATGCACTAGCTTGAGTTTCGGGTGGTTTGTGAAAGATTTGTTGAAAAGTCATATGTGCAGACTGTTGACTGTTGACTAATAACTATTTCTCTAACGGTACAGCGCGTAATCTTCCCTCTACTTCAACGCTGGGGAAGTTTGCATCATAAGTGAGATTTTCTAACTTGCCATCTTTGAGAATGACGAAAGTATCTTCAATCTTTGCCCCTGTTACGCTGGGATTCCAGGCGATCGCCATATTTTCGGTTAAACTATCCGTAGTGCTGGGATGAGCTACAACTTCTCTAGCTAAATATCCTGTAGTTCCTCCCTGGTGATGTTCGCGGATAGCATTAGGAAATCCATGTTGTTCATAAGCTTGAGCTAGAGCATAATAAACTGCATCAAGTGTCATTCCTGGTTGAGATGCAGATAAGGCTTTGGCTTCTATTTCGCGCACATGACGGTGTAATTCAGCTTCCTCTTTTGTCAAGTTACCAAAACACACGAATCTGGTGAGGTTAGCAAACAATCCATAGCCTCTAGCGCAGAATACCAGCATTGCTTGCCGTCCCAACTTTTCCCCTGTGGCTGTAGCATGACGATATAAAGGTAAACGCCTCTCCCCCGCCACTAATGTTAAAGCTGGATGTATACCTCTCGCCCACAAAGCTTCTGCACCAGCACCCGCTAACTGATACTCTGTCCAGTCTGGTTGTGCGGCTTGTAGCACTTCTGTCATGGCGGCGCTGGCTTGTTGCCCAACTTGACGATATCTGTCTAACTCTGTGGGCAACAACACCCGCTTATATGCTTGTAGGGATTGTGGTATGGATTGCTCTTGCGGGGTGGGGCGATCGCTGATTACAATTTCCCCATCAGTAGCCTCACGCACAAACGCCTCCCGCACCACAGGATCAGCCCAAGGATTGATGTGTAACTTAAAATCAGGTGGTAATTCCTCATCCTTGAGACGCTGCGCTTCAATTTCATCCGTCAATATCCACGCATCTTGTCCAGTTACTAACACCTCTGCTACCCCAGTTTCCGCCGTCAGTAGTACAGCGCTAGAACCGCCACCAGTAACCCAAGCAAACCAGTCTATACCTCGTAGACGCACACCCCCAGCTTCAGCTATCGAGAGAGTCTGCCTGATAAACCCTAATTTCTTCGAGACTTCTTCGCTCATAGGAAAAACACAGATTAGGTACAAATCATTATCAAGTTCATCTACCCTTGTCTGCGTCTGTCTGAGGTTTTGAACTCAACTTTATAGAACTACTTTTACTCTCTTTTCTCCGTGTCTCTGTGTCTCTGTGGTTTTATACTGAGACAATTCTTAGACAAAGTAACAATTGATTCTATATTTCTGCCTCGATAAGCATGGCGTTGTTGGTCAATCTCTGCAAATATTTCTGTTAAATCATCTTGATTTTTCCACGCACCATATAATTTACTTAATTTAGCTAATCTCTCTTCTGCCGTTAGATTTAGTTTTGGTTTTTCTACTGCCTGTTCCATAACTTCTAAGTTTATTATGATTTCTGTTTCGCTTTTTAGTAGATAATACAGATTTATTATGTAACTGTCATATTAGGCTAATTAGCAGTATACTAACACAAATAAATAACTAGCTAACCCATTTCTAATTTTGAAAACCTGTGTTATTAGGGAATACGCCAAATCAGCAGCCTGGATTATTTGGATTAATACACTCAAACCGAGATTTTACCCAAAAAGAAGCTTGGGGAAAAAATTGTTTTAATTCTTCATTCCCTGCTGCTCTCTGCTCTTATTTATATAGTATAAATTTAGAAAATATTTACATGAAGCTTAACTCCAACCTCAAAGTTGAGCATTCAAGCATTAGTACAGAAAAATTCTACGGAATTAATCCAAACTCCGATAATCTTTTTTATGCGTTTGAAACGCAGTTTACACCATATCAACAATATTTAATTGGTAATCTTCCAGGTGTTGACCTAGTTACCCAGGCAAGAGATTCAGGTTCTTGCTTACAGCCAATTGAGATTAAATTAACAGCTTTACCGGATAATACAACTTGTGAATTTGCCGAAGATTATTACGGTTGTGAAATTGTAGTTAGACCAGACACTATAGTTTATTTAGCTTGTAGTATAGTAGAAAACTTTAGGCTCAACCCGTCTATTATTGAAAGTGTGATTACAGGAAATCTTGCAAATATCACTGACTGGACAGAAGCGATTTCTGTCATACCTTACATCCCAGATATGATTGACTGTCTAGATGCGATCGCACTTTCGCTTCTAGATGCACAAAAACCTTTTTTAATGCAGCCTATATGGAAAACAGAGGGGAAATCACCAAAGTTGGCAGATAACTGTTTAGATGTTTTTGTTTGGAGTGACCTAGCTTTTACTAGATTATTTATAGATTTAGCAAAGATAGAAATCAATACATACGGAAGAATCAGAAATATTGCTAGGCATACTCGAACAATTATTTGGCTGTTTAAAATGCTATCTGACTTTAGTATTAATGGTTCTTTTAATCATGGAAGAATCATAGACAGCCTTTCTTATAATACGAAAAATGATAAAGCATTTGCTGTAAGTGGTAGAGTTACCCATGCTTACATGACATCGGCAGCTTTGAAACAACCTAGAATTAAAAAACAAGAAATCAAAAGAATTATCTTAAATGGTGGTCAAAATCTATTGAGTCCAGAAAGAAGATTTGATGCTATAATATTCAACTCACCAGATATATTCGATTAGTTAATTGTTAACGCTCAAGTTAGTAGAGCAGAAATGAAAACAGTAGATTTATTTGCAGGCTGCGGAGGTTTGTCGCTGGGATTTCAAAATGCTGGTTTTGATTTAGTAGCAGCTTTCGATAACTGGCTTCCAGCAATTGAAGTATATAGGCAGAACTTTCATCATCCTATTTTTGAGAAAGACATTTTCCAAGAAGATTTATGTACAATAATCTCCAGGTTCCATCCAGATATAATTATTGGTGGCCCTCCATGCCAAGATTTCTCAAGTGCAGGGAAACGAGATGAAAATCTTGGTAGAGCAGATTTAACGATTGCCTTTGCCAATATTATTTCACAAATCAAGCCTAATTGGTTCGTGATGGAAAATGTAGACAGAATTACTAAAAGTCAAATATTACCAACAGCTTTAGAAATATTCAAAAAAGCTGGATATGGTTTAACTTGTTCAATTTTAAATGCCAGCTACTGTGGAGTTCCACAAGCGAGAAAACGTTACTTTTTAATTGGGCAACTTCACGGAGAAGATAATGCTCTCAGTAATTATCTCATAAAACATCAATCAAAAAAGCCTATGACTATTTTTGATTATCTAGGTCATGATTTAGGTATTGAGTATTTTTATCGTCATCCCAGAAGTTATAAAAGAAGGGCTATCTTCAGCATATATGAACCTAGCCCAACAGTTCGGGGAGTAAACCGTCCTATTCCCAAAACATATAAGAAGCATGAAGGAGATGCTTGTGATGTGAATGAGAAATTAAGACCTCTCTCTACAATCGAAAGAAGTTATATTCAGACATTTCCAAAAACGTTTAAGTTTCAGGGAAATAAATCAGATTTAGAACAGATGATTGGTAATGCTGTTCCTGTCAAGTTAGCTGAATATGTAGCTCGTTGTATTCTTCAATATATACAAGATTCTTCTGAACACACTTCATCTCAATTAACCAATCTTCAATTACAGCTATTTGAAAGTGTGTAGCTGAAGTATTAACAACTAAATTGTAGGGAAACACGGTAAGCAAATTGAGGCGCATTTTATAACAAATGCGCCTATTGTCCGTTACACCGAAACTGGCATTTCAAGATTTACCGCCACGGCTTGCAACTCCTTCGCCTTCTCTTCCGGTAAAGCATCGTTAGCAAACATCCCGGCTGCAAGTTCCGTCCCCGCCAAGTACTTCAGCCTTTCGCTGGTGCGATATGGAGGGTAAAACTGGGCGTGTAGATGCGCTTCTGGATGGGGTAAACCGTCTGTGGGTGCTTGGAACCAAGCCATAAGGTAAGGGAAGGGACGATTCCACAAGCCGTCATATTTGAGGGTGACGGTTTTTAAGGCTTTAGCCAGTCCCCGGCGTTGTTCGGGGGTAAGTTCGGCAAAACTACTCACTGGTTGAATAGGTGCAAGCCAAACTTCGTAAGGATAACGCGCACAGACGGGAACGAAGGCGATCGCCACTTCATCTCGATATATAATCCGTTTGTTATCAGCTATTTCTTGTTGAATTAAATCTTGTAATAACCCACGCCGATGTGATTGATAATACTGTTGCTGCATCTCCAACATCCGCGCCGGGACGGGGGGTACAAAGGGGTAGGCGTAAATTTGCCCGTGGGGATGGTGCAATGTTACGCCTACCTCGACACCTTTATTTTCAAAGGGGAGGACGTATTGTATCTGCGGATTTGCCCCGATTTCGCGGGTGCGATCGCCCCACACTTCTATCAGCAAATCCAGGTGTGTCAATTCCAAGGAACTGAGGGAAGCACGAGCATCTTGGGTAAAAACCACTACCTCACAAGCTCCATTAGCAGGCAAGGTTTCCACAATCGTCTGCGGTGGATTATTTGCTGTGAGACTCATCGAGGGAAAGCGGTTATCAAACACCGCCACATCATACTTACCTTGGGGTAGTTCCGTCGGAAACTCAGGGTTGGTGGTAGGTGCGAGGGGATTATATTCTGGAGGCGGCATGAATGTCCGCCCTTGACGGTGGCTGGCGTAGGCTACCCATTCACCCCGCAAGGGATGCCAGCGCAAGTGAGGGTTAGCTTGCACCGGCTCGTTGCTAGGGCTGGGGGCTTGTAGCTGATTGGAGATGGGATAGCGACTATATAAAGTCAACTTGCGTCCATCGGGCTTTAACAGCTTGTGGGAGTACATAATCCTTGTCCTGAGAGGGTGGCTGCGCGGATTGCTTCTATGGGGAATTTAGGAGTGCGATCGCCGTACAATAATCCGTTAGCTTCTTGGAAAGTATCTGTGAATTGGGTGTAACAGAATCCGCTAAACATTTCGATGTTATTGACCGTTTCCAGCAGCGTAGAATATTTAATTTCCAACTCAGAAATATTCGAGCAGCTTTCATATCCCCAAGCCTTATCTGCATCGGGTGTATCCGATGGGACATAGGCAATACCACCAAACTCGGTCAACATGATGGGTTGTCCTTGATGGGGGTAATTATCCAAGGTGAGGATGCGTCCCCCTGGACGGCTACGTTCAAATAAATCCGACATCTGAATATCTGGTCTGTAGCGATGGGCTAATCGCTCAGGCTTCTTGTCATAGTCGTGGATAGCGAGGATATCTGTATCTGTACTTTCCCAACCATCGTTACCAATGACTGGACGAGTGGGGTCGAGAGTTTTAGTTAAGTGATACATTGCTAGTACGTAGTTACGATGAGCCGCCGTTTCCACTAAATTTGGTACACCCCAAGATTCGTTAAACGGAACCCAAGCCACAATACAAGGATGACTCACATCTCGCTTGATGATTTCCGTCCATTCACGGGTCATACGTTCCACAGCTTTTGGTGTAAAGCGGTAGGCACTGGGCATCTCTTCCCATACTAACAAGCCCAACACATCTGCCCAATATAAAAAGCGGGGGTCTTCAATCTTTTGGTGCTTGCGGACTCCGTTAAAACCCATAGCTTTAACGAGTTCTACATCACGTCGTAAAGCATCGTCATCGGGTGCGGTCATTAATGATTCTGGCCAGTAGCCTTGGTCAAGCACTAGGCGGAGATAGTAGGGACGACCGTTGAGCATGAAGCGATCGCGCTGAATAGTTACTGTCCGCAACGCTGTATAAGATTGCACCTCATCAATCAGTTGGTCTTGATACCATAGCTGAATTTCCGCATCAATCAGCGTTGGTTTTTCTGGACTCCACAGCAAATCATTACGACAGTCATCAATTCCTGGGTCGCCCAAAGCTATGCGACGGCTAATTTCCCCATTGAATACTTCATAACTATCGCTAGCAATAACTAGACCATCAACACTCAGTTTAACTTTGACTTGAACACCAGAAGTAGGTACATCACCAGCCAAGGCAATATCAAAGCCAATTTCCCAACGTTCACAGTCGGGTATCCAACGTAGATGACCGAGATAAGTGTTACTGACACGTTCCAACCATACAGTCTGCCAAATCCCAGTTGTCCGAGGATACCAAATACTATGGGGTTTCAATTGCCAATCTTGCTTACCGCGTGGTTTGGCGAGGTCGTGGGGGTCATCATGCGCCCAAACTGTTACTTTTGTTGTCCCAGTGTCATTTAACGCATGGGTAATATCAAAACTGAAAGAAGTGTGTCCGCCTTCATGCTCACCTATATATTGGCCGTTAACCCATAAACGAGCGTGGTAGTCCACAGCACCGAAATGTAATATTAATCTTCCATCCCCGTCTGGGGTGGCAAATTCTCGCTCGTACCAGCAATTAGGATGGAATCCTTGATCACCAATACCACTTTTGGTAGATTCGGGAGCGAAGGGAACTTCTATATGATGAGACCAATTGCTAAGATCGGTAGGGCGAAAATATTTTCCTTTGTCATCAAATGCAAACTTCCACTGTCCATCCAAGCTCTGCCAGTGAGAACGTTTTAATAGAGGTCTTGGATGTAGAGGAGTTCTTGCACTCCAAAGATTACTATCAGCTTTAGTAGGTAATTCAACTTCACGATTTTTTAAATCTAACAATCTCATCAAATGTTCTCCTAGTACTACATATAAGGTAATCAACCCTTGCTATATGTTAGAGGCTGTCCCAAATATTGGGTCGCCAGATTAGCATGAGTTTTTGTCCGATTATTATATTGAACAGTTATAGCTAGTAGTTTGAATTTTTTGCTAAAAATACTATTACCTCCAGCACTTATGTGTTGAAGGATAAAAATAGTTTATTTACTCCTAGCTCGTGACATTATGGCACATACATCACCAATATTTGCCAGCTAATCTAAAAAAAAATATCAAATTTAGGTGACTAATAAATATCATAAACCAGATATAGAATAAACTGGTTGCTAGTTAATTTTTTTATTTCAATTGTTTAAGTAAATCAATTTTGTAATTGATTTGAAAAATGGTGACTATAATTCAATTTTAGCAAAATAGACAACAAATACTATATAGTGTGGACGATGCCAACCCTGCCAAGGAGGGTGCAAGTTTACCCAATACCCTAATTTTCCGTCAAATTATCTGAGTGCGATCGCCCTTAAGTTGGTCAAAACTATATTAAAGTAAGTAGCTCAGTGTTAAAAATTATCGCTATTGCAAGGCAGGAGGCAGAGAGCAGTGCGGTCTTGGGCTTTGCCCAAGTGGAGCAACTGCGGAGAAGCGAAGAGGGTTATAGCTTTGTTTACCTTTTTTAACTTAGTTTTGTTTTTTCCCACCGACTTACTTAGAGTTTTAGCCATTTAAAACCTTGTAAGTGGCTCCTGATAATGAATTAGCTGGAGATTCAGTAAGTATTTACAATCACAGCTAACCACTTTTTATACAACCTTCAGAGTTTAGTAATGGTTTGTAGCTTTAATGTACGTATTCAGTCTAGACTCTGCGATCGCAATATGATTTGCTGTAAAAAGTAGTCTTAATATCTGTAGGTTTGAATTGGGATTAAATTTAGTAACAGGTATCATTTCTTTTGTGACAGTTCTGGATGCGGAATGTGGGTTATAAAATAATTCGGGAATCTTTAGCTTGTAATTTTGTCTTTTCAAGCTGTAATTTCATGATTTATAAATCGGTTCATACTTCTTTGCAACACTTGTTTGACAATATATTGGCCAGTTTCATGAGTTACTGGTATCATCAAAATTTGGGCAACTGCTCGCGCTAGTTGTATGGAGTCAAATCCTGGCAACTTTTGCAATAGTATCCAAATACGTTTGAGGTATTCTAGCGTTTCTAAATCAATATTGACTACGGAATGTTGGTGATGATAACCCCTGTGCATCCCAAAAATAACTGGTGTTTTAGATAGCAAGGTTTCGCCAAAAGCATCTAAGATTTTGAGTAGCTCATCTGCTAGACGGATGCGAACAAACTTCCCTTGATCTGAGAGTAAATAACTAATCCCTTGTTCTAATGTTCTACTAAAGTGGAAATCTTTAGTATTACTAAAGTTCATTAATACTGTTTCTAGACGATTCCAGCGAAAACTACCATCTTTAAAGAGTAGATTATTAAAAGTTGGCTGTAATTGTGGGGCTGGATCAGTTAAGAGGCGTTTGAGAACGTAAGGATATGCAGAAACTAAAACTTTAAAGTCTGGGTCTATACTAATTGCAATTCCCTCTAATGCTACCAACGAACGAATAATTAGTGCATAGTACGCTGGTACTTGAAAAGAATATTGGTACATCAAGTCTGAAAGCTGTTGAATAATTACTTGAAAGTTTAATTGAGCAACGCTAGATGTCAGCGCATCATTAAACAGCTTTGTCAGTGCAGCACTAATGGGAATTATGTCTGCATCAGGAGGTAAAAACTCCAATTCTATATAGTCTTGTACCAGTGCTGAAAAATCTCGATTGACAATATGAACGACAGCATTAATTAGAGCATACCTTTGATGAGGCTTGATTTCGCTCATCATCCCAAAGTCTAAATAGACTAGCTTGCCATTTTCCATTGCTAGCAAATTACCTGGATGAGGATCGGCATGAAAAAAACCATGTTCTAGTAATTGCCTGAGAGTACACTGTACTCCAACTTCAATTATGGAACGAGCATCAATTCCCTGAGACTGAATTTCGGCTGGGTGAGTTAACTTGGTTCCTTTTATCCATTCCATCGTCAAAACGCGACGATTAGTATATTGCCAGTAGATTTTAGGCACATAAATATCAGTCAACTGACCATAAAGATTAGCAAAGTTTTCTGCGTTTTTTCCTTCTTGAATGTAATCCATCTCTTCAAATAGATGGGTAGCAAACTCATCTAAGATGGCAACTAAATTAGTACGAATTTCTTGATATCGCTTTTGTAAGATAGTAGCTAGACTCCGCAAGATATATATATCCAAAGAAATTTTTTCTGCCATATCCGGTCTTTGGACTTTAACCGCAACTATCTCTCCTGTTTGCAATTTGCCTTTATAGACTTGTCCTAAAGAGGCGGCGGCGATTGGTTTAGCCGATAATTCTGCATAAATTTGGTCTGGAGTTTTCCCTAATTCTTCTTGAATGAATTTGTATGCTAGTTCGTTAGAAAAAGCAGGTAACTCATCTTGAAGTTTAGCAAGTTCATCTATGTAAACTGAAGGCAATATATCAGGGCGAGTTGACAGTGCTTGACCAACTTTAATATAAGCAGTGCCAAGGCGAGTCAGGATTTCTCGCAATTGCACGGCTTCGCGTTGCTGCTTTCGTCTAGACTGTCCTGTTTTGCGGTTCCACCACCATTTGATAGTAAAGCTAACTATGGGAAGTAAAATTTGCAGCCATCGCTTGAAGACTTGGATTTTACGATCGCGGTATTTTTGAGCGATCGCTTCTGGGTCATAGCGGAGTGGTTTTTCTAATGTAATTGTGACTTTACTCATTTTTCAGTAGACTTCTTGCACGAATATTTGAAAAGAAGAATTTCTATTAGGATTATTTTTACTTTCTTTTTTGGATTTTTTACTCATATTTATTTAACTCTTTTCAAGTTAAATATTCACATTAACTACCTATTTTTTATCCTCATATCTCATTAATTACTAATTATTATTTGTGCTTAATTGGGCATTTTCTATCTAAAAAATAGGATATAAAAAAAGATTTATATTCCTTTGTATGCCCAATTAAGCATGAACTTCTATGTCTACAAATAGTCTTCTACTACTGAGCGTTTCTCCGCCAACGGATAAACAACTTCTCTAGTTCAATCCATACAAAAGTAAGCGCACTAAAACCAATACAAATCATTAATTCCATGAAGGTAAGGTAGTGGGTGCTGAAGAAGTTGCGTAATGGTTCAACGTAAATCAATAGTAGTTGTAATATTGATGTCAATATTACCGATGCCAGAATATAGGGATTAGAGAAGGGATTAATCTCCATAAACAGACGGGTATTAGAGCGAATTGCTAAAGCGTGTCCCATCTGTGACAAACACAGAGTAGTAAAGACCATTGTTTTCCAACGGTCTGGATCAAGAGTACCGCCTGCCGTATTTGCCTGGGTATATCCATAAGCCCAGGACATCATAGCGATAGTAATGACCGCCAAAACAATGCCAATCCGAATCATGTATGATCCTAAACCACGGGCAAAAATATTCTCCTTGGGATTTTTGGGAGGTTGTTGCATCACAATTGGTCTACCAGGTTCCACAGCTAGGGCGAGGGCGGGAACTCCATCTGTAACAAGGTTCATCCAGAGAATTTGTAGAGGTGATAGGGGTACACCACCTAAACCCATCAAAGGCGCAGCAGCAATAGTCAGCACTTCCCCAATGTTACTACCGAGAATATAGCGAATAAAGCGGCGGATGTTGATGTAAACAACACGTCCTTCTTCTGCTGCTGCCACAATGGTAGAAAAGTTGTCATCTAATAGCACCATGTCGCTGGCTTCTTTACTGACATCAGTGCCGGTAATACCCATTGCTACACCAATATCTGCCTGCTTCAAAGCTGGAGCATCATTCACCCCATCGCCAGTCATAGCTACAACATGACCCCGATGTTGCAGTGCTTGCACAATCTTTAATTTATGTTCTGGAGATACACGGGCGTAGACGCTAACGTAGTCTACATGTTGTTCCAGTTCTGCCATACTGAATTTTTCAAGTTCTCGCCCAGTGAGGACTTCATCATTGGGATTGGCAATACCTAAATCTTCAGCGATCGCTTTTGCTGTTAGTTGGTGGTCGCCTGTAATCATGATCGGCCGAATCCCCGCCGTGCGACAGCGAGCAACTGCATCTCGTACTTCTGGACGAGGAGCATCCAACATGCCCACTAATCCTAGCCATGTCAGACCGTTTTCGGAAATATCTTCAGAACCTTCTGGTGGTAGTTCAGTTAATAGTTTGTTAGCAAAGCCAAGCACCCTTAGCCCTCGCATTGCCATATTGTTATTTTGCTCTAAAATACGGCTTCGTTGTTCTGCTGTTAGTGGCTGAACATCATTACCGACTTGAATGTGAGTGCATCGTTCTAAGGTTAATTCAGGAGAGCCTTTAGTAAACATGAGATGGGGAGTTTGGTGCAAATGGAAGGCGCTGATACCTGCACCAGATCCTTCTGCTTCCACCATGACGCTCATCCGTTTACGTTCTGAGGAGAAGGGAAACTCTGCCACCCGTGCAAAGCGATTATCTTGCTCGTCTTTGCGGAAAGAACCTTTACCTGCCAATGACAACAATGCACCTTCTGTAGGGTCGCCTAAAATTGCCCACTCGCCATTTTCTTTTTGTAAGATGGCATCATTACAGAGTACGCAAGCTAGTAATAAGGCTTGCAGTTCTGGGTGAGCTTGAGAAAGATGGGTTTTATCTTGCCATTGAAATTCACCCATAGGAGTATAGCCATCTCCGGTCACGCGGGCTGTATTACTGGCTGTGCAAACAGCTTGTACTACCATTTTGTTTTGAGTCAAAGTTCCGGTTTTATCAGAACAAATGACGGTGACGGAACCGAGGGTTTCTACTGCTGGTAGTTTGCGAATCAGTGCATTCCGCTTCACCATGCGCTGGGTTCCTAGTGCCAGCGTCACAGTGATGACGGCAGGTAAGCCTTCTGGCACTACCGCCACTGCCATACTCAGAGATACTTTGACTAGTTCCTCAAACAAACTGGGATTGAATAAAGTACCAGCAGCAATGACAATCACCACCAGCACTAATGCACCTGTAACTAAGACATTGCCTAGTTGAGTCATGCGTTTTTGGAGCGGGGTAGGTTCCGACTCTACCGACTGTAAAGCACTAGCGATTTTTCCTAGTTCTGTCTGCATTCCCGTGCTTGTGACTAGCACAGTTGCTCGACCTTGCACTACTTCCGTACCTGAAAAAACTAGATTGATGCGATCGCCTAATGGTGCATCTTCTGGTAATTGGACTTCGGCTTGCTTGTTAACTGCATGAGCTTCTCCTGTTAAGGCAGATTCTCGCACTTGCAAGTTCACCGCCTCCAACAATCGCCCATCGGCAGGAACCTTCACACCAGCTTCCAGTAACATGACATCGCCGGGTACTAATTCTTTAGACTCCACCTCTAGGGTTTTGCCATCTCGAATTACCCGCACCTTAGAAGATGCCAAATTTTTCAGGGCTGCTAAAGCTTTTTCTGCACCACTTTCCTGTAGGTAGCCCAATACACCATTCAAAATCACTACTACAAAAATGGCGACGGCATCTTTAGGAAAGACGAATATTCCTTTAGTTAAAGCTTCCCGCACATCCAAAACAGCAGAGATAATTGCCACAGCAATTAACATCAGCAACATGATATTTTTGAATTGATCCCAGAGGATTTCTGCGGGGGTGCGGGTTCCACCTTCTGTTAGCTCATTTGAGCCATAACGTCCGAGATATTCTGTAACTTTTGATGTCGTTAAACCAAATGTGCGATCGCTTCCTAATCGCCTAATAGCTTTAACAACTTCTAAGGTATGCCATGCAGACGTTTCATCTGGTTGAGTAAACCCAGAGTCTGAGGTAGTAGAAGTCATAGATATTCTCTTTTAAATCAAAAACTTGAACTCACATAGCACTATGATTAAATGCTATGAATGCGTTTATTGTTACTATTAGATATTACAATCTTTGTTGAGTCAATAAGACAATGTAAAGATAAATAAATGTAAAAAAGAAGATAGGAGGTAGAAGTTAGCAGTTATTCCCCTGTTCCCTTTTCCATATTCTCAAATCAGCTATTCATGAGAAAATCCCACAACCAAATATGAAAGTGGTCTTTTCCCCACTCCCCACTCCCGACTTTCAAGTCAGTTTCGCTTCATTCTAGTCTGATTGGCAGTTTCCACAAATGTAAAACGTTCCCATTCACCGTATAAAGTTTCAGTTCGGAAGCGAATTTGACTAGCAGCCAGTTCCAATCCTTTAGAAGTGGCACATGTACCAAATGTGTGCATAAATATAGGCATAGCTGCTATCCCTCCTGGAGTGAAACCGGCAAATGCTGCTCCGGCTGCTGCAAGCATGATACATTGTCCAAAAGCTTTCCAAGTTTCCTCATTAACATTATCAGACGGTTCAAGACTCACAATAGCTTTGAGAGTTGTTTTTCTGGTTTCAAGTACTGGCATTAGTAAAAAACCATTACTGTCCATCACAACTCTAAACTCTGGCAAACCGTCCATACTTCCCAATTCAAAATCTCTAGTAGCCATTTCTATTGTTGGTTGTCATTAGTCATTAGTCATTAGTCATTAGTCAAGAGTTAAAACTTTCCCCTTTCTTGCCTCCTTAAGTCGGATCATAAAAGAACAAGACACTAATAACGCCAAAGAAAATCAACATTTGTAATCCATTTAACCAATTACATCGCCCATCCTGAGAAATTTGAGTCATGATGAGAACACTACCGATAAGCGCAGCGATTTGTGGAGGCGAGAAGAGAAAATCAACGGGTTTACCCACCACAGAAGAGGCAATAATTAGAGTCGGAATCACTAACAATGCAACTTGAGAAGCAGCATTCATGCCAATCTCAAAACTCAGATCCAATTTATTTTTATAAGCGACCAAAACAGCACTCATTATTGCACCTACATTGCCAATAATGCCAATTACAATCGCCCCTACAAACATCTCAGTCCATCCCAGTCCAGCAGTCACAGAATCTACGCAATCAGCAACAAAATTAGATAAAAAAGCCATCAAGACACTAGAAGCGGCAAGTACGCCAATAGAAAGGGGGATACCCCAAGACATTTCTACATCTTCTTCTGGCACAAAAACTTCCGGGAGATTTTTGGATTGTGGTGTTGACTCGGAATGCACAAAAGCTCCCACAAGATTCTTCGCTTGCAGTGCTGGTTCTGAATATCTAAATCTAGCCAGGGTATAGATGATACTCCCACCATAAGCCATGAGCAGAAATACAGATAACCAAACAGAAACATTCTTGATGACATCGGCAGCACTGACACTTTCACTAGAAAAATCAACTGCATGAGCATAAACTGACGGCATAAGAATTGCCACCGCCGCAATCATTAATCCTGCGGCTGCATCTTTGGCTCTATCTAAGGGAAATGTCACCGTACCAAAGCGATAGCCACCAACCATAATGGCTGCACCAACAGCAACCAACATATTGCTGATAATTGCACCTGTCCAGGCAGCTTTTGCTAACGGCCCTAACCCTTTGGCTACGGCAATTAAACCAAAAATTAGTTCTGGTAAGTTGCTGAAGGCGGCATTCATCATCCCACCCCATGTGCAACCAACCTTGTCTGCTAATTGCTCTGTAGCATTGCCAAGCCAGTAGGCAACAACAACCATTCCCAGGCAGGAAGTAAAGAACAGGAATATCTCATTCCGCAGTCCTGGCAGGTATGCTATGACTAAACTTATTGGCAGAAAAATCGCTAACCAGTTAATACTAGGTTGGCTTAATACTTGTTTAACTTCTTGAAGCTGCATAATTTCAACGCTCAAGCAATAACATTGTTAAAAATTGCTCTCAAAGTTTCTACAACGTTGAATCATTGTTTAGATTGATTCAGATTGTGATTTTGAATTGCTTATCCTGCTACGCTAGGATGTAAGAAGAATGCTGTGGCTAGCATTAGATAAGTCATCAACAGCATGATTCCTTCTAACCAATTGGAATAACTGTTGGGTCTGACTGAGTTGGTCATGAGGACGGCAATACCCACTCCTAGAACTGTAAAGTTATCAAAGTCTAGGTTCATTGGTTTGCCAATTATGAAGCCACTAAAAACCAAAATAGGTGTGACGAACATTGCAATCTGTAAGCTGGAACCAATTGCCACTGAAGATGCAAGATTGACTTTGTTCTTCGCCCCACAAATCCCACAAGTGATGATTTCTACGGCTGCACCAAAGATTGGCAGCAGAATTACTCCGGTGAATAAGCCACTCATGCCAGTAGTAGCGATCGCCTCTGATAAACTATCTACCAGTGCTTCGGAGACAAACACTAAAACAATTGTAGTGCCTAAAAGCAAACCAATATGCAGCTTTAACCCATATTTCTCCCCTCTAGCTTCACTACCGTAACTCTCCGGTTCGGCATCCTCATCTAGTCCATAAAGATGGCTGTGAGTTTTCATAGAGAACAACAGCATGAGGATGTAACTAGTTAAGAGCAGTGCTGATGCGATGTAGGAAAAGGCGTTAGTTGTCTGGAAGTGTAGCGCCAACGAAGTCACTTCAATGGCGGTGGGTGCTAGTAAAAAGACAATTACCAAATTCAGCAAAGAGGCATTAACACGACCAACAGCGCTCAAGTGTTCTGGGTTAATATGGGAGTTTTGTTGATTGATCCGCAACCCTCCAAAAAACAGGGCGACACCTAAACCTAAGAGTAGATTGGCAATCATCGAACCCATCAAACTGGCTTTGACTACATCTATCAGTCCGGCTCTGAGAGCAACAATAGAGACAATCATCTCAGTAGCGTTGCCAAAAGTAGCATTGAGCAAACCACCGATAGCAGGGCCAACGCGAGAGGCGATCGCTTCTGTAAAGTTAGCTGTCCACGCTGCTAGAGGAATAATCGCCAAACCTGCTGTCATGAAGACAATTTTGGGATTCACATCCAGGTGGTGTAAAATCAGGCAGATGGGAACAAAAACCAGCATCCATAAGAGTAATCTATCCTTACGGGACATTGAACTAGGTTGCTTGGTTTTTTTGTTTGTTGGTGAGCGCGAGAATCTGCCGGGCTTTGTAACTGACATTGTTCAGCCTCCAAGACCTTGTTATTTGTCGAGATGGTATGGAAATTCGGCGATCGCTTCGTTAGTGTGCGATCTTAATTAGGAGCAATCTATTGATTTGATGACAGAAGCAATTTTAGATTTAATCCAAAATCTAAAAAAGGTTACAAGCCTCTTCCTTATAGGGAGAGGTCAATCCAAAATAATCAATCTAAAATCTAAAATTGGTTGACCTTACCCCTGCCTTCTTTAGATACTTTTGGTTGAGGTTAGCGTCCTTTGACAAATAAATTGAACGATAAACTCCTACTTTAGGGCAATACAGTAAATATTATTTATAGTGAATAATATAGATAGATGCGTTTGCCTTTGGATAACCCACACTATTAATCTATGGGTTAGTAATCACCAGGAGATACTAATTCAATTTTTGCATGGGTGCTTACTTGTAGCTTACAGTAATCACCGCAAGAAAGAGATGATCAAGCTGCTTACACTGATACAAATTTTTAATCAAAGATATAATGTAAAGCAGACATCTTGCTTTCAAAACCTACATAACACCTGAGATATGCTGACTGCTGACAGGTGAGCAAATAATTACTAATTCGTAATCACAAGAGTACAAGCTACCTAGAAGTGCAGTTACGAATTATTTTGACTATTAACTGTAAACAGTCTATGCGTTAACTCTTACTGTTTGCCTTTCTTGAATACCTACAGCACCAAGTTGTTCGAGGTTTTGGATGATGAGTACTGAGCAAGGAGCATTGTGTGTGACATAGTTGCTGACACTGCCCAAAATTAGCTCGCTCATACCAGAAAGCCCCCGGCGGCCGATAACAATTAATCCCGCCTCCCAGACACGGGCAGTTTCGCAAATAATATGACCGGGCCGGCCTAAACCTTGGTAATATTCAGTGGGTACTCCGGCGGCGATCGCTTGTTCTGTGAGAGATTTGAGTAAATCCAGACTGGGTTTTTCAAACTCTTCCCAACGTTTCTTATTCTCTGGAGTATTAATCAAGGTCAAGATATTTGGGCTTTCTTGTTCGTCAACAGAGAGAATGTGGAGCAGCTTTAAAGATGCCTTAGTCGCTTTTGCCAACTCCAGTGCTTCTTGAAAGATATACTTGCTGGTATCGTCACAGCGATTGAGAGCAACGAGAATTTTACGAAACATAAAACCTCATAAGCAATTCAAAATTCAAAAAAAGGAATGGGTACTTTAGAGTACCCAATATGCTCTAAACCATGTTTGATGTCTGTAATTTAGACTTACTCTGAGGTTCTTCTACATCAGACGAAAGAACCACTACTTCAGTCTCTACTTCTATAGAAGTTGGTGAAACATTAACAGCTTCGGATCTATGACTACGTTCTTGTAATCGCTTTTCTTCCTCAGCAATTTCAGCTGCACTTAACTGATGTCCTAGTGGCATAACTTCACCAGGGCCGATAAGCGGACGTAGACCATTGAGTTCTGCCAGGATTGCAGTACCGTTGTTGATTACTACCGCTAGAAGTGGGTCAAGTGCGAAGAAAATACCGGAGAGCAACGCGCCTAAGTTGGGAACTGCCACGATCATCGTGTTCTGCCAAATAATATCCATTGCTTGACGCGCACATTTAACCGCCATGATTAAGCCGCGTAGGTCATCTTCCATCAGTACCACATCGGCTGTTTCTCTAGCGATGTCAGTAGCACCAGCAAAGGATATTGAGGCATCGGCGTAAGCCAAAGCGGCAGAGTCATTAATACCATCGCCGCAGAATGCCACAACTCTACCACTGTCGTGCAATCCTTTAACTACTTCTACTTTCTTTTCTGGGAAAGCTTCAGCCGTGACGTGATTGGGATGAATGCCGAGATTATTAGCGATGGAGTGAGCAACCCGTGTCACATCACCTGTGAGCATATGTACAGTAATGCCCATCTCCTTGAGTTCGCGGATGACTTCTTTGCTTTCTGGACGTGGTGGATCACTGTAACGGATCACGCCAAGCAGTCTACCATCACCTGCTACGTAAACTAAGGATTGACCGCCTGATTTGGCATCGGGATAGCGAATGTCGTATTCCTCTAAATCCACGTTTTCTTGTTTCATGAATCGGGGGCTACCGACGAGGATATTTATACCGTCGATTTTTGCGACTGCACCCAGACCAACCTTATATTCCCACTCTTCACATTCTTTGAGGGCAACGCCTGTATCTTTAGCGTGATGCACGATCGCCTCAGCAATGGGGTGAGTCAATCCTTTCTCAGCACTAGCCGCATAACACAAAATTTCATCTTTGGTGAAGCGGGTTTCCATCACATCAATATCGTTGACACCTGCATGACCAATGGTGAGTGTTCCTGTCTTGTCACAAACAACGGTGTCAATGGTTGCTAACATTTCAATGGCACGACCACTGCGGATCAATACACCATTGCGAGCCGCGTAGGTGAGAACCGAAAGAATTGTCGTCGGTACAGAAACCCGAATGCCTGTACCAAAGTCTAAGGTGAGCAGTGCGATCGCTCGGCCGAGGTTGCCGCTAGCAAGGCCCACACCTGTACCAATTAACAAGGTGGGAATTACCATTTGATTTGCCACTGTTGCTGCGTAGTTCTCAACCCGTGTATCATGCACAGGTGCAGCTTGCATTAGGTTGACAATCACACCAGCACGAGTATTGTTGCCAACTCGTTCTGACAGGATGGTTAATGTACCATCGACCAATAAGGTAGAAGCAAAGACTTCTTCTCCGACTGTGCGCGTGACGGGTACTGATTCACCTGTAAGTTTGCACTGATCAAGAATCCCTGTCCCTTCTAAAACAATGCCGTCAACAGGAATCTGGTCTCCAGGATAGACTATGACGTGATCACCAACAATCACATCTTGAGTGGGAATCTCTACAACTTTTCCATCGCGGATGACAAAGGCAGTCTTGCTCAAGCAATCTAGCAGGTCGAGGGATGCTCTCTCACTACCCCGCGCCGTCATATCCCGGATGGCTTCGCCTCCTTCCACCAGACCTAACATGAAGGATGGAGCAAAGAAATGCCCCGTTGCTGTATGCAGTGCGATCGCTAAACCATCCAAGAAATCAATAGTTAACTGGTGTTCTTCTTGAATAGCATCCCATGCTCGTTTGAATACTGGAATTGCACCAACAAATACCACAGCACCAATCAAAACAGGAGGAATTGGCAGCCCAATCATTGCACCCAAACTGAGTACTAAACCTGCGACAGGCAAGCCTAAACGTTCTACAAAGTCTACTTCGTTGTTAGCTTTTTCCTTCTCTTCACCAGTCCATCCTGTAGGAACTTCAACAGTCGATGCCTGCTGAATTGCTGTAAACAATTTCTCTTGTATAGTGGCGATGCCTATCGCAGTTGGCTCGTGATCGTAGCTAAGAACTAACGAACTAGCCAGAGCGTTAATTTGAACTTCAGTAGCAAAATCCAATTTACCCAGAGCATACTTTAGCTGTTGAGCATATTCTTCATCCCAGGCAAGTTGGGGAATCCGAATGCGAAACCGCCCCGGAATCCAATGAACCACCTCGTAATGTATAGTTTCAGCGTGACTTAAAGATTCAGTCTCAATAACTTTTATAGCAAGCTTTTCAGCAGTGGTTTGACCTGACATAAGGCTTTGTGTTTGTATTAAGTTTGTGTACACATTGAGGAAAATTGCACAGCAGTAGCTAGGCTTAAAATCATTGGCACAGCCTATACTCAAATAGGACACCTTTACCTGCAATTTCCGGGTCCAAAAGCTAGTAAATAACTATTTCCTACTTCGATTGGTAAAATTGTTAGAATTACTGATTAGCAAGCATTCCGTAACCTAAGATTCTCACTCAAGTCATCAAATACTTACCATAGTAAAATTCTATTGCTTTCCTCTTCTGAAACACATTTTACAAGCCTTGAAATTTAGGGTTATGGAAGATTGTGTTTCTTTCGTAATGTTGCTAGTGGGGTTTGCCGCTAGTTGTCGGCTGATATTCGCCAAAATTTAGCTTTCAGATCAACTAAACACAAACAATATTTAGGTTAACAACAAGAGGTTAAGCACCTGTTTATAGAGTATGGTATCACTCTATTGGCCTACTGCTAATAAAAGCAGTCTACAGGAAATTCCGGTAAAATAAAACCAATGTTTACGAAAGTCAACGTAATTATCAAGTCTGAAGTATAAAACTCTTTTGCCCACTGGGAGCGAGGCAGATAGCAATTTATTTCATCCTTTTTCCTTGACACTTCAGACTTCCATAGTCAACACTGCCCTAAAAACTCAAAGTTTGCCCGAAGTTTTAAGTCTCGCAGAGTGAGCTTCAAAACTTCGCACGCAAAGCGCTATGAGCATAGTGTCTTGAATCAAAAAATTTCAAGAAAACTGTCTCATTAGGATCAGCATATTTTGGTTTATGTAGACTTCGACTTCTGTGGAAGTAAAGCTGTAACCATACTCTGCACCTAACTGTACCGTTAACTCTACAAAATTTTCTCGGTCAGATGCAGTTTTTAGCTTCTCTACTAGAGTTGGATTTTGGCTAATCATTTCGTGAAAGTCTTTCACCTGTTTTGACATATTTACCCTCACTTAATTAGTACTGAGTTGTCATTTGTGATTCTCCCTTGCACCCGGACTTACACTAGAACAGACTACTCGAAAACCAATACCACTACCCCCGTGATCAGCTTTATCCCAATGGCGCTGTGCAGAACGACAAAGGCTTGGTAGACAATACCAAGAACCACCCCGTAACAGGCGATGGTCTTGAAGTTCTGCTTGTTCCCAAATGCTACCGTCACAGGGTGCTTGTTGATAGTTGTCGTGCCAAGCATCGGCACACCACTCCCATACGTTACCGTGCATATCGCATAGTCCAAATGCGTTAGCAACTTGAAAACTTCCTACTGGTACTGTCTGTTGGCGATATTGACCTATAGGTTCTACATTGTAGATATAGTTGCCATCATAATTAGCTAGTTCGGGTGTAATGGTTTCACCAAAATGGAAAGGTGTTGTTGTTTTAGCGCGACAGGCATATTCCCATTCTGCTTCGCTTGGTAGGCGATAATGTCGTTTGGTGAGTTTGGTGAGTCTGGCACAAAATTCGATCGCATCGTGCCATGAAACTTGTTCTACCGGTTGGTTTTCGCCTTTAGTCAAGGCTGGCTCAGGATTGAGAGAGCGGTTAATAGTTGGTAGACTAGCGATCGCACGCCATTGTGCCTGAGTAATTGTAAATCTTCCCATGCAAAAAGGCTCAATTGTTACCTGATGCAGAGGTTCTTCGTGATTTTCTCGTCCTTTTTCCCCCTCTTTTGAACCCATCCAAAACACGCCTCCTGGAAGGATAATCATATCTAACGCAACATTCTCTAATTCTTCCTGGAAGTAGTGAGCTTCACTTCCATAGCAATTCGCTAGTTGTCCCTGTGCATCAACAGTCACTACCTGAAAAATCAAAGTTTGTTCCTTGATTGGTAAAGCTGTTTCTATTTGGTGGGGTTGTTCAAGTTCCAAAATGTCAACTTGGGGTTGTGCTTCGGCTACTGGGGCTGTTTCTATTTGGTGGAGTTGTTCAAGTTCCAAAATATCAGCCTGGGGTTGTGCTTCGGCTAGTTCTGAGACTAGAGAATGAATCGGCGTTAAGATGATTTCTCGTTGTTGTAAGGTTAGTGAAAGTTTGTTATGCAGTTGCGTTGCTTGCTCTAATTCAGATTGGAGTTGGGCTATGGTTTGGTTTGCTTGTTGAAGTTGAAGATGTAGTTGCTGGATTTGTTCTTTATGAGTTTTGATCATTGCCCATTGCTGTTGCGCCCATGCCAATCTTGTCTGCTCTTTCGAGGAGACTTCTGGAATTAGCCCAATTACTAAAGAGTGTGCTTGGAGGTTCCAACCGCACAGTGAGCAATTCTCGGTTTTATCTACAACATATTCAGCTTGGCAAACAGGACATCGAGGCATAATAGTTTCCTCTGAACCTGAAGCAGTATTTGGATTGAGAAAAATCTAATAAAGTAATTGTACGCTGAAATTATGTAAATTTTACATCAAGTTTAAGAAATTATTATTTGGGGTTGGTAATCGGTAATAGTAGAAAACAATTACCTATTCTCTATTACAAATTACCAACTAAACCAACCATATTGTAAGTAATCAACCGGATTTGGTATGAGCAGGGCTTTAGCCCGGCTTAGTTTAATTGCGAATTGATTTTATGCAGGACTGGGAGTAAGTAGTTTCAATTGCTCAGAATCAGCAGGGCTAGGAGATTCAACGGGGTGTTTAGTATCGGGTGTATATTTGAGTGCATCTGCATCAAAGCTAGGAATTGGTTGGGCATTAAACAAGGGGCGGAAACTGTTCAACTCAGCAATCAGGGCTGAACCATTACTGATAATGACACCTAAAACTGGATCAAAAGCAAATAAAATACCTGCAAGTACTACACCAATATTCGGTACAGCGATGAGGGCAGTATTTTGGTAAATAATATCCATTGCTTGTTTTGCGATCGCAATGGCATGAGGTATGCCCCGCAGATCATCATCTAGAAGGACTATATCGGCGGTTTCTCTGGCAATATCAATACCACTAGCAAAAGAAATAGAAACATCCGCATGTGCTAAAGCTGCGGCATCATTGATACCTTCTCCAATGAAAAGTACAGTCCGCTCTTGGCTTTGAAGTTGGCGAATGACATCGACTTTTTGATCAGGAAATGATTCTGCATAAACATGACTACTATTAATACTCAACTCTTGAGCTACACGATTAGCCACTCGTTGGCTATCGCCACTTAACATATAGGTCTGCTGACCTTGGCTTTCTAAGACAGAAATTACTTCGGCACTTTCTGGACGGAGGGGGTCTGTATACAAAATCACGCCTAACAATTCACTATCTACAGCCACATATACTGTAGATTGGCTACCTGTCCTTAGCTCTGGGTGAAGTTGATGAGTGGGATTAACCTCAATGCCTTCTTGCAGCATGAGACGATGGCTACCAGCCAAAATCCTTTGTCCAGAAATTTGAGCAACTACACCTAAGCCAATGCGATAATCCCAAGCTTCACAAGGACGAGTTTTGATATTATTCTCTTCGGCATAACGCAGAATTGCAGTAGCAACAGGATGAGTGTTACCTTGTTCTGCCGACGCAGCAACTTCTAAGACATAATCTGAAGAAATTTCTGGTCTGGCGGTTTTGATGGCGATAACTTCGGCATTACCTTGGGTTAGCGTCCCAGTTTTGTCAAAAACAATTGTATCTATCCTTGCTAAGATTTCCAAGGCACGTCCGCTACGGATGTAGATGCCATGCCGTGCCGCATAGGTAAGGGCTGCTAAAACCGTAGAAGGTACGGCAATGCGAATGCTGTGGCTAAAATCGAGGTGCAAAGGAGCAAGCGATCGCGATACATCTCTAGTAACAGCAAAAATGGCACCGCTTAATAGCAGGGTTGGGACAATGGTTGCATCAGCAACTTTGGCTGCATAATCTTCAACCCGCGTATCATGAACTGGAGCAGATTGCAAAAGTTCGACTGTCAATCCTAAGCGGGTATTTTTGCCGATTCGTTTAGTTAGTATACATATCTTGCCTTCTAACAACAAAGTAGAGGCGTGAACTACCTGTCCTTCAGAGCGAGAAACTAACGTAGACTCTCCGGTGAGTTTATGTTCATCAATTAATGCTGTACCCCGCAGTACTCTCCCACTCACTGGAATTACTTCACCTGGATAGACAATAACGCGATCGCCTTTCTGCACATCTTTCAGGGGAATTTCTATTTCTTGCCCATCCCGTTCTACCTTGGCAGATTTATCCATACCCATGAACAAATCCATAAATTGCCTCTCGGAAGCGCGGGCAGTGGCATCACGTAGCGCATCCCCCGTTTCCATTAAACTCAACATGAGTGACGGGCCTACAAAGTCTCCTTTAATTGTGTAAAGACCTAGCCAAAGTACGTCAAGAATATCCGCGTCTAGTCGTCGTTCTTTGACAGTTGTTTCTATCAGCCTAGCTACAAATGGTGCGGCAGCTACAGCAATTAAGCCACCAATTGCCAAAGCCGGTATAGGTAGTGTCAACTGACTAGAAAGCACAGCCAAACCTAAGCTGAACATAGGTAGTCCCAGCCGCTCTATCCAGTCGATTTCTGGTCTTAGTTCTGTTTTTATTGGCACTGTTCCCGGCGGAATGTCAACGACGCTAGCTTGCTGAATGCTATTTAATAAGCTTTTTTGTACCGTGGTTACAGGCACGTCGGGTTCATAGTAAACAATTAACGAGCTAGATGGCTGGTTGATGCGCACACTAACAATAAAATCAAAAGACTCTATCAGCCAAGTCAGCGAACTTGCATACTCAGGATCATCGGTTAGTCGAGGTATACGAATCCGCAGTCGCTCCTCGGTAATGTGGACAATTTCAAAATCTATTTCCTGAAATTGATTGTTTATGGGAATTTCATATTCTGTTGGCGCAGGCATAAGGTCTTACCTCTTAGGGGAAATTAACTAAAGAATTTTGAATTGTAAAGAATAAAAAATAAAATGAAAATGATGGTCAAGGGATATGGAAACTTCAATTAGCACAATAATCCTAACTGGTATTTATCAGGTTTGTACTGCCTGCATGTTACAAAAATCATCTCTTTTCTTATAGCTCATTAGCTTCTAGCTACAGGATGAACACGCAAAATGGTTTAGCTAGTTGCAGGATGAGCAATATTGACCTTTTTTAAATAGCCTAATTACTTACTCAATGCTAAGTACTGAGTAATTATTAAATTAGAAAGTACTCAGCACTCTTCATTACACTGCCTGAAAAATGATTGTTCTGGGGAAGTATCTTAAATTTTTTACTATAAACACACAGCATTTTCAATCCCTCTTACGGACTAAATATTTTTCCTCCTTACAGTATGAGAAATTAGCCGAGAGATACTGTTATAATTTTGTTAATTGTCATATATTCTTAATTTAAGATTATCCCATAAAAATGTTATTTGTTTGATACAAAGCTTTTACAACATGGTTAAGTTGACATTATGAATAAAAACTGAATTTTTCCAACGTGTCTTATAGACAACATACAGAATATTTCACAATATTAGCCTGACGATAATTATTATGTAGACTCTGCGTCGGTAAAAATCCTACTTCAGTTCAGCAGTCTGTTGTATTTAGTTTTAGCAGTTTGTCACCAGAATGAATATCAGGCTTGATATGGTGGCCATGTAAAATTTTTTGAGGTAATGTTGTCATTTGCTGTATAGATGAATCCTCAAGAAATATAAACGGATAAATATTGATGTCAGAAGTAGGAGCAATCTGTTGCGGTGCAGGCTTCAATTGCAAAGAGCCGCTGTCGATTTTGAAGGTTTTGTGATCTGTAATAGTACTTGTGTTCTAAACAGTTAGAGCATTTCACAATTGAATACCAAGAAGTTGTGAAGAAAGATTACTATATCTGTTGTTTTGCTATATTTTCTATAGTCTCCATAAAAAATATAGCCCCAGTTAATTATTTGGTAGCTTTTATGTCCATTATTGCCATTGATAGGGTTAGTATCCAGCCCAACAGGCGTCCTCTAAACGACCAAAAAGTTGCTGAGTTGATGCAATCTATTAAGGCGAACGGACTCTTGAACCCTATAACCCTCGATCATAATTTCAATCTAATTGCAGGGCTACACCGCCTAACTGCTTGCAAGCTCTTGGGGCTGGAACAGATTGAATACAGGGTTATTACTTATAAAGACGTAGATCATGCCAGATTGGCTGAAATCGATGAAAACCTCATTCGCAATGAACTAGAAGCCTTAGAACGAGCTGAACTCTGGCTAGAGAGAGACCAAATATTAGAGCGGATAGGTTTGCGTGCGCAATCTGGAGAGAACCAATACACTAAAAAAGGGGGTGAATCAATTTCACCCCCTCCTAAAACGACAGTACAACTAGCTCAAGAGGCAGGTTATAACAAGCGGACATATCAACTAGGAAAGCAAATTGCTAAAAATATTGACCCAGAAGTTAAGGAGGTGATTAAGGAAACACCTATTGCCAAAAGTCACTCCACTTTGTTAAAAATAGCTAGAGCAGGAAGTAAAGAACGCGAGCAGGCAGAACAAGCAGAACAGAAAGCCCAAGAAGCGAAGCGTCAGCAAAAGCAAGAAGAAATGGAAAAACAAGCTAAATTAGCAGCAGAGGCTAGAAGCAAGCTCAAAGAACAGCAATTGATGGCATTACAAAGCTCTACTGCTCAAAAGCAGGCAAAACAGTCTATAAAATCTGCTAAACCACAAGTTGAAAAAAAATTCAATACTACTCTAATTCCACCGGGGGCAGAGTTAGGAGATGAGTGGATACTTGGTAGGCATTTAATTTACTGTGGTGATACGGCTGAGGATGAATTTATTGGACTTCTTCCTTCCAATGCTGCTTTAGCGCTTGCTACTCTTTCATTTGAGTGGAATCATGATTATCTAATTAATGAAGCTCGCATCGTCGCTGTGCTAGCTCGTGAAGGACATATCCAAGATTTTTGTGCGCGTCATCGTATGCCCTTTAGATTTGAGTGGGTGTTGGGCGAATTATACGTCGGGATTTACTCTCAAGATCCCATTCTCAAACCAGAGAAGCCTGTTGGGATTGAGGGTGTAGAAGGAATTGTTGCTTATTTAATCAGTTTGTATACAAAACATGATAATTTTGTACTTGCACCTTCTTTAGGAAACGCTGAATTATTAATTACCTGTGAAAGAATGGGACGTATCTGCTTTGCTGGTGACAAAGCTACAGAGAATGTTGATCGGGCGATCGCTCGGTGGCAAAAGTGGACAGGACAAGAGGCGAAAAGAGAAAAACACTGTTATGAGTAAGAGGTCTGCAAATAAAAAACATTATATATATTATCTGTGTTGAGGTTGGCTGTTAAATGTCAACCTCAAAAAAATCAATTAGTTTTTACTAAGCGAAGGTTATGAATAACTGAACTTTCGCATCTTTAATATTGCAAGTCCAGCAGTCTATAATATCGTAATTCGTGAGGAGGAACTACCACTAGAATTACTAAGGCTGCTTTTTTTTTGTTTTAAAAATCAATTGTAGGGTTCAGTAGATAAAGCAAGGGTGGTAATTATATATTCAAGAATTGTAGGCAAACTAAGGAATTTCTGATTAACAAGTTAGAGAATTATCTATCATCCACTTTACTCGGAGGCGTGTGGAAATATGGCATTTATTAAAGTTGATAATATGGTCATTAATACCACTTACATTGCTGCTGTCAGGCTAGAAGGTGAAGACACCTTTGGCGAGGAGAAAGTTTCCTTATTAATTGCCATCCCGACTTTTCCTCTGAATCAGCAAGAAAAGAACTCTACGACTTCTACTAATTTTTATCAGTATGAATGGGTTGAATTTCATGGTTTTGCTGCCATTGCTCTGCAAGACTACTTCAGCAGCTTTAACAATGTGATTGATTTAATGCCCCAAGATAGCCGACGAGTGCTATCCAATTCTAAAGAATGTTTGGGAAGTTAAATTAAATCTGTAGCAAAAAAGGAATATTCACTCATGATAGATGTGGGGTCTAAAGAATGCGGAGTAAATAAGTCCACATTCTTTAGTGTCTTTAGGATGATCATTTGTGATTGATATCCAAGAATGATTACAAAGCTAAGGCATAACGAAATATTCATATACCCCGGTGATGATAACCAGAGCGGCTGAAAGGATACCAGCCCAAAGTCCAGATATCTTAGTCGTAAAGCGATCGCCTAGAAAGTACCCGCCTGATATTCCCAACAAACTGAGGATCAAAACTAAAAAGGTGGTAATAGCCACATTCAAGTTAGAAATTCCACCACCCAATCCTGAACCAAGATTATTGAGAGTCAAGCCAAACGCCAGAGCGATAGATTCTTGTACATCAATATAGCCTGAGTGGTCTACGTCTGCTTTTTCAGGATCTTCCAAGAATTTTTCGTAAGAAAATTCTTGAGAAAATTCCTCAGAAGAATTTTTACGGTAGCTGTTAGATATCGCCCGGTGTGAACCTGCTGCAACTAAAACACTCATTTCCTTACGCATCTTGACTTTTCTACGTTGGCGTTTGAGTGTTTTCCAAATACTCCAAATTCCGACGGCTATCAAGATAAAGCTACCTAACGCATTGGCGACATTTATAGACAAGTAATTCTTAATGTCATTTCCGACAGAAATAGCGAGATATGTGCCGATTGCGGAAATCAAACTAATAAATAGATTAGTAAGCCAGCCAATTTGGAGTTTTTTAATTCCGTAAGCGATACCAACGGCAAAATTATCGACGTTAACCGCGATCGCAAGTAGTAGAGCAGATAGGATGTGCATAATTAAAGAATGAAGAAAGGAAAATTGTTGAACAGTAGAGTTACATCAGCCCAGAAATAATGCTGATTGCGAGAGTGAGAATGACGCTGTAGAAAAAGAATGACATGACTGTATGCCCTAAAGCTAATCGTCGCATGGCAGATGAGACAAGTGCTGTGTCCGAAGTTTGGGAGGTCATACCCAGAGTAAATGTGAAATACACAAAGTCTAAATAGTCAGGCGCTTCTCCACTAGAAAAATCTAGTCCTCCTATATATTCTGCCTCTGGAGCAAAGGAAGGCTTACGGTAATAGAATGCTGCATAATGCAGGGCAAAAGTAGTGTGCATCAGCAGCCAAGAACAGATAATTGCCACTATAGACAGCCCAACTTCAGGAGTAAAACTGTCTTTATGTTTTGCTAACACTGCTGCAATAATAAACAAACTAGCAAAAGCTATGAAAACAATCAAAATAAAAATTGCCAGATGGTCAATTTCCTGTCGCTGTGCGCGTTTGCGTGTCTGTTCATGATTCGCGCCAAACATCATTAAACCCACTAGTATGAGAAAACATAAAACTCCCGTATCCCAAGCAGCAAGTAGGCGTAATTCCAAGCTTGCAGGCGATATCAACAGAAAAACGACCCCAGCTAGTACCAAAGATAACAGCAAACGAGATTGGGAATTGTCAATCGGACTAAGTAAAATGCGAAATTCCATAACTTTTTCTACCAATGATCATCATCAATTCACCGCTTTAAATCAGCCCCGATGCCACATTTACGCTCGAAGCTAAAATCACCATGTAGAAGAAAAAAGAAATAATTGCATGTCCTATAGCAAGCCTTCGTATTCCCGATCCTGGCAACGAAACATCTGAGGTTTGAGCTGTCATGCCGATAGTGAAAGAGAAATACATAAAGTCCCAATAGTCAGGTAACTCATCTCCTGGAAAATCTAAGCCGCCAACGTATCCTGTCTCCTCGTTCATGAAATCTGGATTGTAGTAGCAGGTGGCATAGTGGAGAGCAAATATGGTGTGAGTCAGAAACCAGGAACAGATAACAGCTACTAAAGACAGCGCAATTTGCAGTGCTAAGGTAGATTCAGGAATATTTTTGCTGTCGTTAATTGCTTGCATTAGCCCAATTGCAAAGATACTTGTACAGGCAGTAATGACCACTAAAATAAAAACAGCTAAATGTTGAGCTTCTTGGCGTTGAGCGCGATAACGTGTTTTTTGGTGAGTTGCACTGCACATCATCAATATTACTAATGTCAAAAAGCAGAAAACTCCTAAAATCCAAGCTGTGAGTATGCGATTGGCTAAATGTATAGTATTTGGCAATCGTAGAAAAACAGTCATTGCCAACATGATAGTTAACCCCAGGCGGGTTTTTGAATCTAAATGCGAGAGCAAACTATGCCAAAATAAAAGACCACTCATCAATACTCTACTCTTCGACTCCAGAGGAGATTTAATATTTTGATGAGGTTCAGGATCAGATGTGTTGTTTTGTGTAGTTTTCACAGTTTTGACATCTCACGATTTTTCCCAATATGAAATGCAGTTTTAATAGGCATTGATTGATATTTGGCTGGGCGATCGCTAACTAACTAGAAAGCTGCATTATTGACACCAGCCATCGAACAGCCTATTAAATTCAGTAAATTATTGCTTGCCTTTTACAATTACCAGAGCTTAATGATACATTTATGCAGAAACTACTTAATAGCTCTTGGTCTTCACTAATACACAAGAGTACAAAAACTGGTTCCGCTTGAGAAAATTATATGATGTTAGCTTCAAAATAACAAAGATATCTTAATTCATTTTTACTTAACATTATATTAATAGCATCAATCATCAGTCATTATTGATGACATACCAAAAAGCTATTAATTTTAGCTGGTTTGAGCCGTTACATAACCATTAACATTGTGCCATCAATGGTCGAGACATAGCACTTTGAGCGATCATCACAGATGATACGTACCTAAAAATACTACTAATATCGTTAAGTTAAATTAATATTTAATGTCATATGTATACTTATACTGATTAATATTTTGCTACTTAACAATTTTTCATTGAGAGAACATCATAATTACCTGTATACTTTGTCGGTATGGATGTAGAATCAAATTCAAGAAGAGATTCTTACTACCTGCTAATATATTTCGTGTAACTGCCGTCAAAGGTGTGCAGTATTATGTTTCCATTTTCCATCCATAGTTTAATAAGGTAAAGCCAACTCAGACTTATTGATGATGCTTGGAAATCAATACCGTCATCTGTAGCGCACAGTGGCGAATACGAATCATGATTAGCAATCTACCTTTTTTGGAGACTATTTAGAATGTTTGAACTAGAAGCTTTATTGTTAGGGCTAGAGCCAATGACTGCTGCGATAATTGGTGTTGGCGCACTGGCTATTGCACCTATCCTTGGTGCTGTAGATGCTGCAACAGGTCACAATTTATCTGACTCAGCACGATCAACAGCTAAGACTGGATTAATTTGGGCGTTTGAAGCCTTTGACAAAGTACAAGCTAGTGCTGCTGAAACTTCAGAGTCCTTCCAAGATTTGATAGCAGAAGCTAAATCTGATCTCAGGTCTTCTAAGAATGGCAAAACTGAAGTAGTTCCCCGTGAAGTAACGATTGGATAAACTCTAATAGAGTAAACAGTCTGACTTGTTGTGAGTGGAAAAACTAGGGGTGTGAGGAAGTAAGAGTGTAGGGTTATAGGGTCACTCCATTAATCACAGAACTTACGCAATGACAAAAATACATTACCTTTGCGTAAGTCTTAAATAAATTGAGGCGGCTCAAACCTTTTGATTACAAGGGGTTACATAACCTTTCTCCTAAACCTCCTATCTTCATACTCACACCCCTTCTCGGTCATTTGTCAGTCTTTAAGCTGTTAAGCAGTTAAATTGCATATTCTTTGGTTGAGGGACACTCTTGTTAGACATCACCAGTAATGAAGTAAGGGTATAGCTTTCTTCTTTGTTATACTATTTCCATGTGAAAAGGCATAAAAAGAACTCCACCGCCTGCGGCAACTCCGGTAAACGGGGAGGTTGGCAGAGGTCGAAATAATGTACAGACTCACAGAGAATTGGTATTAGGAGTATAACCATTCCTCTCTACAAAGGGTTTTAGTGAACGAATAATTAATTTCTGGAGATGTCTATCCCTCTTGTGTCAGATTGGGAAAACCTAATTGCTAGAAGCCTTTTGGAGCTTTACTCTTCATTTTTTAGCTACAAATTTTAGTTTCTATTAGACAAGAAAAGCTCAAAGCTTGTTGAGATAAAAGTTCCAGTGTTTCGCTACGATGATTATTTTCCAGAAGTGAAAGAACAGGGCTATTCTTTCAATTAACCTTCTGTGTATGTCTGGAGCGTGGGCTAACTATACCGTCATCAAGCAATGTAGATAACTACTAAGTAGAAAGACGAAATTAAACCTAACTTGAGATCGCTGGGTTTTGATGCTTCTCTGCGTTCTCTACCAGACGCTTAGGCGAATATATAGCGTGTTACAGACAAAAGCTAACGCATAGCGTCTGGTATGGAAGTCGAAATGCGTCTTCTAAATAATTGTGTCCACCTACTTATTGATGACAAAAACTACTTCTTCTCAAGGGAGACATCATGATTGATCATCCAGATTTCTTAAATGTGCGTAAATTAGCATTTACTCTTGCCTTCGGCCCATTGGGTTTGCTGCTGCTATTCTTTATTCTTGACGTTACACTGTCTCAAGGTAAATTATTGCAAGTTTCAGAGCGATCGTGCTTGACAAGTGAGATGACAGCAAGTGTCGCAACGCTAAACACAAATAAGTGCGAGAATTGATATACTCTCATCACTAACTAATGGTGTAGTTTTTAGGTTAGGTTGAACTTAGCTCAACCTAACAAACCAATGTTGTGCAAAGCAACACACTTGCTCAATCTACAAATTTTTAACAGTTATCAGTGTCTCCAGTCGAGATTCGTTTCACAGCATACGCAGTTTGCAGCTGATAACTGTTCACTGAATTGATAGTCAAATCTCCAATACTTGATGTACAGGCAGATTATCCATCACCCCGGTTGTAGAGCAGCCGGGGTGAAAAAACTTCTTGGACATAGGACACAAAGAGAATTTTTAATTTTCTTCTACCTCATATAGTGATGGAAGGCTAATCATGGTAAACATATTTCCACGAATTTCATTCTCAAAATTTAAGATTGGTAAATGGGGTTCTGAAATAGAAGACGAGAATTGGATATCTTCACAACCGATCACTACAACGACAGTAGCAGCTATGCAGATTTTAGCAACTGTGCCTAGACTTGCATATTGCCGCCCAAACTTGATTAAACATTCTCAGTCTAAGTTTATCCTCAAAGATGGCACTGTAGTTAAAACCTGGACAAGCCCATTTTTGAGAGACGATTATATATTTTTAGCTGATCCTGATGGAAAAATGATCTTTGGCGGCCGGATTTGGCAATACAAAGAACAACTCAAAGATGCCATAGAACTAATTAGCAGAAAGTTTAGTTAGTAATACCGTTTTTCTATGAAGTTGTACTATATCTAACTCCCGCCTTCGGTGTCTTTCCCTAATCAGGATTATAGGGAGGTAAAATTAAGCGCATCTTTAATTTTTTCATCGTAAATCTGCAAAATTTATTTTTGGGTCAATTATTGGAGTTCTTTGAATTATGAAAAAGTTATTTGCTGGTTTACATAAATTTCAAACCAATTATTTCAAAGAACACCGAGGCTTATTTGAGCATCTTGGGCATGAACAGCACCCCAGAGCGTTATTTATTACCTGCTCTGACTCACGGATTGATCCAAATTTACTAACTCAAACTGAACCTGGAGAACTTTTTATTATTCGTAATGCGGGTAATATCATTCCGCCTTATCGTGCGACTAATGGTGGTGAAGGAGCAGCAGTTGAATATGCAGTTCAGGCTTTAGACATTAAGCAGATTATTGTATGCGGTCATTCTAACTGTGGAGCAATGAAGGGATTATTGCAATTGGGAAAATTAGCTGATGAGATGCCATTAGTTTATGACTGGTTAAAACATGCAGAAGCAACTCGTCGGCTGATTAAAGATAATTATCAGGAGTATGAAGGAGAAGATTTATTGAATGCCACGATTGAAGAGAATGTAATGACTCAATTAGAAAATTTGCGAACTTATCCAATTATTCACTCTAAACTCCATAAAGGGGAAATTAGCCTTCATGGATGGGTTTACAAAATTGATACTGGAGGAGTTTTTGTTTATGGTATGGATCGTTGCAATATCCAGGCAGAGCATGAAGCAGAACCCGTGCAAATTTAGTAACATTATGCAATTCTTAAATAGACCTATCTGAAAAATGGGTGTGGAGCTTAGGGGGCAAATTTTCATACCCTTGTTATGAATCCTATTTAGAATGTCTCTTGCAAAAGTACCTTTTGCAAGAGGTGGGAACAGGAAATTCAATGCTTTTTCCCCTTCCCTTTTCTCAATTTATTGTAGAAGTCATGATTTCTTCATTGGTTGTCAACACTTGCAAGCATTCCCACAGTAACTAATTTTGATTAGATTTTTGTTCACCAGACTCGCTGTTAACTATGACTGCTTCCTCAATTATTGCTGTTACAGCCGAGCCAATTTTTTCGCCCATATCTTTACCAATTATTCCCCCCTCTTCTCCTAAGAAAACCTCACCGACTATTTCTCCCACAGTCTCACCAATTTTTTCTCCCATTGTTTCACTCGCCGAAACTTCCATTTCTGCTTGCGTTTCTGACTCAGGGTGCTTTTGTGCTTCTGGCTGATTGACATGTTCGGCTTGTTTACCTAAATCCTCTCCCAAGATTGAACCAATGACGGAGCCAACTTCTTCGCCAACAACCATTCCTATCGGCCCTGCAATTACACCGCCTACAGTTTCGCCGACAATTCCTCCCACTACTCCACCTAGCACTTCACTTCCAACTTTTTCTACTTCCGTCTGTATCCTCTGTTCCTGAAGATTAGACTGTGTAGTTACAGTTAGCTCAATTGGGCAAAAGATTTTTGAGACACTATCATAAGTCCAAGCAATGCTGTTTGGGTCTTTTTTCTGGCTCCACTGGCTAAAGTCCGGTTTTGACTTATATCGACTTAAGGCTTTAGGATGTACCTCTAAACGCCTTGCTAAAGCTGATGTTTGCAATGGTGTTACGTCAGAATTTACCTGCTGTTTAACAGTGTCTACTAACTTATCCTTAGCTTGGTCGTCTTCAATGGTCAATACTTCCGGTGTGGATAAATCTGCTTGGACTTCATTGCTCGGTGACTCAATTGCTGGAGTCGTTTCGTCTTCCCAAGGGTCTTTATCTGGGTTAACCTGTTCCAAACTATAAGCAAATGGCTCTTGTACAACTCCTGTTGAAACATTAGAAGAGTTATTTTCTACTACTAATGGTTCTGATGCAGGAGGTGTTGACGGTGGCGGTGGAGAAGCTACTTGTGCAATTGGTTCTGATGCAGGAGGTGTTGACGGTGGCGGTGGGGAAGCTACTTGTGCGATCGCTTCTTGAAGATGAGCCTGCATCACACTACATGAAACAAACTTATATTTATAAGTGACAACCATTGACTCAGCTAGAGGGTTAATCCGAACATTGGTAACATAGTTCAAGGACTCAACCCGCTTTTGCAATTTACTACCATACTCTGTTTCCTCAGCTAATAAGGGAATGCGGATGCGAATCCGTCCTTCAACAGCATGAACAATTTGATAATCCATAGCGGATTTGTCTAATATCAACAATTTTAAGCTGTGGTGAAAAGTTGTGTTCCAAGAATGGAACGCAGACCATACATATCCTTTCTGAGGACTGATTTAAAGTAGGGACGCAAGGCTTTACGCCCCTACTTATCTCTAATTCGTTAAACTTACTCTAGATCATAATAAACAAAAATGGAATTACTGGCATACCGATGGCAGTATTGAGCCAATATGTTAGTCCAGTCAGCACAATCGAACCGACAATAGAGATACCCAAAGATAAAACTAAATTGGGTAATAAAATCCTCAGATTATCCAATGCTCCAGACACAAAGGAAGACTGTGGGGCATAGCTTGTAGAATAAGACATAAGCGCCTCAAATGTGATAGTGAATGAAAATTCATGCAGCTTGTTTTATATACTGCTCATAATTGCATGATTACCTGATACGCTAAATTAAACAAGCAATTTTAACAACTTGTAGGATAACTCCTATGCTAAAGCAAATCAGAAACGCCGGGAGAATTGTTGTCGGTTCCATTTGCATTGTTTTGGGTATAATTGGGATAATTCTCCCCTTAGTACCTGGCACTCCTTTTCTTATTGTTGCTGCTTTCTGTTTCAGCACTTTGGAATCATAAAAATCAGTTAACTGTTAATTAACTATTACTGATAACTACCCCACTCTTCTCGCTAAAGAGTAAACTTCAGTCCTTGAAAAAGACATAAGGGCTATGCCTTGATGAGCAGAATTATTACATTTTTAGGCAAGGCGGATACGAGACACACCACATTGGCGATCGCCACTGCTAAATGGTTTGCTCAGTATTCTCAACGGGTGCTACTAGTAACCCACAATCCCAATCCCAGCGCAGAGCTGCTGTTAGAAACTTCCCTACCAGCAACTCCCCAAGAGATTGCGCCTAATCTAAGTGTGGTACAGTTGCAAGCAACAGTACTATTAGAACAGGTTTGGGAAGAAGTCAAAAAATGGTTGCTTCTCTACCTCCCGTCCTCTGTGAAAATGGAGGTATATTCAGGAGAGGTGGTTATCCTACCCGGTTTTGATAGCCTGCTGGCCTTCAACGCTCTGCGAAAGTACTATCAAAGTGAAGACTATGATGTGATCATTTATGATGGGCGGGGAGATTTAGAATCATTGAGAATGCTGGGAATACCCAACATTGCAGATTGGTATTTTCGCCGCTTTCGTGAAGCGTTAGAATCTCTAGATTTGAGTAAAATCGCCGACTCGATAGGGGGGCCTCTCGCCAGCGCTTTGTTGAGTGCAAATATGGACACCCGAAAAGTACAAGATGCTATTGGGCAAATTCAAGATTGGATTGCTAAAAGCGTTGCAGTTGTAGGAGATGCCAAAAGGTTAAGTGCTTATTTAGTAACTACAGATGAACCAGCAGCAATTGCTGAGGCTCGTTGGCTTTGGGGTAGCGCCCAGCAGGTTGATTTGCGAGTAAGTGGGGTTCTAGCTTATCAAAGTTATGCAGCAGCTAACAAAACTGAACTAGAGCAAGCTTTTGCTCCATTGGCAGTAAATCTAATTCCCGCGTTGCAAAAACACAATTGGCAACCCCTACTAGATGCACTACCAGATTTTAAAACTATTCCTCATGTTCCCCAACCTTTAACAGTTGATTTGGCACAACGTCAGGTACGATTATTCTTGCCAGGATTCAGCAAATCGCAAGTCAAGCTTACCCAGTTGGGTACAGAACTCACGGTTGAAGCAGGTGATCAACGGCGAAATATTGTTTTACCAGACGAACTACGAAATCAGCCAGTTACCGGAGGCAAATTTGAAGAACCTTATTTGGTGATTTCATTTTAGGTTGTGATCCGGTATTTGTAGTAGAGACGTTGCATTGCAACGTCTCTATAAGTTTAGGGATGAAAATAGAATGCTGCTCCTAAAACTGCGTAGGTAATCAGCAGTAAGGCTCCCTCTAGCCAGTTAGAGTTTCCATCTGTGCTGATGGAGTTGGTAATTAAAACAGCGATCGCCACTGCCAATACTTCAAACGGGTTAAAATCTAGATTCATCGGTTGTCCCATCAACTGACCCGCTAACACCAAAATTGGCGCAACAAACATAGCAATTTGCAAGCTGGAACCCATCGCCACTGCTACTGCTAAATCCATTTTATTTTTCATGGCAAAGGTAGCAGCCGTAATATACTCTACAGCACCTCCAAAAAGGGGAATCAGAATTACCCCTGTAAATAAGCTAGTAAAGCCTAAAGTCGTAATCGCTTTTTCTAGACTAGCAACTAAGACATCAGAAACAAATACCAACGCAATGGTACAAATTAGCAAGATAGCAACATTCTTCCACAAAGATGTTGCATGTTGATGAGACTTATCTGCCTGTTCTGATTCATCAAGCTCAGTAGCTCTGAGTTCATATATATCCTTGTGAGTTTTCATAGAAAACAGCAGCATCAACAGGTAGAACACTAACAACAAAATCGCCGCAACCGCAGAAAAATTATTGATAGTTGTCGCCTGTAATCCTTTAGATGTAAAGTCGATAGCAGTAGGCGTAAGTAGCACTACCAAAGCCAGATTTAGTGAAGAAGCATTAATTCGGGCGACTTTAGGTTGAAAACTTTGCTCTTTAAAACGTAACCCTCCCAAAAAAATTGCTGCGCCTAAAGCCAGAAGTAGGTTAGCGACGATAGTACCTGTAATACTGGCTTTGACTACCTCCACCAAACCCGCACGAAGGGCAACAATAGAGATAATCATCTCAGTTGCGTTGCCAAAAGTAGCATTGAGCAACCCACCGAGAGATGGCCCCACCACAGTAGCAATTTCTTCCGTAGAATTGGCAATCCACGCTGCTAAGGGGATAATTGCTAAACCAGAAATGACGAAAACAATCACAGGATGTAAATGCAGCCATTCCGCAATAAAGGAAATGGGTACAAACACTAACATATAAAGCAGAATTTTATCTTTTGTTGTCATTTGGCTTAGTCCTTTAGGGAAACTATAAATAATTTTTAGAACATCAAGTTAGTAAGAAGAAGAAGGTAAAACCCTTAATAGTAGAAGGTTAATCTAGTTTTGATTTTATATTTTATGATATCTATCCACTTAGATTAAGAAGTATTTGTATGCTTACTTATTCTCTTACTTTGGGTGGAGAGTATTTACATATTTTAGTAGAAGGCAATCAAAATTTAATTTTTTATTATTTATATGTAATCTTTAGATGAAACGAAAATGAATTACATTATTATAGTTTCTGTTGCTGCTTATTTAGTGATGTCACTTATGGCTTTTCAGCTAATTGAAGCCTGTAATCATGAGACTCAAGAGATTTCCAGACGATATAGATTGAGTGAGAAATACTCTGTTTTTCAGTAAAATCTCACAAACTATTTCTGACAATCAAAAGCAATAGAGATTTACATTACATTGTGTTACAGCAGACCTGATTAACCTTAAAATGGTCTGTAGATAAAAAAAGAAACAATTTATTCAAAGAGAGCCAAGCTAGGGAGTATAAAAATGGATGGCATAGTTGTAGTTGCTTTAGTTGCTTACGTTGTTTTATTTGCTATGGCCTTTTGTGTAGTTCAAGTCTACTTGGAGGAAAGTAGACAAATTGCTAGAAAATATAGAAAAGCCAGTCAGCATTAATCTGCTTTTGTTGTAGATTTTTGTTAAGTCAATCAACCTTGGTTTTATTATTGAGTTAAAGGTTGTTGATGCAATTTTTTACCGTTCAAAATAGGTAACGGTAACTCGGTAGAAGTTGCAGGAATCGCCTTGATATTTGCTTTGTGATTATTTTTCTGTTGTGATGGCCTAATCGAGTCAAAAATGGGACGCGAACCATTTAGAAATTCAGCAATAAATGCCGAGCCATTATTCACAATCACATTCCAAATCGGATTGACACCTAAAACCATACCGCCACCAATTTGCATCATCAGATTAGGCACAACAATAGTTGCCGTATTTTGGTAAACTACCTCCATTGCTCGTTTAGCGATCGCAATAGCATATATCAATCCTTGCAATTGCTGATCAAGCAGCACCACATCTGCTTCGGTACAAACATTTCCCTCAAAGGCCAGTGAGATAGAAATGTCTGCATGACAATCACCATTTATTCCCAGCACTGCTATGCACCCTCTTTGGTTGCGGAGTCCATCAACTAAGTTTGCTTGTTGTTGGGGATGGGATTCTGCAAGAATATGGTTAGGATGAATGCCAAATTTGTTTGCCAGCATGGTAGTATTTGCCAAACTATCGTCACTGATGAGGTAGATAGTAATACCCTGTTCTTGTAGGGTAGCGATCGCCTGAATACAGTCTGATGCAGTTGTATTTAGATACAATAGTGCAGAGTCATGGATGACAAGGGTATTTAACTGACTCAACAACTCCACAACACGACCACTACGGATATAAATGCCATTTTGGACAGCGTGAGTCAAGGCAGAGAGGATGGTGCTTGAGATAGAAATAGGAATACCACTACCAAAGTCAAACTGAAAAGGAGAAATAGCTGCGCCTAAATTACCTGTTGCAGCAAAAATAGTACCGCCTAAAACTAAGGTTGGTAAGATGGCATTTTTCACAAATTCTGCTTGTTGTGCGCCAATGTGTGTATCATGCACAGGAGTAGTTTGCATCAGATGAGCAATCAATCCCAAACGAGTATTTTCTCCCGTCCGTTCCACTAATATAGATAACTCTCCTTCCAACAACCGCGAAGAGGCGTAGATTTCTTGCCCTAGAGAATAATAAATAGGTGTATCTATACCTGTGAGGTAGGAGCAATCCACCAAACCACTGCCAGATAAAATCCTACCATCTATAGGAATTATTTCCCCAGCATGAATCGTGATGCGATCGCCCACTTGTAACTCTATTGCTCTGACTGCTGGCTGTAATTGATCACGCTGTACCCAAATATCTTGATGCAAATAATTTAAAAAGTCTAGAGCTTTTTGTTCTCTGGCCTCTTCAACTGTACCGCGTAAGCTTCTGCGGATTTCTACTAAACTGGTTTTCAAGGACGGGGCAATATATTGACCTTGGACGACTTGTAGAGTCATCCACGCGGAGTCTAATAGATCAATATTAGGCTGACCTTGATTAACAATGCTGTCAGCCGCTCGATTGAACCAAGGCATTGCAGCACCCGCGATCGCCATTATAACCAACAGAGGTGGTAACTCCAACGGAGCTGCAAATATTGCCAAACTCAGACTGAGCAGGGGTAAACCTAAATCTCTCCATTGGTTAACTTCTGGAATCAAGTCAGACTCTTCTATAGCTTCTTCATTAGAAGTTCCTATCAAGTCCGCTTGTTGAATACAACTGGCCTTTTCAATACAGTTTGACAGATAGTTTTGGGCTTCTTCAAGATTAACCGCACTGATTTTGTAGTTAACAATCAGCGAACTAGCTGCGGCATTGATGCGAACCTCAGTGACAAACTGCAATGACTCAACCAAGCGATTGAGGTTTTCAGCAAACTCTAAGTCATCTGCCAGTCTGGGTACACGAATACGGCAGCGTCCCAGTGTGCTATGAACGACTTGATAAAACATATTTCTTGATTGCTGTTGGGAAGATATTTAACTTCCATTGTGATCAATATAATAAGCCACAAGTAGGAAAACATAAACTGAATCTTTGCTATGTCTGATAACTCTTAATATAATGCAACAACAATAATTATTTACGCCGACCTACTTACCCCCCTCGTGAGATGTTAGCGATAGTCCAGTCATTTCTTCAAAAGTCCTTAAAGGAAATTCGTAGAATCGACACTGGAATATTTACTTAAAAAGTTTTTACAAAAAATACTCTACGTACTGAGATTCTAAGTTATCTTTGGTCGATTGTCTTGGATCACTCAGAGCAAAAGGTTTTTCAACTATCTAATCAAACCATTACTTCTAACACAGAACACAACAGCACGATTAATATTGCTACTTATAAGCATTTTTCAATAGCTTTAAAAGCTGCGGTGCTTATTCTGTCTAGCTTATAGCTTTTCTGAGTGCGATTCGACTAAAAACCTTATTTTTTAGGGATAATAGGTTTTGGTTACAAAACCGAGGGGGTAAAAATACAGAGAATAATAAAAATTATTACATTAACTAAGAAAAAAATTAGAGAAAAGATATTGTCTTAATTGGGTAAACTTTATGGTTGTAAATTAAGATTGTGGCTTAAATATTTCTATTTTTAAACGAATAAAGTCGGAAAATTAGCATAAATGTCTATAGATTTATTTTAAGCCTGTATTCTTAGCTAAACCTATTAAATAAATACCCAAATGTCCAAACCACTTCGGAGCTTTGTGAAAAACATTTATGTTGCAAAAATTACTTTGACCTTAACACTTTTGTTACAAAATTAGTTTCAGTATTACGTACTATTATGGCTTGTAAATTTATATATCTATATCGATATAGATAGATGAAACGATATAGGCCTCTGAGTGATTCATTAACTGATTGATTATGATATTTGATGCCATGAGGTTGATACAGGTTGCTTTGCAACGTTACATCCTAGAGGTTGAGCCAGAACTTGGGCCGGGACAGATTGTGCTAATAGATAACATCGGTATGGCGGAAGAACTTGGCGGATCAAACAATCAGTTGAATGGTCATGTAGTGATGAGCTTAGTAAACCTCCAAGAAGAGTCCACCATGAAAAATGGTAGTCACTATCGGATGGATAATGGGCGGACTATTTACCAAAATCCTCCTGTTAACCTCAATCTATTTATTCTTTTTTCCTCACTACACAATCAGTATGAAACAGCCCTGAGACTGCTGTCGCGGGTAGTGGAATTTTTTCAGTCACAACAGGAAATCTCATTTACCTCTACGCCAGGTAATGGGAGTATTTCGCGCCATGTGCGGCTGATACCAGACCTTTACTCTCTGAGTTTTGAACAATTAAACCAGCTTTGGGGTTCTTTGGGCGGAAAACAAGTACCTTTCGTAATGTACCGCGCCCGCCTTATAGCGATAGAGGCACAAAAACGTCAGGGAGAAGGCACAGTCATCAGTGGAGTCTCTATCAATGAGTGAGGCATAATCACTGATGAAGAGTCTATATCAGAAAATCCTCGATTTAGAGATTTGGCATGACTATTATCTAGGTCAGCCTAGTCCGCCAAAACTACCAGCTAATGGTTATGAAATCTCAGAAATGTTGGCTTTAGTGCCAACATCAGAATGTCTGCGGATATTGCGAAATCTCAGGTGGTTATTTCGTCCCCAGCCACAGGGTGCTAATATCTACGCCCAGGTAGAGGAAGCAAAGTCTGGTGGTTGGCAGACTTTATTACCAGTGAATCGACCGGAACGACTGACATTTTGGTTAGTGGTACGCGATCGCTATTTTGCCAATTTTACAAATCTATCCCTGACTACAAACCGCCAGCAGATTTATTATTTCTCCAATCTTTGGGGTAATCAGGGTCATGCTTTATTCTTGACGCGACCTTTACCCAGTTACACACCAAAGAGCGAATACCATCTAGGGCAATTAGTAAATCATGAGGGTAAGACCCTGGAAGCCTTGCGTTATCAGGCTTCAGCTAGCGTGAAACCAAACACGAATGATTGGGATATCTTGCCTCAGAGTCAATATGTTTCTGACGAAGATAAGTTAACTAAACAGGGATTGTCTCGTATCTATACAATCTCCAACGCTAATCCGGGGGAGACTTGGCATTTTACCTTGCAAGATGTAAACGAGCAGATAACTTTTGCCTTAGATGTTAAGATTGCCGATAACCATCAACCAAGCGAGGCGATCGCTTGTCATCTCAATTTTTCTGGGCAAATTCCTGGATTTTACAAGCTACTCCTCAATAATCGCCAAATTGACAAGTTTGTTCTGTGTGACCCGATGACAGCCAGTGGTGCTTTTGCACTGGTAGAAATAGTGCTGAATCAGAGCCTCGTACCTCCAGCTTTTACCCTGTTGGAAAATCAGGATGGCAACACCCTAATTAAACCCAAAACCTACGTCATTCGTTGCAAAAATCGAGCTACTCGCTGGCGCTATCGTTATGAAAAACCGCATGGCTTTAGTGCCGCCAGTTTACCTAACTTTGAATTAATTGATGCCAAAACTTATGTTACCAAACGGCCCATAGGTCTGCGTTTGCGACCAGATACATTACTCACCGATGGTAAAGACCAGCAGTTACCAGCACCAGCGATCGCGCTGATCAAGCCGGAAACTGATGCCAAGGCGCAAGTCACCACCATCTTTTCTGACATTCATCTGTAACAATCACAAAAACTATGCCCAGTACATACAAAACTCCAGGTGTTTACATCGAGGAAATATCTAAATTTCCGCCCTCTGTCGCCCAAGTTGAAACTGCCATCCCCGCTTTTATTGGCTATACTCAGCAGGCTATAGTCAGAGGTATTGATTACCAGCAAGTCGAGGCAGATGCAAAAGCAAAAGCAAAAGCAAAAGCAAAAGCAAAAGCAAAAGCAGCAGATGAAGCAGATAAAGACGCAGTAAATCTAAGCACAGTAGCAGATGCCGCAAAAACAGCAGCAGATGCCGCAAAAGAAGCAGCAGATGCCGCAAAAAACAAAGCAGTAGAAGCACAAACAGCAGCAGATACCACAGAAACAACAGCAGTAGTAGAAGCCGCACAAAAAGCAGTAGAGGCAGCAAATGCCGCAAAAGAAGCAGCAGATGCCGCAAAAAACAAAGCAGTAGAAGCACAAACAGCAGACGATGCCGCAAAAAACAAAGCAGTAGAAGCCGCACAAAAAGCAGACGATGCCGCACAAAAAGCAGTAGAAGCCGCACAAAAAGCAGCAGATGCCGCACAAAAAGCAGCAGATGCCGCAAAAACAGCAGCAGATGACGCACAAAAAGCAGCAAAAGAAGCAGCAGATGCCGCACAAAAAGCAGCAGATGCCGCAAAAACAGAAGCAGACAATGCCGCACAAAAAGCAGCAGATGCCGCAAAGGCAACACAGAAATTATTGAATGCTTTACAACCAGGAAAAGCAAGAGAAACGGCTGTGGCAGCAGCAGCAGCAGCAGCCAAAGTCGCACAAGAGCCTGTAGTTGTAAGGATCACTTCCCTACTGGAATATGAACAATTTTTCGGTCGAGCCAATGATGAAACAAAGATTGAAGTTGTAATCCAAGACTTCACTGATAGTGCCAATAATCTGATTGAGCGCAAAGCCAATGCCCGCATCACCGCCCCAAATGCCAACAATCTGTATTACGCCATGCAGGCTTTCTTTAGCAATGGGGGTGGTCCTTGCTACATTGTCTCCGTCGGGGCCATGACCGGCACTATTGAATTAGCCGCCTTGCAAAAAGGTTTGGCGGAAGTTGCGAAAGAAGATGAAGTGACCCTGCTGGTATTCCCGGAAAGCCAAGCCCTCAGTGACGCTGACTACGCTGCCTTGATGAGTGACGCTTTGAATCAATGTGGTAAGCTACAGGATCGGTTTACAGTCATGGATTTGAAACTACCGACCCCACCCCAAACCATCCTCGATGCAGCAACTACATTTCGCGGATTAAGCCTACCTTTAGATAACCTGAAATACGGCGCAATCTATACCCCCAATATTGAAACTATCTTCAACTACTTCTACGACGAAGCTAAAGTGAAGATTTTCCGCAGCGTGAATGGAGCTGCTGAGACTGAGGATCGTGATAATAATACTATGGCTACCTACAACCCCGCCACTAAGCCTGGTGCTGATGGTACTCAATATGCCCTAATCAAAGCAGCCATTGATCAATTGCCCTTAGTCCTTCCCCCTTCACCCTTGGTAGTTGGTCAATACGCTACTACTGATAACACCCGTGGCGTATGGAAAGCCCCAGCTAACGTTGCACTCACCTCAGTTATCAAGCCTACACTGAAGATTCCCAACGATCAGCAAGACAACCTCAACGTTGATACTAGTGGTAAATCAATCAACGCCATTCGTGCTTTTACTGGCAAAGGTACGTTAATTTGGGGCGCGCGGACTCTAGCAGGTAACGATAACGAATGGCGCTATATATCAGTCCGTCGCTTCTTCAACATGGCAGAAGAATCAATTAAGAAAGCCACCGAAGCCTTTGTATTCGATCCTAACGATGCCAATACTTGGGTAAAAGTGCGAGCAATGATCGAAAACTTCTTAATTCTGCAATGGCGGGCTGGGGCGTTAGCTGGAGCTAAACCAGAGCAAGCCTTTTATGTGAAAGTGGGGCTGAATGAAACCATGACCGCCTTAGATATTCTAGAAGGTCGCTTGATCATCGAGATTGGCATGGCTGTAGTACGTCCTGCGGAATTTATCATCCTGAAGTTCTCTCATAAGATGCAGGAAAGTTAATTCCATTCCCTACTGTTTACAGACATTTCTCATTAACCCATCAACACATTAAGCACTTATGGCAGATTATCCTTTACCCAAGTTTCATTTCCAAGTAGAGTGGGGCGGTACTCGCTTAGGATTTACTGAAGTTACCGGGCTAGAAGTAGAAACCGACATGATTGAATATCGGGAAGGTAACATGAAGGAATATCACAAACTGAATATGCCCGGTATGCAGAAATTGAGCAAAATTACGATGAAGCGAGGCACTGTTAAAGCTGATAACGATTTTTATAAATGGTGGAATACGGTAGCTTTAAATACTATTGAGCGTCGTGATATAACTGTTAGTTTGCTCAATGAAAAGCATGAACCTGTAGTTGTTTGGAAAGTTAAACACGCCTGGCCGACTAAGGTACAATCTACCGATCTCAAAAGTGATGGTAACGAAGTGGCGATTGAAACCATTGAAATTGCCCATGAAGGACTAACTATTCAAAATGGTTAGTGATTTATTTTATTAATTTTATAGGAATCCGATTCGATTTCTGAAGAAATCTAAGTATATGTAGGGTGTGTTAGGCGTAAGCCGTAACGCACCCAAAGCATCAGGCTAAGTGCGTTACGCTGTCGCTAACACACCCTACACATCTACGTATCTGTTCAAAAATCAAGTAGGAATCCTATATCTCCGATTAATTGGAGAAGTTGGAGATTGTTCACCAAACTATAAATATAGTGGACATTGACAACCCTAGAAATAGGAATATCTTGCAGGATTTTGGATTTTGAATTGGTATTAGCTATGACATATAGTTATCCCCCGGTAAGTTTCTTTTTTGATGTTAGTTTTCAAGGTCAATTTGCTGGTGAAAGACTCGATAAAAATGTAGTTGAGACACGCTTTCAGAGTGTGACTGGTTTGAGTGTCGATATGCAGACTGAAACCCTAAAAGAAGGCGGTGAAAATCGCTTTGAACATATCTTACCAGTGCGTACTAAGTATGACTCTCTAGTGCTAAAGCGTGGCTTAGTTAAGGATTCCCAGATGGTGAAGTGGTGTATGGATGCTATTCTTAACTTTGATATTAAACCAATAGATTTATTGGTGAGCTTGCTGCATGTCCAGTCGGCTGGTGCAAATCAAGCACCGCAAACAACCGCACCGTTAGTAACTTGGAAAGTGATTAATGCTTGGCCAAAAAAATGGTCTGTTTCCGAATTTAACGCTGAAGAAAATTCACTTGCAATTGAATCTTTGGAGTTAAATTACAGTTATTTTGAAATGCTAGGCAAATCTTAAAAGAATAATTAATGAGATAAATATTTTAGATAAAAAAGACAAATTTATGCCATTAGAAATTAGAGAACTGGTGATTAAAGCCTCAATTAATGAAGGAGGGCAACAAAATTATGCTCAAGACGTAGGCAACTTTGATGCTGATGTTCAAGCTGCCATTATAGCCACTTGTGTAGAGCAGGTTCTAGCCATCCTGAAAGAGAAATCTGAGCGGTAAACTAGGGTATGAGTGAATTTCTAATTCGGAGCGAAGCAACGTGACGGGCGAACTCACTAAAGTTAAAATCCAGGCTTATAAAGACAAGCGATTTGAGAATAAACATGGAGAATTTGATCTACCGATTAATCCAGAGCAATTTTCCCAAAAGTTTAAGGTGGAATACGACGCTGCACAAGACATCGGCGCTCAAGGCAATGATTTACAGTTTAAATTTACAAAACCTGAAGAAATCAAGCTGGATTTTACTTTTGATGGGACTGGTGTAGTACCAATTAAGGGTAAACCTAATGTATTTCATAAAGACGTAGCTAAACAGGTACAAGAACTTCTGAATGTCGTTTACACGATGCAGAGTGACACTCACAGACCTAACTTTCTCCGTCTACTGTGGGGAAACTTTTCCTTTGGGACGACAAATAGCTTTGATTGTATTCTGATAGATTTACAGATAAACTACACCCTATTTGCTCCAGATGGTAAACCTTTGAGGGCAAAACTTAGTGCCACCTTTGTCAGTTATATTGAAGCCCAGCGTCGTGTCCGCAAAGAAGGGAAACAATCGCCTGATGTCACCCATATACGTAAGGTTACAGCTGGTGATACTCTACCCTTGATGACTCATCGCATTTATGGCGACCCATCTTATTATTTGCAGGTTGCTAAAGTCAACGGTCTGGTGAATTTTCGCCGTCTGATGGATAACAAGGATTTGAGATTTCCGCCGTTGGAGAAAACTGAAGTATGACTGACCTGCTTATTCCCCAAAATGCGATTTATGATGTCGCTACGTTTGAGTTGCTTTCTGATGGTAAGGAAATTACTAACACTTATACAGTGTTGTCTGTGACAGTGAACCATATAGTTAACCGTGTACCAACAGCGCGTATAGTATTACGTGATGGTGCGGCGGATGTAGAAACCTTTGCGGCTAGTGAGGGGCCTGACCTGATTCCGGGAAAGGAAGTGGAAATTGGGCTTGGTTACGATGGTCATAATAAAACGGTTTTTAAAGGGCTAATTGTCAAGCATTCCTTGAAGATGGGTGCTAATGGCGATTCTATACTGGTACTTGAGTGTAAAGATAAAGTCACTCAATTGACTATTGGTCGTCACAGTCGATATTTTACAGAAGTTAAGGATAGTGAAGCGATCGCCCAAATTATTAGCAATTACAGTGGCATTAGTCAAAGTATAGAAGCAACTAAAATTAAATATCCCGAAATTGTCCAATATTACGCTACTGATTGGGATTTTATCCTGTCGCGGGCGGAAATCAATGGACAGATTGTCCTAGCAGAAAAGGGTAAACTCACAATTAAAGCCCCAAATACTAGTGGTAGTCCCTTAGTTACCCTTACCTATGGTGTCAACATACTGGAATTTGAAGCGGAAATGGACGCTCGCTCACAGTATGCAGCAACAAAAGCAACATCTTGGAATTACAAAGACCAGAGCTTGCTGGAGATGGAAGGAACTGAGCCGACGGTAAATAAACAGGGTAACTTGTCAGGGAAAGATTTGGCTAAGGTAATTTCTCTGGAGGCTTGGGAATTAAGCCATAGTGGTCGGGTACAAGAACCAGAACTCAAAGCCTGGGCTGATGCCCAATTATTGAAAAGTCGGTTAGCTAAGATACAGGCGCGAATCAAGACCAAAGGCTACCCTGATGCTAAACCTGATACCTTAATCGAGTTGGAAGGCTTGGGAAAACGCTTCAACGGACTAGCCTACGTCTCTGGGATTCGTCACGAACTCAATGGCGGAGCATGGTATACACATATACAGCTTGGCTTGTCACTTCAGTGGTTTTACCAGGAAACAGACATTGTAGATAAACCAGCCTCTGGACTACTTCCTGGTGTCAACGGCTTGCAAATTGGGGTAGTAGTCAAGTTGCAAGATGACCCCAACGGCGAAGACCGCATCTTAGTGAAAGCCCCCACTATCGACAATCAAAGTGAGGGTATTTGGTCGCGGATAGCCACCTTAGATGCAGGGAATAATCGCGGTTCGTTCTTTCGCCCAGAAATTGGCGATGAAGTGATTCTCGGCTTTCTCAACGACGATCCCCGTGATGCGATTGTACTGGGGATGCTCAATAGTAGCAAGAACCCAGCACCTTTGAAAGGTTCTGACGAAAATCATCACAAAGGCTTTTTTACCCGTTCGCAAATGAAGGTAACATTTGATGACGAAAAGAAAATCATCACCCTGGAAACCCCAGGTAGTAACAAAATTATTATTTCTGATGAGGATAAAGGTATTGCTTTGAAAGACCAAAACGGTAATACCCTGACCATGAATGATAGCGGTATCGTCATGAAAAGTCCCAAAGACATCACCATCGAAGCTACAGGTAAGCTAACCCTCAAAGCCACCCAAGACACCAGCATTCAAGGCTTAAACGTCAATGTCAAAGCCAACGCCCAATTTAAAGCCGAAGGTAGCGCCGGGGCGGAAGTTTCCACAAGTGCGATCGCCATTCTCAAGGGATCTTTGGTGCAAATCAATTAATGTTGAATGACAACTGAAAAATTATGGGAAAACCTGCTGCTCGTATTAATGATATGCACGTCTGCCCAATGCAGACTCCTGGTGTGCCGCCTGTACCCCATGTAGGCGGCCCGGTGGTCGGGCCAGGAGTACCGCAAGTTTTGATTGCAGGGATGCCGGCTGCTGTATTGGGGGATACCTGCACTTGCTCTGGCCCGCCAGATAGCATCGTCATGGGATCGACCACTGTGCTGATTGGTGGAAAACCGGCGGCGCGGATTGGTGATACTACAGCTCATGGCGGCTCGATGGTTATAGGTGCGTTTAATGTTTTAATTGGAGGGTGAAATGAGCGATGTGTTTATTTCTGTCGCTGCGGGGGAACGCAGTGACGCATATTTGGGTACTGGTTGGGGATTTCCACCCACCTTTGATCCGGCTGTTAAAGGTGTACAACTGGTTAGTGCTGAAGATGACATCCGCCAGAGTTTAGAAATCCTCTTGTCTACTAACTTGGGCGAACGGGTGATGCAACCGACTTATGGCTGCAATCTTCATGATTTACTCTTTGAACCCTTTAGCCCTACAGTTGCTAGTAGTATCAAAGAAATTATCCGCATTGCAATTCTGTATCACGAACCGCGTATTCTGCTCAATCAATTAGATTTACAACTGGATGACCAAATACAAGGTGTAATTTACATTACCCTAGACTACACCATTATCAGCACTAATTCTCGCTTCAATTTTGTCTATCCTTTCTATTTGCTAGAAGCTAGTGGTAATCTGCTAGCAGTTCCACCCGCAACCACCGAGTTTCCTGTAGCGCCAAAGGTTAGCGCGATCGCTGATTCTAGTACATAGCTGTCTGAAGTTGGTAATTGAAAAAAACATGAGCATTCCCCCCAATTTACCCAAAAATCCATTAATCCGTGATGGGGTAAGTCAGCGCCAGCGACAGGTTTTAGCCTTATCGCCCGATTACGTCAAAATAGACGAAGGCGACTTGGCCGATTTTCTGGTGTTTGCTCATAAACTCAGTCAGCAGGTTCATTACTATAAGTTAGAAAATCAGAAAGATGGTAATTGGGAAGGCTTTTTTACTAGTAGTACACCGATACAAATCGCTTTGATTAGTAAAACACAAGCGACAAAATTTAAAGATAAATATCAGCAAAAGTTCTCAGATTTTATTCAAAATCAGTCAGTTGCAACGCTGCTACCAATTCTGGATTTGTGGAAGTCCGAATTATTAACACCGATAGCTAATTGGTACAAAAACTTAGAATCTTATACGCCGTTAAAATCGATTATTCAAGGATTGGTGAAAACTAATCTGCAAGAACCTTTACGGCGGATGCAGTCTTTTGAAAGGAACCAAGGTTTAGAAGGGAAATTTTACACAGATTTTGAAAAAGTGTTTGGACTGAATCTGCTTTCAGATTCCTCTGGCGATCGCACGCGGTTTAGTGATACATCAGAACCGCGTACAGAAATAGATGCGGTGTTTCAGATGTTATTTCAAACTTATCGGCAAATTATTCAAGAAGCACCGCAATATTTAAAAGCTAGTTTGACAGATAGACAGGATCATCCACCCCATCTGGCTTTATATTTTGCCTTTTGGGAAGTGATGCGACCAGCTAGAGACGATCTGAATCGGATGACCCAGAGACATTTGGACTTTTTTTACCGTCAAGTGTTGTATTTGCGCGATCGCCCAGCCCAACCAGACCACGCTCATTTAATCTTTGAATTAGCGAAAACGCAAACAGAATACAAACTCAGCGCCGCAACGCGCTTTCCGGCTGGTAAAGATGCTAGTGGCGTGGATATATTTTACCAGCTTGATGCCGAAACAGTTGTCCATAAAGCGGCGATCGTCAGTTTGCAAGGACTATTTTTGAACTCACAAGAAATTGTCACTGGCGATATTCCCCAAAATTTACTGGGTTTGTATGCTTCACCTATTGCTAATTCCTTTGATGGTAGAGGTGGAGATTTCCCCAAAGACCAGTTTGTCAAGACTTGGCGACCCTTTGGCGATCAAACACGCAACCACGCTGTTTTGGGATTAGCGATCGCCTCGAATATTTTCTATCTCCAAGAAGGGACGCGCACTATTATTTTTACCTTAACTTTTAATCGCGCCCCTGCTGATGTATTAGTCAGTGAGTTAGCTAATATTTTTACAGTTAATTTTAGTGGTAAAAAAGATTGGGTGTTAGGAAAAATTCGCCCCATTGAAACTAATAGTGAAACTAGCCTGATTGGTGAAACATTAACCTTAGAAGTTACCTTAACTGCCGAGCAGGAACCTATCGGTATTTACCATCAAGAATTACCAGGAGCGATACTTAATACCAATTTGCCTGTTGCCAGATTGCAGTTAAAAGATGAGGTGTTAGTGAATGGTTTATCACCTTATAGCTATTTTCGTGATTTAAAAATTACTAAATTTAATATCAGCACCAAGGATATAGAAATTCATAACTTATTACTACAAAATGATTTATCCCCCATTAATCCTGGTAAACCATTCCAACCTTTTGGCCCTAGACCAGTAGTAGGTTCAACATTTTATGTAGGGAGTAAAGAAATTTTTCAAAAAAATCTTTCTTTGCTGAAAATGAAAGTTGTTTGGCAAGGATTACCTGCTGATTTAGAAAATTATTATCGTGGATATTATGGGGATAAAGATAGTAATAAACCAAAGTTTGATAAGTTTACAGCTGATGTGAAGCGACTGACAAAACACAATTGGTCAGGGGAAGGCTTACCTACGGAATATAATCTTTTTCAGCCCGTAGGTGAGCGCACTCTTGTAAACAGAAATGCCGCTACACCTATACCTGGGGATAAAATTGACGAATTAACTAGCTTTAACCTAGATACTGCTAACGGTTTCTTGCGCTTCGTCCTTAAACAAAACTTTCTACACGAAGAATTTCCCCGCAAATATGCGCTACAAACTTTGGCTTCAGCGAAAAATTTTGCGGCGGGGGAATATGTCAATGGTGCTGTGTATGAAGTGGTAACAGTTAAGGGAAACGATAAAACTAGCGCTTTCCAGCGATGGCAACCTGGTGATACTCTCGGTACTAATGTCGCACCAGTCATTCTCAACGAACCTTATACCCCGGTAATTCAATCTATTTCCCTAACTTACAACGCTGTTGCTGATGCAAGAGATTGTACATTATTCCACCTCCACCCCTTTGATAGATTTGCAGAATTTGTATTAAATGACACGCCTGACTTTTTACCAAACTTTACCAACGAGGGGGAGTTGCTGATTGGAATAGCCAACCTGGAACCGCCTACGAGCTTACCCTTGTTATTCCAAGTAGCAGATGAAACAGCAAATACAGCTTTAGAAAAAGTGAATGTGCAATGGCATTACCTCAAAGATAATAAGTGGATATCCTTGAGCGATCGCATCGTCAGCGACACAACTAATGGGCTAATTACTTCTGGTATCGTCAATCTGGGGATTCCGGGGGACATCAGCAAAGAGAAAACCACCATTCTCGACCCTAGTTTGCATTGGATAAAAGCTACTGTTCCCGCTCGTAGTGGCGCGATTTGTCAGATTCTTGATGTACATACCCAAGCTGCGCGGGTAACTTTCATCGACGCAGGTAACGATCCTAATTATTTAGCTACACCCTTACCAGCAAAAACCATCGCTAAACTAGCTGTACCGATACCAGAAATCAAAAAAGTAGAACAACCATATAATTCTTTTGGTGGACAAATCAAGGAAAAACCAGAGAAGTTTTATACCCGAATTAGCGAACACTTACGCCATAAAGGGCGGGCTGTGAGCATTTTTGATTATGAACGGCTAGTATTAGAAAAATTTCCCCAAATTTATAAAGTTCGCTGCATTAATCATGGAAAGGTAGGACAAACTAATCAGTTATATGAACTAGTACCGGGGGCTGTAACTTTAGTAGTGATTCCTGATTTATCGCAGCGTAGTAGCACCAACGATTTAGAACCAAAAGTTAACATTAATCTCTTAGAAAAAATTGAGAAATATTTAGCTACTCTGAGTTCATCTTGGGTAGATATTAGAGTGGTGAATCCTGTATATGAGCATATTCAAGTTGAGTGTGAGGTGAAATTTAAACCTCCATATAATAGTAACTTCGGCTATTATCGCCGTGATTTAGAACAAGCTATTACTCAATTTTTGACCCCTTGGACAGTTAATAAAGGCGCAGATATTAATTTAGGAGGCACAATATATCGTTCATCTATTCTCAATTTTATTGAACAGCAATACTACGTTGATTATGTCGTTAATTTTCAGATGCACCATGACAAACAGCGCAATGTTAAAGAAGCGATCGCCACCACTGCACGCTCTGTACTTACATCAGTTTCCGTAACGACCACAGGTCAAACTCATATTATTCAAGAAGCACATACTGTTGCAGAACAGCCCAAATTGGCTTCGGGAATTTTGGGTTATGAATCATTAGATAATTTGGAATTGGGTTAACGGGTAGTCCACAAAAACAATTTTTGAATTTTGAATTAATATTATGTTGAGTTTATCTACTATTGCTACAAGTTTAAAGAATCGCTACGACTTAAAGATTTTATTCAAAAATAAAAGTCGGCTATCAGAAACTCAGTTTGCTGATTTGATTGACTCGACTTTAAATAAAAAAGAAGATAAGTTTTATGGAGTTTGGCAAAAGGGAAGAACATATTCCCCAGGCGATGTAGTTTATTACCAAGGTGTTTTGTGGGAAGTACAAGCAGCAACAGAAATTTGTGCTAAAGACAATGAAGAACCAGGGACATGTAGTAATTGGAAATCCCATGTTAACGAATTAGAACAGAAAGTAAATAAACTTGATAAGAATTTAACAACTCTGAATACAGCATTTACTACATATCAACAACAGATGGAATTACGTTTAGACAAACTACTCAAATATATAACATTACTTAGTTTGGGAGTAGCGATCGCGCTTTTGTGGTTGGTGATTGAATCCATTGATTACCTATTTAGTTTTGCAGCCTGAAAAGTAATCCTAAAAACCCCTTTTCTCTCTGGGTTCTCTGCGGTTGAAAAATAATTTATTGAACCACAGAGGTTAGAGATTAATACTCATTTTGTTTATTAAAAATATCTAAATTGCATGTTGGAATATTTAAGCATCTCCAAGCGCCAGCCGGAATTTCCCGATTACCTAGATTTTCAAAAATTACGGGAAATCGGGATCAAGCACCTGCAAGCTCTATCTGGTAAACTCTGGACAGACTATAATCTACATGATCCTGGTGTGACAATCCTGGAAGTGTTGTGTTACGCAGTCACAGATTTGGGCTACCGCAATAATCTGGATATTCAGGATCTCCTGGCTTTAAAGCCTAATAGCCAGGAGAATAATTTTTTTACCGCCGATGAAATATTAAGCTGTAATCCAGTCACCGAATTAGATATCCGCAAGCGCCTAATTGATATTCCTGGGGTGCGTAATGCTTGGCTAAAAAAAGTCACAAATTATGAGCCTGCTATTTATATAAACAGCGATCGCAGTGTTTTACAATCCACTCCCCCAGATAATCAATCGCCGGAAACAACCCCCCGATTACATCCCCGTGGACTTTACATTGTGTATATTGACTTGGATGTCGGATATCGCAGAAATGCTTGTGGACAGCTTTATCTTTCTTGGTCGGATACCCTTGAAGAAGTGAAAAAGGTACTGTGTCAATATCGCAATCTCTGTGAAGATATTCAAGATGTGATTGTTTTGGGTGATGAAGAAATTGCGATTTGTTGCGATATTGAACTCAAAAATGATGCTGATGCTGAAGATGTATTAGTAGAAATATATACAAGATTAGAAGCTTTTATTTCGCCTAATTTGCAGTTTTATACCCTACAACAATTGTTAGATAAAGGCAAAAACATAGACGAAATCTTTGCGGGTAGACCGACAGTAATTAATGATGAGTCTTACCAAAGTCATGGTTTTATTGATACTGATGAATTACTAAATCTAACTCAGCCGACAATTATATACACTTCCGATATCTACCAAGAAATATTAAAAGTCCCTGGTGTCGCCGCAGTTAAACATCTGAGTATCACTAACTATATTAATGGTTTACCTCAATCTCAACACCCCTGGTATTTACATTTAACCGAAGGTTACAGTCCGGTGTTGGCGATGGAAAAGTCTAATATTACTTTATTCAAAGGTGTTTTGCCCATCTCTTCCAATGTAAATGAGGTGAAGCGCCGTTATTATGAACAACAAACTGCGTATATCAAAAATCTACGGAAAAATTATGAATTAAATCTACCTGTACCTCAAGGTAGTTATTATGACCTTGCAGATCATTATTCAATTCAGCATGATTTTCCCCTCAATTATGGCATTAGTGAGGATGGCTTACCAGAGACGGTTTCCGCATTGCGTAAAGCCCAAGCCCGTCAATTAAAGGGATATCTAGTATTTTTTGATCAGTTATTGGCTAATTACTTTTCCCAACTTGCTCATGTGCGGGATTTGTTTTCTTGGGAAATAGATCCAAACCACCAAGAGGAAATAAGGGATAAAAATCAATCCTCCCAGAAGCGCCAAACTTACTTTATCCAGGCTTTGGATTTTCCCGATCGCCCCGCTATTCTTGATGATAATTATCTCCAATTTTTAGAAGAGGAATTAGATACAGCAGCGTATCGCGATCGCCGCAATCGATTTCTCGATCATCTCCTGGGGCGATTTGCTGAATCTTTTAGCGATTATGTGCTGCTAAATTACCAGATGACGCAGCAACATAGCGACCGAGAACAGCATGAAGCAGAAATTATCCAGGATAAGGCAAACTTTTTAAAAGATTATCCAGCTTTGAGCCGCGATCGCTTCCGCGCTTTTAATTACTGTAACCTGCATGAAGTATGGAACACCGAAAACGTCTCTGGCTTTAAAAAGCGGGTTTCTCGCCTCTTGGGTATTGACGATGTAAGGCGACGCGACTTATGCCATTATCGTGTTGTCAATACTAGTGGTTTTACCTTTTCTGTTGAGTGTGGTTCTCAGCAATTATTAACTAGTTACCAGATTTACACCACCCAAACAGAAGCACAAGCGGCGCTAGAGAAGTTTGTGCTTTTCGCCTTACATGAGGATTTTTACAAACGTCTTACCTATAATTTCACAACCCAAAATTCCCACTCAATTGTGTCTAGTCACGAAAATACTACAGAAGGGGAAACCGCTACTCCTAGTAATGAAACTAAATGTACCTACTATGGCTATGCTGTCATTGATAACCAAGGAAAAGTATTAGCAGAAAGAGGCGATCGCTTACTAACTCCAGAAGCAGGGGAAATAGACTTGCAAAGCTGGTTCAGCAACATACAACTGAACCAAAATCAATTTAAGTTTACAGTAGAAACAGTTAACGAAGGCTATTTCTTTACACTACAACGCAACACTGACAATCAAATCATACTGCGGAGCGTAAAATATAATTCTACAGAACTTGATGCTTGGCAAAGTGCTGCTCAGTTTGCAGAAAACCTACGTTATCTCAATCGCTATGTGAATCTTCCGCCAAATCCAGAAGGCTATAACCTGGGTATTACCGATAAACTTGGTAAAGTAGTTGCAATTTCACCCAGCGAAACAGATACTTTTGCAACTTTTAAAATGCTGAACTTGCTGGACGGATTCTTGCAGACGGAAGCGGTAACGCAAACAAATTCCGGCTATCGTTTCCGGTTAAATTGGCAGGGAGTTACCTTATTACAGGGTACAGAATTATTAGAAAATGAAAGTGCAGCCCGCGATCGCTTTTATCGTCACCTGTTAGGTATCTTAGATTCAGCCGCAATTCTCCCCACCCAAACCCCAGACGGTTTTAGTTTTAAGGTACTGAGCAAACCAGGAGATAGCAAAACTGAAGTTGCTATCCATCCCCACAACTATGCAACAGCTACAGAGCGTGATGCTGCAATTAATCGCCTGTTTCTGTTTGTGCGAACAGCGCGTCTCACCGCACAGATAAAGGATTTTTTGCCTACTTATCTGGTGCATATTGAGGATGAAAACGGGGAAAAACTATTACAAAGTAAAAAAGAGCATATTGATGAAAGCGCAGCTTGGAAAACCGTCAATCAATTGCTAAAAATAATTCAAGAGCCAGGTAATTTCCGTTTAATTGAGAGTGAAAATGGCCCCTATGGCTGGGGAATAATTTATGAGAATGAAAAAGACAATAAAAGAGACATCTTAGCTAACCAGTATTACACCATTAAAGTAGAGCGAGATAACGCAATTACAGCAATTCAAAATTCCGTAAATGATGAAGGGTTTCATCTGCTAGAGCATATTCTTTTGCTACCACAAACTAATGTATCTGTGTCTATTTCTGAGGAATCCCCAACCGATACCGACAAGTTTTTGCCCATTTTTATCAATGCGGATGATATAACAAACCCAGAAGCAGAACCTTGGCGTTTAACGCAGCAAGACCCCTATTCTTTTTGGATTAGTATCATTCTCCCCTACTGGCCAGAACGCTTCCGAGATATGAATTTTCGCAGTTTTGTCGAGCGTACCTTGCGACTGGAAGCACCAGCGCACATTGCGTTAAAAATTGCTTGGCTGAATCTGGAACAGATGCGTCAGTTTGAAGATTATTATCGCAACTGGCTTCAGGAATTAGCTCACAACAGGAGGAATTTAACTCCAGCACGCAACAATCTTGTAGAATTACTCCCCAAACTGCGAAGTATTTATCCAGAGGGTAAATTGTACGACCCCCAGCAAACTAACTCTCAAGCTCAACCAATTATCCTCAACCAGACTGTTTTAGGAAGTACAAATGATTAAAGCTATTAATACCATTATCAACCACAGTGGCTATCCGATTTTTACAGCTAACCAAGTTTTGAGCAAGGATGACCTCAATCACCTTGTTAATTACCTTGATGAGCAAAATCGCCTTACCCGCGCCTATTTTATTGGTATGGGAATTGTTGGCGGGTTGGAGGTAAGCAGCGTTTTCGATACAACATCATCACATATTCAGATTTCCGCCGGATGTGGTATTACTTCTGAAGGGTATGCGATCGCGCTTGCAGATACCAAGCTGACCCATTATTGCGAAGAACAGTTGGTGTTGACGACTTTGTTTGATTCCCAGGTCAGCACCGCAGTACAGACAGATTCCAATGTCATAGAATTATTTGCGCAAAGCAGGAAAGAAAGCCTACCTCTCAACCAAGCTAGTGACGGTAGTTTACGTGATGAAACAGCGTTTAACAATTTCTTTGGCGATCGCGTATTGGTGGTATTGTGTGAGCTTGAGGAGAGCAAGCGTGATACCTGCCGACTAAATTACGATAACCTAAGCAACGAACTTAATTTCAATTACCGCTTTTTTCTCATCGCTCCTAATGATGTTGCACAAAAGCTTCTAAAAACCGGATTTTCGCCGGAAGAGAATATTGCAGCATTGTTTACCGCACGGAATAACTATCTCCAAGAAGAACTGGAACAGAAACAATTCAAAGATTTTGCACCTAAAATACAACGCTTTGGCTATAAACAATCTGACAATATTAGTATTTTAGATTTAACCAAAATTAGTGACTATGAGGCATTTTGGCAGGAATACCGCCGGATTTGTGAAAATGCGATCGCCTCAATTGATAACGCTTTTCGCAAGCTATTTCGCCTATTCTCACCTTTCTTTAGTTCCTTTAACCCCAATTCTCAAGCCGATTTTAATGGACTGAAAGAACGCCTAGAAGAAATACTCAAAGGAATTTCAGCATCACAAGATAACCAAACCCCCATACCATCAGAAAAAGCTGAACCAACCTACGCCATACAATATTTTTATGATTACCTGAGTCAATTAGTAGCGGCTTTTGATGAATTAGCAGCAGCAGCTTTTGATTTAATGGATGATTGCACTCCTGATACTCAGCGATTCCCCAAATTTCTCATGTTGGGAATAGTTCCAGAACCCAACCAAGCACCTAAAGTATATGAACCCGCTTCCCCCTATCGTAGTTACTTCAACCAGCCACCTATTTATAACGGTAATCAACAGCGTGTTAAACAAGTACGTTATCTGTACGATCGCCTAATTAACCTATGTCAAAATACCAGCTTTTACCTACTACCATTTTCTGACACTCCATTAAAGATTACTCCTAGTAAAGATAGTTCAGTTCCCCTGAGCGAACAAGCTATTCCTTATTACTTAAACTATCCAAAAATTTATCGTTACTGGAATTACGATGCTTATCGTCAAGGTAGAAGTCACCTCCTCCCTGCTTATTGTTCTCACAAAAATAGTGACAATACACCAGCTATTCCCCCAGGGGAAGATTTAGTTTATCGTTTAGATAAACATAATTTTTACCGCATTGAAGGACATATTGGTAAAGCTAACGGCGACGTATTTAAACGCATCAAAGAATACCAGAAACTCTACAATTTACCATTTGATGTCATCACCCTAAAAGTTGGTAGCCAAGCCAGCCTTCAAGATTTAAATATTACTGGACAATTTGATGACTTAGAATTAGATTTTAGTCGGTTAAAACAGAACTTTCAAACAATTTTTCTTAAGGAAAAAACAGCATCAGAGAATGTTTTACTTAATACTTTAAAAGAAGTTTTATTTGATCAACCTAGTTTGACTGCTATCAATCTCAATCAAGTATATAATCCTATTCTAGAGCTTGCCCGTCAACCAGAAGCTTATGAATTTGTCAAAGGCGATCAAACCCAAACTTATCAGCTATTTATCCTCGATAAAAACAATAAGCGAATTGCACAATACGTTATTAAGAAAAATGATACTAAGGGAAATAATTTCCAAGATTTTAGTGATTTGAATATCGATTTTTCTCAATTTAATGGTGATGAAATTAATGGGGAACAACAACGCATCGTCAGAGAAATAGCAAACAGTCTTTCCTTGGAAAAAATAACTTACGGAATAGTAGATAAAAATCCTAATTATTACCTAAAACTTTTAACGGATTCTGTGCTAAATCTCCCAAGTAAAGATAATACAAATAACAATAATTATACACCTATTTTACTCTCTTTAGGAAGTTTTACTGTTAAGAATAATTCAGAACAACCAACGATCGCACAACCGGAGTTTCAAGATATTGAAACACTTTACAATTGGTTGCAAGGGTTGCCTGAAGAATTTATTGTTAATGTTAATAAAAAAGACTACAAAATTGCAAAACTTCAAGCAGCCAAGGAACTCAACTATTTTGAAATTATACAATTGATAAGTACTTATCAACGCCGACTAGAACAAATGATAAAACTGCATTTGTTCAACAAATTCGCTGAACAGTATCCGGGTGTAGAACATTTAGGTGGAGTCCCAAAAGGTGGGACATTTATTTTAGTATATGTAGATGGTGAAGAAATTAATCAACTACTAGCGGCTGACAAAGATCGGTTTATTTATAAATTACGTAGCTTACGCACGAAAACTATTAAAGAATCTGCTTGCTTACCACCAGATAGGTTTGAAGAATCAATCAGCAATCGGGAAAAACTACTCCAAGAATTGCGAGAGCGTAAAGATGTAGTTGTCGGTGATTTTTGCTTACCTTATCGTTGTAGTAGTGATGCACCAGCAATCAATTATATAATAGCTAAACCAAGACCGATAATTTTGCTAGAGAAAACGGTCTTTTGTGAAAATGATTACAAAAAATATCAATTCATTTTAGAACCAGAAGGTGGTACGGTTAAAGGAGAAGGAGTTGTATTTGAAGGTATCAAACAACTATTTCAACCTAGTAGCATCAACCAAGCTAGTAAAGACGATTTAGCTAAGGGTCTAGAAGTAGTAATTACTTTTATCTATACTGTTAATGACACTTCTGATACATTGACGGTAACTGTCTATCCCTTACCAAATGCAGGGTTTAGTATTGGTCAAGATCCAGATAAAAATTCTTTCTGTATTAATGATAAACCAGTAAGCTTAACACCGATGCTGGCGGATGGTACATTCCAAGTGCTAGATACACAAGGTAAAGTGATTGAAAATGCGTTCGCTAACAATCAATTGTATCCCAGTGCTATCCAACTAGGTGAAAACGCAATATCTACACAGGTAACATTAAAATACACCATCACTAGCAGTCAAGGTTGCACTAACTCTGTCGAGAAAACTTTGACAATTTTTGCGCTACCAGATGCAAATTTCCAAGTAGGTAGTGATCCGCAAAAAACTGGTTTTTGTATTAATGATGTACCAGTAAGCTTAACACCGACGCTGACGGGTGGTACATTCCTAGTGCTAGATGCACAAGGTAAAGTAATTGAAGATGCGTTCGCTAACAATCAATTTTATCCCAGTGTTATCAAAATAGGCGAAAATGAAACATCTACACAGGTTATCTTAAAATACACCATCACCAGCGAACAAGGTTGCACTAACTCTGTCGAGAAAACTTTGACAATTTTCGCCTTACCAGATGCTAGTTTCCAAGTAGGTAGTCAGGAAAATCAAACTAGTTTCTGTGCGAATGATGAAGCTGTTAATCTTATAGCCAAGGTGACGGGTGGTACATTCCAAGTTGTAGATGCACAAGGTACAGTGATTGAAGATGCGTTAGTCGCAGACGTTGGCGCAGCCATCGCTAATAATCTATTCCATCCCAGTGCTATCAAACTAGGCGACAACGAAACATCTACACAGGTTATCTTAAAATACACCATCACCAGCGAACAAGGTTGCACTAACTCTGCACAGAAAACTTTGACAATTTTCGCCTTACCAGATGCGAGTTTCCAAGTAGGTAGTGAAGAAAATCAAACTAGTTTCTGTGCGAATGATGAAGCTGTTAATCTTATAGCCAAGGTGACGGGTGGTACATTCCAAGTGCTAGATGCACAAGGTACAGTCATTGAAAATGCGTTCGCTAATAATCTATTCCATCCCAGTGTTATTAAACTAGGCGACAACGAAACATCTACACAGATAACATTAAAATACACCATCAGCAGCAGTCAAGGTTGCACTAACTCTGCACAGAAAACTTTGACAATTTTCGCCGTATCAGATGCAAATTTCCATGTCGGTAGTGAAGCAGAAAATCAAACTAATATCTGTGCGAATGCTCAACCTGTGAAACTTATATCCAAAGTTGCGGGTGGTAAATTCCGAGTATTAATTGGCGACAAAGATATTTCTGATGATGTACTTGATTCCCAATCTAATCCTCCGCAATTGATTCCTAGTGCAGTGAAAATCGGTGATGCACAACAAGTAACACTTACCATTGAGTATACAATCGTCAATGAAAATAACTGTACCAGCCAGCACGTTGAAAACCTCACCGTACATCGGGTTCCTGTAGGTGACTTTGAAGCAGAAATTTCCCAAATCAATGCTAATGGATTTTCCGTGCGAGTATTCAATATTCAACCAGCACAAAATAGTTCCATGAGGTTAGTCTGGGAACATCCTAACGGTGAAGCTAACACCAGCAATCCTGATGATAATCAGTTCTTAATTAGCTATAACTATGATTTTAATAATTGGCAAACTGGCGCACAGGTTTCTATTACATTGCAGGTAATTACACCAGAAAATCTTGGTGGTTGTATCAGCAATCCAGTTACCAAAAACGTTGCTATTCCCTTTGGTGCTGTACAAGGGTTTAATTTAGTTATTCGTAGTATTACAAATGTAACTGCTGAACCTAGAACAATTCCATTGGGAAGCAATAACAGTTTTAGATTAAAAGAGCTAGATGAAAACAGTGAATATGCGATCGCAGCAGTAACTATCCCTGCTACCTTAGACAGCATAGTATTTACTTATACTGCTCCTGGTGATGAAGAGACGGTTAGTAGACCAATGAATACACCCTACAGCCTACCCGATGGCTGGTTCAATATTGTCGGCAACCATATTATTCAAGCACAACCTGTTAAGGAAATTAACGGTGTACTCTCGTCAGGGGTAACTTCTACTACAATCATTCGCATAGATGATAATGACACTGGTACAAACACCCCTACCCCTAACCCATCCACACCCAAGTCGGCTACATTACTTAATCGCCTACGTGTCCTATTCGACACCAAGGGTAGTAATACTGAGGATAACAAAGGCGTTAATCCTAATTAAAGAAGCTGCTAAATCTTTGGGTAACTACTACCAATACCCCAAAGGCGAGAAATGTAACAACTCTTTCTCTCCCTCTGCTCCTCTGCTACCCAACCCTTGCTATGAACAAACAACGCCACATCATTGGAAAAACTGTACTAGAACTCAATACTGAGCAAATAGCTGATGTATGGAGTTTACAGGAAGACATGAGTCGCTTATTTCAGCAGCAGGGTGTGCGGGAAATGGAGCGTCTTTTTGACCAATTGCTGAAAGATGAGCAGGTGATTCGGCTGGATAGGGTAGTGGTGGACATAGGTTATATTGACCGCCGATTTTTAGCTGATGAATTTATCCGCAATTTAATCAAAGCACTTAGGGAGACTTTAGGAGATCATTTGGCGGATAGGTTGGTAGGTAGTGCAAAAACTGAAAAAATTACCCGCGATCGCCCTGGATCAGATTGGGAGGTGTTACTCTACTTTTTACGCTATGGGCGCTTACCTTGGTGGTGTCCTTCAGGAGACTGGTCAGCTTGGTTTCCCCGTTGGGCAGCAGTAATGCAAAATGATACCAGTTGGCAGCAATCTTTACGGGAATTACTTACAACTAACCAAGCAGCAAAGCAACGTCTAATTGAGCAGTTACCAGAATCTTTTCTACACCAGTTAATATTACAGCTACAACCCGCCTGGGTAATTTGGTCTACCCGACTAGCACAAGCTCAGGGGCTAATGCAATCCGGGCAATTAGACAGTAGTGCTATTTACTACCTAGAGCGGCAAGCTTGGCTATTATTACTCAGCGAAATTAGTGCAGATAACGCACCTACCAAACCATTTCCCGCAAATTGGATTCGTAATTGGTTAGCCCAACTGCTGAAAATATGGCAACAATCAACTAATTCAGCCGCTTTTCAGGGACAAATCTCCCAATTCAATCAAATTAGTCAACAAATCATTGTCAACCTGCAAGGATTTACCAGTGATGAGCAGAGAATTTGGCTGATAGCACTAGAGCAGGTGCTAAATGCTATCTCAGATACTACAGTGCGATCGCGCAATCAAACCGAAACAGCAGAATTGTCACCCAGCTTCACAACTGATTGGCAAGTGTTGCTGTACTTTTTAGAACATGGTCGTTTGTCCAACGAGGCAGCATCAACAACTTGGCAGACTTGGTTACAATGTTGGGAAACAGTCATCCAAACTGAAACTACTTGGCAGATACCTCTGCGGCAATTACTGAATAATAATGTAGCATCAAGACAAAGATTAATTATTCAGTTACCGCCAGCCTTACGCCATCAGTTGATATTGCAATTACAGCCAGCTTGGACAAATTGGTACACCCTACTAGCTCAAGCTCAACAACTCATGCAGTCTTTGAGCCTAAGTAATAGCAACATCCAGGAATTAGAAACACAAGCTTGGGAATTACTCTTAGCCGAAATCAGCAGCAATAACCCATCATCTAATCCCTTACCCGCCACCACTTGGACAAGTAACTGGCTTGCTCAACTGGTGCAAAACTGGCGCTGGGGAGACAAGGAAGCAGGGGAGCAGGGGAGCAGGGGAGCAGGGGGAGAAAGTGATGAGTTGGTGGCTGATGTCAACGTCAAGCAAATTGCTTGGGAACGATTACGTAGTAGTATTGATGCTTTATCTCGTGCTGAAAGAAACTTGTGGTTGAATGCCTATAACCAGGTGTTAAATTTGACTACGACTGAGAAGAAAGAGCGATCGCTAGAGCCACCTCAAACCCGTCCGCAAACAGATTGGCAAGTGTTGCTGTACTTTTTACAATCTGGTCGATTACCCGACGAGCAAGCATCAACAACTTGGCAAACTTGGTTACAACGCTGGGAAACAGTCATCCAAACTGAAACCACTTGGCAGATACCTCTGCGGCAATTACTGGTTAATAATGTAGCATCAAGACAGAGATTAATTACTCAGTTACCGCCAGCCTTACGCCATCAGGTGATATTGCAATTACAGCCAGCTTGGACAAATTGGTACACCCTGTTAGCTCAAGCTAGAGAAATCATGCAATCTTTAAACCTGAGCAATGATAACTGTGAGCAATTGGAACAGCAAGCTTGGCTGCTACTCTTAGCAGAACTTAGCTCAGATAACCCATCACTAAATCCCTTACCCGCAGCAAGTTGGACTCGTAGCTGGCTTACCCAACTCCTGCAAACTTGGCGATTAACACCGAACACAAATCAATTAACCGCAACTTCTCCCCCAATCGAAGCAGCAACACCGACACAAAACCAAGATGCAGTTTCCTCAGAAATAGCCAATCAGAACCCGCAGCAAAACCTGCGTCAGCGCATCGCCGCATTCCCAATTAGCGACAGCACCCTGTGGCAAAATGCCCTTGAGCAGATGCTCACTGCTACACCTGCTGATATCAGCACACCACCGGAGGAGACAAAAACCTCCACCTTAACCCCAATTCCCCAAGAATCGCCAGGTGTTCCTGCGCCATCTTCCCCAGAAACAAACATATTCACAGACGCAACCCCAACACCACAGCAAAACCCATCCGTTGAACAAGTAGAACTCCCGACTCCAGAACCAACCAACCCCCTAAACGTACCCCCCCGACGGGCTAGGGGTTCGAGATTATCGAAGTCGGAAGAAACTGCGGGGTTGTATGTCAACCAAGCCGGAATCGTGTTGTTACATCCGTTTTTAACTTTCTATCTGGATGCTGTGGGGCTATTAGATGGCGAATCATTCCGGGATGAATTGGCACAGCAAACAGCAATTTACCTGTTGCATTACCTAGCTACCAAACAAACCGACGCACCAGAATACGAACTAGTGCTACCCAAACTGCTTTGTGGCTGGCCATTAGATGAGCCAGTTTCCCGTGGCTTAGATTTACCTGCAACCGCCTTAACAGAAGGCGAAAACCTGTTACAAACTGTCATCAACTACTGGGAAGCCCTGAAAAGCACCAGCCCCGACGGTTTGCGGGAGGGTTTTTTACAGCGTGCAGGGAAGCTTACCCAAGGTGATGGTAATTGGAAGCTTCAGGTAGAGCAACAGGCGATCGATATTTTGCTGGGTCGTCTACCTTGGGGACTCAGCATGGTGAAGTTGCCGATGATGGATGACATTCTGATTGTGGAATGGCACTAGCAACTCAAGATTACTTTTATATTTAGGGGAAATTTATGAAAACCAACGAGAACCAAAAAAGCACAAATTCACAGCCAGCGACGCAAAAGCCTTTTTTTGTCGCTAAACCAGAACAACCATTCTTTACAGCAGAAAGGGCGCAGTCTACACCTTTTTTCCAGCCCAAAGCTGTCTCAACATCAGCCATTCAAGCAAAATCTACTACCAGAGAGGCTGAGGTTATAAGTCAGCCAGCAGTGCAAAGAATGTCCGCATTTGAAAGCGAAGAAAAGGACAAGGGGGAGGTGCAGCGAAAAGAAGAATCAAATAACAGCAATCAGACAGGATTACCGGATAATCTCAAAACTGGGATAGAGAATATATCGGGATATTCCTTAGATGATGTTAGGGTTCATTATAACTCGTCCAAACCTTCCCAATTAAAGGCTTTAGCTTACACGCAAGGGACAGAGATTCATGTTGCACCAGGACAAGAGAAACATTTACCCCATGAAGCATGGCACGTTGTCCAGCAGATGCAGGGAAGGGTGAAACCGACGATGCAGATGAAAGGGGTACAGATGAATGATGATGAGGGGTTGGAGAGGGAAGCAGACGCATTAGGCGAACTGGCAAAAAGAAAGTCCACGTCGCCAATAAACCCACTTACTTATATGGTAGGGGATGCAAAAGGAGCAACCATGAGTCATACTACACAAATGAAGGTGTATCAACGCCTAGCAGACGACGATCTGCCAGCGGCACAGCAAAATCAGTCATATCATGTGCGTGAAACAGAGCATCTACATGAAGAAGGCACTAAGGTGTATGCAGCAATCAACAGAGCACGTACAGGAAAGACAAAGGATGCAGCGGCTGCGGGATTGAGGCATTATTGGCAGACATTAAACGATGGTTTTGATGGCAAGAAGGCGGAAATGTATGAAGCCGCCCTATATACCGATTCGGAGGATATCCCCATCTTGGCATCGAACGAAGCAATTGACCCAGACGTACGATTTGTGAGGAATGGAAAAGTATATGCGACAGAAGTCAAGACGATCAATTCGGATTATACTTCAAGTGTTAACTCTCACATCATAGGAGCGGACGCGCAGCTGGCAAAACGCCAAGCCAATTCGCGGTATATAAAAATACGAATAGAGAGCGAGGGGAACAGGTGGCCGGATGCCCGAGAACTGACGAAAATTAAGAACAACGGAGAGTTATTAAGATGGTTAACAGCTCCGGGGAGAATCCCCCTTATACCGCATACAGATAAGATACAGGTTGAGGGTATTAATGCGAGTTATGACGGAGAGCAGAAACGGAATTTTTCAGCACTTGTCAAACCCAATGGAGAGGTGAAAAAGACAGGTGCGTTTGTTTGGTAGAAGGCCGTTCGCATGTGAATAGCAATTTAGTGCGATCGCGGATCTTGTAGGGTGCGTTAACGAAGAAACGCACCATCAATGTGGTAATTCCGGTGCGTTACGCTGACGCTAACACACCCTACGCGGGATATTGATTCGGAAGTGCGATCGCCTGATCTTGTAGGGTGCGTTAATGAAATGTAACGCACCTTCAACGTGCCAATTTCAGGGCGTTACGCTGTCGCTAACACACCCGACGCGGAATATTGATTCGGTATCAAAAATGGGTACTTTAATACAATCAACCCATGAATAAATACTTATGCCGAATTACCGCCGAGCCAAACTTGCTGGTGGTACTTATTTCCTCACCCAAGTAACTCATCATCGCCAACCGTGGCTCATCACCGATATCGCACGCCTTGCACTCCGCACTGCTATCACTCATGTACGTCAAAAATATCCCTTCACCATCGACGCATTTGTGCTATTACCCGATCATTTCCATTGTATTTGGACATTACCACCCGGAGATAGTGATTTATCAACGCGACTGCGATTAATTAAAACCTTTGTCACCAAAAATTATAAAAATCAATTGGAAATTCATACAGAGATTTCCGCCTCTCGGCAAAAACGCCAAGAGCGCAATTTATGGCAGAGAAGATTTTGGGAACATTTAATCCGTGATGAGAGAGATTTTGTCATACATTGCGATTATATTCATTACAATCCTGTGCGACATAAATTATGTCAAATTCCCCAAGATTGGCAATTTTCAACTATTCATCGATTTATTAGCCAAGGTATTTATCCGCTAAAGTGGGGAAAGAGTGAAGTTCCAGAAATGCCTAATACAATTTGGGATATATAATAGGCGGTGCGTTACGCTGTCGCTAACGCACCCTACATATATTTGCGTAGGTGGATGGATAATTTTTTGGCAGTATTCTTGTAGGTGGCGCTATTCTCCGGCTTTAGCATCCAGAGCAATTAGGCGATCGCCTACTCTTGTAGGGTGCGTTAATGAAATGTAACGCACCATTTGTATATGCCGGTGCGTTATGCTGGTGATTCGTTTTTTCACAAGCGCGATCGCCTTCTTATTGTTAAGCCACTCCATATCCCGTATATTCTCGCATTTGGGGAGCTTGAAATCCTAGAATAATATCATCATTTGGAACACCTTGCTCAACAAGTTCAACAGCTACTCTCATTTCCGTCATATTCTGCTCAATCCAAATTTTTCCCTCTTTAATATCTAAATGTAAAACACAACCATAAACTCGCCGATGACCATCCCATCCCACATTCATCACCATGTAATGGTCTTGTTTTGTATCAAAAACTGTATAACAATCAATTTGACCATTTGCGATGGGGATAGCAGCGTAAGCCGTTAACAACGACTGAATTATATAGCGGTAAGACTCTAGGGTATCCATTGTAAAATTACCTCTTGAATTGGGTCATAAACAATTTGTTTAATCTGATATCTCTCTAGAGAAATTTGGGCAAATTCCCGCTTAAAAAAAGATTCATAAACACCTATAGGCACTGCCAAATAGAGAATCCGACTTGGATCGCTGATTTCTAAAGCCAGCCGATAATTTAAAAATTGTCCTAACGCGGCATGGTAATCTGTTAAGGGTGAATCACTTAAAAAAGTTTTAATCTCAACTGCAATTTTTTCTTCACCTCTCTGAGCTGCTAACAGTTTTTCCGCACCTAAATCGATTTCAAACTTAGTTCCACCAACTTCCAATCGCAGAGGATCGTCAGTTATCTTCCACTGCTCCTTTTCCAAAGCAATTCTCACCACAGCATGAAATTTATCCTTAGCTGCCATCGTTAACGTTTTCTGCTTTTATTTAACATTTTAGTATAAGCATTCCTTGATGAGCCTCTGGAAATGCGATCGCGGCTCTTGTAGGGTGGGTAAAAGCAGATAATTCCCAATGAAATTGTCAAATTGCCAGAACTTGCCCACCCTACCATCTAGAGCCAGTGCTTGTAGTGGGATCGCCTCCGGCGGGCGTTTACGCCATCGCGGTTCTTGTGGGCTGCGTTAACTTATGGTACAGCACCATCTGTATCTTAATTTCCAGTGCGATCGCTCTTATAGTCAATGGAGCGGCAGCAACCACACATGAGGTATAGCGGAATCTGTAGCTAGTTCATTATTTAATTCTTAATCTAACTTTTTATTGATGTGGTATCAGAGGTAGATATCTGTTTTGGTTGGATTGCGGAAGATGTTTTGGAGAAAGGATTATCCCAGCCTAAATATTTCTTAATGAATGATGCTGCCCAATCGTATATCCGAGCCAGAGGCCATAAGAAAACATGGAACACGGCAGATAAAGTCTGCTCGATAGTTGGTTGCTCAACCTCTAGTTTATTACGAAAAATCCGACCCATTTGAAAAACCAGACCCGAAGTCCAAATCATCAGAGCAGTAAATAATTGGCATAAAAAGAAGATAACTCCGAAAGCTTGCTTGAACAAATCCCAACTTTTACCAGCCGCCTTTTGATAAATTTCTACAGTCTTCTGATCGGAGAAATCCACCCATAACTGTATAGCCTGTTGAATAGGATTCTGCTGGATTATTTGAGATTCATCCGGTTTGTAGATAACTGGAAGGTTTCTAATGGATTCCTGACTTGATTGAGCTACTGTTTCTTGCATAAATTTTAGTCAGTCTCTGGGTTACATATCACTACAATTCATCAATAATTAAATATATTTATAACTCTTTATACAAACTATTGTGAGATTGTTCGGTGCTTCAGGTAGATATGGTCTATAGCAAAGAAAGGTCTTTACTAGCTTTTAGAGGTTATTTATAAAGTAAAAATAAAATTCTTGTAGGGTGTGTTAGGCGCAGACTTTGACTATAGGTTCTTATGAAAAATCTGATAGAAGCGCCTCAACACCGTTAGATCAGATGTTGCGTTAGGCTGAAGCCATGACGCACCCTACTTAAGATTTACTTTATAAATAGTCTCTTACATATAAACTCAGATATTTCTTACATTCATAGTATAATTTATTATGAAACTGTGCTATTTAAACGAAAATTGATACATTAATTAAAAATTTGATGTCATTGACGTTTTTGGCAATTAATTTGTCAAGTTTTAAGTGCATCTTATTCTTTGGAAGTCCCTTGTAAGAAATACGGATACCCCATACCCGATGTCCTACATCATCTTTCCCGCTTTACCAAATTCTCGCTTGATGGCATAGAGTAAATCTTCTTGATGAATAAGTGTATCACCTTGTTTTAGTGCTTGCAGGCAGCAGTACTGTACTATATTCATAATGTCGGAACCTGTGAGTTCATAGGTTGTGGAAAGTTGACCAAGGTCTATGGAATCGGCTAGCTTTAATTGTGATGGAAAGGCCATTTGCCACAGTTGCAAACGTTCTTTGGGACTGGGTATGGGGAACTGAATAATCGATTGAAATCTGCGGATGAAGGCCTCATCGATATTACTTTTGAAGTTGGAAGATAGTATCACCAAACCATCGTAGTTTTCTACCCTCTGTAGTAGGTAGCTCACTTCCTGATTAGCGTATTTATCATGGGCATCACGGACATTGGTACGCTTACCAAACAGAGCGTCAGCTTCATCAAAAAAGAGAATCCAATCTTTACTTTCGGCTCTAGCAAAGAGATTGGCGAGGTTCTTTTCTGTTTCGCCAATAAATTTGGATACCATCATTGAGATATCTACTTTATAAACATCTTTACCTGTATACTTGCCTAAAAGACTTGCTGTGAGCGTCTTACCCGTACCTGGAGGCCCATAAAATAAAGCGCGATAACCTAATTTGAGTTTCCTTTTCATCCCCCATTCATAGAGAATGGTGGGGCCATGAATAATCCAGGCTTCTAAATCGTGAATTTGTTGTAAGGTTTGGGCATTGAGAACCAAGTCTTCCCACTCCATGTCTGTGGTAATGCGCTGGGCGGGAAAACGCATACTAAAATGGGGACGAGAAAAGTGTCCTTGAATGAATAGGTCGATGTAATCTTGAGTGATGACGAGTTTGCCACTCATCAATGGTTCGCCTTCTGGTGGTGTATCGAGGTAGAGTACACCTTCACGGGCAAATGGATGATCTTCGCTGAAAATTTGTTGTAGGTAGAGGCGATCGCTAAACTCGCTACCCCCTAAAATAAACAATACCGTTTCACCCGTTGGCAGAAAACCTCGATGGGATTTACCTCGCCAGCCGCCAATTTGCGGATAGTCTCCCGCTTGGGGTAACTGTGCGGCGATCGCTCGATCAAAAAAGTCAGGTTGTAAGTGGGGAGCCAAGGCTATCAATAAAGTTAGTTGGGCGGCAATATCTAATTGATAATGGCGAATAAAGCTGGTGAGAGGCGTTTCTGCTGTTAACCATTGGGCTGGTGGACTCGGCATCATTGCCACCGTTTCTGCTTCGCGATCGCCGAAGTCAGAGTCCAAGCGCCACTGAATCACTTGAGCTAGGTAATTTAGTGCTGTTTGTAAAGTTTGGATTACAAGTAAACGTGTCATGTGTGCAGTTTAGAGGATCTGATCGACAATCGATGAGGCACAGAGTCGGCGGCAAAGGGAGCAACGTGATTTGGTGATTTTGCCCAAAAAACAAGCGATCGCCTAAATACCCTAAATACAAGTTTACGTATTGGTTATTACAATTTAACTTAACATCAATCAACCCTAACCTACTTCTTCAACAAGAGGATGATGAAAGTACTAATAATTACATTCATAAGTAAACAAAGTTACTAAAATCATCAAAACTTTAAAGCATGGTTAATTCACTCAAACCTTTGGCAAATCAAGTTGTTGTCATTACTGGAGCTTCTAGTGGTATTGGTTTAGTCACCGCCAGAATGGCTGCAAAACGCGGGGCAAAACTGGTTCTTGCCGCTCGTAATCAGGAAGTACTACATCAACTGCGATCGCCAGGGTGCAAGGCTCATTTTGTCATATGATGCGGATGTGATGAATTAAGGAGTCTGTTAATTGCTACAAGATGCTGCTTTGTTACCTGTGCTGGCGATCGCAGTTGGTGCAGTTCCCGGTGCTTTAAGCCGCTATTATTTGACTGAATTTTGCAAAAGAGTCATAGGTACAAACTTTCCTTATGGCACTTTTATCATCAATTTCACTGGCTGTTTACTCATGGGCTTTTGCTTCACCTTATTTAAGGCGATTCAAGGATTTCCATCGGAGATAGATTTGCTTGTCAGAACAGGGTTTTTAGGTTCTTATACAACCTTTTCTACCTACGGATACGATACATTGATCCTGTGGCGCAATGGTAAACAATTAGCCACGGTTTTTTATTGGGCATGTAGTGCAGTTTTAGGAGTAGTTGGTATTATATTTGGTCGTTATTTAGCAAAGCTAATTGTCGGGTGATAAACTTGAATCAAAGAAAAATCACCATTTATATTTGATGACTCATATCATGTTTGTTTGAATACCTATAATATGTTTGTTTTGGTAATTGGTAATTGTTTTTCCCATTACCCTCCGGGTTCGCCAGTTCCCTACGGTGGGAAACCCGCCTACAGGACTGGACTCACCTATTCGCTATTACCGATTACCAAAAAAGCGACCATAATATAAGTAATTAGCCGAACTTAATATTAACTACTAAAACTACATCTGATAATGTCAAATATTTTTATTCGCACTGTGATGGCGATCGCTTTAGGTGCTATTCCGGGTGCTTTAGGACGCTATTTTATCACTGAATTTACCAAAACGATGATTGGCAAAGAGTTTTCTTATTATGGTACATTTTTTATTAATATAACTGGCTGTTTTATTATTGCTGTGTTCTACACTCTCAACGAGCAAAAGTTTACCAGCCTTTCACCGGAAATTCGGTTAGCGATCGCCACGGGTTTTTGTGGTGCTTATACTACTTTTTCTACATATGGATTGGAAACGTTTACTCAAATAGATGAAGGAAATATCACAGGTGCTTTCATCTATTGGTTAGGTAGTATGATATTTGGGATGCTGGCTGTGCAATTGGGTGTGACTTTAGGCAAGCTTCGCGGACAATGAATATAGTCATAGATATTCCACAACTACCAATTACAGGAAGCAACCAAATTAGCTACTATTTCTACTAACTCATCTGGATCAACTGGTTTAGCTACATGAGTCTGAAAACCAGATTCCAAAGCGTAAACACAACTTTCACGATCGCCATAGGCTGTTAAGGCGATCGCGGGAACTCGTCCGCCACTATCTGATTTTAGCGCCCGTATTTTGCGAATTAAGGTATAGCCATCTTCCCCAGGCATACCTATATCACTGATTAAAATATCGGGTTGTAATTCTGGTAGCACTTTTAAAGCTGCTGCTGCTGATGAGACTGGTACAACAGTCGCTCCATCTTCTTCTAATACCATCGTAAAATAAAGGCGGCTATCATCATCATCCTCAACAACGAGAATACTTAAGCCAGCAAGCGGGAGAGGAGACTGCATAACAAATAATATTTTATTTGTGTTTTGGGAATAGTTACGTAAATGTTGAATACCGATAAAATTTAATTTTGCTCTAGCTATGATGGCGTTCTTACTCTCGATAAGTTGGGTAATTTCTCAAAATTAATTCAAAACCTTTAAATCCTCAAGAGAGTAAAAACTTATCAAGCCCCAACTAATCCACTAACTTTAATATACCTTTTTTAGTAGCCCACTAGCTAGATGTAATTTCTGACGCTTGGAGTCAACTTAGTAATAAGTGAGTTTCAATTAAAAGATTTATGAAAACTGAAAATCTGCCTACTTCCCAAAATACTGAATCCTCCACTCAGAACAAAAGTAAAGAGGAACTGAATCAAGAAACTGCTACCGAATTTGGTCTAGGTATAGCTTTGGGAGTAATCACAATTTTTCTGGTTGCAGCAACTGCTTACTTTGGACTGATCAGCTAACTAAATATAGGCAGAGGGTGAGACTAACTAAAGTTTAACAATACTTGCTAAACCTGAACTCGCCCTCTGTTCTTTAATTTAAAATTGCTATTACCCACCAATGGGAGCGACTACTGCGTCCTCATAGGCTGTATTAATTCCGACTTCTTTCCAGTCTTCAAACTCTTGGCGTTCCGCAGTCCGCTTCTGTTCCCACAAACCGTAAGCATCTGCACCAAGCATCAAGCGTAGTGGAGGATTCTTTGATTCAACAGCTTGAATCATTGCCAGTGCAGCCTTTTTCGGGTCGCCTGGTTGTTTCCCATTATTGCCATAGAGGTATTCTCTAATCGGATCGACTACTGGTTTGTAATCATCAATTTCCGTTTGCGGCTGCATATTCGCATCTCCGGCAAAGTTGGTACGAAAAGCTCCTGGTTCAACAATTGTGACATTGATTCCCAATGGTTTGACTTCATCACGCAAGCCTTCAGCAAAGCCTTCGATCGCAAATTTTGTTGAGCAGTAGAGCGCAAATCCACCCATTGAAGCTAAACCACCAATAGAAGTAATATTGACAATGTGACCGGATTTTTGGCGGCGCATCAGAGGTAATACTGCGCGTGTCATTTCAATTACACCAAAGCAATTGACTTCAAACTGTTTTCTAATTTGCTCAGAGGAAAATCCTTCAATTGCACCTAAAGAACCTTGCCCAGCATTGTTAACTAAAACATCAATCCGGCCAAAGCGTTCAATAGCAGCTTGTACAGCCGCTTCTCGCTCTTCGGCATTAGTTACATCAAGACGAAATGCGATCGCATTTTCTGGATTTGCTTGCGCTAATTGAGCCACCTGTTCGGGTTTTCGTGCTGTCAACACCACCTTGTCGCCATGATCTAAAACCGCTTCCGCTAAGGCGCGGCCAAATCCGGTTGATGTTCCGGTAATTAGATAAACTTTGTTCATAGGTTTGGAGGAATTGTGGCTTTGCCGTCAATATGAATACTGGTATTGTCAAGTTAAGCTGATTGAATATCAAGCTGTCAGAGTCTACCTTTTGGTATATATTTTCGGCTTGATAACCAACCCATGAATCAGATGTAGGGACGCACATCTGTACATCCCTACTAAAAATTTTATAAAATTCTATGACGAGTAAACATCGGGACTATTGTGCTAATGCAGCTTCGATATCTGGCTCTAATTTAGCTTTAGTTTTTTGAAATTCTTCGCCTAATGCAGTTAGCTGTTCTTCGCTAATACACTCACGTACTGCATCAAAAATTTCGCTTTCTTCTTCTTCGTGATGCTGAACTGCTTCTTTTAACTCACTGATTTTTTCTATAAATTCAGGATTATTTGGTTGGATTGCTTTAATTTCTTCTAGAAGCACAGAGACATCTTCGTGTTCTTCTTCTGCTTCCTCAATGTATTCTTGAGTTTCTTCATACTCCCGCAAAGCAGGGTAAAAAACTACTTCTTCAGTTCTAGCGTGTAAGTTAAGTGCTTTATAAATCTCTTGGAATAGATTTCCACATCTCACATTTCTTCACCACTGACAACTGACAACCCTTCGACAAGCTCAGTGCAACGCTGACTACTAACAAAATCCTGTTCTAGCGGCATTAATTTACCTTCTTTGGTTAATCTTAATTGCTGTCCGCGCCATTCAATAGTTGTACCAAAGAGTCCTGCACACCATATAACAAAATGTAGTAAGTCCCACAAGGGAATCAGCCAGAAATATTTTTTAGTAACTACATCATTCAGCGCGATCGCACCTACTATCCAACCCATAACTAGGCGCATTATCCAGACAATCGTTAGGTTAATCCAGCCTAGTGTAGAACCTTGTGTGAGGAGGACAAATAGCAAACTACTAACTGTACCGTAGGTAAAAATCAGCCCTAAATAGCCCCAAGGACGACAAATTTTAATGCCACGCGCCCAACGAGTCTGACGGTGTAGGGAATTTGTAACGGAGCTATTGCCTAAAACATGTTCAACTACATAATCAGATAGGACTACTTCATAGCCAGCTTTGGCTGGTAAGTGTCCTAGTTGAAAATCATCTGCTAAATAATCGGCGATCGCAGCAAAGCCGCCAATTTCTTCTAAAACAGATTTACGAATGACAATTGTGGAACCAAAGGCAAATTCTATTCCTGTCGATTGATGGCTGACTAACACACCTGCATGAAAATCTGTGGCGGTAGAGATGGCTTCTAAGGTTGCGCCCCAACCTTGAGCGAGGGATCGATACAAGCAGGTGACAACACCTATGCTTTGATCTTGCAAGGGTTGTACAACTCTTTGCAGATAGTCTGGGGTGACGCGGATATCGCTATCGGCTATGAGAATAATGTCGTATTTAGCTTGAGGTAGGGCATTGGCTAAATTACTTACTTTTAAGTTAGCCCCAATGATGCGATCGCTCACGACTAAATCTATATCTACATCAGGAAACTGTTGGCTGATTTTTTCCACAACCTCGATGATGGGGTCTTGGCGATCGCGCACAGCAAAGACTATTTGAAAGTGTGGGTAATCTTGTTGGCAAAAGGAGATTAGGTTATTTTCAGCATCGCTATCAAGTCCACACAGGGGTTTTAAAATAGTGATAGGTGGATGAAATTCAGGATTTATGGCGTGGGAATGACGCAGAAAAGCGATCGCTGCATAAATTGCATAGCAGTAATACATAATAGCTGATAAGCACAAGCACCCCAGCAGCCCAATCATATTGCCCCTCTATCAAAGCCAATTTGCACCTAGTTAATCACTTATTTTTGCAATGCACTAATCAACTATCTTTGTCAAGATATTTTTTTGATCTACACAAATCAAAAACACCATTTACCATATTGAGAATATATAATACTTTTGCCAAGTATCTCTATATTAATTATGAATGTTTTTTTAAGAAATCTATGACTTTCAGTTGTCAATGTTATGACTGGGGAACGATTTATGTAATGATTTATTAATAATAATTATTTTTACTATTCCAGAGAAAAAACTTAATTGCTGGTTAAACATTTGCTATGAAACTGATCTACTTACTTCTACGTTCTTCTTGGGGGATGGTGGCGATCGCAATTTGCACAGGTTTCCTAAGCGGAGGTAGTAGTGCTGCACTGATTGCTTTAATCAGCAGTGCGAGTGCAAACAGCAACAATACATCATTAACGCACATTGTTGCAGGGTTTTTAGGGCTGGTAATAGTCGCACTCATCACTAGTATTACTTCTCAAGTGATGCTGGTGCGTTTGTCTCAAGATGCTGTTTCCCAATTACGGATGCGTTTGAGTCGGCAAATTCTCGCTTCTGAATTAAGTCATCTGGAACAGCTAGGAAATCCCCGACTCTTGGCAATTTTAACAGAAGATGTCCAAGTAGTTGCCAATGCAGTGTATGTGATTCCTTTCCTTTGTATTGATTTGGCGATCGTCTTGGGATGCTTAGTATATATTACTTGGTTATCTTGGATAGTATTGTTGATTCTGTGCGGTTTAATTGTAGTAGGAATAGGTAGTTGTCAATGGTTAATCAGCAAAGGCGAAAAATTACTGGCGCTGGCTCGTGACGACCAAGATATATTATTTAAAAATTTTCAAACCGTCACAGAAGGAGTCAAAGAACTCAAACTTAACTACCAACGCCGCCAAGTATTTTTAGAAAAAAATTTGCAAGCAACCTTAACTAAGTTTAGGCGACACAACGTAGATGGTTTGACTTTATTTGCAGTCACAACTAGCTGGGGTAGATTGATATTTTTCTTCGCAATGGGTTTTTTATTATTTGCACTACCTAAACTGATAATAATTAATCCGCAAACTATCTCTAGCTACATTCTTACTTTTACTTATTTGATGTTGCCAATGGACAACATTATCACTAATCTTCCTCAAATCAGTAAAGCCAATATCGCTCTCCAAAAGATAGAATCTTTAGGTTTATCTCTAGCCAGTCGTGCAGAAGTCTCGACTGTTACCGCACCGATAAGTACTTTATGGCAGAGTTTAGAATTTCAAGGTGTAACTCACACCTATCATAGAGAACAGGAAGACCAAGGCTTTATTCTCGGCCCTATAGATTTGAGGCTAAAACCTCAAGAACTCATATTTATAGTAGGTGGAAATGGTAGTGGTAAATCTACTTTAGCTAAATTAATTACCGGACTATACATTCCCGAAAGCGGGAGAATTGTACTTGATGGAGAACTCGTCACCGAGAAAAATAGAGAGTGGTATAGACAACATTTTGCTGTAGTTTTTTCAGACTTTTACTTGTTTGATGAACTTTTAAGTACAGAAAATGTTGATACTCTAGCTGAAAGTTACCTTAAGCAACTCCAATTAGATCATAAAGTGAAAATTGAAAATGGCAGACTTTCTACCACTGCTCTTTCTCAAGGACAACGTAAGCGCCTAGCTTTACTCACAGCATATTTAGAAGATAGACCAATTTATCTATTTGATGAGTGGGCTTCTGATCAAGACCCATTGTTTAAGGATTTCTTCTATACCAAGTTACTACCACAACTACAAAGTAAAGGTAAAACGGTGTTAGTAATTAGTCATGACGATCGCTATTTTCACCTCGCAGACCGTATCGTTAAACTAGACTACGGCAAAATTGAGTCTAAAGCTGGTTCAAGCCGGGTAAATTATCGTCCGTGATAGCGTTGTCTCAATGTTTTAGAATTGTTACCCAACAGGTGCAGATTCCTCTGTTAGTGATTGAATTAGCCGGGTCACACGTTCCTTAATTTCTTCGCGGACTCTGGGAAAAATTTCCGGTTGTTCGGCGGGGTCATCTAACTGCCAATCTGCAAATACTTCGCGCACAACCCACTCAGGAGGCAGATTCACACCACAACCACACAGAGAAATTACTACGTCAAAGTTTTCGGCTTGGAAATCACTGAGCGGTTTAGAAGTTTGATCAGTGATATCGATGCCAATTTCTTTCATGGTAGCGATCGCCTCTGGTCTAACAACACTTGCTTCTAACCCAGAGCTAATGACTTCAATCTTTCCCTTACCCAAGGTTTTGGCAAAGCCTTCCGCCATTTGGGAACGAGCAGAATTTTTTTTGCAAACAAACATTACACGTTTCATTGTTCGACTCCTCTAGATAACGGGAATGAATTTATTAGGCTCTCAATTAAATTGATGACCAATTAGATTTTTGGAAAATTGCTGTATTACTTGATGGAAATAGTTCTGAGTTTTCTGTTGTGATTATTTATAGCCAGTTAAACAGCGTGGATCTAGCAATGTTGCTTTTTCTGGCTCTCGTGGAAACCAAGCTGCTGTGCGTTTACAAAGTTCAACCAACATCAACATCACTGGGACTTCAATTAAAACTCCAACGACTGTAGCAAGTGCTGCACCTGAATTTAAGCCAAATAGCATTACAGCAGTGGCGATCGCAACTTCAAAATGATTACTAGCGCCAATTAATGCTGCGGGTGCGGCATCTTCGTAGGATAAATTCAGTTTTAAGGCTAATACATAACTAATCAAGAAAATGAAATTAGTTTGGATGAACAGTGGTACAGCAATTAATAATATATGCAAGGGATTATTAACAATTAGTTCACCTTTAAAGGCAAAAAGTAGTACTAGAGTGAGCAATAGAGCAGTAATGGAAACTGGAGTTAAATACTTTAAAAATCGTCTTTCAAACCACTCTTTTCCTTTATATTTAAAAATCCAGTAACGACTGTACATTCCCGCTATTAAGGGCAAACCAACATAAATAAGAACCGACAAAACAATAGTTTGCCAAGGCACAGTTAAATCATTCGCAGCTAATAACCACCTACCTAAAGGTGCATATAGAAATAGCATCGTTAAAGAATTAACTGCCACCATGATTAAAGTGTGTCCTTGGTTGCCGTAGCAAAGGTATCCCCACAACAACACCATCGCTGTACAAGGTGCAATTCCTAATAAAATAGTGCCAGCAATGTAAGAATTTGCTAAAGTGACTTCGCTACCGCGAATTAATTCAGTACCGCTAATCAAAGGACGAAATAACCATCCCAAGAAAAACTGAGCAAATATTACCATCGTGAATGGTTTAATTAACCAATTCACTACTAACGTGAGAATAACGGGTTTTGGAGCGCGAAGAGCATTTGCTGCTTGTGTGAAGTCAATTTTCACCATGATGGGATACATCATGAAAAACAAACATATAGCAATAGGCACAGACACTTGATAGACGCTCATGGCATCCAGAGCTACCGCTACACCTGGAAATAATCTACCTAGAGTAATGCCGACAAAGATACACAAAAATACCCAAACAGTTAAGTATTTTTCAAAAAAACTCAGATTACTTCCCGCTTTTATAGGGTTGGGGCTAGCTTGCGAACTATCACTCATTGAAATCTACCTACGGTTAACGGGGATGACTAAAATTTTCTCCCTTATATCAAAAAAACTTGATATGTAAGTTATTGTCAAGCACGCAGTACAAAAATTCATCAAAAAAACTTGATATATCTGATGAGGGACTCTAGCAGGAAGGGCTAGGAAGTGTATGAGCCATACAATTGGTCAACTCAAAGCCATTTGCAGTTAATAACTCGCGTACTGGCTGACTTAACAGGGCGGCTAGTTCTGCTTCACCTGCGCCTGGGGGGCCATTTAATGGTTCTCCAGCTTGGAATTGTGCGGGGTGACAATAAATCTCTATCAAATCTGCTTGAATCTGCGGTATCAAACCTAATAGGTATTCCTCAGTTACATTACCAGTTTGCAATAACCCGTAAACTCTATCAGCAAAACCAATCCCATGAGATGTTAATAGTTTCTCTCCATAACGGCGTAACCCCCCAAATACCCCTGACCACACCAATTTAGTCAGCAAGTCTTGACGGTTGAGCTTGAGAGTCTTCCCTAGTTCTTCAGCAGGTAGACGAATGAAGCGAATATTAAACTCTTGCGCCAATTCCACCAAAATTTGCAAGACAACTGGGTGGATATGCAGGTGTAAATGACCATCTACATGAGAAAGCGGTAGCCCTGATTCTTGAAACTTAGTTAACTGGGCGCGAATTTCTTGACGCAGTTCTGCACGGGCGGCTGGATGGAATTGATAGCGCAAGCCAGCCAACAGAGAACTGTTAGGAAAGTTTCCTTGGGAGTCAACCAAATGAGGAATTTGTTCTGGTGGAAGTACAGACCGTCCACAAACCAAAACTAGATGTAAACCCACTGCTAAATCGGGGTGAGTTTTTGCCAGTGCGATCGCCTCCTGGGCAGCATCACCAGTTACCATCAAACTAGTGCTAGTAAGGATACCTTGCTGATGCGATCGGATAATCCCTTGATTCACACCACCAGAAAAGCCAAAATCGTCACCATTAATAATGGCAAAACGGCGCGTTACTTGGGGATTAGGTTCCGGGTATGGGGTCATAATTAACTGAGCCAAAAAATACTTACACCCTCTTAGTTAGTATCTTGGAATAATACCAGACCAAATTGCTCACCAGTATCTTGAAAACCAATTCCTTTATATACTGCTTGGGCGGCATAATTTTTACTGTTTGTAAATAACACCGCACGTTCTACACCTTGGGATTTTGCCTGCAAAAGTGACCCAGCTACTACACACTTAGCATAGCCATTACCCCTTAATGCTGGTGGTGTCCAAACGCCGCCAATCTGCACAATATCAGGTAGACGGGCATTAAAAGCTGTGTAAGCAACAGGAGTATTGTCTGCTATCAGCACCCAATGTCTAGCTGTAGACTGGCGTGCTTCAATTTCATGACGACAATGAGGGAGTAAATCAGGAGTTGCTAATTTCCCCAAAGTTTCCACATTATAAGCAACACACCATTCACTCAGTAATTCCAACTCTTGTGTATGGGGTAAGCGACATTGCACCACACCTGATGCTAAAGCCGGGGGTACTTGTAAATCTTGTAATGTGAGGGAAAATAATATTTCTTGCTCATCTAGTTGAGTTGGTTGATTTTCTAGCCCCAATGCTTGCTTTGTTGCTTCTACTTGTGTGGCTGGCCCAGCAATTCCCGATATAGTCAAGTCAGATTGTTCCATAACAGCTTGCGTCACTTTTGCAAGATACACAGGCGCTTGCACAACAATCATCCCATTCCAATAATGGGCGGCGACTGCAACTATCTTGTCATCTTCAATAGCAGCTACATAGGTTCCCTGAAATCTACCACCTTCATTATTCAAACCTCCCTCGCGCCAATTTGAACGTAAAAACATGGAAGTATTAACGTGTTGTAAGAGGAAAGTTTCCAGTAATGATTCATCTCCAGGTTGTAGGATTTTGCAGGTAGGCACAGTCAACTCCAAGATATAGCGGGTGATAGGGAACAGGTTTAAATCACCCTTGAAAGCAATTATTTCATAATAGTTTAAAATTCAATTCGCCAGAATTAAACCATCTATAATTTTTAAAAAAATCTAAGCATAATGAGACAATATTTTTTCTGGGGTGCTTGGTTTACAACACTTGCTACTACTGGGTTGCTATTTCTTTGGTCTTTGTCATTCTCCCCATTTCAGCACCCAGGACAAACTGCCAATGAAGCAGCAATCATCTTTTTCCCCATCATGATTTTACGCTGGTTGGCGATCGCCTGCATGATCGCTCTGCTGGCGATCGCTTGGGCACAACAGAAGAACCTAGCAACATTCTCTCTAATTGGGTTGATGATTGCTATATTGGCTTTACACTTAATTCTTGGGCTGATTAATGTTGCTGTCATGAATGCTTGGCTTTCAGTAGAACCTGTCAGAACACGCAGCACTAACGCTATTTATGTCAGTATCTACTTTGGTTTGCCCATACTCTGGATGTTGCTGACAGCATTCCTTGCAACTATTACAAAACAATCTTAGAGACGTACAGATGTACTCCCCTACTTACATCACGCATAATTTACGCAGGGAACATTTGTTTTAAATTTTCTGGGTGTGTTACTGCTAGATATTGCGCTGCCATCTCTGGTGTTAGCAGTTCTATCATGACTTTATTTTCTAGCCAAAATTCGATGACATCAAAGAAAAAAACACGGCTACAGCGTACTGTTCTCCAACCTTCACGTTTGCCGATTTCTTCAATTTTTTCTTGTGTGGAATTGACGGAAATAGCTGCATGAGTAGCAGTAAAACCAGAAACATTACTAGCTTCTGCGAAAACACACTGGTTATCTCCTTCACCTGGTTTAATATAGGATTTTAAAGGATATACTTCTATTCCTGTACCGTATTCATCTAAAGGAATTACCAAGTAGCTACCGGGGTTAGGAAAGAAGGGTACAGCTTGACCGTTAAGAACTTCCGCTAGGACTTGAGCAACGTGTTGGGGATTTTCAACAGAAATAGATATATGGTGAATCATAATATAACCTTACGCTTTACTAAAGTTTATTCTTGGTGGAATATTCAGCTTCCACAATTGTCTTCAATACTCTTCATGGCTTGTTCAGAAAATTATGCAATGGACAGAAAAAATTTTTGAGATGCTTTCCTACAGATAGGGGATGTACTACATGTTATTTAATTTTAATATCTATGTTAAATTTTATTAATTATTATTTACATTAAGTATTAAATATGTATTTAAACAAAGCAATCACCTTAAATTTTGTGGTAATCTACTCTTTTTTCTTCTTCTAAGAGATATAGTTAATCACGACTGCTAACCAAATTGAATAATCAGGAACAAAAATATTACATAGGCTTCAACAAGCCAAGCCATGATATAAGTAAATACTCAGAAATACTACCATTTATTCACCAGAACTGAGGAGTATAAATTATGCCTAGTGAGAAATTACATTTAATTATCAAATTAGTTAGTGTTGTTGGGATTACGGCTGGCGGTATAAGTTTAGGGTTACTGATACCCAAAATTGGATTTGACAATTCGTGGTTAAGTAAACACTCAGTTAATGGGAATGGCACAGCCGTTAACCATGCAATAACAAGTACATCTGCACAAGCCGCCGCCCCATCGATAAAAACAGAAATACCCAAAGCATTTCAAGGACAAACTATTTATCAAGCTAAATTACAACCTAATGATAAAGTCGTTGCTTTAACTTTTGATGATGGCCCAGGGCCAAAAAATACAGCACAAGTATTAGAAATTTTAAAGAAAAATAATATTAAAGCAACATTTTTCATGGTGGGGATGATGGTCAAATATTTTCCCCAAGTTGCTAAACAAGTAGCAGACGACGGTCATGTGATTGGTAATCATACTTGGCATCATTGGTATCGTCGCATGGATGTGGCCACAGCCGCTAGTGAAATTAATCGTACAGCAGATATTATTTATAAAACTACAGGAGTGAAAACTACACTGTTTCGTCCTCCCGGTGGTTTTTTAAATAATGGGGTAGTTGATTATGCCAAAAGCCAAAAGTATGCGGTTATGATGTGGTCAGATGAATCATCTGATACCCAGCGTCGTGAACAACCACCTGCTTTAATCAAAAATGTTATTAAAGGTGTAAAACCAGGTGCAATTGTATTAATGCACGATGGCGGCGGTAATCGTTCTCGCACAGTTCAGGCTTTACCACAAATTATCAGCGATCTCAAAGCACAAGGTTATAAATTTGTCACGATACCTGAACTTTTAGAAATGCAATCAAAACAAGAAAGTCTTGCCAAAGCATCACCCATAACAGGCAATTCCCAGGCAAGCAATCAGCCTATTCATAAATAATAATTAACCATAAAATAGTTACCACCTTGAGTCAAATGTAGACATCAAACCAAATGAATCAAGGTGGTATTTATTAAGTAGAAAAACTCAATCGAGATAAGTTAGTAGTAAGGGCTAAAAACCTTAAAAAGTTTGGAAAAAAGCAATATATTGTCTTAAAGCAATGCCATAAATTGTACTAGCGGATCTATAGTTTGCCGCCTGAGTCTTATTTCTACTAAAGTTGTGGTAAATGGGTAGAAAAAGTTAATATCTTTTTGCTGCAAAATCCCCGAAATATCTAAGTCTAAATCTGAGATAGGACTTAAAATAGGTGCAGCCAAAGCATCTACATTTGTGCCATATCCAGAATAGCGTACATAATCTGAGTTGGAAGAAGCCACAATACGTATCTTCAAATTTTGTATATTTTTCGTATTTGTAATGTTGACATGAAAACAGCGTAAACTTTTATCTTGACTGTATACATGAACATCTATACCAAAATCTTCAATTCTTTTCCACTTTCCCTCTTTTCCTGTTGACAATTCAATATAATAGTCAGTAATGGGTTCATCATTATCATCTATTGCGCGGATGATGAATTGTTGCCATTGCTGTGTATTTTGTAAACCATTTGGTGATAAGGTATTTGCAGCTTTATCATACCAACTATTAATATCCTGTTCAGGCGTAAATTGCAATGCCTGAAATACGGTGTCTACCAATTCTGCACCAGGATCACCGATAATTTTGCCGTGGTTATAACCCTCAACTCTGACTGAGTGGGCAATCCCATTATTTTTCCACGGTGAAATAGATAATCTATCTTCGTATCGCTTTTTCGTAAAATCTATAGTAATTTTACGTGTTCTTAATTCACAACCTGCCCATCTCACAACACCATCTGTACCCTCAAGCGGTACACCAATTTTATCTGTAACTTTGCCAGCGATCGCATTTAGTAATTGTGAATTAAAAAACTGACGGGTTCCACAAAAGGTAAACACAAAGGGTGTATCACTGCCTAAGCCGTAGAATGTGGTGTTTCCTAGTAAGTCTTGGTGCGCCAAATCCCAAGTAAACTTGCTTCCTAATTCTAAAGCATCTAAGATGCGGTTTCCAGCTTCTAAAAAGTCTGGACCCAACTCCCTATTTCCTTTAAACAGCGCACCTAAAAAACTGCGTCCTTTGTGCGCGATGGGAGAACCAAAAGTAGCAGGTGCTAAACCGATTAAATGCTGAAGCCGATAATAGCCTTGAGTAGAGTATTTTGCTAACCAAGCACGGATTACAAGCATCCCAGTTGAATGAACGATCGCATCAAAGGTTCTATTCTCACCCAACTTTTGCGCTAAAGCCTGATCCAGCCCTTCGGCAATATCATCAATCGTAATCTCGTTAGATAACGATACATATTTACAAATATGAATAATTTTTACATCATAGTTATTTTCTTGAAACTTTTTTATCCACGTTTTAAAAGTAGTACCTGTATCAGAGTAACCGTGGAGCATCACAATTGGATTTCTAGGACTTGCATTGAACATAAGCTGAAATACTGGTGTAGATGTGATTACTTGGTAAATTTAACAGACGATACTGTATATAGAACTCAATTATCTCAAGTTTCAATTGTCACTAGAGGTAACTTTGAAAAACTTTGCTTAACTTCATATGAGTGAATATCATTCAACAATGGACAATTAACAATTGACTTTTTCCCTCTCGCGCTTAAGTGAGAGGATTGGAGACAAGGATTTATTTTTTGATTTTTTCTCCTTAAAAGGAGAGGTCTTAAACCTTGAATGAAACAATTGTCAATTATCAATTGATAAAATTTTTCCGGTTGGGTATCTTTCCCACCGTAATCATGTATGTTAAATAAAGAACAGCTTACACTCAAGCTTTTTTAGATAATTCTTACCGCAATACCCAAGCACATGAAATACACCCCACCCCCGCTATCGCACCATGATTGTGGTGATTTTTGATTTTTTGAGCAAGTGTGGTGAGTTAAAGTGTTCAGCGTTTGCGAATGGGAGAGTGCGATCGCCACAGTTACATTTAGCAGTTATGTGTTAGTTGATTTTCCCACATAACAGATTACAAAAATTGTTACAAGTATAATTTTTATGAAAATCTATCGTATTTTTCTGTTTAATTTATCATTTTAGCCTTTCATTTGAGTTAATAAAAATACAAGACTTAAAAAATCTGAATTTTATTTAAGACTGCTGAAAATTCGTCTATATCTGTAGAATTAAATAGTTTGATGCTAGCGGCGGACGTAAGGCTATATACTCATATTTATCCTGATATAGCAACGGACATATTGGTTAGGACATCATATTTTGCTCTCAAGGGAATAGGGAACGGGGAACAGGGAACAGAAAAATGTCCTAACAATTGTGGCTACTGCTATAAATAGGCTAACTACTCATCAATTATTAGTAATCATAAAAAGGAGAGATTACTTCAGCAAACTTACTCGCTGCTTAATTTTGCCTTGATCTTTGAGTTTTTCTTACCACAGGGAGAGTTAAATATCAACATTAGCCAGTAATGTATAGATAAATATAGATAATTGCCATTTAAAACTATCAATTAATCTATGTAATACAGAGAATATATTTGTAATCTATAGTTTTAATTTTGTATTTTTGGTAATTAAATTATACGATTATCTCTTGTATTTTAGCAATTGTTTGAATTATTATATAAGTCTCATTTTAAACTATAATCTATTTTTTATATTGGCAGTTACACAGATATTGTTACTACTGTTGAAGTTAAAATTTGGGCAAGTCGTGGTCATCTACAGTGAATATAGAACTATTTATCCAAAGAGCAGAAGCATTACATAAACAACTAGCAGATTTATATCAAACTGCTAGCGTATTGCCTTGGATTCCCCCTGATTTACTACCACAAGCTTTTAAGGAACTTTATAGTAACTCTAAGCTAGTACAGTTAGCAGCAGAAGAACTTTATCACCAAAATGAGGAACTGCTAAGAACGCGGAGTTTATTAGAAGCCGAACGCCAACACTACTATGATTTATTCGAGTTCGCACCAGATGGCTATTTAGTTACTAATACAGAAGGAATTATTCAACAAGCTAACCTAATAGTGGCGAAGTTACTTAATGCACCAAAGCATCTTTTAATAGATAGATCAATTATCAATTTTATTTGCGTTGAACAAAGAGAAAGCTTTCGCTGCGAAATCAATCAATTATCACAATCGGATCAAACTAAAGAATTAGTAGTGCGCCTACAGCAATTTCATGGTGAGTCTTTTGATGCAGCATTAACAGTAGTTGCTATTCGCAATCAAAGTGGTAAAATAAATTCTCTACTCTGGTTGTTACGTCACGTTCATCAACGCCAGCAGCAAGATATCAGTTTAGTTGATAACGAAAATTATCTGACTGAGAATCTCCCAGTTGATATATATGCTAAAGGTGAAAATATACCTCTTAATCCTTTCATAATTTGGTATGTTCGTCAAGGTCTAGTTAAGCTGAGTACTTATTGTGAAACGGGCGAAGAAGTATTGATAGGCTTGGCAAAAAAGCACATGGTATTTGGTGCTAATATGACTTCTTTACCCATATATCAAGCTACCGCTCTTTCAGATGTGGAATTAACGCCGATTAACTTTACAGAAATAGGTGTTACGCCTATGTTGAGCCATATTCTGTTACCAAAAATTAAGCAGCGTTTACAGCAAACAGAATCTTTTTTAGCCATAGCCGGAAGGCGCAGAGTTGAGGATCGGTTACATCATCTATTGGAAATTTTACAACAAGAAATTGGCGAATCTGTAGCTGATGGAACTCGTTTTAGTGTACGTTTTACTCACGAGGATATTGCCAATGCTTGTTGCACTACTAGAGTTACAATTACAAGATTAATGGGTAAATTACAGCAACAAGGTTTGATTAGTTTTGATGCAAAGAAACATCTGATTATTAAGAGGTTAGGGGCTAGAGACTAGGGAATAAGAAATTTATTTATAGTCCCTAGTCCCTAGTGTTTAGTCTTTAACCTCTGTCAAAGGTGGAATCAAACTGGCGCTTTTGCTGGCGCTATCCCAAACTATCCAGCTAATAGAATTATCTTGTTCAACAGGGTTATTGGATACTTTGAAGTATAGTTTTTCGCCGCCTTTAGGTTCAATAGCAAAATCAGCATTTTGAGCGTAAATAACTTTAAAGCCTCTATCTCGTAGACAATACATTGCCCAGGCTTTTAATGATTGCTTATACGGTTCGTGGGGAATGGGCGGTTTTGTTAAGGCTTCTTCAATAACTTTAAATATCTGCATTAGCTTCTGATTCATTGTTTAAAGTGGTATTAAGTAACTTTAATATCATCTTAGTTTTTTGTGCTTGTCTTTCAGATTTTCTCAAAGCTAGTCAGATGTGGTTAATGACAGACCTAATAGGCTGAAAAACTAATGTTAAGCGATCGCACTTCCCCACTCCCTGCCACATTATGCTATTCTTAATCAGACCACTTGGTCGGTAAAAGCGATGTCAAAAGGTAAAGAAACCAAAACCCGAATCCTGCAACAAGCGGCGGAACTGTTTAATCAACAGGGTTACGCTGGTTCGTCTATTTCTGACATTATGCGTGTGACGGGATTGCAAAAAGGAGGAATTTACAATCATTTTCAAAGTAAGGATGAACTAGCACTACAGGCTTTTGATTATGCGATCGCATCCGTCAGCAAGCATTATAGAATTGCCTTACGTAGCAAGCGTCATGCCGTAGAACGTCTTCAAGCACTAATTGCAGTCTTTAGTAGTTTTGCCCAAAACCCACCTATTGCGGGGGGATGTCCGCTACTGAATACGGCTGTAGAAAGTGATGATGCACATCCTGCATTACGAGAACGTACTCAACAGGCGATGAACGCATGGCTGAATATGATTCGGCGAGTAATGCAAATGGGAATTGAGAAAGGAGAGATTCGAGATAATGTAGATACTGATGAAATTGCCACTATCATAGTTGCCACTTTAGAAGGTGCGATTATGATGACTAAACTTTATGATGATACTGTGTATATGCAACGGGCAGTTAATCACCTCAATCATTACATAGAAAATACCTTGAAAATCAATGGTACAAATTAAAGTCTATGGTTTAGCATCAACACTAAACCCCATTAAAGCAGAGTTATCAGATATTATTCATGCCTCTCTAGTAAAAGTCTTACAAATTAGCCCAGAAAAAAGATTTCACAGGTTCTTTCCCTTGGATAAAACAGATTTTTACTATCCACCTGATAGAACTGAAAATTATTTAGTTATTGAAATTATTATGTTTGATGGGCGTACAGTAGATACTAAAAAACAACTATTGCGTAATTTAATAAAAACAATCAATGAAAAATTGCATATTGCCATTGATGATATTGAAATCACAATTTTTGAAACTGCAAAACACAATTGGGGTATTAGAGGTGTACCAGGAGATGAGTTAAATCTTAATTATAAGGTAGAAGTTTGAGGTTATATATGTCACCTGTTCTAACAAAGGTGTAATTTTTTTGTACATTAACCAACCGATAGGTCTGAAAAATAAGGAATGAATATGCTAACAACCAACAACTCACATAGACCATTAGAAGTAGTCTTGACAATACCTGTAAGAACTTATGAAATCGATTTTGCAGGAATTGTTAGTAACATCGTGTATATTAAGTGGCTAGAAGATTTACGTCTTAAGTTTTTAGAAGAACATTTGCCAATCCATCACCAAATTGAGCAAGGATATGTACCTGTTCTTTCTGGTACAGAAATTGAATATAAACGTCCTATCAAATTGGTTGATCAAGTAATAGGTCGTTTATGGGCAAGTGATTTTGGACGATTAAAATGGACTGTACAAGCAGAAATTATCGCTAATAATCAATTAGCAGCCGTGGCTACACAAAAAGGTGCATTTATCAATTTACAAAATGGTCGCCCTATTAGCATTCCCGAAGAATTAAAAAATAAATATTTTACTAATACTAACCAAGCAAATTATAGCTTTAAATTATGAACCAACTAGCTATTCATTTAACACTACATGGTGCTATAGTCCTACTCATTGGATTACTTTCAGGAATACCTTATGGCACAGCTATCACCCGCAAAAAGAGTGAAGATATTGTACGAGGGTGGAGTGTTGCTCACTCAGGTTTATCAATGGGTGGAACTACAATGATTGCTATTTCTGCTGTCTTATCTAACTTAGATTTAAATCCTGTATTGGGTGCGATTTTGGTGTGGTCATCTGTAATTTCTGGATATGGATTTTGTATTGCATTACCTTACGGTGCATGGATGGGTCATCGTGGTTTAACCAATGATGAACCTGTACAAAATAGAGTTGTTTATATAGGTAATATGATAGGTGCAATTGGTTCTTTGATTAGCGCCTTAGCACTTGTATTCGGTTGCTTAATAACTGTTTGCTAAAATTTTTTGTTCTGTTACAAACCAATCGGTCTTTTTTGCGAGAAAAAATCTATGCTCAAGTTTTACTACAATCATCGCTCACCTATGGCTCGTCGTGTATGGCGGACATTACTAGAAAAAGAGATCGCATTTGAGCCGATGATTATGAAATTAAATGGCGATCAATTACAGCATGAATTTTTAGAAATTAATCCATTTCATCACATTCCAGTCATTGTAGATCATGGTTTTCGGGTAGTGGAATCTCTAGCAATTATGGACTACTTGGAAGCTAAATATACTACACCTGCCCTGTTACCTAAAGATGCTGAATCTTTAGCAAAAGTCAGGATGGTACAGATGGTAACAACAAATGAACTATTACCAAAAATGATTGTTTTAATGTTTGAAAAAGAAGATTCAGTCAAATATTCACAAGCAAATGAGCATATAGATAAAGTCTTAAGGTTTCTATCAGAATGTTTAGGGAATGGCGCTTATTATGCTGGTGAACAGTTTACTTTAGCAGATATTGTGGCAGGCACAGATTTATCTTTACTACTAAAGCTGGGAATTAATTTGAGTAATTACCCTAATTTGCAAGATTGGTTTGCACGTTTAATGCAAAGGGAAGTGTGGCAACAGACAGAACTGAGTAAAGAAGACTTTGCAAGATTTAAGGAAGTTTTTATCAAACTACGCCAACGCAAGTTAAACCAGGAAACAAAAGCCAATGCACATCAATAATAAATCATTAGCGATCGCCTGTGCATCAGGTAGTTTTAAAGGTGTATTCGCGCATGGTGTTTTGAGTGCGTTGGAATCAGCAGGAGTCCGCGCTAACGCTTATAGTGCAGCCTCAGCTTCAGTATTACCAACTGCTTGGGCTACCATTGGTAAAGCCAAAGAATTAGGTGTAGATTACTGGTTGGCTGGTCTGCGAGTACTCCAACAACCAAATATAGGTATGAGTAGAGTAGTTCTAGGCGGAATTGCACAGTTTAGTCCACCGCCAGAAACATTATTTGCGCCAGATAACCCTCAATATTTCGTTGCTGCTAGCGCCGTTATTACCCAAGAAGCAGCTATAGAGACTCAAAACGAAAAAGCCAAACGCTTAGGACGACGCTTATTAGTGTCCGCAGGAAAAAAAGACCGTAGTTGGGTTAAGGAACACTTGCGGTTGGATGTGTTTAGTACCAAATCTACAGGAGAATTATATCTGCATTCCCAAAACTTTGAACAAGTGGCTTACGCTTCTGCACGAATGCTGCATGGTTGGGATATTCCAGCTTGGATAGATGGAAAACCTTATATTGATGCTTCTTATACTTGCTTGTGTCCCGCGATGGAAATGGTAGAAGCTGGATATCAACAAGTAATTGCGATCGCAAATGAACCAGGTACACTATATCGAGATATGTTTCAGGTAGAGGCAATTCCAGAAGTTTACAAAGGGGTAAAAATTCATATAATTCAACCAGATGTAGATCCCAAAGATTTGGGAGTCAACTTTACAGATGTTACAGAAGAAGGGTTAGCAGCTGTGTATGAACATGGATGGCAAAAAGGAAAAGAGTTTGTCAAACGGTGGTAAATCGTATTGTTGTACACACCATTGGTTTCTTGGGGGATTTGCACCCCAAAATTGCGATCGCCCTTGAATTAAAATTACTAAATTCTTAGCAAATTCTGGAAACTTGACTGGAGCTTGTGAAGTAATTGTATTATATAAACACTACACAGCTTCAGGATAAGACTATGTAACCCTTTGACTCAATCAAACTCTAATTGACCACGAATGAGCTGCTTATTCGTGAAAATTCTCTACGCAAAGATTTTGATTGCCGTCATCAAGGGATGAAGTCATGGAACAAATTTATAAATACCCGCGTACTCATCATATCGAAGGTTCGCGCCTGCAACCTGGGGATGAAGATTTAAATAGTATCCCCTTTGCAAGTATTAAAGAACAGTATGTAGTAGTTGAAGAAAAGGTGGATGGTGCAAACGCAGCTATCAGTTTCACGGCTGATGGACAGATGCGACTACAAAGCCGAGGACATTATCTAACAGGTGGTGCTAGAGAAAAGCATTTTAACTTGTTTAAGCAGTGGGCATACACCCACGCCAGCGCATTTTGGGAAGTTTTGGGTAGTCGTTATATCCTTTTTGGTGAATGGCTATATGCCAAGCACACAGTATTTTACGATGCCTTACCCCACTACTTTTTAGAATACGATGTGCTGGATTTACAAACGCAAGTATTCCTCAGCACCAAACGCCGCCAGCAGCTATTAGCCGGACTACCATTAGTTTCTGTACCTATATTGTTCACTGGCAAACTGCAAACTTACCAACAACTATTGCGTTTACTGGGTGAGTCCCATTACCAAACCCCTGCATACTTACAAAATTTTTGCCAAGCCTGTCAACAACAGGGACTAGATGTAGAACGTTCCCTTAAGCAAACTGACCAAAGTGCTTTGATGGAAGGTTTGTATATCAAAGTTGAACCAGGGGATACAGTCACAGCACGTTATAAATATGTGCGTGCCAGCTTTTTAACTACCATTCAACAATCAGATAGTCATTGGCTGAACCGTCCCATTATTCCTAATTTGCTGCGTCCTGATGTGAGTTTATTTAGCTAGTAATAAAACATACTAAAACTAAGGATGGTAATATGAATTGGAATTTTCCTTATTGCCCAGATGCACCCAACTGGACAATAGATTGGCAGGCGATAGAAGGAGAATTTGCTTGGTTGCGATCGCTCGCAGATTGTCCTCAAGACCCTCAGTATCACGCTGAAGGTAATGTACTTATACATACAAAATTAGTGTGTGAGGCATTAATAGAATTACCTCAATGGCGTGCCTTAAACCCAACAGAACGTTCTGTCCTATTTGCAGCCGCCTTGCTGCATGATGTCGCTAAACCAGCCACCACCCAAACAGATACCGATGGCGCTATCTCCTCTAAAGGTCATGTCCTCCAAGGTGCAAAGATGGCACAGCAAATTCTCTGGGATTTGCAAGTTCCCTTTCGTGAACGAGAGGCTATTGTGGCTTTGGTGAAATACGGTAGCTTACCTCTATGGTTTTGGGACAAACCCAACCCTGAAAAATCTGTCATCAAAACTAGTCAAATTATCCGTTGCGATATGCTGAGTTTACTCGCCGAAGCCGATGTTACAGGGCGACATTGCAGCGACCAAGCCCAACTATACGAAAGGATTGCCTTTTTTCGGGAGTTTTGCCAAGAAAATCGCTGTTTTGACCGACCCCGTGCTTTCCCTTCAGACCACAGCCGATTTCTTTACTTTCAAAAAGAAAATGGCAATCCTGATTATCTAGCTTACGATGATACTCGCTTGGAAGTTGTGATGATGTCAGGATTACCAGGTGCAGGAAAAGATACATGGGTGCAAGCAAATCTCCCCCACTGGCCAGTAATTGCTTTAGATGAACTCCGAAAAACTATGCGTATTGCACCTGATGAAGACCAAAGCGCAGTGGTGAATACTGCTAAAGCCTTAGCTAAGGAATATATGCGGACGGAAAAATCTTTTGTTTGGAATGCTACTAACATCAGTCGTCAATTGCGATGTTCATTGATTCGTCAGTTCGCCAATTATCAAGCCAAAATTCGCATTGTTTACCTAGAAGCACCTTGGGAGGAGTTACTGACAAGAAATAGCAAGCGCATTGCTAAATTACCAGAAAATGTGCTGTATAAAATGAAGGGTCGATTGGAAGTTCCCAATATTACTGAGGCGCAAGCAGTAGATTGGGTAGTTAATTGAACGGGGGATGGTGCGATCGCACCACCTCTGTTAAATTGAATAATGTATTTCATTACGTTTTTTCCCCAATGTTAGATTAAATTATCATCGGTTATATTGTGAGCGCCGTTATTAGTTTTTAACTAAGATGCTCATATTTTTTATACATGGTGTAGCTGAGGCAAAAGTTAAATTTGCTAGACCTTTAGAACATTTAATTAAAGAAGATTTATCACAAAGAGGCATAAAGCCACCATTTTTTCATTCGGGCTTTTACGCTGACATTCTCAATAACAAGGGCAAAATATCAAATTTTATCCATCAAGACTTACAACTTGCAAAACAAGAAAATCCAAATATTAACCCACAAGATATATTTCGGGGTCAAGAAATTAGAGAAGAATTTATTTCCGATTTCGTTGGCGATGCTTTTACTTATTTAAACCCGGAAAGAGGTGCAAAAATCCGCGAATCAATTGCCGGGCATTTAGAAGAATTTATCCTACATCATCCTGAAGAAAAAGAACTGCATATAATAGCTCATTCAATGGGAACTGTTATTTTATGGGATATACTATTCTCCCAAAAATTTCCCCATGATGATGCTGCATATAAAATTCGTTCCTTGATTAAGAAAGAAGTGCAACTCAAGAGTATTTTTACACTGGGTTCACCAATACTCTTATTCAACATGATTTTAGATATAAAACCAGAACAGGTTCATGATTTTTTATTAGATTATCAACAACCTCTACAATGGACTAATATTATTCATTCTTCAGACTTAATTGCTTACCCCATAAGCTCTAGCTTAAGATCAACTAATGAATCTAAATTATCCGTAAAAGATAAATTTATATCTACAAATGCCAATAATCTAGAAAAAACTGTACGTGCAGTAGCCGAGTTTCCTGCTGTTGAAGCAGCTAGTAAATTAACCCCAGGTGTTAATCAAGCTTTTTCTCTAGCTGCAATTGCAGCAGGTGCAGCAGATGCTCATATTAACTATTGGCATTGTTCTCAAACTGTAAAAATCATCGTGGATAGTATTTTAGAGGATGAAAAAATAATAGATGTAGTTATTGAAAGGTTAAAGAAAGTTTCAGGAATGACTATTACTTTGTTAAAAGATAGTAAAAATGCACAAAAAGTAAATCAAGTAGGGCAAAATGGTTGGGATCAGATGTTTGGTAATGTTGATAAGTTGAAAGAGAATTTTCAATTTTCAGATAATAGCGGTAAATTAAGAATGCGCGATAATTTGGCTCAAGTTCCCCGTGTATCTATTTATAACAGTGATGGTAATTGTCAATTTAGAGGTTATGTAGGATTAATTCATGCCAATGAATTAAAGCAAGAGGTAGAAGCTATAAAACAGAAATATATGAGAACTATATAAATAGCCAGGAATTATCATTGATATTAATAGTCTGGTGGAACTACTGAATGTTATCGAGATGCAGGTAGCAAATTGAATCATTAATTGAAAGGGGATGGCGCGATCGCGCCATCCCCTTTCAAACAGCTATTATTTAGTTAAACGTTTAGTATCTAGCTCGTTTAATTACCATATATATCATTTTACGGCTCTTATCATCATTTAATAGCTGTAGCACGTATAGTTAGGTTCATATTTTTGAGATGCTCGTTTTTATTAACCTGAATAGGATTAGAAAAATTATTAGGCGAAATATCTACACTATTTATAAATGTAGTCCATTTATTGGGACTTATAGCAAACACATAAACAGATTTGCCAATAGCCTTAGAAGCAATAGGTAAAGTATATTGACAACCAGTAGCAATATTACCTTGAGCTTTGACTACATTGCCAATTTGTTTGTATTCAGGTAATGTAATTCCACTACCTGATGGTGGTGGAGTAACATTTTCAGCAATATATAGTTTAATTTCATTACAAGTAAAGTTAGGTTGACCACCATTATTACTACCACCATTTGTAATCACACCACTAATGCTAGTAGTAGGAATTAATTGGATGGGAATATTTGGAACTTCAACTTTTCTTTCTATTTTGATAACGGAATCTGCCATTGCATTTTGTGCAGTGAAAATAGCTAGAAAAGCAATAGTCGCTGGAAATAAACGTGACTTCATAACTGGACTTCTGAATAAAGTAAATGTTGTTGGTAGTGAATTACCTTTCACTTACTTCATAGGTTTGGCTACTGTTTTTTATGCAGGGTGAAATTTGACAGTTTTTTCAAATCGGCAAATTTGGCAGTTTAGTTTTTGCAGGCAAGGAGGCATTCCTTTATGATTGTTGATATATAAACAGTCCAAGCAAGTGTATTTAATTAGGTATTAAAAATTAGCTATGACTCAACAACCGATACAAGTAATTGGAGGTGGACTAGCTGGAACAGAGGCGGCGTGGCAAATTGCCCAGGCTGGAGTGCCAGTAATTTTACATGAAATGCGTCCTAAACGTTTCAGCCCTGCCCATCATACAGAACATTTGGCAGAGTTGGTGTGTAGTAACTCCTTTGGGGCAATGGCGAGCGATCGCGCTGCTGGATTGCTGCATGAAGAATTGCGCCAACTTGGTTCTATAATTATCTCTAAAGCTGATGAACACGCCGTCCCAGCAGGTGGCGCATTGGCAGTAGATAGGGGTCAATTTGGGCAAGATTTAACCCAAGCCCTCGCTAGTCATCCCTTAATTGAATTTCGCCGTGGTGAAGTCCCAGCCATTCCCGAAGGTATTGTGGTGTTGGCAACTGGGCCGTTAACTAGTCCCGACTTGGCGCAAGACTTGCACCGCTTCACGGGGATGGAGTATATGAGCTTTTTTGATGCCGCTAGCCCTATTATCGTGGGAGATTCGATTAACCGCGATATTGCTTTTATGGCTTCGCGTTATGACAAAGGTGAAGCCGCTTACCTCAACTGTCCCATGAATAAGGAACAGTATTTGCGGTTTTGGCAAGAACTCTGCAAAGCAGAACAAACAGAACTGAAAGATTTTGAACGTGAAACAGCCAAATTTTTTGAAGCCTGTCTCCCCATCGAGGAACTAGCGCAACGGGGAGAAGATACTATGCGTTACGGCCCCCTCAAGCCTGTGGGTTTATCTGACAGCCGCACGGGGGAACGTCCTTATGCGGTGGTGCAGTTGCGCCAAGAAGATAAAGCTGGTCAGTTGTGGAATATGGTAGGATTTCAAACAAATCTGCGTTGGGGTGAGCAAAAGCGAGTATTTCAATTGATCCCAGGCTTAGAAAAGGCAGAATTTGTGCGGTTGGGAGTAATGCACCGCAACACCTTTATCAATGCACCCCAGTTAATGCTACCCACGCTGCAATTTAAACAACGTCCGACATTATTAGCGGCCGGACAGTTAATTGGCACTGAAGGCTACACAGCCGCCGCCGCCGGTGGTTGGTTGGCAGGAACCAATGCAGCCAGGTTAGCGTTAGGGAAGGAACCTGTAGCTTTACCACCCACCACAATGTTAGGCGCATTATTAGAATTTATTAGTTCCGCCTCGCCTAAACACTTTCAACCCATGCCGCCTAACTTTGGCATTCTGCCAGATTTGGGTGTGAAAATCAAAAATAAACAGGAGCGTTACGGACATTACCGCGATCGCTCTCTCGCAGATTTGGTAAGTTGGAAAAATGGTCATTAGTTATTAGTCATCAGTCATTAGTCCATAGTTATTCTTCCTCATCAAAGAGGCTACGGTGTACATACAAGTGAGAAATGAAACCAGCTAGGGAGAATAACTTTTTACTAATGACTACTGACTACTGACAAATGACTAATTTATTAAATACATAGAAAAAACTAAGCTTCATCATTTAAAAAATGAATTTGTCTCTATACCTAACCTAATTAGTATAGTTAAAGCCTGAACTAAAGATAATCTTTTTGAAGTCATAGATCATCTATTCCTGATTTACCAATAGAATGATTTTGAAGAGGAAGAAATTACATCCACATCCAACCTAAACTGACCATCAGCGCATAAGATAGCTTTTCTGTCTAGTAATAGCAGATAGCGATTTCTTATTAAAAATCTCTATAAAGTCCAATTAAGTCTTCATTAATCGACAATTCTGACTTTATTCGCCATCAGCTTCGCCTACTCGTTCTGCGGTCAATAAGATAATGAAAATTGACGAATTAACTATGCGATTCAACGAGCTATCAACTTATTTACATAATTTATATCATTTGATTGACCGTCATCCTTTGACACTTAATCCTGATAGTTATGTTATTGATGCTATTAGCTTGATGAATCAGCAACAATGCCAGAGTGTGCAATCTCATAACTTTAACTCATCGGCTGCTTGTAGCAATATTAATTTACAAGAAACTAGTTATGTTTTAGTCATTGATTCAGGACATTTGTTGGGTATCTTCACGGAGCAAGATTTAGTCAAGTTGGCAGCATCAACAGTTGATTTCGCCAATGTCAAGATTACTAAAGTGATGCAACAGCCAGCCATCACAATGAAAATTGCAGATTTTCAAGACATTTTTATAGTCTTCTCCTTATTGCTTCAGCATCAAATCCGTCACTTACCAATTTTGAACGATAGTGAGCAACTGGTTGGCATTGTAACTATCACTAGCTTGTTGCAAGGATTGAATCAGTGGCAAACTTTTTGTAACCTCCAAGCTTTCAGTCACTTATCTCCCAAGCCTATCGAATACTGCAATAGTGACTTTAGCAGACGGCATCAACAAGGAAAAGTGATGTTTTATAGTGACATGGCTGAAGATGTTACCAATCTCAAACAGGCAGAAGAATCACTACGACAGAGTGAAGCTAGATTAAAATTAGCCTTGGAATCTGCCAACATGGGCATCTGGGATTGGAATATTTTGACTGATGAAGCCGTCTGGTCAGCTAATATGGGGTCACTATATGGTCTGCCGAACACAACTTTAAATCCCAATTTTCAAAGCTTTCTGAAATTAATTCATCCGCAAGACCGAGAAGCTTTCCAGCAATCCATAACTAATATTATTGAGCAAGGAGGTCAATTTACGGTTGAATATCGGACTGTCTGGCCTGATGGTAGTATTCACTGGCTCTGTGGCAAAGGTCAAGTTTACTACAACGATTCTGGTCAAGCAATCAGGATGATTGGCACAACTAGAGACATTACAGATCGCAAACAATCAGAATTAGCCCTAAGAGAAAGTGAAGAGTTCTATCGCTCCGTTTTTACAGCCATGAGTGAGGGAATTGTATTACAGCAAGCTGATGGCAAGATTATCACTTGCAATGCCAGTGCGGAAAGAATTTTAGGGTTGAACCGAGAGCAAATTATAGGTCGCACCTCTGATGATGGGCGTTGGCTAACCATTCGGGAAGATGGCTCACCCTTCCCTAGTGATGAGTATCCAGCAATGATAACTTTACGCACAGGCAAACCCTGTTCTAATGTGAATCTGGGAATTTACAAACCTGATGGTCAATTGACTTGGATTTCAATTAACTCTCAGCCTTTGTATCGGGAAAATGAAACAGTCCCTTATGCGGTAGTGACATCCTTTGCCGATATTAGCGAACGACAAGCCGCACTGCGCGATCGCCAAGTTGCAGAACAAAAAATTCGTGAGCAAGCAGCTTTATTAGAAATTGCTACCGATGCCATTTATGTACGAGATTTAGATAGCGAAATCTTATTCTGGAATCAAGGTGCAGAACGGTTGTATGGTTGGTCAAAACAGGAAGCTATAGGTAGGAATGCGCGAGATATACTATACACAGAAACTTTAATTCACCAGAATGAGCAGGCTTTTAACGTGGTGACTGAGGTAGGAGTATGGCAAGGTGAGTTACATAAATTAACTAAACACGGCAAAGAAGTGATTGTCGAAAGCCGTTGGACACTGATGCGTGATGCGGACGGAGAAGCAAAATCAATTTTAATTGTTGATACTGATATTACCCACAAAAAACAACTAGAAGAACAGTTTTTTCGCGCTCAGAGATTGGAAAGCTTGGGTACACTTGCCAGTGGCATTGCTCACGACTTGAATAATATTTTGACACCAATCTTAGCTGCTGCCCAACTTCTGAAAGTCAAATTACCCAAAGAACAGAAGCGATCAGCTACGCTGGGCGGAACGCCATCGCCTAAAGTAGAGGGAGCATCATCACAATATCTGTTAGAGATTCTCGAAAATAACGCCAAGCGTGGCGCTGGTTTAGTCAAACAAGTGCTATCCTTTGCACGCGGCTTTAAAGGAGAGCGAATCACAGTCCAACTCAAGCACTTAATTACCGATATTATCTTGATTGGTAAACAGACATTTCCCAAATCGATTGAATTTACTGCCAGCATCCCGGAAGACCTTTGGACTGTAGCCGGAGATGTCACCCAATTACATCAAGTGCTGATGAATCTCGTTGTTAATGCCCGTGATGCTATGCCAGATGGTGGCATTATTAACATCACAGCAGAAAATATTGCCATTGATGAAACCTACGCCAGCATGGTGTTAGAGGCTAATGTTGGCAATTATATTCAAGTAACTGTTACAGATACAGGTGTAGGTATGGCTTCAGAAATCTTAGATAAAATTTTTGATCCATTCTTCACCACAAAAGACGTAGGAGTAGGTACAGGATTAGGACTGTCAACCGTATTAGGTATCATTAAGAGTCATGGCGGTTTTGTTACTGTCTCTAGCACAGTTGATCAAGGTAGCAAATTTACGCTGTTCTTGCCAGCGATTCAAGGAATGGCAGACGTAACAGTTAAGGAGATAGAAACACCAATAGGCAAGGGAGAATTAATTCTCATTGTCGATGATGAAGCGCCAATTTGTGAAATTGCCAAGATGATTCTCCAAGATAATAACTACAATGTCCTAACTGCTTCTAATGGTATCGAAGCGATCGCCCTCTATGCCCAAAACAAACATCGCATTAATGTTGTGATTATGGATATGATGATGCCCGAAATGGATGGGATCACAGCCATTCGTACCTTGAAAAAAATGAACTCCCAGGTGCGAATTGTTGCTAGCAGTGGGATCAATTCAGATGAAACTTTATCACAAGCAGCCATAGTAGGTGTAGAGCAAGTGTTACCCAAACCCTTCACCGCCAAGGACTTACTCAACTGCCTGCATCATTTACTCAGGGTGGAAAATTAAAGAATGAGGTGTGGCAGAAATGGCGATCGCTAGTGGATTGTCTAGACTAAAATAGTGCAATAAGTTGACTCCTAGCCTCTGTGTCTCTGTGGTTAATTAATGCAACATTTTAGCTTAGACATTTCACTCTATACTTAAAACTGTCTCAGAAATCAAATTGGATTCCTATATCGCTTTACTTAATTAGGTATTAGTTTCGCCTTTCAACTCATCAATTTGTAGTAAGCTGACAACTAAACCTGCGATTGGTACAGCTAGAAAAACACCTAGTAGCCCAGCAATTCTTGCTCCAATTAATAAAGCAAAAAATGTCACGAGTGGGTTGATATCGACTGAATTTTGCATAATTCGCGGTGAAATTAAGTTATCTTGAATTTGCTGGAGTATAATTGAAACTGCTAAAACTTTGAAAGCAAGTACAATATCTTGAATTAGTAAAATTAAAAAGACAGTACCAATTCCCAAGGTTGCACCAATCCCTGGAACGGCATCAAGAATGCCGATAATTAGGGACAAAACTAAGGGATAAGGAACCTGTAATAATATAAAAACTAAACAAGTAGAAATAGACAGAAATAACATTAAAAGTAATTGCCCTCGGAAAAACCCCAAGAGCTTTTCTTCAACTGTAGCCGCGAAATAATTACGAGATTTTTCTGGAATGAATTTCAAGACGAAACGCCAAACATTTTCCCCATTTAGTAACATAAAAAGGGTAACAACTGTAATAAAAATTAGATTAACAAAATTGGTAAGTGATGTTCCTAAAATACTAATTAAATAATTAACACTAGCTAAGGCAAAGTTTTGGATTCTTTCGGCAATAGCATCAAGATTTAATTGTAAATTGCGAGTTTGCAGAAAAGATTCTAGTTGTGCTACTAAAGAACCCACAGAATTAGCAATTTCCAAAAATCTATCAATGAGTTGTTGCCCTTGAGATAAGATTGCTAAACCAAGAGTGGTTGCTAAAGCAATAGCAATCAAGAGGCTGATGAGGAAAACTAAAATAACTGCGACTGTGCGAGGTAGAAAGCGCCGCAACCATCGCACAGGATAGTTTAATAAAGCGGCTAAGATGGCTGCAAATGTAAAAACTACAATTACCGTTTCAAAATAAACAAAAAGCTGTAAAGCAGCCCAACCAAAAGCGAACAATAGTAAGAAGCGAATGATAAAAGAATTATTTAGTCGCTGTCGGATATTGTTCATTATTTCCTTGTTTAGTTATTCTATTTGGCGGGCAGGAAAGTTAATTTTATCACGCTTCCCAGTTCAGCTTACCGCACCAATAAGACAAAGCTTCCACCCAAGGAATGAAATAACAAATTAACCTTTTTCGCCTACATAAATACCTAAACAACGCGCACTCTGCACTAAAGAACTGTGAGGGTTAACGTGTAAAGGACTTTGCACTACTACATCCTCAATCGGGACTGGGATAACTTCACCATTTTGCCAAGCCACCATTTTGCCAAATTGACCTTGAGCGATTAAATCCACGGCTGTCTTACCAAAAACTGTGGCGGTTAAACGGTCTAAGGCTGAGGGAATACCACCACGTTGGATATGTCCTAATACAGAAACTCTGGTATCCATCAAATTGGCACTACATTGAGCTATTTGATCAGCGATATATTGACCACGACCGCATTTAGGAGATGAGACAGAAACCTTAATATTGTTCTCCACATCTTCCAGACATAACTTTGCCCCTTCAGCAACAACAACGATCGCAAATTTACGTCGCCAGCGATCGCGCAGTTCGGCTAAATGTTGACATAAACCGCTAATTGTGTATGATATTTCAGGAATCAATATGACATCTGCACCACCAGCAATACCTGCGTGTAATGCTAGATGTCCGGCGGAACGTCCCATAACTTCGACAATCATCACGCGATCGTGACTAGCAGCTGTAAAAGTCAGTCTATTTAAAGCATCGACAATAGTATTCACAGCTGTATCAAAACCAATGGCGCGTTCTGTCAAAGCCACATCATTATCTATGGTTTTGGGAATACCAATTAAATTCCAGTGACCTTGGTTAGCGAGTTCATGGAGAATACTCAAACTACCATCGCCGCCAATGACAATTAACGCATCTAAAGCCAAAGCCTTATAACTAGCCAGCATCTCATCAACATGGGCTAAAGTATCACCTTTATTAATTGTGCCTAAAATCGTACCACCCATATTCAGCAGAGGATCAATACCGCGCAGATCCCAGCCGTGCATATTGAGTGCGATCGCTTGACGTTCCAGTAAACCTTGGGTGGCATAAGGAATCCCCAATACTTCCCAATCATAAGTAAGTTTTGCATGGCTGACAACTGCACGAATTACACAGTTAAGCCCAGGACAATCACCACCACTGGTGAGGATACCAATTCGTTTACCCATATTGATTTAGTTACCCGTAATAATAAGAAGCCTCGTAAACTAGTCCCCATTCTGGCTGATAGCTTTGCAACGCCCGCATATATTGAGCGCGTTCAAAGGCGCTGGGGTTAGGACAGTGTTTTTGGCTCATGCTTCCCTGGAGTTGCTGTACTGACTCGTATTCGTGTTTTTCCATCCATTGACGTATTTCTTGTTCGATACACTTGATGTGACCTATGCCATGTCTGAGGAGAACAGAACACAACATGGTAATATTTGCTCCAGCCATCAGCATTTTTAAGACATCATGGGCGTTATAAATGCCACTGGTAGCTGCTAGATGAGCATGAACGCGGCCGTAGAGGATGGCAATCCAGCGCAGAGGTAGGCGCATTGCTTGGGGTGTGCTTAAAATTACATTAGGCTGTACTTCTAGGGTTTCTAAGTTAATATCCGGTTGGTAAAAACGATTAAACAAAACCAAGCCATCAGCCCCGGCATCATCTAGACGCTTGGCCATGTTTGCCATATTAGTAAAGTAAGGACTCAGCTTAATTGCTACCGGAATCTGCACGGCTGCTTTCACGACCTTGAGCATATCAATATAATGCTGCTCGATTTGTTCGCTAGTTAATTCAGGGTCGGTGTAGACTGAGTAAATATTTAACTCCAAAGCTGCTGCCCCTGCTTGTTCAATCATTTTGGCGTAATCAGTCCAACCATCTAAGGAAGAACCGTTCAGACTGGCAATGATAGGGATTTTCACCTTTTCCTTAGCTTGGTGAATGAGATTTAGGTATTCTTCCGGGCCGATACGAAAATTTTGATATTGGGGGAAGTATGTTAATGATTCTGGAAAGCTTTCAGTTCCGTAAGTTAAATGATGCTCTAATTCGTAACTTTCTAAGCTCAACTGTTCTTCAAACAGAGAAGGTAAGACCACTGCGGCTGCACCAGCATCTTCCATCCAGAGAATGTTGTCAATCTCTGCCGATAAAGGAGATGCGGACGGGACAAGCGGCGATCGCAATTTTAATCCCAGATAATTAGTAGTTAAATCCATAATAATTTTTTCCTAAAAGTTAGTTATTAAACAGAAGCTCGTCTTCTGCGATAAAAGATTTTCAATTGTTCAAACCACAAAATACTGAAAATGCCTGCTGTGAAGCAGATGAATAAATCAATCGGATGTAGTGTGGAAAAGCGGAATAATTGCCGTAATACAGGTATGTAAAGTACAAAAGCGAGAAATACTAATGCCCCTCCTAACACCCACCACAAGGCTACATTGGTCATCCGTGCTGGGTAAACATTGCGGGAATAGGAACGTACCATTTCCCAAATTGTGCGTGACCAAGAACGATTGGTTAAGATCAGGCTGAGGTTAGCGATAATCAATGTGGTAAAGGTGAGGGCGCGGGCATCTAGTTCGCCTTGACCTCGATATAAAGCAGTCGCAAACACTACTAATAATACTAGTAAAATCCCTATACCTTGCAGCAAGGCTAAACCTAAAGTTCGGTCACTGAATAATGGTTCTTTGGGGTTGCGGGGTGGGCGGTGCATAATATTTACTTCTGGTGGTTCTGCCTCAAACACTACTGAGCAAGCAGGGTCAATAATTAAGTGCAGAAAAGCGATATGAATCGGGAGTAACACTAGAGGCCACTTGAACAGCACCGGAATCAATGACATTCCCGCAATGGGTATGTGAACAGCTAAGGTATAAGCCATTGCTTTTTTGAGATTGTCAAAGATGCGGCGACCAAGTTTGACAGCCTCAACAATTGAGGAGAAGTCATCATCAAGTAGCACTAAATCGGCGGCTTCACGGGCTACATCTGTACCCCTTCCCCCCATTGCAATACCGATGTGGGCTGATTTTAAGGCGGGGGCATCATTTACACCATCACCAGTCATGGCGACAATTTCCCCGTTATTTTTTAAGGCGTTGACCAGACGCAGCTTTTGTTCTGGGACAACCCGTGCAAAAATATTGACAGTTTTGATTCTGCGGGATAATTCCGCATCATCCATCTGCTCTAGTTCAGACCCAGTGATTACTTGTTCTGGGGAAACTAGCCCAACTTGACGAGCTATATTTTGGGCTGTACCAGGATAATCTCCAGTAATCATAACTACCTGAATACCAGCCGTGTAACATTCCTCAATTGCACTTCTGACGGTGGGGCGTACTGGATCAGCTAATCCCACTAATCCTAGAAACTGAAAGTTGAAATCATGTTGTTCACCAGGTAGGTCTGTGTACTGGAAGTAAGCTTTAGCTACACCTAAAATGCGTAAGCCAGCATTGGCCATTTGGGCAATTTGTAGTGATAACTGCTGCATTTGTGCGGCATCAAAATGGCATAGATCGGCGATCGCTTCCGGTGCGCCTTTAGCAGCAATAATATAATTTGCACCATCGCTTGATTGCCAAACGTGAGACATAGCCAGCAATTCGGGCGATAGGGGGTATTCGCGGATTAATTTCCAGTCATCATGGAGATGTTCTGTATTAATTAAATAATGATTACCCAAGTCTTTAAAAGCTTTCTCCATCGGGTCAAAGGGGTCTTTTTGACTGGCGAGGATACTAAACTCTACTAACTGATGGTAAGTTTCTGGTAGGTCTGGCTGCTGGTGGTGACGGTTGAGATCGTAAAACTCATCTTCAGCAAACATCTGAGTCACTGACATCTGGTTAAAGGTGAGTGTGCCGGTTTTGTCCACACATAACACTGTTGCCGAACCAAGGGTTTCTACAGCTGGCATTCGCCTAGCCAAAACATGTTTCTGGGAGATTCGCCACGCACCCAACGCCAAAAAGATAGTCACGACTACAGGAAATTCGTTAGGTAAAATCGCCATTGCCAAAGCCAAACCAGCCAAAAAGCCGTTAAGCCAATTACCTCTGGTGATACCGTAGATAATGACGATCGCTACACAAATGGCGATCGCCACTATCGCTAGTTTTTTCACTAGTCGTCCGGTTTCCTGTTGTAATAAGGTTTCTTCCGGCGCTACAGTTTGTAATGCTTTACCAATCTTGCCAATTTCTGTATAACTACCCGTAGCTGTGACTTGGGCTATTCCTTGACCGCCTACCACCAAAGTCCCAGAGTAAACAAAAGGTAAATCATCGCCACCAGGACGGGCAATTTGAGATTGGGGGTTGCCAACAACCTTTCTCACTGACACTGACTCACCAGTAAGTAAAGACTCATCACAAATCAAGTGCGTACTAGATAAAAGTATGGCATCAGCCGGGACGCGATCGCCTTCTGCCAGCACCAAAATATCTCCCCGCACTACTTCCCGTCCCGCAATGCGCCTTTGTTGACTGTCACGAATTACCAAAGCACGGGGGCTAGATAAATCTCGCAGTGCTTCTAAAGCATTCTCTGTTTTTTGCTCCTGATAAAGCGTGATACCCATGATAAAGAAGACAAAACCAAGTAAAATTAGTGCATCTTGTACCTCTCCCAAAAATAAATAGATACCTCCACAAGCAACTAAAAGCAAAAAAATTGGTTCTTGCAAAATTTCCGAGGCGATGGTCAAAAGATGGCGCTGTTTACTAGAAGGCAGTTCGTTAAAACCTTCTCGCTGCAACCTGTAAGCGACTTCCTGTTGTGAAAGTCCAGTGAGAGTGTTGAGATCGAGTTCTTCTAGCATGGTCTTGATTAATTCGTAATAGGTAATTCGTAATTTAAGAAAGTCAGATAGAATAAGACTTTTCAGTTGTCATCTATTCCCTATTTAGATATTTCCAATGTTCTCGCCGCCAAATATTGATACATTTGCCACCGCAGATTTACATCTGTTTGCGCTTCTTTCAGCAATTGTTTGGCTACCTCTGGGTTAATTTTGGTTAACATCTTGAAGCGGTTTTCCAAATACATAGACTCTTCCAGGGGAAGCCTCGGTGTACGAGAGTCAAGTTGCAAGGGATTTTTACCTTGTTTAACTAAGTCGGGATTATACCGATACAACAACCATCTTCCAGACTCAACCGCAGCTTTTTGATTCTGCATTGCTGTACTCATGTTAATACCGTGAGCAATGCAATGGCTGTAAGCAATAATTAACGAAGGCCCAGGATAAGCTTCTGCTTCTAAAAAGGCTTTGAGGGTGTGTTCATCCCTTGCACCCATTGCCACACTAGCAACGTAAATATTACCGTAGGTCATCGCTATCAAACCCAGGTCTTTTTTCGCCGCCGCTTTACCGCCAGCCGCAAATTTAGCTACAGCGCCCTTGGGTGTGGCTTTGGACATTTGCCCGCCAGTATTGGAATATACTTCAGTATCAAGGACGAGAACATTGATGTTGCGTCCACTGGCTAGGACGTGATCTAGTCCGCCATAGCCGATATCATAAGCCCAACCGTCACCACCAATTATCCAGACGCTCTTTTTCACTAGAGAGTCAGCCAAGCTGAGGAGTAATTCGGCTTGAGGGTTAGATATTGTATATAACTTCTGCTTGAGTAAGGAAATGCGATCGCGTTGTTCCCAAATTTCTGCTTCATCTTTCTGGGTATTATTCAGGATATCATCAACTAATTCCTGACCTACCTCAGTCGTCAGTGTTTGGAGGAGTTCGGCGGCAAATTGTGCCTGTTTATCTAAAGATATGCGGAAACCTAAACCAAATTCGGCATTATCCTCAAATAAACTATTAGACCATGCCGGGCCGCGTCCTTCGGCGTTCTTTGTCCAAGGTGTGGTGGGTAAATTTCCGCCGTAGATGGAAGAACAACCAGTGGCGTTAGCCACAATCATGCGATCGCCAAACAATTGTGTTGCTAATTTTATATAAGGTGTCTCTCCACAACCCGCACAAGCGCCAGAAAATTCAAATAACGGTTCCTGCATCTGTTGCTGATTAATATGTGTCAGCTTCAGTTCCCGTCTATCAGGGTTGGGAATACTCAAGAAGAAATCCCAATTTTCCCGTTCTGCTGCACGCAATGGCAACTGCGGCTGCATATTAATCGCTTTGTTGCGCGGTTCAGATTTATTCTTTGCTGGGCAGACATCAACGCAGATACCACAACCTGTACAATCTTCTGCGGCTACCTGGATAGTGAATTTCAACCCCTGCCAATCATGGTCTTTAGCATTGGTACTTTTAAAAGTAGCAGGTGCATTCTCTAGTTCTTGTGGTTCATAAACCTTACTACGAATCACACTATGAGGACACACCATCACACACTTACCACATTGAATGCAGACATCCGTATCCCAAACTGGAATTTCTTGGGCAATGTTGCGTTTCTCCCACTTCGCTGTTCCTGTGGGATATGTGCCATCGTCAGGTAATGCACTCACAGGTAACTCATCCCCAGCACGGGCGATGATTTTACTGAGGAAATCGGGGAGTGGGGAAGATGAGGAAGTGGAGAGAGATGAGGGAGAAATTACAAACTCCTGCCTCCTAGCTTCTGCCTCTAACTGATACAAGTTATCCAAAGTGGTATCAACAGCCTTGATATTCATTTGGACGATTTGTTCGCCTTTTTTGCCGTAAGTTTTACGGATGGAGTTTTTAATCTCGGTGATGGCTTCTTCTTTCGGTAATACATTAGATACTGCAAAGAAACATACTTGCATCACTGTGTTAATTCGTCCAGCCATTCCTGCTTCACGGGCAACCTTATAAGCGTTAATTACATAAACTTTGAGTTGCTTTTCTTGAATTTGTGCCTGGACTGTACTTGGTAAATGTTCCCAAACCTCATCTTGCTCATAGGGACAATTTAATAACAGAGTCCCTCCTGGTTCAATATCTTTGAGAATGGGAAACTTTTCTAGAAATTCCCATTGATGACAAGCGACAAAGTTAGCTTTGTTAATTAAATAAGTAGAATGGATAGGTTGAGGCCCGAAGCGCAGGTGAGAAACCGTCACCGAACCGGATTTTTTCGAGTCGTAAACAAAGTAACCTTGAGCGTAATTATTAGTTTCCTCACCAATAATTTTGATAGAGTTTTTATTTGCTCCCACTGTGCCATCAGCACCTAAACCATAAAATATTGCTCTAACTATATTGTCTGGTTCAATGTTAAAGTTGGGGTCATAATCTAAACTCGTATGACTAACATCATCATTAATCCCAATGGTGAAATGATTTTTAGGTGTAGTAGCTGCCAAATTATCAAATACAGCCTTCACCATCCCCGGCGTAAACTCTTTAGAAGACAAACCATAGCGACCGCCAATTACTTTTGGTAACTTCTCCTCTGCTTCAGACAAAGCCGTCACCACATCCATATACAAAGGTTTACCCGATGCACCTGGTTCTTTTGTACGGTCTAATACGGCAATGCTACAAGTTGTTTTAGGTAAAGCTGTGATAAATCTCTGGTTATCAAATGGTCGATATAATCTTACTTTGACCACACCAACTTTTTCCCCCAAACTGTTGAGATAATCTACCGTTTCATGGACGGTTTCACAACCGGAACCCATGAGGACAATCACTCTTTCTGCTGTTGGGTCGCCATAATATTCAAATAGTTGATATTGTCGCCCTGTAATTTGGGCAAACTCATCCATAATTTTCTGTGTAATATCTGGACAAGCAAGGTAATATGGGTTAACAGTTTCCCTTGCTTGAAAGTAAACATCAGGGTTTTGTGATGTACCACGTATAACTGGTTTATCAGGCGTTAAAGCGCGGGAACGATGAGCAATTACTAATTCATTGGGAATAAATTTTTGTAAATTTTCTGTTGTTAATAATTCGATTGTATTAATCTCGTGGGATGTACGAAAACCATCAAAGAAATGTAAGAAAGGTATACGTGATTTTAATGTAGTTCTTGTAGAAATGAGGGCGAAATCATGGGCTTCCTGAACTGAAGCTGCACACAACATAGCAAAGCCAGTACCACGGGTAGCCATCACATCACTGTGGTCGCCGAAAATAGATAGGGCTTGGGCGGCAAGCGATCGCGCTGCAATATGAAATACTGTAGGTGTAAGTTCCCCGGCAATTTTGTACATATTGGGGATCATGAGTAATAATCCCTGAGATGCGGTAAAGGTAGTTGTTAATGAGCCAGTTTGTAAAGCCCCGTGTACTGCACCAGCAACGCCACCTTCACTCTGCATTTGTACCACTGTCGGTACAGTACCCCAAATATTTGATTTCCCTTCACTAGCCCAAGCATCAGCCCATTCTGCCATCGGTGAGGAGGGAGTTATTGGATAAATGGCAATAACTTCATTAATTTGATAGACAACTTGGGCAACAGCCTCATTACCATCTATAGTTGCAAAGGTTCTGTTTTTCATCTTCAGGGCCTGTGAAAGTTGAGAAATCGGTCATCCAAGAGTAGTTTCTATCCTGAAGTTAAGCCTAAAACTTGAGGAACTTGTGAAGGCGATCGCGTCGTTTTCCCCAGCACAGAAGTAACTTATGTATACCCAAGTAATAAATATCGACTTCAAACCCTGATTTTTACTAATGATGTGAACATTGTAAAAAGTTAGACTAAGCACCCTATGCAGCCAAGAAACAGGGGGAGAATCGGACTGTGGTAAAGAAATATAACTACTGAGTTACCTACAGCTAAATAATTTTTGCCAAATTAAATTCAGTTCCTCACAACTTCCTCAAATTTCCACCATAAATTATTACTGTAGACAAGCCAATATCAATTCCGGCTAATTACTTACGATATGGTTACTTTGGTCGGTAATAGGTAATGGGAGAAAACAATTACCCATTACCAAACCCCACTATATGATAAGTGTTTAAGCGGATATGAAATTAATTTGGTATTTGATAGCGGTTACACAGATTTATTTTAATTTCTCACAAAAAATAAATTAATGAAACAGTTTCTTTTGCTTTGTCAGTTTTTAAATCAACCTTTATGGGCATCTACAACAGTTTTAAACCCGATTAGATTTTTTCATAATTACCAAATCCGTCAAAAACTGGAAAAATGCTGGGCTTATGATTCTGTAGCACTATTAGAGAAATGCTGGCTTCTTGATAAAAACTATCCAGACCCAAATACTTTTCATCACAGGAAACCGGGGAATTTGTAAGGTAGTATTGCCTACCAAATCTGAAAACTATGTAGTATTTCTCTTAAGCACTAATTCGCTGGTGAATAATATTTGAGTTGTCTGTAAAGTTAATAACTCACTATTAATAAGGTGATGACAATGGATACTGTCAGAAAAATTAATCATGAGTTAGCGATCGCAGGACAAATTACTCCAGACCAGATCCAACAAATCACTGAAGATGGTTATAAATCAGTGCTGAACCTGCGATCGCCTGAAGAAGAAGAACTGTTGGATAATGAAAAATCTAAGCTAGAGTTTCTAGGCTTACGCTATATTAATTTACCTATAAAATTTGAGGAAATTAATCATCAAACCACACTACAAGTTTTACAAGTAATTAACGAACTGCCTAAACCTATTCTCATTCATTGCGATAACTCGATCCGTTCATCAGTTATCGCACTTTTATATATCGCTACTAAACAAGGTATTACTTTTGAGAAAGCTTTAGAATTAAGTAATAACTTAGGTTTATTGTCATAAATATTCATATTAATTTAAGGTAAATTAGGTGTAGATAGAGGTTGTTTCCACTCTGATAATTCTCGATTTACAGCGTTTTGAAAATCTGGAGATACCAGAAGTACATTTACATTACCGTTTGGTTGAGTATTCGGGTCAGCTTGAGCATAAACAAACTGATTATTAAAATCAGGCTTACCTAAAATCAACTGATGGGTTTTTTTATTTTTTAAGTTAATGCTAATATTTGCTTGGGGTTGGTCTAAACCAAATTCTGCTATTTGATTTGTTGGGGTTGTGAGAGTGCGATCGCTTTTCCCCTTCACCAATAAATCCATTAAATAACTAACTATAGCGTCGTTTGCAGGTTCTGACACAGGCGACTTGAGTAACCACTTAGGGTTATCAGCTTGGGTGTTTCGTTCCAAACTCACCGTCAACTTTGCAGTTTTGACAGTGATAGCCTGCACATCATCTTGTGTAAAAGAGAAGATTTGTTGCTGATTTTCCCTAGCCTCTTCTCTTTGTGTCGCACCGCGAATCTCATGGAAATAAACAAACCCACCCAACCCCAGTGCTAACAGTAGCAAAATTAAAGTTTTTTTAGTCATTGGTCAATAGTCTATAGTCCATAGTCCATAGTCCACAGAAAGGGTAAAGGATTTAATTTTCCTCTTTCTCCCCCATCTCCCTCATCTCCTCTTCTCTCACCTCCGCTTCCACCAAATAGCGGCTGCGACGACTAAACCCAGCAGAGGTAAAGCAAACAGCGAGGATAATGTTAGAAGAGTGGCTTGTGAGGTAGATAGATTTAATCGTCTGTTTTTTGGTTCTTTAGGACGAATTGAGAGGGGTTGTTGATCCTGCTGACTTAGCCAAGTGATTGAGTTAAGAAAGACATCCCCGTTTAATTGTTGTTGAAATATATTGTTAGTGACAAAATCTGAGTTTCCTATCACTACTAAACGTGATTCGGTGGCTATTTTTGTGGGTTTGGGTTCAGTTGGGGGAGTTACCGTAGCACTGGGAGTAGGTGGTGTTGTTAGTGATGCGGTGGGTGTAGGGCTAGTTGGTGTTGTCGGTGATGTTGTGGGTGTAGGACTAGCTGGTGTTGTTGGTGATGCTGTGGGTATAGCTGGTCTAGTTTCACCTCTAGTTATTGGTGATGGTGTGGGTGAAGCAGTGGGACTAGCTTGACTTTGGGTGGTTGGCGATGGGGTGGGTGAAGCTTGAGGAGTTGTGGTAGATGGGGCTGGTAGCTTTCTAGTTAAAGCTACACCCAAGGTTAAAGGCCCTTTCAGGTCTTTGTCGGCGTTAAATTGCAAATTTTCGTCTTTTAGGTCGCTTTCCGCCCAACTATCGGGGTAGGGTTTGGTTTTTAGTAGGGGAGTAGACTCTACGCCAGCTACCGGGGTAATTTCTAGAGGTCTAGCTAATTGATAAAAGGAAATACCCTTACCAAACTCTTTTGTAATGGGATGTTGTCCGTAATCTGTCACTATAGGTGTAGCCGGGCCGAGTTGTGCGCCGGTTCCAGAGACATCAACAGCTAAACGATCATCTAAGCGCACTCCCCATTCTTGCAATAGGCTGTTGAGGTTGGGGTTAGTGCTGGGGTCAATCATGAGTAGGGCGTTACCACCACGATTGAGATATTCTTGTAATGCTTTGACTTCATTATCAAATAATCCGCGTTTCGGGCCAGCGACAATCACAACATCAGCATCATCAGGCACTTTGGGATTTTCTACTAAGTTTAAAGGTGAGGAATTATAATTTTTATCGGTTAATGCTTGGACTGCTTGGGAAATTGCACCTTCACCTTCAGTAATAGGGTGTTCGCCGTGACCCTGGAGGAAGTAGACTTTGGCAGTGCGATCGCTAATAATTTGTTGTAAGCCATTGGTTATTCTAATTTCTGATAAACGTTCATTAACATTTAGTGTTTGTACTAATCGCCGTTTATTACCAGATTCTAGATAAACATCACCATAATTTTTTACACCAAATCTTTCTGCTAACCCTGGTTTATTTTGTGGGTTAACGAACTCAAACTGAAAGTTATTACCTTTGCGGCGATAGTTTTCTAATAGTTGTTGGTCTTGGGGATTTTGTGTAATGTCAAACACCCAAACTTTCACAGGTTGTTTGAGATTTTGTACCAATTGTTGTGATTGTGGCGAAAGGGTAAATAACTGACCCTCTGTTAAATCTGCGCGTAATTGGTAACGACTTCCTAAAAAGTTTATCAGTCCTAAAATCACCAAAACTGCCACAGTCGCCACTAAAGCGTTAGTACCAGCTTGGGTAGAACGCCGATTCCACCATTGACTACGCTGGCTTTGCCATACTAACCACAACCCAATAATCACAATTCCTACAATCAGTAATCCTAGAGTTAGCGTTCCCCAAGTTTCAGAAACTAACCCCGATGTTAAACCCGCGACAATCAAAAAAGGGCCTAACCAAAATAAATATTGCCAAAGTTTGTTTTGTTGAATGGTTTTCATATTTAGAATCAATAGTCAACGGTCAACAGTCAACAGTCAACAGTCACCAATCTTTGGACTATTGACTATGGACTATTGACTAATTACGCTGAAATCTGAGTGCATCAATTGATTGGGCGGTGAGGAAGATACCTAAAAATATGTAACTGGCAAATAATATTAAGGCGCTGGTATCGAAGATGCCTTGAATGAATGTATTGTAATGTTGGAGTAGGGACAAATGCCCAAGGGCATTACCTATGGGGCCGCCGATACTTTTAGCAATTACATCAACAAATAACAGTAATAAAATTAAAGCAAATGTGAGAACGGCAGATAAGATGGTGCTGTCTGTGAGGGAAGAAATAAACATTCCCAAAGATAAAATTGATGCCGCTAGTAGGATTAATCCTACGTGACCAAGTATGGGTATTGTAGCTGGCATTGGTGGGTTGGAACTACTAATAGCGATCGCTTCAAATAAAAGCAATGGTAAAACTAGAGTAATAAAAAATGTCAGCACTCCTAATAATTTACCCACAGCTACAGCCCAATTGGTGACGGGTGAGGTGGCTAAAAGTTCCAATGTGCCGCGCTTGCGTTCTTCGGCGTATAACCCCATCGATAAAACTGGCAGGATAAATAATAGTAGCCAGCCCATCCGGTCTAAAAATGCTTGGATAAATTCAGCCGGGACATCAATTGGTGGAACTGGGACTCCTAGTTGTTGTCCTTGTACATCTAAAGAGGCTACGTATACTAAAATGCCATTTGGCCCTAGTAGAATCATCACCAAAAATAACCCACCGATGAACCAAAATACAGAGGCGATCGCATAAGCTAAAGGTGAGACAAAATAACTCTGTAACTCTCGGCGATAAATGGCAATAATATTACTCAGCACTATACCCATTTACGCTGCTTCTCCTTCTTCCTGGGCTGATTCGTCAACGGTAGCTAAATTCTTCTCTTCTGTGGTTAGTTGCAAGAAGACATCTTCTAGACTAGCGCTGACACGACGCATTTCATGCAAACCAAACCCAGAACTAATTAAACTGGTGGCAATTTCCTTTCCTGGTTCGGTTCCCGGCTGGGAAATTACCCGCAGATATGCACGGTTGTCTTTGGGGAGATGATCACCAGGAATAGATTCTACCAAACTCACTCCAGGGACTTTTTGCAATACCTGCTTGGCTAGGGGTGCTTCTCCCTCGATTTCCAACTCATAACCAGAGCCGCCTGTCAACTGAGTCATCAATTTTTCGGGTGTATTCTTGGCTACCACCTTACCGCGATTGATAATAGCAACCCGGCTACAGGTCATACTCACCTCTGGCAGAATGTGGGTAGACAGGATGATTGTGTGGGTTCCCGCTAGACTTTTAATTAAATTCCGTACATCGATGATTTGTCTGGGATCAAGCCCGACCGTAGGTTCATCTAAAATAATCGCTGGGGGATCATGAACGATCGCCTGAGCAATACCCACCCTTTGACGATATCCTTTAGATAACTTGCGGATAATGACTTTGCGCCTATCTTCTAAGTTACAACGATTGATGGCTGCGTCTACTTTGGAAGTGCGATCGCCTGCTGAAACACCCTTAATTCGCGCCACAAAATGCAGAAACCCCTCCACCGTCATATCGGGATATAGCGGCGGCGTTTCCGGTAAATAACCAATACGCTGACGCACCGCCAAAGAATTTTCATGCACATCAAACCCAGCAATTTTAGCCGTGCCACTACTTGCCGGTAAATAACCCGCCAAAATGCGCATCGTTGTAGTTTTTCCTGCGCCATTCGGCCCCAAAAACCCTAAAATCTCCCCAGGTTCGACGCTAAAAGTCACATCAGTAATTGCTGGGGTGGAACCATAGGTTTTACTCAGATGTTCAACTTCAATCATAAATTGTTCAGCGATATGCTCGTCCCATAGTAGACGTTCACAACTTCTCTAGGGTACTCAACAATCCTGACATTTTACCGACCTCACATAAAAAACTCCGCGCTCCTCCGCGCTAACCTCCCATACCTCTGTCTTGAAAAGTTTCCTACGGTTCGCGTAAGCGTCTCGTAAGAGAGGGAAACCCTCCTACAGAACTTTTCGCTGCGTTTAAAACACCTCTTCAATCACTTTTCTTTATCATTTTAAAAACAAACAATATTTGCTCCTATCGGTAGTTAGGCGTAAATTGAACTCATGAAGTCAAACGTGAGCAGATTTACCCAACCAGGTGCAACATGAATACCAAAGAAAAAACTTCATCAAATAACGCCGCAGAGGAATTAACACAAGGACAGAAACTAGCTGACAAATTAGCCAACCAAGTAGGTTCTTGGAAATTTCTAATTTGCCAAAGCACTATCCTAGCTGGATGGGTAGGAATGAACTTAGCGCCAGGAGTTCCCCATTGGGATGATTCACCCTTCATTATGCTTAACCTAGTGTTTTCCTTTGCTTCAGCCTATACAGCGCCCATCGTATTAATGAGCCAAAATCGCCAGTCTGACACTGACCGCAGAAATGCCGAAATCGATCACCAAGTGAATCTCAGAGCTAGTCAAAATATTGAACTGTTACATCAAAAATTGGATGAATTGCACTCTCAAAAGCTCAACGAATTAACTCAAATTATCAAAGAGCAACAACAAGTTATTAATGAGCTTAAAGTCACCTTAGTACCTGCATCTAAAGGTAGTAAAGAAGTAAAAGTTTCTTTATTGCCAGGGTTACAAATGCAAACAAACAATAAATTTGCCAAAGAAGCTGCTCAGAATCGGAATTTTACCGTAGAACAACCCATTGAAGACAGTGCGAAAGTTGTAGAAAAGCTGACTCGTCAATAAGAATGGGCTGTAAGTTTTTAAATATCTTTAATAAACAATGTTTTGATAGAAGCAATCCACAAGTTTGAATTATATTTCCTACCCTTCATCAATTAATCACTTGCATGGATTCCTCAGCAATTACACACAGAAAATGACACTACTTGAATAGTACCGACATTGAGAACAGATAGACATGAATGAAATTATTACAGCGATTCCCACCGGAGTTACAGCCTTTGTCGCCACTAACCTAGATGATTTAGTTATCCTCACACTATTATTTTCTCAGGTGAATGCAACTTTCCGTAGCCGACATATTATTATTGGTCAATATTTAGGTTTCTGCACTTTAGTAGTGGCTAGTATGGTTGGTTTATTAGGAGGTTTAATCTTACCATCTCATTGGATTGGGTTTTTAGGTTTAGTACCAATCACGATAGGATTAAATCGTTTGCTCAATTCAGAACCTAACTCATCATCTGAGGAAGAATCAGAAATAGAATTGTCTCATTCTTCTACTTTGGCTAGTTTTGTATCTCCTCAAGCTTATAGTGTGGCGGCTATTACTGTTGCTAACGGTAGTGATAATATAGGTATCTATATGCCCTTATTTGCTAACAGTGCTGTTACTGAATTGCTCGTAATCATTACAGTCTTTTTGTTGCTGGTAGGTGTCTGGTGTTATGTGACTTATAAGCTAACCTGTCAAAATGCGATCGCCAATCTATTAACTCGTTATGGCAATAGTTTCGTTCCCTTTGTCTTAATAGGTTTAGGTGTGTCTATCATCTTAGATAGTGCCTCACTCAGTCCAATTGCTTTGACAGTTACTTGTTTATGTTTAATGGGGCTAATCAAAATAATTCAAGCTTCTAAATTCAAGGCTCAAAGTTTGTAATTGTAAAAAGATATGAAAATATTCCCTCTTTCTTTTGCAGTTTTAATGTTGTTAATTAACTTAGTAGTTACTAGCCCATCTTGGGCATTAACAAATGTTGCTTTAGTCCATAACTCTAACTTTGAAGTCGGTCAGAAAGTTATTTGGCTTTACAAACCTCGTCCCGACTCTAACGATGTGCAGAAAATCCCGGCTGAAGTGGTCAAATTAAGCCCTAAGCAAGTGCAAATCAAAGTCCGCAAAAACAATAATGAATTTGTCAATCGCTGGGTTAATCCTAACAAACTTGAGAATTTCCCTAAGATGCCAGACTCAGCATTACGCTAAATCAAGACTTATGTGAAAACCATCAAAAAGTTTTCTACTATTGCAATAGTTCTGTTCTAGTACTCTTTTAAATAGTATTAAGCAACCATCATCTTCTTTAATTGATCATAAATAATCTCAAACCAGGGAGAAAAATATGCCATTCATCAAAATCTTTCTTGTCGCGCTCGTCTTTATCTTAAACCTCACAATTGCTCAACCATCTTGGGCTGGTAAAGATTTCACCAAAGGAACTGACTATGCTGAGGTAACTCAAGAACTCAATCAACTTTTAACCGTACAAAATAACCCAGAACAAGCTGGCTATACACCAGAAGAACTTCAAGCTCGTCTATCACAGTTGCAGTCCCAGAAGTACATCATGGAAACAGCCAAAAAACGGGCGCAATGCACTAATCTAACAGGTAGAACTTTAGGTGTCTACGCTAACAAACCTAAGAAATCTCCAACTCAACTCTACTTCTTAGCAGCAGGACAAATTACAGATGATGATTGGGATTGTGACGGTATTTACTTACCCGCAGGTACTAGGGTACTTCTAAATCCTACTGGTGAAGTGCAAGAGTTAACTGAACCCATAGCTGTGAATTTTGTTGATGGTACACAGTCAATTGCCAGAACTAATCCAACTACTGGTGCAATTGAATTAAATGTTCAACCTGCTAAAGTCTTCAAAGCTGGCGAAGGTACTTGGTTGCTTCCTACTCTGTCTCAAGCACAGATTGATACGCAAGTTCCTAGTCCAGAGCTAATTGACTAATACCGATTAAACATTAATTTTAAGCATCGTAAATAATACTATACCCCTTCTACTTTAGGAGGGGTTTTTATGTACAGTAAATTTCCCTCCATAGGTAGCAATATCTATATATATCAATTTAAATCTACGGAAGAATAAATATGTGTTAAAGAAGGTAAAATGGCTGAAATCCTTTTTCCTTCTGCCTCTTACCAACTACTTGTAGTAGTTTGCTGACTAAGTAACAAATAATAAAGCCTACGATAGATTTTCTTCTATAATCCCTATAATACTATAACAACGGTATCTCGCCCAAGATACCGTACATATAGGAGTAAGTGCTGATGAGCAAGTCGCAACATCTAGCGCAATTAGGATACTTAATTGTAGATAAAGTTTGGCAGACTATACGGGGTTCCCGATACATAGTTACAAGTTGTATAAAGGCGCGTAATGTTCGCAGCTTTGTAAGTTTGTGGTTGGTAGGGATTATTTTCAGTACAGCGATCGCAGCTTGTTCACAAAGTAGATATGCTGGAACATCAGATGTGAGACTGAAGCTTGTTTCTTTTTCAGTTACTAAAGCTGCACATGATCAGATAATACCTAAATTTGTTGAGAAGTGGAAGCAAGAACACAATCAAAACGTCACCTTTGAGCGGAGTTACGGGGGTTCTGGCGCACAAGCGGAAGAGGTGATTAAAGGTACACAAGAGGCAGATATAGTACACTTAGCATTGCCTCTGGATGTCAACAGAATTAAGCAAACTGGTTTGATTAAAACAGGTTGGGAGAACAAATCGCCCAGAAATGGTATTGTGAGTAGATCAGTTGCGGCGATCGTTACTCGTGCAGGCAATCCTAAAGGTATCAATAGTTGGCAAGATTTAGCCAAAGATGGCGTAACCTTGATTGCAGCTAACCCTAAAACCTCTGGTATTGCTATTTGGGAATTTCTCGCTTTGTGGGGTTCAGTAACTCTTACAGGTGGCGATGAACAAGCAGCCTTAAACTATATTACTAAGGTGTATAAAAATACGCCAATTCTTACAAAAGATGCCCGCGAAGCCAGCGATTTATTCTTCAAAAAAAATCAGGGTGATGTTTTAATAAATTATGAAAATGAAGTAGTTTTAGCAGAAAACAATGGCTTAAAGCTACCTTATACAGTGCCACAAGTCAATATTTCTATCGACAACCCCGTCGCCATAGTTGATAAAAATGTTGATAAGCATGGTACAAGAGAAGTTGCAGAAGCATTCGTTGATTTCTTGTATTCAACCGAAGCCCAGCGCGAATTTGCTAAATTACAATATCGTCCTGTCAATCCCACCGTTACCCAAGAAGTCGCAGCAAAATATCCGAAAATTTACACCTTATTTACATCTCAAGATTTAGGTGGTTGGGATTTGATTCAGCAGAAATTTTTCGACAATGGCGCAATTTTTGATAAAGTGCAAGCTGCTAAAAAAGGATAAAGTTCTCAGCATTGCATTTTATCAACTAGCCTCAGAATTTAAGTTAATTAATTTGTATAGCTTATGAGCTTTCGTAGCCTATTTAATGGCTGTTACATCACAAGTTTAATGCTGATTACCAGTAGTATAAACGCTTGTAGCAGTGGACAAGAATTAAGAAGTCAGGTAAGTATTGACGGAGCGGCTGTTGGTTTTCCGATTTCTCTAGCAGTTGCAGAAGAGTACGGTAAAGTCAAACCTGAAGCACAAGTGAGTGTTGCATCCAGTGGTACTGGTGGCGGTATTAGTAAATTTTGTAATGGGGAAATTGATATCGTTGGTGCTTCTCGTACCATCAGAGATGAAGAAATAAAGAAATGTAAAAGTAAGAATATTGAATTTGTAGAGTTACCCATAGCTTTAGATGGAATTGCAGTTATTGCTAACCGTCAAAATAACTTTGCTAAATGTCTAACTATTAAGGAGCTAGATAAAATTTGGAGTGCTAAATCAGATGGGAAAATATTAACTTGGAATCAAGTTAATCCTAAGTTTCCTAATCAAAAACTTAAGTTATATGCTCCTGCTTCTGACACAGGAACATTCGATTACATGACTCAAGCTGTGACAGGTAAAGCGAAGAACGGGCGCACAGATTATACCCCCAGTCATAACCAAAACCTACTGGTGCAAGGGGTAGCAGGTGATACAACCGCCTTGGGTTATGTGGGCATATCTTATTACATCCAAAACCAAGACAAACTCAATTTAGTGGCGGTAGAAAGTCCTAAAGGCAAGTGTGAAAAACCAGTCCCAGTGGATAACGTAATTAAAAACACTTACACGCCTTTGTCTCGTCCTTTATTTATCTATGTCAGTAAAAAGTCTTTAGATAGTAAGCCAGCAGTCAAAGAGTTTGTAAATTTCTACTTAGATAATTCTTGGAAATGGGTAGATAGCGTTGGTTATGTAGCGCTACCAGATGAAGCCTATTTCAAAGTAAAACAGAAGTTTGCTAAAGGTGAAACTGGAACAAAGTTTAAAAAAGCCAAACCAGGGGAACCAATCACCAATTTTATCTAATTTAAGCTTGATTCATCACCATTCTTATGCAGAATATCAATCGAGACGGTTCATCTCAAACATGGGAACAGTCACTAGAAAAAAATGCCTCGGAAGATATCTTAGAAAAGATTATTGGGGTAATTTTATTTGCTTGTGCTTTAGTATCTGTTCTGACTACTTTTGGCATTGTAGTGATTATCTTTAAGGAAACTTGGGGATTTTTCCAAGAAGTTTCCTTTGCCCAATTCTTCCTTGATACTAAATGGACACCACTGTTTGCAGATAGACACTTTGGCGTTTGGCCTTTAATTAATGGTACGTTGTTAACAACAGCGATCGCTATGGCTGTTGCTATTCCTCTTGGTTTATCTTCGGCAATTTATTTGAGTGAATATGCTCAACCCAAAGTAGCAGCAATTTTACGTCCCGCAGTAGAACTTTTAGCCGGGATACCAACTGTAGTCTATGGTTATTTCGCGTTACTGTTCGTCACCCCATTGCTACGAAATGTAATTCCTCTAGAATTATTCAACGCCTTAAGTGCAGGATTAATGATGGGAGTAATGATTACTCCTACTGTTGGTTCTATTAGTTTAGATGCTATTCAAGCCGTTCCCCGTTCTTTACGAGAAGGCGCTTATGCTTTAGGTATTACAAAACTTGAAGCAATTTTTAGAGTTGTGCTTCCATCTGCACTTTCGGGAATTATCGCTTCAATTATTCTGGGTGTTTCTCGCGCCGTGGGTGAGACGATGACTGTTGTTATTGCTGCGGGACAACAACCAAGAATTACTATTAACTTCGCGGAATCTGTAGAAACAATGACAGCCTACATGGCTCAAATTTCCGGCGGAGATAGTCCCCGTGGAAGTCTGAATTTTCAGACTTTATATGCAGTAGGCGCTCTTTTGTTTTTAATTACCCTAGCTTTAAATATTTTTAGTTATTGGGTTGCTAATCGTTTTAAAGAAAAGTACGACTAATTAAGTATGGCTACAAGTTATCAACGTGATGATGAATTAGATTCAACGGCGGAATTTACTGATAATATTGAGAGAAGGGAAATCTTAGGTAAAGTATTTGAACTACTCTTTTTATTCGGTTTATTGATTGGCTTATTCGTCCTGGCATTACTACTTTTTGATATCCTCAGAGACGGATTAGGCAGATTTTTAACGCCTGGTTTTTTAACCGAAACCCCTTCCCGTTTTCCAGATGAAGGTGGTATACGCCCTGCAATTATCAGTAGCATTATCTTAGGAATTGTGGTGATTGTGGTAACGGTTCCCATTGGTGTGGGAGCAGCTTTGTATTTAGAAGAGTATGCACCGAGAAATTGGTGGACAGCAATTATTGAGATTAACATTAGTAATCTCGCAGGAGTACCTTCTATTGTTTATGGGTTGCTAGGTTTAGGGGTTTTTAATTACTTACTTGGCTTTGGCCCAGCTTTAATTTCTGGCGCTTTGACTCTCTCTTTGCTGTCTTTACCAGTCATTATTGTGACAGCTAGAGAAGCAATTCGCGCCGTTCCCAACTCCCTCAGATATGCCTCCTACGGGTTAGGTGCTACCAAATGGAAAACTATTAGTAGCCATGTCGTACCCTATGCTGTTCCTGGTATCCTCACAGGGGTAATTATTTCTATATCCCGTGCTATTGGTGATGCAGCTTCTCTCATTGTTGTCGGCGCTGTAGGTTTCCTCACCTTCAACCCTGGTTTATTCCAGAGATTTATGGCGTTACCTATTCAAATCTACAGCTACATTACTCGTCCAGAACCAGGATTTGCTAACGCCGCCGCCGCCACAATTATTGCGTTGTTACTCTTGATTTTAGTGTTGAATGGTGTAGCCATTTATATTAGACAACGCTTCATTATTCGCTAATGAGATTTTTTAATTCATCAGGCATTTATACATACTAGGAGATTAGCAAATGCACTATAGCAGTAACGGTAGAAGTCAATCAGATAGCGCCACGCTAGAACAACACAATACAATCTTTAATGTTGAAGGTGTGAAAGTATATTATGGGGGATTTTTAGCACTTCTAGATGTGTATTTGCAGATTCCCCAGAAACAAATAGCGGCTTTTATTGGCCCTTCTGGATGTGGTAAAAGCACCCTGTTACGTTGCTTCAACCGCATGAATGATTTGATTCCAGGGGCTAAGGTAGAGGGTAGGTTAAATTACCGCGATCGCAATATTTACGACCCCAAAATTAACCCTGTTAAATTACGTCGTCAAGTAGGAATGGTTTTTCAAAGACCAAATCCATTTCCTAAATCAATATACGAAAATATTGCTTTCGGCCCCCGCGCAAATGGATATAAAGGCAATATTGATGAGTTAGTCGAAGACTCTCTCAGACGCGCCGCTATTTGGGATGAAGTCAAAGACAAACTCAAAGAGAAAGGTACAGCTTTATCTGGTGGACAACAACAACGACTCTGCATAGCTAGAGCGATCGCCATGAAACCAGATGTATTATTAATGGATGAACCATGCTCTGCACTTGACCCTATTTCTACTCGTCAAGTCGAAGAACTTTGCCTAGAACTCAAAGAGCAATACACCATCATTATGGTGACGCATAATATGCAGCAAGCCTCCAGAGTGGCAGACTGGACAGCCTTCTTCAATACTGAAATAGATGCAGGTGGTAAACGTCGCGGGAAGTTAGTAGAATTTAGCCCGACAGAACAAATGTTTAATTCTCCTAACACTAGAGAAGCACAAGAATATATCAGTGGACGCTTCGGTTAATTTCTAGTGATATTGCAACATCTTATAAACTGGTTTTCTTAACTCTTACTAAAGAAAACCAGTTTTTTGTTAGCAATAACGGAGAAAACCCTTTATCTAAGCGCTGCTAAAGTTCTATTGCCGATAATTCCGTCTGCTTTCAACCCTCTGGACTTTTGAAATTTAACTACGGCTGCGCGTGTCTTATTATCAAACACACCATTGACGCTGGCGGTATAAAATCCTTTTTGCTTTAACGAATTTTGCGCAGTTTTAACTGTCTCTCCTCTACTACCTACTTTAAGAGTGCTTTCGCGCTGGGCTACATTATTAGACTTGCGTTTAATACTGGCTTTAGGTAATGAGCGAGTTATTTTCATTGTATGAGTTTTTTGGCTAGCTTGCGCTACGTGGGTAGTAGTATTAGCCGCGTGAGTAGCAGTATTAGCCGCGTGATTTTTATCCTTAGTCATGGAGTAACCAGGTAAAGCAGCAGCTAGAGCTAGAACAGGTGCTAATGCAATTACTTTCCAATTCATAACGTTGTTCCTTCTCAAATATCAGACAATTTACATTTAGACAAAAAGAGCATTTTGAACTAAGGCTTGTGCCTTATTCAACTCTTTCTGATAGACTGGAGTTGGGTTGTATTTCAACCATGAGCTATAGCATCACACGTTTAATTGACAGAGTTATTGCAGGGTTATGTCAAAAGCGTGAATTATTTATTAAGGATTGTATTGCACAAGTTATTACTCTAGATTAATGCAAATATATCTAAAATTTTCCTTAAATTATTAATCATTTTATGGTTATCAAGACCTTCAAAAAATCAGCTTACTAGCCATAAATGATATATTTATAACCGTATAACCTTTGATGAATCTATCCCACTAATAAAATCCGATTAATCCAAATATGAATTGTGGCTAGAGAAACAAAAGCGTTGAAGCAGTCTGAAATTCTTTCCCATCGCAATAATCCATCTTCCCTTACTACTCTTAAAATACCCAGAGTAAGATTTAAAACCACAGAGGTACGGAGGCACAGAGAATTTTATTTTCTACTAAGTTAAAATTATTTAGTCATTAAAATATTCAGATGACCTACACACCACCTAAAATACTCACCTTTGAGGAATTTATCGCCCAATATGGTGATAATACTCGTTATGAACTAATTGATGGGGAATTAAGAGACATGGAACCTACAGGCCCCCATGAAGCTGTGGCTGGTAGTATTGCAGGTAGAATCTATGTCGAAATATTTAATGCAAATTTTAACTGGTTGGTTCCTAAAACTTGTCTAATTAAACCACCTGCGGCTGAGGCTACAGCATTACGTCCTGATGTCATAGTTTTAGATAAAGCAGAACTGAGTAAAGAACCACGTTGGCAAAAGGAACCTGTGATTTGTAACGGTAGTACCATCAAACTTGTTACGGAAGTTGTAAGTACAAATTGGCAGGATGATTACGCTAGAAAAGTAGAAGAATACGCTTTTTTAAACATTCCTGAATATTGGATTGTAGACTTTCGGGGTTTAGGTGGTTTGCAATTTATCGGCAATCCAAAACAACCAACGTTTACTGTTTGTCATCTAGTTAACAGTGTATATGAACAGCAAAAATATCGATTAGGAGATACTATTCATTCTTATCTATTACCAAATTTACAACTGAAACTTGACGATATTATGCCTAATTGATAATAAATATTTTTTTTAAATTTAATCATAAATAAAAATTTATGCAGCAATTTATTATTTATGTTGATGTAGACGATACTCTTGTTCGTACATCTAGCGGTAAACGTATTCGGATTCCATCAACAATCAACCATATCAAAGAACTGAAGCAGCAAAATGCTGTACTTTACTGCTGGAGTTCCGGTGGAGCAGAGTATGCAAAAATGGTTGCTGAAGAACTTGGTATATCAGAACTATTTGCAGCTTTCTTACCTAAACCAAATATGCTACTCGACGATCAGAATGTTAATGATTGGAAGTATTTAATCCAAATTCATCCTATGTCTTGTAATTCCATGAGTTTAGATAAATATAGACAACAAGTTTCTGATAACGTTAACTTTGCTGGCTACGCCGATGATTAGCAGCTTGTAGTAACAAGGATTCCGCAAAAGCGATCGCATCACTTGCCGATTTCCCTCCAGCTAGTTGTGCTAGTTCTTCCCGGCGCTTAGTTAAGTCATCTAAGCTAGTCACCCGGACAACAGTACGCTGTTCTGTACTACCATTGTTAGACTTTTTACCTTTACCTTGGGTAATAATTTGCTTATCAACACGGAAATGCCTATCAGCCATCGCTGCAACTAAAGGCTGGTGAGTAACACATAATACCTGATGATGGTTGCTTAACTGTTGTAATTTTTCGGCGATCGCCTGTGCTACCCTTCCCGATACTCCTACATCAATTTCATCAAATACCAACGTCCCCGCCGCATCGGCTTGGGTAAAGCAAGATTTCAGCGCCAGTAAAAAGCGGCTCATTTCCCCACCAGAGGCAATTTCTGTTAATGGTTGCAATGGTTCGCCAGGGTTAGGGCTAAACATAAAAGTAATTTTATCTGCCCCCGTTGCCGTTGGTGCTATTGGGACAATTTCTACTTGAAACTGTACCTTTTCCATTGCTAAAGGTTTGAGTTCAGCTATTAACCGCGATTCTAAATTAGCGGCTGTTTTCTTACGCAGTTGGGTTAACTTATGACAAGCTTGAGTCAGTTTATCAAAACAAGCTTTTTCTTGCTGTTCTAAATTTTCAATAGATTGTTCACTATCATTGAGGGCTGATAATTCGGCTTGAATTTTTTCGTAATAGGCGATCGCTTCTGTTAAACTCGGCCCATACTTGCGGCCAATTTGTTTTAACTCCTGTATCCGTTCTTCTACTTCCTCTAAACGCTGGGGATCAGCTTCTAAACTTTCCCCATAAGTATTAATTTGCCTTGCTACTTCTGTTAATGCTGTTTGCGCGTCCCTAATTAAATCTAACAGTGGTTGCAGCCCAGAATCATATTCCACCATGTTATTTAAGGCGACTTCACTGTCTCCCAACAAATCTGATGCCGAGGGCGCATCATCTTCGTTTTGATACAAAGCTTGATAGACTTTGTAACTCATCTGTTGTAGATCAACCACATGATTCAGGCGTTCCCGTTCTTGTTGGAGTTGTTCCAATTCTTGGGGATCGCTGAGGTTGGCTGTAGATAATTCCTGGACTTGATAAGTTAATAAATCTAGTTGTTGCAGCCGTTCTCGTTCCGAAGTCCGACGTTTTTCTAAATTTGTATGCGCTTGCTGATATGCACTAAAAGCTGTGGCGATCGCTTGACGCTGCTGCATCGACGCATCACCCGCGTACAAATCCAACCAATCACGCACTTGGGCGGATTGCCCTACTTGTACAGTTTGACCTTGGGCTGTAATTTCCACCAAGCGATCGCGTAATCCTACCATAACTTGGCGATTAACCAACACCCCATTCACCCGCGATCGGCTACGGATATTACTTGTAGCCGCTGTAATTTCACGACTAATCACTATAGAATGATCATCAATTAAATCTATTTCTTGTTCTGTTAACCAAGCCGCTAACGGGGGTGTTGTAGTGAAAGTTCCTTCCACCATTGCCCTTGCTGTCCCAGTGCGGATTACCCGACTAGAGACTTTACCACCCAACACAGCATCAATCGCATCTAAAATAATCGATTTCCCCGCACCGGTTTCGCCCGTTAAAACATTCAGTCCCGCGCCGAAATCCAGTTCTAGTTCATCAATTAGGGCAAAATTCTCAATTCGCAGGCAGAGCAACATCAAGCCAAATTCTCCTACAAGGGCAGATGCCGGATATTTCCCACTTTCGGCAACCAGCAATACCTACTAACATTGAAATAGCAAGCACATTCAAGTGTAACAAAAGTCATTAGTTATTAGTCCATAGTCTATAGTCTATAGTCCATATTTATTTTCCCCTGCCCCCCTGCTCTTTAATACCCAGCACTTAGCCCCAAATTACGAATTATTAAATATCTATTGTTACAATACTTAACAAGTTCAATCCGACCGGTGGCTTTATTCATGACTGTGAAGACAATTCCCCCAAATTCCCGACCGATTGAGGGCGAACTACAGCTAAAGGATACTCAAGCCTTGGTTGTCCGCTCACCAGAAACCGTTACAACTGACAGACCCCAGGTATTTATAAATACAAATACCGAATCTGAGACAATAGTTTATGATCCTGTGGCGGTAGCAGAGCATTATCGCCAACGACCACTGCAAGTTATTAATAGGATTTTTGCGGTTTTGCAGCCTACTCTCGCCTTCGTCTTGGGGTTGTGGTGGGACAATAAGCGGGGAGTAGTCGTCAAAAATGACCGCCGGCGGGCTATTCAGTTAAGAGAGTTATTAACTAGGCTTGGGCCAGCTTATATCAAAATTGGGCAAGCTTTATCCACAAGACCAGATTTGGTTCCCCCGGTATATTTAGAAGAATTTACCAGGCTACAAGACCAATTACCGCCTTTTCCTAACGAAATTGCTTACCAATTCATTCAAGAAGAATTAGGACAGCCTCCTCAAGAGATTTACACAGAACTTTCACCCCAACCCATCGCGGCGGCATCTTTGGGGCAGGTTTATAAAGGTAAACTCAAGACAGGTGAGGAAGTAGCTGTGAAGGTGCAGCGTCCTGACCTGAGAGAACGCATTACGATTGACTTATATATATTGCGTGGACTGGCTGCTTGGGTACAGAAGAAAGTCAAACGGGTAAGGAGTGACTTAGTTGGGATATTGGATGAATTAGGCGATCGCATTTTTGAAGAAATGGATTACATCCATGAAGGTCAAAATGCCGAGCGTTTCTTCCAACTATATGGTCACATCAAAGACATATATGTGCCGAAAATATACTGGGAATATACTAACCGTCGTGTCTTAACGATGGAGTGGATTAACGGCACAAAACTTACCCAGGCAGCAGAGATTAGCGCTCAAGGCATAGATGCGCGTTATCTGATTGAAGTGGGTGTGCAGTGTTCCCTGCGGCAACTTTTAGAACATGGATTTTTCCATGCAGATCCACACCCAGGAAACTTGTTAGCCACAACAGATGGAAAATTAGCTTACCTCGACTTTGGCATGATGAGCGAGGTGAAACCGCTCCAACGTTATGGTTTAATTGAGGCGATCGTTCACGTAGTTAACCGCGACTTTGAAGGGTTAGCCCAAGACTACGTAAAACTAGATTTCCTATCCCCAGAAACAGATTTAACCCCAATTATTCCTGCCTTTGCTAAAGTTTTCGCCAACGCTCAAGGTGCAAGTGTCGCAGAATTTAATATTAAAAGCATCACTGATGACCTATCAGAATTGATGTATGAATATCCTTTCCGCGTCCCTCCCTATTACGCTTTAATTATTCGCTCTCTCGTCACCTTAGAAGGGATTGCTATCTATATAGATCCCAACTTTAAAGTGTTAAGTGAAGCATATCCTTACGTATCTAAACGCTTATTAACTGATCCAGCACCAGAATTAAGAACATCATTAAAAGATTTACTTTTCAAAGATGGTAAATTCAGGTGGAATCGTTTAGAAAATCTATTACGTAATGCACGGAAAAGCCAAGATTATGACCTCAGTTTAGCACTCAATCAAGGCGTTGATTTTCTCTCATCTGAACGCGGTGCTTTTATCCGCGACAAATTAGTAGATGAGTTTTTAACAGGTGTCAATGCTTTAGGTAAAAATGTGCTGCATAACTTCACCTACTTATTAAGAGAACAAGTAGGTATTACAGCCATTAACGAAACTCCAGCCGCGACAGTAGAACAACAACAAACCCTACAACACATCCAAAATATCCTAAACATTCTGCGAGAAACCCGTGGCTTTGACCCAGCTAAACTTGCACCCCAAATTGCTCAATTGCTATTTAACCCAGGCGTGCAACGTTTAGGACAACAAGTAGCTAATCAACTACTACAGAAAGCCACCGTCCGGCTAATTCGGGAATTGTTAACACCTCAAGAAACCACAAACAGCGATACAACCTACATAACTACACCTGTAAGAAGAAATTGAGTGAGATAGAAGGGCAGATGGCGCAGCCTCTTCCTACGAGACGCTCCGCGTTCGCGTAAACGTCTGTCTCCGACACGCTCCGCGAACGTAGAGAATGTAGAGAAGGGAATATAGCCCTCTGCCTTTCTTGATAAAATTATGTTGACAGTAGACATTAAGAAACAGAGTTTATGACCATAACAGTCAACAGACTCACATTAAAAGAATATCTAGCCTATGATGATGGTACAGATATTCGCTACGAACTTGTGGATGGAGAGTTGGTAGAAATGCCACCCGAAACTGATAGGAATAACTTAATCTCTCTCTATTTATTGACCCAGTTTCTCAAGTTTGTTCCTATTCAACTTATCCGCCATAAAGATACAGAACTGGTAGTTACAGGGAATAGAACTCGTGTACGGCTACCAGACTTGATGATACTGACACAGGACTTATTAGAAGCGCTCGCACTCGGACGAGCTACAATAACTTCTGATATGCCTTCCCCAGCACTTGTAGTAGAGGTAGTTTCCCCAGGAAAGGTAAATGAAGATAGAGACTATCGCTACAAACGCTCTGAATATGCTGCACGAGGTATTCCTGAATACTGGATTGTTGACCCTGATAAAGCCAAAATTACTTTACTAACTCTGGTAGATGGACTGTACGAAGAAACGGTATTTCAAGGAACAGACGCTATCATCTCCACAATCTTTCCCATGCTTGATTTAACCGCAGCCCAAATATTAAATGCCGGACAGGCGTAAAACTCTGACATAAACATATTTTTGGTTCTGCCAGTAGGACGTAGTAGGATTGTTCAGGTGTGCCTAGCATAGTGATTCATTTACAGTTAGGCGACCTAAAATTAGAGCAAAAGACGATTCCTCAAACAAGCACACTCAAATGCGTATTTCTTTAAACTGGCTGCGGGAACTAGTAGAAATAAAACTTAGCCCAGAAGAACTAGCCCAAACCCTAACAATGGCTGGGTTTGAAGTTGAAGATATTGAAGACCGCCGCACTTGGGCAGATGGCGTTGTTGTGGGGAGAGTGCTTGAACGTCAACCCCACCCCAACGCTGATAAGTTAAGTGTTTGTCAAGTAGATGTCGGTGCAGCCGAGACATTAAATATTGTCTGCGGCGCTGCTAATGTCCGCGCAGATATTTATGTCCCCGTCGCCACCGTCGGCGCTTATTTACCTAACATTGATTTAAAAATTAAACCCGCAAAACTGCGTGGTGTTCCTTCTCAGGGCATGATTTGTTCCTTAAAAGAACTCGGTTTACCCACCGATGTAGATGGCATCCATATTTTCCCTCAAGAAAACCTCACCTTGGGTAGCGATGTTCGCCCCTTGTTAGGTTTGGATGATGTAATTTTAGATGTCACCGCCACTGCTAACCGTGCAGATGCCCTCAGTATGGTAGGTATAGCGCGAGAAGTGGCAGCTTTAACAGGTGGAAAATTAAGTATTCCTGAACCTGGGGAAGTATCTTTATCCAGCACCACCGGGAAGTTAGGTTTAAAAATTGCCGATACTCAAGCCTGTCCTGCTTATATTGGTACAGTAATTGAACAGATAAAAATAGCCCCTTCCCCTGAATGGTTGCAGCAGCGTTTACGCTCGGCTGGGGTAAGACCCATTAGTAATGTAGTTGATATTACTAACTATGTATTGTTGGAATGGGGACAACCGTTACACGCATTCGACCAAGAGCGATTAAAGTCCGTTGCTAATGCCGATAATTTAACTATCGGTGTGCGTTTTGCCAATCAAGGGGAAACACTGAAAACCCTAGATGGACAAACTCGCAACCTAACAACACAAAACTTATTAATTACAGCTAACGATAAACCTGTAGCTTTAGCCGGAGTTATGGGTGGTGAAGAAACCGAAGTTCACGACGGTACGCAAAGCCTAGTTTTAGAAGCCGCATTATTTGATTCTGTCGCCATTCGCCGTTCTTCTCGTAGCGTAGGGTTACGTAGTGAAGCCTCTGGCAGATATGAACGCGGCGTGAACCGTGCAGAGTTGGAGACAGCTAACCATCGCGCCTTATCCCTAATTAGTGAATTGGCTGGTGGCGTAATTGTCCATCGGGAAATCTCTGATACCCGACCCGATCGCTCAACTTGGAGCCATTCAATTATATTGCGTTTAGACCGCGTGAATGAGGTACTAGGCCCCGTTAATTTTGGTGAGACTGGCGAAGTAGAAGCAGCAGATGTAGAACGCATCCTCACAGCTTTGGGATGTCAGCTAACACCAGCCGGAGAAGGTACTTGGAATGTTACCGTCCCACCCTACCGTTACCGCGACTTGGAACGGGAAATTGATTTAATCGAAGAAATTGCCCGTCTCTACGGTTACGACAATTTCTGTGATACCCTCCCAGACAAGGCGGAAGCTGGTTATTTACCCGTAGACCAGGAATTAGTGCGGAAATTACGGGCTTCCCTACGGGCGGAAGGTTTGACAGAATTGATCCACTACTCCCTAGTTAAGCCAGGGGAAGATAGACAGATAGTTTTAAGCAACCCCCTATTTGCCGAATATTCAGCCTTGCGTACCGATTTACTTTCTGGGTTAATTGATGCTTTTCAATACAACCTCGAACAAGGTAACGGTTCCCTCAATGGTTTTGAAATTGGGCGGATTTTCTGGCAAGAAGAAGACGGCTTGCAAGAAAAAGATGCGATCGCAGGTATTATAGGAGGCGATACTACCGTTGGCAAATGGTCAAAAGGTGGTCGGGAACAACCCCTAAATTTGTTTGAAGCCAAAGGTATCTTAGAAAGCGTCTTTCAGCAATTAGGTATTTTAGTAGAATATCAACCCGATTGTCGTGATCATCGCCTGCATCCAGGACGCACCGCCTCATTATGGATTGGTGGTAACAGATTAGGTGTCTTTGGTCAACTCCATCCCCAACTACGCCGCGACAAAGGTTTACCCGAATCAGTCTACGTGTTCCAGTTGGATTTGGATGTGTTGTTAGATGCCTTGGACAAAGATGAAATTATTGTACCCGCATTCAAACCTTACTCTACCTACCCCGCCAGCGATCGCGATATCGCTTTCTTTGCACCTGTCAAAGTCTCCGTCTCAGAAATCGAGAAAGCCATTAACAAAGCTGGTAAAGGCCTACTAGAGTCCGTAGAACTATTCGATGAATATCGCGGCGAAAACGTCCCCCAAGGACAACGGAGTTTGGCATTTAGACTAGTATATCGAGCAAGCGATCGCACCCTCACAGATAACGAAGTCGAACCAGTACACAACAAAGTGCGTGAAGCCTTAGTAGAAAAATTCGGCGTGAATTTGAGAAGTTAACCAAAAAGAAGTGATGAGTTGATATTTCACTCATCACTTCTTTATTATTAATTTTGCGGAAAGTTGCGGTGCGGGGGTTCCCCCCGTTGAGCAAACTTTCCAAGACGAATTTTGAATTGGTATTACTATGCCTAAATATATTGTGTGGGGAACTTATTGTGACGACGTTCTCGAAAAGCGCACCCCTTACCGTCAAGCGCATTTAGATGGACTAGCAAAACAAAAAGAATCAGGTGTACTCATCACCATCGGCCCTACTAAAGATGTCACCAAAGTCTTTGGTATTTACGAAGCCGAAACAGAAGAAACTGTACGTCAGTTAATTGAAAATGATCCCTACTGGCAAAATGGTATCTGGACTGAATATTCTGTAAAAGAATGGATTCAAGCCATCTAGCATTTCCCACAAGGATCATCAACCTTAACTGAAACGTCATAAAAAGTGAAAAATCTGGTGTTGTAGATATGACTTATCCAGCCAAATCAACCAACACCATAACGATTTTTATAAAATGACAAAATTTGCTCTACACGTTGCCGACTTTCGGAGTTAGCTTTTTCTGTCCAACACAGAGATATACTCTCAATTTGGCTTTGATAGTAATCAAACTGTGAGGATGATTGAGGAATTAGACTCACCTCTACGCCTTCGACTTGACGCAGATGAGCGGCTATCTCTCGATACACCGCCAACGGTAAACCAGCAAATTCAATTTTTTCTTTAGTCTCCATCTTTACGAGGCTCCAACAGCAGGAAGATTAAGTTGTAGGTGTTCCCACTGAAGCCGGAGTACCAGCAGGGTTTGTATTCCCTGGTGCTGCTCCGACAGGTGCTTCACCTACGGTTCTGGCAACTTCAATACCATATTGTTCCAGAATTACAATCGGATTGGAACCTGCATTCATTTCAATTCGTTTTACTAGCAAACCATTTGCTAATCTTTGTCCTGCTTGCACATAACGACTGGCAACTTCGTTAGGTATTTTGATAATAGCTTGGGGTTCTCTACCAACAATAACTACACCTGTCACCATCACTGCTCTAGCCAAATCAGGTTGTGCTGGTGGGGGTAATACCGAGACTAAAGTGGGATTAGGCACGATTTGAGGTAGAACTTTAGGTAAAACTGGCATCAAAGTAGGACGCGGTTTTACAGCAACTAATTTCTTACTGGTAGTTGCAGTTGTGTTAGTGTTCGGATTTACCTTTTGTGGCTTAACAGCAGCAGGTAAAGGAGGTAAAGAAGGAACTACTTTGGAGGGTACATTTGTTGGCATTTCGGCAACTGGCTGTCCCATAATGCCAGCAAAGGGGTCAACTCGTCCTTTGGTAACGATATTTACCCGCTCATTGCTATTAGTCAGTTGAATTAAATTAGGAGTCGTAGAGGCAACTTTTTCAGGCACTTTAGCTGATACTACCGGATTACTGAAAGATTGAGCCTTGGCTGGCGCTTTCGCTACAGGCGCAGCAGCTGGGGGGGTAGGGGTTGGAGTAGCAGCTTGTTGTGTATCCTCCGAAGAACATCCGGCGATCGCCACTGTAACAATAGCTGCAAGTAAAATTTTATATTTTCTGCCCATTAGCCGTTCTCTCAAGCTATAGGAAACTGCGATTTACAAAAATCAAAAATGCCTGTTTGTAATTCAGGCATTGTTGTCGTTTCCTTTATAACCTAATTTTTCAAATTTCAAGAGTTGTTTTTGGCACTAATATTTCCGAATAAATGCTGATGACTTAACAGCAAGTTAATCATCCACTGCACACATGAGATTCTTTAACAAGTCCAGTCCTTTTTTGACTCTTCTAGAAACTGTGACTACACTAATTCCCAAGTGTTCGGCTACTTGTTTTTGCGTCAAGTCTTGCAAGAATACACACTCTAAAACTTCACGAGTGCGTTGTTCTAGCTGGAACAATGCTTGTTGTAAACGGATTTGGTCTTCTTGTGCCAACTGAAAGCTACGATAGTGGCTGTCAGGAACCAAGTCTCCCAAACTAGTAGCACCCTCTTCACCATCCTGCACAGGTACATCTAAACTCAAGGGAGCGCGATTTACCCAGGCTAATTTTATTTCCTGCCATTCATCCGGCGAAATTTCCAATGCTGTTGCTAATTCTGTGTCGGTTGGTTGGCGGTTATACTGTTCTCGTAAGGAACGGGAAACACCTATAGCTCGTTGTTGTATCGCTAAGTAACGCCGAGGAATCCTCACTGTTACACCCTTATCACGTAGGTAGTGTTGAATCTCGCCGCGAATATAGGGAATAGCAAAAGAGCTAAAAGCGTGACCTTTAGAAATTTCAAATCTTTCAATAGCTCTAATTAAACCTAAACAACCAACTTGAACTAAATCATCGTAGCTTTCTCGGCATTGATTCATCCAGTAGTGAGCTTCTTTCCTCACCAATCCAAAATTAAGTTGTACCAGTTGATTACGAATATTTTCTGAGCGAGATTGCTGATATTCTCGTAACAACTGCCAAATTTCGTACTTTAGTTCGTTGGTAGCTGCTGTAGGCATAGCATTGCATTATTAGGGAAATAATTATTTGGTTAAACGCTCTTAAATGAACTTGCTAAGAGTTACTCTCCATCTTTGGAGGTCACTGGGTATTAAGAAAAATTGCATATCTACTGTGAGAACTTTGATCAACTCACGGTTTGTATAATCAAAATGCCAAGTATCTAGCAACTAAGCAGAGTTTCACTGAGCAAAAAAAGGTTTTGTATTTGTTATGGGTTTTTGGTATTTTGTGTCGCTTTTTTAGAGCGACATACAGACAAAATATAAAATTTTTAGTTAAATTTAAAACCGAGATTGTACTTAACTTTGTAGAGAAGTCTTTAGGCTGAATTTCTCAGATATTCTTGACTATAGGAACTCTAAGTTCTCAGTAAAGATACTAGTAAAATCATGGTAAATTCATCTAAACTTTAAAACTTACAAGTGAAAAAAAGTAAATAATGATATGTATGAAAATTTTTGAGAAATATCAAATGTAGTCGGAGTGACATGTCAAAAACGCATCACTACTGAAAAATCAGCAGAAAAGTTTATATATTGTTATAAATAGCTTTTAAGGTGAGTGTCATAACCCTCACCCTCAGTAACTTATTCTTTGATATTAGAAAAATATTTAGTTAAGTAGCTCAGTGTTAAAAATTATCGCTATGGCAAGGCAGGAGGCAGGAGGCAGAAGGCAGGAGGGAAGAGGGTTATAGCTTTATTTACCTTTCTTAACTTAGTTTTGTTTTTTCCCACCGACTTACTTAACTTAACGCCAAATGAGTCTTAGAAACTGCCTTTGCAGGTTAAAAACCTAATTCTTTGTTAGTTTGCATAGGCATAAAAAAAGGGCTAGAAGCCCCTCTCTATTGTCTGCTTTTTACCAGATATGGAACTATATTGTCTCTCAGTCCTTGTATTGGCTAGATTCTATCAACTTGAAAATTGCTTAATTAAGCGAATAGCTAACCCATACATGCCTACAAAATTAAGGGAATATGGGTTAACCTTTCACAAGGAACTTGAGTATATGGACAAAAATTGGTTCTACGTGAATCAAGAGAATTTAAGCACGGCTGGGTTCAACACGAGCGTAGAATATTCCCCGAATCTTCACTTCTTTAGGTTCATCAGCACCTAAATCTGTATCAGAAGGCTGTTCGCTCTCAAAAGTACCAGCAATTTCTCCACTAGCACTATCAACTTTAGCTACTTGGAGAGAAATTTTGCCTTTGAGAATTTCTGCACGCTTAATGTTAGTACGGGTGAGGTCTTCATTATCAGCTTGAGCAGGAAGAGCAACAGCATTATCGTAGCCGCTAGTAACACCACGACCTTTAGGATCTAAGAATGCAGCACCACGATAAGAAGGTACTTTGAATGTACCTTCAAAGTCTGTAGAAGTGTTGAGACTGGTTAAATTGGGTTGTGTCTGAGCAACTAAGTTCTTGATAGTGAAGAGGAAAGGTACTCGTTCGCCACCAGGTAATTGCACAGTAATGGCTTGGAAGTCAAGACCATCAGTTTCTACAAAAGTCAAGCTGTTATCATCATTGAACTTAAGATCACCTGCTACTTGGTCAATGGTGGATGTGTATCTGGTTAACAATTTACCAGCGACAAATTCTGCTGATTGACGTTTATTAGCAGGTTCTTCTTTGACGAAGAAGTTAGTTGGTTCTAAGCAAAGTTCTTTGATGACGTAAGACTGGCTAGAATCCAAGGGAATTGAGCCACGGCTTGTTTCTGTCAGTTGAGGACATTTGTTAGCCAAGCCAGTGCCACGAATTTGTTCGTAAGTCAGTATATCTTTGCCACTAGCAGCTGGAGCATCACTACAAGCAGTCAGTAGCCCCAAGCACACAGCCAAGAATGCAACAATTAAAGCGCGATACCTCATGATCAACCTCAATGTCAAAAATCGATATATAAAGGGTTTAGGCATAGGGATAAGTACATTTTGCGCCAAAGTGGCATCACTACTTACCTCAATTAACGCGAAGATTTGTTTTGACTTCGCGCTGTGCTAATGCCACAAGCATCAGCAGGTTCGCCCAAGTCGTTCTGTATTATGTATGTGTTACCACGAAATACAGCCGATCGCTTTATTAGGGAAATCAGCCAGATCATACGATTTTTTTTAACTCAAAATCAAAGCACTCTAGTCTTGAGTAGCTACCGTTGATCCCGTCAGGCTTCTTTTGAGTCTGTGAGAAACGTTACTGCGTCACTTTAGTATTAGAAAGCAGGAGGCAAATCAATTCAAAATTCAAAATTCGTCTTGGAAAGTTTGCTCAACGGGGGGAACCCCCGCACCGCAACTTTCCGCAAAATTCAAAATTAAGAATTTCTCAGCACGGGCTGAACGCCCCGCTTCCGCTAAAAGTACTCAGAACTTTTAAGCTAGAGAGCAGGGTAAAAATCTCTTGAGTATGCCTGTAAAGTTGTATTGAGGCAGAAAAGACAGCTATATTCGGTAAATTTAAGTAAACTTTATCTACACAAAGAGGATTGCATGAGCAACAACGGTACTACAGAATCAGGGCAATTATCGGAACAGTTACATAAGATTACAAATGTAGTGCAGGATGTTGCTAGAGGTTGCCAAGGAAATACTACGGCTCTTTTACAATTGCTGCGTCAGTTGGAGCTATTACACAGAGAAATTCGTGATGGAACATTTCAAGAGAGTTTGCCTAATAATCGTCAGCAACTCTACGCTTTGCTAAAAGACATTGAAGCAGAAGGAGGTTGGCCTTACATTGAACGTATGAGGTTGCAAGCTTTTTTAAGAAATTTGTTAGCAGCAGAGATGGAAGAAAACAACCAAAAGGATGGCAGTCATGATTTATTACGTGGCGATCGCTCTTGAAGTTAGTACAGTCATAATAAACAACTAACAGCACTAGCCCAATAAATTTTACAGATCATCCTTGATATCATCACAAAGTGAGCGATCGCGCTCGTCTACATTGTTATTGTGTTTGAGATAGTTATTGACCCAGCCACAACCACGAGTTAGTAGGTCATCAAGATGTAAATTCCATAAAATAATTGTGCCGTCATCACTAGCTGATGCTAATGTTTGCCCATCTGGGCTAAAACTGACGCTTAACACAGGCGCACTATGACCGTTGAGGGTTTTAATCAATTTGCCCTCACGGCTCCATAATTTGACTGTGCTGTCCCAATTAGCAGTAGCGAGGATTTCACCATTAGGACTAAAAGCTACGGCATTAACACTGTCGCTGAGTCCTTTTAAAAGGGTTTGGATCAAAGTTCCGTCTCGTCGCCATAACCTAACTGTGTTGTCCCAACCCGCAGAAGCTAACAATTGTTCAGTGGGGCTAAAGCTGACACCTAATACCCAGCTATCATGGGGAGCGAGAGTTTTAATTAAACTGCCATCTCGTCGCCACAGTTTGATTGTTTTGTCGTTACTGGCAGAAGCTAAAATTTCTCCATCGGGGCTAAAACTGACGCTATTTACTCGTGCTTCATGCCCTTTTAAGGTTTTGAGCAGACTACCATCACGATTCCACAGTTTAATTGTGCTATCTCTACTAGCTGAGGCGATTAAACTTCCATCTGGGCTGAAGTTAACACTGGTGACAGCATCATTATGACCAGGGAGAGTTTTGAGGAGAGTCCCATCAAGTCGCCAAAGTTTGATGGTTTTATCTTCACTGGCAGACGCTAAGATTTCGCCTTTGGGATCAATACTCACACTGTGAACCATAGCAGTATGATCCTCTAAAACTTTGTAGATATGAGCATCAAGCTTGCCTTTACCTAATTCTCGTCGCCATAGCCTAATGGTGCGATCGCGGCTTCCCGAAGCCAATATCTGCCCATCAGGACTCCAAGCAATGCTGAGAACGCGATCCTTATGTCCTTGGAGAACTGGTAGTGTAGGTGCGGCCAAACTCCACAGTTTTACACTTTTGTCATAGCTTCCTGAAGCCAGCATTTTATTATCAGGACTAAAAGCCACGCTAACAACAGCATCACCATGTCCCTTAAAGGTCTTGATTAATTCGCCAGTCTGACTCCAAAGGTTGATAGTGTTGTCATCACTGGCAGAGGCTAACTGTTTGCTGTCAGAACTGAAACTGAGGCTCCAAATTGTACTGGTATGTTGTTGTAAAGTTCTGTAAAGATTGACTTCTGGACTATTTTTATTAGTGCCGTCCCATTGCCACAGTTGAATTGTGTTGGCGCGATCGCCTGATGCGAGTAATTTACCATCAGGACTAAAGGTGACAGATGTTACACCCTGTCGATGCCCAGATAGAGTTTTCACTAATCTGCCATCTATCCGCCAAATTTTCACGGTCTGATCCTCGCTACCTGATGCCAGAAATTGATTATCTGGGCTGAAAGTGACCCAATTTACAGCATCTTGATGCCCTTTGATGGTTTTGACTAAGCTACCATCTCGATGCCAGATTTTGATGGTTTTATCTTTGCTGGCAGTAGCGATTAATTTTCCATCAGGGCTGAAGTTGACGCTATAAACAAAATCCTGATGTTTTATCGGCTGTTGGGCTGCTGGTTCGTATTTGCCCGTAGTTGGATTTTTCTGCCAAAGTAGCACTGTTTGGTCGAGACTAGCTGACGCTATGGTCTGGCCATCAGGACTAAAAGCAACGCTAGTAACTGCACTAGTATGTCCTTCTAGAGTTTGAAGTAACGTCCCGTCAGAACGCCATATTTTGAGCGTTTTGTCAGTGCTACCTGATACTAACAGTTGCCCATCAGGGCTGAAAGCCACACCCCAAACAATATCGGTGTGTCCCTCCAAACGATTTAACTCAGTGACTCCATAAACTGCCTGCTGCAAAGCTGTCACTACGCGCATGTGAGTTTCTGGATTGACTTCTTTGGCTTGTTTGAGTTTTTGCCAAGCCCTTAAACTTTCTAATAAGGCATCAAATTCTTTGTTAGAAGAAAATAGAGCTTCACTGGATGCAGCGATCGCGCTAATTTGCAAATTGGTTTCGCTAGTTTCAGCACGGGCGGTTTGTAGCTCGGCGGCTTTTTTCTGCATATCAGCTTGCCACCATAAAGAGGCGATCGTCCCACCCATAACCGCCAGCATAATACCTGCTGCCCGTGCTTCTCTTAATCTACGCTGCAACACAGCGTTGAGATGTTCTTGCGATAATTTTTGCGCTACTTCTGCTTGGTTTTTTTCCGATTTGACTTTTTCCAATTCGGCAATAATGCCACGGTCATTTTTTTTGCGAATTGGTTGGACTAAATAGTCATGTACTAGCTGGTAGCGATCGCCTAATTCTTCTCGCCAACACAACACTAAACCGGAACCGACTAAAATTTCTAAAATTAATTCCCAGCATGATTCAAAGTCTGGCTGAATATCAATATCTTTTTCTAAAGCTAGAATCAAATCAGACTTAGTTTTGAGAGGGCGTGTACCTTTTTCATCAGTTAATTCATACAATAATTTCCAACTTAATTCCTCATTTTGTTGACCGCAATCTCTAATAACCTCCTCTAACCAGCGTTCTATGAGTTTTTTTGTTCCCCCACAAAGTTTATATTTTTCTAGCGTTGTAATATTTTCTGCTTGTAGCTGTGCGCCTACTATTTGTAACTCAATAGGATTAACTTCTCCATTTTCTCCGGCTAGATCCTGCACCAACTCTTGAATTAAGTCATCCTTAACTTCATATTGAGATGTTTTGGTAAAATAGCGAATAATGCCGATAGCATCATCACTAGAAAACTTACCTAAATAGTAGCGAATATCTTTATCTAAAATATTTCGGTTAATAACATCTAAATCATGAAAATTGTCAGGTTGAGTCTTATCCCAACGTTCAAAATCTAGTAGATAATGGAGATAGTCTTCGCGGATAGAAATAATGATTTTAACGTAAGGAATATTTAAACACTCACTAAAAAACTGATAAAAATCTAGTTTTTGCTGAAAGCTACTGACAAAGAAGAACTCTTCAAATTGGTCAAAAATGATAATTATGGAGTGGTTGCGTGTAGTAGCAGAGCGCAGTTTATCTAAAAGAATAGTTGGTGTTAATTCTAGAGAACTTGATATATCTAACGGCGCTAACGCATTGTAAAAACTACGTCCAAAAGTTGTGATCCAATCAGTGTAAGCAGATATCACAATAGGTAATGCTACTCGCTCACCGATGAGTTGGTTTTTTACAGTCGGTAATAAGCCAGCTTTGAGTAGTGAACTTTTTCCAACGCCTGAATGCCCATGTACTACTGTTAGTTTATAATCAGCACGGGTGAGCCTTTCAATTAAACGGTTGACATCTTGCTGTCTTCCTGATGCAGCTATTTCATGAGCAACTTCCTCTGGGATGAAGGGGATGTTTTGGGGTTCTAAGACTGAGTTGATTTTGTAACGTTGTGGTTGTAGTTGACTTGCACCAATAAAAGCACGTAAGCCATACTGATGTTCAATTTGAATTTTTTCTTGCTTGAGCTTAAAAGCTTCTAAATATTCTTGTTTCTCAATGAAGTAGAGCGATCGCAATTCTTCTAAAATTTCTAAATATAAAAAGGGATCATACTGTAGCTCACATACTACCCTTGCCCATTCTAAGTTATTGATAGCTTCTTCCCACTTTCCTAACTGTCTCTGGGAACGAGCCAGCAGCAAAAGATACCAGCTTTCATTCTGCCGAGATTCTGTTCCTTGTTCTGTTACTGACAATGCGGTATTAGCTAATTCATGGGCTAGTATCCAATCAGAATTTGCACCTGCCACTGCTGCTAAAAAGCCATAGTCTTGAGCGATTTGGACTTGATGACCATAACTTTTATGTAGATATAAAGACTTTTGAGCTAACTTCTTTAACTCTTCCCAATCTTGCAAGCGGTACAACATTTCACAAGCTGGTGAGATAAATTTAGCAACTAAATCTTGTCTATCTCTCTCCTCTAATACATCCAAACACTGACGAAACCATAAGAGTGCATGTTGCCAATAACTATGATTAGCACTCTGATGTAAATCAGCCATGCGGCGATAACATAGTCCTAAATGAAATAGGATGATGGCTTGCCACAGTCTTTGGTGTTCATTTAATTTTAGATATTTGCTTTCATAACTTTCTTTCTTATCTTCTTGCTGCCGTAAAGCTAGGCTTCTTTGATAATGAGCTAGGGCGCTATTGATTTGATCATTAGCATATTTATCTCTGCCTAGAACAAACTCTAAACTTGCCTCTAATCCCGGTTCTAGTTGGATATTATAAGAACGGTGTAAATCATTACGGGCTGATTCGATTTCGTGGCGATGTTGCGATTTTGGTGCTAAATCAAGGGCATCGTTAGAGATAAATTTTTCCGCACCTACTTCTAAAACCTTGGCAAATAAAGATTCTGTTTGTTGGGTGATTAAGTCAATTAAGTCTTCTTGAGGCATCTCAAATTTAATCGTAGTTGCTGCCCAGCTTTTAAAATCTGGAGCCAACCGAGACAGCAGTGATGCCACTTCATCTTGTAGCCATAAGATTAAAGGAAAGGGAAAACTAGCGGCATAAATATCTCTTGATTGATTAATTCCGGTTAATAAATCTTCTAGTGCAATCACAGACTCTAAACCAAAAACCATGACGGCTGATGGTAGAGAGTCTGTAGCAACTGCTGGGTTATCTAAATGTAGTTGCGATGTGATTGTAGTGTGTAAAGCAGTAATCGAAGCTTGAAGATATAACTCTCGAATATTAATATCCTTAGCTACATCTCGCAGGATATATCGCATTTGTTCGCGTAATTGCTGATAATTGCAACGAACTAGAATTAGAGAAAACTCTCCTTTAGATAGATTGATGGCGCGAATCAGCCTTTGTAATGATTGCTCGTTATTATTGGCGATCGCTGTTGCAAGTTGCGACTGAATCATAATTATAATCTTGGTAATAAAAATCTGAGAAATCACATAGCAGAATTTAGAAAGGCTTGGTTTACCTTTCTAAATCCTGGAATTAAAATGTCAAAAAAACTATTGAAAATGCAACTTGCTACCTTGGTTGTCGCCAAGCTAGAACCTTTTCTGTCTCTGCCAAAGCTGGACTAATACCAAACCAACGCCCCACGCGATCACGGTATTCAAATAAGTACATACTTCTGAGTAAACTTTGATAATCAGATTCCCCTTTGACACTTTGTTGCTGGACTACTTCAAAGAGTAATTCCCATTGGCATTCATCAATGGCTAAAAGTAAATCGTCGCGGTAGTCTTTGATGACAGCTTCCAAACAATCACGGGAAAAGGGTGGATCTTGGCGTTGGAGGCAGCTGTAGAGTAAGCCCAGTAAGTTCCGAATATGTCCACCGCTAACACGGCACAAACGGTCTAGGGTTTCTGTTTGCTCAAATAATTCTGTAACGAGTTGTTGTCTTTGCTGAGTATTAACTTCTGGGAAAGCCCGCGCTAGTACCAACTGACGTAGCAATGACATTCCTGGTTCATAGTCGTTACCATCCCTTTGCCGCACTAGCACCATTGGTAATACTTTCGGTGCAATACCCCCACCTAAGCGGTTTTTCAGGGTTTCGTACTCGCTAGAAAAAATTAAGGCTAGAGGAATGGTGTATACTACGTGACACTTCAGCCTACGTAGCTGTTCGCCTCGATCAATAAATAAGTATTCTGGTTGCGTCCGTCCTGATGCCACAGGACGCATATCTACTCGATCTAAGTTATCTACAATGACTACTAAACCTTTTTGACCGCGCCGCTTTAACTGTTCTACAGCTTTTTCTAAAATTTCTTCATTAATCGCTTGCAGAATGCTATTGGTGCGGGGTTCTAAATACTGTCTGAGTTGATTACGTAACTGAGTGCTATCTTTCGTTTTGGCTGTAATTTTGGCAATTCCTAGAGAAAATTCTGCTTCACCACTAATTTCTATAGGAGCATGTAAAAATTCTCCTATTTCTTGAAATAAATTGGTGAAGTAACCAGGTCTGAGTTTTATGCCAATGGCTTCTAAACTGACACAGACTTGACGAGCTACACTCAACAAAATATCGCTAACGTCAATATCTGCCATATCTAAGTCTTGACTAGACTCAAAATAGACTACGTGAAATCCAACTGCTTCTAATTCTGCTTTGAGGCGTTGTAATTCTGTGGATTTTCCGCAGCCTATGTGACCTGTAAATAACTGGCAGGTTGGTTCATCGGGAGAAATACGGCTGACAGTACGTTGCAGTTCCTCAACAATCTTGCAGCCACGCACATCAGCAAAATCGATATAGTATTGGCGGTCAAGCATCACGCCCATGTTGAGGGTGTAACTAGGGTTACATGCTTTGTAGAAGCGTGACAAATTGATTGTATTTCCCATGCCCAGTAGTAGATGCTTGTTTTTATGTTTTTTTATGTACTAATTTTCTCTTACTATTAATGATTTTTTCTAAGGGCTATTTCGGAACTTTGTTTGAAATAATTGCAAATATAGCTACTAATAGCTTAAGTATACTTACAGCAGAATTATAAAGATGAGATTATTCTTCCGAAAATAGATTTTGCTTTTTTGAGGAAATTTTTGTTGGCAGGATACATAGAAGTTGTGCCATTATTCTCATGTGGTTGCTGTAAAGTTTTACTAGCAAGTCAATTTCAGCTACTTGGCTACAGTGAACAAATTACACAAAACTAGTTAAAAAATTCGTAATCAAAGCAATAAAGAGGTGTTGATGCCAGATATAGTTTCAGTTAGCCAAACAGAATTAGCTCAAAGGCGGAAAAAATTACGCAGACAGCGCCAGATGAAAATTATTCAAGCTATTTGGCGGACTTTGGCGGTTACGGGTTTGGCAGGTGGTTTATTGTGGGTGGCGCTACAACCGATATGGGTACTAAAAACCCCTGAACAGGTGTTGATGAAATCTGGCAATCAACCACTGTCAAAAGAAGCGATGAAGTCTCTGCTACATTTATCTTACCCTCAATCTTTATGGCGGATTCAACCTGGCGCGATCGCTGAGGCTTTGAAGCAACAGCCAACTATTGCTCAAGCAACCGTCAACCGTCGTCTTTTCCCACCAGGACTAATTATCGAAATTGAAGAAAGAATACCTGTAGCAGTGGCTCAAAGGACTCAAGCACAGTCTAATAATACAGGTAACAAAACCACTACAGGTCTAATTGATGCCAATGGAGTCTGGATACCATTAGAAAAATATAAATTGGTAAATCCGCAGATCAAACTGCCTAGTCTCAAAGTAACAGGCTCACCAGAACAATACGCTCCCTACTGGCGAAAACTTTACCCCTATCTCAGCCAAAGTTCTGTAAAAATTACAGAAGTTGATTACCAAGATCCTAATAACTTGATTATCAAAACCGAATTAGGCAAAGTTTATTTTGGAGCAATTACTAGTCAGTTACCCGACCAGATCAATTTATTAGCTCAATTGCGTCATATCAATACAAAATTAAATCCGGCGGAGATAGACTACATCGATCTCAAAAATCCTGAATCTCCTTTAGTACATATGATCCAAAAACCAGAGCCAGTGAAGGCGGAAACTCCTTAACATTGTGTCAAAAATTCCTCATATATTAATAAATTTTATTTTTGTAAATCGATATAATTGTTTACTTTAATGTTTTTGCAGAGTTGCAAAACTAATGGCGATCGCAACTTACGTAAACGAAGAATCATTTGGTACTTATTATTACTGTAAGTTATTGTTGAGCAGCAAGTTTTGAATCCTTGGTAGAGGTGGGAATCTCTTATGTTAATGACTAAAAAGCTTGGTAGGCTTAAATAGTGTTGTCATTAAAATTATATTTAGTCACAAAAAGTAACAAACTGACTCATAAGTCAGGATTTTCTTCATTACCTATGAAGTTTAGGGATATATAACGCACAAAAGCCTACTTTTTTGGTTAGTGTTAAAATTATCCCCAATTTGGAAACCTATCAACTATATTATTAAGGCAGTGAACACTTCCTGTAGCTTCCCTATACAGATGAAGCGCTCTGCTGAGAACCTTTAGTTATGTTATTACTTATATTTTTATTGAGTGTATGTTTAATTGCCTAGAGTTAGCCATTAATACTAATTATGCCAGAGTCGAAACATCATATACTCAGTATATTTTTACATATAAAAATAGCAAACTATACAAAATGTTATCAGTGTTTAATGCTATTGCTCAAAGAAATAACACTATTAAAGGTCAAATTAACTACCAAATAAAATCTTTAACAGAAGTGTTAGCTGGGCATTCCATATACCAACGGTATACTAGGCAAAAACTACAAAGAGGAGAAAATATTAATAACTTGTGGAAGTTATACAGATCAATTTTCAGTAAATGTATGTATACTTCTCTAGAATTAGCTGTACGCTCACCTGTGGTGAGCAAAACGTCATCTCTATGTTCCCTTCTCTTAAAGGATCTGCGTCAACAGGCTACTGCACCATCAATTATGAGTGATGGCTTGGCTCATGGCAGACCTTCACACTTACAATCTTGTTAAGGTTGGGAGGAGTGAACACAATAGAGAACAGTGCGAAAATTTTCAGCACCGTCAAACTTATAGTTGACTCCTAGATGCGCAACACCTAAAAAGTCGTTTATCTACCTTTCACAAATCCAATGACACTTGATAATAACCAAGAACTTACTTATAGAAATTCCCAATCGATGGGACAACCGAGCTTATCACTGGCGGTGAACTCCGGTAATCCCTTTAATCACTCAGGGCTGAATTTTGGACAAAACAACGATAGTAAAAAGATTTCTGTGGAAAGTAGTCGTATTGGTGAGATTGTTCCAGGACGAGTTGCCAACATCAAAGTAATTGGTGTTGGTGGCGGCGGTGGTAATGCTGTGAACCGCATGATTGAGTCAGATGTTTCTGGTGTAGAGTTTTGGTCAATTAATACTGATGCTCAAGCTTTAACTCTAGCCGGCGCTCCCAGCCGTTTACAAATTGGGCAGAAACTTACACGCGGTTTAGGTGCAGGTGGTAATCCTGCAATTGGTCAAAAGGCTGCTGAGGAATCACGCGATGAAATTGCAACAGCGTTGGAAGGTGCTGATTTAGTATTTATAACGGCTGGGATGGGCGGCGGTACTGGTACAGGTGCAGCCCCCATTGTCGCAGAAGTAGCCAAAGAAATGGGCGCTTTGACGGTTGGTGTAGTAACACGTCCGTTTGTATTTGAAGGTCGTCGTCGTACCAGTCAGGCAGAACAAGGTATTGAAGGTCTTAAAAGTAGAGTTGATACTTTAATTATTATTCCCAACAATAAATTACTGGAAGTGATCCCAGAACAAACCCCAGTTCAAGAGGCTTTCCGCTACGCCGATGATGTCCTACGTCAAGGGGTACAAGGGATTTCCGACATTATCACTATCCCCGGTTTAGTAAACGTAGACTTTGCTGATGTGCGGGCTGTCATGGCAGATGCGGGATCAGCCCTGATGGGTATTGGCGTAAGTTCTGGTAAATCAAGAGCTAGAGAAGCTGCGATCGCCGCTATTTCTTCACCACTACTAGAATGTTCTATTGAAGGTGCTAGAGGTGTTGTTTTCAACATCACTGGTGGTAGCGACCTCACCCTACACGAAGTCAACGCCGCCGCAGAAACAATATATGAAGTAGTTGATCCCAACGCCAACATTATTTTTGGTGCGGTGATTGATGACAGATTACAAGGAGAAGTAAGAATCACCGTCATTGCTACTGGTTTTACCGGAGAAATACAAGCAGCACCTCAACAAAATACCTCAAATCCAAGGGTAGTATCAGTTCCCCCAAAACGAACATCACCACAAACACCAGCCGTCAATCCCCCAGCAGCTACTCCCGAACCAAAAGAAAAATCTGGATTAGATATTCCTGATTTTCTCCAAAGACGGCGACCAAAAAATTAAGCGGTTTCAGATTTGGGATTATTTAAAATTTATAGTCTCTAGTCAAGCTAAATGCTTTATAAAAACTGCTAATTATCAAGTTGAGCCAGAGGTGCTTTTGTGATCTCCGGTAAATCTTGATGCTGTTAAACATAAATTGTTAGTATTCAAAAAATAAATACACTTGGGCAAGAGTCTATTGACTTTTTTGTCCAAATGTGTATTAAAAACCAAGATAGAAATTAGGTTTATAGCCATCGCTGGATAGATGAGCATACAAACTAACCAGCAAAAAATCCCAAGTAATACCAATTCTCCAAAATTCAGCAATACATACAAACTCCCAAATCCTTGCCAAATGAGGCTTTCTTAATTTTGAATTTTGAATTTTGAATTGGTATAACTTCTAAACTTGTACCTCATACCCTACTTTTGATTCTGTTCTACCCATTGAATTACTTGATGAGCCAGATGAGTTCCATCTAGTCTGTCAATTTCGCGTATCCCTGTGGGGCTAGTAACGTTAACTTCTGTCAAATAGCCACCAATAACATCAATACCTACAAAGATTAGCCCATCTCGACGTAAATTAGTGGCGATTTGGCTACAAATTTCTTGCTCACGGGGAGTAATTTCCGTTTTGGCGACTGTTCCCCCAGTTGCCATATTATTACGGAAATCGCTGCTACTTGCCAAGCGATTGAGAGCGCCAATAGGTTCACCATTAAGTAAAATAATCCGTTTGTCTCCTTCTTTCGCCTCTGGTAAATAGGTTTGTACCATTACAGGTAATCGACCTTGTTGGGTGCTAAGTTCAACTATGGAGTTAAAATTGCGATCGCCTGCTTGTAAAAATAAAATCCCTTCCCCAGCTTTGTTACCCAAGGGTTTGAGAACAGTAGCGCCTTTAGCTTCCACAAATTGGCGGATAAATTGTTTATCAGCACTGACAATAGTTTCGGGAATTGCTTTGGTAAACTGGAGGGCATACATTTTTTCATTGGCCCTACGGATACCATCAGGATTATTAATCACCAAAGTCTTGTTTTGGTCGATGTAATCGAGGACATAGGTAGCAAAAAGGTAAGCATCATTTACTGGTGGATCTGTCCGCATAAATACGGCATCCATCGTTTCTAAAGAATTGAAAGTGCGATCAGCTACGCTGGGCGGAACGCCATCGCCTCCGGCGGGGCGTAGCCCATCGCCTAACTTATACCAAGGATTTGTTGCTACCCAACGCCCTTCAACTAACTGTATGGGTACTAGTTCTACCCGATGTAATATAGCCCAAGCTTTGCTGTTTACCACACTCAACCAATTCGCTTGAGTCACCCAAACTTCATGTCCTAAAATTTGTGCTGCTTCCATCAGTGCCACACTAGTATCATGACATGGGTCTAACTGATGAATGGGATCAATAATAAAAGCCAGTTTCACGCCTTTTGCCTCAACGCCAGGAATTACTCTGATAAATTATCCCCCGATATCCTGACAGATTGATAACTACTGTTGAGGGAAAAAGCGTAAATCTGTTCCATAATTAGCCAGATGCTAATAGCTCGTCTAGTTTACCTTTACTTTCCAGAGCATGGATATCATCACAACCACCTATATGGCGATCGTTGATAAAAATCTGTGGTAGTGAGCGTCTACCATTAGCTCTCTGAGACATTTTAGCCCGTGCTTCCTCATCCCCATCAATACCATATTCAACAAATTCCACACCCTTCTTGTTCAGCAAATTTTTAGCTCGGATGCAGAAAGGACAAGTTGCCCAAGTATAAATTTCCACTTTAGCTGCCATACATTCCTCAGTTTAATTTCATACTCCTTAATTCTCAATTTTAGAACTTTGCTAGGTCTTGTGGTGAGTTAAGGGCTATCTTCCTATGTTGGACAAACAATTCTCTAAATAAGAAATTGGGTTGAGAAGTTTTAATCCACTCCTCAACCCAGAACTATTGATGTTAGTTACTCAATGGTTTTGTTTACGCCTGTGAGTCATCCTTTTTGTTTTTCTTCCTAATTTTCAAAGCACCTGCTGCAAATAGTCCTAAAGCTGCTATTGTACTAGGCTCTGGAACTTTTCTGGGTTTTGGTGTTGGAGTAGGCGGTTGATAGTAGGGGGTTGGGGTTGGTGTTGGGGTTGGTGTTGGTGTTGGGGTTGGTGTTGGGGTTGGGGTTGGGGTTGGTGTTGGGGTTGGTGTTGGTGTCGGTGTTGGGGTTGGTGTTGGTGTCGGTGTTGGAGTCGGGGTTGGAGTCGGGGTTGGAGTCGGTGTTGGGGTTGGAGTCGGTGTTGGGGTTGGAGTCGGTGTTGGGGTTGGAGTCGGTGTTGGTGTTGGTGTTGGAGTCGGTGTTGGGGTTGGAGTCGGTGTTGGGGTTGGAGTCGGTGTTGGTGTTGGTGTTGGAGTCGGTGTTGGGGTTGGAGTCGGTGTTGGGGTTGGGGTTGGTGTTGGGGTTGGTGTTGGTGTTGGGGTTGGTGTTGGGGTTGGGGTTCTTACAGCCCATTCCTCAAAGCCACCATCATTACCAGTAAATTTCGAGTACAGGTAAACAAACTGGTTCGGGCCTGTAAATAGATCGTCAGGAATGTTTGCCAACATATCATAGCGACCGCTACCAGGATTAATATCTTTCAGTGCAATGGTATTGTTACCATTTGCGTCTAGGTCAAACACCTTGGTAGCATTCGCACCAAAACCATTAGTGGTGGAAAAATTAGTCAGATTTCCGGCATTACCAAGGAAAATCTGTAACATATCTAAGTTGATCGAGCTTTTTTTATCACTATTTGGTTCATTGATATCTAGAATGAACTGGCGATAACGTATCCCATTGATGTCTACGACAGGTACAGCACTTAACAACAGAGAGCGAGTGAAGTTAGAATCTGTTTTCTCATCAAACTGCACACTCCGATAATCTGTGTTGTAACCTTGCTCTGTATCTTGATTGGTGTCAATTCGCAAAAATGAATTAATCAAGCCAGTACCAGCAGGATCATTATTACTAATTTGTTGAAATAAAGCATTATTGATAGATCCTGACGAACCTTGATTAGTCAGATTTAAATTTATTGGAGTTGGTGTGGGTGCGGGTGTTGGCGCGGGTGTTGGTGCGGGTGTTGGTGCGGGTGTGGGCGCGGGTGTTGGTGCGGGTGTTGGCGCTGGCGTTGGTGCGGGTGTTGGCGCTGGCGTTGGTGCGGGAGTTGGCGCGGGTGTTGGTGCAGGTGTTGGTGCTGGTGTTGGCGCTGGTATTGGTGCAGGTGTTGGTGTTGGCGTTGGCGCTGGTGTTGGCGCGGGTATTGGTGCTGGTGTTGGCGCGGGTATTGGTGCTGGTGTTGGTGTTGGCGTTGGCGCTGGTGTTGGTGTTGGCGTTGGCGCTGGTGTTGGTGCTGGCGTTGGTGTAGGTGTTGGCGCTGGAGAGGCTATTCCAGCCAGTTTACTACTGCCATTACGACTAGAGTTGGCAAGCCCTACACTTGTTACACGCAAACCAAACTCCTGACCATAAAACTGGTCTAGAGTTAAAGGTAATGAACTGTTGGACAGAATAAAGGTTGCTACTTGAAAGTCATCTTTGCCGCCTTTTAAACCATTTTCACCAATTTCTATACCATATTCAAATTTATGGGTATTTCCATCACCGTTTAGATTGGCATTACCAACGCTTTCAAGCTGTCCAGCAAGATTAAATGCAGTCGTTGTTATGGGTGTGCCATTTAAACCTGTAACTGTGAGACCAGATAACAGATTGTTGTTTTTAATATCGAAGAAGATTCCGCGTATGTCGCCGATATTATTATTGGTTGCGTTAGGGACAATTTCTACCTTAAACTGAACTTTTCCAGCACCCGCTATTGTGTCATCCAGCGTAAATTTAGCTTGTAACGGGTCGCCAGTAAAATTAGTAATGTTAAAACTCATCGAAGCTGCATTGGCTTGAGAGATTTGCCCAGCCATAACTACAGCTAATGATGACAAACCACAGGTTAAATAACCTATTATTTTTTGTGTATTCATTTGACCCACTTACTTATAAACTCCTTTAAAATGCCAAAAGCCTCAGTGAAATTGCATTTCAGCAGCAAAAATCCCTTCAAAATCTACTTTGAAGCAGTCACAAAATATATGGCTTTCTTTTAAAATTCCGCTTTTTGCGTGAATTATTGCTTCAGCATTTTACTAACTTACTAGTTTGTAGCTGCGAGTTGTATTTACCAATGTTTGAAGGTGGGATGCGCTTAATAGCAATTTCTAAGGCTGTTATCTTTTCAGTTATTAGTAGATACAATTTGCCACAGCAACTTCCATATAGTCTATAGTTTATTTATATTTTTATAGTAACTTTAATTTCAAGGGTAAAAGAACTAAAATTCATGTAAATACCTAAGTATTAACATTTTTAGGCAATAGCTAAATATAAGTATTTTTATGCAATTTTATTCTTTTCCAGAAACTTACTTAAATGTTTTATATATAAATTTTCTTAAAACAGAACAAATTACTTATCTTAAAACGGTTTGTAAAGATTGCAGTAATTTTGATTAAAGTAAATAGGGCTTGCTGAAAAAGTCATTTCAAAGGAAGAGAAAAATTGATTAAGTAGTCAGTCCAGAAAAAAGATAAGTTTTTGTTGTTTAAGGTTTAATGAAATATCAGTTTCGATAATAGAAGAAGTAAAAAAAGACTCAGTTTTGAAAAATAGGCAAAAAAATACACAAAAAAGCCGTAATAGCAGAGTAGAAAGATTCATAACTAAAAAAGTTATGGCAATAGCGGTGAAAGAAGTATGAGGAAGTTTAGCCATAACTCTACCAAGGCTAAATCTTCGTTTACCTTGTCCAAACTTGCCCTCAATACAATTACGAATCCTTTCGTCATAAGCGGCTTGTTTCTTCTTTTCAGGGCTGACATTTTGGGGGGGTCTACCTAGTGGTGGGCCACTAATTCTAATTCCCCTTTCTTGACACCAAGCTCGATTCTCCCTCGTCCGATAAATCTTATCAACATGAACTGATTCAGGATAATATCCGGTGTAGTTTTTGTATGCTTCTACTTGTGATTTTAAGTCTCCTGATTCGTTAAAGTTGTCCCAACTAATATGGTCTAAAAATACATAGCCATCATAGTAACTAGCTGAAAACTTAGCCCCAAACTCTACTGTTCTCCCGGCTTTACCTCGGATAATCGGACGAATGTGTGGTTGGTTTAAACTGACAATGCGGTCTTGTATACTAATTTTTTGATTTTCATATAACCATAACTGTTGACGATAAACTTCTGCTACTACTAGCAACATCTTATATTGACTGTTGCTCAGTTTTAATAGTGACGCACCTAAATTTATTAGCTGCTGAATATGAGTTAAATTTCTGTTGATATATTGCAGTTGCTTTCTGATAGCTTTCCTTCTTTCTTTAACTGTTGGTTTTCTTTTCTTGGCTACTGCTAAATAATCCTTTCTTGCTTTGTTTCTGTAGGTTCTTGGTTTGTTGATATTTCTTACTAATAAGGACTTATATAATGTATCTATGATTGTTTCTGTTTGCTTTCTGGCTTGATTTAATAATCCTAAATCTGTCGGATAACTTATGTCTGCTGGCGCACAACTAGCATCTAATATTAATTTTCCTCTATTGGCTGGCTTACTTTTTGAATCCTCGACCTCTGGCTTTTTTGCTCTTACTTCTACCTCCTGTTTATTTTCTAACATCTTCCTGACTATTTCTTGATTGATTTTATTGACTAATTCTATATCTATCCTTTCTCTAAAATGAACTAGCATTGACGGGTCAAATGCAGATTCATTACTATATGCTGACATTCCTATAAAGTATTGCAGATACGGGTTCTCCCGAATTTGTTCTACTGTCTCTCTGTCACTTATTCCTAATTTTTCTTTAATTATTAATGCTCCCAACGCCATTCTAAATGTTTTGGCTGGCGCTCCCATTCTTGCTGAAAATATTTCTGCGTACTCTGCTTCAAATTTTGACCAAGGTATCATGTTCGCCATGATTACCCATCGGTTATCTGACGCTAGTTTTCCCCCAAAGGGTAGTTCAAAGTTTTCTGCTGCTTTTTCTTGCTTTTGCGCTCTTCGATACATTTTAACGCAACTTGCTACAAGGATTTTTACTTATCTTACCCTTTTTCTTTTCACCTTATTTTTCTTTCCTGACCCTGAAACTCTTCATTCTGCTATCTTTCGCCCTTATTCAGCCAGCCCTAAATAATATAAAAAGAAGACAATGATCAGCGCCTTCTTTACATTAAAAATATATTGCAATGATTCGTTTGATAAAGTGATAGTTAAACTTCTGTTCTACGTACCCAGCCATTGATGGTAAAGCGGCTATCTGCGAAAGACTTAGAAGGACAATTTACAGGTAGAACTTCGTGCATATATCGACTGAGGAAAAACACAAGACTGTTATTACGCGGCTCAACAGTCTTGAATGATTCAGCACTTACATAAAAATTGTTTTTGACTTCACTATCGTAGATAACTAACTCTCCACCAGAAAACTTTTTAGGTTCTCGATAAAAGTAATAGACATATGTGAGTTCTCTTGTAGCTGTCTCTGGGCTACCATTATCATTATGCACTTTATAGAAGTTACCATCATTATGTGCTGTAAGCTGGCTTTCTATTTGCGATACATTAAAGGACGGCATATCTAATTTACTGATGATGTCAGGAATCATTCTCTGAATTTTATTAACAATTAATTCTGAAAATTCAGGAAACGAGTAGAGAGCCATTGAACGACGATAATTTTTATCATTAGTAGAAGTATTAGTTTGTGCAAACGCTGATTTGTTCGCTAGTACATATTTAATTAACCTTTCATGCTCTTTAGCAGATAGAAAATTATCTAGTTGAATATAATTAGAATTTAAAACATTGGTAGTAACAGGTTTGATATTTTCTACTTGTTGTACCCACACAGGAGGTTCTGTAACTACGCCAATAAGTTGGTCACTAGAAAAACATAAAGCAGAACGGCCTTCATTTATAGGAATTTGAAATAAACAATGACTGGCAGATTCTTGTTGAGCAGCACGAGCCACAATTGTAGTTACAAGGTTATTTAGTATTGGTGCGTCTGATTTTAAATAAATAGTATATTGATGTCCTCCAGCTAATAGCAGTTGAACTTTGACATCTTGTGATTGTGATGGTTGCAAACCTGTTTGTATAGTCATTGCTGATAATACTTTGTGAAAGTTGACTTAGTGGCTAAAGATAAGTTAAAAGGCAATTTCTAATGTAATATTCTTTACCTATTATTAATCGTTCTAACATGCCTATCTCAAGATTGTCATTAAGTAAATTCCACATCATTCAATATTAAGAAAGTAGGATGAGCAATGCAGCACCAAAATCATCATAGTTTGAACCTATCCCTAGCTATGAATAAAAAATGCCGCAGTCACAAAGACTACGACAGTATAATAATTTTATGAAGACTAAGGGTTTACCCCAGGTCTACAGCGTACTCAATTAGTTGACCTAAACGATGACGTAAGGTTTCTAATCCTAAACGCTGACTGGCAGAAATAAACACAGCCAGGGGAAACTCTTCCCGTGCTAAGGCTAGAGTTTCACTATTTACTTGATCAATTTTGTTAAAAGCTACCAACGCCGGGCCTGGGGTTATCGGCATTTGTGCTAGTATTTCCCGCACTGCACGAATATGACTTAACCAAGCTGGATGAGATAAATCAACCAGATGTAGTAAAGCATCGGCTTCTGTCACTTCTTCCAAGGTGGCGCGGAAAGCATCCATCAATGATGCAGGTAGTTCATGGATAAACCCTACTGTATCTGTAATCAGAATCTCTTGGGGTTGTCCAGTCTCCGCGTGAGGAATGACTAGGCGGCGTGTAGTTGGGTCAAGGGTAGCAAATAGCTGGTCTGCTGTATATACTTCAGCGTTAGTTAACGCATTTAATAAGGTAGATTTACCAGCATTGGTATAACCCACCAAAGCAACGGAAGGAACTTCCTGATGTTGTCGCCGTTGTCTTAACCGGGAACGGTGCGCTTGTAATTGGTCAACTTCTTGTTGCAGTCGAGAAATCCGGCGTTGAATGGCGCGGCGTTCGGTTTCTAGTTTAGTTTCACCAGGGCCGCGTGTACCAATACCACCCCCCAGTCGGGACATTGCTTGACCTCTACCAGTGAGTCGCGGCAGCATATATTCTAGCTGTGCTAGTTCGACTTGTAATTTCCCGGCGCGAGATTGGGCGCGTTGGGCAAAGATATCTAATATAACTTCGGTGCGATCAACTACGCGGATACCAATTTGCGCTTCTAGGTTGCGGACTTGGGAGGGTGAGAGGTCGCGGTCAAAGACCACTAGATTACACCCCAAGGTTTGGGCTGTCAGGGCGACTTCTTGGACTTTACCCTCGCCAATGACGGTTTGCGGATGAATGCGCGATCGCTTTTGTTGTACTGTCTGTAGTACGTCTCCACCAGCCGTATCCACAAGCCGCGCCAATTCTGCCACAGTGTCGTGGAATTGTTGTAATGACATATTATCAGTCATCACACCTACAATTAACACGCGATCGTGGTCAGCATCTACTTCCTGGGCGACGAACTCTCGTCGGAACTCCTCTTCCAGTCCTTCCACTAGGTCAAGGAAATCTTGATCTGCCAGATCATCTAAATCCAGTGGTGGTGATATACTCCAACCGCCAGACTGACCATTGTTTGACCCAGAAAGTACTGTACTAGGAATCAACGCACGGGCATCTTGCGGGACTAGGTGCGCTAAATACGCTTCTTTGACGTATCCTGTAGCCCCACCACCGCGCCTTGTAAAGCCTGTCCCGGTAATATTGATGACCACTAAGGCATCTAAACGCTGCATTGCCATTGCTGTTAAAGCGGACTCATTAGGCGGTTCCGCCTTGAGATGAGTGGAAATGCAACGGATCCCACTAAGACGTTCTGCACCATAACGCGGTAATTCCATCGGTGGAATTTGCGTCTGACGCGGTGTGCCTACGCCAACCCGAATCACTTGTCCGCGACGGTTGACATAGGCACATACAGGGAGGTTAATTTCCGTGCTAATAGCCGCCAGACGCTGGGAGAACTCAGGCGTTGTGATGCGATCGCCTGGGATGCGCTGGTGGTACAGTCGCTGTAGCTGCTTCAGCTGACTGGATTTTAAACCCTGAAGATTACCGAAAATAGTTTCTATAGGCGTTTCGACCAGCTAAACTGGCCCCCCGAATCCATCTATTGTCTATTTTACAACAGTGCTAAGGGTGCAAGGTCAATCTTGTGTGGGTACATGGCTTTTTAGCTTATCAGCCATTGTTTTCATAAGTATAATCAATACATACAATTGCCTCTATTTCATCCAGCAATGGTCAGCAAATTGGTGTAATGGCAATGGCAAGAAACTTTCGCCATTGGGTGAGGGAACAGTTAGAGATTGAGAAATAGTTGGTTATGAAAATGTGAGTTATACCATTAATTTATATGGTTATTATAGGTATAAGTTTAAAGGTAATCTCATTTTATTTTTCCATCAAGCCTTGAAAACGTTCATCATCCTTAATACTATTAAAATCATCATCATTAATTGCCCATTTACGACATTCATGAGGATTTAGATTAATGGCTCTTTGCAAACTTTCAATTGCTTGTTCAGTGTTACCTTGCAGTGCATAGCAGCAAGCCTTATTGTACCAAGCAAGGTGATCATCTGGTTTAAATTGCAGTGCTTGATCGAAGGATGCGATCGCTTCTTCATTACGTCCTAAATTCCTGAGCGCATTGCCACGATTGTTCCAAGCTAGGTGATAATCTGGTTTAAATTGCAGTGCTTGGTCGAAGGATGTGATCGCTTCCTCATTGCGCCCTAAATTCCCTAGTGCAATGCCACGATTATTCCAAGCTTGATGATCATCTGGTTTAAATTGCAGTGCTTGGTCGAAGGATGCGATCGCCTCTTTATCGCGTCCTAAATTCCCTAACGTATTGCCGCGATTGTACCAGGCTTGGTAATAATCTGGTTTAAATTGCAGTGCTTGGTCAAACGATGCGATCGCTTCTTCATTGCGTCCTAAATTCCTGAGCGCATTGCCGCGATTGTTCCAAGCTTGGTGATAATCTGGTTTAAATTGCAGTGCTTGGTCAAACGATGCGATCGCTTCTTCATTGCGTCCTAAAGTCCCTAGCGCAATGCCTCGATTGTACCAAGCCTGGTGTATATCTGGTTTAAATTGCAGTGCTTGGTCAAACGATGCGATCGCTTCTTCATTGCGTCCTAAATTCCTGAGCGCATTGCCGCGATTGTTCCAAGCTTGGTGATAATCTGGTTTAAATTGCAGTGCTTGGTCATAGGATGCAATCGCTTCTTCACTTCGTCCTAAATTCCTGAGCGCATTGCCGCGATTATTCCAAGCTTCGTGATAATCTGGTTTAAATTGCAGTGCTTGGTCATAGGATGCGATCGCTTCTTCATTGCGTTCTAAATTCCTGAGCGCATTGCCGCGATTGTTCCAAGCTTCGTGATAATTTGGTCTAAATTGTAGTGCTTGGTCGTAGGATGCGATCGCTTTTTTGTAATCGTTTGCAGCAGCGTATAATCTACCTAGTTCACGTAATAATTCTGCTTTGTTATTAACTATTTGATTTTCTGTTGCGATTAATTCTTGAATAGCTAGTATTTTTTGTGTTCGTTCTTCTGGTGTTAAAGCCTGATATTTTTCATAATCTGCATCCTGAAGTATCCGTGATGATTCTTGTTCTAGCGTTTCCGCATCAACAGGAAATTCAAACAAACCTGAACGCCAGTCAAAGAAGTCTGGAGCGCGTTGGATAAAATACTTAATTGCAAATATAGGTAGCAAGAACACAAAACAGATATTAAATTTCTCTCGAAAACGCTCTCGCTGTTGATTGAGGTTGATTAAAACAGGCGGTACACCTTTCCAACTATATGAATGTGTATCTCTACTATCCCATCCTGACAAAGCTTTACATTCTTCGTATTGATAAAATGATTGCTCTAAACCAGTTATAAATAAAATATCAATTTTTTGTTTATTGTTTAATTCATCAATTATTTGATATAAGTTATCAACAGATTCCTTTAACTCCAAAACTTCAATATTTTTATCAGTAACATCTTCTGTAACTTGGTTAACTAACTGCTTACCTTGGGATGGAGAACATCGCACAAATAACAAACCAAAGCTATCTGTAAACTTTAGCGTGCGAACTAAGGCTTGATATTCTTCATCTGCGGCTACTGGTAAATCTTCATCCCAATTAGTTAATTCTAATGTCATAATTTCAGACAAATACTGTAGATACAGTTTAGCTTGATTTAACTTAAGCCTGGGCTAATGTAATTCGCAGCTATACAAGCAAAGTCCGCCTACACGGACTAACCAAAAGTTTAGGGTTTTTCAACCTGCGTTAGGCTTTGCCGTTGCCGTTCGCGGTAGCGTCCCGTAGGGAAGGCTAGGCAGGTTTCGTCTGTGTACACGCACTTTCTAACCGCCCATTTAGCTTTTATTATGAATAAAGTTGATTATATTTATCTTGAAATTCTTTAATTCCTTTAATTAATGGATGGATATCATACCATACCTGACTTTCTCCCTCTTCATTCAAATAACGATATTCCAAAATACAGCGATTAAATAATAAACCTCGATACAGTTGGTTGTTTTCTATTTGTTTAGATTGATACACCCTTGCTAATGCTTCCCATTCATTATAAAAAACAGTATTGCGATAGGTATTTCGCAACTCGCTAATTGAACGCTGTAAGGCTCTCTTAGAAATGGGTAAGCTCTTAGTGTATTTAATCGCTTCCTTCATTAATAATAATAAATTTCGCACATGACCTCCGCTCATCAAGCAGAGATTGTCTAAAGCTTCTCTCTGCTCAAACATATCGACGACAGATAAACTAGGGTTAATCAAACTCAGCCGTTTTTGCAATATTTCCTTAACTTTCTCAATTCCACGCTGATAAGCTTCATTCTCTGGTGTTTGCACCATAATCATCGGCAGAACTTGAGTATTGCCATATATATTTGCCACATCGGCAGCGCGGTTAGAATAAAGTAAGGAAATTGGCACTGTATAAATTAAATGGCAATCTAAAGCTTGTAACTGTTCACTCCTATCAATAAAAATCTGGTCATGATTACTGCGTCCATCTTCTTGAGGTATAGGGACAATTCGGTCTAAGTTATCAGCAACTAACACCAGTTGAGAATAACCATCAGGTAAGTGTTTTTTTGCATCTTTAATGAACTGATTCAACGCCTCAATTAAAGTAACAGTATGCGGGTTGACTCTTTCACGAATTTTTTGACGTTGACTAGGTTCAGTTCTTAAATTGGCGGTGATTTTGGCAAACTGAGAAATTTGAGCCTCTACACTTAAGCTTTCTAAAGCAACTTCCGTCAAAGCAAAATCTTTTAAATCTTGCCAACGGTTGTTGAGCCAATTCAACAAACTTACAGGTTTAACAGTATCTTTTAATCCTTCTAATAAATGTCGGGTGCAAGCTAGGAGAATATCAGTATATTGGGCATCTTCTGGATCAATATCTTCTTCATCGCTGGGAAAATAAACTACAAAGCAGCCACTCTCATCCAAAAATTTCTGGAGACGCAGGAGTTCCGTTGACTTACCCGCACCTCGATGTCCTGCATAAAGTTGACAAGTCTTTCTGTCTGACAACAAAATTTCTCTACCTACTTCCACAAGAATATCGCCGTCTCCCCGCACTTCCCCACAATCGACATAAGCCGGATCTCCTGCGGGTAAAGGTCGGAATGGGTCAAAAGCGTTGTATATTCGCTTCAAAAGAGCAAATTCTTGTGTCATAAGTATAAGTCTCCCAGGTTAGCGCCATATTAGCGCATAATCACGGAGCTAAGTATGCTCAAACTGTAATGTTTTAATACACAATATATATTCAGTTCTAAAACTCGCCAATGAGTATCAAAGACTCATTCATCAGTATCAAAGACTTACCGTCGAGTATCTAGGATAGATGAACACCGTTCAAAGACTCATTCACGAGTATCAAAGACTCGTAGCCGAGATTTCAGAACTCATGAATAATGAGAATATAAGAACATAAACAACTTTGCACAGCTTAATTTTCACAAAATAGAAGCTGGTGTTAAAGTCTTTCGCCATTGTTGCACCGCTTTTTGCAACTCCTCTGACAACCAACCATCAAATTGCGGATACACAGGTAAACGCGGGACTAACTGCCAACCCGCCGGCTGTAAAATTTCCCTTAATTCCTGTTCTTGAAGATGGGGATAATCGGGATTGACTTCATCTATCGGCCCAATTCCCCCTAAATCTCTTGCACCAGCTTCTATACAAGCTAGTAACCATTGCTCATCCTTAACCAAATTAGGCGGAATTTGAATTGTAATATCTGCGGGTAAAATCTGCCTTGCTTGGGTAATGATTTTTGGTAATTGATGGGGGTTAAAAGCTGGTGCATCAAAGGTTTGCTGATTTCCTGGGCTATGGGGTTGTAAAATCACTTCTTGTATATGATGATGACGCTGATGCAGGTTCGATATTGCTTGTAATGTTTCCCAGCAATCATCCAAGGTTTCCCCAATTCCCAACAGTAACCCTGTTGTAAAGGGAATTTGCAACTCTCCAGCCCATTCTAATTGTTTTAGCCTGAGTTCTGGTAACTTACTCGGTGCATGACGGTGGACTGTTTCTAATAATTTTGGCGTTAACTGTTCCAGCATCAAACCCAGAGAAACATTGACGGTTTTTAGTAGCTGCATCTCTGCAAAACTTAAAGGCCCCGCATTGGTATGGGGGAGAAATCCCAGGTTTAAGGCTAATTTACATAAATCATAGATTCTTTGGAACCATGCCTGACGCTGCGGTGAGTGGGGGTGTACTTCACCACTGAGGATGAGGATTTCACAGACTTTTTGCTTTTGCAGTCGCCGTAAGATTTCCTCTGCTGCGGATAAAGTCATCCAGGGACTCTCTCCTGGGTTGGTGCGAAAGTTGCAGTAGGTGCAGCGATTAAAACACTCGTAGGTAGGAACGATTGTATATGCAGGGCTGTAGGTAGTGTAATTGCGGTGAGGCTTGTTACAGTATATCGCACTTGCACTATCGGCATCTAACATAAGAATGATTTTTCCTTAATATAAGTTAATTTGAGTGTGAGTAACACAATTTTATTTTCATTACAAGTTAAAACTATTGTAATAACTGGATCTCAGCCTATTTAATAACTATTTAGAAAAAAGTTTTCTCAAAATACTTTACAAAACGCAATAAGTAGGATTAAGATGTGTAACAGGTGGAAGCACCTAAAACATTCATACAAGCAACGTAATCATAAAGACATGACAGCAACCTTACAACAGCGCCAAAGCGCCAACGTATGGGAGCAGTTCTGCAACTGGATCACCAGCACCAACAACCGCCTATACATCGGTTGGTTCGGCGTACTCATGATCCCCACATTGCTAGCTGCAACCACCTGCTTCATCATCGCCTTCATCGCTGCACCTCCAGTAGACATCGATGGTATCCGCGAACCCGTAGCTGGTTCCTTACTATATGGAAACAACATCATCTCTGGTGCAGTTGTTCCCTCCTCCAACGCAATTGGTTTACACTTCTACCCCATTTGGGAAGCAGCATCCTTAGATGAGTGGTTGTACAACGGTGGCCCTTACCAATTGGTAGTATTCCACTTCCTCATCGGCGTATTCTGCTACCTCGGTCGTGAGTGGGAATTATCCTACCGCTTGGGTATGCGTCCTTGGATCTGCCTAGCATTCTCCGCTCCAGTAGCAGCAGCAACCGCAGTATTCTTGATCTACCCCATCGGACAAGGTTCCTTCTCAGATGGAATGCCCTTGGGTATCAGTGGTACATTCAACTTCATGATCGTGTTCCAAGCAGAACACAACATCCTGATGCACCCCTTCCACATGTTAGGTGTGGCTGGTGTATTCGGTGGTTCTTTGTTCAGTGCAATGCACGGTTCATTGGTAACTTCCTCTTTGGTTCGTGAAACAACCGAGAACGAATCACAAAACTACGGTTACAAATTCGGACAAGAAGAAGAAACCTACAACATCGTTGCAGCACACGGTTACTTCGGACGCTTAATCTTCCAATACGCATCCTTCAACAACTCCCGTTCCTTGCACTTCTTCCTAGCTGCATGGCCCGTAGTTGGTATCTGGTTCACCGCGTTGGGTGTAAGCACAATGGCGTTCAACCTCAACGGTTTCAACTTCAACCAGTCGATCATCGACTCACAAGGTCGTGTCATCAACACCTGGGCTGACATCATCAACCGCGCTAACTTGGGTATGGAAGTCATGCACGAGCGTAACGCTCACAACTTCCCCTTAGACTTAGCGTCTTCTGAAGTTGCTCCTGTTGCTATCAGCGCTCCTGCTATCCACGGTTAATTCCTAAGCTTTAGCTGAATAAAAAAAAAGCGCCCCCAACTGGGGGCGCTTTTTTGCTTTGAGTTTGTAGTAAGGACTTTAGTCCTTTTTTGACTTATCTGAGGACTGAAGTCCTCACTAAATAACCTTCTTAGGAAATATCATCGGCATTAACCCATTCATCATAGGATGAGTCGTAACCGACGTAATGAAGAAAGTATTGATGTCCTTGAATTTTCTCAATCGTTGCAGTGTACCAAGTTTCCTCATCTTCACTCCAACGTTTCACCTTTTTACCGACTGCATATCCGTTATCATCAGTTGCAGCATAGTCGCCTGTACGAATGTCATCTTCACCAACCCATTCGTTATAGGATGAACCGTAGCCGATGTAATGGATAAAGAATTGATCATCTTGAACCTTTTCTATTGAGGCTTCATACCAATCTTCTTCTTCTTCATCCCAAACCTCTACTTTCGTACTGACTGTGTATTGAGTTGTATTATTTTGCAGAGGTTTTGCTGGTTCTGGTGGAATTTCTTGTTTGACTAAAGTATGTGCTTGCAAGATTAATTTGCGAGCTACTGTTTGAATACCTGTATGCTCAAAGTAATTGGTGGTTTGGTCTAGGAATGCAGCTACGAAATCTAAATTATCATCAGCAATTTGAATAAAATTACCCAGATGACTGGAAATTGATTGTGGGGTGATACCTGTCTTACTAACTAAATTATTCATCCAGCCTTGGACAGAGTTGAAACCTTGATTGATAAAGCCAAGTTTATCGGTGGGGTTATTGCCTGGGAGGGAGCTGTTGATGGCTTGGAATACAGGATTTTGAGTTACAGCATTGGAGTCAGCACCACTAATCATGGACTGAATTTTACTCAGGAAGTCGGGGCCTAATGGCAAAATACCATCTAGACAAACTAGGGCTACCATTCTAATTAAGGAAGCATCCTGATAATTATTAGCCAGAGAATTGGCAAACTCTTGGGGGTTTGGTTGGGGAATACCGTTGAGTTTGCAAAAAACGATAATTTCGACGGCAATTTTTAATAGTAAATCAATGGTTTGAGTGAGGTCGGCTTTAGGGGTAATATTGTTTAAAAATGAGAGGAAGCCAATTTTCTCGCCTAATTTATTGGCTAAGGCCGCAGTCGCCATTGCTGTATCGGCTTTATCTAAGGTTTGGTAAAGTTTGATGGCTGCTTGGTAGCCTTGTTGAGGATCGTGATACAAAGAAGTGGCGCGATCGCGGATTCTTTGAATAACCTTAGTATCGGTTTCTCCGGTGACTGCCCGGATGGTATTATCGAAACCTACTAAATTTTGCCATTGACCAGGGGCTACATAATCTAAAGCTTGTAAAACTTTGACGGTAATATTATCACTGGGTAACTCATCAACCAACTGAATAATTGACTTATCCACAAATTAAACCTCACAATCTTGCAGAATACTGATGCAGATAAGGACTAGAGATAGGGGTTTTGCTGATGTATACCCTCATACCCTCCTCAACTCATGGGGCTGATGTTGGCGGTAAACGATACATAGCCTCTTGAGGTAAATCACTAACTGAACAGTATTTATAGAGTTCCCAAGATGGCAAAAAAAGTAACTTATATTTCCTAATACTTACTTAAAGAATGTTAAGATTACTAGTTTAAAATTATTCAAGATGGTTTGGCAAAATTCTTGTAGGTGTATACAACTCTCAGCCATACTTATCCGGTGGCTGATTTGGATGTGAGGTTTTATCGCAAAAATAGAATTTTCTGTAACAATTTCGATATAAAATCTAAAATCCAAATCCTCAATTAAGATGGCAGACTTAACCCCCAATTCTAGTTTTAGTGTTACTCTCCGGTTGCAGATTCCCAATCGTGTGGGAATGTTAGCATCTATTACTCAAGCGATCGCATCCACTGGTGGTAATCTTGGTCAAATCGATTTAATCGAGCAAACTCGGCAGATATCTGTACGTGACTTGACGGTTGATGCTGCAAGCACTGAACACGCGGAAACTGTTGTGCAAGCAGTCAAAGCTATACCTGATATCAAGGTGGTCAGTGTTTACGATCGCACCTTTAATCTACATCGTGGTGGCAAAATTAGCATCACCAGCCGGATACCGCTCAAGAGTGTGTCTGATTTAGCAATGGCTTATACTCCTGGTGTGGGTCGGATTTGTACAGCGATCGCTCAAGACCCCGCAGAAGTTTATAATTTAACGATCAAACAAAATACGGTTGCCATTGTCACCGATGGTAGTGCGGTTTTAGGTTTGGGTAATCTCGGCCCCTATGCAGCTTTGCCAGTGATGGAAGGTAAAGCCATGTTATTCAAGGAATTTGCTGGGTTGGATGCTTTTCCTATTTGCTTGGATACCCAAAATACAGATGAAATTATCCAAGCAGTAAAAAATATTGCTCCTGTTTTTGGTGGAGTAAATTTGGAAGATATCGCCGCGCCACGCTGCTTTGAAATTGAGCAAAGATTACGCGAGGAATTAGATATCCCCGTATTTCACGATGACCAACATGGTACAGCGATTGTCACCTTGGCAGCTCTATTTAACTCCTTGAAACTGGTAAACAAATCAATCGCTGATATCCGTATCGTGATTAACGGCGCTGGTGCGGCTGGTGTGGCGATCGCTCGTTTACTACGGAAGGCGGGAGCGGATAAAATCTGGATGTGCGACTCTAAAGGAATTATTTCTACTAGTCGTACTGACTTGAATGAAGAAAAGAAAGAATTTGCTGTGAAAGCTCAAGGTACACTAGCTGGTGCAGTCCAAGGTGCAGATGTATTTATTGGTGTGAGTGCGCCTGGGGTGTTAACACCAGAGATGGTCAAGTCGATGGCGAAAGACCCAATTGTCTTTGCTATGGCTAACCCCATTCCCGAAATTCAGCCAGAAGTAATTAATAACGATGTGGCTGTAATTGCTACTGGTCGCAGTGATTACCCCAACCAAATTAATAACGTGTTGGCTTTCCCTGGCGTATTTCGTGGTGCTTTAGATTGTCGGGCAAGGACAATTACTACGACAATGTATTTAGAAGCAGCTAGTGCGATCGCTTCTTTAGTTAATCCCTCAGACTTAGATCGAGAACATATTATTCCCTCTGTTTTTGATGAACGTGTTGTGACAGCAGTTGCGGCGGCTGTGCAACGTGCAGCACGGGAAGAAGGAATTGCGCGGGGTTAATACTAATTCCCAATGTTGTCTAGTTAAGAAATAATTCTTGTAGGGTAGGCATCTTGCCTGCCCTGAAAATATGCAAGATACCTAGCCCATACCATTAAAATTATTCTGTACTTTATTATAGTTGGTAGTTTAGCGTGTATATATTATGGTTTCTTAGGAATTGCCTAAAACCATTACCATGTATAAAAAATATTAAGCAGCATAATTTGACGATGTAATTTTAGCTGACATCGTTAATCAATGAGATCAAACTGTGCTGCTATTTTATGATGTTTCGTCCGAGGGTAGCTCTGGTTTGACCCGGCGAATGGGTAAGTTAGCAATCAAGGCGGTTGTTCTTTGATTGCTTTCTAGGGCAAATTCTAGACCATCTGCTTCTACTTCTACATAGCGGCAGACGATATCTAAAATCTCTTTCCGCATTTTTTCTAGAGTTTCAGGGTCTAAGCCGGCGCGGTCGTGAGCAATGACGACTTGCAAACGACGTTTGACTTGAGAACGGCTGGTGTCAGAACCACGTAAAAAAAGTTTATCTAATAATTCGAGGATCATTGCGGATAAGTATGCAGAGATTGGAAAGTAGGTTACACAATCTTAGTCCATAACAATCTTCGCAGGCGGGCGAAGATACTGTCGTGGGGTGCGTCAAGGTCGAGAAATTCAACCGTTTCTCCTTCTAGTCTGCGAGCAATATTCTCAAAGGCTACGGCAGCTAGGGAGGGGGTATCAGCTAATACTAGAGGTTCGCCGCGATTGGTGGAAACAATAACACGCTCGTCATCAGGAAGTACCCCAATTAAAGGTATTGCCAGAAGTTCCTGGACATCCTGAACAGACATCATATCATTTGCTCGTACCATCGCTGGTCTGATGCGGTTGATAATGAGGTGGACGCGCTTTACACCTTGAGCTTCGAGTAAGCCAACTACTCTATCAGCATCTCGGACGGCAGAAATTTCCGGGGTGGTGACAATGAGGGCTTCTTTGGCTGGGGCGATCGCATTTTTAAAGCCGTTTTCGATCCCGGCTGGGCTATCGATGATAACGTACTGGTACTTCTGCGCTAAAGCGTTTACCAATAGCTTCATCTGTTCGGGCGTTACCGCGTCTTTTGTCCGGTTTTGCGCTGCTGGTAGCAGGACAAGGTTTGGCTGGCGCTTATCTTTGACTAATGCTTGTTCTAAGCGGCATTCTCTTGATAGAACTTCTACAGCTGTGTAGACGATCCGATTTTCTAGCCCTAGTAGCAAATCTAAATTCCTCAGACCAAAATCCGCATCGACAAGGGCGACTTGACGACCTATTTTAGCTAAGGCCATCCCCAAGTTTGCCGAGACTGTAGTTTTACCCACCCCTCCCTTACCGGAGGTAATTACGATAATGCGCGTCATGATAACTATGTGCTGGATTTATGGTTAGACAAATATATTAAATATTTATGGTGTTTGGTTGATCTTACTTATTTGATTTCGGGAAAAATCAGTAGCTCTAACGATACGTATGCCTTGAGTAGTAATATGTGCTACTTCTGGATAAAAGTGCGTCGGCGATTTTTCTGGCGCTCTAGCTACAGCATCCGCGATTCGCAATTGGGTAGGTTCCATTTGCAATGCCATAATCAGGCACTCGCGGTTTCCCGCAGCCCCAGCATGAGCAATTCCTCGCATACGACCCCACACCAGAATATCCCCATCTGCCACTACGATACCACCTGGATTGATATCTCCCAATAAAATTACTGTACCTGGATGGCGTATTTCTACTCCAGAACGGATGGTCATTTCCAGATAAAGTGCGTCTGCTTGGGGTGTGGAAAGTGCTTTTGATTCAGAACTGAGGGCCGTTTGGGGTTGTAATTGTTCTACAGAATAACCGGATGTAACGGCGGCGATCGCAGTTTGTCGTCTACTAGTGGCGACTGATTTGAGTTGCAACTGCACTTCACTAAAGGTTTCAGCGAGTTGTTGCAGTTGTCTACCATCTAATAGGCGGTCATAGGCTACTAGGTGTACAGATGTATTCCGAGTACGCAAGCGATCGCCTGCATTTAAACGGAACTTTAACTGTTGCCAAATATCAGCCCAAGTAAATTCTGTTGCAGGCACTTGTAACTCTGTAGGTAGAACTACTAATAATCTTCCCGCTTCAGTTTTTAATTGTACTTGGATGTTATTTTTAACTTTACTCTCAGCTACCACTTCAGGCGCATCAAGACTCTCAAGACTCAACAAACTAGAATTAGTTTCTACTTCAGTTTCCTGAGTATTTGGTTCTAAATTTAGGTCTAATTCGAGGTTAAGTAAGTTTATATCAGTTGGGGTAGAATTTACCTGCTCATCCACAATTGACGAGTCGGACTCAACCTCAGTAACTTCAGAATTTGACTTTAAATACTGAAGAACAGAATTTAGTTCCGCATCAGGAATAACAGAGTTAGATTCTGCATCGGGGTGTGCAGAATTTGCCTCAGAATTGACAACGGTAGAATTATACTCTGCGTCGGAAAATGCAGAATTTGACCCTAAATTGGGGATGGCAGAATCAGAAGTCATGCAGTACCAGCCATAAAGACAAGGGACAGACCCGGTAATTACCAATATTAAACTAGTTGCTTATTACAACAACATCCTTACTTAAGTATTTTTAGTTAATCTTTGATAAACTTTTCCCAAGGCATTAGTATCACCTACGTTACCTGGGAATAATACTACTGGTAAATTGGGGAACTGTGGGTGGTTAGATGATGTTATCACCATTGAACAACCTGGTAAAATTTGCCCTAGTAATCGGGCTGAAGTTAAATCTAATCCTGTACTTAATACATCATTGGAAGTAATTCCACCTTTGCTAATCAGAAAGCCGATATCATTAGGTAAGTTATGGACAATATCCATCAATAAACTTGACACTTTCAGTCCAAAATTTAAACGAGTTTTCACATCCTTAAAGGTGAGTTCTTGACGGCTGGTGTAAACTACTGGTGTTTTCCCTATTTGGTGTACTTCCTCAACCTTTGTTTTGATTTCAGCTAACAGTTTATTTGCTGCATCTAATTGTTCATCAAGTAATCTTGACACATTCACCTCAATTCCTACCGTTCCCGCCTCTTGTAACAGCGCTTCTAATTGTTGTGTCGTCTTTTTTACATGGGAACCAACTATCACGGCTCCTGGTTTACCTTTACGTACATACTCAGCCATATTTTCGGCGGCGACTGGTTGGGGAGGTAAGGCAGCTAAGGCAGTTAAAATACTAGCAGCACTACGAAATAAAAAGCGTTTACCTTGACTGGCGGCGGCTAATACATCGACAGCAAAATTATTGAGATCAGCTTGAGTTTCCCCATCAACTACAGCACACTGATTAGCTGTAAGCTTGAGCAAGCGTTCTAAGCTTCCCTGACGTATGTCATCCAATAAAAATCTTTCTACAGATTCAGCTTGAATCTTACCTTGAGTTTTTTCTTCCACATACTTAGGTAAGTAACTGTGATGATAGGAGAAAACTGAATCACGGGCGAATTCAGTTTCATGGACTGGGGTAGGTACACCATCGATAATTAGGTAGTGGATGCTATCGAGGGTGATGCGTCCTCCCTCGCTACGCGAGGCTTCGCCAACAAAAAAGGCCGGAACGAGAAAATGAGCATCAAACGGGCCGAGTTCTTGGGCGATCGCATCTGTTTCGATGGGATAATGCCCGCGCAAGGTAGAATCAGAACGGCTAACTACGAGAAAGTCGTCCACACCTTCAGCCGCCAGTGCTACCTTCAGGTTTTGACAGACTTCTTTGGTAACAGATGCGGCTGATTCTGGGGTTAAAGCTCTGGTATTGGTCAGTATAAAGAAAATTGGTGCATCATCCCGTAACCCTGCGCGTAAAGTTTCCACATCCCAACGCATCAGCAGCAAACAGCTATGAACTGTTTGAGAACCTGTAGGATCATCATCCAAGACAATAATTTTTGGTTTGTTGCTCATAAGCGTGCTGAGTGCTGAGTTGGGAGTGCTGAGTTAAGATTGTAATTTTCTTAATTGTGCTTCTACATCAAGACCAATCTGCAATACTTGATTGATAATTTGACCATATTCGCTTGCCTGGGTATTTTCTTGGATGGCTTGAATATTGGTTAAATGATTGACAAATAACTCTTGTTGATTAGCAAGCAGTTTTTTATTATCCCGCAAAAGCCGCTCTGTTTTCAAAGCTTGGACTAAATCTTCTCGCAACAGTTGCAGAGTGGTAATAACTTGATCCCTATCTTCAAGACTATTATCTAAGTTCCCTGACACCGCTAATTGGTCGTTGACATCAACGGCTACAATTAAGGCGTGATATTGGTCAACTGCATCTAAAAGCTTGGTGAGGGTTTTGGAAGTTTTGGCACGTTGAGCAAGCGATCGCCCCAGTAACAGCACTACTGCGACTATAATGAATAAAATTATACCTAATTGAATCGCTGAACCAATTGTTGGCAGGATAATTAAGGTATAAATCAAGCCAACAATGATTATAGATAATACAAATACTAAAGATATTTCCTGCTGCCAAAATTTTAAGCGCTGTTGACTGTTGCCAATAGTTCCAGGACGAGAAACTCTATCTGGTGACACTCCTATTAAGCGTCTCAGTTCTCCTTTACTAATTTCTAAACCTATCAAGTCTGGTTGCACAACTGGATACTCCTGTGGGGGTGGGAGTTGTGCAATTATTTTAATGTGGTTTGGTAGCTGTTTTACGCCAATAAAGAAAGTTGAGTAACAGATTCATTAGCAACATAAGCCACTGGCTTATTAATTTTTCTCACTTTCCCCTGTTGAACTGCTTTTTTTAACCACTCTTGCATTTGCGATGGTTGGACTTCTAAACAATGCGCCAGAGTTTTTGCATCTTTCGGTTGCTGTAAATGATTAAGGATGAAAGGTAAAACAGCTTCATAGATGTTTTGTGGAGTTGATGTTAACTCTCGTGCTTGTTTATCCTGGACTATTTCTGTAGAAGTTTGGTTTATTTGAGGATGAGTCTCAACCGCAGAAGTAGCTTCTACCAAAAGTTTTTTTAAGGAACTATTCCCAAGTTCACCAGGAAAAGGTTTTGCACCTTGATTGTATAGCTGCTGATTACCTTCTGAGGCGGTAGGAGACATTCGCACAAAAACTGGAATTTCCTTGAGTTTAGAAAGGGCTTCTACTGCACCAGCCCAAGTCCCGCCTTGACCGAAAGCAGAATTAACTACAAGCGCATAATCAGCTAGGGCGTAGACATACTTGTTACGCCCCATTGCGTTCCCAGCATTAAAACCAGCATCAGGATCGTAACTAGAAATGAGGGTTAGTCTACCTTCTTTAATACTGGAGCGATACTTGCCATTTACTGCGGCTTTAGTCAAACTATCCGCCAGTACACCTACAGATGTGCCTCCATCATTCAAAATACTTAACATAGCCTCTTGATCTACACCACGGGCTGCACCGGAAATTACCTGTATTCCATCTAATGCACTAGCTTCTGCAACTTTTCGCGTATAAGCAAGTAACTCTTCATCCACATCACGGGAACCAACAATTGCTAGCCCTCCCTGTGATAAAAGTTCTCTATTACCAACACCATAAAGAACGGCTGGTGCTGAATGTTTTAGTCGCTGCTTCAGCAGTTTAGGATACTGTGCGTCACTGCGTCCAAGTATCCATAACCCGCGACTTGTCCATTTCTCTACGGCTAAACTTAGCATTGCGCCCCGTTCTAGTAAAGCTAATAGCCTCTCAGGGTCAAGTTTATTGATATGGAGTTGTTTTAATTGTTTTTTTGCTGTTGGTTCGAGTAAATGTGCTGGACGCATTTCCTGTTGCAGCAACCATTCAGCTAAAGAATTATATTCACTTAAGGTTAACGGTTGCGGTTCAATTTGGCGACTTTGCCCAAAGCTTGCACACAAGAGCAAAATTGCTTGAGTATCCGGTGGTAAAATATGATTTAACATCGTCTTCTAGTCGCCTTGACTTAATGTATTGAGGGCTAATGCAACAGGAAACACCTGTCCACTACCAGCACTGCGTAAAAGCGCCGCAATTACAGTAAAAGTCCAACGGGAATCTACCATATCATCAACTAAGAATACAGAACCACCAATTCCTGGCCAAGCATCAATTTTAAATGCACCATCCAAATTATGAGCTTGTTGGTAACTGTTGCTCATAGATTTTTGTAGCTGTGTTTGCTTAACCTTTAGCACAATTGGCATGAAAGTTATACCGAGTTTTTCAGCTAATCTTTGAGCAAAATTTGGTACAAGTTCTGGACGATTTAATGAAGGCACACAAGTCACCCAAGTAGGAAACGGCTGTGGTTGCCAACGTTGAATCATGTCAACAGTAGCTTGCACCAATACATCATCAAAATAATTATCTCTATATTTACCTTGTTTTACCAATTCACCCCAACCAGCATCACCCCATAATGATAATGCCCTTCCTGGTTCTGCTCTTAAATTATTACTAATATTTCTAGGGTTATAAGATGATGGCCATTGTTTACGCGGTTCAATAATTTGTTCACTGCGACGTAAATATAAAACCGCTTTATTTACCATTTCTATTGAACAAATTACTGGTAACAAAGGTCTACCTAAGCAAGCAGCACATTTACCACAGTTTCGCGGATTTGCATCGTCTAATTCGTTTCCCAAAAAAGCCATTAAACATTGTTGACTTTGCATATATGCTGACATTGTGGCTTGTTCTGCGCGACGAATTGCTGTTAATTTGGCAATCTTTTCTTCATCTGGTTGATAATTAATAGCAGTCGCATACCATTTAGAATCTATTTTAGTAACTGGACTAGGAAATTCCAATGATAACAGTTTTAAAACTTTGTCTATTTGTCCTCTAGCAAGATTTAATCTTTGTTCTAATTGTGGTACTGAAAGACCTTCTTCTTCGTTCAGTAGGTTGAGAATCTGTTGAGTATGAATTTGGGGAGGGAAAGCTGTATTAATAAAGTAGTTAATAATTTCCTCATCTTCATCACCACTCAAAAGAATACCATAAGCAAGGTCTACTGCTCTACCTGCTCTACCTACTTGTTGATAATAGTGGACAACGGAACCAGGGCGTTGATAATGAATTACAAAACCTAAATCTGGTTTATCAAAACCCATACCTAAAGCTGTAGTTGCTACTAAAGCTTTAATTTGATTATTTAGTAGTTCGTCTTCTAATGTTTCACGAAGCTCATTTTCTTTTATATCGCTATGGTATGCCTTAGCATTAATGTTTTGAGTTTGTAACCAATTAGCAACCCGATTAGCATCTCTCACTGTTAATGTATAAATAATCCCGCTTCCTGGTAGTTGAGGTAATTGTTCGGCTAACCATGCGATTCTTGCGGCTGGGCTGGGAAGGTAAATATTTTGTAACCGCAGGCTTTCTCTAGTTAAATTACCTCTCATAACACGCAAATTTGAACCTAATTGAGCGATAATATCATCGACAACTCGGTTATTAGCGGTAGCCGTTGTAGCGAGGATGGGAATATTTTGTGGTAGTGCTTGTAAAATTCTCACAATTCGCCGATAATCTGGGCGGAAGTCATGTCCCCAATCGGAAATACAATGGGCTTCATCAACCACAAATAAGCCTATGCGCTGAGATATTGGTAAGAGAATATTTTCTCTAAAATCATCATTAGCTAGTCTTTCAGGGGAAATTAGTAAAATATCTACTTGTCCTGCTAATAATTGTGTTTTGACGGTTTCCCATTCATCTTTATTACTAGAGTTAATTGTTGCAGCCTTGATGCCAATGCGTTTTGCGGCTGCAATTTGATTTCGCATCAAGGCTAGTAAGGGTGAAATTAACAGAGTAAAACCCAGACCTTGATCTCTCAATAGCTTTGTTGCTAAAAAATAAACTAGGCTTTTACCCCAGCCAGTACGTTGAACGACGAGTAAACGCGATCGCCTTTCGATTAATTCTTCTATTGCTTCCCATTATCCTGTGCGAAAATTAGATGTTGGGTTGTCTAATGTCTGACGTAAGAGTATTAATGCTTTTTCTTTATTTGGAGTTACCATATATACACTGTGATTAATTATTCTTGTTTTAGCATCAAAAATAACTAGTATCAGTAATAATAAAGAAAAAAGTGTATAAATTTGGTTGTTTTCTAAACGTAAAGGAATGAGAGGTAAGCACAGAGGGACGCTGAGGAGTGTGGAGTTGAGGAGGGTTTTATAGTTTTAATGACCAATGTATGATGGCTTGGGTTAGTCCATCTAGGGTGTATTCTTGGGCTTCTATATCTACTCGACCCAATAGGGTATGGCAAGTTTTTGAGGTTTGGGGGCCGATGGAAGCAATACATACTCCTTCTAAAGCAGTGGCGATGTTATTAGGAAATACGTTCTCTACAAGTTGGCAGAAAAATTGCACTGTTTTAGAACTGGCAAAGGTAATTACATCTATTGTGCGGTTTTTTAATGCTTGTTCTGCTGCTGCGGGGATACTTTTAGGACAGGAAGATTGATATGCTGCAACTTCTATTATTTCTCCCCCTTTAGCAGAGAGTTCTTTGACTAAAATTTCTCGTCCACCACTTTCTACTCTAGGGAATAATATCTTTTTTCCTAACAGTGTTTCAGGGAAGTTTTCTACTAAGGAATCAGCAACAAAATTAGGCGGAATAAAATCAGGTTGAAGTCCTCTTTGTTTAAGACATTGGGAAGTTTTTTCACCAACAACAGCGATTTTTACTCCAGCTAAAGCGCGAGTATCTTTATCTTGAGTGTTGAGTCTTTCAAAGAAATAATCAACGGCGTTTGTAGAAGTAAGAATTAACCAGTCAAATTGAGATAAATTAGCGATCGCCTGATCTAATTCCTCCCAACTAGAAGGGGGAACTATTTCTAAAGTTGGCATTTCAATTACTGTAGCGCCAAATGCCGTTAGGCGATCGCTAAATTGATTCGATTGTCCCACGGAACGGGTGACTAAGATAGTTTTACCAGTGAGGGGGAGGTGGGAAGGTGAGGGAGATGAGGGAGATGAGTTAATAGTCATAGCCATAGATGTGGTTGAGTTCTCTGAAGATATTTTCTCAGGTTGTAGGTAATTACGTAGCCCAACAACTTCACCAATGACGATGACAACTGGGGAGAGGGATACACCAGCCGTCTGTTCTAAAATATTGCCCAGTTGACCAGCCCAAACTTGTTGACTAGGGGTTCCTGCCCAGCGAATAATGGCTATGGGTGTGAGGTGCGATCGCCCTCTGCGTAAAAGTTCATTTACAATATCTGCAAGGTTTTTCCCACCCATCAATATTACCAGTGTATCTAACCGTGACAGCGCTTCCCAGTCTAAAGCTTCAACTTCGTGGGCTGTCAAGACTGCAAAGCAGCGACTCATCACGGGATCTGTGAGAGGTATTCCTGCTAATAAAGGTGCGGCTGTGGCTGAGGAAATTCCCGGTACTACTTCAAATGCACAACCTGCGACTTTCAAAGCTTCAATTTCTGAGGTACACCGTCCAAAAATAAAGGGGTCGCCTGATTTTAACCTGACGACTAATTGACCTTCTTGGCAGAATTTAACTAATAAATTATTAATGTCGGCTTGGGGTGTGCTGGGTTTACCGCCACGTTTGCCTACATCTATTTTGAGACAATCAGATGATACACACTCTAACAATTGCTCATCTACTAGGGCATCATAAACTAACACTTGAGCCGCCGCCAAAAGATTATCAGCTTTTACTGTCAGGTATGCGACATCGCCAGGCCCCGCGCCGACAAGGTAGACTTTACCCTGTTGTTCAGTCATAGTCATTAGTCCATAGTCATTAGTCCGTAGTCCATAGTTATTTTCCTCTGACTTGTACTAAATTTCTTGATCTGGAAGAAATAAAGTAAATTGACTCCCCACGCCTAAAGTAGATTTTACACTCACATCGCCACCGTGTAATCGAGCTAATTTACGTGTTAAAGCTAAACCTAATCCTGTACCTTCGTATTGACGATTTAACCGACTATCTAACTGTTTAAATGGCTCAAATAAAAATTGAAAGTGATTGGAGTCGATACCAATTCCTGTATCTGATACTGTAAAAGTGATGCCTTCAGATATTTTATTGACTGTCAAAGATACTTCCCCGACTGGGGTAAATTTAATCGCATTGGTGAGTAAATTAAGTAGCATCTGCTTAATGCGACGCTCATCTGCTATAAAAATGTTTGCTTGTGGGTCAATTTCATAAGTGAGTTTTAAGCCTTTAGCAGTGGCGCGATCGCTTACTATGGATAAGACCTCATGACACACATCTACTACTAGCAAAGGTACAAGAAATAATTCCTCTTTACCTGCTTCTACCTTTGATAAATCCAAAATATCATTAATCAGCGCCAGTAGATGTTCTCCACTGCTGTATATACCATCTATATATTCTTTTTGTTTTTCATTGAGCGAACCAACTATTTCCGCTTGCAACAACTGCGACAAACCCATAATTGCATTCAGGGGTGTCCGTAGTTCATGACTCATAGTGGCTAAAAATTCACTTTTAGCTCGACTACCAGCTTCTGCGGCTGCTTGGGAAGTAAGAAGTTTCATTTCCGTTTGTTTGCGTTCAGTAATATCATCAATCATGGCTAAAAAATACTCTGGTTCACCATGAGAACCAGGAATTACGGAAACAGACAGCTTAGTCCAAATTAAATTACCATCTCGATGTATAAAGGCTCTCTCAATGTTTAGATGTGGTTTTCCACCTAGTTGCTTGATATCTCTGGAGGCTGCGATAATTAGTTTTTTATAAAGCTCTCGATCTCCCCGTTGTGGGCAAATATAATCGGTGAAATGCTTACCACATAACTCTACTCGTTGGTATCCTAACATTTGACACAAAGCCGGGTTAGCATCGACTATTTGCGCCTGCATATCCACAAGCCCAATACCAATAGAGGATAGTTCAAAAATTCCTCGAAATTGCGCTTCGCTCTTACGTAAGGCTTCCTGTGCTGTATTGCGTTCTCTGGCTTCGATAGCTAGGGAAACAAAATCTGCAATTGAACCTGCAAAATATTCTTCTTCTGGTGTCCAATGGCGCACTTCACCACAATGTTCATGACATACTACACCTAATAAACGTCCACCTACCCAAATAGAAGCATCAAGTAAGGATGTAATACCGAAAACCGATAGATAAGTAGCAGATAACTCTTGAGTTCTTTTGTCGTTAATGGCATCGTGTACAGCAATGCTGCGTTCTTCCTCCAAAGTTTGAAAGTAAACTGGATAACTCGCTTTTAATAGAGACTGTCCCGAAGTATGAACTTGCTGATTAACATCATATAAATCCATACACTCAAGCGCTGAAGCATTCTGGTTATATAACCACACACTAACCCGTGCAACTAGAAGTGTTTCGGCAGCAGCTTGTGTAATTTCTTGAAGTACAGCATTGAGAGGTTCTTGCTGAAATGTTTTGCTCCTTGCCAATTGCACTAGGGTCTGATTTTGTTTACGTCGCACGTTTTGTGTGTTTCGCACACCCTCCTGATTTGCCTGGCTTTCTGTAACATCTGGAACCACTAGCACCTGCATTTGTTTTCTCTGGAAAGAAATCACTTTGCCTTGCAGTTCTGCAAAGAGAGTAGAACTGTTTTTATTACTACAATTACGCCAGCAACTTTTACATATCTGGAAAATCTTTTTTTCTTTAAATTGATGAATTTAAAATGAAATATAGACACATTTCTGCATCAAAAGCTACGCAAATTTATTTAATTTTCATCGTATATAATTACAACCAGACTAAGCGATCGCACTGAAAAAATAAATTTAAAGTTTTTATAACTTGAGTATAACAAATTTAACATAAATAAATTTATTTACTGATGTCAAAAGTAAAATAAAGACAAATATTAAGTGTTTTTAATTTTTGTCTTTTACTTTTTGCAACATAATCTCACCTGTGGAAAGATACCCCAGAAGTGGAAGTCTGTAACAATGAACTGAAGAACGCAGCTGCTGTTGTAGAGGTGTGTAATGGCAAATGGTAATGTAAGAATTGTCTCTCTAATTCCTAGCGCTACTGAGATTTTAGCAAACTTGGGATTAAGTGATGCGATTGTTGGGCGATCGCATGAATGTGACTATCCCCCAGAGATTCAAAATCGCCCTATTTGTACCCAAGCAAGGTTAAATAGTAACGCGCATAGTAGTGAAATTCATGATGAGGTAAATAAGATACTGCAATCTGCGCTGAGTATTTATCAAATCAAGACAGATGTTTTAGAAAAGTTACAACCCACCCATATTGTGACGCAAGACCAGTGTGATGTCTGTGCAGTCAGCCTTAAAGATGTGGAAAAAGCTGTTGCAGAACTTACCCAAAGTTCACCCCAAATCATTTCCTTACAACCCAATGTGCTTGAGGATGTGTGGCATGATATTGAGCATGTGGCTAATGCGTTTGGGGTTGATTCAGTAAAAGTACTAGAAAATTTAGAAGCGCGGGTCAAAATTTGTCAACAAAAAATCCAAGGACTTTCTCTAGAAGAAGTACCCACTGTAGCTTGCATCGAATGGACAGATCCTCTCATGGCTGCAGCCAATTGGATTCCTGAATTAGTCAACTTAGCTGGAGGACAAACACTATTTTCTGTAGTAGGTCAGCCCTCCCCTCATTTAAAATGGGAAAATCTGGTAGTTAGCAATCCAGATATTATAATTTTTATGCCTTGTGGCTTTGACTTACAGCGTACTCGCCAAGAAGCCCAATTATTCACCCAAAACCCACAATGGCAGAAACTCCATGCAACCCAAACAGGTAGAGTTTACATTACTGATGGTAATTCCTACTTCAACCGTCCAGGGCCAAGACTTGTAGATTCTTTAGAAATTTTGTCCGAAATTTTGCATCCAGAAATATTCGATTATGGCTATAAAGGTAAAGCTTGGGAACCTTTATAGTTGATAATTCACAATTGTTTCATTCAAGGTTTAAAACTTCTCCTTGATAAGGAGAAAAAATAAAAAATTCTTATTGTCCAATACTCTCACTTTCTCCTGCGAGGTAATTAACAATTGTCAATTGTCAATTGTTAATTGTTCATTTCTTAAGAAGATGATGCTTGATTTAGCCATTCAATCAATGTTTTTAAACTATTAGGTAACGCTGCTTCGCCAGCAGTTACCGTATGCCGTTGACCATTATCTTCTATTGTTATTTGATACTGAAAGCGGTCTATTTGACGGTGAGAAGAAATAATCTGTGCAGGTAGGTGAAACAAATCAGCTGCTTCTATCAGCCGTGATAGTTCCTCAGCTTCCTGTTGAGAGAGTTGGTTTGTGTCTACATTAATGCTTTTACTAATTCCAGCAAAGCCGCCTGTGCGTTCTAAAGATACCCGCATTTAACTCAGCCTGGAAGATAAGATTTTCACCTTCCAGTTTAACAAAAATGGGGAATGGGGAGTGGGGAGTGGGGAAAGAGTTATAAGCAATAATAAATTCGTAATTCGCAGTAGAAACCTTTAATTACGAATTACGAATTACAAATTACGAATTAACCCCTACTTGTTTCCAAGCATTCTTCACTGCTTTATGTTCTAAACTACCATCACCATAGAGTTCGCTGGCAACTTGTGTAGTGACATCAGCTGCTTTTTGGAAGTCGGCTTTAGCACGCAGGCAATCGCGCAATGCAATGTACCAAATTTTACCAGATTTTTCCCAGGCGTAGCCGCCAATCTCCATTGCTGCTAGATAAAAAGCACGGTTAGGAATACCTGAATTGATATGTACTCCGCCATTATCCGCCCAACCTGTGTATTGGTCTTTGATATGACCAGGTTGGGGGTCTTTGCCCATAACTGGGTCATCATAGGCTGTTCCCGGTGCTTTCATGGAACGGACAGCAATACCTTTAACTTTGGGCATTAATAGTTCACTACCAATTAACCAGTCGGCTTCTTCCACCGTCTGATTTTTCACCCTTTGTTTAACTAATGTACCAAAGACATCAGAAAAAGATTCGTTTAAAGCCCCTGGTTCACCATAATAAATTAATCCAGCTTCATACTGAGTTACACCATGAGTTAATTCATGGGCAATCACATCAATTGATTTGGTAAAGCGATCAAATAATTCACTATCACCATCACCATAAACCATTTGATCCCCATTCCAAAAAGCGTTTTCGTACTTCACTCCAAAGTGGACGGAAGAGTCTAAACGTAGTCCTTTGTCATCAATGGAATTGCGTTCAAATATTTCGTAAAACAAGTCATAAGTAGCACCTGCACCATCATAAGCCTCATTAACTGCTGCATCATTACTAGGAGGATCGCCTTCAATACGGGCAATAACTCCTGGTAATTGTTCAGTATTTTTAGCATCATAAATAGTGCGGCGTTTTTCACCAGGAGAAGGGGCAAAAAAGACATTACCCACAACATTTCTGCGTCCGCGCAATTGTGCCGAAACATTCAATGTTTGAAAAGCCCAGCTTTTTTGTGTTTCTGTACCATTCAGAGCAATATTTTCTAATATGTGTGGTGGAATAACACAGCAAATAGGACATCTAGTATTAAGTGAATGATGACAATTTAATCTAGATGATTTCTTTTTCTTTCTAGCCATCTAATCCATTCTCCATAGGGAAATAAACATGAAAACAGGAGAGAAATTAAGGTAGATGGCTATTCCCTGGTTAATAATTTGATGAGTCGGTGATACTTTTATTCTCCAATAATTTCATTAAAAGTAAACAGTACTTGTCAAGAGCGATCGCAAATCAGATATTCTGTGGAAATACAGAAATTTCTAATTTATGAATTGTAAGTCGAAGCGAAAATAAGGATTGTTCTGTATTCACACTGGCTATGTTTTAACCAAAGTGGGTTTAAGAATTAGTGGCTGAGAAGAATTATGGCTAGCAATTGATGAAACGATGACATTTTAGAGCGAAGCAGCCAAAATAGAAGTCAAATGCCAAGGCGAAGTATCAGTTATTTTTAATTAAAAAAACACGTATATTTACTCTATGCTGAAAACAAAATTAGATAAAATCCAGCCAACAATCTTCTTAATTGCGATCGCCTGCGGTGTTAGTCTGGTGGTTACGCCTAGTTATCCATCTTCTGCACAGCAAACCATCAACCTCAACGGCTTCACCTTCCGTCCCATCGCCCATACCCGGACTCCAATTCCCAATGGTAAAGGGGGTTTTACCAAATTTGAAGCGCCAATTATTAGCGGAGGTAATATAGCCTTTGTCGGTCGAGGAGAGGAACAAGAGGGAATTTATCTATTTACTAACAACACCCTCAAGCGTGTAGTTGACCGCAATACTACTATCCCTGGCGGTCGTAGTCGATTTCGTTATGTTTCCGCAACAGTCCCAGCAATTAGCCAACAAACCATAGTCTTTCGGGGTAAAGATGGTCGTCCTTTAGCTGACCCTAACGTAGAAATTGGTTTGTATATTTACCGCAATGGCAAATTGCAACGTTTGGTAGACCGCAAAACCCCTATTCCTGGTGGGGGGAATTTTGAAGACGTTGGCGAACCTGTAATTGTTGGTAATAGCATTGCCTTTGTCGGGTCTAATGTCGGCGTTTTAGGAAATGCACCACAAAATACAACTACCCTAGTTGCAGGGGTTTACCTTCACAACGGCACTTCTATACGACCAATAATTAACTTACAGGGTTCGGCTAAAAAGTCGCTGCCTCATATGTTTAGTACCAACCTGTTTCAAACTCTCCGTTCCAGTGGTACAAATATTGTTTTTGTGGGGATGGGGGAAACAGGCAAGTATTATCTCTACTCTAATAATCGTTTGCAAACCCTACCTATGTTACTTAAATTAAATGCTAATCCAGCTTCTTTAGCTCTCAGTGGAACAAATGTAGCATTTGATTCAACTTATGCTATTCCCCAGCAGCCATTACTCGCTTATCAAATTTATATTTATAAACGTGGTAATGTCAAAAAAGTAGTCAACACTACTCAACGCCTTCCTAGCGGAAGTGGTAATTTTCAAAGTTTTGCCAATTTATGTATGAGTGGTTCCAATATAGTTTTTAATGCTGCGGGTGCAAATGACCAGTATGGTGCTTATGCTTATTGGAATGGCAAATTAATTAAGGTTTTAGCTAAAGGCGATAAGATTAACGGTAAAACAGTGCGATCGGCTGTACTGCAAAATCAACAAAGTTTTGATGGGAAAACTATAGCTTTGTTAGTAGTATTTACTGATGAGTCTCAATCTATATATACTGCTACTCGTAAATAATTGAATCAACTACCTGTCATTGCTAAAATTTTCTGAGCTACTACATCAGCAACAGGTATTACAGATAATCTATTTCCTTGTTTAACTAGCAACAACTCATCTGCACTAAATTTTTCTTTCAATATTGTTAATGATATAGGTTGAGAGAAACTTTTGACAAATTCCACTAATACTGTTTGCCAACGTGGGTTTTCAGGAGTTGATTTTGAATCATAATACTCACTTGTGGAATCAAACTGAGAAGGGTCAGCAATATCTGTTTTAACTACACGCATTAACCCCACGATACCCGGTGGGTTTGTATTGGAGTGGTAGAAAAAAGCTAAGTCTCCCGGTTGCATTTGTCGCATAAAGTTACGAGCTTGATAATTACGCACACCATCCCAAATAGTTTGATTATCATTTTGTAGATGAGTGATGCCGTAACTTTCGGGTTCCGACTTCATTAACCAATAATTCATAGAGATTTAATTCTGACAATTTATTTATATAGCAATACGTTTTAGATAAAAATAATTAACCGCCTATAAATACTGATGAATCAATATTTTATGACAGCCTAAAATGCCTAACCTTAGAGGTTGTTTAACAACCTCTAAAATTTTTCTGGTTTGATTTATCAGCGTTTAAGCTACTGGTGTTGCTGCTTTCAAAGTAAAGATTTTCTCAATCACATCTTCTACTACCTTATCTGGTGTAGAAGCACCGGAAGTAACACCGACAACAATTTGTCCTGCTGGTAGCCAGTTTTCTGTAGTTACTAACTCACCATTTAATTGCCGATGTTCAATGGCATTTCTTGATTTAATTCTCTCAACACTATCGATATGGTAAGAAGGCAACCCACGTTCTTGGGCGATTTGTTGTAATTGAGTAGTATTAGATGAATTAAAACCACCAATTACTATCATTAAATCAACCTTTTCTTGCACTAATTCTAACATCGCATCTTGACGTTCTTGAGTAGCGTCACAGATAGTATTAAAACTTTGAAAATGCTGATTTAATTCCACTGGCCCATACTTTTGTAGCATGGTATGTTCAAATAGTTTACCAATTTGCTCAGTTTCACCTTTGAGCATTGTTGTTTGATTAGCAATACCAACTCTTTCTAAATCTGTATCAGGATCAAATCCTGCTGAACAAGCTTTAGCAAATTTTTGCAGAAATTCTTCTCTGTTACCACCGTGCAAAATATAATCAGCCACATATTGGGCTTCTTTTAAGTTTAAGACAATTAAATATTTGCCAGCGAAGGAACTAGTGGCAACAGTTTCTTCATGCTTATATTTACCGTGAATAATTGAGGTATAGTCACCTTTTTTATGCTTTTCTACTGTATTCCAAACTTTCGATACCCAAGGACAAGTTGTATCAACAATTTTGCATCCTTTATCGCTCAATAGCTGCATTTCTTGAACACTAGCACCAAAGGCAGGGAGAATTACTACATCATTATTAGCAACGACAGAAAAGTCTTTCTTCCCAGCTTCAATAGGTACGAATTGTACCTGCATCTCCTGCATACGTTGGTTTACCGAGGGATTATGAATAATTTCATTGGTAATCCAAATTCGTTCTGTGGGAAAATGCTTGCGAGTTTCGTAAGCCATCGCTACGGCGCGTTCCACACCCCAGCAAAAACCAAAGGCTTGGGCTAGGCGGATAGTGACATCACCCCTTTGCAGAGTGTAGTTGCGATCGCGTATTTCCTGAATTAAGCTACTCTGATACTCAGACTGCAATTGGGTAGCGACTTCCGCCTGATGTCCAAAGCCTTTACGGTTGTAATTTTCTGAATGTTGTAAGTTACGCTTAAAAGTTTTTGTATCCATTGTTGTATTTGTTAATATCTTCTCTTTTTGATTCTCTCGCGCTATGAGGACATTTGGGAAGGAGGCAGTTGACAGTTGACAGTTGACAGTTGTTTTTTCTCCCCTACTTCCCCATCTCCCCCCGCTCCCCACTCCCTACTCCCCACTCCCCGCTTCCTGCTGATAAACTTGCAACGCGGTGCGCCAAACTACGTAACCTGCGGGGCTGAGGTGTAAGCCATCGCTGCTAAATTCTTGGCGAATATTGCCTTTTTGATTGATAAACAAGGGGTATAAATCCATGTATTTAACCCCTTGTCTGGTAGCGATACTTTGTAATTGCTGATTTAATTTCTGAATACGGCTGTTGGGAATAGCTAAAAGTTTTTCTCGTCCTTCCCAAGTCGCTTCCTCTCCACCATGAGGCAAAATCGATTGGAGAAAAATCTTTGTTTTGGGGTGAGTTTTTCGTAGGTAACGAAGAATCTGTCGATGATTATCTAAGATGACATCATCACTAACACCGCGAATTAAGTCATTAATGCCAATCATGACAAAGATTGTATCCGGCTGAGTCTTGTCAAACAAACTCAATCTTTGCAATAGCCCACGGCTGGTTTCACCTGAAATTCCCTGATTGAGCCAATTTCTATCCTCTGGTAATAATTCCACCGGAAACCACAAACTCAAAGAATCCCCCGCTAATATGCTTAAGCGCGGGGGACGTTTTTCAGCAGCGACGTTGGCTTCCTGTTTGAGAATCTCTAGCCACTGTTGATAATTGAGTTGGTGGCGGGGGCCTAACTCTGGGGTAGCGGTTTGGGCTTGGTTGGCTGGAACTGATGCAGGTTCATTAGAAAAGACGGTCAATCTCTGCTTTTGCCAAATGAGCAGGATGACCGCCAGCATCAGTATGCCGTTGGATATGAGCGAGAAAAAAGCCCAAACAGGAAAGTGTTTTGCAGTTGACACGACTAGCGACATCTACCAATGATTTGACTCAGATTTTAAATCGGGATGAGTCATTAGTCATTAGTCATTAGTCAACAGTCATTAGTCAACAGAGTTCTGAACTATGGACTGTGGACTATGGACTACTGCACAATGCGATCGCTAAACTCGGAGTTGTATCCTTCTTCTCCGTGTTCGTTGATGTCTAGTCCTTGGTATTCGGCTTCTTCTTTGACTCGTAAGCCAACGGTAGCATCAATAATCTTGAGAATTACCCAAGTGCCAACTGCGGCGATTACGTAAGCAATAAGAATTGCGACTAGTTCTACACCTAGTTCAGCAAAATTACCCTTGAGTACACCGTTTTTACCTGCTGAGTTTACTTCGGCAGTGGCAAAGACGGCGGTGAGGATGGCCCCGACTGTACCACCAACACCATGTACTGGATAGGTATCTAAGGCATCATCAATATTTAGCTTATGTTTGAAACTGACGGCGTAGAAGCAAACGAAAGCGGTGATAAAACCAATCAAAATTGCGGCTAATGGTGTGACAAATCCGGCGGCTGGGGTAATACCTACTAAGCCTGCTACTGCCCCTGTGGCTGCACCTACGGCAGTGGGTTTACCGCGTAACCATGCTTCTAAAATTAACCACATTAAAGCGGCGGCGGCGGCTGCGGTGTTAGTAGCAACAAAGGCTGTTGTCGCCGGGTTGGTGATTAAGTTACCAGAAGTACTACTAGCTATAGATAAGGCACTTCCTGCGTTGAAGCCAAACCAACCAAACCAGAGTAAGCCAGCACCTAACAAAATAAATGGGACGTTGTGGGGAGGGGTGAGGCGGTCTGGATAGGTTTTGCGAGGGCCTAAGACGATCGCCGCAACAAGGGCCGATACACCTGAGCTAATGTGAACAACTGTACCGCCTGCAAAATCGAGCGCACCTAAGCCACCAGCTAAACCTAAAAATCCACCTTTTCCCCATACCATATGAGCTAGTGGTGTGTAAACAAAGGTTGACCACAGCAACACAAATAAAGAATAGGCACGGAAGCTCATCCTTTCGGCGATCGCACCAGAGATTAAGGCTGGGGTGATAATGGCAAACATGGCTTGATAAATCATGAATGCCTGATGGGGAATTGTTGGGGCATAGGAAACTACCTCTGCTGGAGCTGAACCTTGGAGATAACCTGTGGTTTCTAGCCCCACACCATTCAATCCAAACCACTGTAAGCCACCAATAAATGGTAAGCCTGGGGCAAATGATAAACTATAACCCCATAAAACCCAGGTAACACCTACAATCGCCATCAATACAAAACTCATCATCAATGTATTGAGAATATTGCGCGATCGCACAAAACCACCGTAAAAGAATGCTAATCCTGGTGTCATAAGTAGGACTAACGCTGCTGATATCAACATAAATGCTGTATCCCCAGTATCAGCAGGCGGTGGAGTAGTTGCGGGGGTTTGGGCAAAAGCATAGCCCATTATTGGCCATCCTAAAAGTACTAGAGTAGCTACCCCAACGATCAAAACTTTCTTAAACACGTTAATTTCTTTCTCCCAGATGACTAGTAACCTTGTATACTTAGTTACATTTCAATGCTTTTAGCTTAAGATATTTGTCTTACAAGCTACCCAGATTAATCTTTCCATAAAATTTAATCAAAAAATAATTCTTCTGGGGGTGTCTTTAGTCAATAGATTATGCTGTTGCTAATATTGAACTAATAGGGAAAAGCCTGGTTTTGGGAAAACCAGGTTTATGAGCTTCTAACGAAAAGATTGATTAAGTAGTTGAGAAATCTTCACCTTTCGAGTATTCACCAGATGATTTACCTTCTGTAAAGCCATCGGAACTAGCTTCTTTGAGGAATCCACTGTAGGCTTCCATACCGTGTTCACCAATATCCAATCCTTCCAGTTCTTCTTCTCTGGTAACTCTAATACCTAAAGTGGCTTTCAGTGCTAGCCAAAAGACAGTGCTGAGGAGAACGGTAATTCCACCAACAGAGAGAACACCAATTACTTGGGCAATTAATGAGTTAAAACCACCGCCAACAAATAAGCCATGTGGGCCGACTTTGCTACCAGCTGCGTCAACCATCCAAGAATAACCACCAGGGCCGACGGAAAATAGACCAACAGCTAAAGTACCCCAAATACCACAAACTAGGTGAACTGAAGTAGCACCTACAGGGTCATCAATGCCGAGTTTATCGAAAAATGGTACAGAGAAAACAACTAAAATGCCGGCGATTAAGCCAATAACTATGGAACTGGGAACGCTGACATAAGCACAGGAGGCGGTAATACCAACCAAACCGGCTAAAATGCCGTTGATAATCATTGACAGGTCTGGTTTACCTAAGTACACCCAAGCTGTAACAGTAGCAGCAATCCCACCAACTGCACCAGCCATGTTAGTTGTCAAGGCAATATGAGTAATGGCATTGGGGTCAGCAGCCATCACAGAACCAGGGTTAAAACCAAACCAACCCAACCACAGAATTAAGCAACCCAAGGTAGCAATACTCATGTTGTGACCGGGTAAAGCCACAACTTGCTTATTTTGATATCTGCCAATACGGGGGCCAAGGAAGGCTGCACCCATCAAAGCTGCCCAGCCACCAACAGAGTGTACTACTGTAGAACCAGCAAAATCCCAAAACCCAAGGTCAGCTAACCAGCCAGCGCCCCAAATCCAATGTCCGGTGATGGGGTAAGCAATACCGACGAGTAGAAGGCTGAAAATTAAAAAGTCTACAAATTTAATTCTTTCTGCGACTGCACCAGAAACAATTGTGGCTGCGGTTCCAGCAAACACTAGCTGGAATAAGAACTTGGCGGCTAAAGGTACGCCTGTCCAGTTCAGCGCACTAAACACACCTTTGTAATCGGTTCCTATTGCAGGGCTGTTATCTGCCCCAGCTAGGAAAAATCCGTTCCAACCGATGAAATCATTACCATCGCCGAACATTAAGCCAAAACCAATTGCCCAAAATGCTACGGTCGATAAGGCAAATACAATCAGGTTTTTTGCTAGAACGTTAACAGCATTCTTCTGACGGCAGAAGCCGGTTTCTAACATACAAAAACCAGCATTCATAAAGAATACTAAAAAAGCGGCGATCGCTACCCAAAGAGTATCAAGTGCCACTTTCAAATCTGCCGTTGTTGGCCCTGCTGGGGCTTGGGCAACTGCCACATAACTCCAACCTAAAACAATTAAACAAGCTAGAGGTATGCAGGCTTGCCAAGTAGGAGAGAGTCGTTTTACTAGATTAGATATCTTGTTTGTTGAGCTAGATTGTCTATTCTGAGCGTAATTTCTTGCAGAAGAACGCCTATTGTTTGCCCTTGATTTCTGTTTGTACATGGTTGTGAAAACTAACCCTCCAACTAGCTTAAACAGGGAAATATACAAGTGAATAGAAAAACTAACACCTCTATTTCTACACAGTGGCTAAGATAATTTTCCTTTAAAACCACTCGTTCACACATTGTCGATTTAATTGATCCAATTAAAAGTTTAAGAAATTAAAGGTGCTTTTGTAAATATTTATTCCTTTAATCCTGAATAAATTATTTATCATATGTTATTTGGCACATAATTATATATTCTTCATTAACTCTTTAATCAAGATAAAATATTATCTGCTATTGTTTTCATAACTTAAATGGTGGTTAGAATCATGCTGCCTCAAGTCAACCAGTTTAATGAGGTAAATTAAACGAAATTTCGCCGAAGATTACCCAATTACTCCCAAAATCAACTCTGTTTAATAATGCTCATAACTCAAAACGCAAATTGCAGGAATTATGCAAGTAACTCCTGTTCTAAAAGTTGAAATTCAACTCGCTTGTAAATAAATTTGATTGATTTTCTAGTTACTTAAACATTAATTCTGTATTCTGAGCTACAATTTTTATACTTGACAGAGATTTTTTTAGTTATTAAAAGTCAAATAAACTACTTCAATGCCACGCCAAGTCAGCAATTCACTATAATTAGCTCTACTTAGCTATAAAACTATTAAGTTTTAATAAATTTGGTCATTAGTAATTAGTCATTAGTCCATAGTCAAAAGCTATTCTCCTCTGCTCTTCTGCTTCCTCATTCTCCACCCTACGGGTGAATCCTGCAGATACGCTGCGCGAGCGCGTAGCGTCTGTCTCCGACACGCTACGCGTTCGCGTTAGCGTCTCGTAGAGAACGTTAGAGAAGCAAGCTACATCTTCCCCCACTCCCTCATCTCCTTTAAGAAAGTTCTTGCTGTAAATACTGTTGATAGCCTAACTGTTCTAGCTTGGCTTGCTTTGCCATGACTGAGGCTGACAAGTTTTGACGGTACTGTTGGACTTTGGTTAGTAATTCTGGCTGCTGGGTGGCGAGTATCTGTATTGCTAATAGTCCAGCATTTTTAGCATTACCGATCGCCACCGTAGCGACAGGGATACCCGCAGGCATTTGTACAATCGAGTATAGAGAATCTACGCCTTGTAAGTTTCTGGTAGCCACTGGGACACCAATTACAGGTAGGGGGGTGAGAGAGGCTACCATACCGGGGAGATGAGCTGCACCACCCGCACCTGCAATAATTACTTTAATACCTCGATGGTGCGCCTGCTGGGCATATTCCACCATGCGTTCTGGTGTGCGATGGGCAGAAACGATCGCCACTTCATTTTCTACACCAAACTCATCGCAAATTGCGATCGCCTCTTTCATCGTGGGCAAATCTGAATCACTGCCCATAATAATGCCAACCAAAGGAGCCATAATTAATTCAAAATTCCAATTTTCTTTCACCCATCTAGCATCTCATAGGGAGTGGGGAGTGAGGGAGATCAGGGAGAACAACTGTTGACTGTTGACTAATGACTATGGACTAATGACCAATGACTATCGACATAATTAACGCTAAAGTTACCGGCTACCAGGGTTTACAGATGCTTTTGGTAAATCAGGCTGGGATAATTGAACAAATTTTGCCGATGGGAACTGTATTCAAAAGGGTTCCGCCATCAGATTTACAAGTATTGGATGTGGCTGGGGATTGGGTTTCTTTGGGTGGGGTTGATTTGCAAATTAATGGTGCTTTGGGTTTGGCATTTCCTGATTTAGCGGCGGATAATGCCCATTTATTGAGTAAAATATGTGATTTCTTATGGAATGTGGGCGTAGATGGGTTTTTGCCTACATTGGTGACAACTTCAGTGGAAAATATTCAGCGATCGCTTGCTGTCATTGCTGATTTTATCTCGACTGCTCAACTAGGTTCCCAAATCTTGGGCATACATCTGGAAGGCCCATTTTTGAACTACCAGAAGCGGGGCGCTCACCCAGCAGAATACTTATTACCTCTGACAATAGATGAAGTTAAACGAGTTTTGGGAGATTATGCCCATGTTGTCAAAGTTATCACCCTAGCACCGGAGTTAGACACCACTGGCGAAGTGATCCCATATTTACGTTCTTTGGGAATAACTGTCAGTTTAGGACATTCTCAAGCCACAGCGAATCAAGCCCAAGATGCTTTTGCCTTGGGTGCGACGATGGTAACTCATGCCTTCAATGCTATGCCGCCTCTACATCACCGTGAACCGGGACTTTTGGGGGCGGCAATTACTAATCCTCATGTTATGTGTGGATTTATTGCTGATGGGCAACATGTTTCACCTATTATGTTGCAAATACTTTTGCGTGCTACTCCAGGGTTGTTTCTGGTGAGTGATGCCCTCGCCCCCCTTGGGCTACCGGATGGGGTGTATCCTTGGGATACTCGGCAGATAGAAGTAAAACAAGGTACAGCAAGGCTACCAGACGGTACATTATCGGGAACGACTTTACCGTTATTGGTGGGGGTGGAGAACTTGGTGAAGTGGGGAATTTGTGACGTTGAAACTGCGATCGCTCTAGCTACGGATGCGCCAAGAAAAGCAATAGGTTTACCAGGAATTATACAAGATCAAGCTGCGAATTTATTACGCTGGCATTGGGATAATTCTACAAACCAACTTTCTTGGCGGCGGTTGTTATCTTAATTTATAAAGATGCAACGCATTTAACAGAGCGAACTTCCATCACATCGGAAATGTAACAAGTACCGCCAAATTTATTGAGAATTGGTTTGATGTTTTCCACTACTGGTTTGACAAATTCAGGCTGACAGAAAGCGATGATATAAACGTTATCAACCATTATGGTATCTAAATCTTCTGTTGTGCCACGTAATCCTTTACCTTCAACATTACGGATGACGGCGTGACCTTGTACACCTGATTTATCTAATCCTGCTAAAATTTTGCTCAATTCAAAAGCATTGGCAATAATTTCTATCTTTTTAACTAAGTGCATATTATTACTTCCAAAATAAGTTAATACCGTACTGATATAAAGGAATGCCCACAATAATATTGAACGGAAATGTTACTGCTAAAGCGGTGGAAACATACAGGCTGGGGTTAGCTTCTGGAACAGTTAACCGCATAGCGGCTGGGACGGCAATATAAGAGGCACTAGCACACAGTACGGCAAATAATAGAGTGTCTCCTGGAGGCATACCAATGAATTTGGCAATTAGTAAACCAATGCCTGCATTGAGTATGGGAATTAGTATGGCAAATAAAATGAGGAAAAACCCGGTTTTTTGCAAGTCTTTAATTCTTCTAGCGGCTACTAGTCCCATATCTAAAAGAAAGAAGGTAAGAGCGCCATAAAATAATCCTTGGGTGAAGGGTTCTAAAACTTGCCAACCGTGTTCTCCTGTTAAGAAGCCAATTATTAGGCTACCAATTAACAAAAAGACTGAACTATTCAAAAAGGCTTCTTGCAAAACATCTTTCCAGGCAAATTCGCGCTTTTCGTCTACGCTAAAAAGATTAACTAATATTAAACCAACGATGATGGCGGGGGATTCCATTAAAGCTAAGGCTGCTACCATGTAACCATCGAAATTAATGCCCAGTTGACCCAAAAATGTGCTAGCAGTGATGAAGGTGACGGCACTGATGGAACCATAGGTAGCTGCGATCGCCGCTGCATCATAAGTATCTAGTTTTAGTTTTAAAATGAAAAAGGTGTAAATTGGCACTGCACAAGCCATCAGCATCGCCGCCAGAAGTGTCAACACCACATCCTGAGTCACACCACTTTTGATTAGTTCTACACCCCCTTTAAAACCTATCGCAAACAGCAAATACAGAGATAATGCTTTAGGTATAGGCGCGGGAATTTCCAAATCCGACTTAACAAAAACAGCAACCATTCCCAAAAAGAAAAACAGGATCGGCGGATTGAGGATGTTCGACACAATCAAGCTACCATCCATTTCCACCCCTCCTTATACTGATGAAGTCTGTAATTTAACAAATTTTCCATCTTCTAAATTTTAGTGTTTGACTCATGATGTAGCGTGTATTGCCACCTCATGTCAATCGGGTAGGTATGAGTCCAAACTGTTTTCATGAGTTTGTAGTCAGCACTAAAGTGCTTTAGAGATTATTTATAAAGTAAATCTTAAGTAGTGGGCTATCTAGATTAAAATGTTGTATCAGCTAACTACATAGGTACAGAAACACAGAGGTTAGAGAGATTGGAAGCTTTATTTACCTCAATCTAAATGTAGGGAACTCAACAAAATATCTATCATCTTATATCCCCATTTATAGGTGAAAAACCCACAAACAAGTGCCAGAGTTAAACTGCCAATTATGTTTATGGTTAAGGATTGTGAAGTTCCAAACCAATCAGCATAACTCCAATATACGGCTGCAATTAAGGCTCCAGTTAATGCACCAGCACTAAAGCGCATAATTACTATTTTGATACTTTCTGATTTTAATTCCTGTGGGTTTGGCTCTGGTGGTAAAGGATTCATAATAAATTTGTTTTTTGTACTATTTTATGGTAGCTGAAAGGATGAATAAATTCTTTGTTTTAGGAAAATAAGCAGGCGATCGCTCAGTTCTCTTAAACTTAAGCAATCGCCTCTATTATCTACTATCTTCGTTGGATTCCTGTGGAAGTTAAGTATAAATCCTCATTTGCGTTTACAATCCAAGCCAAGCCAAGAAATTTTCCCACCAGGAATAATTGAGATTACCTAAACTCAACTTCATTTTTTTCCGAATATCTTGGATATTCCAGTTAGTTAGTTTTGCTAGAGTTTGCGCTTCTTGTTCAAATCGTTTGGGTAAAGACCGCTTGTATTCTCTACTAGCTTGGCAATTGAGTTCCCCAGTAAAGGGATGCTGCAAAATGTATCTCCCTTGAAAAGACTCGCGGCTAGAGGTTGTTTGAAACATTGGGTCTTCTGGGAATTTGTCGCGGCTGTAGCGAATATGCAGCCGGGTAATGAACACGCTACTACGCGGAAACGGACGACGAATATTAGGTGCTAGAAAGTTATCGTTGGTATCATTATCTAACCAAAATACACCAGCTTGCTTGAGTTCTTCTTGATTGAGAGGTTCTGCTGAACAAGGATCGCAACTACTCATATCCCAAGCATATTCCAAGAAAGCCACTTTCCTGTCTTCTTTAAGGTAGGCAGTTTGGAACATAGATTTGTAGAAATCACTAAATTCATTTTTGACAAACACAGGAATATTTGTATCGGAAGGAACCTTTACTGTGCGATAGTTAGTAATTTCTGCTTGTCCTTGAGGTGAAAGGATATAAACTATTAAATCTTGAGCAGTGTTAGCATTCATCATGCCCAAGCGAATGGGTAGCATGAATTTAGGTGATTGATATGAAATCTGTAGTGGACGCAGAAATTCATAGCCAGATTGCTCAAATTTATCAAGGTTAACTTTAGCAACAAAAAATTTCATGCGAGAGCGAATATAAGGCTGAAGTAATTGTTTTGCTCCTCTAGGAATTTTGTAACCATTACGATTTAGCCAAGTTTCTAGTCCACCTGATTCTTTAGCACTCAAAATTAAAATTTCGTATTCACCTACATTAAATTTTGCTTCAATGGTAACGCCCAAGTTTGCATTATCACCTCTAGTTGCTCCACTAATTCTCGCTGCTGGTGCTGGTACTGCTTCATATAGTCTATCCCTGTATTGTGGAGCGCAAGGATCAGAGTCAAAATATTCTACTAAGCGTGGGGCGCTAAAAGCATCTAATCGCTCGATAATTTTCGGTTGAGCAACGCGCACTTGCTCTTTTTGTATAACTGTGGGTACAGGTACAACCATAGCAAAATCTTTGACTTCGCCTTTAAAGTCATTAGCCATAGTCAAGACAGTGCGATCGCCATCCCGCGCTATCACCACCTGAGATGCTTGATTGTATAATTTACTATCAGCCTTGGCTACATAAAATCCACAAAAAGCCCAAGCTGTCGGCGCAAAACATAAAACGCCTATAGATAATACAAATAATGAAATGATAAGTCTAAATTGCTTCATTTTATACCTCTGTAATTAAAGTGCTGAGTGATGAGTGCTGAGTGCTGTTAGCGGAAGCGGCGCATTTAGCGCGTGTTGAGTTATGAGTAGGAATTTCTCCCTTGTCTCCCCCCTCTCCCTCATCCCCCTCATCGTCCTCCTGCCTTCTGCCTTCTGCCTCCTGCCTCCTACCTTCTCCTAACCAAGAAAATCTGGGAGAAGACCAGAGATAATCTAGGAAAATAGTCAAGGGTGCTAGAGCGAATAGTGACCAGAAAACGGCTGTGGAAAGGAAGAAATAATTTCGTAAAATAAAAGTTAAGCAAGCAATGCAGACAGCCCAAACTACACGGCCGATTTTGGCGTTGGGAATTGAGCGTGGGTCAGTTACCATAAACAGGGCAAACAACAGTAATGAACCACTCATTAAACGATGCCAATATACGTCCCAAGTCCAACCCAACCAAAGGTTACGTATGGCTTCTAATAGGGAGTAGGAACCTAAAAAAGCGACTGTAGTATCCCAACGACCTATTTTTCGCAGAATTAAACCACCAGTCCCGACGAAAACTAAGCAGTACCACCACTCCTCACCCCACTGTCCTGGGGATACCCACGCATTAGATGTGAGAGTTAAAGCAGAGATAATGCCAAAATTGGCAGGATTGAAGAAATGTTTATCGCCAATTTTTAAGAAAAATTTACTGGCGATCGCACTGACGGCTGCTAATGCCATAGTTATCCAATGGTCTGTGCGTAATAACAAACTGAGTCCTAGCGATGTAATCAAGGCGCTACGCAGATTTATGCTGGGCTGTTGTTCTTGATTATTATCAAATGACCAAAAACCCTTGACAGATGATAATAGCCACTGGGTTGATAAACAAAAAGCGATCGCCACAGCGATAAATTCTGGATGCAATGTCCAGTCTCTTGTGCCAATTCCCAAAACCAGAAATAAACCCAAAAAGAGAATTTGATAGTCCCGTGTATCTTTAAGCAAAATTACCCCTATATACGGGGATTACCCATAAATTTCTCCCTAATCTAACCGAGTAAACTGTCAAATACTGTTGCTGTTACAGATTTTGTTACAAGTAGAGTTTCCTCAGTCAAGTTATAATATTTACCCCTAATTACATCTTCTAAAATGAGTACCTAGCCTGTATGATGCTGAGTAGCTTACAAAATAAACTATTTCCGTCAACAACAGTTACACAACCAGATTGGATTAGCAGCAAAGGAGTGTACACAGATGGGGAAGGGTAGATTAGAAGCATTCAGTGACGGCGTGCTTGCTATTATCATCACTATTATGGTGCTGGAACTAAAAGTACCGCATGGTGATAATTGGGCGGCACTGCGTCCACTTATACCAGTATTCCTCAGCTATATACTCAGTTTTATTTTTGTGGGTATCTACTGGAACAACCATCATCACTTACTACAAGCCGTCCGCCACGTAAATGGTCGGATTCTTTGGGCTAATCTGCATCTATTATTTTGGTTGTCATTAATTCCCTTTGTTACCGCTTGGATGGGCGAGAACCACTTCACTGCCTTACCCGTTGCACTGTATGGTGTGGTATTGTTATTTGCAGCGATTGCTTACTATATCCTTACCCGCACCCTGATTGCTCATCACGGACAAGAATCTACATTAGCGATCGCCGTTGCTGAAGATTTCAAAGGTAAGATATCTGTCATTTTGTATGCAGTGGCAATTCCCTTGGCTTTTGTGAACTCATGGTTAGCCTGTATATTCTACGTTCTGGTGGCGATTATGTGGCTCATTCCCGACCGCCGAATTGAAAGGACTCTAACACAGTAAAAAGTCATCTGTAGTTTTTTTAGGCGTTGCAGAATAGAAATATGAATTAGAGCGATCGCATGATTCACATTTTGATTGAGCAACGCCTGATTTTGAGATACCCTTTTTGCAGAAGTTAACGTTTGTGATGGTTTCGCATAGCTTTATGGATTTTCTTCCAACGTTCTTTCTCAACTAAATGTGCCTGTTGATCTTGTTTGCGCACCAGATAACTTAATTCTTTTTGCAATTTTTGGTAACTCAAAAGCCGCGAGTAATCCAGTTTTCCCGATACCACAGCTTGCTGTACAGCACAATCTGGCTCATGCAGATGCTGACAATCACGGAAGCGACATTCCTGAGCTAAAGCGTCGATGTCTGCAAAAGTGCCTTGCAAACTTGCTTCACTTGCCCAAATTTGGATTTCCCGCATTCCTGGAGTATCAATAATTAAACCACCATCAGGCAGTAAAATTAATTCACGATGAGTAGTTGTGTGCCTACCCCGATGATCACTAGCTCTAACAGGTTGGACAGCTTGCACTGTCTCCTCTTTGAGTTGGTTGGTAATGGTAGATTTTCCCACACCAGAAGAACCCAATAAAGCTACTGTTTGTCCTGGTTGCAAATATGCTTGTAAAGCCTCCAATCCTTGCCCATTAGTAGCACTTAAAACAACAATGGGTACACCAAGCGCAACTGTTTCTATTTGGGCTAAGTAATCGTTTAAACAGTTACACAAGTCTGCTTTATTTAAAACAATTACTGGGTTTGTACCACTTTCCCAAGCCAAAATTAGATAGCGTTCTATGCGTCTAGGATTAAAATCTTTATCCAAGCCCGAAACTAGAAATACAGTATCTACGTTAGCAGCAACAATTTGTTCTGCTGTTTTAGTGCCTACTGTCTTACGAGAAAACTTGCTTTTTCTTGGTAAAATTTCATGGATAGTAGCCTGGGTATCTTGTACCTGTATTACAACCCAATCTCCAACAGCCGGAAAATCTTCTCCTTTAACAGACTGATGGCGAAATTTACCTGCAACTTCTGCTGTTAGTTCACCCTGTTCACCATATAAAATGAAAGTGTCTCGGTAAGCGATCGCTACCCTAGCAACACTAAATCCTTTTTTGGCATAGGCTGTAAAGCTGTGAGCAAAAAAGTCACTCCAGCCCAAATTGTCTAAATTCACTGGTATTATCCTCAATATGTGTGGCTTGTGCTACACAGAGCTACACAGAGGAATTACAATTCATTCCTATAAGACTGTGCTTTGTGTAGTTTGGTGAGAAATAGTCAAAGTAACCTCGACAAAAACAAACTCAGTCATATTTTCTCCCTACACGTACTACACAATATAATCTACATTACTACATTAACCGATTTTAGAAAAACTTAAACTAAATCCGTGGTGAGAAACTGCTTCCCCACAGGAAAAACCTGCCCACTCAAATTTAAAAAACTTAGCTTTTCGCCTCTACCTATGCAGTGAGTCTAGTACCTACGGCGGGAAACCCACCATAGGAAACTAAATTACCAAGGAACTACACCATTCTCATCAAAGAACCCACCACTAACACCATCATCAGGTAGGGTAGCCAATTGGACAGCAGCCGTCGCTCCCTGCTCAACAGTGCGATAACCTCGGTATTGATTAATATCTGTAGCTGTGAAACCAGGATCAGCCGCATTAACTTTGATAGGGGTATCTTTTAACTCAGCAGCAAACAATACTGTAAAGGCATTTACTGCTGTCTTTGATGAGTTATAAGCAAGCAATTTCATATCAGCAAACTCGTAATTTGGGTCAGAATTTTGAGTAAGTGAAGCTAAACCACTAGATATATTCACAATTCGCCCGGCTGGTGATTTCTTCAACAGAGGTAACATCGCTTTGGTAACGGCAAACACACCAAAAACATTTGTTTCGTAAGTCTGCCTTAGTGTTTCAATATCTAATTGGCTTGGTGGAACTCGGTCTATGGCAATTCCTGCATTGTTGACAAGGATATCTAGTTTTCCAAATTCACCGTCAATTTGGGATGCAGTGGAATCGATTGTTTTTTGGTCAGTAACATTAAGTTGAACTGCACGTGCATCAATTTGATGGGAAAGAAGCTGATTTGATGCTTCAGTGCCACGTTCTATATTTCTTGCGCCAATGATAACAGTAGCACCTCTGGAACCCAGTTGGCGTGCAATTTCGTACCCAATGCCTTTGTTTGCACCTGTAATCAGCGCCACTTTTCCCTTTAAATCGTCTGACATATTAATTCTCTATTGCTTAGTTTATTTTGAGTCGGTACATCAGAACATTGACAATATAGCGTACAGAAATTTATCAAAGAATAGGTATTAAAGATGCTAAAAAAGCAAAATTAAAATCTGCTGTCCAAGCATGGTTATTGTTATTGCAAAAACATTTTCCTAAGCAATAATATTTGTTTTGTTTGTATAGTTAGCAAAGCACAAAAGACTGGCGAAATATTTCTACGAATTGAAACTCTGCTATAAAAGCCCAATGTCAGCACCTATACGCTACCATTGCCTGACCTTAATAAATATTCCCAAATACGCCGAATTTCTTCTCTAAAAGCTTCCCTGTCGCTCTCAAGAATTTCTATGGCGTTTGTCACTACATCAGTCAAGCTGGCAACATCTTCGGTTAACTGAGCGATCGCCTGAGTATTGGTAGCTTGTTGTATGATGTTTTGGCGAGTTTGTTCTTCAAGCTGGGCAAGCACTTCATTATGGCGGCCCAGTGTCTCTGATGTATTCGTAGCTATCTGTGCGACTTGTGCTATCAGTGGTGTTAGCTGATTCAACATTTGGGCGTGAGTTGTGAGCATAGCTTCAAGCCGCTCTAGTTTATTAGAGCCGTTTTGTGTCATAAAGGGTTGCCATCGTTGTGATCTAGTTTCCAGCGTAAAGCATTTTCAGATTGCTTTCTGCGAAAAGTTCTGTGGATTGGTGCAATTGTAACTCGACGGGAACCGCGTCGGTGCTGGCGCAGCCTCACATAGTGAAGCCTTGAACTGCTTATTTTTAAGAAATGCTTTACACGGCTTGAAAATCTTTTCTAATCAGCATAGAAAAGGACTTTCGTTGACAGTTAACAGTTAAGTGTCAACAGCAAGACATACTAAGTTATTGCGAAAGGATAGCAATAACATCAGCAAAAGAACGATCGCGATCGCGTTCTTCTGGTGTTTCCTTACCCAAAGGCGTATCTTTCACAAAGCGATAAATATCTGCGGCTCCGGTAAAAGTGCTTTCTGTTAAACCAACTGCACCAAAGGTAGCTGCTATTTCTTCCATTTCTCCTATCCAACGGTGTGCTTTTGGTGTCATGGCCGGGATGGAACGCTGGAGGATATCGAATAATTCCTTTTGACTAGTAGATAATTCTTGCCACAATACATCTTCTAAATCTAGACGATGGGCAGCAATTAGTAATTCTGTAGCGATCGCTGTTAATCCTTTGGTGAGGGCAGCATAACACATTTTCAACCCGGACGCTTGCCCAATTTCATCCCCAATCACGCGAACATCCAAACCATAGTCACGTAGTTGTGCAAGGGTTTCGGCTTGCTTACCAGAGGCGTAGATACGGGTGCGGTTGGGTACGTGGGGAGGCGGGCCGATAATTGAAGCATCAACAAACTGTCCGCCTGCACCCTCGATAATTGTGGCGATTTCCTTGACTCTATCAGGTGCGATCGCATTACAATCTGCGTAGACAACACTTTTACCTAGTTGTTGAATAGCCTGTGCTACCTGTTTAGCTGCTTGTGTAGCTGCTGATGGTACTAATACAGAAAGTATGACATCAGATTCGCTCACGAGGTTTTGCAGTGAGCCGACATTCTCCACCTGCACCGCAGCCGCTAATTGCTGTGTCCTTTCACTCCTATCATCCAGCGCCGCCACAGTTCTTAACCCATTTTGATGGAGTACCGAGGCGATCGCGCCTCCCATATCACCAGGGCTGAAAATACCAACGGTTTGTATTTGCATAAAAAGCTTCCTAATTCATTTATTATCAGCTTTTATTTACCACGCTGATTCAGGCTCTTGAATTAAAATACTATAACTCTATCGACTTTTAGCCTTTTTAATTGTACTTAAGTATTTATTGTTTTAACATGAATTATTGTGTTACATTGTAAAATTAATAACCTTCAATCTGTTTTTCTATAAGTAAAAAGTTACTTACTTGTTGAAAAACACTTGAGCAGACTTAATAGAAAGTTGTTAGCTATTACTTCTCTAGGGAGTATAAATAAATGGCGGATACACTCACTCTTGGTTTTCTGCTTTTTAAAGCAGTCGAGGCAATTGTGACGAAAATCGTTGAGTCAGCTTGGGAACCAGCAAAGGCAGGTCTTCAGGAAAGTATCCGCCGTCGGGTAGGCAAAGATGAAGAGAGTAAGCGCAGTGAAGTTTTTGCCCAAGCTGTAGCTACTGCCCGCCAGCAGACAATTAAAGAAACTGACGACTTTCAAAAGGCAGAACAGGTCTTGAAATTGATCGATGATCCAGATTTCCAAGATGTTCGCCCTAGAGTGGCGGAAGAGGCAGCTAAAATAATGCTGTTTTCTGATACTCCTGATATTGATAGTCTGACAAAGTTATTAAGCAAGTATCTCGGCTACAGACAAGCAATATATGCTGAAGCTGCCACCACATCAGAAACAGTAACTCTTATTTTATCAATCTTTTTTAAGAAACTACGCTCTGCTTTACTTGATCTAGAACCTTACAAATCGCTCTTAATTCAACACGAGATCCTGCGTAGCCAGTATGAACAGACCCTAACTTTGAAAGAAATTTCTGGTAAACTATCCCCTGAAGACTACGATAATGAGGAGCAATATCGCCAGCAAGTAGCGGTAATGAATCGTGAATTAGGATTTGTGGGTATTCCCGAATTGAAAGATTCATCACCAATCACAATTAAAGATATCTTTGTGCGTCTGCGAGCCAGTCGAGAAAGCAATAGTGTAGATGTGCAAGAAGATAGTTCAACAGAAGAACACAAACAGCTAGTAGAAAAACAACAAACCCGGAGTCGAGAAGAAATACTTTTAGACGAAGCTTTTAAAGAGGCTTCGTATATGGTAATTTTAGGTGATCCAGGTGCAGGCAAGACAACACTACTCAAGCATTTAACAGTTATTTGTGCAGAAGGAAGAGCAGAAACAGAACTAGGGCTAAAAACAGCAAATGGAATGCCTTTGTTACCAATATTTGTGTCTCTGCGTGCATTCGAGGCTGAGGCTTCTATTCGCAATTTAGACTATGGCTTAATCGACTACTTCTGCACCTATAGCTACGAAAATTTAGGACTTAAAAAAATCCCTCCCAGATTTTTTCAGACAGCTTTGGATGAAAAACTTTGTATAGTCTGTCTCGATGGATTAGATGAGGTTGGCTCGGCAGGAAATCGCGCTAAAATTTGCGACGCTGTAATAGCCTTGGCTAATCGCTTCCCTGGCAACCACTATATTGTTACCTCACGGATAGTAGGTTATCAAGAAGCTCCGCTCAATCGTCGTGATTTCATCCACTATACTATTTCTGAACTTCAAGATGATGATATTCGTGATTTTGTAACCAAATGGTACACGAAGCGAGAACCTGACGAAGTACAGCGTAAAACGCAGATTAATACACTCATCAACACCATACAGGATGAACCTCGGATTCAAAGTCTAGCCCGTAACCCCCTATTATTGACAATTATTACCTTAGTACACCGTATTGAAGCTGAACTGCCAAACGAGCGAGTTAAACTCTATGACAAGTGTGTAACTGCTTTAGTGGAAACCTGGGAGAAGGTTAAAGGATTGACAATTGAAGAAAAGCAACGTCCCTTTTATAAAGGGCGGCGACGGCTACTAGAGCAATTAGCTTATGAGCTGCATACAAGAGCTGAAGAACCAGGACAGGTGCAAAAAGTCAAAAAAGGCACACTGGAACTCATGTTAGCCGGATTTTTACAGCAGAACAAAAACTTGGGACTTGCCGATGACCATGACACGGCGCTTGATGAAGCAAAAGCTTTTGTGTCACTGATTAAAGGGCGTACAGGACTTTTGATAGAAATAGGTGAGGGAGTTTTCAGTTTCCCGCACTTAACATTTCAAGAGTATTTAGCTGCCTGCGACATTGAAAGGCGATATATTAACAAGACAGGGGCGATTTGGGAAGCAATTAAAGAACACTTGCACAATGCTCACTGGCAAGAAGTCATCTTATTACTGCTAGGTAGCTTGAATAGATATGATGAGGCTGCTACTGAGCTAGTACAACAGATTTTAGAAGCGGGCAAGAGTGATAAATTTGAGCCAGTACTCCACCGTCATCTATATTTGGTCGCCCGTGCATTGGCTGACCGCGTAGATGTGGCTATGGATGTGCGTCGTCAAGCCGTAGATGAGCTGTTAGCTATTGCCTGTGATAAAACTATTTCCTGGGAAAGGAAAAATGCTTTCGCTGCTCTCTCAAAACTTGAGGGAAATGAGTATGCGATTAAAGGTTTACTAGAATTAGCACAAAACCAACAACGTGAGGCGAATGAGCGCCGATGGGCAGCCGAAAGTTTGGGAGAACTTAAGTGTGAAGACGATGCAGTACAAGTACTACTAGAACTGGCACAAAACCAGCAACTTGAGGCCAATGAGCGCCGACAAGCAGCCGAAAGTCTGGGAAAACTTCAGCGTGAAGACGATGCTGCACAATTACTACTAGAACTGGCACAAAACCAGCAACTTGAGGCCAATGAGCGCCGATGGGCAGCCGAAAGTCTGGGAGAACTTAAGCGTGAAGACAATGCAGCACAAGTACTACTAGAACTGGCACAAAACCAGCAGCTTGGAGCGAATCAGCGCCGATGGGCAGCCGAAAGTCTAGGAAAACTGAAGCGTGAAGACGATGCAGCACAAGTACTACTAGAACTAGTCCAAAACCAGCAACTTGATTCTTATGAGTGCCGACGGACTGTTGAGAGTTTGATAGAACTCAAGCGCGAAGACCAAGCCGTACAAGTACTACTAAAACTGTTAAAAACTAGACAATTTGGTTCTTATGAACGTCGGTGGGCTATTCAAAGTTTGTTAGAACTCAATCATCAAGAGCAAGCACTACAAGTACTGCTAGAACTGTTAAAAACTAGCCAAATTAATTCTTACGAGTACCGAAGAACTATCGATATTTGGTTAGAACTCAATCATCAAGACCAAGCAGCACAAGTACTACTAGAACTAGCACAAAACCAGCAACTTGATGCTAGTGAACGCCGACAGGCGGCCGAGAATTTAGGAAAACTCAACTACTTTCAAGACCAAGCAGCACAAGTACTACTAGAACTGGCGCAAAACCAGCAACTTGATGCTAGTGAGCGCCGACAGGCGGCCGAGAATTTAGGAAAACTCAACTACTTTCAAGACCAAGCAGCACAAGTACTACTAGAACTGGCGCAAAACCAGCAACTTGATGCTAGTGAGCGCCGACAGGCGGCCGAGAATTTAGGAAAACTCAACTACTTTCAAGACCAAGCAGCACAAGTACTACTAGAACTGGCGCAAAACCAGCAACTTGATGCTAGTGAGCGCCGACAGGCGGCCGAGAATTTAGGAAAACTCAACTACTTTCAAGACCAAGCAGCACAAGTACTACTAGAACTGGCGCAAAACCAGCAACTTGATGCTAGCGAGCGCCGACAGACGGCCGAGAATTTAGGAAAACTCAACTACTTTCAAGACCAAGCAGCACAAGTACTACTAGAATTGGCACAAAACCAGCAACTTGATGCTAGTGAGCGCCGATGGGCAGCCAAGAATTTAAGAAAACTCAACTACTTCCAAGACCAAGTAGCACAAGTACTACTAGAACTGGCGCAAAACCAGCAACTTGATGCTAGTGAGCGCCGATGGGCAGCTGAGAGTCTAGGAGAACTCAACCACTTTCAAGACCAAGCAGCACAAGTACTGCTAGAACTGGTACAAAGCCAGCAACTTGATTCTTATGAACGTCAGTCAGCTCTTGAGAATTTGTTAAAACTCAATCATCAAGACCAAGCAGCACAAATACTGCTAGAACTGTTACAAAGCCAGCAACTTAATGCTTATGAACGTCGGTGGGCTATTAACAATTTATTAAAACTCAATCATCAAGACCAAGCAGCACAAGTACTACTAGAACTGGTACAAAGCCAGCAACTTGATTCTTATGAACGTCAGTGGGCTATTGAGAATTTGTTAAAACTCAATCATCAAGACCGAGCAGAACAAATACTACTAGAACTAGTACAAAATCAGCAACTTAATGCTTATGAGCGTCAAAGGGTAGCTGATTCTTTAAAACAAATACTCTCAGTGTGAAGCACACCCATACCTGAATTACAATTCATGCAATTAAAAATCATTGCTTGGTCAGAAAAACTTAAAAACTTAGCATGAATAAAACCTTATATCTGGTCAGACATTGCCAAGCAACTGGAAAGAATCCTGATGCACCTTTGACGACAGAGGGACAAGCACAAGCAAAGCTGTTGGTAGATTTATTGCGTGATACCGGAATAGAGCGAATTATTTCTAGTCCCTACGTAAGAGCTTATCAATCCATTGTCCCGCTTGCAAATTACCTGGGTTTAGAGATTGAGATAGATCATCGACTTATAGAACGTGTGTTGAGTCCGACACCGCTTGATAATTGGCGTAAAAGCTTAGAGGAGACATTTAGCAATCTGGATCTTTGTTTTGTGGGTGGTGAATCAAGTCATACTGCAATGAACCGTGGAGTTGCTGTAGTCCATGAAGTATTAAAACAACCTATAAACACAAGCGTTATTGTCACACATGGTAATTTGATGACGCTGATGTTAAAGCATTTTGATCAGCACATAGGTTATTCAGAATGGGCCAATCTGCGTAACCCAGATGTTTATTATGTACAATTCTGTAAGGATGAAATATTTGTCAAGCATACTTTGATTTAGGAATACTAATTACTTAAGTGGCAATTCTACTGGTAATTGAGATGGTTCGACGTTAAACCATTTTTGGTAAATCTGTTTGTAAGTACCATTAGATAAGACGATATCTATACCTTTGTTAATAGCATCCAAATGAGGAGAATTTTGAGGCGTAGCAATGCCATAATATTCTTCAGTCAGTAAATCTGCAACAACTTTAAGACCTTTGAGATTACCATTTTTCACTGCATATAAAGTAGCGAAAGCATCACTAATAACTGCATCAATATTACCATTGTGTAGGTCTTGAAAAAAATCTGGGCCGGAATTATATGTAATTATTTTCGCATTCGGGATAGTCTTAGCAAAATCAGCGCCTGTGGAACCGATTTGTACACCAATTTTTTTCTCTTGAAGGCTATTAAAATCTTTAATATCTTGGTTGTCTTCGCGCACAGTAATTGCTAGTCCAGCTTTAAAATAGGGGCGGGAAAAGGCGATGGTTTTCAGGCGTTCTTTGGTAATGGTAATTCCACTAATAGCAGCATCAACTCTTTTGGCTTGTAGGGTGGAAATCATACCATCAAAAGGCAGACTTTCAAAGTTTACAGTTAAACCTACTGCTTGTGCGATCGCCCTCATCAAATCAATCTCAAAACCTACCAATTCACCTTGCGGCGTTTGAAACTCAAAGGGAATAAAAGTCGGGTCTGTAGCTACTTTGAGAGATTTATTATCTGATTGTGTATTAGGAGCTAGAGTATTACAGGCAGTTATTAAGAGTAAACAGCATAAGCTGAGGAACAGATATCGCCACGGGTAAATTAACTTTCTTATATTAATCATGAGTGGGTCAATAAAAAAACACCCCTAAAAACTGGTAAGGTTCAAGGTGTAGAGGTACTTAATGATTTGAATATCTTACTGCTTTCCCACTCACTGTAGGGGCGCACTGTACGCCCTTACAATTGAATTGGTATTAATGCAATCATTAAACTGTCACTAATTCCCGATTGGTAACTACAGACTCAGGTTTTACCCAAATCTTATCCAATCCGCCACTCAACAATCGATATTGCTGGTTAGGATCTTTTTGGAGGTAATCCATGCGCTTGTGCATACCTCTAGTTTCCTGACGTTGCAAACCACTGTTGTACATCCAACGTGCAGTAGCCACCATTGCGGCAGCTTCGCGCGATCGCACAATTTGGCTATCATCTGGTTTACGACTATGGCGGATTTCTTGCCAGAGGTTATCTAGTCTATTTAGAGATGCGCTTAACCCTGTAGCGGTGCGGAAAAGATTGCGATCATAGGGGAAAACTTCAGCTTGAGTTGCGGCGATCGCTTCATCTGGTGAGAATTGACTATGACCTCCACCTTGTAATCCAGCTTCGCCAACTCCCTGTACGCTGCGGTGGTTGGCTTCTCCTAAACTCAGCGCATAGTTAGCCGCAGATTGTCCTGACCAATAGCCAGAAGACATTGCCCAAGCTGCATTATGACTACCACCACCTGTAAAACCACCGCAGATTAACTCTCTAGTTGCTGCGTCACCTGCCGCATATAGTCCTTTGACGGAGGTAGCACAGGTATAGTCGGCAATCCGAATCCCACCAGTACCGCGTACTGTTCCTTCCAAACGTAAGGTGATGGGGAATCGTTGGGTAAAGGGGTCAATTCCCGCGCGGTCAAAGACCACAAAGAAGTTAGGTTGAGACTTCCGCATCCAAGCCTTTGTTTCCTCGTCCATATTTTGGTCGAGACGAGCATAAACTGGCTGGGTTAACAAAGTTTTGGCAATTACAGAACGACCACGCTTAGAACCTGCACCCTCAATCGGAGTACCATCTTCATAGGTGAAAGAAGCCCAATCGTAATAACGAGTTTTTGTGACAGAAGAAAAAGCCGGAGCGATCGCATAAGCATTAGAAAATTCCATGCCAGAGAAGTCAGCACCAGCCTCGGCTGCCATCAATAAGCCATCTCCTGTCAGAACGTTACAACCAAGAGCCTTACTCAAGAAAGCACAACCACCTGTAGCAATCACAACTGCTCCAGCCTTAACTGTCCAACGCTCTCCTGATTGACGATTAATCCCCTTCGCTCCCGCCACAGATCCTTGTGCATCTATCAGCAACTCTAAAGCTGGACTATGATCTAAAATTGTCACCCCTGCTTGCTTAATCTTTTTCCGCATAAAGCGCATATACTCTGGGCCTTGCAAAGAGCGGCGAATCACTTGCCCATTGGCATCCACACTGAAAGCATAGCCCCAATCTGCTAGAGAGTTAATGTTGTCGTAGGTGCGATCTAATACCCTAGTCATCCAGTCGCGGTCTGCCAGAAAACCCCCCATCGCTTCCCGGCTTGCCATTGCTGCTTCCCGTTGTTCTGGATCTGGTGGAACATACCACACACCATTACCAGAAGCTGCGGCCGCACCACTTGTACCGCAATACCCCTTATCTACTAAAACAACCTTTGCTCCATTTTTAGCTGCACTCCAAGCCGCCCAAGTCCCGGCCGGCCCGCCTCCAATAATTAAGACATTAGCATCTAAATTAATCTCAGAGGCATCTTGACGAACATTACTATTCATATGTCCACTCCGTTAATGAGTACTAAGCAAATCTAAGAAAAGGAAGGGTGATACTGGCAAACCTTGAGCGTAAAGATACGCTAGCGATCGCACTAGCTATGTGTGATTTAATCCGAACGTTGCCAATAAAATACTAATTATTTATCGATTTAACGTACTTTAACTTAGCAGTATTGCACGGTACTAAGTAAAATTCAAGTACTTAGGAAATAAAATATCTGTATCGCTAAAATTATTTAACACAAATATTTAGTATCTCTAATTATAATTTTGTGTTAGTTGATGCTGGACAGAATGCCAATAACGCTTATCAAACTATTAGCGGTAGAGTTTAACTAAGAAAGAATGGCAATACTGAGTCTATGCGTCGATAATCGGCTAAATATCGTTATAAAGCAATAAATTGCGGCAAATTCAGACTGTAATAAATCAAGCATCCTCTTTGACGAAAGCAGACTAAATTCGCTTCTCTCAAAGCTTTGAGGTGAAAAGACAGGTTGGCTTGAGGTACTCTTAAAGCTTTCCACAAACTGCTAATACACAGTTGATGCGATCGCAATAATTCTATTACCTAACAGATAGAGCATGAAAGCCTGTAACGATAGTATCGTTTATGCCTATAGCAGAATCCATCAATTGTTTTGAAAATATACTTACAGCATATTATGTTTAAATTTAGGTTAAAAAAAGGTTATGTAATTTTAATAACTATCATATAATACCTCTAAACTACAGTAAATCGCCCAAATTACCGCAGTTAGTAGCTAAGGGGAAAATTTTGAGCATCAAACAAAACTACAGATACACAACTAAACCAATCCACACTTACATTGTTAAGCTTTGGCAAGCTCTAAAACATCGACGGTTTATCTGCTTATTTTTGGTGGGCATCAGTGTCAGTATAGTTATGACCGCTTGCTCTAGGGTTAACGTTGACAATACTATTGCTACAAGTGCAGCTTCTACTGCTGATGTCAAGCTAACTTTTGTGTCTTATTCAGTAACAAAAGACGCATATGATCGCATTATTCCTAAATTCATCCAAAAGTGGAAACAAGAGCATAACCAAAACTTGACTTTCACTCAAAGTTATGATGGGTCTGGTTCCCAAACCCTAAATGTAATTGATGGTTTAGAGGCTGATATCGTACACCTGTCATTAGCTCTTGACATCGATAAACTTGTCCAAAAAGGTTTTATTCAGCCGGGTTGGGAAAAAGAAGCACCTAATAATGGAGTTGTAACTCAATCAGTAGTTGCAATAGCCACTCGTGAAGGAAATCCCAAAAATATTCAAACTTGGATAGATTTAACCCGAAAAGGAGTAAGCGTAATTACAGCTAACCCGAAAACCTCTGGTGGTGCGCGTTGGAACTTCCTGGGTTTATGGGGCTTTGCTACAAAAAATGGCTCTAATGAAAATCAAGCATTAGATTTTGTTTCCAAGGTCTATAAAAATGTACCTTCATTGCCTAAGACTGCTCACAATGCCAGCGAATTGTTCTTCAAACAAGGTCAGGGTGATGCGTTACTCAATTATGAAAACGAAATGATTCTCGCAAAACAAAAAGGTGAGAAGTTTTCATATGTTGTGCCTGATGTAAACATATCTATTGAAAATCCAATTGCAGTGGTGGATAAAAATGTCGAGCAACATGGCACTCGAAAGGTTGCCGAAGCATTTATGCAATATCTCTATACTCCAGAGGTACAAACAGAGTTTGCCAAAATCGGATTTCGCCCCGTTAATAGTTCAGAAGTAAAAGATCCTAGTAACAATTTTCCTCAAGTTAAAACTTTACTGAAAGCTGAGGATTTAGGAGGATGGCGCAGTATTGGCGATAAATTCTTCAGTGAAGGCGCTATTTTTGACAAAATTCAAGCTCAGAAATCTTGAAGGTAAATAGCCCAACTTTTTTATATACCTTTGAAGTAGCTGGAGCATGAGCCATACTAAGAAAAGGCTCATGACTCCACCTGTAGCCAACTATTTTCAATAAAAATCATTTTTTACAAGAGGATGATTATCCGGTTGACATTTTTGTGCGAAAACCTATCAATAGGGGTATTTAATGAACCAGTCTCAGGGAGATGATAAAGACAAGTTTCTTCACCCTCGTAGTCGCTACTACGGGCAATTTAAACCAGAAAAGTTAGTTTTCAATGCTAACTTGCAAGAGTTCGCGCAAAAAGTTGGCTATATTACCGCCTTAGAAACATCTGGCAAACTTTCCAGTGTTGAAGCTTACAAACGGATTAAGACGCTTTGGAAAAGGTTAAAGCGTAGTAAGAAAGAACTTTTGCCAAAAGAGGAGCAGCAACCATAACATGACATCAACAGATAACGAACTTTAATAGATAGCTTTGAATGCCACTAAACCTATCAAAACAACAAAACCCAGCGTTCTGCGAAAATAGTTAACGCCTTCAAACAATTCCAGCCATGCCCAAGTAAATAAGGAACCAGTTGCCACTACATCTAAGACTGTATGAATTGTGCCAGTGGTAAAGATTAGACTGAGTAAACTAGTAACTATCCAAACAATAAGCGGTAGGTTTGGCGCTTGAGCTATGACGATCTTGCCTTCGCTATCACGAAAAGTTTTATCAAAAACTGTACTTTCCATCATGTCTATTTCCAATTCTTTAATATATTCAAACATTTAGATAAATTTACTTTCCACCACCTAATTGCTGAGATTAGAGCAGAAAAATATTTATATAGGAATAGATTGAGAGGTGTAAGAGCTAATTTGTAAACTTAAAAGCTGGGGTGCTTGTTATTACAAATGCCTCTGTATTTTTCCTTGGTGGTGCATAAGGTGCGATCGCGCTCTTTTAGTCCAAAATCATTTTATGGTTTGGGGGAATGAGCCGCAAATGTGGCGATTGAGCAGGTTTTAAATGATTTGCGCGTCCGTTTCGGGATTGAAGTTGAGGGGATAAATTATGATGCGATCGCCGCAGTGACTAATTACATCAAGCAAATGGGGATTTGTCCAGCCGCTTCTTACTCTCAAACTGCACAATGTCAATTCTTTGTTGCGCAATTCCAAAAACTAAGTTTTAGAATTATGGGAAGATGGTATCTTTGAGTAGGAGATTGTATAAATTTACATTTCCAAATAAACAAGTTAAAGACTTAGGAGTACATTGTCTAGATCCTAATGGATGACAATTAATTATGACTTATTTATCCTAGTCTTGGCTATCCACCGGACTCAAGAAATTAAAATCATTTTTAACAGATGCAAGCTACAACTTTTATTGGTAAATTCTCAAAGAATGATTCTTTACCTGATAATGATCTTTGGCGGAATGTCAGAGCGATAGTCTGGCCTTTCTTATACCCTGCCGAGGCAAAAGCCAGAGCATTTTCAGATGTAATTCGTACATGGGGAATGCTTTTTCTCCTAGTATTATTAATAATCATGCTTGTCGGTGTAACTGCGTTTAATAGCTTTGTTAACCGCTATTTACTAGATATCATTACCGAAGAGCAAGATTTAAATAAATTTACTAATACATTATGGCTTTATGGTGCTGCTCTTGTCTGCGTAACGCTCTTATTAGGATTTACTAGATATGTGAGAAAACAAATAGCTCTTGATTGGTATCAATGGCTAAATGATCAAATTGTCGATAAATATTTGAGTAATCGTGCCTATTATAAAATCAATTTTAATTCCGATATTGATAATCCAGATCAACGAATAACGCAAGAAATAGAACCATTAACCAGAAATGCTCTCTCGTTTTCAACTACTTTTCTAGAAAAAGTTCTGGAAATGATAACTTTTTTAGCGATTCTCTGGTCGCTTTCTCATTTTGCGGCGGTTATATTAGTTGTCTATACAATAATAGGTAATTTAATTGCTGTTTATTTAGCTCAAGAATTAAATAATATTAAACAAGAAGAACTAGAACATCAAGGAGATTATAATTATAGTTTAAATCATGTTCGTAATCACGCTGAATCAATAGCTTTTTTCCGAGGAGAGAAACAAGAGTTAAATATAATCTTACGAAGATTCAATAATATTATTAAAAGTACTAAACGCAAAATAAATTGGGAAGTAACTCAAGATATTTTTAACAGAGGATATCAAGCGATTATTCAAATATTTCCATTTATAGTATTTGGGCCTTTACAGATTAAAGGTGAAATTGATTTCGGAGAAATTTCCCAAGCCAGTTTAGCTTGTAATTTGTTTGCTACGGCTATGGCGGAAATAATCAGAGAATTTGCAACTTCAGGGCGATTTTCTAGTTACGTTGAGCGTTTAGTTGAACTGTCGAATGCTCTAGAAGCCGCAACTAAACAACCGGAAAATGTCAGTACTATTGAAACAATAGAAGAAAGGAAACTAGCTTTTGAGCATGTTACCTTACAAACGCCTAATTATGAACAGGTGATTGTCGAAGATTTGTCACTTTCTGTTCAGCCGGGAGAAGGTTTATTAATTGTAGGGCCGAGTGGTCGAGGTAAAAGTTCTTTATTGAGAGCGATCGCGGGTTTATGGAATGCAGGGACTGGTCGTTTAGTAAGACCTCCCCTAGAAGAAGTATTGTTCTTACCCCAACGTCCTTACATAATATTAGGAACTCTACGCGAACAGTTACTTTATCCTAATACCAATCGGCAAATAACCGATGCAGAACTCAAAAATGTTTTGCAACAAGTAAACCTGCAAAATCTAATAAATCGAATTGAAGGTTTTGATACTGAAGTTCCTTGGGAAAACATCCTATCACTAGGAGAACAACAACGTTTAGTTTTTGCACGCTTATTACTGACTCATCCAAGATTCACTATATTAGATGAAGCAACAAGTGCCTTGGATTTGAGAAATGAAAGCAATTTATATCAACAGTTACGAGAAACAACAACAACATTTATTAGCGTAGGACATAGACAAAGTTTATTTGATTATCATCAATGGGTTTTGGAACTTTCACAAGATTCTAGTTGGCGACTTCTGAGTATTCAAGATTATCGCAACCAAAAAACAATTATCCAGAACTCGGTTGAAACTCCTCGCATTAATACAGACAGTTTGCCTAACAATGAATACGAAAGCAAAGCAGTAATAATGATTAAAAAAACTGTCAGTGACGGTCTTTCTCATAAAGAAATGAGTGAATTAACATCCTATACAATTAAGACTATTAGAAGTAAAGCAAGCAAAGGAGAGAATATTGTAGCTAAAAATGGCTTTACCTACCGCTATGACAAAAATCCTCATGTATTGAAATGGATGAGAGTTGAGTAATTACTCAGATTTTGATTTGGAGATTAAGAGACTAATGACTTTGCAATCGCCCATCTTCCATGTGAACAATGCGATCGGCTATATCTAAAATTCTGGCATCGTGAGTTACTAAGAGTACAGAACAACCCTCTTCTTTGGCAAGACGCTGAATAATATCAACTACATCTCTCCCGGTTTTACTATCTAATGATGAGGTGGGTTCGTCTGCTAATAATAATTTAGGTTGGGCAACTAATGCACGAGCGATCGCAACTCTTTGCTTTTGTCCGCCAGATAATTTCTCTGGGTAATAATCTACGCGATCGCCTAAACCTACAGCGTCTAAAATAGCTACAGCCCTTTGTCTATATTGATATTTAGGAATTTCTGGGTGCAGTTTCAAAGACATCCGCACATTACCATAAGCACTCAAGCATTTGAGTAAGTTGTGATGCTGAAAGATAAAGCCGATTTGGTTACGAATTTGTGTTAACTGCTTCTTATTACAACCCTTGAGTTCCTGTCCAAATATTTTTAAGCTTCCTTGTTGTACTGAACGCAAGCCGCCAATTAATGATAATAATGTTGTTTTTCCACTCCCAGAAGGCCCTGTGAGGATGACGATTTCACCTGGGTAAATTGCTAAATCTATATCTGTTAAGACGGGTTTACGTAAAATTCCCTGTCCAAAAAAATGATTGAGGTTGGTGACAGTAACGGTGGACGAGGAAGCCAGGTAATTCATAATTAAGTACCCATCTTTAACCAACTGAAAACTTGATTTACTGTAAGGTTTATTTCTATTTCTGGTAATATAGGTAAAGAATTATCTCCTTGAATTAATTCTGGTTGTTGCCCTGGTAAAAATGTCAAAATACTTGTGTCATCAGGGTCAATAAACCATCCTAAACGACTACCATATTGCAAACAATAGAGAATATTGCCAATTACTTTGTTAGGTTTTTGTTCTGGTGAAAGTATCTCAATTGTCCAGTCTGGGGGAAGTTCAAAGTTATCTGGAACTTGCCCATCTTTTGTAAAGTGTATCCTTTCCCAACTAAATACAGCTACGTCTGGTACGATTGAGCGATCGCCAAAAGAACAGCGTAGTTCAGGAAACGCATAAGCTATCTTCGCATCTTCCGTAACTTGATTTACTGCTGCACAAAGTTTTCCTTGCAAGCGGCTGTGTCTCCCTTTTGGCATCGGTTTAGAGATAATTTCTCCGTTAATATATTCATTGACTGGTTTAGTTTCTGGGAGCTTGAGAAAGTCTTCTAGAGTCAGAGGTTGAGTTGTCGTAGCACTCATAGCTTCTCAATCCTGAAAATATTTGTCCTCAGTTTAGCAAACTAGAACTGGTTAAATTGACGCTACTACTCTAGTATTTAGGTTAAAACACATCGGCGGGGTCGGCGGAACGGAGTTTAGTAGTAGCGATCGCACCTGATACACTACACATGATAATTGTCAAGAGAAAGACTTGAATGGCTACACCCGCCTTCATGACTAGGGGGATGCGGGTGAGTGTAACTAGTAAGTTATAAATACCCACTGAGGCGAAAAAGCCTGGGATGAATCCCATCACACCCAGGATGACAGCTTCTTGTAAGATGACTAATAATAGGGCGCGATCGCTATAACCCATTGCTTTGAGGGTGGCGTATTCTGCCAAGTGATCACTCACATCTGAGTAGAGGACTTGATAGAGAATAATTACCCCCACCACAAAGCCGACAATAGTACCGAATTTGAGGATGATTCCTTCCGGTTGTGATCCGTGAAACTGCTGTTCGCGCTTAATTAATTCCTCATGAGTAAAGACGCTAACTTCTTGAGGAAGACGTTGACGTAACTGCGCCTGTACTGTGCCAATATTTGCGCCTTTTTTCACCTTAACAACTCCCAATCTCGCAGATTTGAGGCTATTTTGCCCATTCCGCAGTGCATAGTTCCAATCACTGATGATAATGTTACCTTTATCGTTGATGGTACTTCCCATGCTGAAAAGCCCCACTGCATAAGTGCGTTGGTTGTCCATGAGGGTGACAACTTCTTTTTGTCTAGTCAGTAATTGTGGGATATCTCCTAAATCTTTTTGAGAAAGACGATCAAACAGCACTGCGTCTGGTGTGGTTAATTTAGGAAGTTCCTGCTGGACTTCTGGTAATTTCATCACAAAGGATTGAGTCGGGTTAAAAGCAATCACTCTGACTTCATTACCAAAAAAACCTCTTCTGCGTGGAACTCGGCGTTGGGAATTATTAGGTTGAGACAACTGGCTGGGATTTACCCAATTGGCGCGACTGATATAAACTGGGGCAACAGCCTCCACACCATCTACAGATGCAGCTTGATAAAGATAAGCCTGGGGAAAACCAATCCGAAATTGTAAACTGGGACTGAATGATGAGACGAGAATTAAATCTCCCCCCAAGCTTTCATGCAGCTTAGTTGTTCCTTCAGTTAACATCGCCAACAGTCCCAGTTGAGTAAACATAAGAATATTGGCAAAGCACACACCAGTAGTTGCTACAGCCAAACGAACTTTTTGATGGGACAATTGCGCCCAAGCCAGGGGAGTCTCGAAGTAAAGGTTTTTGAGAAGGTATTTCATTGGAGATTGGGGAGTTTCTTATTGCTGGAGCCTACATGTATCTAGGAAAAATAAGCATTTGGTGTTTGATTCTTGTGGACAATTTATCCTTTAATTTCATCCATCTTTTCCTTTAGGTATTAAGGCCTTATGAAATCTTTATTTATTAAAGGTTTTGTTAACTATCTTAACTGTCTTAACTGTCCTTGCCTTCTCATTAAAATTATGAGATTTTAAAAACCACAAACATTCAAATACAATTCAAGCAATGTTATCGGAGGTATTAATGGCTGTTGATATTCAAAATTTGTTTAACGAGAAACTTCCTGCTGGTTTCGCAAAGAATCCTGGTGCCGCAAAGGAAATAAATGCAAAGTATCAGTGGCATATTACAGGAGAAGGGGGGGGTTCATGGTACGTTGATGCGTCTGACTCTGGCCCGTCGGTAACACAAGGTGATCCAGGCAAAGCTAATTGCACTGTGAAAATAAGTAGCGAAGACTTCCAGACTTTTTATCTAGATCCCAGAGCTAATTCAATGCAGTTATATTTCAGTGGCAAACTACAAATAACAGGAGATCAAATGTTAGCTATGAAAATAGGTGAACTTTTTAAACTCAGCTTCAGCTGATTTTGTACGGAATCAGTTGAAGCTATCTTCATTTGTGTACGGTGACTTTTTATTTGTTGCTGTGCCAAATGAATGTCATTGAGGGTGTAAGCGAACTGCAAACATAAACGTTTCAAACTGCTTTGCAAGGAAATTTTCAAACCACATTATCCCCCACTAGATCACATCAATCTTCACGCGCACTTGCATTCCCGTTAATGCAGCAACCTTGGGGCTATCTTCTGGATTAATGCGGATTTTGACTTCTACTACTCTGGCGTTAACATCGTTAGTGGGGTTATTTTGGTCTTGATTGAGACGGGTTTTGCCAATTTGCAAGCCAATTTGAGCAACTTTACCCTTAATTTCACCACTAAAGCCGCCATACTCGCTGTTAATAGTCACTGGCTGTCCCAGTTTTACCTTGACGATATCAGTTTCGTATACTTCAGCGATCGCATACATTTGTTTTGTTTGTCCTAGTTCGGCGATACCTTCTTGGGTGTTTACCTGTTCGCCGACGCGGGTATTAATACGTAAAATTTGCCCAGCAACAGGAACTCTAACTTGTGTATCTTCTAATTCGGCTTTGCGTTGTTCTACTTGTATTTGGGCTTGTTGTAGTTCGGCTTTGGCTATCTCAATATCCACTGGACGCACTTCTTGCAGACGTTTGAGATTAGCGTTTTCTTTATTGATTTGGGCTGCTAAGGTAGAGGTGGTGTTGTCTAATTCGGCTTGATTTTGTGCGAGGATTGCTTTTGCTCTATCAAATTGCTCTTGTGCATCATCCAGTTCGGAACGTTTGATGGCTCCCTCTGCTGCTAAAGTTAGATAACGCTGGTATTTAATTTGAGCATTACGTATTGTAGCTTGGGCTTGGGCAATTGTCGCTTGTCTTTGTTTAGTTTCTGTGCGTAATCTGGCTGTTAATTCGGCGATCGCAGCTTTTTGCGCGACAATTTCTCCTTGTTTAAAATCTCCTTGTTGAATTTTACGTAATTGCGATCGTTTAATCGCAACATTAGCTTCGGCTTCTTTTAATTGCTGTTCGACTCTATTTTGTCCTTGAAGAATGGCAATTACTTGATTTTCTCTAACTAAATCACCTTCCTTAACCAATATTTGGTTCACCCGGCTGTCTTGGGCGTTGATCACAGAAATTTTGATGACATCGCCTTCTGGAATTAATCTACCCAAAGCCACTACTTGAGAGGATGTTACAGTTTCTACTGGTGTAGGAGAGTCTGAGGAATTATCTTGTGCCTGCATAGCACTACAAGCTGTACAAGTAATTAAGCTAAGAATTGCTGTGCTAGTAATACATTGACGCAGGATAGTAGACACACATTGCTGGGGATGAACCATATAATTTGTAATTAGTCATTAGTCCATAGTCCATAGTCATTAATCCATAGTTATTAGTTATTTATCTTTTTCTCCTTCCTCCTGCCTGCTTTAAATTTTACTTACAAATACAAAACCGCGAGTTTTTTTGGCAACTGAATCAACTGTATTCATAGCTTTCCATAAGTCTGCTGTCTTCACCCAAACGGGTGGATATTTATAACGAGAGACATCCATAATTAAAAATCTATCTGTCTGTTCGTTATATGCTGCTAAAGGTGATATGTGTCCGCCTTTTTCTTGCCCGATTTCTCTACGTAAATAATTAACTATAACGAAGTTTCCTTTTTGTTTTAAATTTTCTGCTGCTTGTTTTCTAAATTGTTCTAAACTAGTATCACTAGCATGATGAACTTCTACTTTCACACCATAACTAGCTATTAATCCCCCCAATTCATTAAGAGTAATGCCTTGGCGTGCAACTACTTCTGGTGCAATGACAGCTTTGGTTTTTTCGTTACTAAAAAAGTTATCTTGGGTAAATACACGATAGGGTGAATATTGGGGTATTTCTGGTGCGTTGATTCCCAAACTATTCAACACCATAATACTACTAGCTACACCACAATAAGCTTGATTATTTTGCGTGACAAACTGCATACTCAAGGGAAAAAAGTCTTCTCTTGAACGACTTGTGAGTAACAGGTTTTCTCCTTCTGGGGAATTAAAGCCAATGAGGTTAGGTGAGAGTGTGAGGGTTTGAGCAAGAACTTGACTGCTAGACAGTAACAGTCCGATGATTGTTCCTGTAATAAACTTTTTCATGATTATCTTGCAAAGAGGATTTTCTAGGAAGCCTTGAGAAGTCCTTTGGATTTACGGAACTCGCGCACCACTTCTTTAATGTCTTGCAATTCGCCTTCAACTAGGTAATTTAATTGCCGCATTTCGTCCGCAGAAATTTTACCAGTTAGTTGAGCGATCGCATTTTTTAATTGGGGATATTTTTTTAAAGTTTCTTGTCTAATAATTGGCGTTGCTTCATAAGGCGGAAAATATTGTTTATCATCCTTCAAAACTACTAAACCCAAGCGAGAGATTTGTCCGTCAGTGGAATTACCCGCCACCATATCGACTTGTTTTTGAATTAATGCTCTATATATTAAACCCAAGTCCATAATTTGGGGAGGTTTACTAAATTTTAAATTGTAAGTTTTTGCTAACCCTGGAAAACCATCTTCCCGTTCTAAAAATTCATAGCCAAAACCACCACGCCATTGAGGCGTATATTGAACTGCTTGTGTGAGGGTTTGTACATTGTAGCGTCGAGCATCTTCGCCTCGGATGATCATAGCGAAGGTATTTTCAAACCCCAAACTAGGCATGACTTCTAGTTTAAATTGTTGAGCATAAGCTTGTTTGAGTTTCTCATAAACCACTTTAGGATCATTAATTACTGGTTGCTTTAAAATTCCCGTAAAAGCTGTACCTGTATATTCAATATAAGCGTCGATTTGCCCAGCAATAATCGCATTATGGCACACAAATGAGCCACCCAACCGAGGACGACGAGCTACTTTTAAGTTAGTAGTATCTTCAATTTGTTGAGCTAAAATCTCGCCTAAAATATCTTGTTCAGTAAAATCCTTAGAAGCTACAGTAATATCACCACTGCTAGTAATTGTATTAGTATTGCAGCTAGCGATCGCCAACACCAAAGTAAAAGTTAATAAAAAAAATATAATAAATCTTTTCATTAATTACGAATTAACCCTTAACTTCCTTTCCAACCACCCAATTAACAAATCAGCTAATAACGCAATTACCGCCGCAGGCACAGCCCCAGCTAAAATTAATTGATTATTAACTACAGCAATTCCCCGAAAAATAAACACTCCTAAACCACCAGCACCAATTGCAGCTGCAATAGTTGCAATTCCTATAGATATAACCGTCGCCACTCTTACCCCAGCCAAAATTACCCCTATTGCTAAGGGAATTTCTACTTGTAATAATAATTGTCTGTCAGTCATCCCCATTCCTCGCCCAGCTTCCCGAATTGCCGGATCTACACCAGTTATCCCCGTATAAGTGTTGCGAATTATAGGTAATAAGGAATACAAAGTGAGAGCAACAATTGCCGGAATGACACCAATACCACCAATGATAGGAACGGGGATAAGTAAACCAAATAATGCCAAACTGGGAATAGTTTGGAGAATGTTTGCTATACCTAAGATTGGTTGACGCAGTTGTTTTTGACGGGTGATTAAAATTCCTAAAGGGATACCGATAATTATAGCGATCGCGATCGCCACACCTACCAAAAATAAATGCTCCAAGGTATGCTGTAAAATTTCTGGCGCATACTTAATTAAAAAGAAATCTTTCATAAATTAGGAGACAGTTGACAGTTGACAGTTAACAGTTATTTTTTCTCCTCATCTCCCCCCACTCATCACTGAGTACGCAGACATTGCAGGAAAGCAAGAGTTTCTGGATGTTGGGAAGCCATAAATTCATCCTTAGTTCCTAATACTACTAATTCTCCCCCATACATTAAACCAATTCTTGAGGCTAAAACAAAGGCTTCTTGAATATCGTGGGTAACAAACACCACCGTCTTACCTAAATCTTGTTGTAAACGCCGAAACTCTTGTTGCAGTTCTAGGCGTGTGATGGGATCGAGTGCGCCGAAAGGTTCATCCATCAACAAAACTGGGGGATCTGCGGCTAAAGCCCTAGCTACGCCTACTCTTTGCCTTTGCCCTCCCGATAATTCATGAGGGTAACGTTGGGCGAATTGTGCAGGTTCTAAGCCTACCAGATGCAGCAATTCATGAACCCGTGTTTTAATTTGTTTAGGTTGCCAACCTTCTAAACTAGGGACTAAACCTACATTGCGTTCGACGGTAAAATGGGGAAATAAACCAGTTTCTTGAATTACATAACCAATCTTACGCCGCAGTTTAATTTCATCCCATTGTGTTGTAGTTTTTCCTGCAAATAAAACTTCGCCTTGAGTGGGAGTAAATAGGCGATTAATTAACTTCATCGTAGTAGTTTTCCCGCTACCACTACGCCCAAGTAGTACTAATGCTTCTCCTTGGTAGATGGTAAAGTTGAGATGAGATACTAAAGGACGATTGTTGCGGCTAAGTGTAACATCATGAAATTCAATTGTTGCTGGGTTTGTGTTTGACATAATATTTAATAATTATTAATTATTGATAATAATACACAGTATTCTTTGGATTTTTAAATCTAAAAAATTATACTCAATTTATCAGCTAAAAAACATTTAGTGTACATACGGCAGATTTTGGGTAGATGAGGTACATGCCTAAAACCCAAAACCATGTAGAGACGTTACATGTAACGTCTCTACAGTAGTGAACTATATGAGTAGGATGGGCATGAACTACCCTAATGGGAGATTTATAAAAAAATCAAAATCAGATGCCTGTAGTTAGTTTCCTGCTAAGAGGACTTTTGTTGCTGATTCACCAGACTTTTTCAATTGTTTTGTAATTTTGAACAACAATAAACTCAAAATTACACCGTGTCCCATTATTGCTAAAAAGGTAGGAATCATTAATTCATCCCTTATTGTTGAAAATAGCATAACTAATGGTGAGGCTATAGTAAATAGCCAGACAAAAGGTTGGCTGTCAGGGGTAGAAGACAATATTGACAAAATAAATAGTGGCACGATAATGACAGCAACCAATAAGGCATTAACCCAGAATAGTCTATATTCATTTTTCATAAATAAAACTAGTTGGGCTAAGGCTGCATAGATTACAGCTAAACTACCTGCAAAAACTAGAGATAGCAAGGCATAAAACTTGTTATTGCCAGAACTCGGTACAACTACAATGAAGAAAATTAAACAGGCGATCGCTATGAAAACATTGATGGCGATCGCAACTATTCCCGGACTCTTTTCACCCCAGACCAAATCTTTGATTAATTTGTCTTTACCAAGCTTCTGGGAGCTATAAATATGCCGATAGCGTGACCAATCTTGTAACGTTTGGCGATTTGGAGTAAGTGCAGCAATTAGATATAAGAACAACCACAAATTTAAAAACATCAAACAAGCCAAATTCTCTCTCAACCCAGAGTATGAATTAAACTCGTTGGTAAATCCTGACTGCCAGTTAGCACAACCTAAAGTAAAAATTACAAAACTAGAAGTTAATAAATAACTTTGCTTTTTACTCAACATTGTAACAGTTTTATCTTGATAGCAACGTCTCAGAGATTGCCAAATAAAGTAAGTGCCTACTAAATAAACTAGGAGACTGAAACCTACTGTGATGATAAAACTGTTTCCTAATGGCATAGCAAACCAATGAAAACCATCAAATTGAAAGTCACCTAAATGATTGGAAATAAAATAATAAGGGTTCAGTAATCGAAATACTACAAATGGATAATTAAATGTTGAGTTATCTTTTATCACTTCTTTGCTGAATAAAAGCAATCCTAAAATGAGTCCACTACCTAACCAAGCTTGAAAACCTCTTAACCAAGTACCGATTAACCCAAAAAGTAATGCTCCACTGAAGTATAAAATACTAGTTCCTATCAAAACTGCATAAAAGCCAAAAATATGACTTAAGGCAATTTGAGCATGTATACCCAACCATAAATGAAAAGGAACCGCCACTAATGATACAACGTACAAAAGTATGGGAACACCTAGCATTTTTCCTAAAAATATACTTTGGTACGACTGAGGACTAAGACGAATAAAATTGAGTGTACCTCGCCGTTCTTCAGTTGCTAAATCACTAATTAGTAAATAATTTCCCCCTACTAAAATTACAAAAATACCAATTAAACTGAGCAAATTAAAGACATCTTGGCTCCATAATTGCCAGTTGACAATTACACGATCATATTTATCGACGATACATTGCGACAGACTTCCCAAAGAAAGACCTGTACAATAGGCATGAGAATAGTCATAAGTTGTATTGATGTATTTTGGTGGTAGTAGACGTTGGCAATATATTAAGAGAATAAACTGACCGAGTAAAGATATCGCAACGGCTGGTAGAATATTAGTTGCCTGCCAACGTCCTTTAATTTCGCGTAATAGTTGCGGGTTCAATTCGCCTAGTTTGTACATAAAATTTTGTATCATGGGATTAACTCCAAAATAGGCAGTGATAATTTTTGACTAATTAAGAAGCTTGTTTGTGTCCTAACTTTAAGAAGATACTTTCTAAGTCTTCTTGAGTGCAGTGAAAATTGGTGATGGGAATGCCGGATATAATTAGCGATCGCAATAATTCTGCACAATCTTCTTGAGTCCCAGAAAAATTAACCCGCACGCTATTTTTATCAGGAATTGGCTCTAAATATTCCACCAATGGATGATGCTTTAATTCACCGATAAGCAACTCTATATTATCTAAAGTTGATAACACAATCTGTTGTTGAGACAGACGTTGGTAAAGTTCTTTGAGTGAAGCACTTTCTACTAAAAAACCCAACTCCATAATGCCAATGGAAGTACAAAGTTCGGCTAAATCACTCAAAACATGGGAAGAAATAAAAATTGTCATCCCAGCTTCTTGCAAAGCCTTAATGATTTGCCGAAACTGCATCCTCGCAATGGGGTCAAGCCCAGAAACAGGCTCATCTAAAAACAGTACAATGGGTTCGTGGATAATTGTCCGCGCCAAACTCAAACGCTGCTTCATCCCCCGCGATAGGGTGGAAATTCGGCTTTTGCGTTTATTTTCTAGTTGTATCAGTTCCAAAACTTCATGTAGCCGTTGAGTGCGGCGTGGTTCGCGTAAACGATACAACCGTGCAAAATAATCTAAGTAATCCCAGACAGTTAAATCTTCGTATAGGGGATAGTCATCGGGTAGGTAGCCAAGAAGACGCTTGAGAGTGGGGTTACTCTTGTCAAGTCGTAGCTGTTCACCGTTAATATAAATCTCACCCGTAGTTGGTTCTTCAGCTGCTGCCAACATACGGATGAGAGTAGTCTTACCTGCACCATTCGGCCCAATTAGTCCATATACTTCACCAGCTTGAATTTCTAAATCAACATTGTTGACAGCCAAGTGTCTTTCAAATTGCTTGGTTAACCCACAGGTACGAATAGCTAATTCTTTTACCATAGCTGCTACAGTGCGGCCGTTGTTTAAACAATAACCTAACCTGTGTATTGAGGCTGTGCCAGTCTTGTTTCCAAAATTGAAACTAATTAGTCATTAGTCATTAGTCATTAGTCAACAGTCAACAGTCAAAACAAGCTTCCTAGAGATAGATGCAATTTGCTGCCAAAATGGCTAACCTATCTATGCAGCACGGTTAATGGTGCAAAACAGAGAATACGAAAGTAAGCAATTGTCTTATGATGCAAATAGCATATTCGTAATCTCTCAACCCCTAAAAGTTTCCATCTACTCTTGGGTTGGCGATTTTTCACTAGTTGGTGGGTGTTATGTGGTTCAATACCGCTACACAACTGGCTACAAGCTGGGGAGATGAGTATTAAACAAGAACAACTTGCAACTAACACGCGCAGTTTGTTTGGACGAGGTAAACAAGCGGATTATTCTCATGAAAAGGTTTTTGAAGTATCTGAGTCTAGGTTTACTGTCCACTGTTTTGACCGCTAAACCAGGTTTAAGTGCTGAACGCATCAGTCTTTTTTACCCTCCTTTTGGAGAATTTTCTCTACCTGTTAATTCGTTAGAAACTTTTGCTAAGGAAGGAAAGGTTGATAGTGATTTACAATTTTACGCTCAACGTGTAACTCCCGAACAACTGACTCAATTACGAGAATTTCTTCAGCAACGTTTTAAAGTAACGCCTACTTTAATCTCTCAGGTTACTTACTCACCCATCGGTGAACAGGTTTTGCAAAGATTGGGCGATATAGTACAGACTGATTCTCGCCAGAATGGTTTTTATGCTTTGCGTGGCGCACTAATTGTATCAGCTTCTCAACCACAGGGTGTATCAGTTGTTAATGTACTGCGTAATTTTCCTAGCACTAATGTAAGGCTGAATTTTTCAGAAGGCGTGCGAATAGTTAATGACTTATCGCAATTAACTAGAACTAGGGATAAAGTTTTTGCTTCTCTACAACAAGACACTTTAGCCCAGACTATTATTGCTAATCAGAATGAACCTCAATTGCCAGATTTACGATCGCCTGGAAAATTTCGTTGGCAAATAGCCAGCTTTACTCTCAATGATCCTCAGCGCGATCGCACTTTACCTGTAGATTTATATCTACCGCAAACAACTACAGCGAGTACAGGACAGCCGCCCTTTCCCCTCGTTGTCATTTCTCACGGTATCGCTTCAGACCGCTATAGTTTTATTTACCTAGCAGAACATCTAGCATCCTACGGTTTTGCTGTTGCTGTATTAGAACATCCTGGGAGTAACGCTAAACGCTTTGAACAATACTTTGCGGGTTTGGCAGGGCCACCACAACCAAGGGAATTTATTGATCGGCCTTTAGATATCAAAATTCTCTTAGATGAACTCCAGCGTTTAGCACAATCTGATTCTAGACTTCAGGGGAAACTTAATTTTCAGCAAATTGCAGCGATCGGTCAATCCTTTGGCGGTTATACAGTGTTGTCCTTGGGAGGAGCAAAAATTAACTTTCCTCAACTTAACCGAGAGTGTAACCCGGAAAATTCTAGCTTGAATGTCTCTCTATTGTTGCAGTGTGAGGCGAACAAGTTACCACCACAAGATTATCAGTTACAAGATAGCCGCATTAAAGCAGTCATTGCCATTAATCCTATTACGAGTGCTGTTTTTGGTGAAAGTGGTATAAATCAGATGAAACTACCTGTGATGGTGATAGCAGGTAGTCAAGATATTTTCGCCCCACCAGTAGCCGAACAAATTCGCCCTTTTACTTGGTTTCCCAACCCCAACAAAGATTTAGTCTTAATTGACAACGCCACCCATTTCACCCTCATTGGTGACTCACCCCAAGGAAATAATGTCCTACCAGTACCAAGCGGTTTACTTGGCCCTGAAAGGACTGCGGCTTATTCCTATCTCAACGCTTTAAGCGTGGCTTTCCTTCAAGCGAATCTACTCAATCGTGCTGAATATCGTGCTTACTTGCAGCCTACTTACACCCAATCTATTAGTCGCCCTCCTTTGAATCTCAGCATTTTGCAGTCGTTGAGTAACGAAGAATTGACGCAAATTGTAGGAAGTAGGAGATGAGGGAGAAATTATTACTCATAACTCAGCATTCAGCACGCGCTAAACGCGCCGCTACCGCTAACACAACTCAGCACTCAACTTATGATTTCCAGCGTGCTAACAAATGATCGCCTACTCGCAATGAGTTGGCAATGATGGTTAATGTTGGGTTAACTGCCGAACTAGATGGAAAGAAACTGCCATCGACGACATAGAGGTTATCAACATCATGTGTACGGCAATTTATATCCAGAACTGAGGTTTGAGGGTCTTCGCCAAAGCGACAAGTGCCACATTGATGACCAACAGATTGTAATGGCATCAGGTTACGAGGATAAAGGCTGAAGGGAATACAATGTTCTGCACGATCAACTTGTTGGAGAATTTTTACCCAGCGTTTTACCAGGCGATCGCTTGCTTCGAGGTTATTGAGTTTATAGTTTAAATATAGGCGATCGCTTTTAATTTCCACCCGGTTTTCTGGGTCTGGTAAGTCTTCTGTCTGCAACCACCAGCCAACGGTGCGATCAGCTACAGTTTTTAACTCTGCTTCTGGTCTAAGTTTCAACAGTGGAGCCAGTAGTGCGGGAGCTTCGGCTGGTAGCATATCTGCTAAGACATTACCTGTATTCTGGATCAAACCCATTGGGTAGGGAAAATCGGCTTCGCCCCAGTAAAAATCGCTAATAGCAATGGTTTTTTGATAAACAGCAGGGTTAAGTTTTGTGTTTAGTTGTACCATTGCCATGCAAACATGCTTCATCAGGTTACGTCCCACCTGATCGGAACTGTTGGCTAAACCGCGCGGATGTTGATCGTTTTGCGATCGCAACAGTAATGCAGCAGAATTAATTGCTCCACAAGCAACGACAACGATATCGCTGGTAAATAACTGCGGTTCGCCGTTAATTTCGGCTTCGACGCTGCTAACTTCCCTACCTGAAGGACTGGTATGTAGTCGAGTTACTTTAGCTTCGGTGAGTAAAGTAATATTGGCATAGTGGCGAATGGGTTTAATGCAGTTAACTTCTGCATCAGCTTTACCCTGAGTTAAGCAGGGAAAGCCATCACAGGTATTACAACGAATACAGTTCCCCAAGCTTTGGTCAACTTCATTCAGTTTCAACCCTAATGGTAAGTTGAAAGGATGTAAGCCTACCGACTGGAAACCATGAGCTAGTTCCTGCATTCGTGACTCATGTTGCACAGGCGGATAGGGATAGGCGTTACTTCTGGGTGGTTCGGTGGGATCAACTCCTACTTGACCGTGAACATCATACAGTTGCTCTGCTTGAGTGTAGTAAGGTTCTAGGTCTTGGTATTTCAATGGCCATGCTGGAGAAATACCATCCTTATGTTCTACTTGCTCAAAGTCACGTTCTCGTAGTCGCAACAAAGCTGCACCATAAACTTTGGTATTACCACCAACCCAATAATTTACCCCTGGACGGAAGGGTTTATCGTTGATGTCGTACCAATTTTCTTGCGTGTGGTAACGCTCGTTTTGGTAAACCTCCCGCGCACTCCAATTTTCTTTTTCTCTGGGTAAGAATTTTCCCCGCTCCAAGATTAAAATTTTCTTGCCACTGGGAGCGAGATGATAGGCTAAAGTACCTCCTCCCGCGCCAGTACCGATAATGATGACATCGTAATGAGTATTGGCTGTCATAGATTTTCTCCTGGGATGGGAAGGCGATCGCTTAAATCCATTTTGCCGTTACGCTTGTAATCGCAACGAAAAATACAACGCTGATGATTGTCGTGATGCAGCTTGGCACATTTGACGGCTTTTTGACCGAATAAAGATTGGTATAAAATTGATGCAATCAACATACCTATAGGTGGTATAATTACATATATCCAAAATGCTGTCCAAACCCTTGCAGGTAAAGCCGAAGCTAGGCTACGGGCAGGGTTCATACTGAAACCAGATAAAGGTGCTTCAAAAAAGACATAAAGCATTACCAGAAACCCAGCAAACAGCCCTGTATAGCGGTTGAGTTTTTGATTGTTGCTAGTTAATAAAACGGTCATCATCATCACAAAGGCAATGAATAGTTCAGCGAATAAAGCAACTAGCCAACCTAAACTGCCTGGGACTGTGACGATGTAATTTATAGGTGATTGGGTGAATACTTCACCTAACAGTATTGCTACTAAGGAAATGCCTATTAACCCACCCAAACATTGAAAGAGAATGTAGAAAATAGCATCCTGGCGTTTAACTTTTCCTAAACGATAGAATGTCAAGGTGACAGCCGGATTCATGTGTGCGCCAGATTGTTTACCCCAAGGGGAATAGATGAGAGAAATTGCCGTCGTACCCATAATCACACCCATCAAAAATCGCCGTAAATCTCCATTGGGAATTGCTTGATGAATGGGAGAGCCTGGATATTCAAACACACAACTAAATAACCCCGCAGTCATCATAAATAGGGCTAATTCTGCGGCTTCCATGAGGTATTCTGGTAGATGGTCGCTAAATTTAGTCATTAGTCATTAGTCCATAGTCCATAGTTATTCTCCTCTGCTCCCCCCACTTCCCCCACTCCTTCATCTCCCCCACTCCCTCTACTCCTGCGCCCGACACTCAGCGCTGTGGAGAATCATCATTGCCACTAATCCCGTCCAACCCGTTTGGTGACTAGCGCCAATCCCGGCTCCGTTATCTCCATGAAAATACTCATGGAATAAGATATAGTTGTGCCAGTGAGGATCAGATTGAAATGTTTCCAAACCACCATAAACTGGACGACGGCCTGTAGAGTCTTGTTGAAAAATTGCCACCAGTCGATCAGATAGAGCGATCGCAACTTCTTTTAACGTCATCTCTTGCCCAGAACCCGTAGGACATTCCACCTTCAAACTATCTCCGAAGTAGTCAGAAAACTTCCAGAGAGCTTCAATAATTAAGTAATTTACAGGAAACCAAATCGGCCCACGCCAGTTAGAATTACCGCCAAACAACCCTGTAGACGATTCCGCCGGCTCATAGCGGACGCAGTAATCATGCTCTCCTTGATGTAGGATGTAGGGATGTTCTAGATGGTACTTAGAAACTGAGCGAATCCCATAGTTACTAAAAAATTCATTCTCGTCTAACATCCGTTGTAAGATGCGTTGTAACTTGCCTCGATAAGCGATCGCCAATAGCCGCCGCGCACCAATTCCCGGTGTTTCCATACAAGCAACGTTGTTTTTCAAATCGGGACGGTTACGAATAAACCATTCCATCCGCCGCTTGAAACCAGGAAAACGTTGTAAAGTTTCTAACTCCAGTACCGTCACAGCATAGAGAGGAATCAACCCTACCATTGAGCGCACTTTCAGGGGGAATTGTTCGCCATTCGGTAAGTGCAGCGCATCGTAGTAAAAGCCATCTTCCTCATTCCACAAGGAAATATCTGCATTGCCAATGCCATTAATGGCATCGGCAATGTAAAGAAAATGTTCAAAAAATTTGCTGGCAATATCTTCATAGGTAGAATCGGCTTGAGCCAGTTCTAAGGCGATCGCTAACATATTTAAACAGTACATGCCCATCCAGCTTGTACCATCTGCTTGGTTAATATGTCCGCCTGTGGGTAATTCCTTGCTGCGGTCAAATACCCCAATATTGTCCAGACCTAAAAACCCACCTTGAAAGACGTTCTTACCTTCGACATCTTTACGATTTACCCACCAAGTAAAGTTAAGTAACAGCTTGTGAAAGACCCTTTGCAGAAAAGCGCGATCGCCTTTGCCATACACTTTCTGCTCAATCTCATATACACGCAAAGCTGCCCACGCTTGTACAGGGGGATTGACATCACCAAACGCCCACTCATAAGCCGGTAATTGCCCATTTGGCTGCATATACCATTCTCGTGTGAGCCGTTCTAATTGCAACTTGGCAAAATCTGGGTCGATGGCGGCAAAGGGGATCAGATGAAAAGCTAGATCCCACGCCGCAAACCAAGGATATTCCCATTTGTCTGGCATGGAGAGAATATCTTCACTAAATAAACTAATCCACTCATGGTTGCGTCCGGCTTTTCTTTCTGGCGGTGGGGGTGGTTGTCCTGGGTCGCCACACAGCCACTCATGCACGATGTAGTTATAATACTGCTTACTCCACAACAAGCCGGCAAACGCCTGTCGTTGAATATTGCGTTCATCTGCGGACAGGGGAAAAGGACATATACGTTGGTAAAACTCATCAGCTTCCGCTATCCGCGTTTGGAAGATGGTATCGAAATCATTACCAAAGGGGTCTGGTAATGTTTGCACATCACTCAACCGCAGACGCAATACTTGAGTCTCCCCAGGCGCGAACTGTAATTTGTAATGGGCAGCAAATTTTGTCCCTAGACGTTGGGGATTGACGGCTGCTGTTTTACCATTAACTACATAATCGTTGATACCATCTTTGACATAAGCCGAGTCATTGCTGAAGCCAAATAATCTTTCGTAATTAGTTTCGTTATTTGTAAATAGAAGTTCTGCACCGCTTTGGCAATACAACCAGCGAGTTTCCAGGGTGGGATGCTCTGCTTCAATTAAACTAAAGTTGTTATCTGAACTCACCACTTTAATAAATGGTTCGTCAATTTCCCCATCCTTCTGCCAGAGTTTGCGAAACCAAAGTGTGGGTAGTAAATGGAGTGTGGCGGCTTGTGAACTGCGGTTAGTGATGGTAATTTGCATCAAAATGTCTTCTGGTGCAGCTTTGGCATATTCTACAAACACATCAAAATAGCGATTATCGGCAAAAATGCCTGTATCCAGTAGCTCAAACTCTGGCTCAAATTTGCCACGGCGTTGATTTTCTTCTACCAGTTGCGCATAGGGAAATGCTTGTTGGGGATACTTATACAAGCATTTCATGTAGGAATGGCTGGGTGTATTGTCTAAATAAAAATAATATTCTTTAACATCCTCACCGTGATTGCCTTCTGTTCCCGTCAACCCAAACAACCGTTCCTTGAGGATGGGATCATGACCATTCCAAAGTGCGATCGCTAAACACAAACGTTGCTTATTATCAGAAATACCAGCGATCCCATCTTCGCCCCAACGGTAAGCCCGCGATCTAGCATGATCGTGAGGAAAGTAGTCCCAGGCAGTACCATCACGACTATAATCTTCGCGTACTGTACCCCATTGGCGATCGCTGAGATAAGGCCCCCAGCGTTTCCAGTAGGCGATACGTTCCCGATCCTGTTGCAATCTTATTTCTTCTGGAGTCATAGCAATTTTGAGTTTATAAAATTTAAAAATGGAGAACAGGGAGCGATTATCAGAAGTCGGTTAATGAGTCTTTGATACTCGCCAATGAGTCTCGGAACTCGGTTGATGAGTCTTGAATACTCACCGATGAGTCTTTGATACTCGCCAATGAGTCTCGGAACTCGGTTGATGAGTCTTGAATACTCACCGATGAGTCTTTGATACTCGCTGACGAGTCTCGGAACTCGGTTGATGAGTCTTTGATACTCGCTGATGAGTCTTGAATACTCGCCGATGAGTCTCGGAACTCGGTTGATGAGTCTTTAATATTCGCTGATGAGTCTTAGAAATTTATTAATGAGTGATTAATACTCGCTTACAAGTTTCGGAACTCCATTTCCCTGTCCTTGGTTCCTATCTTTATTATTGCTCCTGATAATTCCAGAGTAATCCACCGTCAACAAAGAATGTTGTACCTGTAACATAGTCCGACTCAGCAGAGGCAAGAAAAGCCACAATAGAAGCAACATCCTTTGGTTGCCCTAACCGTCCCAAGGGAATATTTTTCAGCAGCGCACCTAATTTTTCTGGGTCGTTTAAAAGCTTAGTATTAATGGGAGTTTCTATAGCTCCTGGGGCGACATTATTAATAGTGATACCATAGGGAGCTAATTCTACGGCTAAATTCCGGGTGAGCATCTTTAAACCGCCTTTGCTGGCACAGTAAGACGCAAAGTGAGGGAAGGGTAACTCCTCATGTACGGAACTAATATTAATAATTTTGCCTGGTTGTTGGGTTTCTATTTGATGTTTGGCAAATGCTTGAATGGCAAAGAAAACCCCTTTGAGATTCACATTCATCACAGCATCGTAATCTGCTTCGGTTACATTCCAAAAATCAGCGTTTTTTTCTATGCCTGCATTGTTAACTAAAATATCTAATTTACCGAAATGACTAATACTCTCTGTAATCATCCGTTGCACATCAGAGACAATTCCTGTATCTGCTTGAATTGTCAACCCATCAACTAAGTGACACTGCCCACCAGCAGCCTTTACCTTTGATAAAGTGTTTTCTGCTCCTTCAGGATGGGAGCGGTAGTTGATGACAATACTTGCTCCTTCTTGTGCCAAACGAATTGCGATCGCCGCTCCTATGCCTTGGCTACTGCCTGTTACCAGCGCCACTTTTCCTTCTAGCTTCATAATCGATATCCAATGGCTCGAATTTGGGCTTGAACACAGTGTAGAGTTAATTGGATTTAAAGTATTGAAAATAATTGCTAAACGTCCAATCACAGAATTGGGAACCCTAAGTATTAAGTTTTTTATGGAGAAAGTTACATGAGAGTAGCTTCTGTGTACTTGGGTTTGGTGGCAGGAATCTTGACGGGTGGAATCTTCCTTCCTGCGATCGCTCAAGTAAAATCAGACGGAACTACTAACACTAATGTTGATTCCAAACCCCCCGCCAATATACAGCCGCAATTAATTTGTACTACTTCATCTGATTGATTTGGAAAGGTTGCGGGTGTTCAGATCCCCGACTTCTTAAAGAAGTCGGGGATCTATGAGCCTTCACTGTTGCCAGTTCCCGCCAGAGTTAAATTGTCAGGGGATCATCATATTTATGCTGAACTATTCATAAAAACTTATCTAAAAAACGAATTATTTATATATCTGCTTGTAAATAAGTATTAAGAAATTCTTATTAAAGATTGTTGCAGGTACTTGATTTAATTGCTAACGTGTGTAAAGCAACGATACAGATAAACGCTCTGATACAAAAGAGGTCAAACCTATGAGCAATATCAATTTAGCCAATTGTGTAAGAAAGTGATGAGAATCTGCATTGGTTTGCAGATTAGCCTAGAAAATCTATCGTTGCTAGAGGCTAATTGCTTTTCTGTCATTGATGACAACTAAAGATTTATTTTACCTCACGTTGATTGATTAATTCCGAACTGGGGTAAAAGCGAGACTCTGGAGGATAAAATCCATGAAGATTCAAGGTAAGGTTGCCCTAGTGACTGGGGCTTCCCGTGGTATTGGTAGAGCGATCGCTTTAGAATTAGCGCAACAAGGTATCCATAGATTAATTATAGTGGCACGCGATCGCCAAAAATTAAGAGAAGTTGCCCAAGAAATCGAGGCGATGGGAGTCCAAGCTGTCACTTTAGCAATTGATTTAACCCAAGTGACGGAGGTAAACATTGCCATTGCCCAACTGTGGCGCAGTTACGGCCCCATTCACTTACTAGTTAATTGTGCAGGCGTTGCATATCAAAGTTCCTTCTTACGTTCCAAACTTCCGCAAGTCCAAGAAGAACTCTCGGTGAACTTGTTGGGAATGTACACCCTCACAAGTCTCATCGCCAAACGCATGGCCAGCCAAAGACAAGGAACAATTGTCAATGTTTCCAGCTTAATGGGAAAAGTGGCTGCTCCAACAATGGCGACATATTCAGCCACAAAATTTGCCATCTTAGGCTTTACCCAAGCCTTGCGGCGCGAACTAGCTGAGTACAACATCCAAGTAAAAGCGTTACTACCAACTCTCACCGAAACAGATATGGTACGTGACTTAAAGCTATTTCGTTGGGTGACTCCCATGACACCGCAGCAAGTAGCTAAAGCCTTAATTGTTGGATTAGAAAAAGATGCACCAGAAATCTTAGTAGGTTGGCAAAGTCATTTAGCTATCTGGTGTCAAAATCTAGCGCCTTGGTTGCTAGAGTTGATTTTAAAAATAGCCACACCGCCAGTCAACATACAACAAGCTCACGAAAACTCAATTTGGGCAAAAATCCAGCGTTTTGGAGATTTATTATTCTCAAAAAACAAGCTACGCCTTGTATTCGCCCGTAAGATGTGAAATACAGCAGGAGATAGTTCCGTTTCGGTAACTTCCATAAATTTATAAGTTACGTTTAAAATTCCTCAGCCAAAAACTGATGGAATTTTCTAGCGACACCATACAATAATTACGAATTACCAATTACCAATTACCAATTACCCATTACCAACTACCATAATCAATATTCATCATTGTGGAACAACCAAAATGCTTTCCCTAGAAAATACCACCCTGCCGGAAATTATTGATGGGTTGCCAAATATATCTGGTTCGGAAGCTGAGGTTCTGTCTGTAGTTAACAATGATGCGCCAGTCTTCTTACCTACAACCAATATTAACTTAGCAGATGTAAATGCAGTATTTGCGATCGCTCTACATATGCACCAACCAACTATACCAGCCGGTAGTGGTGGCGAATTGATCAGTAATCTGCAATATATGTTTGCCCATCCCCAGGAAGGCGACAACCACAACGCTGGACCTTTTGCTTGGTGTTACAGCCGCATGGGAGATTTTATTCCCGAACTCGTTAGCCAAGGTTGCAATCCTCGCATCATGTTGGACTACTCTGGTAATCTCTTGTGGGGGTTACGGCAAATGGGCCGCGATGATGTCTTAGATAATCTCAAGCGAATTACTTGCGATCCTAAGTATCAACCTTATGTAGAATGGCTAGGTACAATGTGGGGTCATGCTGTTGTTCCCTCCACACCAATCGAAGATATTAAATTACATATTTTGGCATGGCAACAATATTTTGCCGCAATTTTTGGCTGGGAAGCATTAGCCAGAGTTAAAGGTTTTTCTCCGCCAGAAATGCACCTACCAAATCACCCAGATACATTATTTCAATTTGTCAAAGCCCTTAAAGAATGTGGTTATCGTTGGTTACTAGTACAAGAACATACAGTAGAAACAATTGATGGACAACACCTAACTGATAAACATTTGCCTCATCGCTTAATTGCTCGTAATTCTCAAGGCGAAACTATTAGTGTCATTGCCTTAATTAAAACCCAAGGTTCCGATACTAAATTAGTTGCTCAGATGCAGCCATACTATGAAGCCAAAACTTTATCAAAACGTCGTTTAGGAAATGTAGAAATTCCCGCAATCGTTAGTCAAATTGGTGATGGTGAAAATGGCGGTGTGATGATGAATGAATTTCCTAGCGCCTTCAAACAAGCTTGGTGGGATATGGTAAATAACGGCGGCGGAAGGTCTGGTGTTGTTGGGGTATGTGGCACAGAATATTTAGAGTTAATAGAGGCGGCAGGTTGTCAAGTTGAAGATTTTCCTGCTTGTCAGCCAACAGGACAACATCAGATATGGCAGCGTGTTTCTTCAAATAATTCTCAACCAGAAGCAGTAGAGAAAGCTATAGAAGAAATCAAGCAAATTAATCCTAACTTTCATCTAGAAGGAGCTTCTTGGACAAATCATATCAGTTGGGTCAAGGGATATGAAAATGTTTTGTCTCCTATGTATGAATTGAGTAATTTATTTCATCAAAAGTTTGATAGTTTATTACTCGATTCAGATTCATCGATGACTAAACAAGCCAATTATCGTCAAGCATTATTATACAATCTCTTATTGCAAACAAGCTGTTTCCGTTATTGGGGGCAAGGCGCTTGGACTGATTACGCCCGTGAGATTTATCAACGTGGGAAGAGTTATATTAATTCGTAATTTGTAATTCGCAATTACGAAGTTATACAGAATACTCTTGTGGGGTGGGCATCTTGCTGCCCTTATTATGCAAATTGAATGGGTAACAGCTTAATACTCATTCTATAATAATTTATTATTACTTGTTGCCAACAAAACACAGCCCTGAATCATGACCGAATCCAATAATAGTAATGGAATAATTGAAAACTTCGTCAACATATTGATGGGTGTAAAAACTGGAAATAAACAGACTTCAGTTACATCAATAGGTAATACACAAGAACTAGATATCAAAGCAGTTTTAGTGTATAAATTAGGAACTATTACCCAAATAGGGGCTATGGTTCTGGCGTTGCTGGGAATGGAAAAATTAGTAATGTGGATTGATCACAATTCTTCTATGCCCAATTGGTTTAGCACTTTATTGACTGTATTATTTTTTGGTTTATTAAGTTTGCGTTCACGACTTTTTTCTCCTTTAGATAATACCCGTTCTCGTCAGACCTATGACCAAGTAATTAGACCTAGATGGTCACCTCCACCATTAGTATTTCCTATAGTTTGGATGATGATTGCCGTTTTACGGGTAATTTCTTCTGTCTTAGTTTGGCAGCAAATGAATCACCAGTTTTTGGTTCTACCTTTCATTTTGTTTGTAGTACATCTGGCTTTAGGGGATACTTGGAACACCATTTTTACTGTAGAACGACGATTAGGTGCTGCTGTTCCTGTAGTTATTTTAGGCCCTTGGTTGTCTGCCATAGTAGTGACAGCAATTTATTGGCAAACTATTGCGATCGCCGGAATAACTTTATCATTTTCTTGTGTGTGGCTAACTGTAGCGGCTGTATTAGTATTGAGAATTTGGCAGCTAAATGGCTCTGAGCCATTGTATCCTTTAAAACTAACATTAGAAACCAAAGAGCTTGAACATAGATGACAGAATGATAAAACGCCAAGTCAATACTATAGCAGCACTAGCCAAACCAATAGCTAATGTCTAATACTGCTATAGTTTTTGATTTTGTTATGAAATTAGTAGTCAGCCTTTAACTAACATTTATCTGTGTACCAATTGCTGGGCGATTAAAAGATTCCCAGGCATTACCACCCCTAAGAAATACTTCCATCCAGCACGTATGTTCACCTTGTGAATTCATCCAACCACTGCTTCCAGGAGCAAAAGCTAACTGGCCAGTTTTTACTGCAAAACTCCCATCACTTTTGATTGCTTTGTGTTGGTTTTCACCAATTTGCACTAATACAGTATCACTTTGATGTGTCTTGCTTTCCTCATACTTAATAGTAGTTTTTAAATTACCGTAGCCATCAATATAGGCTATACAGTTGGGTGGCACATCAGGTATCTCAGAGCGCGGAATTTCCTCATCTAAAGCATCAGGTAAACCTAAAGCGATCGCACCTGCCGCCTCTGGAAACAAATCACGAGAGCGGAACTGTGAACCCTCTGCGGCAACAGCAGCCCACCGCAATTCTACAGCCAAATCACGTACGAACGAGAAAGTATAACCTGCATTGACACCAATGATACGCACACCCGTAAGCAAGCGGGCAAAAGCCAGACGTTCACCAGCATTTCCAGGGCGTGCCTGTTCATCATCCTCACGGGGTGCAATATTATGATAAATAATTGTCCCGGCTGGAGCTTGATTCAAACCTAACTGTGCGATACAGAAGCTGGCTGCTAGGGTGGCAAAAGCCGGCACGGGTGTCAGTATTGGTTCGGCATCCGGTAGATGAAGCTTAATACGCTGTACCACCTCTGCAAAAGCAAGGTCGCCAAACCCATAATCAGCAATAATATGAACTAGCATAAAGCCCTGTCCTTACTGACACCGTGGACTACTAACATTGGAGTTAAAAGTCAGATACAATTAATGCTTTTAATATCCAAAGTAAAGATGACTTAATTCTTTTTGTGAAACATCACTCTGAGGTTGTAATTTACACATTCATGAAATGTGTTGATGCTGACTTTGAGTTGGGCGATCGCTAGTTTTGTCTCATGGTACTAAGTCCAAGCCCGACAATATTTAGCTAATAATCTTTCAAACTTAAATTCACCTAAAATAGTATTGTTGAGAAAATTGATTATTCCTACTTATTTTGCACCAAGATTCTGGATTAGTTCGCTACTTTTTTAAACTTGCATCTGTAAATGTAATTTCAAATTTAATGGTTCCGTTAGCTGGACTATTAGATGTGATGTTTTTAGGTCATTTAACCCAAATTCGCCATTTAGCAGGTGTGGCACTAGCAACGATTCTATTCAATTACATTTACTGGACATTTGGTTTCTTGCGCATGGGTACAACTGGAATGGTTGCACAGGCAATAGGACGTAAAGATTACCAATCAGTTTTGTTGATTGGTTTACGACATGGAATCTTAGCATTGATATTAGGATTGGTTATTCTAGTGTTGCAGCAACCCTTACAAATTTTGGGATTTGCTATCTTGAATGCAACCCCTGAAGTTAAAGAATCAGGAATTAATTTCTATAATGCTTTAGTCTGGGGTGCGCCTGCCACGTTGATTAACTTTGTGTTGATTGGTTGGTTTTTAGGGCAAGCCAAAAGTAGTAAAATATTGTTGCTTTCAGCCGTTGGTAATTGTGCAAATGTATTACTTGATTATTTATTTATTGTTCAATGGGGATGGGAAAGTAGAGGAGCAGGTTTAGCAACAGCTATTAGTCAGTATTTGATGCTCATGGTGGGTGCTGTGCTATGTTCTCAAGAAATTTCATTTAAACAGTTATCTACTTTGACTGGAAAACTGTTTGAGCTATCGGCTTTTAAGTCGGCTTTAAGACTTAATGGGGAAATTATTATTCGGACTTTTGTTTTAATCTCGACAATGGCAATGTTTACTAACTTCAGTTCAATGTTAGGAACGCAAATTTTGGCAGCTAATACTGTACTAATGCAAGTAGTGGGATTAGCAGCATATTTTATTGATGGCTTGGCATTTGCTACTGAAAGTTTGGCAGGAATTTATCAAAGTAATGCAAATAGTAATAGTTTGAAACAACTATTAAAAATTTCTTTAATTGGCAGTTTAATTATAGGGATAACTGTTGCTGTTGTCTTTATTTTAGCTCCAACATCACTATTAAAATTACTGACTAGCCATACAGAAGTTATTATTAATTTGCGTTCTTATATTCCTTGGTTACTACCCGTTTTAGGATTTGGTGCGATCGCTTATGCACTAGACGGTTATTTTTTAGGCTTGACTCAGGGTCGTATCCTACGAGAATCTATGCTCATCGCCACAACCATTGGTTTTATTCCATCTGCAATGACAGCTTGGTATTTCCACAATAGTCATCTACTATGGTTATCAATGGCTCTATTTATGGCAGCAAGAGCAATAACTTTAGCACTACACTTACCAGCAACATTAAATAAGTAATATCAAGTACGGATAATTCACTCGGTTGAATTATTTACGGAGAATCAAGACTAGTGTCAAGGTCAGTACCCTCATTACGACCATGATCACTGGCGGTATCGTAGTCATCGCTGGCTTGTTGGAGTTCTGCCAATGCAGCGTTAAACGTTGCTTCAGCTTCAGCTTCAGATTTACCAATAAGGGATTTAGCAACATCCTTAAGTTTATCCTGTGCTAATTTAACGTGTTTTTCCTCATGAGCTTTGAGGACTTTCAAGGCACGTTCCCACTCTGCTTTAGCAGCTTTAGGAAGTTTTGCAGCATTTGGCCAAGTAGGCATGGTGACAGTAATTGTTACATCCACTGTTGCATCTGTAACATTGCCATTTTCGTCAGTTTTGACACTGTACTTAGGTTTCCATGTTGTTTCTCCAGCTTCTTCGCGTTGGCTAATTTGGTCAGCAGCTTCCTGCAAAGTTTTTGCGGTAATTGTATAAGTTTTATTTTCCCGTTTGAAATTAGTCTGAGTTTTTGGTTTAGCAGTATTTTTCTTACTTTGTCTCTGAATTGGGAAAGATTGACCAAATCCACTATTACTAACCTGTTGAATCTCATCGGTCAATTCATGGGCTGGTTTAGTTTGTAAAGATTCTTGTTTTAACAATGTATCTGGACGTTTTATAGCGATGTTGGACAAGTTGTGTCCGAAACGTGATGCAGTTTCTAGTCTTGTCTGCAACAAGTCATTCATCTTTGCTTGTAACAGATTCAATCTGTTGCTATCCTTTGATGTGAGGGTGCCGTACTTAGATTGGATCTCTAGTTTAGTTGCCTCAAATTTATCTTGCTGAAACTCTTGATTCTCTATTTGTTTTTGTGTTTGGTCTAAGTTAGAGTAACTTTTCGGCTGAAGTGCCGTTGCTGATGAAAACTGGTTGATGGCTGATAATGGCGAGTATGAAGCCTGACTATTATAAGTTGATGAATTATTTAGCCCAGAACTGCAATTTAAAATTGCATGACTGCGGACACGCAACCTTTCGCTCATACATAACTCCAGCTAGGAAGCGGTGAGATATCTATAAAAATAATCTCATACTGGTTAATTCTAATCTAATAGACTTAAGTCGAAACTTTAGCCATAAGATATCACAATCGAACAGATTGTGCCTTGGATTGAAGTGAGCAGTAGAAGTAGATATAAGGTAAATTCTGGTTGATCACTAACTAAAACTCTTATTGGGCAATGGTTACAGCTTTTAATCTAGTGAAACTGACACTACAAAGGATGAGAAACTTATGCCAAACTTCTGTAAACCATAAACTCAATAGCCTTGATAGGCTACGGCATTAATATGAAACAGATTCAATGGCGGGTACTTTGGACCCTGAATATTGGGATATTCTTAATTAATTTGCAAATTGCACAGGCATATAAGCATAGAAAATCGTTTTCACAATCAGCAACAGAAGTAATTTCTGTAAATAACTCAAAAGAACTACCCCCTCGATTAGAACAACAACCTTTTTTAATTGCTGCACCTGAGAACTTTAATCCTGGTTTACAAATACCACCACCATTACCAAAGCCATCACCAATTCCTATTACCCCATCAACTTCTTCTGAACCAGTTAAGCCATTTGCTGTTTTAGAAAGCATCGAAACTAACTTTCGTAATGATACAGATAACTTCGGTCAACATAATTTGTTCATCGAACCAACATTCCAGTTTCGTTTGCCTAATGGCAATAAAATACTGTTCAGTACAGGTTTCGACTTTTTTGAACAACGCAGTGTAGAGTCAATTAGCAATATTCCTTTAAAAATAGGTTGGCAAGGAAAAAATGGACAAACGACACTGCTAACAACAGCAGGAATTGATATCTTCAACCGTTTACCAACAGCTATAAATTTCAATGCTCAAGTTGAAACCCCAATTGTCCAGCCGCAAGTTTCTTCTTCAGGAAAATTAGTTTCAGGTTTAATACTATCAGTAAATTTAGATAAAGAACCATATAAATTTAATGCCCGAACTTTAGACAACCAAATTAGTGCATGGCGCTTTGGCCCTAATTTATATTGGCAAATAGATGGTAGCACCAGTTTATTTTCATCATTGCGTTTAGGAAATTACAGCGATCGCAATTCTGAGATTCAGTCTTTTAGTAGGCTAGAACGCAAGTTTGGGCAATTTTCTGTAGCAGCTAACTTGTTCACCTGGAGTTACGATCGCAATGTAGAACGCACAAGTGGCTATTTTTCCCCACCAGATTTTTTGGTATACAACGCAGAAGTAGCTTGGGAGGGAGATATTGCCAAGTTCTTGCGCTGTCGGCTATCGGCAAATTTGGGACAGCAAAGACTTAATGGAGAATTTGATAACGCTAATGCTTATCAAACTCGCTGTACAGTCAAAGTTTCACCTGAAATAGAAGCCGACCTTGGCTATAGCTATAGTAATGTACGCAATCAAGACACAGGAAGTAGTGCTTACGGTAGTAACTCTTTAACAGGACAGTTACGAGTCAAATTTTAAGTACTGTTGTCTGTTAGTTAGTTTTGAAAGTTGGGAAGAATAAATTTGTTGAGGGTTTCAAAGCAAGAGTGACTTCAAAATAAGGCTTCTACTGCATGAGTTCTGATTTTCAACCACCTCCAAAAAGCTTGTCTGTGCTAGCTTCTGTGGGAGGGGTGGTAACTGCAATAATTGCGATCGCCACTTTAAATTTTTGGTCTGAGAAAATTTCCCAAAATACCCAAATACCAACAATAGCTAAAACAGATTCTTCTACTACCAAGGTGGAAACCCAAGCCCAGAAGATAGCAAAACTTGATGCTCAGTCCGTAGTTTTACCAGGAAAAGTAATTCCTCTAGGTGAACTGACAATTAGTAAAGCACCTTATGTTGCGCCTGGAGTCGGAAAACTGAACGCAGTGGAGATGGCGAGTGCGCGTCAGGCTTGGTTATATTTCCAACGTAACTGGAATGAAAAAACTGGCTTAGTCAATTCTGTTGATGGCTTTGCCTCTGTTACTATGTGGGATCAGGCAGCCGCGATCGCTGCTTTGGTAAGTGCTAGAGAGTTGAATATCATCTCAGAGGCAGACTTTGAAGCGAAGATGACTAAGATGTTACAGACTTTGGCATCTTTACCTTTATATAAAGGGGAACTACCCAACAAAGTTTACAACAGCAAAACCCTGATCCCTGTTAATTACGGGCAATTAGATAAACGAGAAGAGATTGGTTGGTCAGCCATTGATTTAGGACGCATGGCATTATGGCTGAAGATTGTCGAAGCCAAGTATCCCAAAATGCGATCGCCTGTGCAGAAGGTTTGGCAGCATTTGCAAGTCAAGCGCCTCAGCAAAAACGGACACATGTATGGTAGTGCTGTTGTTCAAGGTAAAGAACAATATAACCAAGAAGGGCGCTTGGGTTATGAGAATTATGCAGCCTACGGTTTGAAACTCTGGGGATTAGATGTTAAACAAGCCTTAGATTACAAGTCTAATACAGCCTTTGTCAATCTTTACGGTCAGGGAGTTCCCTATGACCGCCGCGACGCTAAAAATTCAGGTGCAAATAACTACGTCCTCAGTGAACCTTATATTCTTGATGGGATGGAAACAGGGTTTCAGGCATTACCTAAAGTTTATGCAGATAGGATTTTAGCTGCTCAACAAGCCCGTTATCAAGCAACAAAAGAATTAACTGCACTGACAGAAGACAATTTAGACCGTGAGCCTTACTTCGTTTATAACAGCTTGTTTGTGAACGGCAAAGCTTGGGCAACAATTACCGATACTCAAGAACAGCATAATAATTTACGCTTCCTTAGTGCTAAAGCTGCGATCGGCTGGCACGTACTTTATAATACTGCTTACACTCGCCAGTTATTCGATTTTGTGCAAACTAACCTCAAGTCTCAAGACGGTTGGTACAACGGGTTTTATGAATCTCTGCGTCAGCCGAATAAGTCTCTGACCGCCAACAATAATGGTGTAATTTTAGAAAGCTTGCTGTACAAACAAGTCGGCAAACCGCTTACCGTTTGGGCAGGAGTTCGCTAGTACTTTTGAAATACTGACCAAGCGCGATCATTAGCTACTTAAACCTTAACATCCAAGAGTTGACCTAGTTTGTGAGCTGCTTCATGTGAATTGAGAGGCGACCAAACAGAGTATGTTGCTCCATCTTTTAAGGTTGGCTCTTCTTCTCTGGCTAACTCCGCAATCAAAAACTGCATGACTTTCAATTTTTCTTTGCGAGGTAAGCTTTTTAGAGTTGAAAATAGGTCTATTGTCGTCATAAAACTAAGAAAAATGTGCAACTTCTCTATTTTCTCATAGCCATTCGGTCTGATGATTTTCTGATTTGCAGGATCAAGAAGTTTGCGATCGCTATCACATATGAAATACAAGTATCCACAAGCACGATCACTAAGTTGTAATTTTTAACGCAACGCTAACAATCACTAATTGACAAATGCAAATTATTTGACTCGGACAGCACAGACAGACATTTGTTGACTTAAAAGCGTAGAATAGTTATGTTAGCGAGGGTTTGAGCCATGAGTGTTTTTGTCCCGGATGAAATTTTAACTGCAACCCGCATGACTGAGGCTGAAATGCGTCAAGAAATCGCTGTCATGCTCTTTCAAAAAGAGAAGCTTACTCTAGCTCAAGCCAGTCGATTTGCTCTAATGCACCGCGTTGCTTTTCAACATTTACTTGCAAGTCGTCACATTCCAGTACATTATGGTGTGGAAGATTTTGAGCAGGACATTAACAATCTACGAGAAATGGGCAGATTGTGATTATTGTCAGCGATACATCACCCATCAATAATCTTGCCGCAATTAACCAGCTTCACCTCCTACATCAACTTTACGAAATAGTTCTTATTCCTGAAGCAGTTTATCGAGAACTAACTGATCCCAGTTTTCCCGTTGCAGGCGCAACCGAAGTACAAACCTTTGATTGGATTCAAACTCGTACTGTTAGCGATCGCATACTCATCGAAGCATTGTGCAACGAACTTGATGTTGGGGAAGCCGAGGCGATCGCTTTAGCAGTTGAAATTCAAGCTGATCAAGTGTTAATTGATGAACGTCGTGGTCGGCTAGTAGCAGCTAGGTTCAATCTTCGATATACAGGAATCTTAGGAATCTTAGTAGAAGCAAAAAGTCAAGGTTTGATTGCTGAGGTAAAGCCTTTATTGGATGCTTTGATCAATCAAGCTGGGTTTTGGGTTGCAGAATCTTTATACAACAGCGTTTTGAGCCTTGTTGATGAAATTGACTAACCTTGATTTTTGGAACTAGGAACGAAACACAACATTTCATAGGATTGCTTGGGTTGAACAAAGTGAAACCCAAGCAACTAACTATTTTCCTTAACAAATTTTTCAATAATGGATTTATGAACAAAGTTAGCAACTGAGTTCAGCCGCTCTTTGCATTTATTCCAATAATCGAAAGTAATCTCCACACGATCACCTAAATTATATTTTGTCTGCTTGACCGCCTCTATATATATATCATTGACAACTCCATTATTATGAACCAATAAATTCCGCCTTGCTCTAATCTCAATTAGGGCAGCTAAATATACACCAGAATCCGCCAAATTAATATTAAATTTGGCTTTGTAATAATCCGATTGATCAGCCATTGATTTATAACTCAACTCATTTATTTCTCTACGAGCCATAAACTCAACTAGCTCACCCTTTTGTTGAAGTTCAAGTATTTTGTCGTAAGTTAACTGTTTTTTAGATTTAAGAGCCTCTGGTCTTTCAATCAGAACTGCTGCAAATGCGTCTGTTAGAAAAGCATCAAATAAAGCCACGAGGTAGATAAAAGCCATACCTACAAGGAGGCGTGGATATTCGCCAATCATCTCCCCCCTTTCTGTTATTACACTTACCAGGGCATCCAACTCTTCTTCAGATAATTCTATTGATATAGTTTTTTCATCAGATTTCTCATTTTCAACACTCTCACCTTGGCGGACTTTCCTAAGCTTCTCAGCAATCCGACCATGCTTTTGAGATGTTTCATTGATTGATCTCTGAGTATCTTCTATGAAAGCAGTCAACTCCCATGTTGACTTCCTGTAAGTATTCCATAACTTTGATATGATTTCTGCAAGATTCATCATAAAGTTTCCAGTATGAGACCACCTAAAGGTATGCTTCACTTGCCGCTATCAGTTTTTCTCAATTTTATTTTTTACACTCTAAAATATCAGACAAAATTATACCGTATAATTACTACTTTACTGGGAGATTATACAGAATAATTATGTATATTGATTTAGGGTTGTCTTGAATAGTTTATTACCGATTCAAGACAAACTGTAAAAAAATTTCCGTGTAATTCACCCTGATGTTAAGAGTTTTTTCGGATATCATGCACTAGCATCACTCATCTGTGCGCGTGCAAAGGCTCTCTTAAATCTTTCTTTTATGTTATTCAAGCACCATCAACAAAAGCTGCTGAGATGGATTGCATTTTTCCTCATTGGAACATTTCTGCAATTATTGTTTTACATCCCAACACCAGTTTTATCCCAATCTAATAGTTGTAGTAATATTACTGCCCCGCTCACACCAGAAGAACAAACTTACGCTCGTGCGGCTTGGCAGTATTTTGTCAAAAATTATCAGCCAGCAACGGGGTTTACTAATTCCACTGGGGGTTATCCTTCGGGTACGCTTTGGGATATGGGTAACTACTTGATGGCGTTGAATGCGGCGCGATCGCTAAATCTCACTGATCAAGCAGACTTTGATGCGCGTCTCAACAAGTTTTTGACAACTTTCAGCAACCTGAAGCTATTTGAGGATGCCTTACCAAATAAAGTCTATAACGCAGCGACCGCACAGATGGTTGATTATGGTAATAATCCTACCGAAAGAGGAATTGGCTGGTCTGCTTTAGATATAGGTCGGATACTAGCGGCGTTTGATGTAATTCGCACTTGTCACCCGCAATATAATGATTGGTTAAAGGGAATTGTAGCAAAGTGGCAGGTAGGGCGATCGCTCAAAGATGAGCAACTTTTTGGTGCTATGGTTCTTCCAGATAACAAAACATTGCTAGTGCAAGAAGGACGACTCGGTTACGAGGAATATGGCGCTAGAGGTTATCAACTTTGGGGTTTCTCTGCACCAAAAGCTTTGGCTTTGGAACCATATAAAATGGTGGAGATTAATGGTGTCCAAATTCCTGTCGATACCCGCGATTTTCAAAGTACCAACGCTAATAATTACGTTGTTAGTGAGTCTTACATCCTTGATGGAATTGAATTTGGTTTGCAAGGGGAATTAGCAGATTTCGCTGCTAGGGTTTTGGATGTGCAGAAACGGCGTTACGATACTACAGGTCAGTTGACTGCTGTAACAGAAGACAACATCGACCAAGCACCATATTTTCTCTATAATACCGTTTACGCTAACGGTAATAACTGGGCAACAATTACGGACGAAAACAAACCTTACCCTCAGTTTCGCAGTATTAGTACAAAAGCGGCTTTTGGTTGGCGTTATCTGTTTCCCGATAATACTTACGCTCAAAAACTTTTTGATGCCGTCAAGGATCTGCGTAGTCCTAATGATGATGGTTACTATGCCGGCATCTATGAGGAATCAAAACAACCAAATAAAGCTTTAACTGGTAATACCAATGGGCTAATTTTAGAAATTTTGTACTACAAAGCTAGAGGAAATCGGCCTTTAATTGCTTCTGCTGCTACCACTACACCAAATAAACAGCCTAGTAACAATACTCCGGCTACAACACCTACAACTCCACCAACTTCTACCACTCCTGCTAAAACCCCTACAGATACTGCTGGGGTTACTGAGGTAGCAGTTGCACCTATTCCTCCAGTTGATAGTCCAGATTCATCTTCTAACCTCAAACTAACTCGACCTTTAACAGTAGTTGAACGACGTTATGCAGAAGCAGCATGGAGGTATTTTCAAGCAAATTATCATGCCAAGAGTGGGCTGATAGACGATCGCAGTGACTTTAAAGGTGCTACTCTTTGGGGATTGGGAGATTACCTAGCAGCATTACACGCCGCGAGATCGCTTGATATTATTTCTGCTAAACAATTCGATGAACGCACTCGCCATCTGTTAGCGGCTTTAGGCAAACTACCGTTATTTGCCGGGGAATTGCCAAGTCGGGGTTATGATACGCGATCGCTCCAAGCAATAGATTATGGTGGAAATCCTGTACCTCAAGGTAACGGCTGGTCTGCCCTAGATTTAGGTAGGATGTTGGCAGCGTTGTACAATCTCAAAAGCTATCATCCAGAGTATACCAAAGCAGTTGATCAAATTGTCTTGGATTGGTCATATCTGCGTGTAGTGCGAGATGGAATTTTATCTAGTGCTACTGTCACCAAAGATAAAGAAGGGCGTACCCTTACCCGCGTCAATCCCGAAACTCGGTTGGGTTATGAAGAATATGCCGCGCGTGCTTTTCAATTATGGGGCTTTGATGTTGAGGGTTCGGCTATTGGGGGTGAATATCAAACTGCGTTAGTAGAAGGGGTGAAAGTTCCGATTCAGCGTCAGCGAAATGATACCAATTCCCAGATGAATCAATATACAGTCAGCAATCCTTTCTTACTTTATGCTTTGGAATTTGGCTTAGATCCAAAAATGCGATCGCTCTTTGAACCAGTTTTCCAAGCACAAGCCGAGCGTTATCGCCGTACCGGAACCCTGACAGCCTCAGCCACTACCCTTATAGACCGCAAGCCTTACACTATCCACAGCGCCGTTACTGGCAAAGGTGAACCTTGGGTTGCTTTAGGCGATGATGGGCAACCTGTACCTAAAGCGCGAATGGTAAGTACAGCAGTAGCTTTTGCTTATCATGCCTTGCTTCCAGAAAATCAATACAGTCAGAAGTTATTCCCAGCCACAACGGATTTATATAACCCACTGACAGGTTTTTATGAAGGCTTTTACGAAACCACAGGTAAAACAGCCGTTGGTTTCACAGGTAGCACCAATAGCATAATATTGCAATCGTTGCTGTATAAAGTCATGAATCGCCAACCCTTAATTCGTCCTACTGCAATGAAATCGCCTTGGTGGGTAGCTGTGGCGCAAGGCAGTTCTGGTCGTGGTTTACCCAGAACTCTTGGGTCAACAGCTAAGTTAATTACTGATAGTAATGGAACTTACTGGATTTCTGGGGGTGGCAATAGGAGAGTTTCAAAATAGCAAAATTCTCTCCCTTTAGGCTGTTAGTTATCAATTGAACTAGGGAATACTGAATTTTAAGTCAACGCAAATGATGGCGATCGCGATGACAGGAATAACAAGTGTGCTTCTATCAACCGTTTTATGTGTAAATATCAATCAAGAACCTCCCATCTGCCCTAGTCGTCCGGTAGGGAAATTTGATATAAATACTCAACAACGTCGGCAATTAATTGCTGCACCCGATAATTTTTATCCTGAGCAAGAACAACCAACGCCATCACCTATACCAATACCTGTAATTCCTGCTGTTACTCCAGTTATTCCTACACCAAAACCGACTGTACCCGCTTCTGTACCTCCACTATCACAATTGACGCAAGCCGATCAAATAGCTGCCAAACGAGCTTGGAAATATTTTGAGCGCAATTGGAATAAGCAAACAGGTTTAGTCAATTCTGGAGATAATTATCCTTGGACAACTTGGTGGGATCAAGGTAGTGCTTTATTAGGTATTCATGCGGCTCGGCAATTAGGGTTATTACCAAAAGAATTGTTTGAGCAGCGAATGCAAACATTGCTCAACACGTTAGAAAAATTGCCGTTACCGGAAACAGGTTTACCAAACAAAGCTTATAGCACCAATACTGCCGAAATGCGCCAACTTAATAATAAACCCGACCCCAAAGGTATTAGTGGTTGGTCAGCTTTGGATATGGGGCGATTTTTGTTAGGTTTGCATACTATGCGATCGCATTATCCAGAGTACAGCGATCGCATCAACCATATTGTCTCCCGTTGGCAGTTATCAAAACTTGTCAAAGACGGTTGGTTAAATGGTGGAATTACTGGAAATAACGGCAAAATTCGTGAAGTTCAAGAAGGAAGATTAGGCTATGAACAATATGCAGCGCATAGTTTAAAACTGTGGAATATTCAAGCCTCAAATGCTTTATATAATCCACCAGTCAAAACAGTTCAAGTAGATGGAATTACATTACAAGTTGATCAACGTAATCAACAAAACTCTAATGCGACTAATTACTTAACAAATGATCCTTATTTACTATGGGGTTTAGAACTTGGGTGGACTGATAATATTAAACCCCAAGTGCAAAATCTCTTGAAGGTGCAGGTAAAAAGATTTCAACGCACTGGAATAATCACGGCTGTAAATGAAGATTCATTGGATCGCCCTCCGTATTTTTTGTATTACAGTGTTTATTCCAATGGTCAATCTTGGCAAGCGGTGAATAGCAGAGGAAAATCCTATCCGCAATTACGCTTCGTTAGCACTAAAGCAGCATTTTCATGGTTTGCTATCATGCCAAATGAATATACCAAAAAGTTACGAGACTTTGTACAAAATCTTGCTGAACAAAGTCGCGGTTTTTTCTCTGGCAAGTATGAAAATTCTCAATTAGGTATCAATGCGTCTGTTGATGTGAATACAAATGCAATTGTTTTAGAGAGTTTGCTTTATCGAGCTAGAGGTCAAAAACCAATAGTATTAGGAGGTAACAAATAGTATCTGTTTACGTTTAATAAGTTAACTGCTGTAGATTTATTTTCTGATTAAGTAAGTCGGTGAGAAAAAACAAAACTAAGTTAAGAAAGGTAAACAAAGCTATAACCCTCTTCCCTTCTCCGCAGTTGCTCCACTTGGGCAAAGCCCAAGACCGCACTGCTCTCTGCCTCCTGCCTTGCCATAACGATAATTTTTAACACTGAGCTACTTATACAATGACATCTATATCTATTGATAATTCCCCAAACTTTTCCGGCAACAGCCGTTCAACCTTAAAAAAAAGAACGCTATTATTTCGCTACCTAGCCGAAATTAATTTAATATTTGGTTTTTGGTATTTACAATGGCGGATTACTCATTCGATAAATTTTGATGCGCTATGGCTTTCAATTCCATTATTGTTAGCAGAAATATATAGCTATTTCGGTGGTTTAATGTTTGTCATTGGCTTGTGGCGGCCTTTAGTTAGGCAGATTAAGTCACTTGATCAGATGACTCCACCCTTACCTCAAGCTGACTGGCCTAGTGTAGATGTATTTATTACCTGTTACAATGAGCCACCAGAAATTGTAGAACAAACTGCTCAGGCGGCTTTAGCAATAGATTACCCTGTAAATAAATTGCGCGTTTATGTGCTAGATGATGGTAACTCGGCGGCGATGCGAACCATGACAGAGCAGTTATGTATTGCAGATTTACAGTTACCGCTATTACAACAAGAGGCTAATAAAATATATGCAGAACGCTCTTATTTAATAGAGCGTCTGCAACAATTAGAAAATCTCACATCTAATACTCAAGCTGCTGAACAGTGGCTACAAGAATCAGAACAAGTTGATAATTGGGAAGATAAGACTGTCGGTTCGATTGTGCGAAGTCTGCGACAGTTGATTCTTTGGCTACCTCCTACTCATCAAAGTATTGCTGAACGCCTCAAAACTGAAAAGCAAGCCTTAGAAACAGCTATTGCTCAAAAAGAACTGGAATTAGTTGAACTGGCTCGATTTCGTTACATTGCTCGGCCAAAACTTGCTGGCGTACCTCACCATGCTAAAGCAGGCAATCTCAATTATGCGATTTTCTCTGGAGATACTTCTGGAGAATTTATTTTAACTTTAGATGCCGACCACATACCCAAACCACAATTTCTGAAACGAGTTTTGCCATATTTTTATACTTACAATCTTTTTACAGGTAAGTATGAGGAAAATCGCATTGCTTTTGTACAGACACCCCAAGATTTTTATAACATTCCTACGGGCGACCCCTTTGGACATCGAGCAAGTTTATTTTATGGGCCACTGCAACAAGGCAAAGATGGCATGAATGCCGCTTTTTATACAGGAACAAATGCTATTTTGCGTCGGGAAGCATTAATTAATGTTGGGCTACAATATTTTGCTGATGATTTTGCCAAAGATGAAAAACGGTTAGATGAATTTCATTTAGTCGGGGGTGTATCTAGCAACAGTATTACAGAAGATATGAATACAGCCATGCGTCTACATGGTGCTGGTTGGAAATCAGCTTATCATAATGAGCTTTTGGCAGAAGGGTTAGCACCAGATGATCTTAGTTCTACGTTGAAACAGCGTTTACGTTGGGCGCAAGGAACTATCCAAGTGCTACTGAGAGAAAATCCTTTTATGAAACCAGGGCTAACATTTTGGCAACGTCTGCAATATTTTAAGACGATGTATAGTTATTTTTCTGGTTTTGCGACTCTAATTTTTATTTCTTGCCCAATAATTTATTTTTTCACAGAACTTGTTCCTGTGAAAAGTTATGGTGCTGATTTTGCTCTGCACTTCTTCCCAGCATTTGTTATCAACCGTTTGACATTTTTAGCAGCAACTTGGGGTATTCCAGCTAGTGAAGTTTGGCGCTCTGAACAATATGCGATCGCTCTCTTTCCGTTGTTAATCCAAGCTGTGTGGAGCGTCTTTACAGGACAAAAAATTAATTTTCAAGTTACACCCAAGCAAAGACAAGCAGGTATTTATCTCCGGTTGGTTTGGCCGCAATTACTTGTATTTACCTTGACTATCTTAGGCATATTTTGGAGTATTTTCCGCTTTGCTACCGGACACCTTAACAATCCTGGGGTTCACTTACTTAATAGTGTATGGGCTATTTATAACTTACTGCTTTTGTGGGCTATTATTCGTGCATCTTTTTGGCAACCTGCAAAAGAATAAAAACAAAGTATTTACTTTTAAGTAGACTAAACAACAACTATGAACACTCATTTAAAGCTCAACAATGCGAGTCAGCAAACTGTGTTAACTATTTACGCTCATGCTGATGATGAAGTTTTACCTGCGGCTGGGACTTTACGTTTAATGTCTCAAGCAGGATGGAAAGTTCACTGTCTAATTTTAACTGAAGGTAATCTTTCTAGTTCGTCTATTAAAGGTACACGCCATCAAGAAGCAGAAGATGCTGGTAAAATTATCGGTGCGGCTTATGAGTTTCATGCTCTTGAGGAGTGTAATTTTTCTACACAAGCAGTAATTAAAGTTACAGAAGAAGCTATTGCACGTTGGCAACCAGATTTAATTATTACTCACGCACCACAACCGGAAAAATACGGTCATAGGGATCATGAAGTGTGTGCGATCGCAGTTTCTAATGTAGCTACTCGCAGAAATATTCCTCTTTGGTATTCTGCACCTCCTGTATTTTTACGTGGATTTGAACCAAACTTTTTTGTGGATATTACTGAAGTAATTGAAGAAAAAGTTGCAGCTATTGGTTGTTATGAATCAGAGAGTAACAAAGCTTTTATGCAGCTTGACGCTATCCTTGTATTATCTAGATTTTGGGCGCGAGAATTAGGGCAAAAAGATGGTTATTTTGAAGCATTTGAAATTGCTAGACAATGGGTTAATGCCAGCTTTTTTAATGCTTTATCAAATAGTAAAAATTACTTAACTAATCAAATAAAGTTAGATTAGTTCGTTTTGAATAAATTGATTGTCTGCTTGCCGTTCTAGCAGAATAATGCCAAAATAGTGAAATGGAAATATTAAATCATTGGTAAATAAAATATGAGTCTTACAGTCAAAGTGATTGAACCTTCGGGAATTTTAGATGGTATTAGAGGCAATCAATTGCGTCGTGAAGTTAATGATATTTTAGATAGTGGCATAGAGATTTTATTGATTGATATGAAAGAGGTTAAATTTATAGACAGTTCTGGTTTAGGCTCTTTAGTATCGGCAATGCAACTAGTACGCAATGCTAATGCTAAACTTTTTGTATGCTCCATCAGTGATCAAGTTAGAATGTTATTTGAACTTACTAAGATGGATAGAATTTTTCAGGTTTTTGTAGATCAAGATGATTTTCATCGTCAACTTTTGGCAGTAACGGAATAAAATATATATTTTAGAAGTTACTTTAACTAAATAAAAATTTTAATAAGGAAAAATCATCTTCCAATTTCTCTTGATGATTTAATGTCATAATGTGTTCTAGGACTTGTTTTAGATAACATTTGTTGACATTGCTATATTCTATTAGTAAGTTCATCAAATCATCAAAGCCCCAAATTCTACCGTCTGGTTGATTAATTTCGTAAACTCCATCACTAAAGATGTATAAGGTACTATTTTCTTCAATCTCAAGTACAGCATCTTCAAAGTGAACATCAGGTAAAAAGCCTATTGGCAAATCCAAAGAGCTTAGTTTTTTAACTTGATGGGTAGTTTCTGCTTTACCGGATAGGAGTAAAGCTGGAGGATGTCCGGCGTTGGCGTAAACAAGTTGACGTTTGAAGCGGTGATAAACTCCATACCAAATTGTGAAGTATTTATCACCGTGGTCTTTCATTTGAAAAGCCTGATTAAGTGCTTTGAGAACTTCGCTAGGTTGGTAAAAGTTAGTATTGGTGAGAGATTGCGATCGCAAAATATTCAATACAGATACAGATAATAAGGCAGGACCTACCCCATGTCCTGATACATCTAACAAATAAATTGCTAAATGCTCATCATCAAGCCAATAGTAATCAAAGCAATCACCCCCTAACTGTGCTGAAGGTACAAACAGAGTTTCTGTAGTTACTGCTCCTTGGAGTGGTGATGGTAAGAGCGATCGCACATAATCAGCCGCCTCAGTTAATTCTGCTTCTAAAATTTGTTTTTGGGTATGTAAATCCTGGTTGAGTATTTCTAAGGCTTGTTTTTGGCTTTGTAAATCTTGATTTAATTGATATAATCTCAGTCCTGCTCTTACTCGCGCCTTTAATTCACTCATTTCTATTGGCTTAGAGATGAACTCGTCTGCTCCAGCATCCAATCCTCTAACTCTGTCTTCTTCTTCGCCTGGAGCCGCGCCTTTAGCCGTCAGCAAAATAAAAAAAGTAGTAGCTAGTTCTGGATTTGCTTTAATTTGGCGACACACTTCTAAGCCATCTAACTGTGACATCATCCAATCACAGATAATTAAAGCTGGACGCAACAATTGTGCTTTGGCAATTCCATCCTCTCCATTACTAGCAACAGTGGTTTCATAACCCTGTTTCTGCAACGTTCTATTTAATGCTGCTCTCACAATTGGGTCATCATCAATAATTAAAATCTTAACCATAAATTAGGAAAAAACAAATATCATCATAATTGAATAGTTTCTTAGTTTTAAACTACATACAATTTGGGGATAAATGTATAGTATATATACGTAAATTAAATTAAATAATTTCAATTATGATGAAAATAAATTTTTAAATAATTAACCCGTGGCTCATAAAATATCTTTAACAACTAATACAGATATTACAGCTTTATCTGATGTGCTGTCTTGGTTTGAGCAACTCAACCAACAACAAGTCATCAAACAGGAAGTTTGGTGGCAATGTCAAACTTTGCTAATAGAGGGTTTTACTAATATTGTTGAACATGCACACAAAGGTCTATTACCAGAAACTCCTATTAATATAGAAGCTTACCGTTTTGATAAATCTATACAAATACGTATATTTGCTCAGGGAGAACCTTTTAATTTAGAGCGCCAATTACAAGAAGTAACGGAGTTTGAAGAGAATAATCAAGAGCGTGGACGGGGGTTAAAAATCATGTCAATAATGGCTGATAAATTAAGTTATGAACAAATAGCCGAAAATAGCCATTGTTTAGTTATAAATAAATATTACTAAAGTTTAATTACTTCTTCTCTAGAATTAAAAAACTGGATATTAATAATTATGTCACTATTAAAAATGACAGTACCATTACCTGATAACGAAGCACAGAGAATCGAAGCACTTTTAGAATACAAAATTCTTGATACTCCGTCTGAAACAGCTTTTGATGATCTCACACATTTAGCATCATATATTTGTGGAACGCCTATTGCTTTGGTCAGTTTAGTTGATCAAAATCGTCAATGGTTTAAATCTAAAGTCGGGCTAGATGCACTAGAAACACCAAGAGATATTGCATTTTGCGCCCATGCTATTCTTCAATCTGAAGTTTTTACTGTACCCGATGCTACATCTGATGAAAGGTTTGCCACAAATCCATTAGTTACCTCTGACCCTAATATTCGTTTTTATGCTGGTGTACCTCTAACTAATTCTGAAGGCTATGCTTTAGGAACACTCTGCGTTATTGACTATATACCTAGAAATCTGACTCCGCAACAGGTTGAAGCTTTAAAAATTATAGGTCGCCAAGTTATTAAACAAATGGAGATGCGGCGTAATTTAGCGAATTTAGTACTTGTAACTAATGGACGTAAACAAGTAGAAAAGATACGTAAACATTTTTTTCAAAGAGTTGCTGGTGGCTTTGGGTTAGCATCGGTAATTTTAATAATAATTGGCTTAGTTCATTACCAAAATACAATAGCTTTAATTAATAGTAGTAACCAAGTTAAAAATACTCAAGAGACAATCAATAGTTTAGAAAAATTCCTATCTCAAATAAAAGATGCTGAAACTGGGCAACGTGGTTATATTCTGACTGGAGAAGAGCGTTATCTGCAATCGTATCAGGAAGCGATTACAGAAGTGAAACCAAAAATTGAAAATCTGAGAGATTTAATATCTGATAAATCTCAACAGCAAAATATAGATGTATTAAAACCTTTAATAGTAGCAAAGCTAAGTGAACTCAAGCATTCTATTGAGTTACGTCAGCATAAAGGATTTGATGCAGCGTTGCAAGTTGTCCTTACAAATCAAGGAAAAAACCTTATGGATGATATTCGTAAGGTTATTTATGATATGGAACAGAAGGAAAAAGAACGACTACAACGCCAATCACAGATTGTCAAAGATAGTGCGTATAAGACAATCTTGCAGATAGCGATCGCTATCGGTGCAAGTTTTCTGATTTTGGCTATAATTTACTATTTGATTTATCGTGAGTTCACCCAGCGCAAGACTGTAGAAGATACACTTCATGAAGAGCGAAATTTCATTTCAGCAGTCTTAGATACAGTCAGCGCCCTAGTACTAGTTGTTAATTCACAAGGACAAATTGTTCGCTTCAATCAAGCTTGTGAGCAAATAACTGGTTATTCATTTGATGAAGTTAGGGATAGATATTTCTGGAATTTATTCTTAATTCCTGAAGAAGTAGAGCCAGTTAAAGCAGTTTTTGAGCAGTTAAGAGTTGGTCATATTACTCCTAACTCTCACAACTATGAAAACTATTGGAGAACTAAAGATGGTAGCCTGCGCCTGATTTCCTGGTCGAATACGATTCTTCAAGACAACGAAGGATCAGTAGAATATATTATTGCTACAGGCATTGATATTACAGAACGTAAGCGTGCAGAACAGCATTTAACCGCACAATACCTAATCAATCGCATTTTAGCAGAGTCTCCGACAGTCGCCGAGTCTACTCCCCAGATTTTGCAAGCAATTTGCCAGAGTTTGGGATGGGATGTGAGTGAAATGTGGCTAGTAAATGAGCAGACTAATATACTAACTTTTTCCCAGATGTGGCATCAGCCAGGTTTGGATATCAAAGAGTTCAAAACACTAACTCAGAACATCACATTTGCCCCAGAGATGGGATTACCTGGTCGAGTTTGGAGTAGTCAGGAACCTATTTGGCTAGTTGATGTTGTTGATGATAACAGCTTTTTGCGAAGTGAGATTGCGGCACAAGTTGGGCTGCATGGCGCTTTTGGCTTTCCCATTCGTAATGGGCAGAAAGTTTTGGGTGTGATTACTTGCTTTAGTCACAAAATCCAGCAATATGACCCAGATTTAGTGAAAATCATGAACTCCATTGGCCAACAGGTGGGTCAGTTTATTCAACGTAAGCAATCAGAACAAGAATTACAACGGCAATATAGGCGATCGCAATTACTAGCTAATGTAGCACTAAAAATTCGTGAGTCTTTACAAATCGAAGAAATTCTCGAAATTAGTGTTAAAGAAGTGCAACAAATACTGCAAGCAGATCGTATATTAATTTTACGCTTAGAAATAGATGGTTCTGTAACTGCGGTTCAAGAAGCTGTACTGCCAGGCTTTCCCACAATTAAGGGCGAAACAATTATTGATCCTTGTTTTGCTGAGAGTTATATCCAAAAATATCGCCAAGGGCAAATAGGTATTATAGAAAACATTGAGCAGGCTAATATACAAGCTTGTCACATTAAATTACTACAGAGATTCGCTGTCAAAGCGAATCTTGTTGTTCCTATTATTTATAAACATGAACTCTGGGGACTACTAATTGCTCATCAATGTAGCCAACCACGCCAATGGATTAACTGGGAAATAGAACTTTTGCGAGAGTTAGCTAATCAAATAGGCATAGCGTTAGCTCAAGCTAAATTACTAGAAGCAGAAATTATGCAGCGAAAAGAACTAGAATTTGCTCGTAGTCAAGCAGAGTTAGCGTCTCAAGCTAAAAGTGCTTTTTTAGCTAATATGAGTCATGAAATTCGGACTCCTATGAATGCTGTCTTAGGGATGACTGGACTGATGTTAGAAACGCCTCTCAATCAGGAACAGCAAGATTTTATGGAAACAATTCGTATTAGTGGTGATGCCCTTTTAAGCCTAATTAATGAAATTTTAGATTTATCTAAACTTGAATCAGGAGAAATGGTTTTAGAAAATCTTAACTTTGATGTATCTGTCTGTTTAGAAGAAGTGTTAGATTTATTAGCTCCTCAAGCTCATAAAAAAGGATTAGAAATTGCTGCTTTTATTGATCCTAATGTTCCTATTCACCTGCAAGGAGATGCGGGTCGACTACGACAAATTTTAATGAACTTAATTGGTAACGCTATTAAATTCACTAGCACAGGAGAAATAATAGTACGCGCACAATTGCGCGGGGAGACGGCTACTACAGCTAATATTTACTTTACGATTACAGATACTGGTATTGGCATCACTGAAGAAAATCAACGTAAATTGTTTACTCCATTTACTCAAGTCGATGCTTCTAATACTCGTAAGTATGGTGGTACTGGTTTGGGATTAGCTATCTGTAAGCAATTAGTAAATTTAATGGGAGGAGAAGTTGGAGTAGAGAGTCAGTTAGGTGAAGGTTCTCAGTTTTGGCTTGAGATTCCTTTCACTAAGCAACAAGAGCCTGTTATTGATATTTATGAATACCCTGTATTGAGCGATCGCCGCTTATTAGTTGTTGATGATAATGCCACTAATCGCAAGATTATTTTCCATCAAGCGATCCGATGGGGAATACAGGTAGATCAAGCTGAAAGTGCGGATGCTGCTCTGAAGGCTATGATAGCAGCTTGTGAGCAAAATAAACCTTATGATGTGGTCTTGATTGATATGCAGATGCCTTATATGGATGGTCTAGATTTGGGTAAACAAATTAAGGGCAATTTAGCGATCGCGGAAATACCTTTAATTATGCTCACTTCTACTAATCAACGAGAAGAAGTAAATCAGGCGTTAAACATAGGATTTGCTGCTTATTTAGTTAAACCTGTTAAAGCATCTCGACTACTTGACATAATTATGAATGTTTTAGGAACTAAAAATGAAATATTACAACAGGATTCAGAAGTTATCAATCAGCAGCCAGAAAGAAACAATACAGACCAAATTGCTACTGGTTCATCTAAATTGAGAATTTTACTAGCTGAGGATAATTTAGTTAATCAAAAAGTAGCATTAAAGCAACTTCAAAGTCTAGGTTACACTGCTGATGTAGCTGCTAATGGGCAAGAAGTTTTGCAATTACTAGAAATAATGCCTTATGATTTGATTTTGATGGATTGTCAAATGCCAGTCCTTGACGGTTTAGAAACAACCAAAGAAATTCATCGTCGGCAAGAGAGTTCCTTTGCTAACCATCGTCGTCCTGTAATAATTGCTATGACTGCTAATGCTATGAAAGAAGATAGACAAATGTGTCTAGATGCTGGCATGGATGATTATTTAAGTAAGCCTGTTATTAAAGAAAAATTGGCTTCGGTATTAGAACATTGGAGCCAATTCTTATTATCAACCTCAAAGAAATACATATTAGAACATGCAGATAATAAAACCAAACAAGATGATATTAAAAACATCCCAATTAATTGGCAGCAATTGCATCAAATTTCCGAGAATGATCATGATTTTGAAATCAACCTTTTACAGTTGTTTGTTGAAGATACTGAATCTCGTTTAGAGTTAATTAAACTGGCTATCAGTACTAATAATTTTCATCAATTAGCTCAACAAGCTCACCAAATCAAAGGTGCTAGTGGTAATATAGGCGCTATAACTATGTATGCAACTGTTGACCAATTAGAACAATTAGCTCAAAAACAAGAACATAAAGGTACTACTGAGTTAATTATAGAGATGGAAGAAATTTTTCACCGTATTCAGAGCTTTGTAATCGCAAATCAACATATTTAATATTTATTTAGTGAACTTTATCATAGAATTGGTATTAGTGTCTCTGCACCACTAATCTTGAGTTTCTTGTGTCTTTGCACCAATTTGAGCTTATTTAATTAAAAACTAAAGGACGAATCATGACTGAGAAGGGTTAGAGCAGCTTTAACTGAAAGTTAACCTGCATATGAGATTATGTTTAATTATTTTTTCGCAAGGAGAATCATGGTATTGAATAAACACACAGAACACTTGATTACCCTGAAAAATGTTAAAAAATCTTATCAGCAACCCAACGGACAACAAATTGTCATTTTGGAAGATATTAGTTTAGAGTTGCGTCCGGGAGAAATAGTAGCATTGCTAGGGCCTTCTGGTTCAGGAAAATCTACTTTAATGAGGATAGTTGCTGGATTAATTAGCGCCAGTCAAGGAGAAGTTCTATATCATGAACATCCTCTAGTTGGTTTAAATCCTGGGGTGGCAATTGTATTTCAAAGTTTTGCACTCTATCCTTGGTTAACAGTGCTGGAAAATGTGGAATTAGGTTTAAAAGCTAAAGGAGAACCACCAGAGTCTCGACGGCAAAAAGCCCTAAAGATGATTGATATCATCGGGTTAGATGGGTTTGAAAATGCTTATCCTAAAGAACTTTCTGGGGGAATGCGCCAGCGTGTGGGATTTGCTAGGGCTTTGGCGGTAGAACCAGAACTGTTATGTATGGATGAGCCGTTTTCGGCGTTGGATGTGCTGACAGCAGAAAACCTGCGATTTGAATTACTAGATTTATGGTTGGAAAAACGCATACCCACCAAAGCTGTTCTGATCGTCACTCACGGGATTGAAGAAGCTGTGATTATGGCCGATCGCATTATTGTTTTAGGTCGTAATCCTGGCAGAATCCGTGCAGATTTACCTGTAACTTTACCTCATTACCGCGATCGCAAACACCCCAGTTTTCAAGCCTTAGTAGATCAAGTCTATACAATCATCACTAACCCTGACTTAGATAAAATTGAAACCCCTGCAACCCCCTCCGTACCAACTACAACACCACAACCCAGATATCAGTCCTTACCTGCTGTGCGTATTGGTTCAGTTGCTGGTTTGTTGGAATTATTAGAAGACCGTCAAGAAAAAGACTTATATCGACTTGCCCAAGAATTGCAACTAGAAGTAGATGATATTTTACCAATTGTAGAAGCTGCAAAATTGATAGATTTTGTTGAACTAGCAGAAGGTGATATTAGCTTAAAACCAATCGCCCAAGAATTTATTAATGGCGGTATTGATGAACGTAAACAAATTGTGCGATCGCAGCTGTTAGCTCATATTCGTATAATTCAACAAATTTACCGTTTATTAGAAGCTAAGAATAACCAACGCATTCCCGAAGAATTAGTTTTAGATATCCTAGAAACTCACTTTAGCCCCCAAGAAGCAGAGAAACAATTACAAACAGTTGTAGATTGGGGTCGTTACGCTGAAATATACGGCTACGATGAACCATCTGGACAAATATTTTTAGAGCAAGCTGTTATTAGTCATTAGTCATTAGTCATTAGTCCACAGTTATCCTCCTCATCTCCCTCATCTCCCCCCACTTATGACCAGACCCCTCACGCCTGCAAACAAAACTTTGGGACGTAAAGATTGGACTTGGCAAGATGGATTGCTGATTCTAGTAATTATTTCCTTAATCGTACTCATTATTAGAACTGGTTCTAAATTTAGTGGTACTTTTCAACCTGAGCTAACTATTTCTACTAATATTAGTGCTTTACCAGGATATACTGCCCAAACCTTAATTCGTATGGGGCTGGCTTACTTTTTATCATTAATTTTTACCCTAATATATGCCTATACCGCTTATCGCTTCCGTATCGCGGAATTGATTTTAATTCCTATATTAGATATTCTCCAATCAATTCCAGTATTGTCCTTTTTACCGGGTGTTGTATTAGCTTTAATTGCCTTATTTCCAGGTCAGAGAATTGGTGTAGAACTAGCAGCTATCTTGCTAATCTTTACGGGTATGACTTGGAATATGACTTTTAGTTTTTATCAGTCTCTCCAAAGTATTCCGCGTGAATTATTAGAAGCAGCGCAAGTATATCGCCTCAATATTTGGCAGCGTTTTTGGGCTTTGGAATTACCATCTGGTGTGATTGGTTTGGTATGGAATAGTGTGATGTCGGTGGCTGGGGGTTGGTTTTTTTTAATTGCAATTGAATCATTTACTTTAGGCAATAAAGATTTTCGTTTACCCGGATTAGGTTCTTTTTTAGGTACAGCCGCTAATAAGGGAGATTTTACTGCTATATTTTGGGGTTTGGCGGTGTTGATTGTGGTGATTGTAGCGACTGATTTTTTTGTGTGGCGACCTTTGATTGCTTGGGCAGAAAAATTTAAGCTGGAGATAGTAGAAACGGAAAATGCACCGCAATCATGGGTGTTAGATATATTGAGGCGATCGCCTACTTTACGCGCAGTGAGCGATCGCCTCCTTGTACCATTACAATCAGTTATGGACGATGGTTTAATTCGCTCCTTTCCCGTGCGTCCTGTACCTGTCAACGCCAAAGGTAATCTAAATTTACCGAGTTTTTTCAATTGGGTATTTGTGAGCGGCTTCACCTTAATTGTTCTGTGGGGTACTTGGGAAGCTGTGCTATTATTGCGGACTTTGGGCTGGAATGATTGGTTACAGGTAATCAAAGGTGCTGGGTTGACGGCGTTACGAGTCACAATTGCTTTAATATTATCCCTATTGTGGACTGTACCTGTGGGAGTTGCCATTGGTCGTAATCGGCGGTTGGCTCAAGTTTTGCAACCATTGGTACAAATCGCCGCTTCAGTACCAGCTACAGCTTTATTTCCTGTGCTATTGCTAGGTTTAACCCGTGTTGCTGGGGGGTTGCAAATTGGGGCGATCGCACTGATGATGTTAGGAACAATGTGGTATATCTTATTCAATGTCATTGCTGGGGCGCAGTCTATCCCCTCAGACCTCATCGAAGCCGCTTGGGTATATAAGCTTTCTCTTTGGCAACGTTGGCGAACCTTAATTTTACCCGCCATATTCCCTTACTTAATTACCGGAATTATTACGGCCGTTGGCGGCGCATGGAATGCGAGTATTGTTAGTGAGTATGTCACATTTCAAGGACGAGTAATCACCACTTCCGGGCTGGGTGCGACAATTTCTCGTGCTACAGCTACAGGTAATTTCTCTCTGCTGTTAGCTTCAACTGTGGTGATGTCTCTATTGGTTGTGTTAACTAATCGTTTGATTTGGCGACCTCTATACAATCTAGCTCAGGAGAAATATCAATTATTGGTTTAGGTATGGACGTAGTAGTCCACCACGTAAATTATCATAGGTCATAGATGCCCGACTTTTTAAAAAAGTCGGGCATCTGAACACTCACGACACAAATCAGTTAGATTATTAGGCATTCGGTGAAATAGTATAATCTTGTCCTCTATTTCGAGATATACTTGCCAATTTCTGCCACTAACTCCTTCAAACTGACAGGTTTTGCCATATAACTATCTACACCCACAGCCATGATTTGTTCTTTATCCGATCGCATGGCAAAGGAAGTTAGGGCAATAATTGGGATATGGGCAATATCTGCATCGGCGCGAATTTGGCGAGTTGCTTCTAAGCCATCCATTTGTGGCATCTGCACATCCATAAGAATTAACTGTGGTCGCTGGGTTTTGGCAATTTCTACCGCTTCTTGTCCATTGTTTGCTAAGACAAGGCGATAGCCATAGGCTTTTAGATACTGAGTAATAGTTAAGACGTTAGCTTCGTTATCTTCTGCCAGGAGAATCAATGGTTCAGAAGATATGGTTTCAAGTTCTTCGCTTTTAATCTCAGATTCTTTTACAGCTTCCCTCGTTTGTTTTTCCGGTTCTGTCCACGGAAGCGTGACTATAAATCGGCTACCTTGATTAACTGCACTCTCAGCAGATATACTACCACCATGAAGTTCGGCAATTCGTTTAGCTAAAGACAGTCCTAAGCCAGTGCCGGCATAACGGCGAGTGTAGGAGTTTTCTACTTGAACAAAGGGTTGAAATAAATTTGCTAGATTTTCTGGTGTAATGCCAATGCCAGTATCTACTACACTCAGTTGAATTGTCTTGATTTGATTGGTGAGTACATCTATTTGCGTTGTTACTTCTAGTCTAACTTCGCCACCTTCGGGTGTAAATTTGACTGCATTACTCAAAAGATTTATTAATAATTGCCGTATCCGCATCTCATCCACTTGAATTTTCCCGATATTTTCAGCTATTTGGGAGTTAAGGCAGATATTTTTTTTGAATGCTTGCTGTTTGACAAATATGAGACTGGATTGACACAATTCTCGTACAGAGGTAGGCGCAAGTTCTAGTTCCATCTTGCCTGATTCGATTTTGGCTAAGTCGAGAATATCGTTGATGAGTGTGAGTAGGTGCTTACCGCTATTTTCTAAGGTAGTTAAAGACTTTTGTTGTTCTTGTGTTACTGGGCCGCACACTTCATCTTGTAGGGCTTCTGTGATGCCTAAAATGGAGTTGAGGGGAGTCCGTAATTCGTGACTCATATTCGCTAGGAAAGCGCTTTTGGCAAGGTTGGCGACTTCCGCAGCTTCTTTGGCTTGGCGTAATGCAACTTCTGCGCGTTGGCGATCGCATACTTCTAATGTTAAGGCTACAAAGTCAGTAATCGACCCAGCAAAGTTCTGTTCGCTGAGTTTCCATTGACGAGGAATACCTACCTGTTCGTGAAATACCATCCCCACAACTTCACCCCCAACCCAAATAGGTGCATCTATCAAAGAAACTATGTTGTTTGGCTCTAATAGTTCACGCCAAAATTCCTGTACTCGTGGGTCGTTGCTGGTATCGTTGACAGTAATTGTCCGGGCGTTGGCTACTGCGGCAAAATATATAGGATACTCGGCAAGGCTGCGTTCTTGTCCTGCGGAATGTCGATTGTGGCTACGTTCGTAGAGGTCTACACATTGAAGCTTGCTGCGATCGCTACTATAAAGCCAAATGCTGACTCGTTCTACTTCTAAAGCTTGGGCAGCTTTCTCTGTAATAATATAAAACGCTGCTGTTAAATCTCCGGCGGAAATTGCCCGATGCTTGGCTAGTTCTGCTAATGCTTGACTATGCTGGCGTAATTGTTGCTCATTTTGGATGCGTTCCCGAATTTCCTGCTGTAATTCTTGCGTTCGCTGTTCTACTCGCAGTTCTAATTCTTCAAAAGACGCTCGTAACTCTTGGGACATCTGATTAAAAGACTGTCCCAACACTTCCAGTTCGGCAATACCTTCTATCATCACTACTGGTTCGTCCTTGTCACTGAAACTGCCCTCCAAGGCTTTTTGCGCCAAGGCTTTGGCGGCTTTACTCAAACGCAAAACTGGTTGAGCAATCCAGCGAGTTGTGAAAATCCCTAATATCGTAGCTAATCCGAAAGCTGCCAAACATAGGAGAATAGTAATTTGTGTGTGGCGATTGATTTGCTCCATGAAATCAGCTTCAGGGATAACTACGGCAATCAACCAATTGATATTTTTTTCACTATTAAACGGCTGAATTTCTAGAAATTGGCGTTTACCTGCAACAGAAAATTCTAATTCTTGTAAATTACCTATTTGATTTAAGTTAGCAAATTTGCTGGCTAAATATTTGGCTGTTGCTTGAGTTAGGGAGTTACTACTTGCAGAAGCAGTTAATCTAATAGTTCTACCATTTTTGATGAGGAATGGTTGTTCACCTGTAGAGGAAGCTACTAGTAATCCTGAGCGTTCAATAATAAAAATTTGTCCTGATTTACCCACTTTGAGGTTTCTTAAATGCTGCCCAATATCTGATAGGTGGGATAATGTAGTATTGACCCCCAATAGCTGACCTTGGGAATTGTAAATAGGTACAGAGGCACTTATACGTAGAGTTTTTTCTGTTAATGGTGCGTAAATTTGACTAAAACTGAATTTGCCTTCTTTAAGTGCTGTTTGATAAAAAGGGCGCGATCGCGGGTCGAAATTTTTGATTACTTCCGGTAGTTGAGTGCGTTTGCCTGTGCTATTAACTTTATAGCTGTAAAGATTATAATTACTTAATCTACCCGCTCTTCTTACTAAAAATTCTTCATTATTTAGCTTTTCTACTGATAGGTGTTCTCCTTGTTGATTACTGATAGCAATAGCAAGAGAAGAGGGAAATATTTCTAATTGCTGCATGAGGTATGGTTCCCAAGCAGAAATATCCTGCATATTTAACAGTCCAAACTGCAAGGCGTTTTTGTTGCCATTTAGTATTTGATGGGGAGTGGATAAAAATGTTTGTAAGTCCTGTCTAACATGGTTGGCAATCTCCTGACGCAACTCGCTGGCTACCTCATTTACAGCTTTCTGCCCGTTACGGAAAGATAAGTATCCAATTAAACCCACTGTTAAGGTGATTTGCAGGAGAAAAGGCACTACCATCACCCGGCTGAGTGGCACGTTCTTTACTAAGCCAGAAAGCCAACGTCGCCCAGGATTTTGATTCATCTGCTAAATGCTCCCAGTGCTGTGAGTGTTGTCTGTTGTGCTTGGGTTAAACCAATTGCCCCGGTGATATTCATCCCTTCATAGGGTCTATCCGCTCTAAGAATTTGTACACAATTGCCAGTATGAATGCTCCATAGTCTGATGGTTTCATCGGCACTACTACTGGCTAAGGTTTCCCCATCTAGGCTAAAAGCTACGGATAAGACATGGCTGGTATGTCCGCGCCATGTCTTCAGACATTGACCACTATTTACCGCCCAAAGTTTCACAGTTTTGTCAGCACTACCACTAGCTAGGGTTTGTCCATCGTGGCTGAAGCTGATGGATAAGACTTGATTGGTATGTTCTTGTAGAGTTTTCAGGTTTTTACCTGTCTGCACATCCCAGAGTTTCACTGTGTGATCAGCACCAGCACTAGCCAGAGTACGCCCATCGGGACTAAATGCTACAGATAATACCGCATTGGTATGTCCTTGTAAAATTTGCAGACATTCCCCAGTCATCAAATGCCAAAGTCTTACAATTTGGTCGGCGCTGGCTGTAGCGAGAATTTGTCCATCAGGACTGAAAGCCACAGATAAGACTGCATTTGTGTGTCCTGAGACAATATCAAGACATTCTCCTGTTGCTGTATCCCAAATTCTCGCCGTTTGGTCGGCGCTACCACTAGCGAATACTTGACCATTAGGACTAAAAGCTACTGACCAAACAGTGTCTTGGTGTTCAGTCAAGGTTTTGAGGCATTGTCCAGTTGCTATATCCCACAATTTAATACTGCGGTCAGCACTACCACTGAGGAGGATGTGTTGATGAAGTGCGATGGGCTGCGCCCCGCCGTAGGCGATCGCTAAAATATGATTTGTATGCCCCGTCAATGTTTTAATACATTGCCCTATAGCTGTATTCCACAGTCGAATTACTTGGTCATGGCTACCACTAGCAAGGATTTTATCGTTACCAAACCCAATAGCTGATACTTGGTTAGTATATCCTTGTAATGTTCTGATACATTGCCCTGTAACTGTATCCCAGAGTCGAATTACTTGGTCATCTCCTCCACTAGCTAGGACTGCACTATCAGCATTAAATACTAATGTCCGTACCCAATTTTCATGACCTGACAAGACTCGCAGGCAATTTCCTGTGACAACATCCCACAGCCTAATAGTTTGGTCGGCACTGCCACTAGCAATGATTAACCCATCGGAACTAAAACTGACTGATACAATCGAGTTACTATGTCCTGATAAAGTGCTGATACACTGCGCTGTTTCAATATCCCAAAGTTTGACTGTATGGTCATCGCTACCACTGGCTAAGATTGTCTTCTCACTCCAAGCAAGAGACTGGATAGCTGCACGATGACCATAGAAACTATGCAGATATTCACCTGTGTCTGCATTCCACACCCTGATAGGTTCATCGCCGCCGGCTGTTGCCAACAATGCGCCATCAGCACTCAACGCGACTACCTGAATCTGATTGCTTTGGTCTTGTAAGGTGGCGAAAGCTTTTCCTGTGGACAGATCCCACAAACTGACAGTTTGATTTCTGCCGCGACTGACAAGAATATTGCCTGTAGGATGAGATGCAATCGCTAATACTTGGCTAGTATATCTTTGTATAGTTCTAGTAGTTTGCCCTGTATTTAGATCCCAAAACTGGATGCTTTGGTCTGCACTATGACTAATTAGAGTTTGACCATCCAGGCTAAAACATAGGGACTGTATCGCCAGGGTGTTACCTTTCAAACTTAGATGCAATTGAGCATCGGCAACGCGCCACAGATGCACCTCGCCATTATCATCACCCGTGGCTAAAAATTCTCCATCTGGGCTAAAGGCTGCTGATAAAACACTGCCAAATATTTGTCGAAAAACTGATTTAGAGAAATGAGCATTAGTAAAATTAACCCGGTGTAAATTGACTGCTCTCAGGTCAGCTTGCCAAATTGGGAGATGAGAGAAGTCATAATCACTTAAGTCTGTGTCTAAATTGTGCAGCAGGTTAAGAATATTACCTGCTAAATAACCAGACTCCAGCGATGCTTGCTCACGCTGTGTAGTCAGAATTTGCATTAATTGTTGGGCGATCGCTTTCTTACTACCCAATTGACGCAATAACTCTGCAATTATAGGCTTGACAATTAAACGTATTTGTGTATCTTTAATATAATCATTCGCGGTGGCTTTCACAATTGCATGGGTTATCGGTAGGGACGCAGATTTGTGTATTCCTGCAACAATTTCCGCAGATACCTCTTCTACAAACCGCTCTGTTACATACTCCATAATCACAGGTTGTTGCGTAAACCCGATAATGCTCTGTTCAATGAGAGAACGCCGGAGTATTGATTCTAATGCTTCTAGGAGTTGGTGTTTGAGTAACTGGGGGTAAATATCATCAGCCAACTCATACAGCGAAATACCCTCGCGGTTAATTGCTAACCAATACATTACACTTTTTTCTATTTCAGTCAGGCGTTCAAATTGCTGATTGAGTAATGTGCGAATGCTATTAAAAGTTGAGATACCTGTGGCTAAAAATGCAGAAACATCACCAGCGAATAAATCCTGAATTGCCGTGGCGACAATTTTTAAAGCCAGAGGATTTCCACTGTATAAATCAATTAATTGCTGACTTTCCTGCTGAGATACAGACAAACCCTTAATTGTGAGAATTTCTTGAGCCTCTGCATTTAACCCTGTTAATTGTAGCGATCGCACAGGTAAAATTTCCCCAGCTAAAGCAGCAACTTCATTAGGCTTTTCCCGGCTGGTAATTAGCAAACAACTCTGGTGTGCCACCTCGCCGATACGCCGCAGCAGTTCACCATACCCCTCATACTCTGCCGAAAAACTACCTGCATAGCTGCCATCCTGCATCAAAGTTTCCAAATTATCCAACACCAACAAACACCGATGCTGACGCAGATATTCTATTAACTTAGAGATTTTTCCTGCGCTAGTACTGGGTAATTCTGTAGTCTGTTGTGAAGATAAAACTTTGAGTAAATCGTCCAGCAACTCTTCTAACAAAGGTGCATTCCTGAGACTGCGCCAAATTAAAAACTCAAACTGGTTTTGAATGTCCTCCGCCAGCTTAGTTACCAAAGTTGTCTTCCCAATTCCACCATTACCTAAAATTGTAATCAATCGACAGCGATCGTTTAGCACCCATTGCTGTAATGTAGATGTTTCTGCTGTACGTCCACAGAACAAAGTAACATCAACAGCCTCACCCCAGTCATGATTGACTGGGGAGTGGGGAGTGGGGAGTGGGGAGTAGGTTGTCTCCCCTGCTCCCTGGCCCCCAGGCTCTTCTACTAACTCTATAACTCGCCTTGCACCTGTGTAATCTTCAACTTCTAATTGTAAATTTACAGCTTTAAATACCAGTGCAATAGAATCTTTATCAACGCCTTGACACCGCAAAATTTTCCTAATTGTAGCTGGATGTAAACCTTGACCTTCAACTAATTGAGAACGCCGCACCAATTCTTGCACCGCATAGCGTTCTATTTCTAGCTGAAGCATCCGATTTTGCAGTTTTGCTTGTCCTGTTGGACTAAGCACTACCCCTCGAACTCGCTGTCCTGTAGGCAGATCCATTGCTCATACTCAGCCGGGTCAAATGCAATATATCACTTATTTACAAAAATTACGAATTACGAATTATTAATTCCCGCTAAGGCTAATGACCAAGCCTAAAAGCACAATGATTGTGATGGTAATATACAAATTATCTCGCTGCCGTATAAAAGCTAATAGGGAAAAGGCGACTCTTGCAACTGGTGTAATTATTAATAGAAGTAATCCTAGTTGAATTATGCCACGGCGACGACCAGAAAAAACTGCTGTTGCCACTCCTTCAGGACTACTAAAATATGGGGGTTCACCATGAAAAATCTGATAATTAGGAGCCTCATCACCATGACGAATTAAATATAAAACTCCGCCAATAAAAACTACGACAGTAGCAATAATTACCCCATACCTTAGAAGATTGCCAACTAAGATTTCAAATTGTCTTTCGCTCCAACTTCTTCTATTGGCCGACATCTTAAATCCTCCCAGTCAAACCGTTATAAATCATTTGTATACCTAAAAGCGAAATTACTAAGCTAAAAATAGTTCTTAAAACTCCTACCTTAACTCTAACTAATACCTTTGCCCCTAATAATGCTCCTAATAGTACACCCAACATCACAGGCATTGCTAAACCGGGGTCTATATAACCTCGTTTTAAATAAACTCCTGCACTAGCGGCGGCTGTCACCCCAATCATAAAATTGCTGGTGGTGGTAGAAACCTTAAAAGGAATCTGCATAAATTGATCCATTGCTAATACCTTGAGTGCGCCAGAACCAATACCCAATAAACCAGAAAGCATCCCCGCAACAAACATCAAACTAAAACCAGCTTTGACAGCACGGACTTTATAAGCTTGTTCTCCTTCGGGTGTTGGGTAAGTGCTATTTAAGCGCAGCCTAGTTGCTAAAGTATCAGGTGGTTTGTTGTCTTGGTGTTCTGAGTGGGGTATACGCGAGAGATAAGCACTGTAAAGTAAAATAACACCAAACACTACAGCTATGATTCTAGTAGGAGTGTAGGCGGCGATGATAGCACCTGCGATCGCACCAAATGTAGTAGCAACTTCCAAAAACATTCCTAAGCGAAGATTTGTATAACCTTCCTTGACATAAGCGGAAGCTGCGCCAGAAGATGTGGCAATTACGGATACTAAAGATGCACCAATAGCGTAACGAATATCAACGTGAAATACTAAAGTTAATAGGGGAACCAGTACTACTCCACCGCCTAAACCTGTCAACGCTCCCAAGAATCCTGCACTAGCAGAACTAAGCCAAACTAATAGGGTAAATTCGAGAATATTCAAGCAACACCACCTTCGTTCTTTATGATAAATGAAACCGTCTCACGAAATTTTGTAGTGAGGTACATTTGTACCTATCTACAGTAGATTCATTTGTGGCAAAGATTCTCGGAAATGGTATTGATTATTTAGAAATTCAAGACAACACTCGTATCATACAGGTTAGGGGGCGTAAATCATAGTCACCTCATTGAGCATTAACTAGCAAGATAAATCTTGATATCTCCTTTATTTTGTCTGAGAACTTTGAGCGCTTGTTGCTCTATTTGTCTTATGCGTTCTCGACTGACACCCAGGCGCTGACCAATTTGTGATAAAGAAAGCTCATGACCATCTTCTAAACCAAAACGAAGAGTTAAAACTTCTCGCTGTTGTGGAGATAATTTTGTTAATAACTTTCGCAGGTCTTGTTGTAGAGATTCTTCAACAACATAACTTTCTGGAGAGATTCCCGTATCTTCTATCATGTCTTGTAATTCTGATTCTTGCTGTGAACCAATTCTCGCTTCTAAAGACATCGGTTGACGAGCAAGATATAAACAATCTCGCACTTCTTGAGGTGTTAAGGATAATGCTTTAGCAATTTCATCAGTTGTAGGAATACGCCCTAATTTTTGTGATAATTCTCTCTGCATACGCTTAATTTTATTCAGTTTTTCAAACATCTGAATTGGTAAACGTATAGTACGACTTTGTTGAGCGATCGCACGGGTAATTCCTTGACGTATCCACCAATAAGCGTATGTAGAAAATTTGTAACCTCGTTCTGGATCAAACTTTTCTATCCCCCGTTCCAAAGCTAAATTTCCCTCTTGAATTAAATCCAAAAAATCCATATTCCTTTGTTGATATTTCTTAGCAATAGAAACCACCAACCGCAAATTAGCCGCAATCATTTCTTGCTTGGCTCGTTGTCCTTGATTGAGTTGCTGTTGCAATTTAACAATACTTATATTCAAACAATCAGCCCATTCTTGTAATGTTGGTTCATGTTTTAATTGCACAGCTAATGCTTGTTTAGCAGCTAATAATTGCATCATCTGCTGTATTTGTTGAGCTAAGACAATTTGCTGTTGATGAGTTAATAAAGGTACTCGTCCTATTTCTTGTAGATAAGTGTACATATTATCTCTAACAGCTAGATATTTTTGATTATTGCTACCAACTTCAACAGGAACAGAGCTTAATTTATTCATGGTAAGTAAATCCTTGTAAATTAATACATGCTTATTTTTGACGTTAATAGATAGCCGTTATAGATGAGTTTTTGTAGGGATAAAGCTCAGAATAAACCCATACCCTAATAACAAGATAATTAAAAACAGAAACTCAATTAATGCAATGATAATAAACATATGTCTGTAATTTGTTAATTCTTTGTAGATTTTGCAGTATAAATCGGTTTATTAAACTCTCCTATACTACTGAAGGGGAAAAAGCGAAAAGCTGCTTTACCAATTATATTTTGACGCGGAACGAAGCCCCAATAATGGCTATCAAAACTGTTATTGCGATTGTCGCCTAAAACCAGATAAGAGTTTGCTGGAACAATCACTGGCCCCCATTGATAATCTGGTTTGGCTTCAATGTATTTTTCATTCAAGGGTGACTCATTAACATAAACTTGTCCGTTCTTGACCTCTATCTTTTCTCCTGGTAAACCAATAACACGCTTGATAAAAGCATCGTGATAGTTTTCCTGTTCTAATGTTTTAGTAGGGTTAAATACTACTATGTCACCTCGACGCGGAGAGCTAAAATCATAGCTAACCTTATCTATAATTAAGCGGTCATCTGGCTGGATAGTTGGTTCCATTGACCCTGAAGGTACATAACGAGCCTCAGCAACAAAAGTACGAATACCTAAAGCCAAAATTAAACTTAAGCCAACAGTTTTTATTCCTTCAATCCAAGGGTTTTCTGAGTGAGATGAGCCTGTTTTCTGCTGATGAACGGTAGACATAACTTACTAACCTATTAATTACTATTTTGTCCTTGAGAAGCAAATAAATTACCAGCAGCATCATTTTGATAAACACAGGAAACTTGGGGGGAATTTTCCAGTTTGCCAGTATAAGCAAATGTATTTAGCCTATTTTTGCAATCATTTGTCTGCTGAGATGTGATGAGATTCCTTTGTTGTAAAATTGCCCAATCACTAGTACGTAAAACACATCCCGGCTGCATACGTGGTTGTGTTATGTACACTTTAAAGGGATTGAGTGTAAGAAAAACACGAGTATCTGTGACAATTGCACTTGCACCGTACTGGACACAAATATTTGCATCAGGTGCAGCACTATCAATATAAACACTACTAGCAACATTTTCGGGGTTAGAGTTAGCAACGCTAGTTAAACTGACACCAATCAAAACTCCTACTATTAAGGCGGCGCTAACAATAGCTACTATCATTGTGTTGAGACGGAAAGGCTGAGATTTATGAGGAGTTCGTGTGTTATGCTGCATAATTTAGGCCTGCAATAACTTCTCAAAATAAATTTTAGAAATAGAAGATGAGACTTACTTCAATTAATATATGATAATTCTTTTGGCAAGAGAAGATTTTTATTACCTTGATTATCGATATATTGAGCTAGGATTTGATTGACAGCATCTTTTTGACTTACAGGAATTGAGATACGCCAATAATTTTTAGCAAATGGTAAACGCGGCTGGAAGGAAATTACTAACATTCCGTTTTTTGCTTGTTCCCAACTGTATGATTTCACTCTTGCCCATTCCACCAGAGAAAACATATAACAGATGCCATTTTCTCGTAATTCCAATCTCACTAAGCAACGGGAAATTAGCAGAATTATTGAAGACCAAATTAACACTGTCTCAGCAAGATGTCTAGCGTAGGGACTGTCATAGATTGAATTGCCTTTAAATGCTTCATGGATAAATAACGCAGAGTACAAACTGGCAAACATGATGCTAAATAAGCTCAACCAAACCAAGCGTTTATTCTTGAATAGCCACCCCACATTTAGTAAGCAATAACCAGCTTGTTCTTTACGCAACTGCCAAGTTGATATATATATCAGGTAGCCCAAGAAATACACTTCGTAAATTCCTAGCAAGATTAACCAACCATATTTTGTTAATTGAGGGATGACTAATACGGCAAATACAAACAAAATCCACGGAATAGTATAAAGTATTTCTCTATTCGCGTTTTGTTCACCGACAGCACGACGAGTAACTTGATATCTAATTCCTAGTAATATGAAGAAAATAATTATGGGAAAAGATACCGCAGCAACATGAGTAAATTCATAAGTATTCATAATTTTGTTAGTTACCTGAATAATGGGCAGATATGTCGACTTAAAGAAGACTGACTTATTTATTATTTGTAGCTAATACCTTTGGCTGTAAGTTCAAATTAAGGGTTTGTCCGTTTCGCAAAACTTGCAATTGTAAATTACTGCCATTTGGGGTATTTTCTACAGCTTGCTGCATCTGTTCAGCATCATTAATTGTTTGATTGTTGGCTTTGACAATTACATCACCTGCACGGATTCCGCCTTGATTTGCTGGTGATTTTCGTGCAACCTGAACTACTAATACACCTTGAGATTGATCAACACTAATAAAGGAGTTGGGATCATCATTAATCTGTTGTTTGACTTCCGGCGTTAATGTGAGCATTTTAATACCCAGGTAAGGATGATCAACTTTGCCTGTAGTAATTAATTTGGCCGCGATTTTTTGAGCGGTGTTAATGGGAATTGCAAACCCTAAACCTTGAGTATTTTCAATAATTGCTGTATTGATACCAATTACTTGACCATTGGCATTTAGTAGAGGGCCACCAGAGTTACCAGGGTTGATAGGTGCATCAGTTTGAATATAATCAACACGTTCATTAGGCATTCCTACTTGAGAACTAGAACGACCGATCGCACTAATAATGCCGTGGGTTACAGTATTATTTAAACCAAGGGGATTACCAATAGCGATCGCCCATGCTCCCGGTTGTAATTGATCAGAATTACCTAGTTTGACTGTGGGCAAATTATCAGCTTGGATTCTGACCACAGCCACATCTGTTACTGGATCAACACCCATCACTTTACCTTGAAAAGTGCGTCCATCCTTGAGGGTGACACTCACTGTATCAGCACCATTGACTACATGAGCATTAGTGAGAATTTCCCCATGAGGATCAATAATGAAACCAGAACCAATACCCCGTTCAATTTCTTTGGATGGTACTTGTGGTAGCTGGTCGCCAAAAAATTGCTGAACCAAAGGATCATCTAAAATACCCGCATTGGGATTCTTGATTGTGCGTGTAGAATCAATTCTTACCACCGCAGAGCCGACTTGATCAACTACAGTTGTGATAAAGTTAGGGTTTTTATCTAGTGCTACGTTTGCCGATGGTTGAGTGGCTGTTGCATCTAAGAGTTGCAGTGCTGGAGGTAAAGCTTGTGAGTGAGGTAGCAAACGCAGACTGATAATTGTCGCTCCTGCGCCTGCTAAAATTAGCCCCAAGTAAGATAAAGGTTTTTTCCATTGATAATGCTGTCGTGGCTCAACTGGTGGTGCTGGTGAATCTGCATCAGCCTCAGCTAATGGATGGGGACTATTTTCAAAATCGTGGTTTACTGTCTTCATAACCCAAAACTCCTTGACAAATCGATGTTTTTCATTTCCCTTGGTTACAAGTTTCGGCTTTTGGCAAAGGGTTTTGGGTGAAGATAGATAACTTAGCGAGAATTTAAGGTTATAGCAGTAGGGGCCTACATCTGTAAGTAAGTCGGTGGGAAAAAACAAAACTAAGTTAAGAAAGGTAAACAAAGCTATAACCCTCTTCCCTTCTGCCTCCTGCCTTACCATAGCGATAATTTTTAACACTGAGCTACTTATACCCCTACCTAAATATCAGGAGATTGGGCGAGACAATAATCTTAAAGGTTTCCTGGTATTTGCTTTACCTTGCACCTGTGCAATGTACAAATATTATGGTTATTTTTATTGAGCAATTGCTAAGTTTCTGCATATAAATTCAATTTAATAAATCCTATGGAACGCAAACAGTCTGTATGGGTAGTGGATGACGAACCAAATGGCTTTGAGGTAATTGAGTTGTTACTACGGCGCGAAGGGTATCACCTTACTTACTTCAACAGTGGTAAAGATGTCCTGAGTCAGTTGTCATCTAATTTACCTGATGTCATCTTGTTAGATGTGATGATGCCAGAAATTGATGGGATTGAAACTTGTCGCCGCATCAAAGCCAATTCCCAATGGAAACCAATCCCTATTATTATTGTCACAGCTTTGGACTCGAAGGAAGACTTAGCGCGATCGCTGGCGGCTGGTGCTGATGATTTCCTTACCAAACCGATAAATGGCGTGGAATTACGAGCGCGTGTCCGTTCCATGTTGCGAATTAAACAACAATACGACGCACTGCAAGCCAGTGTAAATCTGCGGAGAGATTTATCTAAACTGGTGGTGGAGGATATACGCCAGCCAATATCTACGGTCTTATTGGGTAGTCATTTACTACTACAGAGTAATCTGGAAGCCAAAGACAAAGAACGCGCCGAAATGGTTCACACAGCTGGGCTAGAGATTGATGCCATTATTAACAGTTTGCTGCGGTTAGCCAAAATGGAATCGGGCAAACTAGTATTAAATCTAGTGGAAGTAGACTTAAATGAATTAGTAGAAGTCGTAGTTGAGAATTTTGGGGCGATCGCTAATTCTAAACAAATCCAAATTATTACTAAATTACCGCAACAAGGACGTTGGTTAACTATTGATGCTGAATTATTTCATCGCCTGCTTGATAATCTCATGAGCAATGCCATTCAATCATCTCTTACACACAGCACAATTACAATAGAAGTTGATTATCCAGAAGAATCTGTAAGAAAAGTAATTATTCGCGTTATAGATGAAGGTGTAGGAATAAATAAAGATTTACAGCAATCCATTTTTACTCAATATGAATCTGGCAGTTTAATTAGGGGTAATTCGCAAATTGGTTTAGACTTGGCATTTTGTCAAATGGTGGCTGAGGCGCATGGCGGAATCATTACCATTGAGAATAATCAGCCTCAAGGTGCAGTTGTGATTGTGGAAATTTAATTATCAATAGGGCGCGTGTAGGAGTGAACATGTTTGCGCCTTTACGAATATTTTCTATCTTTTCAATAACTTATCTTTCTTCATCCCGAATTGACTTTACCAAAATCACACTATAAATGAAAGTCAATTCGCCAAGCTATTTCATAGCTTATTTCAGAATTATGCTCATCCATAAAATCACTAGCATTGGTCTTTTAACTGGATTAATATCACTTTCTTTAGGACACGGTATTGCTTTAGCTGATATTCCTGGGAATCATCCTTACTATATCCATGCACGTAGTGATTTACGCAAAGCTGAATCTCTGCTGGAAACTTCTGATGAATTTAACGTTACTCAGGAAATGCGATCTGCTGATCAATATGTTCGTAATGCTATCCGAGATATTGAAGTAGCCAGTGCCTTAGATGACAAGAACACAAGCAGTTATCCACCAATAGATACTTCACTTAAGCATCGAGATAAATTTCAACAGATTTATCAATTGCTAAATACTGCTAATCAGGATATAGCCAGAGAAGAAGATAATAACTTTGTGTTGAGTTGGCGCAATAAAGCCGAAGTTGAGATTAATCAAGCCAAACATTTTACAGCGATCGCGGCTGTGAGAGATACTGTTGATGATTTGAATGGTGATTAATATATTAGGTAAATTTTAGAACTTAATCATTATGATTCACCATATTTCCATTGCGGCAAAAAATCCACTTCGTGTTGCCAATGCTTTGGCAGAACTTTGGCATGGTGCTGTCTATCCATTTAGCCCCATTTCAGGAGGCTACATTGTCAGGGATTTTGATGAACATGGGACAGCCATCGAAATCTATCCATTGGGAACTAAATTAGCCCCTACTACTGGGAATCGAGAAGTTGTTCATAATTCAATTTCGTCTAAACTATCGCCATTTCATGCGGCAATTTCTGTGCTTGTTGATCAAGAACGAATTGAGCAAATTGCTAGACGAGAAGGATGGTTTGTCCAACTGTGCGATCGCGGCCCTTTCCAAGTAGTTGAATTTTGGGTTGAGAATCAATTACTCTTGGAACTGCTGCCACCTAATCTTACTGCTCAATATCTAGAATTTACTCAGCCACAAAATACCAATCAATTTTTTGGTACGCCAATTACAGCCTAATTAGTAGATAAAAAAAGTGTCATCTCTCTTGTTAGAGATGGCACTTTTCTCATTTAGAATAGCCGACTTGAAATTAATTAATAATTATTAGGAAATTAACAATACTCTAAAATGCCAAAACTCAAACCACTTTATTTATATCTTAACCAGCTTTTTTGCAAAGATTAGTGGAAAAGGCATAGTCTAAAGGTTGAACGTTATCTATAAAATAACGGTGCAAAGCTTGCGGAAGCTGATAAAAATCTTTACCGATAGAAGGTGATGGTAAATTTCTAGAGTTATAAGTATTCCAGAAAAGTATCACTTTCCTTTTGATGTTCTCTTGCCTGATATCATGAACTAATGCAGCAAATGCTTTTCCGGTATAGGTTCCATCTAATGAAATATGTTCATAGTCATTCATCAAAGCAATCGCTTCTAGCCCTGACTCTGTAAATTGAGCATATTCCTTACCAAAGAATTGCTGACGAATAGAGAAATCATTTCCAGTTATTTTTAATGTTGGGAAAGTAGGGTCTAACGATTGTAAAAGTGAGTTGGTGTGATTCAACAAATTGACCATCTTCTTTTCATTAGCAAATTGTGCTTCTACAACTCGAACACCAATAACTTTTGTCTTCAAACCAACAGCTTTTAAACCTAGTACAAGCCCTACAGCCGTTCCCATAGTGCCTAATGGCAGATAAATAAAGTCTGGTTCAGGTATCTGACCTTGGACAATTTGTTCCTTTAACTCAAATGCCGCATTTACATAAGCGATCGCACCCAAAGGTGAAGACCCACCAGGGGCAATAATATAAGGTATATGACCTTCCTTTAAGGTGTAATAAATAAGTTGATATGCTGTGTGAATTACTAATTCTAGTTGCGTCTGATGCTGATGAATATCTGCACCGTAATAATGACTCGCCAGCAAATTACGCCGGACATATTGAGCATTAATTTGCGGCATTAACATTGAAGTAGTGCGGATGCCAAGAGAATGAGCATAAATTACTACAATTGCTACCAATAACAGTAATCCCAAACCAGCAATTGAAGATTGGAACACTTGGGCTGAACCCTGAAAACTGGTGCTAATGGTTGCGGGTAAGGTGTCACGGGCTATTTGCTGGATTTTGTCTGTAACATCGCCCAGAGATACACCGAGTTTGAGGTTAAAGGAAATGGTTGTGGCGGGGAGTTGTCCTTGGTGGTTAACGGTTAATGAACCTACGCCTTTAGTTAAGGTGGCAACGGCATTTAAAGGCACAAGTCGCCCATTAGGAGTGTGAATCGATAACAAATTTAACGCATTCGGGTCTTGTTGATATTGTGGTGATAGCCCTAGTATGACCTCATACTCGTTATCTGGGGCGTAAATGGTGGATACTTGCAAAGTCCCATAGGCATCACCCAAGGCGGTTTCTATTTGTTGGGAAGTTAAACCAAGGGCATTGGCGCGATCGCGATTAATCTCTACATTCACCTGGGGATTATCAATCTGCAAATCACTGTTGACATCCTGTAACCCCGGTATTTGGCTGAGTTTATCTTGCAGTATAGGGGTATATTTATACAGGTCTTGTAAGTTGGTGCTTTGTAAGGAAAACTGATATTGAGCGTTTGTTTGCTTACCACCTATATTAATAGTTGGCGGATTGATCAAGAAGGCTTTAATTCCTGGTTCTTGTGATAAGCTGCTACGCAGCTTATTGCCCAGGTTTTTGAGTCAGCTTTCTCACAGTTCCACGGTTAATATCCAGTAAATCAATATCCAATAGAGTACCAGGACGATTACCACCTTGAGTATGATAGTAAGCAAGCTGAGTTCCGTTAGGCGGCAAAGAAAAGATGCCATCATACGGCTCTTTCTCTGGTTCATCTGTGAGATTTTTTAGCGTTTTCTTCTCTACATTCATCAGGTAAATTTGTTCATGACGGTAATTGCCAGTAGAGAAGGCGAATTGTTTACCATTTGCAAACCATGTTAGTTGAGAAGGAAATTCAGATGGTGCATTTCCTAGCTTTGTTAATCCAGAACCATCAATATTCATTTTGTAGATATTTTTGTCTTTAAAAAAGACTACCTGTTCCCCATTTGGAGATATATATAAAGACGATAAAATATCTGTTTTTGCAGGTAAAGCTCTGGCTATCCATTTTTTGATTAACTTAGTTCCTTGAGTGCCAGTTGTATCGCTGGTAAACAGAGATACACTACCAGGAAGATCAGCCGTTTCGCCATCACAAGCGATTGTGAAAACAAGTTTACGGTCATTTGCTGCCCAAGCAATGCTAGAACGAGGAGCTTTACAACTAAAATTAGTCAATATGGGAGTAAGTTTAGAACCATCTGCATTCACGACATAAATGTTAGAGTCATTACTAAGAAAAGCAAGCTTCTGACCGTTTTTTGACCAGACTATTGTAGGATCAACACTCAATTTATGAGAAAGCTGACGACGAGATGCACCATTAACTTGAACAGTATATAAATTGAAATCATCAGTGCCACGTTTGAGGGCGATAAAGGCCAGTGTTTTAGTTCTTTGTACTGCCAATGCAATCTTGATTTGTTGGGTAAATACAAAACTAAGAATTGCAGCTGAAAATAAGCTAATAAATGCAAGTCGTGAGAATTTAATTGCACGCATATTCATAAGTAAAGATAAATTAACGAGTATAGAGAGTAATTTGCATTGCTGAGGGAATAGTCACAACTTGACGGGAGGAAGGCACAGTTACAGCCCCCACAACCGCGCCTGCGGCTGCACCTCCTAAAATGCCACCTAAAGAAAGATGATGACCAAATATGCTTTCAAGGGCTGTTGCACCTGCGGCTCCTATACCTGCATCTGAAAGGACTTTGCCATCTTTGTTATTAGATTGTTGTTGCCCTTCAATCACATCAGAAGCGGCGTTTATACTATAAATGCGATCGCCAAAACTTACAGAATAGGCAACATAACGTAAACCCCAATCAGACGGCTGAAATTGTCCTTGGATAATTGCGCCAGCCGGGACGTAAACATTGCCCAAGTATATACCTCTGCGAACTTGGAGATGATAATCGTAACTGCGATCGCCATTAAGATATAGAGGTGTATTTGTCGTAATCTTTGCTCTAATAGGAATACCTATAGGTGCTTGTAGTTCATTAATTATTTGCTCTTGAGCCGCGACAGGCTTAACAGATAATAGAGTTACTTGTGTAATACCTACGGTTAACAAACCAGTTAATAGTAGACTTTTTACGATAGTTTTCATGACCTTATCTCCAGTTTATAACTCTAAGGGTGTAAATAAGATGTACACCCTTAAATTTGTATTAGTTGTGTTGTAAAACTTGAGAAACTGCTATGTGATTTATTTGAGGAGATTGTGCCAAGTTATTATGGGTAATTGTGTACATTTCTTCACGCACTGTTAAACTAGCAATACCATCAATTGAGTTAGTGTATCCTCTCTGAAACTGCTGAACTGCATTAATTGTTATTTGCCCATAAAAAGGTAAAATTGGGGAAATATTTACTCCTAGTAAATAATTTAGCTCCTCATGAATACTATTAATTTCTGCTTCTATTTTATTGCTTGTCTCCGTCCCTACAATTCCATCTACTATAAGGTCATAATCCACTTGAAATTTCTTAATTGCTTTTTGGGTTGATTCATCAGTTAAATCTGATTCATCCTGAGAGATAGGAAAATTAGGATCATTACTGTTGATACGGCTTCTATAACCTAAGCCATTGAGAATAGTACGGATTTCGGAATTTTTATAGCTAATCATGAGAAAAAACCTGAAACTAATGAAGTTGATAATTTAAGTGTCTCTGTTAGGAAAGTGGTTGTAGGCGAAGATAGATAAGTTAAGGGCAAGATAAAAAATTTATGTAGGATCGCACTGTGCGCCCTACAAATTTTTCTTTAGTAAACGTAAACCGCTCCAGTGCGGTTAATTGTCAGTGAACCATCGCCTGGTGTTTCACCTGCAACTTGACGGACTTTTACTACAGTAGTGTTACCAATTTTACTTACGTCATACTTCACAGAAGCCTCTTGCTGAGAGGGATAAATCAAAACGTTAGAGGGTAGAGAAATATAATTCATATCCGCAAAATTTCCTGGAAGTAATGTTTTAGGTGAATCAGTTGTCAGTCCATATTGCAAGGGAACGTTAGTTTGATTAATGACTTCTAATTGTGATGGTTGGTCAGGATTGATTCTTGCTACAGGTTGCCAATATCCTAAATGGAATGTCTTTGGTAATTTATTTTCGGCTTTGAGTTCACTAACAAAGACTTGTAAGTTATGATTCATTTGTTTTTGCTGTTCTGGGGTGTAGAAAGGATTCATTGTCAGTTTGATTGAGTGGTAAAAAGTTTGCATTTTCGCCTTCTGCTCAGGTGTAAAACTTGACCAAAAAGCTTGGCGATCGCTTCTATTGGTAGGATGCTCTTTGTAAACTCTGTATAGGCTTTGTTGTTGAGGTGTCAGGATACTCTCAAGTTCAGCTTCTGACTGTTGATTAATTCTGGCGATTTCTGCTTTTTGTTGGGGGGTTAAGTTAACTCCTTGCATGAAATCAAACCCAGCAGCACGAGCTTGTAGAGGAACAGCAAGGCTAACAGCTGTCATGCTTCCTAATAAGATAGCCATGAATTTGAATCGCATATATATCTCCTAAAAAATATTTTTGATGATTTCAAGTAGAGGCTCACATCTCTGTCAGCCTCTAAGCTTTTATTGAATAGCTACAGTCAAGGTGTAGTGAACGGGATAAGGTTTTGGGTTATCTACCTGAATGTGGTAATCTTCAGTTCTGGGTAAGCGTCCGTACCAAGATTGAGCGCCAGACATATTACCGTTTTCCAAGACTGTACCATCGACTCCATATAGGGTGAGCCAAGAAGTATTTATTCCAGGTGAACTGACGTTCACAGACATAAACTGTCCATCTCTAGCGTTTGCTAAGAAAGAGAGAGAAGTGTGAGGCGCAAGAGTACCAGTAATTGTCCTGGAAGTAGCTCCAGGGGCAAATAGTAAACGTTGTGCGCTAGGAGGTTGAATGTTAGGAGGGATTGTCAGTCTCAAGTTATAAGCTACATCGGCTGGTTTGAGGACTTCTACATAATAGTCCTGAGTTTTTGGTAAGCGACCACTCCAACTTCTGAACTCTTGAGGTGCAAGAATTATACGAGTACCATCAGCGCCACTCATTGTCAGATAGACGGGAGCTTGAGATGAATCTGCTTCGATATTTATCCACTGATTGGCGTTGGCTCTAAATACATAACGGACTGGGTAATAGTTCCTGTCATGATAAACCACAGTTGAAGCCGCACCAGGGGCAAATTCAATGCGTTCTGTTTGGTATCCCGCAGGTACTGTCCGAGCCGCAGCCGGATAGCTAGGTAATAACATTGCGCCTGCACTTCCTAAAGCAATAATGCTGGAGTAAATTAGGGTGTTAATTGTACGTTTCATAATGTCTTTCCTTGATGGTGAATCTGTGTACTGGAAATGGTGGGAGCATACATCTGTATGGCTCTACTAGGCTAAATAACACTGGGCGCGAAATAGCAATCCCATCAACTGTTCATATAAAGGGTTAAGTTTACATAAAGCTGGAATGTGTGCGATCGCATGATTGAAAACTTTGATATCTCTGGCAAATGGGCAACTAGCCAAAATAAGTTTGCATAATAATTGTGCTTGTTGAGAATTACAAATGATGATGCTATCTAGTTGGTTGCGGATTGGGTTGAGTAAATCTAATTTATATAAATTCATAATGGATTCCCCTGAAAAGTTGTTGTGTGTTTTCTTTGTTAATTCAATCTTCTCGCGGTATAAAGTTTAAGTGGGTGAAGATAGATATGTTAGGAGAAAGTTAAAAAGAAAGTTACTATAAGTTAAAGATGATTGTAGTAGAGAATGCTGAGGTTATTAAGTATTCAGCACAAAGCTCATATTGAAAATTTCTAAAAGAGTTGGAAGTATATACTTCTTCCAACTCTCAATTGTTTCAACTTACTTTCCGTCAAACAGTCAACCATTTACAAACTAGTTTATTATCCACAATAATCCAGTGAGCCATCAATTTATTACCAACGGGACGATGGTTATTTAGTCCATACTTTTTCAATTCGAGAATAGTCATAGTTTTGCTCCTTGATTATAAATATTTGAGTAAATGTTTTTGGGATTAGTGGATAGTGAAAAAAATAATGCTTTTTCACTATTCACTTATTATGTAAGACACAAACTGATAATTTTAGAATCGGTAGCCAACACCAAGCTGAAAGCTAACAGCATCAGCATCATTATTTTGATAAGCATCAAAACCTAATTTGCCATCACCAAAGGCGACTAAATTTTTATTAATTGCTGTCTCGACACCAGTATCTAAAACTACGGAGTTACGATTACCTAAAGGAGTATCATCGCCTTGTTTACCAATGAAAGAGTAGCCAGCACCCGCATAGAGATTAGTATTTTTGGTAATTGGGATATCGTAAGTAATTGTTGGTACAGTTGCCGTAGTTTTATCATCAAAGAGAAATGAACCGCGAACGGAAAGGGGAGTATGAGAAATAGCAACACGACCTTGAATATCACCACCTACTTGAGCATCATCATTACTGTGTCCACCATTGGTAACTCCTGAAGATATACCAGTACCAATGTAGTCACCTTTTAAACCTAACGGAGCCGCATCCGCAGCTTTTGCAAATGAGCAAGCGAATGCACCAGTAAGTCCGAGTTGAAGTATACAAGAGAGTAAAGCTAATTTTGTTTTTTTAACTAAATCTTTCATCTTCTTTTCTCCTCATCTTCTAGAACTAATTTAAGCTCGTCTTTTGGTTGCACAAAGTAGTTAACTTTGTATATTTACAGTTTCTAGTTTTGATAAAGAAATATGGGTAAAGAAGAATAAGTTAACAATTAAGTTAAGGAAAAGTTATATTGATTTACTTTATTTTGGCTGCAAATAAATTTAGGGACGTACACTGTACGCCCCTACTATCTGTCACCTATTTCTGTTTTAAGATTTAGTTGGTGGAGGAAGAATCTCAATACCATACTTAGGCGCTGTAGCCAGGATATTTTCCAAATCTGCCGGATTTAAAGGAGAGCCAAAATTAACCTGTTTTACTGACTTACCAACATCTGCAATAAAATTCTCAAATCCAGATGGTGTCTGCCATACTAACATCTTTACAGGCAAAGAGGTTTTGTTAGTAAATTGATGTAGTTGTCCTTTAGGGGAATGAATAAATGTTCCTGGTGTGGCAATGATTCTTTCTTCATTTAAGTAAAATTCCAATTCTCCTTCTAATATGTAGAAAGACTCATTATCGTGGGAATGTCGGTGAGGTGGTGCGCCACCTCCTTTTGGAGCAATAACTACTTCACATAGGGTATAAGCGTTTTCTGTATCTTCTCCTAGCGCTTTGAAAGTATATAAATCCTCAGCAAACCAGTAAGAAGTACCTTGACCAGTTGCTTGTAAAAAACTAGTTTTTTGAATAGTCATTCTTTACTCCAAATTAATTTCATTTTTTTGTTTATTTGGTGTATCAAAATGCTTTAATATATAGGTGATCGCCTGATATCAAATAACATAGCATGATGAATCTGCTAAGTTTTAAAAATTGACAAAGGGGGTACGAGGACGAGGAACATAATGAGGTGTGTGCGAAGGGAAAATAGTTAAACTTAATGTGTAAGGGGTTGGTACTCCTGATGGATTTGTTACTCTGATAAAATAATCTTCAGAAGCAGGTAGCTGACCAATCCAAGTTTGATTGTTAGTGTTGAGACGAGTTCCATCAACACCAAATACTGATAGGTTTAACCGTTGTCCATTCAACGAACTAACAGAAACTGATCCTTGTTGTCCTGCATGTGCATTAAATACATAACTATACAAAGATCCAGGTTGCAGATATCCTCTCAAAGACTCTGTATCACTCCCAACTGGAAACTGAATACGGTGTGTTGGTATCACAATAGCCGCCGCAGGTTTTGCGGGTAAAGCCATTCCTAAGATACTCATAGCTAAGACACCAGCCGTTAATACATTTTTCACAACGTCTTTCATGTTTTCTCCTTCTTTCTCAAACCTTATGTTAAGATATATGCAGTAGTATCAATTTGTTTAATTATTTATAAGGGTGCATCACTTTACACCCTTACAATCATTCGCCTTTTCCTAAAATGCTAGAAATTGGTATTAGTTATTGGTTGGGAACCAATGCAGCCCAGGTATTTGCACCGACAACACCATCGACGGTAAGACCCATTGCTTGTTGAAAGTTTTCAACAGCAGTAACGGTTTCGTCTAAATAGTTACCAGTCACAGGTAAGGTTGTGCCGTCGGGTAAAGTACCGTACCCTTCTAAAATTAGAAGCTGTTGTAATATAGCAACTGTTAAACTGGAATACACAGGTTTTTGCAACTGTAATAAATCATCACTGAAATTAGCAATAGCGGTTTTTGTTTGCGTAGCCATGAGTTTTTCTTCCTTTTAAAATGATGTTTGGTTATGGGTGAGTTGTTGTCTCAGCACCACTAATATTGAGTTTCCTGTTTCCAAAAGGATTTGATGGTGAAGAAAGATAAGTTATCAAGGAAGATAAGAGAATATTTAATAAATTTCAAATAATTTATCCATTCTTGCTGGTACAAATACTCGCTCCATTAACCCTCTTGCCATCACACTTATTGGACTTTCTTGCACAAATTGTTCCAAGATGGCTGATAGCATTTTCACTCCCACAACGGTTGAATATGTTGAGAATACATTGAAGTCCTACCTCATATTCCATACGGCGACTGGGTTTCAGTTTTGAATAGACTAGTTCATCTGTTCGCTTTGAAAGAGCTGGGTGAGCATTGCCTACCCTACAGATACTGAGATTTTTATGGCTACGCTTCCGTAAGGGATACAGAAATCAAATCGGATTGCTCTATATAGTTTGATAGTTACAAAAGGGTAGATGAAATTTGCTATGTAGTCTACTTTTGGTTGTAAGCGCTCGCAGATAATGTATTTCTCAAGATAGATTTTTTAGATGCAGCTACGGCGATCTTCACAACAGATGGTATAAATACTGCAAGGAATATACGCCTGATATTAGGGTAAATTTTTCAGCCAAAATTAGCCGGAAATTTGTCACTTTTGCGTCATATTTATTTATGAAAATCTAAATAAACGACTAGTTAAATAATTACTTTTTCTCTAAGCCATAAGTAGCCATGTAGTGTTATTTATTGTAAATTTGTCATGCCCAAATAACTTAGCTGATCATAACTTTCAGTGTCAACAACTAGTGAGGAAGCAATGTGAGTAGAGATACAGACTATAGCTTACTAGAGCCAGTACAGAGTAATGGCAAGGCAGCACCCATGCCACTGTTAACGTTATCGGATGCAGTTGCTCTGATTGTTGGGATTGTTATTGGTGCAGGCATTTTTGAAACGCCTTCATTAGTAGCTAGCCAAGCTGGAAGTGATATTGCAGTAATGTTATTGTGGTTAGCTGGTGGCTTAGTGTCTATCATTGGTGCATTATGCTATGCAGAGTTAGCCACAACTTATCCGAATGTTGGCGGAGCTTATTATTATCTAAAAAGAGCGTTTGGACAAAGAATCGCTTTTTTATTTGCTTGGGCAAGACTAACAGTAGTGCAAACTGGTTCTATTGCTCTGTTAGCATTTGTCTTTGGTGACTATGCGTCTGAGATTTTGCGGCTAGGGACATTTTCATCTTCCATCTATGCCGCAGTAGTAATTAGTCTACTAACAGTCTTAAACATCGTTGGTTTAAAACAGGGAAAGCTGACGCAAAACTTACTCACTGCTGCTAAAGTCTTGGGCTTGTTGCTAGTAGTAATTTTCGGGCTAATTGCTAGTGGTAATTCATCAGTACCAGTAGAATCAACTTCTTCGGGAAATTGGGGACTAGCAATGGTGTTTGTCTTGCTATCCTACGGTGGCTGGAACGAGGCGGCGTATATTTCCGCAGAAATACAAGATAGACAACGCAACATAGTGCGATCGCTAGTTTGGGGTATTGGCATTATTACCGCAATTTACCTACTGATCAATCTAGCTTACCTACGCGGCTTAGGACTTGCGAACATGGCGAAATCATCAGCAGTAGCCGCAGATTTACTACGTACTATTTGGGGTACACCCGGCGCTTTATTTATCAGTTTCTTAATTGCCATTTGTACTCTAGGGGCTACCAACGCCACTATTTTTACTGGCGCACGCACTAATTACGCCTTGGGACAAGATTTCGCCTTATTTAACTTCATGGGACGCTGGCAACAAGCACCCAGTAGCCCAACAACTGCCTTAATTGTACAAGGAGCGATCGCTCTAGCTTTAGTTCTATTAGGCACATTCACCCGCAAGGGTTTTGAAACAATGGTGGATTATACCGCCCCTGTGTTTTGGTTTTTCTTCCTCCTCTCTGGCATCTCACTACTGATATTACGCCAGAAAGAACCACATATACTGCGTCCATTCCGCGTGCCATTTTATCCAATTACACCATTACTCTTTTGTACCGTCTGCGGCTACTTATTGTACTCAAGCATAAATTATACCAATGTGGGCGCAGTCGTCGGTGTTTTAGTAGTAGCCGCAGGTATCCCCATCTATTTCTGGAATCATCACCGACGTAGAGCTTGATTAACAGTGAACAGTAAACAGTGGAAATAACCTAACAACTGTCAACTGATAACTGACAACTGATTCATAAGGAGAACAATTATGCAGTTACAAAAAATCTTACTATCTGTAGTCGCAGGTGTTAGTGTTGTTAGCTTGGGGTTAGCTAGCTGTACAGCACAACAAAATGTAGAAGCACAGACAGAAGCCAATACACCGACTTTAACAGGTCAAACTGAAACTCAAGCACAAGCACCTACTACCCAACCACAAGAACGTCCTGGGGATGTTCCTTATGTACCCACACCACAGTCTGTAGTAGATGCGATGTTAAAAGTAGCAAATGTGGGCAAAAATGATGTCCTTTATGACTTAGGCAGTGGTGATGGACGTATTGTCAACACAGCCGCGCAAAGATTTGGGACAAGGGGTGTGGGTATAGATATTAGTCCAGAACGGATTCAAGAAGCTAATGCAAATGCTCAACAGGCAGGAGTGAGCGATCGCGTAAAATTTGTTCAACAAGACTTATTCAAAACCGATTTTAGCAAGGCTACAGTAGTTACTCTCTATCTTTTGCCAGATATCAATCTTAAATTACGTCCCATATTATTTAAGCAGCTTAAACCCGGTACTCGTATTGTCTCCCACGCTTTTGATATGGGTGATTGGAAACCAGAAAAGACACTGCAAGTAGACGGTAGGACGGTTTACTATTGGGTTATTCCTGAACAAGTACCAGCTAATTTACGCCAGTAGAGATCAGGAAGGGACAGGGGGGAATCAGCTTTAACCCCCAGTTCTTCACTTTTAATGTCCAAAACTACATAATAAAAAATCTATAATAAGGTGAAGATGAACCAACACTTTAATTATTAGGTAAAAGTTCAGAGATTACAAAGTTTACCAAATAGTCAAAGTCTTTTAATCCTATTTCCTGTTAACTAATAAGATTAGGTGATCGCTATCAAAATTATGCCTAAAGCTATATATAATATCGCTATAAATATTCTGTTAGACAGTAGATATATTTTAGTTAGCAATGTAAGAATTTAAGTAGAATAGTTCATTTGAAGATGTTACCACCGCAGATTTTGATCAGGTAATGTTTATAGGCGGTGGCATTGACATTTATATTTTTTTTAGAGAATCTTTGGTAATCCTGAAAGTTAGATTAGCGTTTTTTACTATTGAACCGAGATTAGTAGTGAAATGAGATAACTATGGAAACTCGCCCAATTAATCAACAATCTTTTCAGGAAACAGCAATTTGGCAATTTCTCAAAAATTCCATTATTTATTATAGGGGAAACCCAATTGGTACTGTGGCTGCACAAGATCCAGGATTAGCTGTCCTCAACTATGACCAGTGTTTCCTGCGTGATTTTGTTCCTTCTGCTTTTGTTTTTCTCATGAATGGGCAAACAGATATTGTCCGCAACTTCTTAATAGAAACATTGACATTACAAAGCCATGAAAAGCAGATGGATTGCTTCCGACCAGGAGCAGGCTTAATGCCTGCAAGTTTCAAAGTAGAATACAAGGGTAGTGAAGAATATTTAGTGGCTGATTTTGGTGAACAAGCGATCGCCAGAGTTCCACCAGTTGATTCTTGTATGTGGTGGATAATTTTGTTACGGGCTTATGTAACCGCCACAGGTGATTTACCTTTGGTACGTCAACCAGAATTTCAACAGGGAATCAAGTTAATTTTAGATTTGTGCTTGGTACATCGATTTTCCATGTACCCAACTATGTTAGTTCCCGATGGCGCATTTATGATTGACCGCCGTATGGGAGTCTACGAACACCCCCTAGAAATTCAGGTATTACTTTATGCTGCGCTAAGGGCAGCCCGTGAGTTACTTCTACCTGATGGCGATGGTGAACAGTATCTTAAAAAAGTTCATGATAGATTGGGGGCTTTGCAATATCATATCCGTAATTATTACTGGGTGGATTTAAAGAGATTAAGAGAAATTTATCGTTACAAAGGTAATGAATTTGGTAAAGGAGTTGCCAATCAATTTAATATTTTCTCTCAATCAATTCCCAGTTGGGTAATTGAGTGGCTACCTGAAAACGGTGGATATTTAGCTGGAAATTTAGGGCCAGGAAGAATGGATTTTCGCTTTTTCGCCTTGGGAAACTTGATGGCAATTTTGGCAGGGTTAGCCAGTGAAGCAGAATCTCAACATATTATGAATTTGTTTGTTTATCGTTGGGAAGACCTGATTGGATATATGCCAGTGAAAATCTGTTATCCAGCTTTGCAAGGTTTAGAATGGCAGATTGTTACAGGATGTGACCCCAAAAATATTCCTTGGTCTTATCACAATGGGGGAAACTGGCCGGTTTTACTTTGGTTATTTGCTGCTGCGTCCTTAAAAACAGGTAGAGTGGAACTTGCCTATGAGGCGATCGCTATTGCCGAAAGTCGTTTAACTGAGGATAAATTCCCCGAATACTACGATGGTAAAAACGGTCGTCTCATCGGCAAAGAAGCCAGAATTTATCAAACCTGGACGATTGCTGGATTACTAGTAGCAAAACAGTTCTTAGCTAATCCATATCAGGTGGAATTAATTAGTTTTCCTGAGACTTTTATCGGCCCTGGTTGTAGTCTTTAGAGTGTTACTCTATTCGCCTAGCAACACACATTAAAGACATAGCAGCTTCTGGGGAATAATGGGATAGGGTTTTTGTCAAGAGTCAGCTAACAAAGGCTAGTAAGGTTGTTCATTATTAAGTAATAACTAAACTACAAATACGTACAATTAAGCATGTATTGAATAATAATATAAATAACTAATACGCATAAGTTATTTATTCGGGAAATTGATGATCGCGTACTTCCGCAGAGTAATCTTGTACAGCTTGGGTAATGGTCTGGCGTAAATTAGTGTAGACTTTGGCAAATGGTGGTTGCTTCTCAGATAAACCAAGCACATCAGAAGTAACTAAAACCTGCCCGTCGCAATGGGAACCCGCACCAATACCAATTGTGGGAATGCTAATTTTTTGCGTAATTTGCATTGCCAAATCTGCGGGTATATGCTCTAATACCAGAGAAAATGCACCAGCTTGTTCTAAGGCGATCGCTTCATTCAAAATTCTCTCGGCTGTTTCTTGAGTCTTACCCTGTTTTCGCAACCCCAATTGATGAATTGATTGGGGAGTCAAACCTACATGACCCATAACTGGGATACCAGCTTGGACTAAGCGCGTCACAGTCTCTACCATTGCCGGATAGCCACCTTCCAATTTTACAGCCTGAGCGCCCGTTTCCTTTAATACCCGTCCAGCCGAGTGAATTGCCTGGGAAATACTTTCTTGATAAGTCAAAAATGGTAAATCCACCACCACTAAAGCCCGTTGTACACCACGACAAACAGCTTTAGCGTGGTGTAGCATTTCGTCTAAGGTAATTGGCAGCGTTGTTTTGTACCCCAACATCCCCGCCATTGAGTCACCCACAAGGATTAAGTCTACACCAGCAGCATCGAGAATTTGGGCGATCGCATAATCCCACGCAGTCAACGCCACAATTGCGCGTCCTTGTTGTTTCCATTGAATTAATTGCTGGGTAGTGACTGGCATTTTTCTTTAGGGAGTAGGGAGTGGGGAGTGGAGAGTAGGGGGAGATGTAGCTTGCTTCTCTAACGAGACGCTACGCGAACCCGTAGGGTGGGAGACAAGGGAGAGGGGGGAGACAAGGGAGAAATTATTACTCATAACTCAGCACGGGCTAAACGCCCCGCTACCGCTAACAGCACTCATAACTCAGCACTCCTACTCCCTACTCTCTACTCCCCACTCCCTCATTTAACAGCACGACTAAAAGCTAAATGAGGTTGAGCTTTATCCATTTTAGGCATCAACCAAGCCAACCCTTCACTAGTACCAATCCATAATTTACTAGCAACGTCAGGTACAAGAGATAAAACTCGACTAGAAGGAAGTCCCGCGACCTCATCTAATACCGCGCCTGTATTGGGATTTAATCGTAACAAACCATTGTTAGTACCTACCCAAACACTACCATCATTAGCAAAGCGCACGGCTGTGACATTCTTACCTCGTAAACGCGCCACAGACCGTAAAACTATACCAGTTTTTGGGTTAATCACTAGCAAATTATTAGGCATTCCCGCCCAAATTAAACCTTCGGGACTGATAGCTAAAGCTTGTACTGTTGTACCAGGTAAATCGTTAATTCGTTTCATCACCAAAGCACTAGCAGTATTGATACGTACAACCCCATCTAAAGTTCCTACCCAAAGTTGACCATCAGCATCCAAAGTTAGGGTATTAGCACTAACGCCGGGTAAATTTTTAACTGTGGTCATAATTAAACCTTGGTCGGGACTAATTAAAGCTAAACCACTATCAGTTCCTACCCATACATAACCCCGCTTATCAGTTAACAGCGATAGCACTCGTTTAGAAGGTAAAAATAAATTCTGCGCTGTAATTTCATTAGTACGCGGTTCAACACGCATTAATCCTTCGTAAGTTCCTACCCACAGCCGTCCTACTTTATCTTGTGCTAAAGCACCAATTGCGACATTAGGTAAACTTACACGCGCTAAAATCTTACCTGTTTTCGGGTCAATCCGTGATAGCCCCCGCCAAGAACCCACCCAGAGATTACCAGCAAAATCTCCTAGTAAATTACTCACCCGATAATCAGTTTCTACTGTACGTTCTTGTATATCCCGTTCATCGGGTAGGGGGTCTACCCGTGAGGGTGGTGCAGATGCAGGATAAGCAGGCGTGAGTTCTGATGGTTTAATATCAGGGGTTTTTGGTGTTGGCGTATTAGTATCAGCTTCTTGTGCCGTTGCAAGATTAGCTATACCCAGAACACCCATGCTTGGTAAACTGATTAACCCCAGCAATGCAGAAGTAATAAGTAAATTAGTACGCTTGCGAAATAACACCACAACAATAATTCCCTCAAGAGACGATACCTCTAGCCAGTAACAAAACTGACTAAAGATTGATCTCAGTTTTCCCTTACTGACGATTTTTTAAACAAGCGAGAGTAGCTTAAAGGCACTAGATTTTCTCACACCCATTACCAATTACCTGTTCCCGATACAATTATTGATACATTTTGTAAACTAAATTTAACAAAACGTTTAAAACTTTATGTAATAAAAAAAATAAATACATAAGTTAAGAAGTTTCAAAGAATAACTTATGCCATTTGTTGATATATTGTGAGACAAGCTACAAATTACGTGGTGTGCAATTTTTATCTTTCGCTCATCACTCTACTAAATATCCGTCAAGCAAGTTGACTCCTAGCTTGACTCCTGTAAAAAAGGAAAATAGCAAGAGTGCAAACACGGAAATGTGTGAAAAGCAGCCCAATTCCCTAAAAACCCCGAAATATGGGTAAATAATCTCATACTTTCCGTAAAGCGCGAAGGTCGTGATGGGATAAAAACGATTTAGTGGGTGAGAAGAACAAATAAAAGAGAAATTTTAATGATGGGAAGAGGGAAAAGCAAAAGCGCGAATTATGTAACCCTAGATGGGAAAGACACAGGTGAGGAAAATTTCCCAAAAACCAAGTGTTATTTACAGAAAATAGCTAACCTCAACCTAAATGCAACCTCTAACAAAAGATTGTTCCTGTTTTTCTCCTAGCTGATGGGACGTAGAAAAGTGTGACGAAAAAATTGTACCCAAACGTGATTTGATAAGTAATTAAGAGTGACATCTTGGAAGGATAGATATGTCTTACGCTCAAACGAAGACTCAGTCAAAAGCTGGGTATAAAGCCGGGGTTCAAGATTACAGACTAACTTATTACACACCTGATTACACCCCAAAAGATACAGATATTCTGGCAGCGTTCCGTGTTACACCCCAGCCTGGAGTTCCCTTTGAAGAAGCAGCTGCGGCTGTAGCGGCTGAGTCTTCTACTGGTACTTGGACAACCGTATGGACAGACTTGTTAACTGACCTAGATCGTTACAAAGGTCGTTGCTACGATATCGAACCAGTTCCTGGCGAAGACAACCAGTTTATTGCCTACATTGCCTATCCTCTGGATCTCTTTGAAGAAGGCTCCATCACCAACGTTTTAACCTCAATTGTAGGTAACGTATTTGGTTTTAAAGCTTTGCGGGCATTGCGTTTGGAAGACCTCCGCTTCCCTGTTGCTTACATTAAGACCTTCCAAGGCCCTCCTCACGGTATCCAAGTTGAGCGTGACAAATTAAATAAATATGGTCGTCCTTTGTTGGGTTGTACCATCAAACCAAAATTAGGTCTATCTGCTAAGAACTACGGACGCGCTGTGTATGAGTGTTTGCGCGGTGGTTTGGATTTCACCAAAGACGACGAAAACATTAACTCTGCACCATTCCAAAGATGGCGCGATCGCTTCTTGTTTGTAGCTGATGCAATCACCAAAGCTCAAGCAGAAACAGGCGAAATTAAAGGTCACTACCTAAACGTAACCGCTCCTACCTGCGAAGAAATGTTGAAGCGAGCTGAGTACGCTAAAGAACTCAAGCAGCCCATCATCATGCACGACTACCTAACCGCAGGTTTCACAGCTAACACAACCTTGGCTCGTTGGTGTCGTGATAACGGTGTTCTATTGCACATCCACCGCGCGATGCACGCAGTAATCGACCGTCAAAAGAACCACGGTATCCACTTCCGTGTATTGGCAAAAGCGCTACGTCTATCTGGTGGCGACCACATCCACACCGGTACAGTTGTAGGTAAGTTGGAAGGTGAACGTGGTATCACAATGGGCTTCGTTGACCTATTGCGCGAAAACTACGTTGAACAAGACAAGTCTCGCGGTATCTACTTTACCCAAGATTGGGCTTCTCTACCTGGTGTAATGGCAGTTGCTTCCGGTGGTATCCACGTATGGCACATGCCCGCACTAGTGGAAATTTTCGGTGATGACTCCGTACTACAATTCGGTGGTGGTACACTTGGACACCCTTGGGGTAACGCTCCTGGTGCTACTGCTAACCGCGTAGCCTTAGAAGCAGTAGTCCAAGCTCGTAACGAAGGTCGCAACTTGGCTCGTGAAGGTAACGACGTTATCCGCGAAGCTGCTAAGTGGTCTCCTGAATTGGCTGCTGCTTGCGAACTGTGGAAAGAAATCAAGTTCGAGTTTGAGGCAATGGATACCGTCTGATAAAGGCTGGAGGTGTAAGGATGAAGGTTAAATGAAAAATATCTTTCATCCTTACATTCTTTAAACTTCATCCTTTTAAAGGGCTGGGCCAAGCATGAATCTCAAGCAAATTGCGAAAGATACAGCCAAAACTCTCCAAAGCTACCTGACTTATCAGGCACTAAGGACTGTGCTGGCGCAGATAGGCGAAACGAATCCACCGTTGGCGATTTGGCTGCACAATTTTTCCGTCGGCAAAGTTCAAAATGGGGAAACCTTCATTGAAGAACTATTCCGAGAAAAGCCAGATTTGGCATTACGGATTATGACAGTGAGAGAACATATCGCTGAAGAAGTCGCTGATTTCTTACCGGAAATGGTGAAGAGTGGCATTCAGCAAGCCAACATGGAACAACGTCGCCAGCATCTAGAACGTATAACGCAGTTGAGTTTATCTAACCCAAGTCCTGAAATAGACCAGCAGAAATTATCCGATCCTGATTGGGATAACTTAGCCAGTTAGGATTTTCCAAGTCGTCATAATAAAGCAATACCCTATCATCTGCCATGCAAACCTTACCAAAAGAACGTCGTTACGAAACCCTTTCTTACTTACCCCCCCTCACCGACGCTCAAATTGAAAAGCAAGTTCAGTACATTCTGAACCAAGGCTACTTTCCAGCCATCGAGTTCAACGAACAATCTGAACCCACCGAATATTACTGGACTCTGTGGAAGCTACCTCTGTTCAACGCTAAAACCACCCGCGAAGTATTGGCAGAAGTTCAATCTTGCCGTTCTCAATATCCTAGCCACTACATCCGTGTAGTAGGATTTGACAACATCAAACAGTGCCAAATCCTCAGCTTCATCGTTCACAAACCCAGCAGATACTAAAAGCTGATTTGGTTAAATAATTGATCAATAAAGAGAGGTAAATATTTTTACCTCTCTTTTCGTTTTCTAATATAACTACTTAGTTATTCCAAAATCCAAAATGGTATTAACCTTGATGGCGTGGAGCATTGAAGGCTTCCCAGGCAGCTTTGGCAGCATTTTGTACACGTACACTAAAATCTACAAAGTCTTTCATCATCAAATGCCAGTTTTTCTCAGTTTCATCCTTAAATACTGCCCATAAGTATTCTACGCGATCGCTTCCATCTAAATTGAGCTTATCGCCTTCCACACTTCTTCCTCCTTCAATGGTTTCCCGTATCTTACGCACAGCATTTAAGTAAGTTTCGCGGGTGAAAGTTCCAGCCGTTTCCGCTTCAGCTTGAGCGCGTCTTTTGAGCGCTTCAATTAGTGCTTTAGTTTCGCGCTTTACTTCATCGGTTTCACCAACCATTTCCGCTTCAACTATCTCATCAGTTTGAGAGCTAATTTCTACCACTACGGTAGATTGAACAGTTTCTACAGTTTCAATGATTTCAATGTCATTAGTATTCATAGTTGAAATATCCTTTTAGTTATTAGTCATTAGTCCACAGTCAAAAGTCCATAGTCCATAGTCATTAGTCAACAGTCATTAATGTTTTCTCCTTTGCTCCCCTCCTGAGAAGGTTTAGGGGTGGGTTTCTCCCTCATTCCTAACCTCTAACCCCTTGCAGTTGCTCTAACTTGAGCAGTGCTTGAACTCTTTCTTCTGTGGATGGGTGGCTAGAGAACAAGTTGCTTAAAAACTGCCCGGAAATAGGATTGATAATTAATAAAGCTTCAAAAGCGGGGTTAGCATTTAAAGGTAATTGTCGTGCGGTGGCTTCTAATCTTTGTAATGCACGAGCTAAAGCGCGGGGATTACCTGTTAATTTGGCAGAACCAGCATCAGCAGAAAACTCTCTGGTGCGGGAAATGGCTAACTGAATAATGGTGGCGGCTATTGGTGCAAGCAGTACAGTTAATAAAACGCCTAAAGGATTTCCACCTCTTTCGTTATCTCTTCCACCAACTCCGCCGAACCATAGGCTATAACTCACCATCTGCGCCAAAAACGAGATAGCACCAGCAACGGTAGCAGCTACAGCTTGGGTTAAGGTATCGCGGTTAATAATATGTGTCATTTCGTGAGCGATGACACCTTCCAATTCATCTTCTGGCAATATATTTAAAATTCCTTCAGTCACCGCTACAGCCGCGTGTTCTGGATCTCGTCCTGTCGCAAAAGCATTAGCAGTTTGGCCAGGAACAATATAAATTCCCGGCATAGGAATATTAGCCCGTTGCGATAACTTCCGCACCATACGATATAGTCCCGGTGCTTGGCTTTCGCTTACAGGCTGGGCTTGGTAAGCTGCTAGGGCAATCTTATCTGATTGATACCATGAAAGCAGGTTAGTAACTGCTGCCAAACCAATACCAATAATCAAACCGCCACTACCACCAATTACCCAATAACTGATAGCAATTAATAAGCCACTAAGGGCAGCAAGCAAAGCAAGCGTTTTAAATTGATTTCCCATGTTTTCGCTCTCCTGCTAACTTTGTATTATTTTTTTTAATCTTTTCTAGGCAACAATATTAGTTAAGTCGTACTTTGATTGTATCTATCTAAACAGTGATATATCAGGTAGAAATAACGCTCTACCATGAGTACGGTTTTCCGTCTGCAAGTTGCTAATATTGGGTTTATAGAGATAGTTGTTAATTCAATTTTTGGAAAAACTGTATTATTTAATACTATTTTTAAGTAATTTAATTTTCTAAACGCAGAGTGGCGCGGAGGTTCACGCGGAGGGACGCGGAGGTTTAATAGAGGTTTTTTAATGGCAAAATATTGAGATAATTCCTAAATTTCTGGTATTTTGGCTTATTTTAGGAATTAGTTTAATTCAGGTTAATATTTTGGTAAAAAATAATAAAAAAGCAGTAGTAGATAAATAAAATCTTTATTGAATTAGCTTAAGCAATTCCACCATTGACGCGGATATTTTGCCCAGTGATCCAGCGTGCTTCATTACTAGCAAGAAACGCGACTACATCGGCTATTTCTTGCACATCTCCCAATCTACCAAAGGCTGCCATTTGACTAAGGCGATCAATTTGTTCTTGGGTTTTGCCTTCTCGAAACAGTTCTGTATCGGTGGGACCGGGGGAAATGACATTAACTGCAATCCCTTTTGCACCTAATTCTTTTGCTAAGACTCGTGATATCTGTTCTACAGCGCCTTTAGTGGCTACATAAGCACTATAAGTAGGTAGCATCATGGCTGTGGTAGATGACGATATGTTAATAATTCGTCCACCTTCATTCATGTGGATTGCTGCTTGTTGGCAGGCAAAATAAGTTCCTTTAACATTGATTGCATAGATTTTATCAAATTCTTCTTCGGTGACCTGACCAATTGGCTTATACATGGCGGTTCCGGCATTATTTACCAAAATATCCACTCGGCCAAAGTGAGAGATTGTTTTCTCAAAAAGCTGTTGGATGTCAGGTACTTTACTCACATCTGCTTGTATAGCAATAGCCTCTACTCCTAACTTCTCTATCTCTGCAACAACTTCCTTGGCTTTGTCTACATTCCCAGCATAATTAACGACTATGGATAAACCTTTCGCTGCTAATGTAAGAGCGATCGCTCGTCCAATTCCCCGCGAAGCACCAGTAACAATAGCCACTTTTCCTTGATTTGCTGCCATATTAATGAACTCCTAAAAATAAATGGGGAGTGGGGAGAGATGAGGAAGTGGGGGGAGTAGGGGGAGTAGGGGGAGAAATTTTAATTATCTTGTCTCCCTCATCTCCCCCCTCTCTCTTACCTATGACTACTTGAAGGAACCTTATCATCAAGACTAGGTTCTAACGATAAACGCTCAGGGTGACGACGGAAGCGATCGCGGATTTTGCTAATAATGATGTACAGGATGGGAACAACAAACAAACTCAATGCCGTTGAGACAATCATCCCACCCGCAACGGCTGTACCCAAGGATTTCCTACTTGCTGCACCTGCACCTATGGGGTTAATCAATGGCCAAACGCCCAGGATGAAGGATAAGGAAGTCATGAGAATAGGACGCAAGCGTTCTTCTGATGCTTGGATGGCGGCTTTGATAATTGGTAGACCGCGATCGCGTAATTGGTTGGCAAATTCCACAATCAAAATCGCGTTTTTACTAGCCAAACCAATCAACATTACTAAACCAACTTGGCAAAAGACATCATTACTCAAACCACGCGCCCATTGAGCTGCTAACGCACCCAAAATTGCCAAAGGAACTGAGAACATAATAATCATTGGATCAACGTAGTTCTCATATTGAGCCGCCAACACAAGGAAGACGAACAATAGCCCTAATCCAAAAATTAAGGGTGCTTGACCACCAGATTCTTTCTCCTCAGCCGTAATACCCGACCATTCGTAACCCATACTGGCGGGTAAAACTTCTTTGGCCAAATTTTCCATAGCTGTAGTTGCTTGACCAGAACTATAACCAGGAGCAGCCGAACCGTTGATTGTAATTGAGCGATATAAGTTGTAGTGGTTGATTGTTTGCGCCCCTGTTGAGGGAGTAATTTTCACCAGATTGCTCAGGGAAATCATTTGATTATTGGCAGAGCGGACATATAATTTACCGATATCTTCAGGGTTAGCGCGGAATGGCGCATCTGCTTGTACGTATACTCGGTAAGTCCTCTGCTGTAAATTGAAGTCGTTGACATAGCGCGAACCCAAGTAAGATTGCAGAGTATTGAACACATCGTCTACATCAACTTGTAGAGCCTTGGCTTTGTTACGGTCTATGTCAATAAACATTTGGGGTGTATTAGCACTAAATGTACTAAATACAGCCTGTAAACCTGGAGTCTGATTACCACGCATCATGATTTGCCCCATGACTTGCAGCAGGTTATCTAAACCACTGTTACCGGCTCTATCTTGCAGTTGAAATTCAAAACCGCCGAAACTGCCTAAACCGCTAATTGCAGGAGGACTAACTGGAAAAATTCTCGCTTCGGTAATGCTAGAGAAGGTTCCTGCTAGTTTACCAATAATTTCTTGTGCTGATTGTCCTGGGCCTTGGCGTTCATCCCAAGGACGGAGTGTCGTAAAGATTACACCACTGTTGGCACTGTTACCACTAAAGCTAAAGCCACCAATCGCAAAAGTACCGGTTACTTCTGGTAATTTGAGGATTTCCTTCTCTACCTGAGCCATGACTTTGCTCGTATAGTTGAGGGAAACTCCTTCTGGGCCTTGAATAATGGTGATGAAATAACCTTGGTCTTCGTCAGGGATAAATGCTGTAGGTACGCTGACATAGACCCATCCTGTCAATCCTAGCGAGACAAGGAATAATAGGACAACGATCGCTCTAAACCTGACAAGGAAATTGAGCGATCGCTCGTATCCCCGGCGTACCCAATCCAAGAACCTATTCACTTGGTGAAAAATCCAGCCTAGCCAACCGCGCGGTTTCTGTCCTGGACGCAGTAGTAAGGCTGAGAGCGAAGGTGTCAGGGTAATAGCTAAAAAGGTGGAAATGACCATTGAAAAAGCAATGGTTAATGCAAACTGTTTATATATCTGCCCTGTAGTACCTGGGAAAAAGGCAACAGGAACAAACACCGCAATCAACACTAAGGAAGTGGCAATTACTGCCCCAAATAGTTCTCGCATGGACTCAGAGGCCGCCTGACGCGGTGACATCCCCTCGTCCTCAATTAAGCGAGAAATATTTTCCACCACAACGATCGCATCATCCACTACTAACCCTGTGGCTAATGTCAAACCAAACAAGGTCAAGGTATTAATCGAAAATCCAAAAACCTTAATAAAAGCAAAAGTCCCAATTAAGGTTAGAGGAATGGTAATTACAGGAATAAGTGTGGTACGCCAGTCCTGCAAGAAGATAAAAATTACCAAAACAACTAAAACTAAAGCTTCAACTAGTGTCTTGACTACTTCTGCAAGGGATTCTTCTACAAATAGAGTCGTATCAAAAGCTACTTGATACTTCAACCCTGGAGGGAAGCTTTGCGCCAGTCTAGCCATTTCGGCTTTGACTGCTTTGGCGACATCTAGAGCGTTACTTCCTGGGGTAGGGAATATACCTATACCTACACCCTCATTACCTCTAAATCTGAGAAACGAACTATAATTTTCTGCCCCCAATTCTGCCCGACCAACATCCTTGAGTTTGATCAGTGAGCCATTAGCTCCAGTTTTGATCACCATGTCCGCAAACTCTGTTGCGTCCGTGAGTCTACCGCGAGCCTGGAGGTCAATTTGATACATTTGGTCTGGTAGGGACGGCTGCTGCCCAATTTGCCCCACCCCTACCTGGAGGTTTTGTTCGTTGATAGCATCAATCACATCTTGGGCTGTGAGGTTACGGCTGGCTAGGCGATTGGGGTCAAGCCACAAGCGCATCGCATAGCGACGTTCCCCAAAAATCCGCGCTTCAGCCACACCATCAAGCCGTTTAAGGGCATCTACTATATATTGGTCAGCGTAGTTACTTAAAAATACAGTGTCATATTCTTGTTGGTCGGTATACAATCCCATTGCCAACAAGATATTGTTAGACTGTTTGCTGACTGTGACACCAGTACGCTGCACCGTTTCCGGTAACTGAGGTTGAGCTATCGATACACGGTTCTGTACATCGACTGCGGCAATATCTTTGTCCCGTGATGGGTCAAAGGTGATGGTAATTGTACTAGTACCAGAGTTACTACTGCTGGAGGTCATGTACTTCATACCTTGAACGCCGTTAATTTGACGCTCTAAGATACTCGTCACCGTATTTTCGACAACTTCCGCACTAGCACCAACGTAGTTAGCATTGACAATAATTTGCGTTGGACTAATTTCTGGATAGCGATCGGTAGGTAGAGTAGGTATACTGATCGCACCTACCAGCAAAATAATAATGGCGCAGACACTTGTAAATACAGGTCGCCTGATAAAGAAGTCAACAAACATGGAATTTTAGGGAGTGGGGAATGGTGAGTGGGGAGTGGTGAGTGGGTAATGGGTAATGGGAAGAAGATTTCCTTCTCTACCCCTACTCCCTACTCCCCACTCCCTTTTACTAAGATTCAGGAACAATAGGAACGCCATCACGTAGGTTTAGCAGTCCTGACGTAATGATTGTGTCATTGGGCTGTAGTCCTGAGATGACTTGGTAATTATTGCCTCTGATGTCGCCTAGTTGCACTCGCTTTTGCCGCGCTACTAGTTGGGAATTTCCTTGGGGTGATTTTTCCGTTTGTGTTACATAAACAAAAGTTTCCCCCGCTATGCGAGTAACGGCTGTGGTTGGGACTAAAACTCCTGTACGTTGACTCCAAATAATCCTTGCCCGTACTAGTTGGTCTGCTCTTAGTTGACCATTTGTGTTGTTATACAAGGCTTTTACCAGAATGGATTGTGTATCATTACTGGCATTGGGAGCGATGAAAAATACTCTACTATTCCCTATTACTTGACCTTGGGTGTTCATAATCTCTACAGGCATTCCCTGACGTAATTGGGGGCCTCGTTCTAGTGGAACAGAGATATTAACTTCTAGAGGTCGGTTTTGTGTGATGGTTAATAAAGGTGTGGAAGTATTAACAAAATCACCTATTTTGACTGGGATATTACCTACAGTGCCTTCAAAGGGAGCGGTGATTCTGTAATACTGGAGTTGAACTTGTTGTTGTTCGGTGTTGGCTTGGGCTTGTTGTATGGATTTTTGTGCCTGAGCTATAGTAGCTCTTTGGGCTTGAATTCTAGATTCTATGGCGTTGAGATTCGCTTTAGCTGTGGCTAATCTGTTAGCATACTGCTCTTTGGTTTGTCTAGATACTGCCCCTTGATCAGCCAAGCTGGTATACCTGTCGTAATCCTGCTGATTTAATTGCACATCAGCAACATTGGATAATCTTTCCGCTTCTAAAGATTTCAGGGTAGCTTGAGCATTTAATAATTCCGCTTGGGCTGCTTGGGTTGCAGCATTATTACCGGTGACGGCTGCTTGTTGCTGTCTAGGGTCGATTTGAATGACGGCTGCACCAGATGCGATCGCATCTCCAGATCGCACAAATATCTGGCTAACTTGCCCCTGTACTCTCGGCTGGAGCGTTACAGAACGCCGAGACTCTAAAGTAGCAACAAAATCTGTACTTTCTTCTATAGTGCCGACTTGTATCGGTGATGTCTTGACTCTTACCCCTGGCGGTTGAGCATTAGCATTAGGAGGTGGGCTTGCTGGAGTAAGTAACCGCCAAGCTATAGCTGCTCCACCCCCTAATATTAAGATGGCAGCTAACAATAACCAAGGCCACCGTTGTTGCTTAGGAGGTAACTCACGGGATACCTGGGGAATACTGTCCTGAAAATCAGTTTGAGGCTCAGGGGATGACATGGCTTACAGCGAACCTTAGAGCTAATTTTTTAAATAAAACAAGGATTGATATGTTGGCGCTAAAAACTATTAATTTTGCATGAAGTCACAGAAAAAATTTTGTGTTAGCTCATCCAAAATATACTCTTTTTATGATTTCGCCAATCTACCTTAAGGTGGGTGATTAAATCTAGGTTACAAATATTGAGTAGGTATTGTCTTTTCCATTATTGCGGAAATTATTCTAATCTTGCGGTCATTTTGTAATGTTCTAGTTAATCACTAATATAAAACCATACTGAGATTTTGTAAAAAATAAATTTACTAACTATATATTAGTCATGAAAAATTATTTGATGAGTTAGAAAAAATCTTGAGATAAATCAGAAAAAGTCATTTTTTTATAACAAACAAATGAGGAATGTCATTGATCATTAGTCATTAGTCATTAGTTTTTCTCCTCATCTCCCTCATCTCCCCCTACTCCTTCATCTCCCCCCACTCCCCACTTCCTGCAACAACATCTCCTCGAAAACCTTAGAAAGTCCAGTTTGAAAACGTTGACGATGTTTGAGTTTGTAGAATGGGCGAATAATTTGGGCGTTAATATTCTTCTCGTTTCTGTCATCTATCACACGAATTGCCCGTAGAGTTCCTAATTGAATTTCTTTTTGTACCATCAATTCGGAAATACCAATTGCACCTACACCTGATTCAATGGCAGCCTTGGTCATTTCTCCACTATTGAATACTAAAATGACGTTCAATTCGCTTAAGTTAATCCCCCAATTTTGTAAAGCTTCTTCAAAGCGCTGTTGCGTTCCAGAACCAGGTTCTCGCATTACCCAAGGAGTTTGAGTTAGTTCGCCGATTTCTATTTCTTGTTTTTCAAACCAAGGATGATTTTTGCCGACGACAATTTGTAGGCGATCGCTACCAATAATTTCGTATTCTAGATTATTCTGTAATTCTGCTTTAACATCACCTTCCACCAAACCCAAATCAAACTGTCCCATTGCTGTACCCACAGAAATAGTCTCTGCATTAGCTAGAGTACAGTTAACCGTAATACCTGGGTATTTACTTTTAAATTCACTAATCTTACTCGGTAGCCAATAGTTACCAATGGTGAGGCTTGACCCTAATTTCAATTCTCCTCGTTGCAGATTATTCAATTCTCGTAATCCCCGTTCAGTTAGCCTCACTTGGTCGAGAATTTTCTTTGCTTCTATTTGTAATAACTTCCCCGCCTCCGCAATTTCGATGTGGCGACCAATACGGTGAAACAGTTTCACCCCGTATTCCTGCTCTAAGTTATGAATTGCAGCACTAACGGCGGGTTGAGTAATATAAAGCTCCTCTGCTGCACGGGTAAAGTGTAAATGTTCTGCAACGGCGAGAAAGATTTTTAGCTGTTCAAGTGTCATTCCTGCCATTTTGTATATCTCTAAAACCTGTTGTCAAAAAGCTTCCTACGGAACACTATGCGAATAATTAGTTTAAAACTTGGATTTTGATGAATTTAGAAGATTGTATCCTTTACTACTTTTGTCGAAACTTATAACTTGTATTTATCATTTTGACAAAGAAAAGCATTTGCTCCTATCGATTAGGTTGTCTAAAGTATAAATCAATCCAGCTTGAGACACCAGCCTTTAGTAATAAAGACAAATTTTATCTGTCTTAACTAGAATGTCATGCTGAAAAATAACACTTTCTGAATTAGAAATAAAGGATATCCATACAATGAACAGATAAATTGATTGTTATAGAAACTTAACTTTTAATTCTTTTAGCTGTGATTACTAGTGAGCTATTTTTGTGGATTTTTAATATGAATAATCAGCTATCACATAGAGAGCGTAAGAGTTGGTAATTAGTAATAAGCGCAGTTCAAATAGATAAGCACTAATAAATACACACACAATTAATGCACCTACGCAAAAGCTTATGGTTCAATACATTGGGATTTTATCTCGATAGGTGAACAGTAAAATCCAGGGATATATTTTAGATTTTTTAGTTTGGCTATTTTTAAATTACTGCATTCATCGTACTTGTTTTACAAACATATCTGCATTAAAATAAAACTTGCAAAATGAGTAAACAAAATAAATATTTCTTGAGAGCGCGAGTATCTAACCCGTGGCAGATTATTTGGAAAGATATTTGCCGTTATTCTGCTGTTTTGGGAAGGAAAGCCTCCTTGATTATCAGGGAATTATTGATGTTATTAAAGCCAAAAAATACAGAAGAACTAGAAGAGAAAAAAAAGGCGGCAAGATTAAATCCGTCAAGAGTACGTGATCATTTAGCAAACGAACGTACTTACTTAGCTTGGATGCGAACAGGGATAGCCCTTTTAGGTTTTGGTGTTGTGATTGTGCGTTTACGTGCTTTTCAACCACCCCTAGTCCCTCGTCCTGGTAATGGCTGGAAATTAGGTTTAGTTTTTTCTTTGGTAGGTTTACTCACTGTGTGGTTATCAACAGGGCATTATTTTACTGTGCGTCGTGATATCGAGGAAGACACTTACGAACCGGCAGACCGTTGGATAATTCTTTTTAGCCTAGCTGTGATGCTTTTGGGTGCTGGGGTTGTTTATTTTGTGTTTACAAGTCCTTTAGATCCCCTCAGTCCCGTTATCCCGGAGTAATTATAAAGTCAGTTGTCAGTTGTCCATTGTCATTGGTCAATAGTCCATAGTCCATAGTCAAAAGGTAGGATTCAGTTGACAGGAGGCAGAATTTTTGATTTTTGATTTTTGAATTGATTTCTCCCTCTCCCCCGTCTCCCTACTTTCCGCAAAAGGAAGTAGGGAGTTTTCTAATTGACTTCGTACTTATTACTTATTTACGCTTATAGCCCTACTTTCAGAGTTAACATTACGATACAGATGTATCCTCTGGAGCATTGTGACACGTAATAATAATATATTCTTGCTGCTTTTAACGCTTTGTTGCCTTCTTCGCCAACGATGATTATGGTTGAATTTGATGAACAGCTACGCTGCTTAGTTACCCAAGCCTGTGGACATCCACCCGGAAGCCCTCAGCGTCAAAAGCTGCTCACGCAAATTATTCGCTTGACTTCCCGTAAACTTTGGAGAGAAAACACCTCATACTATCAAGACGCACTGCAACAAACTTGGTTGTATTTTTGTCGCAATGTTTGTGAAGGTTTGACAGGACAGAAGTATGATCCTACCTATGGTAGTGTGATTACCTGGTTAAACGCCTATTTAAAGCGCAGGTTACAAGACTTTTACCTCAACCAGAACAAAGAACAAGCGACAACAGTACCTTTAAGAGTCCGCCAATCTAAATCAGGTGACAGTAGTGAAGTTATTGATCCTGTAGAAAATTTGGCTGCTGCGCCCGAAGCACCACCAATTTTGGAGGAGTTGGAAACTTGGGTAAATACAGACTCAAGTGGAGAACTACGCGGGACTCATGTTAAAGGCCGTCCTGATGTAAACTGTCAGGTACTAATCCTCAAACGCTTACCCCCTGAAGTGAGTTGGAAAGACTTGTCTGAGCAATTTGGACTACCTATTCCCACCTTGAGTAGTTTCTATCAACGTCAGTGTTTACCACGGTTAAAGAAATTTGCTGAGTCAGAAGGTTTAATTTAAAAATTAACTAATAAATCTTGGCGGCAAATAAATAAGTGTAGAGATTCACAAATATACGTCCCTATATAAATCTATTTGTCGCCTTTTTTTTAATGGCTATTCTGGTTTCAATTTACTGAAATGAAGTATATATAGCAGATTGCGATCGCCAATGGCGGGGCGTAGCCCATCGCGCCAATATAGTCACAGATAGGGAGAATCAGCGTAAAATTTATATAAGGTCAAATAGCATAATCAATTATGAATATCCACATTCGGCCGGAACTAGAAAAAATTATCCAAGCGCAAATTGCAACTGGTAGATATGATACTGCTGAAAATGTAATTAGTAAAGCTTTAAAGTTACTTTTAGAGTGGGATAAAGGTTATCAAGAGTGGGTAAATGAAACAAAGGAAAAAGTTGATATTGCTATTAAGCAATTGGATAGAGGGGAAGGTATTGATGGAGAGGTTGTAATTGAACAGTTACGAAATAAGTTGCGTCAAGCCAGAGAAACGCAAGGATGACAATATATATTATCTTACCTGAAGCCAGTAGAGATTTAGTAGAAATTATTGATTATTTTGACAATTCACACTCATTCAGGCTTGATATCGAATTCATCATCTTTTCCAATTTCCGTAAAATCTTGAATTAAAGCAAAAAGTTCTTCTGTTTTTTGTAGCATTGGAGAATTGGTTTGTTTATCAATATCTCTCAGCTTTTCAATATTATTAAACAAAGTTTTATCAAAATACCATGCCTTTGTTCTTGCACTTGCAAATAGCCTCTGCCTAATTTTGAGTTTACTCTTATCTTCAATTAACTGCTGGATATATTGAAGTGTATTTTCAGCTATTTTGAGAGCTTGGTTATGTTCTATTACTACAGGACGTTTTCTAGCTTTACGATTACGAAGACGTTTTTGTTTGCCTTCAATCTGCTCTTTTAACGCCTGAATTATTTGTTCAGCCTGTTCTTTCTTTTTTTCGTTCATCTCATGTATTCTCTGCTTTCTAAGTTCAGAAATACTTAGAGATTTCCTCTCAGGATATTTTTCCAGATAAACCGCTATGGCTTGTTCTTGATATTGCTTTATGTTATTGTCTATTTTAAAAGTATTGGCAAATAACTCAACTAACAATTGTACAGTTTCTTTATTTTGAGCAGCCCATATATAAAGCGGACTACTTTGTATGTACTTACGTATAATATGTGACCTATTTTCTCGACGGCTTTGATAATAGGCTTTCTTATTTTCTCTCTCTTCTGGTGAATCTTTACCAGCCCTTTCTATAAATTTATTTTCCAAGTCATACAATTTATCATCATGGATACTAATTTTTTCTATTTTCTCTTGAGCGTAGTTCCCTAAATTACCTGTATCTAAAGCTTTTTCTATTCCGATAAAACTACTTTTAACTTGTATAGGGAAATAGCAATCATTCCATTGAATGATTACATCCCATCGTAAACCAACATCTGCAACACTATCAGATGGAGTTTGAGCGGCAGTAATTCCAGGAAGTGCATTCAAGGCACAACAAATAACATCAACTGTTTTTTGTCCATGTTGATGATTCTTACTTGTTACCGAATAGCCTCCAAGAAATTCGTTACACATACTCCCAACAAATTCGGGAGATTGAGAATAGCATTTACCTCTGACACCATACAAATTGCGATCAATTCTACCAGAAAGCAGGAAACGGTTTTTATCATCTTGATATAATTCTAGACACCCAGCACTTTTTGAAAGTTTTATAAGACTCGGAATAAGTGATTCACTGTCTAATTTAGATTCTTTTATTTTTTGGTGCTGCAAGAAAACAAAACCTGGCTCTAAAAGCAATTTTCGTTGTTCTTTTGTAAGTGACTGCCACCATTGATTAATAGCATTACCATCAGTGATACCATTTTGCCATTCTAAGATTACATCGTGTGGAATAGAAATTTCTAAGTTATGTTTCATAAGCTAGACAATTGGTTCAATTATTTTATACTACACAGCCAATTAAATAATGTCATATAATTAGGTTTGCTTTCCAAGGTAACAACTTGATGCTTAGGTTCTATCTGTAATGCTGTCTTTGGTATTGAGGAAGTCTTATATTTATCTATTCCTAATTCTTCACGACAGCATTCATCTGGAAACTGTACTGCTGTATATCCACCAATATTTTGAATGGCTTTCAGTCCATTTGCACCATCTCCATATAGTCCACAAAGAAGTAAAGCTGCTATTTTTGGTTTGCTCTTACTAGCAGCAACTTCATCCATTAATTTGTCTATGCAAGGCATATCTCTATACATTACTCTTTCTGGGGGGTGATCCTGTGCTGTTGCTTTTAATCGAGATATGTTTGCGCCAGTAGGCAGTGGGAAATTATGCAAATATTGATCATCAATATTACCCAGATCACGAGCGGTCATTTGCCGCTTTGTACCAGAAGCATCAAATGGGTTATTATTAAACCATTCCTCAACTGATTTTTTTGAGCTTTCCACATGGAGTTTTAATTGATATGTATCACCAATAAAACTTGTGGAAAGATATTCTTTCTGTACAGGCAGTCCAGGTATATCCAGTCCAGGATCAGGTAGTACATAAATACATCCTGTTTGAACTGTAAATTGCCCAGGAGTAAAAATAAAGGAAAATTGTGGCTCAAATTCAGGTAAATAAAAATCTAACTTGATTTTAGATTTAAAGTCATCTGGGTTAATTGGTGTTCTGTCCGTTTTATTAAAACCTCTTAGCTTAAAATATTGATGAATTGCAATAATTACTGCCCATTCATCTAAAAATTTGCTATCCATCAATGCTTTACTAATTTTTTGAGGCGTATTTTTGTTAAAAGTAGAACCGCCAATAATAAGGATTTTCCTAGCTGGCTTCATTTTTATAATTGACCCTGTTCTTAAAATTGTTGATAATTGCTATATATCAAACTAAAAAAGGGATAAGCAAAATGCTTATCCCTAAACAATTAACTAATTAATTGATCAAGTTCCACTAGTCCAGGAATTGATGTATTCAATTTGGTCTGGTGTGAGGGTGTCGATGTAAATACCCAAGGCTTGCAACTTCAAGCGGGCAATTTCTTGGTCAACTTCAGTAGGAACTGAATGTAAACCGGGTTCTAACTTACCTTTGTTCTTCACTAGGTATTCTACTGCTAAGGCTTGGTTCGCAAAGCTCATATCCATTACGGCGCTTGGGTGTCCTTCGGCGGCTGCTAGGTTAATCAAGCGTCCTTCACCCAAAACGATGACTGATTTACCACTGTTGAGGCGATACTCTTCAGTAAAGGGGCGTACTTGCTTGATTTCTTTGGCTTGACTTGCCAAGTATTTCAGGTCAAGTTCAATATCAAAGTGACCGGAGTTACAAACGATCGCACCATCTTTCATCGCGTCAAAATGTTCACCACGAATGACGTGCTTGTTACCAGTCACGGTAATGAACAAGTCACCTTGGGTTGCAGCTTCAGCCATTGGTAATACGCGGAAGCCATCCATTACTGCTTCAATAGCTTTGATGGGGTCGATTTCGGTAACTATGACGTTAGAACCAAGACCACGGGCGCGGAGGGCTGTACCTTTACCACACCAGCCGTAACCAACTACAACTACAGTTTTACCAGCTAGGAGGATATTTGTAGCGCGGATAATCCCGTCTAAGGTGGATTGACCTGTACCGTAGCGGTTATCAAAGAAGTGCTTGGTGTCAGCGTCGTTAACGTTGACGGCGGGGAAGGTGAGAACGCCATCTTTAAACATGGCTCTGAGACGGACGATACCTGTGGTGGTTTCTTCGGTAGTCCCAATTAAGTCAGCAATCTGGTGTTGACGTTCTTTTACCAGGGTTGCTACCACGTCGCTACCATCGTCGATGATCACGTTGGGGCGATGGTCTAAAGCGATTTGCACGTGACGGTTATAGGTTTCCGCATCTTCGCCTTTTTGCGCGAATACGGGAATTTCATGGTCTAAGACGAGGCTGGCTGCTACGTCGTCTTGTGTGGATAGGGGGTTACTCGCAATTAACAGCGCGTCTGCACCACCAGCTTTGAGCGCGATCGCCAAATGTGCTGTTTCTGTGGTGATGTGGGCGCAAGCTACAAGACGCAAGCCAACAAAGGGCTTTTCTTGAGCAAAGCGATCGCGGATTTGCCGTAATACTGGCATTTCCCGTCCAGCCCATTCAATACGCTGTCTTCCCAAGGGAGCGAGGGCGAGGTCTTTAACCTCGTGCTTTAATCGGGGAGAAGTTGCGGTCATTAAATATACCTCTAAAAAGTCAAACGAGTTACGTAATTGCTTACGCACTCTACTAGATTATTCCATGACTAGCAAATTTTGGGAGTAATTGCCAAAAACCTAGTCAATGGTTTCCTGGATTAGCTTGACGTTTCTCTTACACAATGTCAACGCCAGACTCAGCTTTTTCCTTTTTACTTGATTTCTGGTAAAAGTATTAGGAATGTTTTCTAACGCTTGCCTTTACAGTAAGCAAAAGCCTATTGTCATCTATCTAAAGATAGTAAATAAACAGTTAAATCAACATTTAAACCCAAAAACTCAACTTTAGATAGGTACAACTACCGCGTTGAATTTTGGAGGATAGCTAAGGAAAAGCTCAATAGGACTTTTATAATTTTGAATTTTTTAAGGAGGTGTGGTAGTGAAATTTAACTTTTTGGCGATCGCGGGTTCAATGGCTATTACCATTGTCTCTATGCCAAAAGCGACAGCCCAGATTCCATTTTTACAACAACTACCAGTACCAACCAGTGCCAGCAACCAGCCGGATAATAAAGTTGTATCTGAGTGGGTTTATTTGGATGGTCGCCGCTTATTTCAAATAGCAGCAACTAAAAATAATCTTGCAGAACGCAAGGAAAACATTGAGCAGAATTTGCAAGAAATTACTCGTAATTATGTACGTTCATCGGCAGCAGAACCTAATGTACAAGTCCTCACACTCAACGGATTACCAGTAATTTACGTTAACAATCGTTACTTAATGACGATCACGCCTCAAGATGGTAGCCAAGGTGAGGGTGATGCTTTTGCATTAGCTGAAAGTATTAAAGAGTCGTTAAAGCAAGACTTACAACGAGCAAGACAAGAACGACAAACTCAATTTTTCGTTGACCAAGCAAAAATTGCTGGTGCGATCGCCTTAACCATGCTGATCGCCAGTTGGGGAGTTACACGTTGGCAACGTCGTGTTTTCAAGAACTCTGCACAATCTGGGGCTTCTTCCCTACCAGATACCAATCAAATTACAACCCAGTTAAATCAACAGCAGCAGCGACATCTGCGAGAAGTCAAAAGAAGGCTATTTCAATTCACCCAACTAGGTATTTGGGGTGGGGGAAATTTCATTATTTTGGGTTTATTTCCTTATACACGTAGCTTGCAAGTAGCTATTCTCGCAGCAGCCCAAATTCCTTTACGATTAGCTGTGGTAGGCGTAGGAACTTATGTAGTGATACGTTTGACCTATGCGCTGATTGACCGCTTTACCACCACCCTCATTAGCAGTGGTGCTTTGCTCACAACAGCAGAAGCCGCCGAACGTCTGCGATTGCGAGTCTCTACATTCTCTGGGGTAACGAAAAGTATTTCTACCATCGTCTGTGTAGGAGTTGGGATTCTACTAGCGTTGGTATCCTTGGGTATAGATATCGTTCCTTTATTGGCTGGTGCGAGTTTAGTTGGTGTAGCTGTATCTTTAGCCTCACAGAACTTAATCAAAGATGCAATCAACGGCTTTCTGATTATTTTAGAAGACCAGTACGCTTTAGGTGATGTGATTAATGTTGGTAATTTCGGCGGCTTAGTAGAGAATCTTAATCTGCGTATGACTCAGATACGCGACTCGGAAGGACGGTTAATTACAATTCCCAATAGTGAAATTAAAATTGTGGCTAATCTCTCCAGCCGTTGGTCACGCGCAGATTTATCTATACCTGTAGATTATCAAGCCGATATTGACAAAGTTTTAAAGTTGATTGGCGATGTCGCTTTAAAGATGGATCAAGATCCCCTTTGGCAAAGGCAGATTATCGAAACACCGCAAGTATTGGGAGTTGATAATTTTGGCGATCGCGGTTTGATTATCCGCGTCTGGATTAAAACGCAACCCCTCAAGCAATGGGACGTAGCCAGAGAATACCGCCGCCGCCTGAAAATTGCTTTCGATCAAGCAGGTATCTTTATTCCTGTACCACAACAAGCAGTTTGGGTGAATGATAATCCTCATGTACTACACGCGCAGGAGAATGGGAAGGGAGTGGGGAGTGGGGAGTAGGAAGTGGGGGAAGATGAGGGAGTCTGACAGGTGTAGGTTTTTGATGTGGGTATGAGTGGACACTCTCAAACAGAGTTCTAAGTAGGTGGTTGCAATTAAATATAAAGCCCAACAAACTTTAGATGAAACTGGTCGTATCACTGTAGTTGTTCAAGACAATGGCTGTTTGCATAGGAGTAACAAAGCAAAACAACGATGGCAACAATGGCAAGAACAGCGATTATACCTGTTTTTCTTACCACCATATTGTTCCCAAATGAATCGAATTGAGGAGGAGTGGCATCAATTGAAAACTCATGAGATTGCTGGACAGATGTTTGATAATAATTATGATTTAGCGATGGCAAGTATTGATGGCATTGAAGCCAGAAGCCTTAAGAATGGATATGCTCTTGAGCGTTTTATATTTAATTGCACATAGCTACTTATTTGAATCTCATTAGGGAGTCTTAAAACTCTTTTAGAGAACTTTAGAAAAGTTCTTGGTTGTGATTTTAGCCTGGTAAGGCAAATTCCCACAAATTCATGGTTTATACATAAAACATTAAGTAACGAATATAGCTTTTGAAACAGCCTCCAAGAAATTCAAAATTCCTGAAAAAGCTGCTATTTAGCCATCTGGAGGTAATAAAGCGATTTTTAAATGCAAACCTAATGTTATACCTGAGACAAAACATCAATCAGATAATAATGCCAGGATATCAACAATGAACCGTGAAATTACTGAACCCCGATTTCCAGAGGCAGCAATGACTGCTAGTCGTGAGGAACTAACGAATTTACCTCTGAATGTAGTTGATGGACATATACCGACAGATTTAGCTGGACACATGTTTATCATTGCTCCTGTAGGTACTGTAGCTTCTGGGGGTTTACCTAATCCTCATGGAACCCACATTTTTAACAGTGATGGGATGATTTACCGCTTGGACTGGCAAGATGGACAGGTGACAGTGAAGACCAAGCTGGCACGTACACCATGCCACTATGCAGATCAAGCAACTTTTAAGTATCCTGCTTATCGCTCTCATCAATTCCGTGATCATGGGTTGTTGCGCTTCTCCCCTTCCTTGGGCTTGCGAGATGAAGTAGATATTGCTTTTCTCGCCTTTAAAACGAGCGCAAATAGCCAAGAGCGATTAATGATTACCTATGATGCTGGTCGTCCTTACGAAATTGATACCGATAGTCTAGAGGTAGTTACCCCAGTGGGAGGCAATACTGAGTGGCAACCATTTCTACCTTTTTCTTATCCATTTCCCCCGGTGTTGAGTACATCTCACCCAGCTTTTGATGGTTATACTAACGAAGTTTTCTTAGTTAACTATGGCCGATCGCTAGATAATTTTTTAGAAAGTGCGCGTTTCATTTATCAGCTAGAACAATTACCCGATGAACTAGAACAACTGCTAAATGCGATCGCTAAACTTTTAGAAAATAATCCCCTACAACTTCCCTTGGGAATGTTCTTTAAGTTTTCGCAGAGATTGGGGCAACAATTTTTTGACTGGATTGAGCATAAGTTAGGCACTGCCATGCCCAATTTTGTTTATCTGTTGCAGTGGGATGGTGTAGGTAAACTCAATCGCTGGCAGTTAATGCTACCCGATGGTTCTCCAGTACGCATTGAACAAAGCATCCATCAGTTGACTGTTACCCAAGATTATGTAGTGCTGATGGACACTTCCCTCAAGGTTGGGCCAGAACAAATCCTCAATAACCCAGTTCCCGATAGTTGGGAAACTGAGCGTTTACTACGACTGTTACTGACGCGATCGCAGCAACCCAATTCTCCAATTTATATAGTACGTCGGGCTGACCTCAAGGCAGATGTCGATACTGTAGTAGTCCGTCCAGCCGTCATTCCTCTAGAAACAGTACATTTTTTGACCGATTACGAAAATCCCGACGGGCAAATCACTCTGCACACTGCCCATCTCTGCGCCACAGATATTGCTGAATGGGTACGCAAATATGATGTCTCCAAATTTGACGCTCCCAAGTCTGCGCCTCTATGGTTAGGTGGAATGCTGGCTAATGGGCAAATGGATATCGGTCGTCTGGGTCGTTATCAAATAGACGGCGAAACAGGTCAAATCCGAGATGCTAAAGTAATTTACGATACTCGCCGTCATTGGGGTATAGGCTTCTATGCTTCTCAAGAAAAGCTGGCTTCTGGATTGCCTCCCAAGCGATTTGATAACGTTTATTGGCAATCTCTCGGTTTTTGGCCAGAATTACTAACTGAGTTTATTTACAATTTATACAAAGATTATCCCTACCGAGTTGTACCACTACAAGAACTACTGCAACGAGAAGAAGCATTTCATCATCGCCCTTCTTCTTTATTCCGGGTAGATACAACCAAAATGGAGGTAGCAGATTTTTATGATGCACCCCCCGGCTACTTCATGAGTTCGCCTCAGTTTATCCCTAGATTAAACGGCGATGGTAGTTCTACAGACGGCTATATTGTTTGTACAGCATTTGGGGAAAATAGCAACGAAATTTGGGTCTTCCAAGCCGATAAGTTAGGGGCTGGCCCCGTATGCAGATTGAGCCATCCACAACTGAATTTTGGCTTTACAATGCACACGGCTTGGTTATCAGAAATTGCACCTCGCACTGCTAGTTACGACATCCCTGTGCGCCAAGATTACGATCCGCTACTTAAACAACCAGCTATTCAGCAATTATTCCGAGACGCAGTTTATCCGCACTTTCAGTAAATGCGATCGGCACATTACTAATACTTAGGAATTAACAGTATATGACTAAACTCTCTCAAGATGCACGAATTTGTATTGTCGGTGCAGGCGCAGGTGGATTATCTACAGCTTACTTTTTAAAAAAACAAGGCTACCGCAACGTAGTTGTCTTAGAAAAAGCAGGACGGGTAGGGGGATTATGTTGTTCTATTACTTACAATTCCCGTTCTTTTGACTTAGGTGCAAATTATCTCACTCCTGCCTATAAAGAAATCCTCAAAATAGCGGCAGAAGTCGGCGCTCAACTTTACACTGAAGGGTCAGGGCAAGTCTACAACCCATTTAAATCTCAACCGGGAAAACCTGCTTACACCTCAATAAAGAATGCCGTTCTTGCCGGAACTAACATATTGACATTTTCAGCAGCCGTTGGGCGCTTTTTATGGGAGCGTCTTTTGCTAGATCCAATTATTTCCGTGCCTGGATTTGCTGGTATCAGTCAACATCCCGAACTCACCCAACCTTTTTCAAAGTGGTTAGCGCAGAAAGATTTGTCATGCTTAGAAACTTTGTTTGAAATTCCTATTACGACAATGGGCTATGGCTACTTAAATGAAATCCCCACCGCCTATGCTCTCAAATACATGACTAGAGAAACATTTTTAACTTTAGTGACCTACGGCGCAGATATGGGCTGTGGTTGGCCAAAAAGATTTATTGATGGTTTTCAACGCTTCTGGGAACGTGTTGCTTGGGGTCTAAATGTACGCTTGAATATCGACATCAAAGAAATCAAGCGTGGGGCAATTACACGAGTAAAATTTACAGAACAGGAACAAATTGTTGACGAGATTGTTACCCGTGAAAAAGTTTTAGAATGTGATTATCTCATCCTCGCTTGTCCGTTAACACTAGATGTTTTAAACAAGTTTCTTGATTTGTCAATACCAGAGAAAGACCTATTTGAACAAATAATTCTCAATCCCTACAGCTTGATTACATATCAGATTCCTGATTTGCAAATGCCAACCCCAGTCACTAATGTCATTCCTGTAAACGCAATGGGAAATCCTTGGTTTATTGCTCAACAGTTCGCTGACAATGACCTAATTGCTTTTTACACTCGCCTAGACCGCGAGGGAAAAATCACTAAAACAGAAGTTCTCCAAGGGATTGAAAAGACAGTCAAGAATTTGGGTGTGCAGATAGACAAAAATTACTACACCTACGATGAGTGGCCTTACTTTCCTCACGTTACCTCAGAAGCGATGCAGGCTGGATTTTACGATCACTTAGAAGCCATGCAAGGTCAACGCAAGACCTTCTATGTAGGAGGTTTGTTGAATTTTGAATTGGTTGAGACAATTGTGGAGTATTCAAAAAGTTTAGTCGAGAAGAACTTTTAGCCGAAAAAACTTTAAAGGCGACGGGGTGACTTTCCCGTCGCCGAGTCAGTAGCAAAAAACAACTGATAACTGACAATAAAACCCACTCCCTTTTAAGGCTAGAAAGAGCCTAATTTCTGGGCATACCGCTAATTTCAATTTCTTCCTGGCTAAAAGTATCTTTTAATATCTTGCGGAGGACACGCTGAATATGTAAGTGTTTTCCTGGCTTGACTTTTGTTAAAGTCAGCAGTAACAAGTTATCTTCTCCAAAATGTTCTAGTCCCGCTACCCGTGTAGGTTCTAAAACATCATTCTCTTGTGATTTTAACTGCTGTCCTATCTTATCAATCACTCTATAAACATGGTCTAAATTTGAGTCGTAAGCAACGCTAACTTCTACCCTGGCATATATATATTGCTTAGAATAGTTGATAATCGAGCCAATATCTCCATTACGCACAATCTGCAACTGACCATCAGGATGGCGGACATGAGTTGTTCGTAGTTCAATTGCTTCTACAGTTCCCTCAATATTTCTTTCTTCTACTTTCCCGACTTCAACATAATCACCCACTAAATAATAGTTTTCAAACAAAATTAAAAATCCACAAACGACATCATTAATCAGATTTTGCGCCCCAAGCCCAACAGCTATACCTACAATTCCTGCACCTGCTAAGATAGGCGCAGGATCAATACCAATGAGCTTAAGTATAGTCACACCAGCAGTAAAATAAATAAAGTATTTGGCAAAACTCCGTAATAAGGGAATTAACGTCATTCGTTTCTGCCGTTGTGAGTCATTAACATCTGTAGTTTTTAAATAAAACTCATCCAGCACGAAATAAACGACTTCAATTAAAACATTACTAATAAAGAAAACCCCTATAATTTGCACAATTCTAGGCGTATAACTACTTATCCAGGCAATAGGTTCTATTTCTGGAACAACAAGATTAACTATACCGATATAGAGGACGTATTCTAAACACTTTTTAAACAGTGGAATTAAATGACGTAAATGCTCGTATAATCTGAGTAAATCATTGTGTTTAGAGTATTTAAGACTTAAAGCATCAAGTGTATCTACAATTGTCGCTACAGCTTTGACAATGAGTAAACCGAGAGAGATAGTAATGTATATTTTTAAACCGATATAAATATATTTGCTAACAATTTGTGGCAGGTAAAGAAATTGAGCGCATAAAATAGCAGAATATATCCAGACAGTATGAATAATAATTCTTTTTAAGACTTTGAAAAAAGCCTCGACACTTTCATCATTAGCCTTAATTTGATCTACTCTTTTTGTGTATTCACAAACCCAATCTATACCACAACTTAGGGGTGAGATGCTAAATTTAACTAGCAAAAGCAAACTAACTGTTTTCAAACCCGCAGTAACAGCATTAATCCAAAATTGAGTAGGAAGACTACGAATAAGATTCAGTTGAAATTGCTGGAGGTTTTCACCCCGATAAACGAGCATTCCATTGATACCAGTCAGCACCAGACATAGCACAACAGAAACTAAAAATAAAATTCTCCTAATGCTGCGCCGCAGGAAGATAATATCTAAATTTCTTCCTTGCAGTAAAGAAACTCTAGCTAACTGCTTAAATATCATACCAGTCAGCCAGTTAATTAGCCAAAATATGACTAATATAACTATAATTTCTCCCAGGATAATTAGTATATTCATCATTAATAAAAAGACAGTTAAGATAGTTAAATTATTTTTTTTGATATTTGAGTTTATGTTTCTAGAAAAGCAGTTAGCAACGTCAAATTAGCTACTGCCTTTACCTTTGTGCATGAATGTAATCTACAAAATGAAATCTCAGATGGAGCCAGAATCTTAACCAAGCGTAAATGCCTAACCCTAATAGTGCGATCGCCTTGGACTCCGTGATGACAAAAAGGGACATGACTTGGATCTGCCGCATTTTCTATCAGGGTTTGCCAATCAGAAATTCTGAAGCTGGTAGTACGTCTTGAGCAATACTCATTAATCACCTCTTTAGTATTCTTTTGAAGATTTACTCTGTATCTAGCAGTTATAGAGAGTATAAGAAAGAAATTACGTTTTCTTTCCATAGTTCTTTCTATAAATGTTGATTTATTGCTTGAGTACATAGTTTTCAATATTCTCAAAATTAGAATAAAGACACAAGGACAGTTAAGACATTTAAGAACTATTTTTGATAATTAGTAATATCTGAAAATAAAAACACATGCTAGATTAATGCTTGATATCATACAGCTATTAATATCAAGCTACCGAGAAAAAGATAGAGGGAAATACAGAAAATTTGAATTAGATGAGTAACGACAACAAAAATTTTGCGGGAAACCAGCATTTAAAGAACTAGCACCTTTGAATATTTCTCTGCGAAATGGAAGAACTGTAAGGGAAAGAGAACAGGAAGTTAGAGCAGTCGGGTTACTCCGAGCAGGAGAGAGGAAGCATAACATTATGTTAACTGTCTCAAAAATTTGCTTAACTGTCTTAACTGTCCTTGCATATTTAAGGGCGATCGCTAGGTGATAACTCTAAATATGCAATCATTAAGGTGTAAAAACAATGACAACTGCAACTCAAGGAACTACACAAACAACAAGTCACTAAGCATGATACTCACCTTGTCTATTCATCTGTTCTGAAAAAGTATTTTCAGAACATCTTTAAATTAAATGCTACATATTTACGGAGGTCAGGGAATGGATTTAGATAACTTATCACAGATTTCTAAACGCGATTTGGAAATTATTCAACTACATCAGTTTCAACAACCTATTTACTGTTGCAATGTGACTGCGATCGCCTATGCTTTTACTGCATTAGGATACTTAACCACCGTTGATGAGATTTTCTACGTCACTCAACTGCCAATCGCATCGGTTTTAGATGATGGTATGACGTTAGCAGAAACTTACGATACCTGCCGCACTTATATTGAAAGAAAAGGATGGCCTATTTCAATTCGGGTAGAACATTTTGATAAACCGAGCATAACGCTGGAATCGTTTATCCGTGAGGTTGAAGTTGCTGTTTGTGATGAAAGTGACGTTCACATTCTAAACTTTAATACTCGCATTGTTCATGAAAACCCCAGCTTAGAAGGTGGTCACTTCTCTTTATTGGCAGACTATGACCCCAAAACTCAAGAAGTCACCATTGCAGATACAAATCCCAAACGATATACCCGTTTTTGGAAATGCCCAATTCAGCGTTTATATGCAGCCTGCGTAGATAAGGACTCCTCATCAAATCGTTCCCGTGGCATGATTGTGCTACGTAGACAGGAAAAAGCCATGTTAGCGGGTAACGGAGCAATTCATCCATCTGAAATCGCCTTAAGCGCTCTCCATTCTGAAAACGGTTGAGCAAAGTCGTAGTTAGCGACGGCTTCCCCTGGTGAGAGAAGCCGTAGTTAGCGACGCTCAGGATATATGAGCAATTTCATTATTTTAGAGTGCAGCACTCTACATTTGGTTGAGTAGCAAAATCATTCAAACCTATAGCTTGTAAAAGCATTGCCCAAGAAGGATCTTGCGGATTGGTACGCCGCAGTTCTCCAGCAGCGTTCAACGCTTCATACCAAATACCATTTGCCGCATAAAGCCTTATGCGCTTGGTTGGTGCTGCTTTTTTTAGTTGAGTTTTGAGACTTAAATTTAATTGTTGTCGTTTAACGTACCCTTCAACATTGGCAATAATTTGGCGATCGCTTTTACAGTAAATATTAAAATACCAACGATATTGTTTATCTATTTCCAGAGGTTTTGTGTTTGATGGCAAGCTAAGACTGATTACTCCTGGTGTGTTTGGCAAAGAAGTTTTGTAAATGAGTTGATTTTGTGCGTCATCTTCTAGAACAAACTCTCCATCAGCAAAGGAAGACAAGTAAGGAACGTAGAACCAGAAGCGAGGATGTTCTGCGATCGTTGTGGCAAATACCAATTCTGATGAATAAACAGGCACTAAGGCTGTAAGCTGCTTTGCAGCAGCCAAGGGCTGATTATTGGCTTGTTCACAACCGCGACTACCAGCTTCTGCTCGCTTACCTGGTTCCCCAATGTCTACTGGTGGGGGTGGCGCAGCAAATATTAATGATTGATTCGGTTGTGCAGACACTTGTGTATAGCTAAAAAATATTAAACTGATAGCTACAAAAAGTGGAATTTTATACAAATAGGTTGTCATAGTTTTTCAAACTTCAAGTAGTCGCTGACTTCGTTGCTCATTTAAGCAAATTACATTTATACCGCCAGTGACGACTAAAACTATTACTGACGGGACAAGGGGAAGCCAAACACCAGAGGTAAAGAAAACGAAGCAAAGCAAGTATAAAATGCTGATTGCACCGCTACCAAGTACTAATAGACGTATTCCTGAGTGATGAACTACGCCCGACTGTCGCTCATAGCCCAAAGCAATTAGCCCACCAATCAAAGACCAACTCCAAATCCATAACACTTCACCCCAAATAGGCCAAACAACTAGTAAAGGTCTGCCATCTTTGACTGCACTTACAAGTTGGCTTACCATCTGTGCTTGCAGAATTACCCCTGGTATTTCCTGGTGAGAACCATCCTCATTTATGTAAGAGGTAGGAATATAATCACGGAAACTTTGAGCAGTAGTCCCGATGAGGACGATTCGGTCTTTGACTTGAGCAGGATTTACTTTCCCTCGCAATACATCTGTCAGCGTAACTTTAGGAGCAATTTCTAAAGGAGAACCTTGAGAGGAACGGTAATTGAGCATTATTTGATAAGCGATTCCTGATGATGTAGTGTTAGAAGCGCGGCAACAATACGACGATGCACGCGCCAGCATTGATGAAGCTGAATCTCAGTTAAAGCAACTAGACCTCAAGGAAGCCGATGCACAACGACAATACCTGTCGAATGTAAACGAAATTAAAAACATCCAAGCTCAGTTGCGAGAACAAAATAGTAAAGCAGCTACGCTGGCTCAACAAGACCTGCAAACTGCAACTACCCGCAAAAATGAAATTCAAGAAGTCAAGCGAGACATCGCCAAACTCCAACAGCAACTAGGCAATGACAGCCAAATTATCTCCCAAAACTCAGGACGTATTCTAGAAATTACAGTGACATCTGGACAGGTTATTAATGCTGGAACCCGTTTGGGTAGCATAGATGCAGAAAATCCAACTAGCAAAATGGTTGGCATTACTTATTTTCCAGTGGGAGAGGGCAAAAAAATTCAACCAGGGATGACGCTGCAAATTACACCCCAAACTGTGAAGCGAGAACGCTTTGGCGGTATCGTCGGTAAAATCACTAATGTCTCACCGTTTCCTATTACCAGAGAAGCTGCCGCTAGTGTAGTGGGTAATCCCGAAGTGGTGGCTGGTTTGGTGGGTGAGAAACAAGAGGCATTTATCCAAGTATTTGCTGATCTACAGCCAGACTCGACTAATTTTAGCGGCTATAAATGGTCTTCTTCTGAGGGGCCGCAGTTAAAAATCTCTTCTGGAACGACTACATCTGTGCGAGTCAAAGTGGAAGAGCGATCGCCAATTACATTTGTTTTACCTATTCTGAGGTCTGTCAGTGGTATCTACTAATCCTTCATTAGTAACCCCTATTAATCCTTTGCAGTTTTTGCAAAACCTGCGGAAAAATTCGGTGCGGGTAAAAACTCCTACGCTTTTGCAAATGGAAGCAGTAGAATGTGGTGCTGCTGCTCTGGGAATAATTTTAGGTTACTATGGTCGGATTGTACCTTTGCCAGAACTGCGGCGAGAATGCGGAGTTTCCCGCGATGGTAGCAAAGCTTCTAATGTCGTCAAAGCTGCTAGAAGATATGGACTCCAGGCAAAAGGCTTTAAAAAGGAACTGGATCAGTTGCCAGACCTCAGCCTTCCTTATATTGTGTTCTGGAACTTCAACCACTTTTTGGTAGTAGAGGGATTTAGTTCTAGTTGGGTGTACCTGAATGACCCAGCTACCGGGCCGCGCAAGGTGTCTCGGCAAGAATTTGACGAGGGGTACACCGGAGTAGTTCTGGTCATGGAACCAGGAGCGGAGTTTGCACAAGGAGGTCGCAAACCCAGCCTAATTTTATCTTTGTGGAAACGCTTACAGGGTTCTATTGGTGTTTTAATTTACTGTCTGCTGGCGGGATTTTTGTTAACACTCGTGGGGCTAGCAGTACCTGTATTTAGTCAAGTGTTTGTAGATGAAATTCTGGTGCAAGGACGACAACATTGGCTGCGGCCATTATTGCTGGCAATGGCGATCGCGGCAATACTTCAAGGAATACTAACTCTGTTGCGATTGCGCTATCTCCGCCGCTTAAAAGTCAAGCTGTCTGTGGGAATGTCTAGCCGTTTTCTCTGGCACATCCTGCGCCTACCCGTAAGTTTTTACGCCCAACGGTTTGCAGGTGAAATTAGTAATCGCGCCAGTCTCAATGACCAAGTTGCTGATGTGCTTTCGGGTAGGTTGGCAAGTACCCTTATTGATGCAGTGATGGTGATTTTTTACGCCCTGATTATGCTGCAATATGATTGGGTGCTGACTTTGTTAGTAGTTAGCTTTGCTGCTGTAAATGTCTTAACCTTGCAGTGGATTTCTCGTCAGCGCGTCGATGCTAATCAACGATTAATCCAAGAGTATGGCAAAGCCGCAGGCGCGTCTATAGCTGCTTTGCAAAGTATAGAAACCTTGAAAGCATCAGGGTTAGAATCTGATTTCTTTTCTCGATGGTCAGGTTATTACACTAAAGCGATCAATTCTCAGCAGGAATTAGGCCTAACAAACCAGACTTTTTCTGTATTACCTACACTTTTGTCGTCACTTTCAGCGATGGCCTTGTTGGTTGTGGGTGGTTTACGGGTGATGAATGGAAATTTGAGCATCGGAATGCTCATCGCCTTTCAAGGACTAATGCAGAGTTTTTTACTACCTGTGAACAATCTGGTGAGCTTTGGTACTACTTTGCAAGAAATGGAAGGGAATTTGATTCGTTTAGATGATGTGCTGGATAACTCGGTTGATGAGGCAGGGGGCAGTGGTTCGACTACGCTCACCAACCAGAGGCAGGTGGTCGCCGAGCGCAGTCGAGGTGAGGCAGGAATCAGTAATTATTCTCCCTCATCTCCCTTATCTCCTCTACCTCGATTGCAGGGATATGTCGAACTGAAAAATGTCACGTTTGGCTATAGCCGCTTAGATCCGCCTTTGATTAGCAACTTTAGCCTTTCAGTGAAGCCTGGACAACGAGTAGCACTTGTAGGTGGGAGTGGTTCTGGTAAGTCTACCATTGCCAAACTCGTAAGCGGACTCTACGAACCTTGGGAGGGGGAAATTTGCTTTGATGGTCAAGCTAGAAAACAGATTGCGCGATCGCTACTTACTAACTCTGTGGCTATGGTAGAACAGGACATTTCCATGTTTGGCGGTACTGTTAGGGAAAATTTAACTTTATGGGATAGCACAGTACCAGATAAAAACTTGCTCCAGGCTGTTAAGGATGCTGCCATTGATGATGTCATCTTCTCTATGTCTGGCGGATTTGATGCCCAACTGATTGAAGGAGCAGCTAATTTAAGTGGAGGTCAACGGCAACGTCTAGAAATAGCCCGTGCTTTGGTAAATAATCCCTCAATCTTAATTATGGATGAAGCTACCAGTGCCTTGGATTCGGAAACGGAAAAAATTATCGATCAAAATCTGCGGCGACGGGGATGTACTTGCTTGATTGTGGCACACCGATTAAGCACCATCCGCGACTGTGATGAAATCATCGTTCTTGAAGGTGGAAAGGTCGTGCAACGAGGCACTCATGAGCAATTGTGGCAAGTAGAGGGGGTTTACTCACGATTGATTAGCAGTGAGGAGGGTGCTTAATTATGGTTATCAACCCAGTTAGGATGAAAGATTTACAGGGGCAATTATATGGTTTTAAGGGTAATGAACCAATTCTGTTAAACGACCCGCAGATGATTTGGATTGTCCAGTCCGGCTCTGTGGCGTTGTTTGCGGTCACAGTTAAAAATGATGTGATAGAAGGAACTCGTCGTTATTTGTGCAGTAGCGAACCAGGAAACGCACTTTTCGGCACTCTTGATAGTGGTCAGCACTACCGAATCTTGGCAGTACCTATGGGAGAGGTGGAACTGCTAAAGGTTGACAGGGAATATTTTGCAGAGTTAGTGGCTGACGAGGATGCTAGGATAGTTGCTTTAGTACAGGGATGGTTGCGGCAACTGGAAACTGCACTTTCCTACATTGTCACGCCAGCAATTCAAGTCCGAGCAGTAGGAGAAGCGCGGTTTTCCTTGATTAATGGTCAGACTCTCCAACCTGAACGAGATGCAATCGCCTGGGCGCAGATTCAGCAAGGAACTGTTCGCTGGATGGGGTTTGAGCAATTAACTTTAGATTCAACATCAGGGATTTTTCCTCTAACTGATGGTATGTGGTTAGAAGCCATAGGTGAGGTTCAACTAGCTACTCAAACTACCAGTGCAATTGCCACCGCAGATATCTTACTTGGGGGGCTTTCTCAACTGCACACTCAACTGCTGCAATATATTCACATTCTACAGCAGCAGGAAACACAGGAAGAACTACAACGACTGAGCGATCGCGATCGCCTCAATCATCAGGTGACAGCCGAGGCTTTAGGAGAACTAGCATCTTCCTTGGGAACACAAGCCGCAACCTTTTTCTTAGAAGGCAAGCCACTGTTAGTTGCGGCTGGTGCTGTGGGCAGGTCTTTGGGTGTCACAATTCGTCCTCCTGCTCGCTCACAAGACCTCAAGCGCGTTAAGGAACCCTTAGAAGCAATTGCCAGAGCCTCGCGGTTACGGATGCGACGGATTCTGCTGCGTGATAATTGGTGGGAAAAGGACTGTGGGCCTTTGGTTGCCTACACCCAAGAGGATCATCAACCTGTGGCATTATTGCCCATTTCTGCCACAAGCTACGAAATTTTTTACCCAGGATCTCGCACTCGTTTGAGTGTAGATGCTAATATTGCTTCAACGCTGAACCCCTGTGCTTATATGTTTTATCGGTCTTTGCCCGATAAAGTCCTAAAAGCTGGGGATTTATTGCGGTTTGCGCTGAAAAATCGTGGCAAGGATCTGCTAATTATTGTTTTGACTGGCATTGCCGCCACACTCTTGGGGATGCTCACACCTCAAGCCACTGCCATTTTAATTGATAACGCAATTCCTGATAGCGATCGCGGATTGTTGCTACAAGTTGGGTTGGGGTTACTAGTTGCAGCTTTGGCGACGGCAGTATTTCGGCTGGCTCAGGGATTTGTACTTTTGCGGGTAGAATCAATTTCTGATGCTTCCACCCAAGCTGCTGTGTGGGATCGACTGCTCAACCTGCCAGTATCTTTTTTCCGTCAATACACTACAGGGGATCTTCAGTCCCGCGTTACATCGATTAGCACCATCCGCCGTCTACTAAGTGGTACAACCCTCATCACTCTGGTTACAAGTCTGTTCTCGTTACTGAACTTAGGACTTTTGTTTTACTATAGCTGGCAGTTAGCTTTAGTTGCTGTGGCTGTAGCAATAGTTGCGATCGCTGTTACTAGTTTCTCTGGGATACTGCTGATTCGCAAGGTTCGCCCACTGCTGGAAGTCAAGGGGAATATCTTTGGGCAGACGGTGCAGTTAATTAACGGTATTTCTAAACTACGTGTTGCTGGAGCGCAAGAGCGGGGTTTTGCTTTTTGGAGCAAAAATTATAGTCGGCAAATTAAACTGGAACTCAGCACCCAGAACGTTGAAGATGCGGTTGCTCTTTTCAATACAGTCATGCCAACGCTAACTTCTGCTGTTTTGTTTTGGTTTACTATCCAACAGCTTCAGGAGGCTCAAATTGCCGGTAGCATCGGTCTAACCATTGGTACTTTTTTGGCTTTCAATACTGCCTTTGGTACTTTTATTAAAGGTGCTACAGATGCCAGCAATACAGTTATTGGCGCTCTGCAAGTCATCCCCCAGTGGCAACGCGCTCAACCAATTTTGGCAACTATCCCAGAAGTGGATCTTACCAAAGCTGATCCTGGTAAACTTAATGGGAGAATTACTGTGGATTATGTTAGCTTCCGCTACCGCAAAGATGGGATGTTGACCTTAGATGATGTCAGTTTACATACCGAGCCTGGGGAGTTTATTGCACTTGTAGGCGGTTCTGGAAGTGGTAAATCTACTATCTTGAGGTTGCTATTAGGATTTGAGACACCTGAAGATGGCACTATCTATTATGATGGACAAGATTTGTCTGGGTTAGATGTTGATGCAGTGCGCCGACAGTTGGGTGTGGTTTTGCAAGGTGGGCAACTGACGGCAGCTTCGATTTTCGATAATATTGCTGGTGGCGCTCATATTACTCTAGATGAAGCCTGGGAAGCAGCCCGAATGTCTGGGTTTGCCGACGATGTTGCCGCTATGCCCATGTCTATGCACACTGTAATTAGTGAAGGAGGCGGCAATCTTTCTGGAGGACAACGACAACGTTTATTGATTGCCCGTGCTTTGGCATTAAAACCCCGCATTTTATTATTCGATGAAGCAACCAGTGCTTTAGATAACAGAACTCAAGCAATTGTCAGCGAAAGTTTAGAAAAGTTACAAGTTACCAGAATAGCGATCGCTCATCGACTAAGCACAATTCGTAATGCTCATCGCATTTATGTACTACAATCAGGACGAATTGTGCAACAAGGAACTTTTGACCAGCTAGCTGCTCAGGAGGGAATATTTGCTCAGTTAATGGCTCGACAAATGACATAGCCACTAGCTATTTCAAAACTCGTGTGGCGTTTAAGATTGCTAATAATGCAACACCAACATCAGCAAACACGGCTTCCCAAAGCGTTGCAACACCAAATATCCCTAAAATGATAAATAACCCTTTAATACCCATTGCTAGTACAATGTTCTGCACAACGACTTTCCGGGTTTTTTTAGCAACCTGAATCGCTTGAGCGACCTTAGAGGGTGCATCGGTCATAATTACTACGTCAGCCGTTTCAATCGCAGCATCCGAACCCAAAGCGCCCATTGCCATGCCAATATCGGCTCTAGCAATGACAGGGGCATCATTGATGCCATCTCCCACAAATACAACTTTACCTTTATCAGTTCGGCTTAATAACTGCTCAATTGCCTGGACTTTTCCTTCTGGCAACAATTCAGCTAGGTAGGAATCTACACCTAATTGATGAGCAACACTTTGCGCAACCATTTTGTTGTCGCCTGTCAGCATTACAGTTCGCTCAACCCCGACTCGTTTGAGGTCGTGAATAGCTTGAGTCGCATCATCTTTAATTTGATCGGCAATCAGGATGTAGCCTGCATAGCGTTGATCTACGGCAAGATGAACAACAGTTCCTTCCACATTGCAGGTATCATGGTCAATGTGTTCTCGATGTAAAAGGCGATCGTTTCCAGCTAACACAATCTGACTATTCACTTTGGCACGGATGCCATGACCTGCAATTTCTTCATAGTCAGTTACATCTGTATCATCGATTGATTGATGGTATGCTTCACGGATCGATACTGCAATTGGATGGGTGGAGTGAGATTCAACCTTTGCTGCTAGAGTTAGCAGTTGAGACTCTGAAAAACCATTTTTAGTTACGATCTGTGTGACCTTAAAGACACCTTGAGTCAGAGTACCAGTTTTATCAAATACAACAGTTTTAACGTTAGTTAGAGCATCAAGAAAGATTGAGCCTTTGACGAGAATACCCTGTTTAGCAGCGCCACCAATACCTCCAAAGTAACCAAGGGGAATGCTAATGACTAAACCACAAGGACAAGAAATAACAAGTAAAATCAAAGCACGATAAACCCATTGTTCATGAGTTGCACCAGCAATAAATAAGGGCGGTAACAGAGCGACTAAGAGCGACACAATAACGACAACTGGCGTATAGTAGCGAGCAAAACGAGTGATAAACTTCTCTGTTTGTGCTTTCTTATTGGTAGCGTTTTCTACCAAATCGAGAATTTTGGCAATTGACGATTCACCAAACAGTTTTGTTACTCGCAGGGTCAACACGCCTGTCTGGTTAATCATTCCTGCTAATACGGTTTCTCCAATTTTGACTATTCGGGGAACAGATTCTCCAGTTAAAGCAGAGGTATCAACTTGAGACATTCCTTCTAAAATTTCACCATCTAGCGGAATCTTTTCGCCTGGTTTGACCAAAATCATGTCTCCTACTCGAACAGCTTCTGGCGAAACAGCTTTGATAGAACCATTCACTTTAAGATTTGCACTGTCAGGACGCACTTCCAAAAGTGATTTGATGGAGCGGCGTGAACGATTAACGGAATATTCTTGAAATAGTTCTCCAATCCGATAAAACAGCATCACAGCCACGGCTTCAGGAAGTTGATGAATAGCGATCGCCCCCACAGTCGCAATAGTCATGAGAAAATTTTCGTCAAACACCTGCCCTTTAAGAATATTCCGTCCTGCTGCCTTCAATACAGTCCAACCGCTCAACAAATATGCAGGGATGAAGACCGCATATTCTCCGATACTGTATGGTGTTTCATGCAGCGCTTTCTGGAAAATCATTCCTCCAGCTAAAAGAGCTATAACTAAAACCACTCCAAAAATTTCTGCCTTCAAATTAAATTTACCATCACCATGACTATGCCCGTGGTCGTGGTCATGGTGATGGTCGTGGTCGTGGTTATGCTTGTAGTCATGCTTGTGGTTATGGTCGTGCGTCTGTGACGTGGGAGTAGTAATTGTATAGCCCAAACTCACCACTCGATTTTTTATGTCTGCCTCAGTAACCTGTTGCGGATTGTAAGAAATTGTTAGGCGTTCAGTTGCAACACTCACAGATACTTCAACTACACCTACTAACTTTTCCAAGGCTGTTTCAATCTTGGCCGCGCAGCTTGCACAATCCATCCCTTTGACCTGCATCTGCTGAGTTTTGAGTGATGGAGTTTGAGTCATAACAGTTTGGCAATCACTGCGAAAAGTTAACTGTCAATATTCTAATACAACATCTGAACAGTTATTCAAATGTACAGAAATCTTGATTTTTAGATATGATTGAGATTGATAACCATTGCTAAATAAATTCTGCTATGAATAAGCACAATAACAAACAAGACTTAGAGCGAATACAAAGTTCTGACATCCCTACCTGTGACACTCATCTAGTGCATCTAGATAATGTACGGTCAATCAAAGCACAAATCTTGTCTTCAGATCAGGCACAACAGATAGCCCAAATATGCGGAATATTTGCAGATCCAAATCGTCTTAGGCTGATATCAGCATTGTTCTCTGGGGAATTATGTGTTTGTGATTTAGCGGCATTAACAAAAATGACCGAATCGGCAGTTTCTCATCAACTGAGATTATTGAAAGCGATGCGTCTAGTTAATTACCGTCGAGAAGGAAAAAATGTTTATTACAGCTTGGCTGATAATCATACTATCAATTTATATGGCTTTTTAGTAGAACACTTAGATAAGTAAAATAATAAATTTTATTTAAGTATCAAGATGCCTCATTAGGGCGATCGCCTAGTTATGCCAAAAATCCGAACGCTGCTTTGTTGCGTGGCTGTTAAAACGAGGTAGAATGCGATCGCCTGGGCGTGGGGTGGAGCATCGTTGCCAGCCCCACTTCTACACCTAAACTGCACACAAGCTAATCATTAAAGAAATACAACCTTAGCGTTCTAAAAAATTAATTGGCTTTTGGTAAGATATTATTAATAGAATAAATCTGTTTCCATGCCTTTACAGTATTCTTACCAATTTCATAATCCCAATTTTCCCCTTCTGTAGTAATCAAATGAACCCAAATATTTTTTTCTGGAAGACTAGATAGAAATTCTTTTAATTCAAGTGGTACTTCTCCACCCCTGTAGACATATTTTCCAGCATCAAATTGAATTTCTTGTATATTATACTTTTTAGTAAAAGATGTATAAATAGGTTCTTCAGCAGTATAAGAAATAGTCTGATAATCTGTATTTCTCTGCCGATGATGAGAATGGCGATCGCGCCTATCTTGTTCCTCATGACGGTTTGTTCTAGGAACCTTTTTAAATTTTGTCACCCAGCGAGTTCCTGTTTTTTCTTGCCAGTGCTTGACAGCTTCGAGACCAATAAAATCAGAACACCATGTAGATTGGAAATCGATGGGTTGGTCATGGTGATCAGCAACACATGATTTACCTTGAGTATTGATAACTTGTGACCAGTGACCTTGTAGTTCTTGGCTTTGAAGAGGTGGAGAAACTTGAGCAAATGTAATATTTTCCTGAGCTATTAATCCAACAGTAGCTAAAATAGTAGCAGCTAATTTTTGCCTCATGGGATATTTCCTCCTGTTTCACCTGTAAAATTAACTTGTGATTGATATCCTTCTACCTAAAATTAGCTAAGGACTGTTAGTTATTTGAGGTAGAGAAAAAATTGTTATTAATTCTCTTATTGCATTCATTTAAGTAATGGATGATTTCGGATTTTTATGAATTTTTCCGAGTTTTAGCCAACGCAGTACAATATAAAATGATACCAAAGTGACTGTTGGGTATAACAATAACTCTGCTTCAATACTTAGTTTTCTTCAATCTATTAAAAATTAGATTTTAGCTTAATACTTCTTAGCAGAAATTGTAGAAGTGATTCTTGATGAGAAATGATATCAACGCGACCCTGCATCCCTGATTGAAGAGTACACTTGTAGTTTGCTTTACCTAAAACAAGACTATTGGGTTTAATCATGACTTGATAAAATGTATATATTTGCTTAGAACTGGTTGGGTTATTTAAAATGGAAACATTATTTTCAGGTAACTGAATAGTGTCTAAAGAAATTTGACTAACTGTACGTTTATTAAAAACTTAAGTAATAAGCAGCCAAACCCAGTTACAAGTGTTAGTTACAGCCCTGACGGAAATTACTTAGCAGTCGCAAAAGATGACAGCACAGTTCAACTGTGGAATTTATCTCAGAAAAAGACACCTGAACCACTTCAATGGAACACTTATCAAGGTATGGTGACAAAGGTGCAATTTAGTCCAGATGGCAAATCTCTTGCAACTATAGGTGGTACTAGAGTAGATATTCGGAATCTGTCAGGACAGAAAATTACTCAATTAATCGGTCATCAAGGTGATGTTTTGAGCTTGAGTTTTAGTCCTAGCAGTAAAATTATTGCTACAGCAGGCGCAGATTATCAAGTATGCAGCGATCGCCTCTACTAAATCAGAGTTAGAAAAATAGTGACTATGGGTTGGTAGTTGGTGAATTAGTAAGTAGGTGGACACAATTATTTATAAGACGCATTTCGACTACGCTCAATGCTCGTTAACCTTATTAGAAGAGGGTTAAGCGCAGTCGAAACCCGGCGCTATCAAGTTAAGTTTAATTTAGTCCTTCTACTTATCGAAAATTTGCGGTTCTCAAGCCTGTTTCCTACTTCTTACCATACATCTTAAAACCGTTAAGATGTATTTAAAAATATGGAAAAAGTTTGTTTATGCTAAAGCGGAAATTTTTGGTGGAAATTTTAGTGTATTTTTTGATATTTTTTAGCTTCAGTATGACACCGAATCCTGCGCTGTCGGATAATACCTTTCCTGAGAACTGGCAAGGGACATGGAGAGGTATTATGTACGATCGCCATCTCAAAGGAAAGTCTCAAATTGTACCAATGATGCTCCGAATTAAGGCGATTTCTCAAAATCCCATACGCTACACTTGGCAAATTACTTACGGAACAGGAGCAAAAAAGATAGTACGTAATTATGAGTTAGTTGCTAAAAATCTTGATACTGGTCATTTCGTCATTGATGAAAAGGATGGGACTCTCATTGATACTTGGTGGTTCAAAGATAAGCTCTACAGTCAATTTAGACTTGGGAATCAACTAATTAGTACCGCAGAGCAACTACAAGGTAATAAGCTACACTATGAACTTGTTGCTTATCAGTTCCTAACACCTCAGATACAGGTTTCCGAGCAGAACACGTCTTTTGAAAGCTACCAACTGCGAACTGTTCAGTCTGCTGACTTATCATTTGTGAAAGAATAATTGTTTGCTAGATAACCAAGTTTTTTATCAAGTTAAGTATTTTGTTTTTAATAAAAATTGAAGACTAAAGTTATAGCAGGAATATTTCAACAATGGAAAACTAACAATTTCCTACTAGGAGGAGGTGAGAGGATTGGAGAATAATAATTTTTTTATTTTTCTTCTTGATAGAAAAGGGTTTCAAAATTGAATAAAATAATTATCATCTGTTAATTTATAAAAATTGTATAAAATGTCTAATCCTATATTGTATCACAAAAACAAATTAAAGCTTGCTATTATTTAGTTATCATTCAATTAAAAAAGATTGTCAGTGTTTAATTTTTTTTACTTTATTTTGTCAAATTATTAATAATCTGTCTTAACTGTCTTAACTGTCTTAACTGTCCTAAATCAATCTCTTCTTAACTGTCTTAATTGTCCTTGCATACATATTTAATTACTGATAATCTTTTAATGGCCAAAATAATTTCCTATAGGAAAAACATCATGTCTACAAGTAAAACTAAGACAGTGGATGTTGGAGTGGTACCATTCTTTGCGCGTTTCTTGGAAGGACAAGCTACGGAAGGTGAAGGTACTGAGACTCCTTCTTTCCCTTGGACTTTCAAGTATCCTTCAGATTTAGAAGACAAGTAATTTAGTCTTCTTCATCTAAAAGAAAGTGAGTGGCAGTTATCAACTTACTCCTACTCCCGGTTAACAACCAATATCAAGGAACATTACCATGTCTACCAACGCAGTACAAACAGCTAACGTGGAAGCTGTACCTTTCTTCGCCCGTTTCTTGGAAGAGCAAGTAGCCCAAGCACCTGATCCTGCCTATAACATACCTGAGACTTTAAAGTATCCTTCCGATTGGGAAGAATATTAAATCTAGTTAGCTTCAACTGAAACTAAGGGAGTAGTAGTTATGGACTAACTCCTACTCCTGATTAACAATCAATAGCAAGGAACATTACCATGTCTACCAACACAGTACAAACAGCAAACGTAGAAGCTGTACCATTTTTCGCGCGTTTCTTGGAAGAGCAAGTAGCTGAAGTATCTGATACTGCTCCTTACGAGACTAGAAAGTATCCTTCCGATTGGGAAGAATACTAAATCTAGTTAGGTTCAACTGAAACTAAGCGAGTAGTTATCGAATAACTGAACGCTACTCTTGGGAACGCGATGATCGCCTCCATATTACCTGATCAATAACATGGAAGCGATCGCCCTTCCCCACATCACCAAGATATAGATAGCAGTTTGTTTGGTATTCCTAAATATCTACCTAAAGACAATTCTCAATAAAAATATTTTATGCGCCTGTCTCGTGATGTTGTTTTATTAATCAGCCATAGTGGTGATTTTTTCACAATAGATAGAGTGGCTGAAGCCTTATTAAAAAAAGGAGCGCAACCATTTCGTTTAGATACGGATAAGTTTCCTCTAGATGTGCAATTAACAGCACATTTTGACAAGTCTAAAAGCTACCACACCATAGAATATAACAACCAATCTATCAGCACAGAGCAGGTGCAAGCTGTATGGATGCGGCGCATTTGGGAACCACAACTAGGTGAAGAGTTAGCGCCAAAGTTCCGAGAAGCTTGTATAAGAGAATCAAGCGCAACTTTAGATGGTTTTTGGGATAGTCTCAAGGACGCTCGTTGGGTAGATAATTTAGAGCGGATAGATTATGCAAATAACAAACTGCGTCAACTGCGGGTTGCATCGGAAGTAGGTTTTGCTATTCCCCAAACTCTTGTCACCAACAAAGCCGAAGCAGCCAGAGAGTTTTTTGTCCAAGTCAATGGCAAAATGGTAAGCAAGCTGTTAACTGCTATTTCCCGCAGTATGCAGGCTAACTCCTCATTCTTTGTTTACACCAGCACCGTTAAAGAAGAAGACTTACAAGATGCCGAATCACTGCGCTACTGTCCAATGGTATTTCAAGAGCTAATTCCTAAGCAACAAGAATTGCGGGTAGTGTATGTGAATGGCAATGTATTTGTAGGGGCGCTCAATGCAGAGGTGTATGCAGGAGCTAAAGTTGACTGGCGTAAACCAGGGGTTGATGTTGGCGCATGGCAACACCATCAGCTTCCAGATGAAGTAATTCGTCGTTTGCAAGCCTTCATGGCTAAATTTGGGCTTTCCTTTGGCTCATTAGATTTCATCCTCACCCCATCAGGAGAATATGTCTTTTTGGAGGTCAACCCCGTAGGCGAATGGGGAATGCTAGAAAAGGATTTAGACTTGCCAATTGCGAATGCGATCGCTGATACTCTGCTTTCTAAATAAAGCTTGTAGTCAGGACTTTAGTCCTTAAACTAAAAAAATCAAGTTAAAATTCTATGACAGTATTAATAGTTACATTTAGCAACGACAACGAAAGCATTCCTCTAGTCATCAAAGAAATTGAAGCCAGAGGAGAAAAAGCATTCCGCTTCGATACAGACAGATATCCCACCGAAGTCAAGCTAGATATTTATGCTGGTGATACTGAGCGAGTAATTATCACTGATGGCGAACAGCAGCTAGATTTAAGTGACGTGACCTCAGTTTGGTATCGGCGGATGCGCTACGGACAAAAAATCCCTAACTCAATGGACAAGCAATACAGAGATGCTTCAATTCAGGAATGTCGCGCCACAGTGCGGGGGATGATTGCCAGTCTGCAAGCGTTTCATTTTGATAAAATGTCTAATGTGGATCGGGCGAATAATAAGCAACTACAGTTGCAAATTGCCAAAAAAGTAGGGCTTTTAACTCCCCGGACATTAACTTCAAATAATCCCGAAGCAGTGAGGAAGTTTGCTCAAGAATGTCCGCAAGGTATCATCACCAAAATGCTTTCTTCCTTTGCTATTTATGATGATCAGGGGCGAGAAAACGTAGTGTTTACTACTCCAATTACAGATGATGATTTGGAGAATATGGAAGGACTGCGTTTTTGTCCAATGACATTCCAAGAAAATGTGCCAAAGGCGCTGGAATTACGCACAACTATTGTCGGACATCACGTATTTACAGCCGCAGTAGATTCTCAAAGCTTAGAAGGATCTACTTATGACTGGCGCAAAGAGGGAAGAACTTTATCTAAGAATTGGCAACCCTACAACTTGCCAGAAGATATTGAGAAGAAGCTCCTTCTACTCATGGCTGAGTTTGGCTTAAACTATGGAGCCATTGATATTATTGTCACTCCCGATGGTCGTCATGTATTCTTGGAAGTAAACCCAGTCGGGGAATTTTTCTGGATGGAGATATACTCTCCACACTATCCGATTTCCCAGGCGATCGCAGAAGTACTACTAACTAATAAAAACTAGGATTAAGCATTGTATAGTTTTCTATTTCTTTAACATTTAAGTACTCAGTTCAATGATACTTTGGCAATAGCGTTATCTCAAGGAAAATAGTAGCGATCGCAACTACATCTCCTACTGCTTTTAAGCTCATTAGTACAATTACTCTATATATTCAATATTTTAAATTACGAATTACGTTAGCGTAGCGGGGCGTAGCCCATTACGAATTATTTATATTTGGAGCTGAAATTATTGTGACAGACCTCATAGATACACAAATAGTTTTAACATTTGATGGTGTAGATGATTATATAGATTTTGGCAGAAATGATCTAGGCGGCGTTTTTGCTCAAGGAAATACAGCATTCACTGTTTCTGGATGGATAAATCCACATGAACTAACAAGTAAATCCACTAGTTACGGAACACGTAATGTATTCTTTGCTCGTTCTTCTGAGCGATATAGTGATAATTTTGAATTTGGCATTAGTGAAACAGGTGGCTTAGATATTTACATTGATGAAACTGTTAGCAAAGGTATCAAAACCTTTGGCAGAGGAGAATTGACTCTAGGACAATGGCATTTTTTTGCTATTGTCTTCAACAGTAGTAAAGTTACAGTGTATCTTGATGATAATGAATACACTGATTCTCTTCGAGGGTCAGCCTTAAATAAAGCTACAAGTTCAATAACTTTAGGGGCAACTTTACACAAACAAGTATATTTTAAAGGGCAATTAGCAAACATTAGCGTTTGGAATTATCCGCTTACTCACGAACAAATTCAAACCCATCGCTGTGGGCTAATAGTTGGGGATGAAGAAGGGCTTGTGGCCTACTGGAAATTAAATGATGGGCAAGGCACAACTGTTAAAAACCAAAAAGGAAAATCCTATCAAGGAAATTTTCGTGGTAATCCTAGTTGGGAATTAGCACAAATCCCCTTTGCAACAGAATTAACTGCTCAAGTTCCCCTTGCAGAATCAATATCTATTCAAGAAGATATCCAAATTGAAACAGAAGTTATATCCGATATTTCTGAAGAAAATATCTCAACTCTAACTACAGATTTATTAGCAGCAACAATACCATTAGTAAGTAACGAAGAAGAGCAGATACAGGAAATTCCCCAGATAAAAATAAATAGTGAAGAATCAGACATTAACCTGACTTTGATTACTCTCCAACCAAATGAAGAGGAATCTAAAAAAGACCAAAAACAAGTTTCTGAAAATATCCCACAAGCACCAACATTTACACAAGAGGAAGTGCCAGAAAAAATGAATACAGAAGCGCGTCCTAAATATAAAATACTTGCCATTGATGGAGGCGGTATTCGGGGCATAATTCCTGCATTCCTGCTAGCAGAAATAGAAAGGCGGACACAAAAGCCTATATTTAGTTTGTTTGATTTAATTGCTGGTACTTCAAGCGGTGGCATTTTAGCACTCGGACTAACCAAACCTCGGTTAACTACAGATGTATCTGATAATTCTCCAGTTGCTGAATACACTGCTGAGGATCTCATACAGTTATTTATTGAGTATGGAGTAGAAATATTTTATGAGCCATTATTTGAAAGAATACTTGGCCCCTTAGAAGATATATTTCTCCAACCAAAATATCCTTCTAAAAGCAAACAAGAAATTTTAAAACAATATTTTGGTGATAGCCTTTTAGAAAATAGTCTTAAAGAAGTCTTTGTCACTAGTTACGATATAGAACAGCGCCTTCCCATATTTTTTACCAGTCAACTAGAAAAACAAGAGGTAGAATCGAAAAAGTTTCGCAAATTATGTGCGGGTTTTTCGCGCCTGGATGCAGCATTAGCCACTAGTGCTACTCCCACTTATTTTGCTCCCCATCGTATTGCTAGCCCCCACAATACAAACGGCTTTTATACTTTAATCGATGGTGGCGTATTTGCTAATAATCCAACCCATTTAGCTACTTTAGAAGCCCAAATTAATAGTAAACGCCAAGCCAACACAACCCTCAATCTGGAAGATATCTTAGTAGTGTCTTTAGGCACAGGTTCATTGACAAGTGCTTATCCATATAACGAAGTCAAAAATTGGGGTCTTTTGCAATGGAGCAGACCACTTTTAAATATTGTATTTGATAGTGGTAGTGAAGTCGTATCTGGACAGTTAGAACGTTTGTTTGAACCTAGTAATCAAGATGCTAAAAGTTATTATTATCGTTTTCAAGCTTTGTTAGATGGAGATGTAGAAGAAATAGATAACATTAAACTAAAGAATACTCGTCAACTACAAACAATAGCTCATCGCCTAATTTCTGAGATTAGCCCTCAAATTGATGAAATTTGTAGTCTATTGTTAGGTTAAATCAAATTTATTATATCTTGCACCAAGCAAGTAGCATATAACTTTATAATTGCTAATGCTAGGTGCAAAACGTAAGATTTCTAATTTCTTTAAAAAAAGAATTAGAAATCACTCTCTCAACCTTTTTCACCTTATATTTTAGGTCAATACAATGGATGAACTCGTCAAAAAAATTGCTGGCTTAGGCCTTCCTGGTATACTCTTCGTGATTGCAACTGCTACATCAGGGGGTAGTGTATCCGCCGTTGTCGCTATGCTCTCAGCTTTGGGAGGGCCTTTAGGCTTATTAGGAGGTTTAGGACTGCTTGGTCTGGTAGGCGTTCTAGGAGAATATATAACTTCATCTGGAATTGAAGCCATTCTTAAGCTTGTTTATACAGAACGTAGCAAAACTGATTCTGTAAGATTTCTGCTCAAAGAAATTAACGAATTACCCATTACAGATGAGCTAAAAGTCAAATTGAAAGAACATCTCAGCCCAGGAGGCGTTACTGATACCCAAGAGACTCAAGCTCCGAAAACAATCGAAATTGTTGAAGAAGAACCATTAATATAGTGTATTCTATGGGCTATTCTTTATCCTTTTAAAAAAGGATATCTGAAAAGTCTTTGATTGTGCTTTTAGGTACTTGTTGATTCCCCCTATTGCCTGATTTTTTACGGTGATTTAGGGGGATCTAAATTAAGAAGTTATAAAATATCTACTAAATCTATTCAACCTTAAACTTACTTAATTAAAAACCACTGATCTCTATAACTATTCAGTTTTTTAAACTGCCACATTTTTAGAATATGCAAACTTCGTCTGTACGTGAGAAAACCATAACAAATCCTTTTTCGATACTAACTCAATTTTGGCAAGATGTCAAAATAGTAGCTGGGCCTTATTGGTATCCAACACAAGCAGAAGGAAGAGTATTTACAGATGTGATTCGTTCATGGGGAATGCTGATTCTGCTTGTGTTTTTAATAGTTGCATTTGTAGGTGCAAACGCTGCTAATAGTTACTGGAATCGTTATGTAGTTGATATTATTATTGAAGACAGAAGTTTAGATAAATATAACACTACTTTGTTGCCTTCCTGCTTTATTCTTGTAGGGATGGTTCTTTTAGTAACTTCTTTAAGATATGTCAGAAAGAAAGTTACTCTTGACTGGTATAAATGGTTAAATAATCATATTTTAGACAAATATTTTAGCAATCAAGCTTACTATAAAATAAATTTTAAATCTAATATTGATAATCCCGACCAACGTCTATCCCAAGAACTTGAACCTATTACTAGTAGTGCTTTGAGGTTTTCGACTACATTACTAGAAAAATTTTTAGAGATGGGAAGTGCTTTGTTAATTCTCTTGATGGTTTCTAGAGAAATTACAATTTACTTAATTATTTATACAATTATTGGTAATTTAGTATTTGTTTATTTAAATCAGACAATAAATAAAGTTAATCAAGAAGAAATTGCATTTAAAGCGGACTTTGCATATTGCCTAAGTCATGTTCGCAATCATGCTGAATCAATTGCTTTTTTTCATGGAGAGGAAGACGAATTAAATATAATTCAGCGCAGATTTAATAATGTGTTAGCAACTGCTGAACGTAGATTGAATTTAGAGAAAGGACAAGACGCTTTTGGTAGAGCCTATCAGTCTGCTATTGGTGTATTTTCCATGTTTATCCTTACTCCTTTATTTATTCAAGATCAAATTGATTATGGTGAAATTAACCAAGTAAGTTTTGCGTGCTTTGTTTTTTCTAATGCTTTGGGAGAGTTATTAGCTGAATTTGGAACTTCAGGGCGATTTTCTGGCTATGTAAAGCGTTTAGCTGAGTTCTCAGATGCGTTAGAAGCTGTTAGTCAACAACCAGATAAGGTCAAGACTATTCAAGTTCTAGAAGAAAAACGGTTAGCTTTTGAGAATCTCACATTACAAACACCAAATTACGAGCAAGTAATTGTTGAAGATTTATCACTATCGGTTCAGCAAGGTGAAGGTTTATTAATTGTAGGCCCTAGTGGTAGGGGTAAGAGTTCTTTGTTAAGAGCGATCGCAGGTTTATGGAATGCTGGAAGTGGTCGCTTGGTGCGTCCTCCCCTGGAAGAAGTACTATTTTTACCTCAACGTCCTTACATTATTTTGGGAACTCTGCGGGAACAGTTGCTATACCCACACACAGATCGCAAAGTGAGCGATCGCGAACTCACAACAATTTTGCAACAAGTTAACCTGCAACACTTGCTTACTCGTGTAGGCGGCTTTGACACAGAAGTTCCTTGGGAGAATATTTTATCTTTAGGAGAACAACAACGCCTAGCTTTTGCACGACTACTTATTACACATCCTAGTTTTACCATCTTAGATGAAGCAACCAGCGCCTTAGATTTGCACAACGAAGATAATTTATATCAACAATTACAGGAAACAAAAACAACATTCATTAGTGTAGGCCATAGAGAAAGTCTATTTAAATATCATCAATGGGTACTAGAACTTTCACAAGAGTCTAGTTGGCAACTTGTTTCTACAAAAGATTATCGTAAACAAAAAGGCATAGCTGATAAATCAATCCAAAAGGAGCAAGTCACTATCGATGTTTTACCTAAAAATGAACTCGATATAAAATTAGACAAATCAATAACCGCGACAATTGTAGGGCTATCTCATCAAGAAATTCAACCACTCACAAATTATGCTATTAGCACTATCAAAAGCAAAGCTAATCGAGGAGAGCCTATCACTACAAAAGATAATGTAACTTACCGCTACAACAAAGATTCAAAAGTAGGCAAATGGGTCAAAGAATAGCGTTAATCATCTAAAAGAGAGCCATAACATTATTCTAATATGGAAAAAATTTCTACCCCACGGTTAGAGCTAGTACCTTTTAAACTAGAATTAGTAAAAAAGGCCATTTCTGGGAATGCTGAATTAGCATCATTTATGAGTGTGAAAGTGTTATCCGATTGGCACGGGCAAGAGTTTTTTGAAAATTTGCCGTTTATTGTAGATATTCTTTGCCAATATCCGTTACAAGGTGAATGGGGGTGGGGAGCCTTAATCATTCATAGAGCAGATAATACTCTTATTGGTCACGTTATGGTAAAAATCATTCCAGATAGTACAGGTTCTCCTTCAGGTTCCTTGGAAATTGGTTATTATGTAGCCTCATCATATCGACGACAGGGGTATGCTTCTGAAGCTACGAAAGCTGTGATAGATTGGACGTTATCTCAACCTAGTGTGCAAACTGTAACTGCTGGATGCAATCCCGATAATATAGCTTCAAAGCGAGTGTTAGAAAAAAGTGGTATGCAGCTTGTAGAATCACGAGAGAAAGTTTTGGTGTGGAAATTAAGCAAAACAGCTAGCGTCAAGTAATACCATTTTGGATTTTGGAATGGTTTACTGATAAGCTTTACAGCTATCCATTTATCTTAATCATGTTTCAAATTGGTATAATTTTATGTTGTTGTCAAAAATTTCTCAACATTGAAATAAAGAAAAATTTAGGAGAAGTTGGATTTCTTATAATCAGTGATGCTAGCTAAAAGGCAAAAACAACTAATTACTTATGAATCAATTACGATTTATCAGAAAAATTATAAATTTCCCATTCTGAAAAATGCCGAATTAAAAAAAGTTAAAAAGAAAATTAATAACTGCCAAAATTTAATTAAGGATGGTACAAAATATCATTCTTATTTTTGGGGAGTAGTTAAACAAAAAGAAGAAATTAGCCAAGGGGAAGTTTTAGCAGAAGTTAAGTTATTAATTAAAGATTATAGTCAATTAATAGATTTTTTGGAAAAATATAAAGATAGTTATCAAGATTTTTTATTAAAATTCATAGATGACTGGAGAAACCTGTATAGTCAAAAATATCTTGAAATTAAAAAGATTAACGAAGAAAGAAATAAACTAGAAATTAAGAATAGAGATAATCATCAAATTCTAGAAAAACTCAAGTGGGAGAAGGAAGAAAACATAAAATCAACATTATTGTTGAGTAATACTAATCTTTTGATTTTAGAAAAAGTCAAAATCCTTAGTGAAGGAATTAAGGAATTAGCGGAAGATACTAAAAAGCAGAAGCAGGCTATTAGACAAATAATTAAAGATATAGAAATATATCAAGAAATTTATGAATATCAAATCAAAGCTACAAAAATTCGTCAAGAAATAGCTAAAATAGCCGAAACAGCAATTAATTTAGAAAATTCTCTACAAGAATACTTTAGTCCATTTCAGTCTTTAATAGATGAGTTAGTAAAAATAGATGCGAATTTTTACGCCACTATTGGAGAAATTCAAAATTTAACAAGTAGTGCTTTAAATTCCCAAGCAAATATATTAACAATACAAGACAGTAATACATCTCATAACATCCTCAATTTACTAGTAGAAAGTTATGAGAAAAAAGATAGATTACAAGATGCTTTTTTACAAGCACATTTTTTAAATGAATCAGTTAATAATGATGATTTAACTCAAGATGATCTAACTGTAAATCAAGCGATTTACTTAATATCTAATTATATGTCTACTCAACTGGTTGCTCAAAAAAAGATATTAGGGATAGTAGAAACAGATACGACTCCTCTTAGTCATCAGCCTTATATAGAAAAAGTAGAACTTGAGGAACCATCTAATAATGATATTGAGTTTAACCAAGAATTTGAAAAAAATATATCTATTGATTATGGCAGACTGCAAAATCTTCTAGCACAGTATAAATGGCAAGAAGCAGATATTGAAACTGCTAAATTAATGCTACAAGTTATGGGGAAGAATTATTGGCATGAAGTTTATAAAGAAGATATTGTGAATTTCTCCTGTCAGGACTTCCATAAAATTGATCAACTTTGGCAACAATATAGTCGTGGTTACTTTGGTTTTAGTGTTCAGTTAAGTATTTGGCATGAAATAGGCGGACAAGTGGATTATGAAACAAAAAAGAAGTTAGGCGATCGCCTGGGTTGGCGCAAGGAGGGAAACTGGTTAAATTACAACCAACTAACTTTTAAATTATCCCCGACAACACCGATGGGACACCTACCAGTCAAATGGTTACATTACGACCAAGATATGTTTGATATATCGCTAAACTCATCCGCCGAACCTCTATCAATGGGTGCTTGGCGAGTTGGTTCTTGGCTAATATGGCAGATGCACTTATTTTTTATTCGTGCAAAGATTTGTCATGAAACTTCATCATGAGTTAGTTAAACATTAAGTAGAACAAGATGAAAAAACAAAACTATATTTATATAAAGTGAACTAGGCTGAGACCCTCTTCCTGTGTGCCTTATCCCAACCCTACATATTCACATCGCCCTATTTATACCAATTTTCTATAAGGTTCCACATAACATAGAACCCATTAATTTATCCGCGTTTATCTGTCTTGAAAAGTTTCCTACGGAGGGAAACCCTCCTACAGAACTTTTCGCTGCGTGCATCTGCATTCAATTATTCTATGCAGCTTCATATTAATTTGGTATTAGCGCTTTTTATTACCTTAAAAATAAAATCTCCGGCAAATTTTTGTGTATTGAGTTCCTATTCAAGAATTGTGTATTTTACTATTGAGATAGTAAACATATATTTTTTATATACTATATCTTCTCTAAATATTTTTAGTAATATTCCTTAAATTATCCACAGTCATGGCTAACATCCATAAGCTAATTAACCAAATTGCTAGTGCAGAAGCCAAATTGTACAATACCCAATTCCTCGCGCCTTGTGTCAAGGGTGGACGAGTTCGCACAAGGGTAGCTGGGATGATTTACACCTTCACGCCAAAGCCTAATCAGTTTGAAGGCTGGGGTATCTTTCAACCAATGGATGAGAAAACGGCAAAAGTTGTGGAGGAAGCCGACTTACCCCAAATCGCAGAATATTTACAACACTTTCCCCAAATCCGACTGCGGTTAGCGCATAAATTACAGGGACAAACTTGGTTAGCATACCCCATCAATGAAGCTGATATACGTCAACGAATGCAGGTAGTTAAACCACTTACTATCCATCTAGTAACTGAAGGTATTATCTTTGACCAAATCATTGCCCGATGGAATGGTCAATCTTGCTGGTTTGAAGAAGTTGATCGCCGTGCCGATCCGGCTATTGTAGAAACACTGCAATCTGCTGTGAAACATCTGATTCCAGTGGAAGAATTACAATTTAAAGGTATGACTCCAGAAATCCGTACAGTCTACGAGTTAGCAACTGGGCGTATTCAGGACTTTAACCAACCCCAACAGGATGAAAAACGACTGAGAAAAGCATTACAGATGGGCGGGGGTGAATTAAAGCAATTTCAAGATCGCGGTGATTATTGGACAGTCGATTGGACAACCTCTGATGGTATTCGCCATAGTAGTGCGATCGCCAAATCTGACTTGACTGTGATCAGTTCCGGTATTTGCTTAAGTGGATATGATAGCGACTTTGATTTGCAATCTTTAGTGGGTGTAATAGAACAAAAAGAGTAGTATATTCGCTTAAATACTTACTTTTCAAATCTTGGGGGTTGGTAATTGGTAATGGTAAAAAACAATTCAATTATCCATTCGTTATTACCTATTACCGACTAAATCAACCATATCGAAAGTAATTAGCCAGACTGGATATTAATTACGAATTATTATGAGTATCTTTTTTCACGAACAGCTTTACCGTAGCCATGCAGTAATGGCAAAGTTGAAAAACTATCCTATAACAATTTGTGGGGCTGGAGCATTAGGCGCTAACATAGCTGAAAACTTGGCTCGGTCTGGTTTTGAGAAACTAACGATAATCGACCGCGATCGCATTGAGGAACGTAATCTTTCTACTCAACCATACTATCGTTCTGATGTAGGAGCATTCAAAGCAAAAATTTTGGGGAATAATCTATATCGAGCAATTGGTACTAAAGTAGAAGCCAAAACCAAGGAATTAACACCAACAAACACAACTCAACTCCTCAAAGATAGTCAACTAATTGTTGATGTCTTTGATAATAGTGTGGCACGCCAAGCAGTGAAAGATTATGCTGAAAAGTTTAGCGTTCCTTGTATTCATGCTGGACTAGCAGCTGATTATGCAGAAGTAATTTGGAATGAATCTTATCGCGTACCTTCCGACGTGAATGATGACGTTTGTGATTATCCCCTAGCGCGTAACTTAGTTATGTTAACTGTTGCTGTAACTTGTGAGGCGATTGTTTCATTTGTGGCTACAGCACAACAGCGTAACTTTACCATCACCTTGAAAGATTTAACTGTTATCGCAATTTAATCTGAGTAGGGTCGTACATCTGTACGCCCCTACAGGTAATGAATGTGTTGCAAAGATTTTTTGAATTGGTATTATTTTTGTGCTGCACCAACAGGGACAGGTTCACCCAGAATTTTGGCAAATCTTTCTAAAAAGGGCTTGCTGAAAAAGTCATTTCAAAGGAAGAGAAAAATTGATTAAGTAGTCAGTCCAGAAAAAAGATAAGTTTTTGTTGTTTAAGGTTTAATGAAATATCAGTTTCGATAATAGAAGAAGTAAAAAAAGACTCAGTTTTGAAAAATAGGCAAAAAAATACACAAAAAAGCCGTAATAGCAGAGTAGAAAGATTCATAACTAAAAAAGTTATGGCAATAGCGGTGAAAGAAGTATGAGGAAGTTTAGCCATAACTCTACCAAGGCTAAATCTTCGTTTACCTTGTCCAAACTTGCCCTCAATACAATTACGAATCCTTTCGTCATAAGCGGCTTGTTTCTTCTTTTCAGGGCTGACATTTTGGGGGGGTCTACCTAGTGGTGGGCCACTAATTCTAATTCCCCTTTCTTGACACCAAGCTCGATTCTCCCTCGTCCGATAAATCTTATCAACATGAACTGATTCAGGATAATATCCGGTGTAGTTTTTGTATGCTTCTACTTGTGATTTTAAGTCTCCTGATTCGTTAAAGTTGTCCCAACTAATATGGTCTAAAAATACATAGCCATCATAGTAACTAGCTGAAAACTTAGCCCCAAACTCTACTGTTCTCCCGGCTTTACCTCGGATAATCGGACGAATGTGTGGTTGGTTTAAACTGACAATGCGGTCTTGTATACTAATTTTTTGATTTTCATATAACCATAACTGTTGACGATAAACTTCTGCTACTACTAGCAACATCTTATATTGACTGTTGCTCAGTTTTAATAGTGACGCACCTAAATTTATTAGCTGCTGAATATGAGTTAAATTTCTGTTGATATATTGCAGTTGCTTTCTGATAGCTTTCCTTCTTTCTTTAACTGTTGGTTTTCTTTTCTTGGCTACTGCTAAATAATCCTTTCTTGCTTTGTTTCTGTAGGTTCTTGGTTTGTTGATATTTCTTACTAATAAGGACTTATATAATGTATCTATGATTGTTTCTGTTTGCTTTCTGGCTTGATTTAATAATCCTAAATCTGTCGGATAACTTATGTCTGCTGGCGCACAACTAGCATCTAATATTAATTTTCCTCTATTGGCTGGCTTACTTTTTGAATCCTCGACCTCTGGCTTTTTTGCTCTTACTTCTACCTCCTGTTTATTTTCTAACATCTTCCTGACTATTTCTTGATTGATTTTATTGACTAATTCTATATCTATCCTTTCTCTAAAATGAACTAGCATTGACGGGTCAAATGCAGATTCATTACTATATGCTGACATTCCTATAAAGTATTGCAGATACGGGTTCTCCCGAATTTGTTCTACTGTCTCTCTGTCACTTATTCCTAATTTTTCTTTAATTATTAATGCTCCCAACGCCATTCTAAATGTTTTGGCTGGCGCTCCCATTCTTGCTGAAAATATTTCTGCGTACTCTGCTTCAAATTTTGACCAAGGTATCATGTTCGCCATGATTACCCATCGGTTATCTGACGCTAGTTTTCCCCCAAAGGGTAGTTCAAAGTTTTCTGCTGCTTTTTCTTGCTTTTGCGCTCTTCGATACATTTTAACGCAACTTGCTACAAGGATTTTTACTTATCTTACCCTTTTTCTTTTCACCTTATTTTTCTTTCCTGACCCTGAAACTCTTCATTCTGCTATCTTTCGCCCTTATTCAGCCAGCCCTAAATAGAAGTCTACAGGATTAGCTACTGATTGAATTGAGGCGCGCTCGCGTACCAAATTCCACCATGTATGCAAACGAGGCGTTTCTGCTGGGAGTGTAAATTTACGGAAGTATTCTAACAGTGGTAGGCGTTCAAACCAAGGATAGAAGCTGATATCAACCAGACTAAACTGATCGCCTAAGAAATATTCACCTTCACCAAAGGCTTCTTGTTCTATATATAAAAGTGCTTCTGTAAACTCTTTTCGTCCTTGTTCCTGTTCTTGGCTATCTTTACCGCGTAGGAATTTGTTAAATGCAGGGACAAAGCGAGTATTAGCGTAGTCTATCCAGATACGAGCGATCGCTTTCTTGGCTGAATCACGAGGTAATAACGCTGGTTCTGGGAAAACTTCATCTAGATATTCATTGATAATGGCAGACTCGTAAATTACAACATCGCCATGCTTAATAGTCGGAACTTTACCATAACGGGAAATTTGCGTATAACCTTCTGGCTTGTCCTGTAAATTAATTTCTATCGGAGTAAAATCAATATCTTTCTCCAGTAAAACTACACGGGTACGTTGCGAGAAGGTAGATGCTTTAGCGAAGTAAAGTTGTACGTTGCTCATTAAATTCTTTCCTTGTAATTATTGAAGACACAAATTATTTCCATTGCCCAGTTCTCACCAGAGCAATACTGTTTAATACTTGCATTATCCCGAATGGAACAACCAAACCCTAAAAGCATTTTTGAACGAAGCTTCCTTAGAAATAATTGTCTTTAAAGGTGATGAGCGTTCAAAGGAAGTAGCGAAACACAGTTACCTATGGCATCAGTCACCAGATGAAGCTATAGCTTTTATCAAAAAGGTATCTCATAAAGATGCAGAGGCTATTGTATTACCTTGTACAGCATGGAGAACATTTGAAGCGATCGCACAATTAGAGGCTGAATTAAATATTCCTGTAATTACAGCCAACCAAGCCACAATATGGAGTTTAGCAAAACACGCTGCTCTTGAGTTTGCACTTCATCCAAAGAGTATATTATTTGACAGCTAACTACGATTTCTGGAACTGGTATTAATTTCAAAATAAAAAGCGCCCCCAATTGGGGGCACTTTTTATTTTATTCAGCTAAAGCTTCGGAATTAACCGTGGATAGCAGGAGCGCTTAATGCAACAGGAGCAGCATCGCCAGCAGCCAAGTCTAAGGGGAAGTTGTGAGCGTTACGCTCGTGCATGACTTCCATACCCAAGTTAGCGCGGTTGATGATGTCAGCCCAGGTGTTGATGACACGACCTTGTGAGTCGATGATCGACTGGTTGAAGTTGAAACCGTTGAGGTTGAACGCCATTGTGCTTACACCCAACGCGGTGAACCAGATACCAACTACGGGCCATGCAGCTAGGAAGAAGTGCAAGGAACGGGAGTTGTTGAAGGATGCGTATTGGAAGATTAAGCGTCCGAAGTAACCGTGTGCTGCAACGATGTTGTAGGTTTCTTCTTCTTGTCCGAATTTGTAACCGTAGTTTTGTGATTCGTTCTCGGTTGTTTCACGAACCAAAGAGGAAGTTACCAATGAACCGTGCATTGCACTGAACAAAGAACCACCGAATACACCAGCCACACCTAACATGTGGAAGGGGTGCATCAGGATGTTGTGTTCTGCTTGGAACACGATCATGAAGTTGAATGTACCACTGATACCCAAGGGCATTCCATCTGAGAAGGAACCTTGTCCGATGGGGTAGATCAAGAATACTGCGGTTGCTGCTGCTACTGGAGCAGAGAATGCTAGGCAGATCCAAGGACGCATACCCAAGCGGTAGGATAATTCCCACTCACGACCGAGGTAGCAGAATACGCCGATTAGGAAGTGGAATACTACTAATTGGTAAGGGCCACCGTTGTACAACCACTCATCTAAGGATGCTGCTTCCCAAATTGGGTAGAAGTGTAAACCAATTGCGTTAGAAGAAGGAACAACTGCACCAGAGATGATGTTGTTTCCATATAGTAAGGAACCAGCTACGGGTTCGCGGATACCATCGATGTCTACTGGAGGTGCGGCGATGAAGGCGATGATGAAGCAGGTGGTTGCAGCTAGCAAGGTGGGGATCATGAGTACGCCGAACCAACCGATGTATAGGCGGTTGTTGGTGCTGGTGATCCAGTTGCAGAACTGCTCCCATACGTTGGCGCTTTGGCGCTGTTGTAAGGTTGCTGTCATAATTTTATGATTGCGGTTGCGTTTTGTACGCAGGAATAATTGCTTATGTCTATTATCTTAGAGTCTTTGTAACAGATTGTAAAGGTATTTAACAAAATTAATACTTATGCTTAATATAAGATAATCTTATAACTAACTTCATACCTGTATTTGAACAATTCTTTCTCTTATTCCAAAACGGTCAGACTCTTTTACTGACAACAATTTGAAAAAATAATGGAACAGATACTTGGATAGGGGCGTATAGCTTTATGCCCCTACAAATAACAGACGTGTTGCAAATCTTTTTTGAATTGGTAAGACTTGGCTTCGGCAGCTTTGTTAAGTTGCTGCTCGTTCACGAGATTTTCAAGGTACTTCCCACTCAGCACGGGCTAAACGCCCAGATACCACTAAGATGACTCAGCACGACGCACGAAAGGTAAAAGGTCTTCTAGGATGGTTTTGTGATAGTGTTCTTGGGGGTAGTGACCGACGTTGTTGAGTTTGATTAATTCGGCATTGGGAACAGTATCAGCAAACTTTTGTGCGACCTCTACAGGCAGCCAAGGGTCAATCATGCCCCATTGAATTAAAATGGGTTGTTGCCATTGTTTAAAGCCTGATTCAATTTCTGTCATGGCTATTGGGAGTTGCAGGTTGCGAATCGTTGTTAAAAGCGCCCGTCCCACAGCAGAGGTTTTCAAGAATGGTCGGCGATAAATATCTAAATCTTTGTCTTCGATGCGATAACGACTACCACCTTCTAGCGTCCTGTCGATTAATAATGGGTCTTGTGTCATCATGTCACCGACAAAAGGTAGACCCATTTGTTTCAACTTCCACGGTAATTTGGCATCTGTGGAAATTGGCGCATTGAGGATGGCTATATTGGCAATTTGTTCAGGATATTTTAAGGCATATTGTAGACCGATAGACCCTAGAAAACCTTGAACAACTAGAGAAAAACGCTCCAGTTCTAATGCTTGAACGAATGCTGCTAAGGCTGTGATGTATGCTTCGGTGGTATAGGCGAAGTCTTGTTTTTCCGGCTTGGCAGAAAAGCCAGAACCAATCCAATCTGGTGCGATCGCTCTTGTTCCTTGACTACCTAATGCTGGTAATATATTACGCCAACTGTAACTCTGTGAAGGTATGCCGTGTAGAAACAATACAGGTAACAAGTCAGTTCTACCAATTGGTGCAGCTTCCCGATAAAACCATTCTAAAGAATTTACTGTTATTTTATTTTCTGTGATTGACACGTTTTTTTCCAAATAGTCATTAGTTATTAGTCATTAGTCCATAGTCAACAGTCCATAGTCAACAGTCCATAGTCCATAGTTACTCTCCCTCATCCCCCTCATCTTCTCCACTCCCCACTCCTCTTAATTGATACAATTTCACAAAAAACCTGATACAGATGCAAACGCTTAAACCTTTGCTACGTATCACTTTCTTAATTTTGAATTTTGAATTTTGAATTTTGAATTGGTATGAGAATCTTCTCACGAATTGCCTGAGCGGTGGCGGGTGCGAGTAAAACGCCGTTGCGATAGTGTCCAGTTGCTAACAGGACGTTACTAAAGCCTGGTAATTCATCAATTACTGGTGCGGGACGACCTTCAGGACGGGGGCGTAAGCCTGACCAAGTGCGGATGATTTCGGCTGTTGCTAATTCTGGACAGAAAGAAATAGCTTGTTGTCTGACAGATTCTAGTAATTCTTGATTAGGGGGAATTTCATCACCATTTGTCGGAAATTCTACTGTTGCACCTATCCAATAGTCTCCACCACCTACAGGGACTATATGCACATCATTACCTGTAATTGCTGGTTGAAAATCGGGATTTCCTAATGAATGCCCTAAGCGCACTTGCAAAGCTTGTCCCAGCACAGGACGAATATCTATTGTTTGGTTGAGTTGTGCTGTTATGGGAGTGGAACCTAAACCAGCCGAGACAATAATCCAATCAGCATTGATTTTACCTTCTGTTGTCTCAACGGACGTGTATTTGTTGCCTTCTATTGTGACGATACCTAATACAGTTACGCCAAATTTAAAAGTTACACCATTGTATTCGGCAGCCTCAACTAAGGCTAATGTTAAGGCAGTGGGGTCTAATTGACGGTCTTGTGGAGAGTAGACAGCGCCAGTAATCTGCGGATTATTGAATTGAGGGCAAATAGCTTTGAGTTTGGCTGTATCCCAGATTTCTAATTGCCAGCCTTGAGAGTGGCGAATGGCTGCTAATTTCTCCCAGTCTTCTGTTTTTTCTGCTTCCAGGCAAAGACTGAGAATACCTTGACGATTGAAAGGGATTTTACGTCCTGTGATGGTTTCGAGTTCAGGAATTAAAGTTTCATAACGCTGGATGCTATATTGCCGCATCTGCCAAGCCTTGCCTTTGACTTTTTGGCTGATGATGCCTACTAAAACACCCAGTGCTGCACCTGTAGAAGCTTGCGCGGGTGGTTGTTTGTCAAAAACTGTAATTTTGATTCCTGGCACTTGGGACAGTTCGTAGGCGATCGCCGCCCCAACTACGCCACAACCGATTATCGCTACGTTCATGAGTGTTGTTTAGTGAAGAGAGTAAGGAGAGTGAGAGGAAGATGGGGAAGTGGGGGGAGTGGAGGAAGATAGGTGAGAAAAACTATAAATTCTTCCTCACCTTCTTCATCTCCCTCATCTTCCTCATCTCCCTCATCTCTTAATTCTCTCTTGTCTAACCCGCCTGTGACTGGCTGCTAGTATCAGGTAGCAGTTGTAGGAACTTATCAATATCTGCAAATGCAGCTTGATAGTTGTTTAAGGCAAGCTGACTATTGCCAGACGTAGCAGCCTGATCGATTTTCACTAGGTGGTTAAGCAAATCTTTGGTGATTTGCCGGGCTGTGGGTTGGTCTTTAGGCAGTAGGTTGGGTGTGATATAGCTCATGGTTAACCTTGCTTCTGCAATGGGGCCATGAATAAAATTACCTACATCAATCCATTCTTTTTTTTGGATCAGGTTTTTCAGTTCGTCCGCGCGATCGCGCACAGCCTGAACATCAGGTGCGTATCCTTGAATCCTTTCAAGTTGTGCAGTTGTGTAGGTTGGGGGTGCAACTGCGGTAGTAGGGCTACCACAACTAATTAAGAAAGTTGCTAATAATGCCAGGAGTAATGAGAAAATTGAGCGTTGACGCGCCATACACTGAAATTGGTTGGTTTCTTTTTGCCGATTCACAGTGTAATTTTAGATCGCAACGGTAATTTATCGTTCTTACTCAGAAATGATTTTCTTAAAAATTTTTGGATCTGCTGAGTTGGTACTTCCTACAGAGGATGTAGTAACAGTTTTTTTTGAGTATAATTACTCAATATAATTTAATATACTGTTTCTACTAAAAGTACATCATCCTCAATATAAGGAAAGCATGATATAGAGTTGCTAAATTCTCCTAGTCTTGATAAGCTAAAACACCAATACAATAAGCCTTCTGGCGGTTTTTTGTTGTTACCTTCACCTACACTGACAAAATAAAGGAGTGTTTTTTAGTGAACGCAGCTGAACAAGCAACCAACCTTGAACTCGCCAGCAAGATTGCTACAGCAGTAAATTTATTCAAGTTTGAGTTTCCTGATGCTAAATCAGACTTGAAACCTTGGAATAATGATCCAGAAACTAGAGAGTTAATTGATCCAGATTCTATTGATATTGGTTTTCATTTTCCTGGTGTCAGCAAATCTTGGCGTAGCCGCAGTGTGTTAATTCAAATCCGATTTTACCAAGATCCCATCACAAAATTACGTCGAGCGATCGGTTTAGAGGTAGCTGGATTTGATCATCGGGGGGAAGTGTGGCGGTTGTCTACAGTGGAAAACTGGAGTTTTGTGGGTAATTCTGTACCATCTCCTCAAGTTGGAAATCAGCTTAAACAAGTTTGCCGACACATTTTAGAGGTATTTAATCAACCTGGGGATTAAGTAATTTATCACTCTTGCAGTTGGTTTAGCTGCTTATACTTATTTACTTCAATATTTCCCCCGATTTACCCTGATTCACTAAAATTCTTCAACAGATCCAAACTCAGAAACTCTTATCAAACTTGGGTTTCTTAGTTTTGAATTGGTATTACTTGTTTTATCATCGAACTTATATTCCTGTTAAGTAGGGCTGGCTGAATAAGGGCGAAAGATAGCAGAATGAAGAGTTTCAGGGTCAGGAAAGAAAAATAAGGTGAAAAGAAAAAGGGTAAGATAAGTAAAAATCCTTGTAGCAAGTTGCGTTAAAATGTATCGAAGAGCGCAAAAGCAAGAAAAAGCAGCAGAAAACTTTGAACTACCCTTTGGGGGAAAACTAGCGTCAGATAACCGATGGGTAATCATGGCGAACATGATACCTTGGTCAAAATTTGAAGCAGAGTACGCAGAAATATTTTCAGCAAGAATGGGAGCGCCAGCCAAAACATTTAGAATGGCGTTGGGAGCATTAATAATTAAAGAAAAATTAGGAATAAGTGACAGAGAGACAGTAGAACAAATTCGGGAGAACCCGTATCTGCAATACTTTATAGGAATGTCAGCATATAGTAATGAATCTGCATTTGACCCGTCAATGCTAGTTCATTTTAGAGAAAGGATAGATATAGAATTAGTCAATAAAATCAATCAAGAAATAGTCAGGAAGATGTTAGAAAATAAACAGGAGGTAGAAGTAAGAGCAAAAAAGCCAGAGGTCGAGGATTCAAAAAGTAAGCCAGCCAATAGAGGAAAATTAATATTAGATGCTAGTTGTGCGCCAGCAGACATAAGTTATCCGACAGATTTAGGATTATTAAATCAAGCCAGAAAGCAAACAGAAACAATCATAGATACATTATATAAGTCCTTATTAGTAAGAAATATCAACAAACCAAGAACCTACAGAAACAAAGCAAGAAAGGATTATTTAGCAGTAGCCAAGAAAAGAAAACCAACAGTTAAAGAAAGAAGGAAAGCTATCAGAAAGCAACTGCAATATATCAACAGAAATTTAACTCATATTCAGCAGCTAATAAATTTAGGTGCGTCACTATTAAAACTGAGCAACAGTCAATATAAGATGTTGCTAGTAGTAGCAGAAGTTTATCGTCAACAGTTATGGTTATATGAAAATCAAAAAATTAGTATACAAGACCGCATTGTCAGTTTAAACCAACCACACATTCGTCCGATTATCCGAGGTAAAGCCGGGAGAACAGTAGAGTTTGGGGCTAAGTTTTCAGCTAGTTACTATGATGGCTATGTATTTTTAGACCATATTAGTTGGGACAACTTTAACGAATCAGGAGACTTAAAATCACAAGTAGAAGCATACAAAAACTACACCGGATATTATCCTGAATCAGTTCATGTTGATAAGATTTATCGGACGAGGGAGAATCGAGCTTGGTGTCAAGAAAGGGGAATTAGAATTAGTGGCCCACCACTAGGTAGACCCCCCCAAAATGTCAGCCCTGAAAAGAAGAAACAAGCCGCTTATGACGAAAGGATTCGTAATTGTATTGAGGGCAAGTTTGGACAAGGTAAACGAAGATTTAGCCTTGGTAGAGTTATGGCTAAACTTCCTCATACTTCTTTCACCGCTATTGCCATAACTTTTTTAGTTATGAATCTTTCTACTCTGCTATTACGGCTTTTTTGTGTATTTTTTTGCCTATTTTTCAAAACTGAGTCTTTTTTTACTTCTTCTATTATCGAAACTGATATTTCATTAAACCTTAAACAACAAAAACTTATCTTTTTTCTGGACTGACTACTTAATCAATTTTTCTCTTCCTTTGAAATGACTTTTTCAGCAAGCCCTAAGTAGCTCAGTGTTAAAAATTATCGCTATGGCAAGGCAGGAGGCAGAAGGCAGGAGGCAGGAGGGTTATAGCCTTGTTTACCTTTCTTAACTTAGCTTTGTTTTTTCCCACCGACTTACTTAGTATCAGGCATTGCTGATGAGGATGAATCAATCAGATCGATTCATCCCTTCATGCAACAACTCCGAATTGTTAATTGCGATTAATCCGAATTAACTCGGTCAAAATGTTGTCCAAACTGCCATTAACTTGAATTTTTTCAATTTTTTCGGCAATTCGTTCCAACACTTCCAACTCTTTCAAACGCAACGCCACAGGATTATCTTCCATTACCTTGGCAGTATTTAACATACTACGGGTAGCAGCCGTTTCTTCACGACGGCGAATTACGTTTGCTTGAGCGGCTTTTTCGGCTTCTACAACTTTGCTTAAAATCGTCTTAATCTCACCAGGAAGAATGATATCTTTTACCCCAACGGAATCGATTTCAATCCCATAGTCGGCAGTTTTTTGACGAATGTATTCAAAAATACTGCTGTCAATTGCGCCCTTATCCTCCAGTAAAGCATCCAAAGTTCTCTCACCTACAGCGCCACGCAAGGCAAACTGCAATTCTTTATATAAATAGTTAGGAATATCCGATAAACCATTTTTGGCTCTCAGAGGGTCGAGAATGCGGTAGCCAGCCGTTAAGTTCAAGCGCAACGGAACTTTATCTTTACTGAGTATGTCCTGCCCGGCTACTTCTAAAATAGAGTAACGTAAGTCAAAAACTTCTGTACGCACAGAACGTCCAAACAACCACCATGCGTGCTTCCCAGATGGGAGTTGTGCTTGAAATTCCTGATTCACATATAGCAAACCAACGTGCTGTGTAGGTACTTCGCAAATATGTAAGTAATTGCGGCTTAAAACTAGAACTTCAGGTAAACCGGAAACTAACTCCGCAATAAGGCGAGTAGGTAACTTGGCATCGTTGCTGATGTCGATTACTTCTACCTCAACACCCCGCCAGAATAGCTTGCGGCTGGTTGGTGGTAGGATAGCAATGACTTTACCTTGATAACGTGCAATCGCTACTTGTTGAGTCTGCAATTGGACAATCTGGCAATAAGCCTCCACAAAATCAGGGTGTTGTTCAATCAAGATTTCTTCTAGTGGAAGTTCAGGATTAGGAATAATACGGCTGAAACTCCGTACCGAAACATCCTGATCAACAGACCAGAAAGCATACTCACCTGTTTCTAGTGGTCGGGAAAAATTATTCTGCACATATAGCAAACCAATCTCATACTCCAAGATGTGGAATCTCTTAATTCCATCCAAAGCAATTCCCCGCACCTGACGGACAAACTCAGCAGGTAATTCCAAGCCTTCTTCTAAATTGAAAAAATGAGCTTGTACCTCAATAAAACCACGCCAAAACGCTCGTAATTGATTTGGTTTTACACTTACCCAACTTTGACCCAAACGTACCAAAGCAGCCTGATTAAATGCCGTTCTGACTATGAGTAAATATTCCTGTAACTCTGAGGCGTGATTTCGTACTAATAGTTCTAAGTTTTCAATATAAGCTTCAGGTTTATTGAGGTCATAAGTAGTTACTCGCCAATGCCGACCAAAATAAGTGTAAGTTCCAGGCTGTAATATTTTCTTAAAATCACTACGATGATATAAAATACCGACTTCGTTAGGCTTGATGTAAAAAGTCTTCCACATAGAAATTAGTGTAAATACCATGATTATTCTGAATCTAAATAACGACCTTTATAACTTAGGAATTTTATTTTGTGCTACTGAATCTATAGTCTGCTCAATTCGTCTTAGCCTCGTTTCTGGACGTTTAGCGCTGGCAATCCAAGAGAGGATATTCTTCTTAGTAGAATTACTTAATCCTGCGAAATATTGATTAGCGATCGCATTTGCAGCTAAAGCCTGTTGTAAATCATCTGGAATAATTAATGCTTCTATTGCATCTAATGTATTCCATGAACCATCCTGTTTTGCAACTGCAATTTTTGCTAAACCAGCTTCAGCCATTAAACCTTGGTCAATAAGTTCTTGAATATATTGCTTATTCAATTTTGACCAGACACTTTTCGGTTTTCGAGGCGTAAATATCTGCATATAACTGTCCTCGTCCAAGGATTTAACTTTACTGTCAATCCAACCGAAACATAAAGCTTCTTTTACCGCCTCACTATATCGAATACTCGGTTTACCACTTTTGACTTTGTAATAAACTAACCAGATACCAATAGCACTTTGATAGTTCCTTTCCAACCATTCCCGCCATTCTTGGCGATTTGCTGCCTGAAATGTTTGTAATTGGTTATCGAAGTTAGGCATAAGGATAACTTAATTCATTACATGTAAATACTCAGATGGAACATGATCCACCAAATAAACCCCATTATCTGAACAATAAAAAGTAAATCCAGCTTGATACATAACCATAGCATCAATAGTAAAAATCACTGGTTTACCATGTCGCATTCCTACTTTTCGCGCAGTTTCCACATCTGTAGATAAATGCACATGGTGACGTGACATTTTTAGTAGTCCAGATTGCAAAATTGCTGGTACTGATTTCTCCCCTGTACCGTGATAAAGAATAGTGGGTGGAAGTTGTGGTTGTAGTTGCAAATCTACTTCCACACTATGTCCTTGATTAGCTCGAATTTTAGTTCCAGTCTCATCAAACGAAAAACGCTGCTTATCGTTGTTAGCAACAACCTGTTTCAATTCTGCATGGGAAATAGGAAATCGATGAGATTGACAAGCACTCAGTAACTCATCAATTGCTACCCAACCGCCAGGAGCCAAAACTAAACCAAGGCGTTCTGGTGTATGACGCAAATGCTTACTTAAAAATTTGCTGATTTTGACCTGGCGTTCTTGATTCATTGTCTCTCAGACTTCAACTTTCCATGCTTATACTACATATACTACATTATATTTTAAAACTCTGCAAATGTAGGTGTGGCAGTTCGGTTGCGGACGAGATGCGTCTTCAAAACTGGATTAAGATTGCTGCTACTCGCTTCTAGGCTACCCTTGGGTACTCTAGAATAACAGCTTTCAAATACGTCGTTCATTTTGCCTAATTGGGAAAATGAAGGAACATACTCAAGTTATGGAGAGGACATTCGCTCTAGCTTCTTCACTGCTACTATTGACCATCACTAGGTGATGACCAACAGTAAACCTACATCGCAGAGTTTTTACTAAAGTTAAAGGGGCTACTTTTACAGAGTAGTGTCTTTTAACCCGGACAGGGTTGGGAGAAAGTATAGGAATCGAACCTACAACAAATCGATCCGCAGTCGATCGCTCTACCAGTGAGCTAACTTTCAAAGGTGTTTGATTTTGACCAGATCAAACGGTGTAAAGCAGTAACCCATAACTTTACGGCATACGCTCAAGCCAGAGGTTGGCGCACCAGTTGGGCATACAGAACCCAAACCATAGCTCGGTAAATGTATTACTACCTTGTAATTCAATGTAGCACAGGAAAATTTCAGGTGGCAATGGATATAGCGGTTCTCAGTTGGGTGCAATATAGTAACAACAGTGAGTAAACCATCCAATAATGTCTTTTTTAGTCACTGCATCTAGGGCATTTGTGATAGCTTGATCTAATTCTTCGTAGGTTCTAGCAGCTTGCGAGCGCAAAAATTCTGTCACCTTAGACCAACAATTTTCAATTGGTGAAAAATCAGGAGAATAGGGAGACAAATAAACCAACCTGGCCCCCACAGCTTCAATCGCCCACTTTTTGTATTTCACTCAAGCGAGAACCGCTATAGGTAGGAGGTAGGGGGGAGATGAGGGAGATAAGGGAGAAATTGTTACTTAATACTCACAACGGGCTAAACGCGCCGCTGCCGCTAACACAACTCAGCACTAAACCAGATTATCTCCTGCTGGCTGACTAATAACTAATCGCAAAACTGATAAGCCTAAAATTATCAAAAAAAGTACAAGTCCAATTGTGCAGGCGTAGCTAATTTCTAAATCACTAAAGGCTCGCTCATATAGATAGTAAACAATTGTTTTCGAGCTATTGAGCGGCCCGCCTTGAGTCATAATGTAAACTTCTTCAAATACCTTGGTGGCAGAAATTGCCGAAATTACAGCTACTAGAGCTAAATAAGGTTTCATTAAGGGAATTGTCACATCCCAATGTTTGCGAATCCCATCTGAGCCATCAATGGCGGCGGCTTCGTACACATCAGCCGGAATTGATTGCAACCCAGCTAAATAAATCACCATATAGTAGCCAAGTCCTTTCCATATCGTCACAGCCATGACACTGGCAAGAGAAATTGGCACAATGCCGAAAACTTTAGCGGAAGTGGTGAGCCAGGGAATACCATCTGGCAAACCAAAGGTTTTGAGCAATTGATTGAGTAAGCCATTTTCTGCATATAGCCATTTCCAAGCTATACCTGCAACCACCATAGAAATTACCACTGGTGTATAGTAGGCGGCTCTAAACCAATTAATTGCGCGGAGTTTTTGATTAACTAAAATTGCCAACCCTAAAGGCGCAATCACCAAAATAGGTACTACACCGACAAGATAAAGAAATGTATTTTCTAAAGTTTTCCAAAAAACGGCATCTTTCCACAATCGGAGGAAGTTAGTAAAACCTATCCATTGCGGTGGTTGGCTCAAGTCTTCGTAGCTGGTAAAACTGAGGTAAAACGCTTGCAATGCTGGCCAAAAGACAGTCAAACCCAACAAAATCAAAGCAGGTAGCAAGAACAGATAAGGAGTTAGCCGTCCTTTGATGAGTATCCAATCTTTAGCCGTCAATTGATTCATAAAAGCGTTTTTCATCAGTAGATAGCAAAGCTAATTCATATTAACAGGGAGCGGGGAGTGGAGAAGATGTGGTTCGACTACGCGGGAGTTTCGACTTCGCTCAACTCCCGCGTAGTCGAAACTCAACTCTCGCGGAGTCGAGATTCACCAGCCGGGGGAGGGGGGAAACTAGGGAATAAAGAAAACTGTTTACTATGAACTATGGACTAATGACTAATGACAAATTGTTATGCTATATTAAACGTAGTCGTTATGAGTTCGTATATATATCATGTCTAACCCAACTGTAGAAAACTTAGTAATTATCGGTTCTGGGCCAGCAGGGTACACGGCGGCTATCTATGCGGCGAGAGCTAACCTGAAACCTTTGGTATTTGAAGGTTTTCAAGCTGGGGGTTTGCCTGGCGGACAGCTAATGACAACGACTGAAGTAGAGAACTTTCCAGGGTTTCCTCAAGGTATTACTGGGCCAGAATTAATGGATCGGATGAAGGCTCAGGCGGAGCGCTGGGGGGCTGAGTTATATACTGAAGATGTGACATATGTTGATTTAAGTCAGCGTCCATTCACTGTGCGCTCCGATGAAAGGGAAGTTAAGGCGCATAGTATTATTATTGCCACTGGTGCAACAGCAAGACGTTTGGGTCTACCTAGTGAGCATCAATTTTGGAGTCACGGAATTTCCGCTTGTGCAATTTGTGATGGTGCAACCCCCATTTTCCACGGTGCAGAATTGGCTGTAATTGGTGCTGGCGACTCGGCGGCGGAAGAGTCAATTTATTTAACTAAATACGGCTCGAAAGTTAATTTGTTGGTGCGTTCTGAGAAAATGCGGGCTTCTAAAGCTATGCAAGACCGCGTTTTGAGTAACCCCAAAATCACAGTGCATTGGAACACAGAAGTTGTGGATGTGTTTGGTAATGGTCACATGGATGGGGTACAAGTCCGCAATAGCAAAACTGGGGAAGAAACTAAGCTGCAAGTCAAAGGTTTGTTCTACGCTATTGGTCACACTCCTAACACATCCTTATTTAAGGGACAACTGGAACTGGATGAAATTGGTTATGTTGTAACTAAACATGGTTCACCAGAAACTAGTGTAGAAGGTGTGTTTGCAGCTGGTGATGTACAAGACCATGAGTATCGCCAAGCAATTACGGCTGCGGGTAGTGGATGCGCGGCGGCGTTGTTGGCGGAACGTTGGTTATCTGCTAGTGGTTTGATTCAAGAGTTCCATCAAGAACCAACAATAAATAATGAGTTAGAACATCAGCCAGAAGCGCAGAAAACCGAGGCTGAACAAGCGGCGGAATTTGATTTGCAAGCAACACGCCATGCTGGTGGTTATGCTCTAAGGAAATTATTCCATGAAAGCGATCGCCTACTAATTGTTAAATACGTTTCTCCGGGTTGTGGGCCTTGCCATACCCTTAAGCCGATATTAAATAAGGTAGTCGATGAATTTGACGGCAAAATTCACTTTGTGGAAATTGACATCGACAAAGACCGTGATATTGCCGAAAATGCCAACGTAACCGGAACACCAACTGTCCAGTTTTTCAAGGATAAAGAACTGGTAAAAGAAGTCAAAGGTGTGAAGCAAAAGAGTGAATATCGTCAGTTGATTGAGAGTAACCTTTAGAGACTGGGTATTGGGGATTGAGAAATAGCATTCTAACTGTATTATCTCATCCCCATACCTGTTATTTAATGTTTACTACAGACTTAAAAACTTAGGCAATAGCATATTCTGTGTGTTGCCTAACATTAGGTGGGTGAATCCTAAAACAATTTTATCTTTGGGAATACCTGCGGCTACTAATTCATCCGCTACGCCTTCTTGGGAGGAACGCAGTGAGGTTGGGTAAAAAATGTGCGATGGCTACGCCCACCACAAGCATCGTTAAAAACCAGATTTAAGGACTGCGAACTTTGTATAATCCCTTTCAAGAGTTGTTTTGAAGAGTATTCATGAAAAATCTCGCACCAGATATTTTTAGACAACGACTGCTCATTGAGGGTTTTTACGTAACTGATATGAGCGAAGAAGTGTTAGAAAAGTATCTTTTGAGTATTGCCGAACATCTCAATCTTCGTACATATGGCAAACCGATTATTTTCTCACCAGCATCAGGAATGGGACGCGAGGAAAATGCAGGATACGATGCTTTTGTACCTTTGATTGATTCTGGTATTTCAGCCTATGTTTGGAGTAGTGTCCAGTTCTTCTCAATTGTGATCTACACTTGCAAGGGTTTTGATGAACAGGCAGCGATTGAATTTACACGAAATTACTTTGCAGTATCCGGGGAAATAGCCAGCACATCCTTCTGAAACAGTCTAATTAAACACAATCTGCCAGTTAGGCAGATTGAATTGATACTATTTTGAAACACTTAGGCAATAGCATACCCTGTGTGTTGCCTAACATTAGGCGGGTGAAATCCTAAGACAATTTTATCTTTGGGAATACCTGCGGCTACTAATTCATAAGTCACACCATCTTCTGTGTCGTCCCTTTGCACCCAAATTTTGCCATCAATAATGTCAAGATGAACTAAACAACCGTGGATTCTTTTGACACCATCCCAACCTAAAGTTACAAGCAAATAACTGTCATTTTGACTATCAAATATAGTCTTGCACTCAATGGATGCGTAAGAATAAGGGATTTGTGTATAGGGCAGTAATACAGCTTTAATAATATGCCGATAATTTTCTAAGTTATCCATTGGATAATCCTCTCAGTTTCTGGATTAAACACAAGTAATTTTAGACTTTCAGCTTCTATTAAAAGTGTACCAATTGGTTCTTCAAATAAAGCTGTAAAAACACTGTCGCGCACAGCTAGATATAAGGTTCTTTCTGGTTCTAGACGATTAATAACAGCACGATACATTATAAACCCACCAATAGCATCTTTGAGGTCTGCCATTTCTGAAGGACTAACAAAACTTTTAATTTCTACAGCGATTTTTCTACTTCCTTGTTCTGCTGCTAAAAGTTGTTTAGCCCCTAAATCTACATACATATCTTTTTGCCCCCATTTTAAATGTAGGGGGTCATCTGTAATTATCCATCCTTCTTGAATTAGGGCATTCTTAACAGCTTCATGATAAATATCTCTTGCAGGCATATTTTGGTAAAGTAATCATATTTATTTAGCTCATCTCTACCAAATTACAATCATTTACACAGTTCCCAGTCCCCAATCTTTACTTTGATATGTAAAATGGTCAGCGTATCTTGCGCTATGCAGGCGATCGCTCATGACCATAATTAAACGTCAGTTGCCTAAATTGGGACTCTTTGTCAAAAATCCCAACCTTTCCCACAAATTAATGTTAATTGGGTTAGCCATGACCCTGTTTTTCATCTTCCTAGCATTCTTTGCACCTGTATTTCAGGCTTTGGGATGGCTACAAGATCCCACAAAATTCCTCAACAATGATCCTCAAGTACCACCATCGGCTCAACACTTGTTTGGTACTAGTCTTTTAGGACATGATGTATTTTCCCGCACCATATTTGGCGCTCAAGCAGCATTAAAAGTAGTGATTTTAGCTACAGCATTAAGTATGTTGATTGGTGTGCCTTTAGGGATGGTAAGCGGCTATCTGGGTGGTAAGTTAGATAAGCTGCTACTATTTATTATGGATAGTATTTATACTTTACCTGGGCTGTTACTGTCAGTAACATTAGCATTTATAGTAGGTAGGGGAATATTAAATGCTGCGATCGCAATTAGTATTGCATATATTCCCCAATACTATCGCGTTGTCCGTAACCACACCGTTAGCGTCAAAACCGAAGTCTTCATCGAAGCCGCGCAAGCAATGGGTGCTTCTACTTGGACTGTGCTATCTAAGTATCTATTTTTCAACGTTATTCAAAGCGTACCTGTACTTTTCACCCTCAACGCCGCCGATGCAATTTTGGTACTAGGCGGTTTAGGCTTTTTAGGGCTAGGATTACCGGAGGATGTTCCAGAATGGGGCTACGATTTAAAACAAGCTCTAGAAGGACTACCGACTGGGATTTGGTGGACTACACTTTTCCCTGGTTTAGCAATGACATTGATGGTGGTAGGGTTATCACTACTTGGTGAAGGGCTAAATGAATTTGTCAATCCGCGTTTGCGGGGAGAAAATCGGAAGTAGTCATGAGTCATTAGATTTTTGACTGTTGACTATGGACTGTGGACTATTGACTTTAGATATTACTGAGAGATTAAAGTGAAAGATAACATTTCGTTAATAGCGGCGGCGGCTGGTGGGTTTATGCTTTCTGTGGCGCTGGCGGGAATTTTAAAAGGTGCGCCAGTTACAGTTGCACAGGAAAATTCTAGTTTTCGTACTAGCTTTGTTACAGATTTAAGAGTTACAAGCAAAAAAACAGATAACTTAGAATTTTCAGGGCCAGCAGCACCAAAAAGCTAAAGCTCGTAGTAAGGACTTTAGTCCTTATAATCTTATATAGCGGTGTTGAGGCGCACAAATCATGCTTTTCGTGACAGATAATCTCGAAATATGCGCCTAACACACCGATGATTTTATTTTCACTCAATAAATAACCTTTTAAGCTTCTATTTACTAATTAGCTCTGTATTTCGTCAAGTCATGTGTTATACATGATAAGTGTTATTACTGTAGGGCTGATGTCTGATTCTCAACCTTCTACCTCTTCTAACGCTAATCCCTTGGATTACTTTGAGCTAGATTTATTGAAGCAGGAATATTTTTTCCTGCAAAATACTATTGAAGACTACAATAAGCAGATTTGGGCAATTAAAGCCCTTGGTATCACTGGAACTGGTGCTGTAATTGTCTTAGCACTGCAACAGAACAAGAGTGTACTGGCTTTGGTTGGCTGCGCTATTCCTATCTTTTTTTGGGTTTTAGAAAGTCAGTGGAAACATTTTCAGCGTGGCTTTTATCCCCGTGTTGGCGAAATTGAAAAAATCCTCTTGGAAAGCTGCAAATTAAGAGGGCCTGCTATCTTTAATAGCTGGAGTTATTCATTGAAACGGGTTACTGTTCCCAAACGTAAAGGTTATATTTGGGACGGTTTGCTCAATCCCACCGTCTTTATCAGTTACGTTTTAGAAATTGTTTTTCTCCTAATTGCTTGGAAGGTAATCCCCTTAATTTGAGGCTGGTTAATAAGGAATTTTCTCAATGGCTCAAACACTGACATGGCTACATCTTTCAGACCTCCATGCTTGTAAACCTAAGACTGGTTGGGATGCTAGACGAGTGACTGATACTCTCTGCAAGGATCTAAAAAAAATGCAGGAGAGGTATGAGTTAAGACCGGATTTGATTTTCTTTACAGGTGATGCCGCGTATGGTCACATCGGAAATAGTGATGGAAAATCAATAACCGAGCAATTTCGTGAAGCTCATGATTTCTTAACAGCCGTTCGAGAATCTTTTGAGCCAGCCATTGAGCAAAGAAACCTTTTTCTTGTACCGGGTAATCATGACGTTAATCGAACTAAAATATCTAGGTTTGAGAAACAAGTATTAGAGAGTATTACCTCACTTGATGAAATTACTAGTATTGTCAAAGATGCTGGTATAGATTGGCAAAGAATCAAGATTCGGTTAGAAGATTATGCTCACTTTCTCGAAACTTATGGTTATGACCATTTACTTACAGGAAGAGAGCATTTAATTTATGCCGATGCTCGTGAAGTGGCGGGTTTGCGTGTTGGTATTGCTGGTTTTAACTCTGCTTGGTCATCATCAGGAGCAGGTCGTTCAGAAGCAGGTAAATTATGGATGGCTGGTAGGTTTCAGTTGGAAACTCTGCTGAGTAAACTTCCAAAAAACGATTTTGCTATTGCCCTTTTACATCATCCTGCAAATTGGTTAGTTCCTGAAGAAAACCCAACTTTTGGTAGGCAGTTAGAACGAGATTTCCCTTTTGTATTACATGGGCATGAACATCAGGATTTTGTTCGCCCTAATGCTTCAAACGGACACACCATTATTTCCACAGGTGCTTGTCATGAATGGTCTGATAGTAAAAATAATGGTTATAACTTTGTGCGGCTTGACTTTGCACAAGGAACTGGTGAAGTTTGGTTGCGCCAGTACGATTCTACAGGGGCGGGTTGGATTCCTAGCGTTATTTATGGGCAAACAGATGATTTAGGATGTTGGAATCTAACACATTTAAAGCCTTGGATAGAAAATTTATGTAGTTCTGTTTCTGCAAAAAAAAACTCTAACTCTGCTGTAGAAGTATCAATAAATAATAATTCGATTGAGATTACTCCTGAGAGTAAAGATGACCCAGCAGCAGATTATGAAGTTCGTTATCGTCAAGCTGTGGTTAATAAGTTAGATTATGTACAGCTTTTCGGGATTGAAGTACCCAAGGAGTCTAAAGAATATTCACTGACTGTTGCTTATGTATCTTTGAATTTGTCCGATGAAGATGAGGAGATTACAGAAGCAGAAGAATTAGAAGGTGATATTAACGAACTAACAGCACAAGATGCAAATACATTTCCAGCAGAGGAGGTTTTCGATAATCTTTGTGTGAAAAAGCGTTTGCTGATACGTGGAGTCGCTGGTAGTGGAAAAACAACCCTTTTGCGTTGGGCGGCTGTGCAATCTGCTAAAGATGAACCAGTTTCTAGAGACAGAGCAAAACAAAAATTACCATTAATTAAGTCTTCATTGAGTCAGTTTGATGGTGAGGCTGATACTCAATTTGCAGATAATTCTGGTGACTGGCGAGAAAAAATTCCCTTTATTATTCGCTTGCGGGATTACACTAAAGGTCAGTTGCCACGACCTAGCACATTTCCTGTTTTACTAGCAAAAGAACTACCTGATCCTCCTGCTAATTGGATGGATGATGTTTTAAACAGTGGTCGTGCTTTGGTGATGTTTGACGGTGTAGATGAAGTTCCCCAGCAAGTGCGGGATGAAACTATGCGGGAAATCCGTCAATTAATTAATACTTACCCAGATAATTACTATGTGGTGACAACACGCCCTGAAGCAGTTGAACGAAAAGAGTTTATTGAACTTGGGTTTGAATCCGCGCGGGTTGAACCGATGACCCCTGTTGATCGGGATACCTTCATTGATAAGTGGCATGATGCGATGGAGGTTCGGTTACGAAATTGGAACGAACCAGCCGATTTACGACCTTTGGCTAAACGCTTAAAGCAGCGCCTTGAAGCTAACTCTACTGTGGCTCGATTAACCAGTAATCCTTTGCTTTGTGCTGTAGTTTGTGCGCTTCATCGGGCAAGAAATGAGAACCTTCCAGAAACACCTGTTGATTTATGCGAAAAGCTGTGTGAGATGCTGCTAGATCGCCGGGATAAAGAGCGATCGCGTTTTGAAGACCAAAAATGGATTAATAAAGCGTATAGAGGCTTAGAATTTCGGGTTCGTAAAGGATTGCTGTCTCAACTTGCTTTCCACATGGTTAGTTCAGGTTTATCTGCAATTACTGTGGCTGAAGCCCAACAACAAATTACTCAAGCTTTAGAAAGTTACAAGCTTTCTAATATTAAAGCTGCCGATATTCTTCAAGCACTTGTAGAACGTAGTGGAATGCTTCAGGTATTGGGTGAGCAAGTTGAATTTCTGCACAATACTTTAAAAGAGTTTCTCGCAGCCGAACGTTTTGTTAATATCGGTGATGTTCAGACATTAGCAAATCATACTGATGAAGCTTCCTGGCAACCTGTGATTTTATTTGCTGTTGCGTTACCACGAGATGGTTCTAGCTTTGCTACTGACCTTGTAAGAGCAATTCGTAAAAAAGTTTCTTTAGATGCTCCCGCTAAAGCACGGTCGAAAAAAGACCGAGTAGAAGCTGCAAAAATTAGGACACAGCAGTTTTTTTTCCTTCGGTGTTACACAAATGCCTACCAGCTAAATAATTCAGAAATTACTGAAGCTTTTACCCAGTTATCAAAACAGCTTTTACCACCTCAAAATATAACGGATGCAGTAGCCTTAGCATCCTGTGGTGAAGCTATCATACCTTATCTTAAAAATCGAACAGGCTGGAAAGCACCAGACCGTGCAGCTTGTGTGCGAATGCTGGGATTAATTGGTGATCAAAGAGCTAACGAGCTTCTGAAAGAGTTTTTAGATGATAAGACTCTCACAGTTGCTCAAGAATTAGCCAACTTTGTTGATGATTGGAGTCAAATATCACTCATTAGACAACAAGTTGAAGAATATGGGCTTCTTCCAATTTCAATTCCTAGAAAATTAGGTGCATTAAATCCATTGTCCAATTTAACCAACCTCAAAAAGTTAAATCTTTGGGGAACACAAGTGAGGGATATTTCGGCTCTGTCCCACCTGACCAACCTTACAAATATTACTCTTCTAGAAACACAGGTGAGCAATATTTCGGCTCTTTCCAACCTGACCAACCTTACATCGCTCTATCTTAAGGGAACGCAGGTGAGGGATATTTCCTCTCTGGCTCACCTGACTAACCTCACAATCTATCGATGAGGCTAATAATCCCACAAAATGAGGATAAAAACCTATGATGCCTCTACCTTAGATAAAGTGTAGCTGTGAGTGTCACCCAAGAATACTAAAAAAACGATCGCTCGCTCTTCCCCTCCCCAACCGATCGCCTACAGTGGACGTTAGGTGCGATCGCAATATAATCTTAATAATCCTGGTTCTGAGTGATAAATCACTTACTACGAACTAAAATACTACTTTGTCTTGAATAATATCCACCTAGTTGAAAAAAGAGCCAAGTAACCAAGCCCCTTTTTCAGTCCTGGTGGTGTGAGGAAATTAAAGTGGCAGATACTCAAGTAATTGGCATTGACTTGGGGGGAACGGCAATTAAACTAGGGCGATTTACCCAAGATGGTACTTGTTTACAATCTTTAACTGTAGCGACTCCCCAACCCGCCATACCTGAAGCAGTTTTCATGGCGATGGTGGATGCGATCGCTCAAATTGACCCCGATAATCAAGCTATAGCTATTGGTGTCGGTACACCCGGCCCGGCTGATGCAGCAGGACGCATTGCCCAAATTGCCATTAACTTGCCACAATGGGTAAATGTGCCTTTGGCTGATTGGTTAGAAGTGAAAATTGGCAAGCCTACGGTAATTGAAAATGATGCCAACTGTGCGGGAATAGCCGAAGCATGGTTAGGAGCCGGTCGCCAGTACAAAAATTTTATAATGCTAACCTTGGGAACTGGTGTAGGCGGGGCAATTTTTTTGGATGGTAAATTATTTGTCGGACATTGCGGCGCGGCGGGAGAACTGGGATTAATTACACTCCAACCTGATGGCCCTATGTGTAAGAGTGGTAATCAAGGTTCCTTAGAACAATACACTTCAATTAAAGCTATTCGTCACCGTACTGGTAAAGAACCTGCCGAATTAGGTTTATTGGCTAAAGAGGGTGATGTAGAGGCTTTAGCATTTTGGCGAGAATATGGTAGGGATTTAGGTACAGGTTTAGCCAGCCTAATCTATATTTTAACACCAGAAGCGATCGTCCTTGGTGGTGGTGTCAGTGCTAGCTTTGAATTTTTCTTTCCCACCCTCAAAGCAGAATTGGAAAAGCGAGTTATGTATACATCTCGCGCAGGGTTACAAATCCTTCAAGCAGAATTAGGCAACTCAGCAGGTATGGTGGGTGCAGCGAAGTTGGCGTGGGATAAATTAATTCGTAATTCGTAATTCGTAATTCGTAATTAAAAGTGACCTTATACTATTGACTGTGGACTAATGACTATGGACTAATGACTAATGACTAAGAAAAAGAATATCCTGTAGTCCTCTGTACGTAATCCAAAACTTTTCCATAAGAATCTGGATTACTTACGGGGTTGATAATTATAGGAATAGTGCCATCGGGCAACCAAAATGTGATTCTGCCGTTTGCTTCTTGGCAAAAAGAACTAATGCAATTGAGATTGATTACGTATTCATTTCTTTCGTAATTAATTTTTACCCAATGGGCATTTTCCACTTCTAAGCCTGTCACTTTTTCTAGATATTCTAGAATTTTGTGATAGTCTTCTAAGTTAGTTTGGGGATTAATTACAATAGGAATGGCACTGTCTGGCAACCAAAATGTGACTCTGCCGTTCTGTTCATAACAAAAAGCATTTACGCGCTCAAAATTGATCACATATTCTTTCCTGTCATAGAGAATTTTCACCCAGTAAGCCACACCAGCTCCTCAAGTCCGAAATTCATGAATGATGCTACCCTGTATGTGATGAAATATGCTGACGTTCTAAGTTAATGTTGCCCAATGTTACTGCAAAATCCCAAGATTAATCTTGAATTTTATGAAAAGTTATCTGGACAATAAGTTAAAGGCTGTTGGAGGGTGTTTCTCAATGAAAAATATCCAATCTCGTAAGATGGGCTTTTTGCCCACCCCACAAGATAGATGATTTATTTACTGGAAATACTTGAAGATACTTCCACTGGTGTTGGGAAATTGGTAGTTGGATGATTCCGGGCGATCGCAGCCTGCATAAACCCTTTAAATAAAGGATGGGAAGTGCTGGGACGCGATTGAAATTCTGGGTGAAACTGGCAAGAGATAAAAAATGGATGATGGGGATATTCCACAATTTCCACTAAGCGTCCATCGGGTGATGTGCCGCTAATCACATAGCCAGAATCTAACAACAACTGGCGGTAATCATTGTTAAACTCATACCGATGGCGGTGTCTTTCTTGTATAACTTCGGCTTGGTAAAGTTTGGCGGCGAGGGTATTAGGTAGAATATGGCAATCATACAGACCTAAGCGCATTGTTCCGCCTAAATCTACTACATCTTGCTGCTCTGGCAACAAGTTAATAACTGGATGCTTAGTGGTTGGATCAAATTCCGCACTATTAGCGCCTGTTAACCCACCGACGTTTCGCGCCCATTCAATTACGGAACATTGCATTCCTAAGCATAAACCTAAGAAGGGAATTTGGCGATCGCGGGCGTATTTAATCGCCGCAATTTTGCCATCAACCCCACGAGTACCAAAACCTCCAGGTACAACTATGCCATCCACACCCGCGAGATAATCCTCTACTGGTTGGTTTTCCAAATCTTCAGAGTTTACCCAACGTAAGGTTAATTTTCCTTGCGTAGCGATCGCCGCGTGTTGTAACGCCTCGACTACGGATAAATACGCATCACTCAATCTGACGTATTTACCAACGATGGCAATTTCTACGTTATGCTTAGGACTATACAAGCCTTGCACCATTGCTTCCCATTTGGCTAGATTTGGTTGCCGTTGTTCCATTTGCAACAAATCTAGGGCTTGTTCTGCTAACCCTTCCCTTTCTAGAATTAAAGGTACTTCGTAGATACTTCTGGCATCTTGGGAGGTAATGACACACTCTACAGGAACATCGCAAAATTCCGATAATTTTTGCTTTAGTCCTCTAGGAATGGGGCGATCGCTCCGACATACTAAAATATCTGGTTGAATACCAATTGATCTAAGTTCCTTCACCGAGTGTTGTGTCGGCTTAGTTTTCATTTCCCCAGCCGAAGCAATATAAGGCAAAAGGGTAAGGTGCATATACAGCACATTTTGCCTTCCTACCTCTTTGCGTAGCTGGCGTATAGCCTCCAAAAATGGCAGGGATTCAATATCGCCTACCGTACCACCAATTTCCGTAATAACTACAGATGGATTTGTTTCTTTAGCGACAGACAAAATCCGCTCTTTAATTTCATTCGTAATATGGGGTATTACCTGTACTGTGCCGCCATTGTAGTCACCGCGACGCTCACGCATGATTACAGCTTGGTAAATAGAACCAGTCGTAACGCTGTTGAGTCGTGACATCGAAGTGTCGGTAAAGCGTTCGTAATGTCCCAAGTCTAAATCGGTTTCTGCACCATCTTGGGTAACAAACACTTCGCCGTGCTGAAAGGGACTCATTGTACCCGGATCAATATTAATATAAGGGTCGAGTTTAAGAATCGACACCGAATAATCTCGTGATTTGAGTAAACGGCCCAGACTTGCTGCTACAATGCCTTTGCCAATACTGGAAACGACACCTCCAGTTACAAAGATAAACTTAGTCATAGTAGTTTGAATTTTTATCAACTGCTAACAATACCTTTCAAAAGACATCCCGTCATTGTGCCACAGTCACATAATTAATACGCTTCTGTGATAATCCTGTGAAAAATTTCCTCGTACCAGTAATCTTAAGCTTCCTTGTCACCTCCTCCATTGCTTTGGCTTCCTCACCTTTCAAAGTTGTTTATCCCCCGACAAACCACCAGACTAGTGCAGAAAAAATCTTTTTTATTGGCACAGCACCACCAAATGGACAAGTTCTCATCAATGGTAAGCCAATTACTCGTAGTCGCTCAGGTCATTTTGCACCAAGTTTTCCCCTACAGTTAGGAGAGAATATTTTTACCATCACTCACCAAGGTCAAACGCTTCAGATTAAGGTGACAAGGGTGAGTAATCAACCAGAGATACCCCAAGGTTTAGCTTTTGCTAAAGGTTCTCTAACACCAGTCGCCGACATTGCCAGACTACCGGGAGAACTAGTTTGTTTTAGCGCGGTTGCATCTCCTAACGCTAGTGTATCTGTGAAACTAGCTAATCAAACTGTGGCACTTTTACCACAACCACAACAAGCACAACTACCAAATAATTTGGCAGCCTTGACGGGACAGAATCAACCCACTACCCAGTCTAGCGTGGGAATTTACCAAGGTTGCACAACATTGTTAAAGCCTAGCTCTTCCGTAAATGGGCAAGTTGTCTCAGATGCTGGTAGAGAGATAGAGTTGGGGCAACCTCAGTTTCAACTGACACTTAATGGTAAGACAATAACTCAACCAGGGACTGGTAAAATTACCATTCTCTCACCTGCGCAGTTACCAGTTGCTGAGGTGGTAGCAGACGCAGGAACTGCACGTACTGGCCCTAGTACCGACTTCTCTCGACTTACGCCACTGCCTAAAGGAACACGAGCCACTGTCACAGGTAAAGAAGGTGAATGGTTCCGTCTAGACTATGGTGCTTGGATTAATAGTAAGGAAACTCGCGTTCTCCCAGGATCTATTCCGCCACGAACAATTGTTCGCAGTGTCGGATATCGGAGACTTCCCGGTGCAACAGAGATGCGTTTCCCACTAGAAACCCCTGTACCTGTGAGCGTAGAACAAGGAGAAAAAACTTTCACCCTGAGACTCTACAACACCACTGCCCAAACTGATATTATTCGCCTGGATGATGACCCTTTAATTTCTCGTCTAGATTGGCAGCAGGCAAACCCAACAGAGGTAAGATACACCTTTAACCTCAAAAAAGCTCAACAGTGGGGATATAAGCTGAGATACGACGGTACGACCCTGGTGTTAGCTTTACGCCATGCGCCTGTTATCAAGCAAAATAGGCAAAAGCCCTTATCTGGTATCAAGATTCTACTCGATCCTGGTCATGGTGGTAAAGAATCTGGCGCATCTGGGCCGACTGGATATTTAGAAAAGGACGTAAATCTGGCAGTATCGAAGCTATTACGTGATGAATTGCTGAAATTGGGTGCAAATGTAGTGATGACGAGGGAGGATGACAGGGATGTCTCTCTACCAGAACGTCAAGCAATTATCAATCGAGAGGAACCAGCAATTTCAATTTCCATCCATTACAATTCTCTACCGGATGACGGTGATGCGGAAAATACTAAGGGAGTTGGTGCATTTTGGTACAATACCCAAGCTCAAAGCCTCGCCGTCTTCATGCACAATTATTTAGTAAATAAACTCGGTAGACCTTCCTACGGTGTATTTTGGGATAACCTCGCACTGACACGCCCAGCCACCGCACCTTCGGTATTATTAGAGTTGGGTTTTATGAGTAATCCTAATGAATTTGAATGGGTGACAGATCCCCAAGAGCAGAAAAAGTTAGCTAAGGCTTTAGCGGGAGGGATAACCGAGTGGTTTAGAAGTGTTAACTAGTCGTTAGAGTAAAGTAAAAATTAGTCTTATAGAACCGCCATTATAAGGTGCATTATGCTTTACTTTAGTGCCTCTTACTGAAGTGACACTACTGCAATAACGCTGTTAAAACTTATATAGGTAATTTGTCTACTTTAGCTCAAGGTCACTTATCTTTTTGCACATGGATAAAACTAAAATTCTATTTCTGTCAGCTGATCCTAGCGATGCTGGCCGTTTGCGTTTAGGTCAAGAGTTGCGAGATATACGTGAGAAACTACAACTCTCAAAGCAAAGAGATATTTTCCATCTAGAGCCTCGTGAAGCAGTGCGTCCAGGAGATATAAGTCAAGCAATTTTTGATATCGAGCCGCAAATTGTTCACTTCTCAGGACATGGAACGAGTACAGGAGAACTATGCTTTGAAAATCTCACAGGACAAGTTCAACCTGTTGTTCCTTCTGCACTTAGCAGCTTATTTGAGCTAGTATCACATCAGGTTAAATGTGTGGTTTTAAATGCTTGTTATTCAGAAATCCAAGCAAAAGCTATTGCCGATTATATTCCCTACGTTATTGGCATGAATCAAGCTATTGGAGATACTGCTGCAATAGCATTCTCAGTTGGCTTTTATAGAGCATTGGGATCTGGTCGCACGTTTGAAACAGCTTATAAGTTTGCTTGTGTAGAAATTCAGTTAGAGGGTATTCCTGAACATTTAACTCCAGTTATCTATACAAAAAAAGTAGAGAACACCAAAACTGATGATGTAATTTCTTTAGGAACTAAAAATAGCTTTACTTATACATCTATCACAATAAAGCAAGACAGGAGTTTGTTTCTTCAACTACTCAAAGATTTTCCACCTAATGGAAGAGGTGCAAGATTTTTGAAAGAGCATGACGTAGGAAATAGTATTCGTAGTAAAGATTTAGAAAGTATTGATGATCTTATTGATACTTGGACAGATGTAATGCACGAATTTTTAAATCCTGAATTGGAGGCAAAAAGGAGAAATTTTATGAGTATTCTCAGAGACTTCCAGTCAAAGTTAAATGCAAACATTTGGCCAATTGAAGGGCGTGAATTTTTCTCTATGTATCTTCATGACTTTGAAGTTCGAGAACACCGTCTTGAGACAAGAGATCAACTTAATCAGATGGCTACGAAAGCTTTTGATTTATATGAAGATGTGTTGCGCTGTTGCAGAATCATGCTTGGTACTGTTGATTATGAGCAATGAAAATTATTATTTTATAATGTTTTTTTTCTCTAATGCCAATAATACCTTAGCTACATTCTCAGCTATTTCTATAGCTTCTTGTACTGTTTTACCTTCGGCAACTAACCCCTGTAAATCGTCACTTGTGGCTACAAAATATTCTTGCTCATCTTCAATAAATCTTTCTATTTTGAGTCGAATTAGAGTTTGCATTTACTTAACCTTATAACCCAATACGGTTCAGTTAAGGCGCAAAGTTGTGTAAATTAAGGATTGTAATTAACGCTGAAAGTAAACTGTAGTGCATCTCAAAGATTTTTCCCTGTTGTCTCCAATGATACAAAGCGATGATTTGCTAAAAGCAATAGAGACAGCCATACCTGCAACTGCCATTGAACAAGCGATTACAACCAGCAAAGCTAACGAAGAAAGAAATCGTTCTTTACCAGCACATTTGGTAGTGTGTCTTGTAGTAGCAATGAGCCTGTGGTCGAGAGATTCAATGCGAGATGTACTAAAAAACTTATTAGAAGATGGCTCCTACTTATCGTGGATTAATCCTTCAGGAAAACTACGCTCAAAAGGTTGTCAGCCAATTCTTGTGAGAGTTATTGAATACACAATTGAGCATCCAGAAAACCCTACGGAACAACTTACTTATCGCTTAATTACGAATTTATTAGATATTGATAAATTTCCCGCAGAATTATTAGCCAAAGAATATCATCAACGTTGGGAAGTAGAAAATATCATTGATGAATTGAAAATACATCTTTTGGGGCGTAAAACTCACGTTCGTTCTCAAAAACCACGAGAAGTCGTGCAAGAAATTTATGGTTGGTTGTTAGGTCATTGGTCAGTACGAGTGTTAATGTTTCAAGCTGCAACTACTGCTGGGGTTCCACCATTACGCTTGAGTTTTACAAGTACATTACGAGTCATTCGTCGTGCTATTCCTAAATTTCAAGATTTACAGACCGAAGACTTACCTTTTTTTTCGATTGGTTAATTGTCGAGATTTTAGATACGTTTTTATCTGAACGTGTTCACCGTGTTAATCCCAGAGTTGTGAAAAAACCTGTATCAAAGTTTCGCTCTAAAAAGCCGCAACACAGAGGTACTGGACAACGAGTAGAAGCTCCGAAATTTCACATCACTAATCAGCTTTCTAGGCTTAACTGAACCGTATTGCCTTATAACCGAAAAATAGTTATAAAATAATTCCTTAACTACCCTACTTGTATCTACATTATTCCAGGCTTAAACCTGTATCTGGATCTATACCCATTGCTCGTAAACGTTCTGCTAGTTGTGCGGCTTTTTGCTCTGCTTGTTGCGCCCTTAGTCTTTGTAATTCGGCTTCTTCTTTACCCACAAGTAATAAATTACCATCTAAATCCCACCAGCGCAGCCATAGTTGCTCAGGATTATTTAAGTAACTTCCTTGCCAAAGCCCTAATTCTACACCTAAAGGCGGGATGGGATAATGTCCCCGTTGATTAGGCTGCATTTTTTGGTAGGAAAAATCTACTAAATGATAAACTTCTAATTTCTGATTATTAACTTCATAAATAGCGTAATAGGGAATACGAATTACGCGCTCATATACCCAAAATTTACCAGGCTTTGCACCTTGGCGATCGCCACTTAGAGGTAGAGGTGTTTTATCTCGTTCTTCTTCACCATTACCACTGGCTAATTATATAGCAATTAATGGGGGAATATATTCTCGCCATAACACATAGGAACGGCGAATTTTTCCGTCTAATCTTGGTGGTACACCAGGAACATAAAACCAATCTGGTGCTACTGTACCTTTTTCTGGTGGTTCTGTTTCGCGCCAATAAATACCACAATCTTGACCTATACAGAAATTTCCGTCTGCATGTAAATTTTGTAATGTTTGGATGATAGAGTCTGTAATAATAATGCTTTGGGGATGTTCTTGAAAATTCTTGCCTCCGGCACGCTGCGCGAACACAAATGTACCATCAGACTCTGGTAGTTGAGTATGATCTGGAAACTGTGGTGGTACATCAATATCAGCCAGCGTTTCACTCATACCATTCAAAGGATTACAGTATTGATTTAGTATAACTTGGAGAGTGTGGGCATTACTTGCCCTGTATTTCGCTTGTCGTCCTATTTCAAATATTCTTTTAACTAATCTTTATTGTCCCAAGCATGTAAAAATGGCATCATGAACAACCCCCAAGCCACACCTGTAATCAAACCGAAGGGCGTAACTAAATAATTATTAAAATCCCACAAACCAAAAATTTGCGCTGCTAATTCCACAGGATAAGCCATCATCAAGACAGTGGCTAAAGCCGCACCACTCCAACCATATTGACTCAGCCAATAAATACCTTTACCGCCAGTTACAGCATAAAGCAGGCGGGTAATTAACAAACCTGTGACAGTACCATAACAGCGCATACATACAGCCATGATGAAGGGGGATGCTAATTCCAAACCCATAGTAGGTTGCGGACATACATGATTACCCATAAAGTAAATGATGTCCGCAATACCCCCAAGCAACCAGACACCAGACGCAGCCAAAAAAGGAGCAATAGGAGGCCCAAACACCATTCCCACCAACAGGAAATCAGCAAAAAAACTGACCCAATTAACCTGTAACTCTCGTGTTAAAGCCACCCTTTGCATCTTCCTTCCTTTGCTCCTTTGCGCTACGCCAGTTGCTTTAAGTCGGCAGAGCAGCCAAACGCACTGGCTCCTCTGTGTGAGATAATTCTTAACCTACCTTAGACACATACGGACTTGTCAACTTATCTAGCTGCTGAGTTAACAGACTGAGGAATAAACCTACGTCAGTGACTACACCTACTGATTCTATTGAACCGCGATCGCTCAATTTGGTCACAACAGCCGGGTTAATATCCACACAGACCATTTTTACACCAGATGGGGTCATATTCCCCACACCAATTGAGTGCAGCATTGATGACAGCATGAGAATCATCTCCGCACCTTCTAAGTGTTTGGCGTACTCCTCCTGCGCCTTGATTAAGTCCATTTGGGTATCGGGTAAAGGCCCATCATCCCGAATGGAACCAGCTAGAACAAAGGGAACTTGATTGTGGACGCATTCATACATGACACCGCTATTAATTACCCCTGCTTCCACAGCTTTGGCGATGCTACCGTAGCGACGGATGGAGTTAATTACCTTCAAGTGATGGCGATGTCCTCCACGAACGGCTACACCCCGCTTCATGTCCACACCCAAGGATGTACCCATGATATTTTGTTCGATGTCATGGACTGCGATCGCATTTCCACCCAGTAAGGCTTGTACGTAACCTTCCCGAATTAATCTTGATAGGTGTTCGCCACCACCAGTATGAATGACCACAGGCCCGGCTGTGACAACTACTTTACCGCCAGCATCACGAATTTTCCGTAGTTCCCAAGCGACTTGTTCAACCACCAATTCCACGCGGCGTTCGCTAGAAACACCCGCCGACATAAAGCTGAACTCTTGGGTGTTACGTTGTTCCCGCGATTCAGTTTTGCGGATGGTGCGGATACCTTGTACGTCTACTACAACTTGTTCGCCTACTTCTAGGTCACGTAATATTTTACACCTTGCTTTTAGACCATTGGCAGTTTGAGTAATAGCGATCGCGCCGTCCATCCGTTGATTTTCGACTTTAATCCACTGCCCTTTAATCCGCACTTCCGTAGGATAAATGGTACTGACATAGAAATCATCAGGGGCGACACCATTTTGAATCACAGGCTCAAGTTTGACATCGCGCTCATCTTGAGGCAAGTCTACCGCACCTAAATCAATTAATTGGGAAAGGATTTCTTCCATCACCTCGTGAGAAGGTGCGGAAACCTTCACTTCGGCGGCGGATGTACTTTGGCGTTGTTCACCCAAGTTGAAGTTTAATACTTGGAAACTACCACCAGTATCGACAATTAAATCCAAGGCGCGGTTAATCAAGCCAGAATCAAGTAAATGTCCTTCGATACGCATAATTCGGCTTTCGACGGACACGTTGGCGTGAACTTCTGCTCTAACTGGTTCTGTTACGCGCAAGGTAAGACACTTAGCCGCACCACCAGCTTTGAGAAATTCGGTCAGAGGTGTTTCCAGTACGCGGAAACCAACATCAGATAAACGCTGCTTTAAAGTTTCGCTGGCTTTGTTCATAATGACGATGCTGTCAACATTCACCGCATTACAAGCAAAATTCACCGCATCGGCTTCAGCAATAGCTATGCGCTTTTCTGGTGCAACTCGCATCTCAATTAAGCGGTTGGAGTAGGAATCAAACGCACCAGGGTAATAGAGTAAATAACCGTTAGCTAGTGGGCAGAAACAGGTATCTAAATGATAGAAACGCTCATCTATCAACCGCAGTGATAGGACTTCAATATCTAGCCATTTAGCCAGATATGGGTGAGAATCTAACTCGGAACGGAAACCATAGCCAGCCCACAGCCAACGTCCTTCTCTATCTAATAATGCGTCGCCTGCACCTTCAAAGGGTAAGTCTTTTGGTAGTTCATAAACTGTATAACCATTGCCTTCAAACCATTGTTTGAAGTATGGTTCCTCACCTTGACGCTCTTTGTGTAAAAAGCGGCTCAGAACAACATTATCACCCAAGACTAAGCCAGCGTTGGCAGTAAACACCATATCTGGCCAGCCTTTTTCAGGGGTGACTAAATCTACAATGGCGTGTTCTTTAAGAATTTGGTATAGCCCCTGCCACTGATCAACTGCGCGATCGCGTGAAGATTTGTGAATATTCCCTTCCATCCAGGGGTTAATCACATAATCCACTTCGTAGTGGTCAGGAGAACACATCAAAAAACGAATACGAGAGGTCATAAAAATATTACAAATGTTACAGACTTATTTTGGACACCAGCATTTTCTTTTCCAGGTTCGTACAATCCGTTACACTACCTCTATCTTGAGATAGTGGCGAATTTAACAAAAATTTTGCTTCTTTTATTACTGGAAAAGACACAGTAATATTAGCAAAGCTATAGGTTAATCAACCGCTAGGTTATGGGCATAGGCCTAAAGTAATAATTTACTGCTATTGTGTTGTCATTAAATTTCTTAAAGTAAATGACAGATTTTGTTTTTAACATTGAGGATAAACCCGATCCAAAGGATATTCAGGCTGTAATTAGTAAAATTGTTGAATTTAACAATAATAGCCTTCAATATAAAGATATTGCTTATCCTTTAAGCGTTTTAATTCGAGATGATAATGGAGAAATTGTTGGTGGTCTAGTGGGAAAAACACATTGGGGATGGCTGTTTGTATCTCACTTATGGGTAGATGAGAGCTTGCGTGGTCAAGGTTATGGAAAGCAACTTTTACTCAAAGCTGAACAAGCAGCCAAGGAACGCGGCTGTAGTCATGCTTATCTCGATACTTTTAGTTTTCAAGCTTTAGGATTTTACCAACGTTTGGGATACGAAATATTTGGAGTTCTAGAAAACTTCCCCCCAGGACATCAAAGATATTTTTTAAAAAAACAAATTTAGCAACTCCCTTTCACTCTTTAAAATTACGAATTACGAATTATTTCTACCTCCGCCACAGTCAAGCTGAGGACTTGTGCAACCTGTTCTTGACTCATACCCATATCTAGTAATTGAGATACAGCGTTTAATCTTGCTTGTCTTTCAGTGTCAGCCCGTTGCTGTTCAGCGTCAGCTCGTTGTTGTTCAGAGTTAGCCCGTTGCTGTTGTGCTTCTTCTGGTAACAGAACCACATTACCCGCCTCATCGTAAAACCTCAGCCACACAGCATCATCATCTTCTACTTGACCTTGCCAAGTTCCCACCCACAAGCCTATACTTTGACTCCATAACCAGCCTTGGGGGTTGGGAGTAATTGGTTGATAGCCTTGATCACTATCTAAATGCCAACCTTGCAAAGAATTAACTTTGAACGGATGAAATACAAAATAATCTTTAGTTTTAAATACTTGCTCGTATAGTTGTTTTTTCTCTCCCAAGTCTTTAGCTTCTGTTGAATCGGAAAGTAGTTCAACTATCATATCAGGATAGCGGCCATTTTCTTCCCAAACGACCCAACCCAAGCGCGTAGGATTATTCTCTATATTTAGAACTACAAAAAAATCAGGGCCTTTAAAATCTCTATTTCTTGCCTGCTTACTGCTGTAGTAAATAAACATATTACCGCCAGCAAAAAAATTAGTTCGTTCTGCCCATTGATATTTGAGAGAACGGATCAATAAATTCATGGCGATGCGATGGCGGTTACTTTCCAAGGGTTCTCCGTCGTCAAAAATTAAATCCGTGGGTGGCATGGGTGGTTCCCATTCCAAGGATTCTACTTTTGGGTCTTGGGGTAGTTGTGTAGTTTCCATTGACATAAAGTCAACTCCCAAATGGAGTGATTATTCAAGAGTAAGATTAATTCGTAATTCGTAATTCGTAATTATGAAAGGCAATTGCCATCATATTTGTAACTTGTAAATATCTCAGTTCTATTTATTTGTATTGACCGTTAACTTTTAACGGTCAATGGTCGACCTTGCTAAAGAGATAATGCACAAGAGTGTAGTTTTGTTTGGAGAAATCCTTTTAAGATGCGCTTGAGGGAGTCTTTTTTTATGAGTTTGATAGCTTGTTTTGCATCTAGCCATCGTCGGTATCTTTTATTAGCCTCTGGATAACAATCGCTGAGGTTTTCAACTGGTAGTAAATACATTTTAACTCGGTAGATTTTGCCTCGTTTACGATACTTATAAGTACCCAATTCATTACCATCTACCTGCCCGATTACTCCAGCTTCTTCCCAAGCTTCCTTAGCGGCTGATGCAGGGGGAGTCATACCATTAACGATCCCACCTTTGGGAATTACCCATTCTTGACGATCGCGTGTTGTAATCAATAGTATTTCAATCTTTCCATCCCTCTCCCTATAAGGAATTACTCCAGATTGTTTCAACACTTTATTAACTTTTCGTCTCACCAGAATTGTCTCCTCTGATTAATAATTTCTATGTACAATATTTACTTTGAAATATTAGCTACAGATTGAGAATTAATTTTTATTAATTTATGTTTTAGCTTATTAACTTTAATATAGTCATTAGTCATTAGTCATTAGTCAACAGTCCATAGTTGTTCTCCCCTACTCCCGGTTGGTGAATCTCGACTCCGCTCGATTTCCCGTCTCGCAGAGAACCACATCTTCCCTTACTCCCCACTCCCCTAAACTGGCTTTTGATCCAAACGAGTTGCTTGTTCAAGGGCTGCTTTTTCCTTTGCTCTGTGGGCATAGGGTTGTAATTGAGTGCGATCGCAGGCTGTAATAATGCTTAAATTCTCTAAAGTCATCCCTCGCATTAACATTTCTACGCGCCAAGTATGTTTTGCTTGGTCAATTTGAGGTGTTTGTCCTTGCGGGGTTAATAATGCTTGAGTCCAGACTTGCCAACAAGCTAAAACCTCAGATTCCGAGATTGGTTCACCTGTCGCGTTAATAAACATGGGAGCATGATTATCTTTACGACTTTTTAACCATTTAGTTAAGGGATTATCTGTATAGGAACCATAGCGTTTCCCTAAAATCCACTGGTTTACCGGGACTTGGCGGACGAATCCGGGGATGGTAATTTGCAGGAAGTGACCGTGAGAGTCATAAATTTGATGATTTCGTTGTAAGTTAACTAGTTCTGTAGCGGATAAGCCAGCCGCAAATAAAACGTATGCGATCGCGTAATCCTGTAGACTCGATTTTCTAGCTTGTCGGAGAATTTCATGAACTAACGCCGCAGGTATATCCGCTACGTCTTGAGGTATTTCTCTGATTTCTAAGCTGTTGTGAGCTAATTTCATTGCGGGTGACATCGTTCCGTGAAGAAATAACTCCACTAAGTTTTCTAGAAAATCGTCCCGACTTTCCCAAAGTTGATGAAATTCGCTGGTAAACTCAATAACGGCGTATCCCAAAATCATGCCGTTGAGTAAACTGGCTAATTTCTCTGCGGGTAGATAGGTGTTTAAATCTCCCTGTTCAATTACTGTAGCTAAGTATTGAGCTACATAGCGGTTAGCCTCTGTTAAGCCTCGTCCCAAGGCGCGGCGATTCTCTGCTGGAAATTGGTCAGCTTCACCTACTACAGACCTGACCAAATCTGGCACTCTTTCCAATGCGTGTAAGCTAGCACTTGCATAGTCTTTTAAAGCTTGGTAAACATCCCCCGGAGGATTAGCCCGTTGTACCAGGGACTCACCTAAGTTGATAAAGGCTGCTGATTCTTCTAATACAGCCAACAGCAGCCCATGTTTATTACCAAAATTGCGGAACAGCGTCACTTCATTGACTGCGGCTTTTTCAGCAATTTGACGGGTAGTAGTTCCACTGACTCCCTGAGCAGTAAATAATTCCAGTGCTGCTTTAATCAAGCGTTGGCGAGCTGAAAGCGGTTGAGAGGCCATAAATAAAATGCAAGTGCTACTTGCAATAAAACAAAAACAAGTGCTAGGATGACAAATGTAAGTGATACTTGCTCTAATTTACTGTAACGCATGAGTCTAAATAGGTAATAGCAATTCGCCAAAAGAAAATTACAAACACCTTAATGACGAATTTGTCAATTCCTGTTGAGCATGAAAAATTACCAGCTACAAGAGCAAATCGCAACCTGATCCATTAATTAGGAATTGTTATGACTGCAAAACATCTGGCGATCGCACCTGATGCAGAGAAACCATTGCGCATACGGTGGATAAACGTATTATTCTTTACTTCGTTTCATGCCGTAGCCTTGTTGGCTCCTTGGTTTTTTTCCTGGTCAGCATTAGGTTTGCTATTGGTTCTCCACTGGTTGTTCGGCAGTATTGGTATTTGTTTAGGGTATCACAGACTACTTAGCCACAAGAGTTTTCAAGTACCTAAATGGTTGGAATATGCGATCGCCACTATCGGCGCATTAGCTATGCAGGGGGGGCCGATTTTTTGGATTGGAGGACACCGCCAGCATCACGCACACACCGAAGATGTCCACCTAGATCCATATTCTTCTCAGCGCGGGTTTTGGTGGAGCCATATGTTATGGATTATGTATCCCCGCTCAGAATTTTTCGACTATGAAATCTATCAAAAGTACGCACCAGACTTAGCTAGACAACCTTTCTATCGTTGGTTAGATCGTTACTTTTTGTTATTGCAAATTCCTTTAGGATTAGTTCTTTACGCCTTGGGAGGCTGGTCATTTGTCATCTATGGTGTGGTTGTCAGAGCAGTATTACTATGGCATTCCACTTGGTTTGTTAACTCTGCTACTCATATGTGGGGTTATCGCACCTTTGATGCTGACGACAATGCAAGAAATTTATGGTGGGTTTCCATTGTTACTTATGGCGAAGGTTGGCACAACAACCATCACACATACCCTAACGTAGCCAAAGCTGGGTTCCAGTGGTGGGAGATTGATGTAACTTGGTGGAGTATTAAATTATTACAAACTCTAGGTTTAGCAAAGAAAGTAGTTTTACCACCAACAAAAAGTATAAATCAAGGAAGAATGACTCTTTCATGATTAAGCAACCAACGCTTGCGCTCTAGTCCTCCTGCATATCCTGTGAGTAAACTGTTTGCACCAATGACTCGATGACAAGGAAGGACTATCGCAATTGGGTTAAGTGAATTTGCCAAGCCGACAGCACGAGCAGCAGTCGGCTTATTAATTTTTGCTGCTAACTCACCGTAAGATATGGTAGTTCCCCAAGGGATAGTTTGCAGCGCCAGCCATACTTGCTGTTGAAAAGGAGTTCCCCCAGTATCTACAGGAATATTATTTAAGCTGTGGCGATCGCCTTTTAGATAAGCTTGAACTAGGCTACTAAATCCCTGCGGATTCTTTGTCTCTTGAAAATAGAAGCTAGGATAACGTTTTTGCAGCAGTTTCAACATTCTTTGCTCATAGTCTGCAAAATCCAAAGCGCAAAGTTTTTCCCCATCAGAGACAATTAAAATCGTGCCAATTTCTGAACTGATTTTATCAATAAATAGTTTTACCAAATCAACCATGCGACTAGTCTTAGGGTAGTTCATTTCGTTAAATTTTTATGACATAAATCTAGTAAGCCAACCTAAATATTGTCAACTAATCAAAATATTTATATGCAATATCCCCCAGCACCCTGGACACTAAAAGGTTATGCTATCCAAACTCTACATTTAGTAGATATAGACAAAGTACGCTTACTCCTTCCCCCTGAGTTAAACCCATTTTCTCTATGGCCTGGTAAAGCGATCGCTAGCGTATATTTATCGTATTACAGTTCTGATTCTGTAATGGAATACAGTGAGTTAATTGTAGCCTTAGCTGTAACGGCTGATAAGGGATTTGGTGGTTGGGTATCTCACATTTATGTAGATAATGAAAACTCTGTAGCTGGCGGTCGAGAAATTTGGGGATTACCAAAAGAATTTGCACAATTCACTTGGCAAGAAAAATCTGTAACAGTCCGTCAAGGAAACCAACATCTTTGTACTTTAAACTTTAACCAACCCAGCTTCGCATGGCGACAAACACTAGCTGCACCCGGTTTTAGTAAACTTGATCATAATTTGCTAACCTTTACAGCTAAATTTGAGGGTTTAATAGGTTTTGTAGGCGCTAATTTAGAAGTGCCTAATACCAGTCCTTTTTCCAGCATAGGTTTAAGTCAACCTTTTGTTACTGTGCGTTATGACCAAATGACCTTACAAGTAGATGCACCAAAAGTCATTAGTCATTAGTCATTAGTCATTAGTTATTCTTCCCCTGCTGCCCCACTTCCTCATCTCCCCCCACTCCCCACTCCCTACTCCCTACTCCCTGACAGGTGTAGGTTTTTTACAATTAGGAGGAATTGAAGCAAAAGAAATCGTCAACAGGAGTATGAGGAAAAGCACTCCAACTGGGAAGATGAATAGGAAGATGGTTGAGTAAATCAGCAATCAGGGTCAACAGGCCTAACAAAAAACAAGAAATCTGACGCTGAGGATGAAGGTGGAAAGGCTGAGAAAAGACAACATGTCGAGGTGGAAGTTGTTCGAGAGTTGGGGGAGAAGATTGATTTTCCGCTTCGCCCCCCAGCATCACCATCCAAAGAGTGGCAACAGCGATGGCTAACCACAAACGTTCAGCACGTTGTGGTGAGAGCAAACGAGTATGATGCCAATCCCAACCATCTCCTTTGACATCCCGATAAACACATTCTGTAGAAGGACGTAAACCGTACCAGAGTGCAGAGGCGCTCATGGGTTCAAGGTCAGTCAAAATCAACCAAGGGTCTTTGTAACCAAAATCCCAACGGGCAAGCAATGTACATTCAACGGGATTGGTGACAAAGCAAATAATTCGACCTGACCAAGATGTTCCAGGGGTACAAACCACATCTTTTAGTGGATGCCATGTATTCCCAGATGGCAGGCGATAAGTTCCTTGATGGTTAATACGTAAAAACGGATGCCAGCCAGCAGCCACAATCAATTCATACAACCAACAAGCATACAGTCCTCTGTCAGCAGTGACTATGACATCAAACTCAGTTGGGATGGCATCTTTGATTGCTGTGAGCAGATTGTGCCAATGCCCTTTCCAACTTCCTGGCTCATGTGCTTTGACCACACACCATGCTATCGGGATTCCACAACCCGCCAAGAGTATGTTTACTGATAAGACTACAAACTTATTGCCGATACTGGTTGCGTCTAGTGCTAGCGCAATACGCTTGATATTGGTAGGTAGCAAACTGATCACCCATAACAGCAATGGCGCAAAACAACTACTTACATCTAGAGTCCGACGATGAAGCCCTTTTTTGGCAGAGGCTTCCTCATACCATTCTTTTAATCTTTGACGTACTGTATTTGCCTTTTCTGAGTTGACTTGAGCTATGAATTTTGACACTTTGCTCAAGCTACTTGATCTTGTCATCACTATGCCAAAACTCCATGTTGCCAGCCCTACCACTTGTGGTAACGTCAGATGTGGCATTTTCTGTGACACTATATTTGTCCATTGTTTGAGGTACTCATTTTTCAGCATTTGAGCCTCTGTTTCACTTTGTCAGTCTGCTTTTATTTTCTGTCAAGCGTGAATGAATGCTCACACTCTTGTAAAAAACCTACACCTGTCAGCTCCCTACTCCCCACTCTGATAAAAGCCAATATCGCTACCTTTCCCCGCATGAACTAATGCTAACTTTTTGTAACGTTCCGCATGTTTGATGAGGTCTGCGGCTTCTTCTGGGGTGACGGGACGGGAAATTTTCCCAGGAAGACCTACAACTAGTGACAAGGGGGGTATATTCTTAGTTACAACAGATCCAGCACCTATGATGCTACCAGCACCTACGCGGACTCCATTTAAAATTACTGCGCCGATGCCTATTAAACAACCGCGCTCAATATGGGCAGAATGTATTACAGCACGGTGTCCTACAGTAACAAAGTCTTCCAATACTGTTGGCAAACCGGGATCACCGTGTAGAATTGCTCCATCTTGAACATTTGTGCATTCACCAATGTCAATGCTTTCCACATCTCCCCTAACTACTGCACCGTACCAAATGCTTGCTCCTGCTGCTATTTTGACGGAACCAACAACAACAGCATTGGCGGCGATGAAGGCGGCGTGAGAAAAATCGGGAGAAGGCCAGTAAGAAGAGGTAGACACGATAGAATATGAATAAGGTACCCAGGAACACTGGAATAACTCCATCCTTGGAGGCTGGTTGCAAAACCAGAATATCACAGTGTCCACCCTCTAAGTTGAGGAAGACAACGGTGAAATTGTTTCTGCCGCAATACCTTATTGGTGCAGCAGTGAACAAATCCCCCAGATTGGTGGAGCCGAAGTGTAAAATCCAACGCACTGGTGCTGGTGAATACGAGACTATGTTTGTACGCACTTCATGATGAATCCAGGCTTGCAGTACCCTATATTTGGCCCTGATATACAGTGTCCCCATTGTCGCCAAACGATTCCGGCGCTGACACTGACTGATACCTATTTGTGTCCCCGTCATGGCGCTTTTGAAGCTAACCCCAAAAATGGGGAATTAGTTCATCTACAATCTGGTCGCCATTGGCGGAGATGGAATAATGAATGGTATCGACAACATACTCATCCCGATGGCATTCGGTTTGAAATCCACGAAGCCTTAGATAAGCTATACACCCAAGGGTATCGAGCTACAAAGGTAATTATTGCCAAGCGTTATCAGGAATTGATGAGTGGTTATTTAGAACGCAGCACTCCTTGGCGTTCTGGACAGCCGGAAACCTCATCGGCAAGATTATACGGCTTACCTGTTGAATTTAGTCCCGACTCATCAGATGACCCCTGTTGGGAAGTGATTAATTTCGATTTGGATAAAGAACCGGGTGTTCCTGTGCGCTACCCTTATTTCCGATTATTTGAATAATAGTCCATAGTCCACAGTCAACAGTCAATAGTCCACAGTCAACAGAAAAAAAATTTTTAACTCACTGATGACCAATGACTAATGATTAATAACTATGGACTATTGACTAATGACTATTGACTAAACTATGCACCACGCCTCTATTCGGACTGCGAATATCCATCGAGCGATCGCCTTTTATGAAATACTAGGCTTTACAGTTTGTGAACGCTTCACAACAGGCTATACCCTAGCTTGCTGGATGGAAGGACTAGGCGGCAGAATTGAACTCATCCAAATTCCTGAACCAAAACCAGCCCCCGATGCTTTTGCAGATGAGCATTATGTGGGTTATTATCACCTGTCATTCGATTTAACTCAAACTACACCAGATTTACCTGGATGGTTGACAGATTTGCAAGAACGTGTATCTCAGGTTGCAGAATTGTCACCATTGAAAATACTCTTAGAGCCGACACAGCAGCAGATAGGCGATCGCATTTTTGAAGTGGCTTTTATTGCTGATACAGATGGCTTACCATTGGAATTTATCAGAGCTTTAAGTAAAATTAACTAAAATTAATTGTATTTTTATATACGACAAATGTGTTTTCTTTGTAACCTACGCTTAAAAGCATTAAACTGGGGTTGTTAATAAAAAAGAATAACTTCAAAACATCTACCAAATAAATGTCTGTATCGTCTATCTGGTATCGTTACCGTCTTTATGTTTTATTGTTCAGTATCTCTTTAATTACAGTATTATCCTTTAGTAATAAACCTGCTGAAAGTCAATATAGAACCGCATTGAGCCAAGACAATTCCCAGACAATATTAGTGGCAAAACAATCCAATCAATTTCAGGTAACAGGAAATGTCCACAAGACAGTGCTGGACAATGGTTTAACTGTATTAATCAAAGAAGTAAATGCTGTACCAGTTGTCAGTGTACAGATGTGGTACAAATTTGGTTCGCGCCAGGAAAAACGAGGAGACAACGGCATTGCCCATCAGCTAGAACATATGATGTTCAAAGGCACACAAAGCCGTCCTATTCAATTTGGCACTTTATTTAGTGCTTTAGGCAGCGAATCCAACGCCTTCACCAGTTACGACCAAACAGCATATTACGGCACAGTAGAAAGAGACAAGCTAAAAGCACTGCTGCTGCTAGAAGCAGACAGAATGGAAAATGCAGTCATTGACGCGGAGAAACTAGCCAGTGAGAAGCGAGTAGTTATTTCCGAATTACAGGGTTATGAAAATAACCCAGAATACCGCCTTAACCGTGCGGTGATGCAAGCCGTATTTCCCAACCATCCTTATGGCTTACCCGTAGGCGGAACTAAGGCAGATGTAGAAAAATTTCAAGTTGAGCAAGTACAAAAATACTATCAAAACTATTACAGCCCTGACAACGCCGTCTTAATAATTGTCGGCGACTGCCAAGCCGAAAAAACCTTGGCAATGGTAAAAGAGATATTTGGTGATATACCTAAGCGTCAACAGTCCACAGTCAACAGTCCACAGTCAACAGTCAACAGTCAACAGTCAACAGTTAAAACTCCTATAGTCCTGAAAGAACCAGGCGGTGCAGGACTTTTACAAGTGATTTACCCACTACCACAGGTGACTCATCCAGATATACCAGCCTTGGAAGTTGTGGATTACATTTTGACTGAGGGGCGCAACTCTCGGTTGTATCAGGCGTTGGTAGAATCGGGTTTAGCTAGTGAAGTAGAAGCCTCTATTGGTGGTTTGCAGGAGGCTGGTTGGTATGAGTTGCTAGTGACGGCAGATCCAGACCAAGATTTAGGTAAAATTGATTCGGTAGTGAAGGGTGCGATCGCTAATCTTTCTCGCAATGGTGCAAAAGCGGAGGAATTAGCCAGAGCGAAAAGACAGTTAGAAGCTACCATTATTTTGAGTAACCGTACCATAACTGACCAAGCTACCCAGTTAGGCAATGATGAGACAACGGCTAGTGATTATCGTTTTACTGACTATTATTTAGCTGCTGTTAGGCAGGTACAATCACAAGATGTAGTGCGTGTAGTTAACAAATACTTACAGAAATCTCAACGGAAAGTAGGTATTTTTACACCAACATCGTATCAGCAAAAAGAAATTAATAGCAAAAAACCATCACACCAAACGCAAGAAAACCTTACTGGTGGTGTGTCTGTGCCATCATCGGAGGTGATGAAATATTTACCATCTCTAGAGTCAACAGATACAACTGGTCATAAGTCTTCAACACGTTTACCACAGCAGTTTACTTTAGCTAATGGCTTACAAGTATTTTTACTACCTGATAAAAGTACACCCACTGTTACCTTGAGTGGATATATCAAAGCTGGTACAGAATTTGACCCAAATGGACAAGCTGGGTTAGCCTCGTTAGTAGCAGATAGCTTGATGAGTGGGACTAAGAGTAAAAATGCTTCAACTCTGGCTAAAGTTTTAGATGACAGGGGTATTACTTTAGATTTTGCTGCATATCGTAACGGAATGCGTATCCAAGGGGATAGTTTAGCTGAAGATTTTCCGGTGCTAATTCAGACCTTAGCGGATACGCTGAAAAATAGCAAATTTCCCCAACAAGAACTGGAACTGAATCGCCAACAAGCTTTAACTTCCTTAAAAATGGAATTAGACGACCCCGAAGAAGTTGCCAGAAGGGTATTTTTACAATCAATTTATCCTAAAAAACATCCCCTGCATGATTTCCCGACGGTGGAGAGTTTACGCAAGATTCGCCGTCAAGATGTGATTGCTTTTAATCAAAAATATTATCGTCCAGATACTACTGTGTTGGTGTTGGTGGGAGATTTTGAACCTAACCAAGTGCGATCGCAAATTGAAGCAGAGTTTGCTAATTGGCAAGCTACTGGAGAACCACCAACTATAAAATATCCCCAAGTACCCTTACCAAAAACTATCACCAGAGTAAATCCTGTCATTCCTGGAAAAACTCAAGCTATTACTTACATCGGTTATACAGGTATTAAGCGCCAAGACCCTAGATTTTATGTAGCGCAAGTATTAAACCAAATTTTGGGAGGAGATACCTTATCTAGTAGATTAGGGTCAGAAGTGCGCGATCGCCAAGGTTTAACTTACGGCATTTATAGCGACTTCCTCGCCGAAAAAGATTTTGGGACATTTTGGATTGAAATGCAAACCAGTCCTGAAGATGTGAATAAAGCGATCGCCAGCACCCAAAAAGTGCTTGCACAAATTAACCAAGAAGGTGTAACTACATCAGAAGTAGATACAGCCAAACGTACTTTAACTGGTAACTATAATGTATCTTTGGCAGACCCAGAAGAATTAACCCATAAAATCTTGATGAATCATGTTTATGGGTTAGATAAGAGCGAACTGCACTCTTATACTGAGAAAATAGAGCAAGTCACCCTAGCCGAAGTGAATCAAGCAGCTCGTGAGTTACTCCACCCAGATCAAGTAGTAGTAGTAACAGTTGGGCCTTCTATGGTAGCTACACAAGGCGTTAAGTAAGACAGTTGACAGTTGTTATTCTCCTCTCCTGTTCCCCTCCCAGGAGGGGTTAGGGGTGGGTTACTCCCTCATCTTCCCCATCTTCCCCATCTTCCCCATCTTCCCCATCTCCCCCCACTCCCCACTCCCCACTCCCCACCTGACAGGTGTAGGTTTTTGATGTGGGTATGAGTGGACACTCTCAAACAGAGTTCTAAACGTGGTTCAAATAACGAAATTTCGTTCTTAGGTAAAAAATCAAAGACTAAAATTGAGTTTTTAACTAACGGAAAAACCCCATTTCAGCCACGTTTGTAAAATACCTACACCTGTCAGCCACTCCCCACTCCCTACTCACATTCCCGTTTAGTTACAAAATGGCGGTAGCGAAACATAGCTTCTAATTGTGCTTGTACTAGCCAGCCGCCGATAAACTCCACAGCATCTCCACCGGGCATAACATAGGAAATATCATCAGTCAGCTTGGTTTTACCATTTTCTAGTTCAAAACGATGACGATGTATCCAAGATTCAAAAGGCCCGGATATTTGTGTATCGGTAAACAAGCGATATTTCTCGCATTCCGTGTGACGCGCTAACCAAGTTAAGGGAACGGGGCCGAGAAATAACTTAAACTCTGTAATTGCCCCTACTTCTAACCCTCCTTCCCTGCGGACTACTCGCATTGGTTGCCAAGGTGGTGTTAGTAGTTGCAAAATATCCGATCTTTCATGGAATTTCCAAACTACTTCTGGGGAAGCGTTAATTACTGAAGAATGTTGAAAGTGCAGCATGGAAAATAATTCAAAATTCAAAATTCAAAATTCAAAATCTAGCTAAGTCACACAAATGAGAGATATGAGGGAGAATAACAACTGTCAACTGTCAACTGTCAACTATCAACTCCTACAACTACCCTTCATATTCTGTATCAATTTCGATATCTAGGGTATCTTCGTCAACTCTGATATATAAGATATTTGGACGACAACAAACTTGGCAATCTTCTACATAAGATTGTTGTCCACCTGCACTTAAATCAATAAAAGTTAAGTTTGGTTCCCCACAGTAGGCACAGTAAAATTCGGCTGTATTTTGCATTCAGTTTCCAACTATTAATTTAATGGCTGTAGTTCTTTGCGGAAATGACTAGTGGCTTCAGCCAAATGCTTTAGTAGTGTAGACTGTGGTAACGGCCCTTGCAAGTGGCTCCAAGGTAGTACTTGTTCTGTTGACCAATCGCTATGCACGTAAAATTCTAAGTCAGGGATTTGGCCTTTAAGTTGTTTGAAGGCACGTTTGTAACTGCCCAAGGAGTCGCCAAAGTTGCGTGTGAGTTGAAGCAGTTGGGAGATGCGGCGATCGCCTCTAGATATCAAAGCCTGGATTATAGACCAATTATAACTTTCTGGGCGGAAATCTATCCCTTGGGGTTTTAATTGTTTCTGTAAGGACTGTAGACGCTTTTCTGCTTGACGATTTACCCCATACCATTGGAATGGTGTATGGGCTTTCGGGACAAACGTACTACAACCCAAAGTTAGGCGCAACCCTGGGGCAGCCTTTTTAATACTCCGCATCATTGCTACAGTTGCGTCTAAATCTTCCGCTTCTTCTCCTGGGATGCCTACCATACCGTAGAGTTTCAAGGCTGACAAACCACCAGCTTTGGCATTGACGGCGGCTTGAATGATTTCGTCATTGTGGAGTTTTTTGTTGACGATTTGCCGGACTTTTTGGGAACCACTTTCTACAGCAATAGTAAGCGATCGCGTGTCTCGTTTTGCCAAAGTTGCCGCTAGTTGTTCTGTCACCGTATTCGTGCGGACTGAGGCAATACTGAGGCGCACATCATCATACTTTGGTTGACTAATATAATCCAATAGGGCGGTAAATTCTGGATGCTGAGTTACAGAAGCACCCAATAATCCTAAGCGATTTGTTACCTGTAAGCCTTTCTCAATTGCTGGAATTAATGAACCTTCTAAACTAGCTGTTCTAAAGGGTAATGTTAAGTAACTCGCTAAACAGAAGCGGCACATTTCTGGACAACTGCGCACCACTTCCACCATGAAAATATTTTCCCAAGCTGCCTTTTCGGTAACTACAGTTGATGCTGATAAGGTGTTCCCCCGATAAGTCTGCTTCTGCACTATGGCTGGAACTTCCGCCGAAATTGGTTTAATAGAACTTATCGCCCCATCTGCTGCTTCATACTCCACAGTATACAAACTAGGAACATAAATTCCCGGTACTTGTGCGAGTGCTAAAAGTTGAGTTTGCCTAGAAGCATTTCTCACTTCTTTATAAGCATCAATTAAATTACCTAATAAATTCTCTCCATCTCCTAACAAAATGACATCAAAAAACTCGGCAAAAGGTTCTGGGTTAGCTGTAAGAACAGGTCCTCCACCGAAAACTATGGGATGAGAATCATCACGATTAATTGTGCTGGTAGGAATTGATAAAGACTCCAGCAAATTGAGAATATTTACATAATCTAATTCCCAAGAAATAGAAAATCCAACAATTTCAGGATTTCTTGGTAGCGGTTCATAAGTATCAGTAAATAATCGGCTAACCTGGACATCACTACGCATTGCCAAAGTCGCCCATACTACCTGATAGCCTAAGCTGGTGATTCCCACTGTATATTCATTGGGAAACGCAAATATTATTGGTATGGCGTTACTTTCTGGCGTAGCAGGTGTAAATAAGAGGCGTTCAGAACTAAATAAAGAAGATGTCACAGGTATTATATTAAAACATATTTATCTATATTTAATTTTAAGCCATAAAATTATAAAATTTAAAACTAAAGTGATACTGTTAGCCAGAATAATTGGCAAAGCATTGAGGATAATTCCATAAATTAACCACAAAAAAAGACCACTCATAAAGGCAATCAGCATGATGAAAGAAACATCTTTTGCTGACTTTGTTTTCCACGTTCGCCACACTTGCGGCAAAAAGGCAACAGTGGTTAATGTTGCGGCAATGAGTCCGAGAATTGTCAAAAAATCCATGCAATATATTTGTTAGTCATTGGTCATTAGTCATTAGTCCATAGTCAACAGTCAAAAGTTAACAGTCAACAGTTATTATCCTTTACCTCCTTTACTGGTATTAGGGAATAATAACCGATGCGATCGCATCTAGGAGGTTTTGGGGGTCGATGGGTTTTTCTAGATGGGACTGAAAGCCAGCTACGAGGATTTTACGCCGATTGGTATCACCTGCATAGGCTGTGAGGGCGATCGCGGGAATATCTCGGTTGAATTGGGGCGGTAAACCGCGTACCTGACGGATGAATGTGTAGCCGTCCATTTCTGGCATCCCAATATCACTAATGAGTAAATCAAATTGAGATTGGATCAGTAGTCGTAGGGCTGCGGTAGCAGAGAAAACTGAACAGACAGTCGCGCCTTCTTCCTCTAAAATCACCTTAACTAGTTCTAGAGAATCAGGCTCATCATCTACCACAAGCACGCGCCGATTCTCTAAATTCACTGTTGGCTGGTTGAAAGTAACAGAAGTATTGGGGTGAGAAGTAGGCATTAAAGGTAATTGGACGGTAAAGGTTGCCCCCTTTCCTTCACCAGGACTGACAGCCGTAATTGTACCACCGTGGGCTTCGACAATCTGACGGGCGATCGCTAACCCTAAGCCCAACCCACCATAAAAACGAGTACTAGAACTATCCTGCTGTTGGAATAACTCAAATACATGGGGTAAAAATTCGCCTTCAATGCCTCTACCCGTATCACTTATCTGAATTTGTGCATAGTGGTCAATTTGGGTAAGTTGCACCGTCACCCGTCCGCCTGAAGAATTGAATTTAATCGCATTTGAGAGTAAATTCCATATCACCTGTTGCAACCTGCCTGCATCTCCTCTCACTTGCCTCACCGATGAGTCAATCAATACCTCAATGTGAATTTCTTTGGCTTGTGCGGCTAAATTCACAGTTTCCAAAGCTGCCATAATTGGCTCAGATAAATTGATAGCGGCAAAGCTGAGGGAAAGTTTTCCACGGATGATGCGAGAGATATCTAGCAGATCCTCAATCAGTTGCACCTGTTGCTTGGCATTACGCTCGATGGTGGCTAACCCGACTTGGAGTTTTTCAGTACTGATATTGGGGGATTGAAGTATCCTAGCCCAGCCTAAAATCGGGTTAAGCGGTGTCCGCAATTCATGGGAAAGAATAGCCAGAAACTCATCTTTGGTGCGGTTGGCACGTTCTGCGGCTTCTCGTGCTGCTTGTTCTTGTTGAAATAACTTTTCTTTCTGGGCTTCGGCTTGTTTTTGCTCAGTAATATCCAGCACCGTACCAATAAAACGTAGCGGTTTTCCTTCGGCATTATAATAAGCTTGTCCTTTCGACCTCAGCCAGCGTTCAACTCGATCCTCAATGCCGATGGTGCGATACTCAGTGTCATAATAACCACCAGACGCTGGGTCGAGTGCTACTTGAAGAATTTCCTGGAGGCGATCGCGGTCATCAGGGTGTAAGCCCTGAAAAAACATCTCTATGCTAGATTCAGCATCAGATGGTAAACCAAACATAGCCTTGCAAGCAATATCCCATTTCAATTCCCCAGTGACTAAATTCCAATCCCAGGTTCCCAATTGAGCAGAGGCGATCGCCATTCGCAATCTGTCTTCACTCTCCCGTAGGGCTTCCTCTGTTCGTTTGCGTTCGGTAATCTCTTGACAAACAGTGTTAATGCCAATGACGCAATCGCCCTCTTTCAACGGCAAAAAACTTTCTAACCAGATGCGTTCTACTCCTGGTTGTGCTGGAGTCTCCCCACGAATTTCTACATTTAGTAGTGCTTGCCCCGTTTCCAAGATGGGGCGCAGCAACTCCTCAGCCGTATCTGCGATGTCAGGTAATAACTCTCGAACTGTCCGCCCGATGTGTTCTTCTATAGAAAATCCGTTGATTTCTGCCAATCTTTGATTAATCCGCACAAAGCGCAGATCAGGATCGAGGACATTTAACCCAATTGGGGCAGACTGGTAGATAGTTTCAATTTCTGCCAGTTGCCTGTGTAAAGTGGCCCGGCTTGCTTCTAATTCGGCTTCCAGTAGTTTACGTTGCGTCACATCTGCCGTAATGCCAATCAGTCTAGTTAACTGTCCCATCTGGTTAAACAGGGCGCGTCCACTTTCTTCCAATGTGAGGATCTGCCCATCTGGACGCACGACTCGATAGGTAATTTTGTAAGTGTTATTTTCGAGTGTTAGTGCTTGTAATTCGGCTAGGAAGCGATCGCGATCATCTGGATGGACTTTTTGAAAATAATCTGCACCTGTATCATGTTCTGCCGATGGGCAACTTAACCCCAGAATAGCCGCACATTGAGGCGATCGCTTGACGGCATCGGTGTTTGGTTCCCACTCAAAGGTAAATATCCGCGCCACTTCCATTGCCAATTGGTTGCGCTCCTCGCTTTCTCGTAGTGCCGCATTGACTTGTTCTAACTGGGCAGTACGTTCAGCCACGCGCTGTTCTAGCTCCTGGTTAGCACTTTGCAAGGCAGCTTCTAGTTGGCGACGTTCTGTAATGTCGGTGTGAGAACCCACCATCCGCAGCACCTCGCCTGCCTCATTCCAAATTGCCTGACCGCGATCTAAAATCCATTTATAACTACCATCCTTGCATTGCACCCGATGTTCGGAAATGTAAAATGGCGTTTTCTGCTCAAAATGCTCTTGGATCAGTTGTATTACTTGGTCGATATCATCAGGATGCACCCGCTTTTTCCACTCGTCCAAATGGTTGCTGATTTCCTCCTCTTCAAACCCCAACATCTTTTTCCAACGGGCTGAGAAGAATACTTCATTAGTTTGCACGTTCCAATCCCAGATGCCATCATTGCTACCCCTAAGAGCTAATTGCCAGCGTTCTTCACTTGCACGTAGGGCAGATTCCGTCTCTTTTTGCCCTGTTACGTCACGGGCAACGCAGTATATTACCCCTTGGTCAATCTGGGGTGATGCTGTCCATGCCAACCATCGGTAGTACCCAGCCTGCGTCCGGTAACGATTCTCGAAATAAAGCGTAGGAGCGCCTGCCTTTAATTTCTCCATTTCTGCTAATGTGGCGGCGTGGTCTTCTGGATGGACAAAATCTAGAAAAGGGTGAGCTAATAATTCTGCTGGTGAATGACCGAGAGTTTGGATAAATGCAGGGTTGAACCGCTTAAAGTGGCTATCTAGACCAATCACTGTCAGCAGATCGAGCGATCGCTCAAAGAAAAAGGCTTCTTCGGATAAAACCAATTTATTCACTGATGAGGCAACAGGGTCTTCAGAGGTCATACAAGAATTATGGAACAGATAAGGCGAAGTCATCACCAAGCAGATGTGATTAAATTGCGGTGAAGTAGCATTCAAACTGGTAACACAACTTAAAAGTTTACACATCAAGGAAGTTACGCAACAAGACACCCAATCATAGAAACGTGTAAGGGTTTTAACTTAAAGTACTCCTGCCAAAGCTCTCAATTTTTCGTTTTCGGGTGTAAGTCCTAACATCAGCATAGCTAATAATTTTTTTCTTCCCAGCCAACAAAGGGCAATCATTAGCTTTATCTATAGCTATATGCCAATTTTTGAACTCAAGGCAACTGTTTCTTCCCCCTACTCCCTGCCGTATCTACGTAAACCACTGAAAAAGCAAATGCACCTAACAAGTAGGTGCAAGGTTTAGGCAATTACAGAATGAGTACTACTCTGTAAAACTAAGTAAGTAATATTTTAAGGAGTGAATAGAGTTTATCTGAATACTCCAAAAATCATTGCCGTAAATATACTGAATTTTTGGACAAAATTTATCAAAGCCTCAATAGTTAGTATTTTTACTCCTGTTAAATTTCCTTAAGTAAGGAAAAGTTAACATCAAAAACCTTGAAATAGCTTGAAAATCTCTATGTAAAGTCTATGTACCGTAGGGGCTACCGTATAGTAATAACACTATGTAAATATGAAGCATTTATATCTATCATCCTGCGCTTGCGTTATTCTAATTACGTAGAAATGACAATAAATTGCAAAAAAAGATAGTAAATACACATTTATGCGCTTTGATTGTTTTAAACCTTTTGGTAAACACCTATCTACCAAGGACTACTAGTTATGTTGACCGTACTAATTTTAGATTTTAAATTTTGGATTTTGGATTATTTTTGGTTCAAGCCCAGCCCCTGGTGGGCGGAACAAATCGCGCTGCTTCGTCAATCCAAAATCTCCAAGCTGCATCCCCTTGTGGGTGCAGTCAATCCAAAATCGTCAATCCAAAATCTAAAATTGTTTGACGCTCCCCGCATTCCGTTTAACTTGCCTACGGCACGCTAACGCGAACATACGGGGATTCATGTTTCACGGTGTGAAGTTCAACACTCCACCTCTTTATAAGGCTTCGTCACTGACCAATGACTACTGAAAAAACTCCATTCCTTTAGGAGTAGCGTTTTTATGCTTTTTTCGTAGGTGCATTAGTAACTCGTGCATCTACAATTGCTTGCGAGACATTGGGAATAAACCAATTGACTTGAGTAGATTTGACTACTTGAGTTCCAGCTTGACTAAATTCAATAGCGCCAGTATCAGGATTTGTCTTCAGAACTAAGTTAGTACCATTAGGAACTTTGATGACCACGCCACCAGTCAATTCTTGACCTTGACCATTTGAGTTGATAGCTACAGCATTGACATCGCTAGGTAAATACACACCCTTGCAATTCCATCTATCTTCAGTAGTCTGACCATCACCTAAAAAGTACAGTGCTGCACCTTCAGAGTATTCATCCTCATCTAAATTTGGTTCTGGCCCGTAAATAGCTAAAGTCTTGCCAGTTTGATTACTGCATTGTCCCCAGTCAATCCCTGACTCAAAAGCATATTTTTGAAACTCTAACTCATTAATTTTCTGCTCAATTTGTTCTGGAGTGTAATCTTCTAATTGAGCTTGCTTTTCTTTAGCTTTTGTTAAAGTTTTTAATTGTTCTGTTAGTGTAACGTAATCAGGATTCTTGCTAATTTTTGGGCGGTCTGCTAATGAATCAGGTTGAACAAATATCAAGCTTGTCAAGAAGACAGCTAGTACCAAAAAGTATTTAAAAGCTTTCATGTTTGCGTTCCAATTTTTACAAATTGCAGATTAGGACTATTTAGCATTCTTGTCAATATTATAACTAACTCATACTTTTAAGAATTTACAATAATACTTCTATGTTAGCTTTGCTAAATATCGATTTTTATTTTACATTACCATTGAAATTTAAAATTTACAACAATATTAACTTAATTATATTTTATACTTTTTTCATTTAAGTGCTTAAAGGAATAAAGTCTTATAAAACTATATATATCAATATTTTTAACAGTTAAGTAACTTAAACGCTCTTATTCTCATCGCCTTATGTGCGTATTTTTTGTCACCTCTATATTAGTAGCATTATTATATTGATTTATTAGAATAAATTCTACTTAATATCGATAAGTTTTGAGTACTTTTAATTTTTTCTTAAAAATTACATTTGATTTTTTACTCATACTTGATTGTAGAAAATACATACGGTAGGATGAAATCTATCTGAAGAAAGATAACTAAAGAAACAGGTGTCCCAGTGGTAGATATATAGATATCTGCAAGTAGTAAATAAGGGATCGCTTGCCAGGGTAATTCACAAGTAGTAATACAATTGCCCTGAACTCTATCGATATGTGTGCCATTTCTAAACCTAAAACCTAGTAATGAAAAAAGAGATATCATCCCATCAGAGTCTTCATGGATTAAAGCCAAATTGTCTTTCTTTTGCTGAAGTATTAGCCCAATCTTTTGCTGTAATTGCACCAACAACAATACCAGCATCTAACATTGGTTTAATTGTGGCGCTTGCTGGAAATGGTACTTGGTTGAGTTGTTTGATTGGCTTGATAGGACTGTTATTTGTCAGCATCAATATCAATCAATTTGCTAGCCGTTCAGCCTCTCCTGGGTCACTCTACACATACATCACAAAAGGCTTAGGCCCCACAGCCGGAGTAGTTTGTGGCTGGAGTTTAGTTTTGGCTTATCTATTCACAGGAATGTCAGTTTTGTGTGGTTTTGCCAATTTTAGCGGTATATTGATTGGCCATTTGGGTATTCATCCTTCTAGCATTACTTTACTAGCCGTTGGTGCTGGTATCTCTTGGTATGCAGCCTATAAAGATATTCAACTTTCCGCCGTTGCTATGTTGTGGATTGAAGGAGTCACAATTTCACTTATAACTATTTTGTGCATCATTATCTGGGCGCATCAAGGTTTTGCTTTGGATATGTCTCAATTGACCTTAGCCAACACCAACCCAGGTAATATTGCCACTGGGCTAGTTTTAGTAATGTTTGCTTTCTCTGGTTTTGAAAGTGCCACTTCTTTGGGTGATGAAGCCAAAAAACCGTTAAAAACCATTCCTAGAGCCGTTATCGGTAGCGTTGTCCTAGCTGGCGTATTTTATGTGGGAACAACGTATATAGAAGTTTTGGGTTTTCAAGGTACTGGCGTATCTATAACCAATACGGAACAACCTCTGAGCCTTCTGTCGCAACGTTTAGGGCTTGGTTGGTTAGGTGAGTTAGTGGCTTTCGGGACTTTATTTAGCTTCTTTAGTTGTGTTCTGGGTAGTATCAACCCGGCGGCGAGAATCTTCTTTTTGATGGCGCGTCATGGCTTATTTCACTCTAAGTTGGGTGCGGCGCACTCAGCCAATAAAACACCACATGTTGCAGTAACACTGTGTTCAATAATTGCTTTTTTAGTACCTACGGTAATGTGCCTATTCAATATCAAACTCTTTGAGAGTATGGGTTATTTAGGCGCAATTGCTAGCTATGGTTTTCTCATTGTATATGTTTTGATTTCTGTTGCTGCACCAGTTTATCTATATAAAATCAAACAATTGCGATCGCCTGATATTCTCTTTTCAGTTCTGGGTGTCGGCTTTATGGTGATGCCTATTCTTGGTAGTGTTGGTATTCCCGGAAGTATACTCTTTCCTATTCCCGAAGCTCCCTACAATAGTTTTCCCTATCTATTCTTGCTATATCTAGCTGCTACTTGTGGATGGTTCATTATCAAAAAATCACGCTCTCCCCATCTGGTAGTAGGTATGCACCAAGCAATTGAAGAAATTCATGCAAAATTCAGCGATAACCGCAAAGTTCCTTAGTTAAAAGTCAACAATTAATATGAGTGGATTAGTCTCTGCAATCAGCACTGGTGTATTCGCCTTCAGCGCCACCAATATAGATGATTTATTCATCTTGACCTTATTTTTCTCCCAGGTAAATGCTCAGTTTCGTCGTTGGCATATTATAGCTGGTCAGTATTTAGGGTTTAGTGCATTGGTATTAGCGAGTATTCCTGGTTTTTTTGGTGGTTTAATTTTACCCCGACCCTGGATAGGACTATTTGGTTTATTACCGATAGCTATCGGTATCAAATGTTGGTTGGATAGAGGTACCGATGACAGTCCCACGCCACAAAATCAATTTCTCAATTTGCAAATTTATAGTGTGGCAGCAATCACCTTTGCCAATGGTACTGACAATATTAGTATTTATGTTCCCTTGTTTGCCAGCAGTAGTTGGGAGAGCTTAGTAGTTATTTTAGGTGTCTTTTTTACCTTTGTCGGCTTGTTATGCTTTTTAGCTTACCAACTAACTAATCAAAGTGCGATCGCTGATCTTTTAACTCGTTATGGCAATCAGTTTATGCCATTTGTTTTGATAGGGTTAGGTGTATTTATAGTTTTAGATAGCGGTAGCTTGACTTTGATCAATTTACTCAACGCAGAAATATCACCTTTATTTTAAATCAGTCAACACTTATCAAAGCATATAGTGGGAGATGAGTAACCCAAAGCTCAACCCACCACCAATAATCTTACTGATAACTGTTAAACAGGGGTAGGCGATTTGAATATATTAGAATTTTCTCTACTAGTCTGGCTTGGCTCATTTAGCGCCGGTTTTGTGGGTGCGCTAACTGGGTTAGGCGGTGGAGTTGTCATTGTTCCGTTATTAACTTCTATATTTGGTGTTGATATTAGATATGCTGTTGGCGCTTCCCTTGTATCTGTAATTGCCACTTCCTTGGGTGCAGCATCTACATATATTAAAAAAGGTTACGCAAATCTGCGATTGGGAATGTTTTTAGAGGTAGCCACAACAATTGGTGCGATCGCTGGCGCGATTATTGCTACATTTGTCTCAGTCAAAGCCTTAACTATTGTACTGGCGATCGTTCTGATCTATTCAGCCTACCTTTCGCAACGACCCAGACATGAGCAAATAGAAGATGAGATTGCCGATCCCGTCGCTGACTTTCTCCAACTCAATAGCACCTACCCAACCCCTGAAGGGTTAGTACCTTACCAAGTCCATGCAGTCCCAGCCGGATTTAGTGTCATGTTAATAGCTGGCGTATTGTCTGGTTTACTCGGTATCGGTTCGGGAGGGTTCAAAGTCTTAGCAATGGATCAAGCTATGCGTCTACCTTTTAAAGTTTCTACTACTACCAGCAACTTTATGATAGGTGTGACAGCCGCCGCATCAGCCGGAGTTTATTTAGCTAGAGGTTATATTGATCCCGGTTTATCAATGCCTGTGATGTTGGGTGTATTACCTGGTGCTTTTTTGGGTGCGAAAGTTTTAATAGGCGCTAAAACACAGATTTTGAGAATAATTTTCAGTCTTGTATTAGTGGTAATGGCTTTAAAAATGGTTTACAACAGTCTAATGGGAGGGCTGTAAATGTATAAATATAATTCTAGTATTGACTGGAACTCAACAGTACAGCCAAATAGCGAAGCTGTTGTTACCTCTGCGCCGCCGACACAACAGGATGATGACCAAATAGCAGCACAAGAAGACACCAAAAATCTTGAGATTGATGCTAACCAAAACTGGGTGGAAACATCAACTCAACAACAACTAGAATTTCTACTCAGCAACCTCTTAAAATATGGAGTTTTGCTAGCCAGTGCGGTTGTGTTGATTGGCGGCATACTTTACTTAATCCATCATGGGAGTGAACCTGCTAACTATCACATTTTTTATGGCACACCGTCTGAGTTTCGTTCACCAGTAGGTGTTGTAGGCGCAGTTTTATCAGGTAGCCGCCGTGGCATTATCCAACTTGGACTTTTATTATTAATTGCTGTACCCATTTTACGGGTAATTATATCTTTATTAACTTTTCTATTAAAGCGCGAATTTATTTATGTCCTGATTACTTCATTAGTTCTAGCAAGCCTAACCTATAGCCTGATAGGCGCTTACTATTAAACTATTGACGTGCTTCTGTAATTAATCTGAAGCTGCAAATAATATGTCGAGATTAATTGAAAGCAGATGCACGCGGCGAAAAGTTCTGTAGGAGGGTTTCCCTCTGTAGGAAACTTTTCAAGACAGATAAACGCGGATAAATCAATATATTTTCTAATTATCTGCAACCTAATCTAAGATTGATATCAGCCTAAATACTGTTGAATTTGTTGTGTGAGATAGTTTCTAATTATATCGAAGGTTTCCATCTGTAAACCAACCATCCCCAAAGCAAATAATAGGCTGGATACTCCTAAAAACAAGGCTAATGTTCTACCAAAGCAGCCAGGATTAATTTCCGCAAATCCTAGTTTGGTTTGTCCTAAGACAGCTATTAAAAGAAACCCAATTCCTACTATTAATAAATAATTAGTTAAAGGCGAATTAGTCATTTATAAGCGTAGCATTTCAACATTTTTATTATAACTACTTTGACGATGAATGTAGTATTCATAGCTTAATATTTGAGCAAGGTTCTTAACTAACAGAAAACCATCGTCCTTAAGTTTGACAGCCAGCCGCAGTGCATCTGGAGGCGATCGCCAAGCATTTTGCGAAAAATAACGCTATCTTAGTAATATCTGGCAAATTTCGCCCTCTGGTAGTCTCCTCATATCCCAACTACCTCCCTTGGTAAGTCGCCTAGCGCCTGTAGCCTAGTAAAAACAGGCAGCTAATACACAAAATCTTATAAAATTCCCAACTGTATACCTAATGCACTAGACTTTTGGACAATTTCTAGATTAAACTACACTAAGTTGGTAGGATTATCGGGTTTTATGGAAAGCGTCCAAAAAGTTGATCAAGAGTTAAGCATAGTAGAAAATGGCACTCAAGAACAGTCTCAACAGGCTAACCCTGGCGAACTCAAAACAGACATTTTCAAAAAACTCAGAGGCGGATTTTTTCTAGTGTTGGGATATCTTTTATCTCCCTTATGTTGGTGGAATGACTTGATATTTAATCTGCCTCTCGCCTACGGTTTTGGTTATGTATGCAGTTTATTCTCCGCAAATTTGCTCGTACCTTGTTCAATTGCGGGGTATTGGATATCGAACGTTATAGGTATTCTGATGATGCAGTTTGGTTCTCAGGATATATTTCAGAAAGAACCTAAAGAACGCAATCTCAAAAAAGAAATATTTTCTGGCTTGATATCTTCAACTGTCTATACTTTAGTAATTGTTGCCTTAATTCAGTTGAAAATTCTGGATGCACCTAATTTATTTTCTAATGGCTAATCATTAGTCATTATTTGCATTGTAGTAAGGCTTGTTATTCGTGTCTTTGCGGTAAGAAGATTTGTTTAACCACAGAGACACAAAGGCACAGAGTTAAGAGGTTTGGAGAGGGGTCACTAGTATACTTTTTGACTTTCCAAGCATCCTCTTAACTACTTTTTATAACCTTTTACAAATTCGCTAAAATCCCAAACCTTTGGACTTTCTTTACCAATAATTAAAGGTAAACTGCCATTCCATTTTTCTATAGCTTGTTTTTGCAGCAACTCCGGTGTTAAACCATCACGTAACAAACCATAAGCCTCAGCCTCACCCTTAGCGATATTCACCTTAGCCTCAGCCTCTTTTGCTGCCTTCAAAGCAATAAATTCAGCGCGTTTTGCCTCTTGTTCTGCAATCTGTTTTGCTTCCACAGCTTCCCCAAATCTTTCGGAAAAATGTACATGAACTAGAGAAATATCATCCACAGCAATATGATAACTCCCAAGTCTTGTAGAGATTGCTGCATCTACATTGGATTTTACCTCTCCTCTTTTGGTGATAATTTCTTCTGCTGTATATTGAGCTATCACAGCCTTGAGAACTTCTTCTACGGCTGGGTTAATAATTCGCTCAACTATATTTGGTAAATCTCCAATTTGTTGAAAAATTAAATTTACTTCTTGGGGGATAATATGCCAATTAAGAGCTACATCAGTGAATACATCTTGCAAATCTTTAGAAGATGCTTCCGCAGATATTTGTTGCTTTTGGACGCGCACACTTAATTTTTCTACTGTATTAACTACAGGAATAATCATGTGCAGACCTTCTCCTAATATTTCCTCCTGAACTTTGCCAAACTCCATTAATACACCGCGTTCCCCTGCGTTGACAATAACAAAAGGTGTGAGAAATATAGTAATCAAACATAAAAATGCAGTGAGTTTACCAGCATTATTCAAGGTTCTATTTTTATTCATAACTAGCTCAAATATAGAGGCTAGGGGCTAGAGAAAAACCAGATATTTTGATATAACCACTAAGGTTATGCTCAAGAGAATAGATATAATTTACCTTCACCAGCCTCTAGCCTTTACTCTCTGTTCCCTTAAATTACTTCCCGTAGTAAACCCTAGCATTACTAAATCCCATATTTCGCAGATAGCTGTTCCATTGGTCTGCTTGCGTCCGTTGTGCAAAAGGCCCTACTGCTACGTGTGGCCCTAGTGGTTGGCTTCTTTCTCTAACGAAACCATATCTTCCTACGGCTACTCTAATTCTGCTGGCAATTCCCGGAAGTTCTTCCGCTTTCGCCGGAATCGTCACATAATACCTAGAGCGATCGCTGCTAGAATTATCTCCACCAGGATAGTTTGGTGTTCCATCCCCATCACCGCCGATTCTAGCACCATAAATTCCCGCGTATTGTAATTCTCTGACTCGTTGTTCAGCATTCGCCTGTCTGGAAAATACTCCCGCCTGGACGACAGAACGACCGTTATATTGCCGGATATAAGCACTAGGTTCAATTCGTTTTACTTGTCGTAGAGTCTGGTAACTATTATTTTCTACATAGACAAAATAACGTTGAAAGTTTTGCCCATTTTGATACTGTACTGGTTGTTGATAGGGCTGATAATCTTGTTGATATTGGTTAAATTCTATTCCCTGCGTTTGGGCGTTGGGAGGTGGCGGTAAAGTTTCAAATACTGCTTGAGTTAGCAAAAGTCGCTCATCATTTTTAATTTGTGCTTGCGCTGGACTACTACCAGCAACTAGTGTTAGCCAACTGCCTAATAATAAAGGCATTATAGGTAAGGCGATATATTTTCCAATCTGATTGAGCATAGTAGATACAAAATTTATAGATGATTAACCAACACAATTAATTATCTTTAGCTAGATTATCGCGCCTTGGTGCGAAACAAAATTTATCCCATCAATCAGCAACACCGATGATAATTCTCTTATAACTCTTTTGCTGAGTTGCCAATGCTATGGTTTCCGACCAAAGCGCTTAACTAATAAGGCTTTGAAGGAATATGTGCTACAATTGAGCAGTTAAAAATTTACTAAGGTATGGGTGGAAAGTAAAACTGTAAGAAATTGGTATAAATCCTGTTGGGGAATAGCCATAATCTACAGTTTGGTTATCTGCTAAAGAAAAAAGCAAAATTATTATATAGCGTAGATTTTTAAATTGGAAATTCCGCAAAGCGGTATCTTGTGCAAAGTTCAAAACTATGAAAAAAGTTGTCGTCGGTCTTTCTGGTGGCGTTGACAGTTCCACAGCCGCCGCTATTCTCCATAATCAGGGCTATGATGTGATTGGTTTGACTCTTTGGCTAATGAAAGGCAAGGGTCAATGTTGTTCTGAAGGGATGATCGACGCGGCTTCTATCTGTGAACAGTTGGGCATTCCCCATGAAGTTGTGGATATGCGGGATGTGTTTCAAACTCATATTGTCGATTATTTAGTAACTGGTTATGGTGCGGGGATCACGCCGTTACCTTGTTCTCAGTGCAATAAAACGGTGAAGTTCGGCCCAATGGTAGAATATGCCAGGGAAAAATTAGGGTGCGATCGCATCGCTACAGGTCATTATGCCCGTATTAGCTACGACGAAGCAAGCGGACGTTACCAACTGTTAAGGGCTGTTGACCGCAACAAAGACCAGACTTATTTCCTATATGATTTGTCTCAGGATTTACTCGCAGCGTCCCTATTTCCTCTAGGGGAAATGGAAAAGGCTGATACTCGCCGCATTGCTGCGGAATATGGTCTAAAAACAGCCGATAAGCCAGAAAGCCAAGACTTATGCTTAGTAGAAAGCAATGGTTCCATGCGAGCTTTCCTAGACAAGTATATCAGCCCCAAAAAAGGCGATATCGTTGACACCACAGGTAAAGTTATAGGTCAGCATGATGGTGTTCATCATTACACCATTGGGCAACGTAAAGGCTTAGGTATTGCGGCGGCTGAACCACTTTATGTTATTGCCTTGGATGCAGTTAATAATAAAGTAGTTGTAGGCGATCGTACTAAAGCAACTCAACCAGAGTGTACAGTCAGCCGCGTCAATTGGGTTTCCATTGCTGAACCATCAACCCCAATTCGCGCAGCCGTGCAAATTCGCTATCGTTCCGCACCTGAACCTGTGACAATAATTCCTCTAGAAAACTCCCGCGTTCGGTTGGTGTTTGATGAACCCCAGTTCAGCATTACCCCAGGACAAGCGGCTGTATGGTATGACGGCGATAACGTTCTAGGTGGGGGAATTATTGACCAGTTTAGTTGAATCTCACCTGGTTTTGCCTGATCCCTTGATTCATCATTAGATTCGCAAAAGATATTTGGGTAGGAGCGTACATCTGTACACCCCTACCCAAATATAGTATGCAGACTTGTTGAAATTAGCTGAGTACTGGGTAAATTACAAGTTTTTTACTCGTAAACTTTCATAATTCCACTAGGTTTAATCCTCCCCTTGTGGGATTTTATAAGTCACGGGTTGTCGATTATTTGAGACATCGGTTGAATAGTGTGCAATCACAAACACAGGTAGGGTTAGAGTGATTAAAGCGATTAATGTTCCCACAATATCTGCCAAACGATGGGAGTACGTATCGGAAGGACTGGCAGCCTGGCTATCTGAGTTCATACAAAGTTTAGAATCAATCACGTCTCTTAATTAAATTTGCTCTCTTGTGGAGAGTCTCTATACTATTTTAACGATTTTTTACTGTCAAAGGTATAGGCGTTAAAAACATGAACCGATTTGCTAGGCATCATATTTGTCGTTTCTTACCTGCTAATTTCGACACAAAGTTGATGATAAACATTTTCTAGTTATTCTAGTGACCGATTTGTTATGATTCCTAGATATAAATTGTTGTCATTGAGTTAATTTTTGGTTAAAGAACCAGAATCGAAAGTGATTTACAAGATATTTATACATATTAATTATTAACCTCAATATTAAATAATTGTCAATATTGTAACATCTCGAAATAGTCTATTTAAGGTCTGTCTAGCGATTTCACTTATTAGGAATATATAATAAAAATACGAAATCCTACTGAAGATATAAAGTGAGTTTTCAGTACTAAACCGATACACAACTAAAGATATAGGAAAATTTAACTAATTAAATGGGTATGATTTGCATTATTATTTTGCTAATTAGAAAAAACACAGATAAATTCGTCAATTTTACTGGTAATTATTTAGCGATCCCTCCAAAAAGTTTGCGTTCTCAAATTAATTAATGTTCAACGGTAATTGTCAATCTGTATAAAGATAGATATTAGAAAAAATAATAACTAATGACTAATGACTAATGACCAATAACTAAAAAAACCGCCACTAGGTTAGGGCGGTCTGGTTAAGCAATCGGAGGGTAATCTATAGCCTACTTCGCTAATCCAAATATTGTTGTAACAGGCTTTGCAGTTGTTTTTGCTCAAAAGCTCAGGATAAACTAAGCTGTCACACAGCTTATAGCTTACTGTCTACCATAAGCACTCATTGGCTCTTTAATAAAGCGGATATAAAAATGCTTAAACGTAGATTTAATTACACGGGGCATAGCAAAATCGATAGGCATCAACTTGTCTGGAAGTCGCCAATCATCAATTTTTAATAAATCAGGATGTAAGTTAGGAAACTCGATATCTGCAAGTTCTGGGCAAACCCCTAATCTTTGAGATGCAGCAACAGTAGGTACTTGATGGGGTGGGACGTTAAGAATCTCAACCATTGCCCTATCTAGGGCGAATACATCTGATGCCGCCGCCAATACACCCAAAGGACGAGGTTCGCCACCACTAGGCCCATTACCTTCGTGACCGATGATCCCATCTAATATAGTTAAGTCTGGGTTAATTGCCCTAGCTGTTTCCACCAACATTTCCCCAAAACGGTTAGCATCTTTGCCTGCTTCCATGTGCCACCATGCCTTCATCTTGCCAGGAACGCAACCAAAAAGATTTTTTACCCCAAGAGTTAAAGTTAACTGCATATGCGATTTAACTTTGGGTAAGTTAATTACCACATCGGCTTCTATGGCCTCCTTACTCAGCAGCAGGTGATTAAAGTTTTCGCTGACAGTTTGGTAACGCTTGCCGTGAAAATCGATGATTGGTAAATTCAGTTCTTGGATAAGCGGTTGATAACCATTAGCAATAGCAACACCTTTGGCACTACCAAAAGCTGGACTATCGCCCAAGAAAGGCTGTCCACCAGCCTCTAGTACCATCTGGGCAACCGCATACACTAGTTCGGCACGGGTAGTACATTCCTTAGTTGGGCGTGAGCCTGTAAGTAAATTAGGCTTAAGTAAAACACGCTGTCCTGGTTTGACAAAAGCACTCATTCCCCCAAAAGGTTCTAGCAAGGTAACTAGAGATTCCCGCAAAGCCTGCCGTTCGTAGGAAGTAGCCCGGATGAGGCTGACAGATGATTTTTGATTCTGCATGAGTGATAGATAGCGAGTGATGAAAATGGGATCAAAACTATTTTCTATCTTTGTATCTCATATGAGGGAGTAGAGGGAGATGAGGGAGATGAGGAAGTGGAGGGAGTAAGGGGAGAATAACAACTGTCAACTGTCAACTAACTAAGCGGCAAAATACTACTCATCTGCTCTAAATTTAATACTGTGGCTAATTCGGCTTCCGTCATTAGTCCTTTTTCTAAAACAATTTGTCGCAGAGATTTCCCTGTTTTTAATGATTCTTTGGCGACATCTGCCGCGTTGAGATAACCGATGTGGGTATTGAGTGCGGTGACTAGGGCTAAACTTCCTTCTGCATAGGCTAAACATCGTTCCTCATTGGCGGTAATTCCTTGAATACAGCGTTCTGTGAGAGCGGCAATAGTATTACCAAGAATTTCGATGCTGTGAATCAAATCATAAGCGATTAATGGCATCATCACGTTTAATTCTAATTGTCCAGCTTGGGCAGCAAATGCGATCGCCTGATCATACCCCATCACCTGAAAACACACCATTGATGTCATCTCTGCCATCACTGGGTTATACTTACCCGGCATAATTGAGGAACCGGGTTGTACGGGTGGTAGTTGAATTTCTTTTAAGCCGGTTTTTGGCCCGGAGTCCATTAGCCGCAAGTCATGAGAGATTTTCGCTAAATCTTGGGCTAAGTTGCGTAACGAGCCGGAAACGTTAACAAAAGGCGACATACTCTGCATTGCAGCCATGAGATGAGGTGCGGGTTGCAGTGGGAAATTAAGTAATTCTCCCAATACTTCCACCACACGGGCGCGGTATTTTGGATGGGTATTTAAGCCTGTTCCCGCCGCACTACCACCTAAACCTAACACCATTAAGTCTCCAGAGGCGGTATAGATGCGGTTTTGGTGTTCTGCTAAGATTTGCGCCCAAGCCGCGAAATTATCGCCCAAACGCACAGGAACGGCATCTTGGAGATGGGTTCTACCAGATTTGACGATATTTTGAAATTGTACAGCTTTGCTTTCTAAAGCTGCGATCGCTTTTTCTAAAGCTGGTTGTAATGTGTTAGTCAGTGCCAGTAAACCACCGATGCGAATTGCTGTGGGAATGACATCGTTGGTGGACTGACCGTAGTTTACATGATCATTTGGGCTAACTCGTTTGTAATTGCCCTTCTCCTCACCTAAAATTTCTAAAGCCCGATTTGCTAAGACTTCGTTAACGTTCATGTGGTGAGAAGTCCCAGCACCAGCTTGATAGACATCAACAACAAACTGATCTCTTAATTTTCCTGCCAGAATTTCATCAATTGCTTGGACAATTGCCTGACTAATATCTTGGGGAATGCACCCTAGTTCTCCGTTAACAATAGCTGTAGCTTTTTTAATCCAAATACAAGCATCTACGTAAGTAGGTAAGGGCTTAAGTCCACTAATGGGGAAGTTTTCGATAGCGCGGAGAGTTTGAATACCGTAATATACATCACTAGCGATTTGGCGATCGCCCATTGAATCGCGTTCAATACGAAAATTTGTAGTGTTAGTCATAATTTTGGTTTAGATCATTCCAAGATCCAGATCATGCCATGCAGGCAGACTAAAGACAAATTCGTAATGGGCTAACGCCCCGCTCCGCTAACGTAATTAACAAAGCTAGTATAGTCTGACTTTTCGATTTAGGCTAAACTTAGGGGTAAATACGAGCAGGGAAAATATTATGATAAAAACACTAACTCGCCGTATCACTTTAGAAGAATTTTTACAGTTACCGGAAACAAAACCAGCAAGTGAATATAGCAACGGCGAAATTATTCAGAAACCTATGCCTCAAGGTAAACATAGTAGACTACAAATTCAATCAGCTAATGCAATTAACAATGTAGTAGAAAGTCGTAAAATTGCCTTAGCTTTACCAGAATTACGCTGCACTTTTGGAGGACGTTCTATTGTGCCAAATGTGGCGGTGTTTGCTTGGCAGAGGATTCCCGTTGATGAAAAAGGTAATATTGCCAATGCGTTTAATACATATCCAGATTGGACAATTGAAATATTATCACCTGAACAAAGTACAACCAGAGTCATTCGTAATATTTTACATTGTTTAAATCATGGTTCTAGTTTAGGATGGTTAATTGACCCAGAAGAATCTAGCGTTTTGGTTTATCCTCCAAATCAACAACCAATATATTTAGAAAATGAACAGGATATATTACCTGTACCCGATTTAGTTAAAGATTTACATTTGACATTGGGGCAATTATTTGATTGGTTGAAATTATAGAAACTTTCTCAACCCAAATTCATGACTTTACCAAACTGGATTACCTTCTCTCGCCTTCTTGGTGTACCATTTTTACTATACGGTTTATACGACTCTACACCGCAGGCTAGGTGGGTGTGTTTGGCTATTTTTTTAGTTGCGGCATTAACTGATTGGTTAGATGGTTATTTGGCAAGAAAGCTCAACCAAATTAGTGATTTAGGCAAATTTCTTGACCCATTAGTAGATAAATTTTTAGTATTAGCGCCGTTGTTGGTTTTGGTGGAACTGGGGAAAATTCCAGCTTGGGGAGTGTTTTTGATTTTAGCGCGGGAATTGGCGATCGCCGGTTGGCGAGTCAATCAAACGCAGATTACCGGGGCGAACATTTGGGGTAAGCTGAAAACCGTAAGTCAGATAGTTGCGATCGCACTACTAATTGCACCCTTATCATCAGAGTGGCAAATCGCATCTTTGATCGCCTTTTGGGTTTCTGTTGCTTTAACTTTAATTTCTGGGGTAATTTATCTTTGGCCGCAGAAAGTCAGCACTGTGGAGTAATTTATCAGGAGGGAATTTTCTCCCACCAAAATAGTCATCTTCTAAAATTGACATTAAGTAATGACCATAGCTACTCTTTGCCATTGGGACAATTAATTGCTGTAACTGTGCAGAGTCAATATAAGCATAATTATAGGCAATTTCTTCAATACAAGCTATTTTTAATCCCTGTCTTTCTTCCAAAGTTTGGATAAAATTACTTGCTTGATGCAAAGATTCATGAGTACCCGCATCAAGCCAAGCGTAACCTCTACCTAAAATCTCTACTTGCAATTCCCCTTGTTGTAAATAAGCTAAATTCACATCAGTAATTTCTAATTCATTACGTGCAGATGGTTGTAGACGGGATGCAATTTCTACTACCTGATAATCATAAAAATAAATTCCAGGAATAACATATTTAGATTTGGGAAATTGAGGTTTTTCCTCTATACTAATTACTTTACCATTAGTATCAAATTCTATCACTCCATAGGGTCGGGGATCTTTTACCTGATAACCAAATACCAAACCCCCTTTATCTAAAGTTGCGGAACGCAATAATACTTCTATTAAGCCATTACCATAAAAAATGTTATCACCCAAAATTAAGCACACTGGCTCGTTAGCAATAAATTCTTTACCTAACATGAAAGCTTGAGCCACTCCCTCTGGTTGTGGTTGAGCAATATAACTAAACTTTAAACCCCATTGACTACCATCTTTTAAAAGTTGTTCTAATAAAGGTAAATCATGGGGTGTAGAAATAATGAGAATTTCTCTAATTCCAGCCAACATTAATACAGACAAGGGATAGTAAATCATCGGCTTGTCATAAATTGGCATTAATTGCTTACCCACAACATTCGTGATTGGATAAAGACGTGTGCCAGCACCACCAGCTAAAATAATACCTTTCATTTTGCTATGTTTTTAAACAACCATAAATTCAAAATAGTCTAATTATTGTATAAGTTGATTGCTGTTGGGATTTTCTATTTGAGTCTGAGGCGTGAGTCCGAAGTAGACTTGAGCCAGTTGAAATAATGGCGCGATCGCATATATTAAAACGATAATAACGGCAATGCTAATCAATTTTCTAATACGTAGGGGTTGAATTTTTAGATTCGTACGTTGAGATACTATCGTTTGCGCAGAAGAACTAGATTCTAGACTTTGAGCTAATTTTACAAATAATTCGGCAGCCGTTTGGGTTGACAGCTTTAGAGGTATTTGATTACTAAACTGAAGAATTTTTAATTCCCAAGGTAGCTCTTGGCGGCTAGCTGGCGTAAATCCCAGATTAATATAAAAATCTCTAGCAATACGAGGACAATGAAAGTATAAAGGTAATGTGATTTTCCGACTGAGATAGGCTAACAACAACCTACTTACTTACTTCTTGTTGCTGATATTGCGGTTCTATATGGATATTGTATAATACAGAGCATTTTCCTTGGTTGGAGAAATGTACGTAAGCGATCGCATTACCATCCTGTTCCACCACCAACTCCTTCCAGCACACAGCAAACGAAGGCAGAAAGTAAGACAAACATACCAACCATACGGCGATACTAATTCCAGACAGAGGCATACCTAATAGGGAAAAATCGAATCTAGCTAACCAAGTTAAACTAAAGATAGCGCTGATAGTAGCAACGATGATATTTACCAAAATAAACGTACTACTTGAGATTAAAGCGACTAATGTGAAAACATAAAGCCGAGATACTCTAAATCGCTTCCTGTGCCAAAATTGTCTGTAAACCTGCCATTGCTCATGCAAGTTTCGGAAGGGGTGAATTGAAATACCCGGTGGCAGAGGTAAAGTAGTTAATGGTTGATTAGTAGTTGATATAGATTGATTGAATAAACCCATCCCAAGTAATTTATAGGATTGAAATTCTCTAGGCATTTGCTGCTGAGAAAGAGGAATAAACCCAAATCGCGCGTAAAATTCTTTTAAATGAGAATCACAGATAAGAAGATAGATTGGTCGTTTAATATTCTGGAGACAATGCCAGAGTAAATGTGAACCAACTCCTTGCGATCGATGCTTAGGAGTGATGTAGAGTATATTAATTATGCTGTAGTTTTTATGTAGCGAAAGCACTGCCCAGCCAGCAATTTTCTGTTGATATTCAGCAACCCAAACAACGTTATTAGGAGGTTCTGGTACTAACCAAGATAAGATATGTTGCATTCCTACAGGAATTACGCCTGCAAGGCCAACCATAGCACCAAATGTGAAAATTAGCGGCAACTCAGATTGGCTTAAACTTGGCAAAATATGCTTTAAATCTTCCAAGAAGAGATTGTTAGGTAACTTGCCATACTCATATAAATATGCTTGATGGAGAGTAGGCAGTCTGTTTAGCCATGCTTTCACAACTATGCGGATACTAATGATTGCCCAAAAGGTTCGTATAACAATATTAATCCAACGTGAAAGCTGAAGGTTATGTGATTGGATCTCTGATAAAGTGCCACGCCGCAATGAGTATCCTGAAGGGGGATGTTGATATTTAACAGGTGGTTCTTCCGATGAGGACATTGATTAATTAGTATATTGGTGTAGCAAAAGCACAAGTGTTTGCTTATACTCTCAGCTTTTCATGAGGCGCAGATTCTTGATAACCGTAATGACACTGAAAAAATTGGTGTTGCTTAATAAGGGAATAATTCTTGTAAGACAGATATTTTCTCTATCCCATAAACATAAAGGATGGGTATTTTGCCCATCCTCCAAAATCATCTAATAAGTATAGAGCGTCTGTACAAAATTATGAAGAACAAGACTGTTGCCAAGTCTGCTTCTTCTCAACTGTTTGCTGCTGACCAGGAGGTACAGTACGCTCACTCATAAAATAGATATCAAAGCTTTTCAGCTTCTTACCATCAGTATGTTGAGCGTTCCAAGTGCGGCAAAGATATTGAGCATAAAATGGATAAAGCTTTTTACCTATTGCTCTATTCAAGTTAATGAAATAAGTCCGCCATTGCATATTCTTGTAAATGGCACTGCGTAAACCCAAGTCTGGTTTATCCCAGTTGACTGGACTGCCTCCTCTAAAGATATCTACTTCTTTGCCATCTTCTAGGCGACCAGGAATTACATACCAGCCATCATCTCTAGGTGGTGCAGGTGCAAAAATACTCCAAGACTGGTCTAGGCGTGTAGCTTGTCCTATGAATTGTGTACGTTCCCAAGCTTTGCGTTTGAAGGCATCAGGCGAATAACTGCTAATATTCCAAACAAAAGTATATAACAGCAATACAAGTGCCAGAATATTGAGGATTCGTGATGAGCGAATCTGTATAGGTCGAAATTTAAAGGGTTTGGTGAAATTACCAGCGATTTTGCGATTAGAAGCTATTGTTTCATAAAACTTTGTACCCACTGCCATAACTGGCTGCCATCTCAAAACAGGAACGAGAAAGCGAAATACAGGAGAAAGACTAACTATATAAGCAATTCCCTCAAATTTGAAATGTCGATTTCCCTGCCAGTCTTCCACCACCCAGGAATTGTAGGTTTGCATATCAGTGTGGATATCTGGATACTCTTGTGCCATGAGTAAGGGTGTTCCCGGCAAAATCAATAGTGTCCGCAACAGATGCACTACTTTTTTACAGAAGCCACAGTCAGCGTCGAAGTAAATTGTTAAGCCTTGACGTTCTGGTGTTTCTAAAAGCTTGTGCAAACCATTCCAAAAGGAACTGGGGAGGAAAGCTAACCAACTAAAAATACTTAAGAATGGGAAAATACCCAAGTTCAACGTCAAACCAAATCCGGCGTGCAGCGAAATGAAGGTAATGATAGCGCACATCCGAAAGAAGCTATTACGGAAGGGAACGAACAGTAACAAAGGCCCTACCCATTCTAGCACCAGAGTAACGTGGGTAAAAAGGGTTAAAAGTGGTGAGAAGTTGAGTAAAAAATGACCGAAAGGCGTGACGTACTGGTCAAAACTGAGGGAATAGTAAACTGCACTCCCATCACCCCATATAGGACTTTTGGTTTTGAAGGCGGCGGAAAATATATAGATAAAGCATTGCTGGCACATCAAGGCAAAAGTCGCCCCAGACACCACTCTTTCCGGTAACTTACGAGTGGCAGTATTAAGAGAGCTTTCAATGGAGTAGCTAGCACCCCAAGGTAAAAACATTGCCCAAAACATCAGCGCCCGTAATACGTCATCGGCAGCAAAAATTAGTGCTGGGTTGCGGTTATGGAGAGAGATAAGTAATACCCAAGAGGCGATGGTTACTATGCGGGTACGATATCCCACCAGCATGAGAAGCGCCATAACAGCCGCAATGCCAAACAACACAGCTTGGAAGGTGGGTTCTCCGCTTAGGGCGTGGAGTGACCAATGCCAAGGTTTGCTGATGTCTTTTAGTAGGGCGAGGGGCATAACGCCTGCATCGGTGTAGTGGGCGATGTAGTCACCAAAGCGAATACCCAAATCAGCCAACAGCACCAACGATATACCGATGCGAAAAGCTGCTAGCGATCGCAAATCCAGCCCTAATACATCATCTAGTTGCTTTGTCAATATTTTTCTAACCATAAGAATTAAAAAGGGAGTAGGGAGTGGGGAGATGGGGAAAAAGTTCTCTCTACATTCAGCTCACTCATCCCCCTAATGTTTTTTTGAATTTTGTAGCTTGCTTCTCCGAAGGAGTATTTTGAATTTTTAATTTTCTGTCTCCCTCATCTCCTGACCTCTGGCTAATTACGAATAATATTGAGTGCTTTGAGTTGTTCTACTAACTCCGTCGTACGGGTGCGACGACCTGATGAATTGAGATGATAGTGGGTGTCGGCAAATAAACTAGAGTCTGTCTTTACGTTCAAGGTTTGTTTGTCATAAAGTACAGGGGCAATTTCACTTAACTTTTCAGCAGTTTTACTGATATTACCAAGGGTTTGACTATCTGTACTCGCATAAATCCAAGAAAGCCCCAAAACTAAAGTTGCGCCTTTGGCTTCGACTTCTTTTTTAAATTGCCGAATACGTCGTAAGGCATGAGGAGAAACTGGATCTTTAATTTTTAGTTGCCACCAAGCTGACTTGAGGCGCTTTTTCAGGACGGTGGGATCTCCATTAGCAGTGATGGGATCGGAGTAGTACCCAGTAAAGCGCCCTTTCTCTACTAAATCTACAGATGACTTGGTGACAGCTTTTAAAGTGGGAACACCAAGTAACATAATATCTTGGGCTAGTTGTTTGGCGGGTACACCCCCAAGTCCGGGTTTACCTATAGCAACACCAAACTGACCGGAGCGATCGCCAAATCCATCTTTTGCTTGTAATATTAGATACTCTGGAATCAGGACAACTATATCGCCTTTCTTAATAGCACTACTAACGCTGGGTAGGATAACATCTAAGCCTACTGGGCCATCCGTGGCCATGTTAATGGTTGGGATGCCTAGTTGTTGCTGCATCAATCCTGCATCTACAGTGTAGTGCGCCCCAGAACCGCCAAGAATCAAAACACGTTTGGGAGCTTGAACTTCACTGGCGAGCGCCATTTTCTGTTCATACATGATTCGCAGCCAACTGAGTTCGCCCCCATAACGGGCATTGTACAAGTAACCAACACCCCAAGCTAAAGCAGCGATCGCAAACCAACTAGAGAATCTCAAAAACTTGTGCATTAGAACTCAAAGTAGATGAATGGAGAAGGTTGATTAGCAGCTAACAAGATAGTGAGTGCAAGCAGCGTCCGTGCTATCCAGGGAGAGCGCAACAAATCATACTCTGATTCACACTTTCGCCAAATAGCAATGTGTTCCATTAGTAAAAAACCTATGGCTAGTACCAGCGTCACCGCCAGGGCAACTCCACTATTGCCATTAAATAGGCTAATTGTATTAAATAAATTCGATGGTGAATAAGCCCAAGGAGTTACTAATGTTTGCAGTTTGCTTACTAGACGTTCTGTGTTATTTTCCATGAAAAACAGACATCCAAAAACTACCGAGGTAAAAGTTAATGCCCAAGAAATAAACTGTGGCATGAAAAATTTTTCACCTACAAAACGGTAGAAAGGTCTTCCTGCATAACGTAGCACTAGTAGCAAAAACCCATGATAAGCTCCCCAAAGAATAAAATTCCAAGCAGCCCCATGCCAAAAACCGGAAAGAGTAAAAGTCACAAATAAATAGAAAGGAGCTAACTGATTTTTGGAACCCATCAAAGGCAAAAATACATAGTCGCGGAACCAATTACTAAGAGTAACGTGCCACCTGCGCCAAAACTCATTAATACTTTGAGATGTGTAAGGAGCAACAAAATTGAGTGTTAGCCTTACACCCATACACCTTGCCAATCCCAAAGCAACAAAACTGTATCCGGCAAAGTCAAAATAAATTCTTAAAGTAAATAAAAAAGCATTGAACCATACAGTCCAAGCATTACTAAATTCTTCTAATGAGATAAAAGGGGTAATATTATCTGCTAGGACAAACTTCATGAATAGCCCTAACGACAACCAACGAAAACCTTCATCTAAATTTTCTAAGGTAAACTTAAAACGAAACGATTCCATTTGAGGGAACAAGCTAGACTTGCGCTCAATTGGGCCAGCAACAACGTGTGGGAAAAAAGAAACAAAGTTTAAATAGTCAAGAGCTTTAATTGGTTTTTTCTTGCGGCTTTTATATGAATCTACTACAAACGACACCATTTCGAAAGTGTAAAAGGATAAACCAGGAGGAATCGCACTGCTTCCAGGGGCTTCTCCGTTGGCAATCCAAGCCTTTGACACTGTTGGAAATGCCATTCCTATAACGTTTTCTACAAAGAAATTGATGTATTTAAAGTATGCCAATATAGCCACATCAATAACAATTACGATAGTGGCGATCGCTTTAGCTTTCCATCCTTCTTGCCGCAGCATCCACCACACCATTACATAATTGAAGATGATTTCACAAATAAAGATGGCAAAACTAGAACGAGAAGCATTGACAAATAACAGCAAAGACATCGCCGCCAAGCCGACAGCATCAAAAGAACCTCTCCAGAGATTCAACGACTTGGCAATATAACGGACGGAAAAATAAGGGATGCTAAATAGTAGCAATACCCACCAGAACCCAAAATCTGAAAAGTTCAATTCACCACCCTCATGATAATTAATAATTACTAATTCGTAACTCGTAATTGAGCCTAGAATTACGAATTACGAATTACGAATTACGAATTAATTAACTGCCACTAATTTTGTTCCACAAACCGCCCCAAGCTTTTTCTTTAGGTGCTTCTTGAGGCTTGGTTGTAACTTCTGTTGCTTGAGTTGCTGTTTCCGCAGGGGTGACACCAACTTCATTCACTAGATATTGAGAGGCTTTTTCGATGGTGGGGTAGTCCCAGAGTAGGGTGGGGGGCAATTCTGCATCGAGCCAGTCTTCTAATTCACCGACGATAGTAACTGAATCGATAGAATCTAGCCCGTAGCGAGTTAAGGGTTCGGTAATTTTGATGGTTTGGGCATTAATTCCCAATTGTTTGGCAATTTGATTAACTAACCATCCTTGAATGGTGTCAACGGCGTTGCTGCTGCTAGGCTTGGAGTTGGAGTCTTTGAGTTGCATCGGTCGTAATCTCTTCTTGCTGAGGTTGTGCTAATTGGAATGGAACGATAGAAAACATCCGATTGTGGTTGTACAACCGGACTAACTCTTGGCTAACTGCCTCGTCGCTTAGGCGCGTTGGCAATGCTTTGGCAGGGCGGAAGGTTAGCAGCAGTTTGCGGAGGCTTAGAGCCAACCACTCACCGCTAGCAAAGAAGTCTCCTAAATGATGACGGTTGTAAAGCCACATATAAACACAGCTAGAAGCCGCGTGCAGAACGCAGTATTGTTTTGCTATGTCGAAGACTTCTGGTGCTTGTTCATGCCCAAACTGGAAGGTAGACTCTGTAATCTGATGATCAAGAGTCTTCAACTCTTCCTGCACCATCTGGAGCAGTTGGATAATTTGCTGCAACACCTCACTATTGAGGTGGGAGTCTGTTTGTAAATCAGATAGGGATGTCAGCGCTAGTTCTAGTCCTTGCAGCACATCATCTCCACCCCGGTTGACTAGTTCCAGTTTCTTCCCATCAAAAGCAGGTAGGGGCTGGGTTAAATCAAAGGTGGCTTGTAAACGTGCTTGTAAGGTGTCTTGGTTGCGTCCCGCGTTTTTGACGCGGGACTTGGTTAGCTGACGTAGTTGCAGCAACAGGGCATGGAGGTTAACTACAGTACTGCCATCAAACATACTGATGATGGCGTTATCCCGCAGTACTTTTTGGAAAATGCCCCAGTCGTGTTCCTCACGCATGTAAAAGCGTGACCCCAAAACGACAGAGACATTCTGCACGACTGTTTCTAAGGTGGTGGTGACGAAGTATTTCACCACGGCTGACCAAACGCTGATTTGCTCTGGCATGGTGTTAAAGCCACGGGCAACGCCAATGGTTGCACAGTCACAAATCAGGATATCTAGAAACGCATCTGTCAATGTGCGTTTGGGTTGGGGCATATCAAAGACGGTTTTCCCATATAACTGTCTTCCCAAAGCAAACTTGAGGGTAGTCCGCAGGGCGGTATCAGCAGCTCCTTGGGAAAAGGCAGCACACAAGGCGCGAGTGATTTGGAAGCCTTTGAGTGCCAGTTCTAACCCTACACCTTCTGCACCTAACCGCATAGATTCGGGGATGAAGCAGTTCTCAAAGCGGATACCGCTCATATCAGAACCGCGAATGCCGTGGGTGTAGATTTTTGGTAGGTGGGTGTAGTTGGCGGGGTCAATTTTGCTCTTTTCTACCATGAATAGAGAAAGGCTACGCGCACCGCCTGCTTCGTCGGTTTTGGCTAAGACGAAGGTAACACCGGAGATGGTGGCGCGGTTAATGGGCCATTTTTCGCCGTTGAGGATGTAGCCACCGGGAACTTTTTTGGCGCGGACATCACTAGCTAGCAAATCGCTACCGTGGGCTTTTTCTGAGTAGGCGAGGCACATTGCCCCGTTAGCATCTTTCATAAAGCTGGCCAAGGTGCGCTTCTGCTCGTCTGTGCCTGCCATCCATGTCAGGTATGACCAGAACATGGTGGTAAAGGCGATCGCACTTGTTTGGTCACGACGGGAAAGCACCCGCACAAAGGCGATAAACTCATCGAAGGAGGTAAATTCACCACCGCACTCTGCGGGAATGTAGTAGTGCTGGAGTTTCCAGTTGTAGAGCCAGTTGATGATCTCATGGGGAAACTCTTCTTTTTCATCCAGGTCAATTACCTGTTTGAATGACATTACACTATCTGGGTTGGTGGGGTCGCCTAAGTCCTTCTCTAATGCTTCAGCGATCCAATATTGCTTGAGTGGCTGCATAATTTCCTCCTTAGTGAGCAACTTGCACTTTTTGGAGCAAGGAATCTACTTCCCCTTGTAGTCGCCGATAACTGGCTGTATATTTGGGGTTTTCACTCCAGTCAGCTAAAACTTCCAACTCACCACCGAGGAAGCTGGCTTTGCAAGCCCGTCGTTGAATTTTGCCACTGGAAGTCTTGAGGACATTACCGGCCTTGACAAGCACTACAGCATATGCTTGTAATTCATGAATTTCGGCGATCGCTTGCTTAATATTGGTCAAAACCTCGTCTGGATTAAACTCTTCGGCATTGCGTTTCACTTCTTGAACAACTACCAGTTGTTCGACTCCATCCACATCGATAGAGAAGGCTGCGCCGTAGTCTGGGCGTAGGGCTGGGTGAATTTGCTGTACAGTCCACTCCAAATCTTGGGGATAGTGGTTAGTACCCCGGATAATAATTAAGTCTTTGATCCGTCCGGTAATAAATAACTCGCCACCCCACATAAAGCCTAAATCACCTGTACGCAGGAAGGGGCCTGCTTGTGTATCGGCAATCTGAGCGCGGAAGGTGCTTTCGCTTTCTTGTGGGCGTTGCCAATAACCACCTGCCACGCTGGGGTCTGCTACCCATACTTCACCGACTTCATCAGGCGCACAACGTTGTAAAGTATCTGGGTTAACAATTGCTACCTGTGTTTCACAAACTAAACGACCGCATCCAGGTATAGCCCGGACTCCATCATGCCAGTGAGTCGCTTCCACAATTTTGTTCTGCTCAATTTGCGATTTTTCTACCAAGCAGAGAACAGGTGGTTTGTTTCTGGAGCTTGTGGACACCAACAGGGTATTTTCTGCCAAACCATAAGCAGGGGCGAAGGTTTCCCACTTAAAGCCACAGGGGGCAAACTTCTCAAAAAATTCTTCCAAAACTTTGGGGTTAATTGGTTCTGCGGCGTTACCAGCTGCCACCCAACTGCTCAAATCGAGGGTAGCTAATTGTTGATCGCTGACGCGGCGAATACACTGTTCATAAGCGAAGTTCGGCGCTTGGCTATGAGTACCACGATAGCGAGAAATTGCTTGTAACCAACGTACTGGCTGTTTCACAAAGGACATGGGAGACATGACATAGCAGGGATGTCCGTTGTAGATTGGCACGGTCAGCCCTTCTACCAGTCCGTAATCATGGAAGTATGGCATCCAGGTGATGGAAACACTCTCATCATCATAACCACAGGCTTTTTGTAGGCAGGAGCAGTGGTGCATGATGTTGTGGTGACTAATCATCACACCTTTGGGTGTAGAAGTGGAGCCGGAGGTATATTGCAAATATGCCAAAGTATCCGGCTTAATATCTGGGTATTGCCATTGGTCTGCTAGTTCTAAGTCGATTTCTTCACTGGCAAACCAAGTCATTTCCTCAAATTCGGGAAAGTCTAGTTTGGCTGCTTGCAGAACACTCAATAAGTGCTGGTTGGTGAAAACAAATTTGGCATTTGCATCCTTGACAATTGCCCTTAACCGAGGCAAAGCACGTTTTAATCTACCAGCATCAGGAGGGGGGGCTGGTATAGCGATGACTCCGCCGTAAAGACTTCCCAGAAATGCTGCCATGACATCTAATCCCTGTGGATAAAGCAGCAAAATACGTTCTCCTTGGGCATGATGTTTCTGCAACAATGCACCAATGGCACGGGCTAGACGATCCAGTTCTTGGTATGTTAATTTGGGGCCTTCTGTTTTCCCGTCAACGAGGAACGTATAGGCGAGCTTGTCCGGCTGATGAGTAGCACGAGCGCGTAGTAGTTCAACGAGGGTAGAGACGTTTGTCATTGGCAACTCTAGGGATAGTTAGGCGGTGAGTCATTTACTGTTTCTGAAGGATTTTCAGAAACTAGGTCATCTTATACCTGAATCTTTTGGCAGATTCGCTGCTTCAGATATAAGCTAGCCAGGGATTTTTTTACCTATTAATTCAGTAATATTGACACAACCAATCTCTATATAGGAAGATGTTTTCGGTATTTTCACTAAAAAAATAAATTTACACTGTCACTCAATCTACCCTATTAAGTATCATACTGTTACCAAAAGTCTTGATTTAATCAGCTTTTAAATTACTTGTTAGGATGTAGTACTGTGAGGGGATTATAAATTTCTTATGAAAATTTTTAATTATTTAGTACTACTCATTAGTTATTTTGTAGTGTAGTGATCAAAAATTTAAAAGCGCGGAGTTACGTCGAGGATGATCTGAGAACGGAATGTTATAGTTATGTAACCAAGTAAGCTGTTATTATTGTGCTATTCGCGTGTCATCATTTTGATTTCATTAATGTCCTGTTTCTTTATAAGCAATTTAAAAAAATCAAAAGCCCCTGACAATTGACAATTGGCAGGAGTTTCATTCACTTCATTCACAAGGTATGGAGTTTTTTATTTCGCACTCACTAGCAAGTTTTGCTACTAAGCATTTTGCGAAATATTCTGGTGACAAAAGTAGCGTTTGTGCAGAATTACAGAGACGAAGTTAGTTAGCAAACAAGTAATGGCTAAAGCTAACAAAATATACGTAGGGAGCATAACTACGCCAATCATAAACCATGTATATACGTGGTAAATCATGAATGTAGCAAAAATACTTGCAAGGCTGACACTCCGCCAAATTTGATGACTTGAGCGACCAAGTATAGCCAGAATAACTGTCAACAATGTAGTGAGGAGGTTGGCTGGTACAAGAAACGCACAAATACCAATACAGTTGGTACGGGAGAACTCAGCGAAAGTGGAAAAATCGAGCATTAATTTTTTGGGGATAATGTTAGCATTTAATGGAAAAAATATGTTTTGCGATATGTCAACATAACATAGGATATATCTAAAGCAATTACTTCTAGAGTTATTTAACATAAATTAAATTTAACGCTTGACTATCATGCCAACATCTGCAATTGACGGTAAAGACGCAGCCGCTATCCAAGCTGCAACAGCAGGAGTTGCTGTATGCGATCGCTCTCATTGGGGACGTATCCGTGTTGGGGATGATGAGCGTCTGCGGTTTTTACACAATCAAAGCACTAATGATTTCCAAAAGCTGAAACCAGGACAAGGCTGTGATACGGTGATGGTGACATCAACAGCCCGGACTATAGATTTAGTAAGTGGCTATGTTCTCGATGATGCAGTATTATTGTTAGTTTCACCAAATCGCCGCGAATTTCTGCTGCAATGGTTAGACCGTTACATCTTCTTTGCTGATAAGGTGCAGTTAACAGATATTACAGAGGAAACTGCAACCTTCAGTATTATTGGGGCTGGTAGTGATGCGGTAATGGAAAAGTTAGGTGCTGGCGCAATTATTGATCAAGCATACGGCAATCACATTACCCTTGATGGGGGCGTTATCGTTGCTGTGGGTAGTGGTTTGGCTTCTCCTGGATATACATTAATTTTACCAGTAGACCAAAAGCAGCAAGTGTGGCAAAAAATTCTAGAACTAGGCGCGGTAGAATTGAGCGATCGCGCTTGGGATACCCTACGTATATTACAAGGAAGACCAGCACCAGATGCAGAATTAACTGATGATTACAATCCCTTGGAAGTAGGATTATGGCAGACTATTTCTTTTAACAAGGGTTGTTATATTGGGCAAGAAACTATCGCCAGATTAAATACATACAAAGGTGTCAAACAATATCTCTGGGGTATTCGCCTCAATGCCCCAGCACAAGTAGGTGATACTATTACTATTGGTGAGGAAAAAGCAGGTAAACTCACCAGTTATACAGAAACTCCCGATGGTCATTTTGGGCTAGGATATATTCGCTCTAAAGCTGGTGGTGTAGGTTTAAAAGTACAAGTAGGAAATGTTGAGGGAGAAATAGTAGAAATTCCTTTTGTTTCTCATGAGTATCCATAGAAAGGTTAGTTGACAATTGACAATTGACAGTTGACAGTTGACATTTGTTTATCTCCTTTGTCTTCCCCCTCTCCCCCACTCCCTCATCTCCAACAACAGTGGTATTGTAGATTGATGACAACGGGTGGAGCAGAGAGTTCATTATGCCAGATGTTCGCTTTGATAAATATTACCGTTACGAGGAACTGACAACAATTCTGCATGGATATGCACAGGAGTTTCCTCAACTCATCAAGATTGATAGTATCGGTAAGAGTTATGAAGGTCGGGACATTTGGTTGTTAACAGTTACCAACTTTGCTACAGGTGCGGATGAAGAAAAACCAGGATTATGGGTTGATGGTAATATTCATGCGATTGAACTCGCACCTTCCAGCGTTTGTCTCTATTTTTTGCAAACTTTAGTTACAGCCTACGGTACACACCCAGATATTACTCGTTGTTTAGATAGTCGCGTTTTCTATATTTGTCCCCGCGTTAACCCCGATGGTGCGGAGTTGGCGTTAGCGGATAAACCAAGGTTTCTGCGTTCTTCTACCCGTCCCTATCCCCATGATGATGATTACAACGAGGGGTTAGTGATGGAAGATATGGATGGTGATGGTCGGGTTTTACTGATGCGTATTCCCGATGATAATGGAGCTTGGAAAATATGTCCTAGTGAACCGCGTTTATTGGTGCGTCGTGAACCTACAGAAACGGGTGGTCAATATTACCGGGTGTTACCGGAAGGATGGATAGAGAATTACGATGGGGTAGAAATTAAGGTACAGCGTCCCAAGGAAGGGCTAGATTTGAACCGCAATTTCCCAGCTTTGTGGCGACAAGAATCTGAGCAGCCTGGTTCTGGGCCTTATCCTACATCTGAATCGGAAGTGCGATCGCTCGTCCAATTTGTAACCACTCATCATAACATAACCGGGGCTATCACTTTTCATACTTATAGCGGCGTTCTCATCCGTCCTTACACAGATAGGAGTGATGATGAGTTTCCAGTCAATGACATCCGCACTTATCAAAAAATTGGTGACAAGGGTACAGAAATTACTGGCTATCCGGCTATCTCTGCGTTTCATGATTTCCGCTACAATCCCAAAGATTGTATTACAGGTACATTCGATGATTGGGCTTATGAGTATCAAGGTTTATTTGCTTGGACTGTAGAAGTGTGGAGTCCGCAGCGCCAAGCTGGAATTACTGATTACAAGTATACAGACTGGCAACGAGAACATCCTTTAGAAGATGACTTGAAATTATTGCGTTGGAATGATGAACAGCTTGGGGGTAAAGGTTATGTTGATTGGTTTCCTTTTGAACATCCCCAACTTGGTAAAATCGAATTGGGTGGATGGGATACCATGTATGCTTGGGCAAATCCACCTTCAGATTTTTTAGAGAAAGAGATAGCCACTTTTCCTGAGTGGTTGGTTTGGCATTTGTTAATCTCTCCGCGCTTGGAAATTTACGATGCTAGTTACCAAGGTTTGGGGAACGATTTGTATCGTGTGCGTTTAGTTGTGCAAAATACAGGTTGGCTACCTAGTTACATCACCCAGAAAGCTTTAGAGAAGAAACTTGTGCGGGGTTGTATTTTTGAGATTGAATTACCAAATGGCGCTAGTTTGGAAGTAGGTAAAGCACAAGAGGAACTAGGCCAATTAGAAGGGCGTGCTTACAAACCCTCAACCCCTACCAGAAGACAAAGTGATCCAACAAGCGATCGCCTCAAGGTAGAGTGGGTAGTACGAGCGTCTTTGGGTACAAAAGTAAAACTCTTAGCCCGTCATCAACGCGCTGGCGTTGTCCGTACTGAATTGATATTAGTTTAGCTACTGGCTACAAAGACTCACATTATCTTCGGGTAATAACTTACAATTTCTAAGTGTTGGAACTGTTTTTTAAAAGGCGATCGCTAATATATAAATTGAGGCTATATTAATAAGCATCATTCAAAGTAACTTATTTCAACAAGCACAATCATTAAACTTTAATCTCTGTGCCTCCGTGCCTCTGTGGTTATTTTAAAACCCTCATTGCAACTCAAACAACCCATCTTCTCCTGGCTCAAAGTCAATCACTTGATACACAGAATCAAGATTTAATTCACCATAAATGTGAGGAAACAATTCTCCATCAGCCATCTCATAACGGATTTCAGATTTAACTTTATCAGAATCTATAAAAAGTAATATGACTTCTGTTTGATTCTGAAAAAATCTATTAGCAACCTTAGTTATTTGCGTTGCGTTAGAACAGTGAATAAATCCCTCAGTCTCAAGTGATTCAGCACGATAAATACCAATATTTTTGGCTTGTTCCCATTGTTGGCGTTTGGTAATGTGGAGGATGGTATTCATTAAGTAATGACTTTTAATATTTTGTAGGGTGGGCATTGCCCATCACTTCTTTAAGGAAAACTGCCATATATATCTCAACAAAATTTCCTTTGCGTCTTTGCGCCTACCCTGCGGGTTTCGCTTTAGGGGTATACGTAAGCTTAAAAACCTTTCGGAATACAAATATCAGGCGAACACAAACCATTAAATTCTACTGTTTTTACCTCCAACGTCTGCAAATCCACACGCCGAATTACATGATTATTTGTATCAGCAATAAATAAGTAGGAATCTATCGCACTCAAGCCTGATGGTTCAAAAAAGCTAGTATTTTTCCCTTGACCATCTTGTAACCCAGCAGAACCATTTCCCAAGACTGTTTGACAATTACCACTGTGAGGATTAACCATTTTGATTTTGTGGTTATATGTATCTGCTACCCACAAATAATTTTGAAAATATTCAACTCCTAAACAATGCTGTAACCGGACATTTTCCCCTTGTCCATCCACATCACCAAAACCAAATAAATCACCGCTACCACAAACAGTCCTGACTTGTTGAGGTTCTACCAGCCCTACACCACGAATAGAACTAATTTCACTATCAGCAATGTACAATTCATTTCCATTAGTAGTAATGCCACTAGGTTGAGCAAAAGCTGATTCTGTTAAGGAACCATCAAAACAGCCTTCTGCACCAGTACCAGCATAAGTTTTGATTATGCCGCTTGCTAAATCCATTTGCCAGATTTGATGCGGCCCAGCCATTGCAATATACAAGGTATTTTCTACCTTTACCAAATCCCAAGGGGAATTTAAAGCGGTTGTTAAACCAGCACCCCCATGTGGACGAATATTACGACTTTGTTCGCCTGTTCCTGCAATGGTTTCTACTGTTTGCTGCTTGATGTCTACTCGTCGCAAAGCATGATTTTCAGTATCAGCGACGTAAAGAATTTGCTTCTCCTCATCAAACGCCATACCTTGGGGTGCAGAAAATTGGGCTTCCTCAAAATTACCGTCAGTTAAGCCTGATTTTCCATTACCAATTAAATGCAGAATATCACCGTTGAAGTTACTGAAGACTATGCGGTGATGTCCAGAGTCAGCGACGAATAACCCGGCTGGAGTAGCTAAGACTTTACCGGGAAAGGCTAGAGGAGTGATTAATGGTTGATGTTGTTTTTCTAAAGTTAGGCTAAGTTCTTGAAAATTAATTGTGCCTTGGTTTTTATGTTCCTGAATTATTTGGGTGATGAGTTCGTCTAAAACATCTCGATTTCCTTCACCAGAGACGGAACCAACTACATAGCCTTTTGGGTCAATAACCATTAATGTAGGCCAAGCACGCACAGCATACTCTTGCCAAATACGAAAACCCTGATCTACTACTACAGGATGTTCGATATCGTAGCGTAATATAGCTTGGCGGATATTTTCGGTTTCCTGTTCATTGGCAAATTTGCCAGAATGGACACCAATAACTGTCAAACTGTCTTTATATTTTTGTTCTAGATACTTCAATTCTGGTAAGACATGCAGACAATTGATACAACAGTAAGTCCAAAAGTCTAAAATCACGACTCTACCCTTTAATTGCTTCATAGATAAGGGATGGTCAGTGTTTAGCCAAGGATAATTTTGTGGTAGTTCTGGCGCTCTTACACGAGGAGTCATAGATATTTTTAGTTGATTAAACTGGCTATCAACAGCTAGAGCTTTAATATCCTTGATTTGCTTGCTGTTTTAATTATATGTAGATAAAATTTGCAAGAATAACAATCCCTAGAATGTGGGTTTTACTCATGACAAAAGTCGAAGTTCTTCATCAACTTTACCTATTTTGAGGATTGCTTAAAATAGCTTTTGGTTGATTGGCATCAAATAGAGAAGCTGACAAAAGAATGACTGGTTTATTTGTCTGGTTTTCTCCGTAATGAATCATGCCAGCAGGTTCAACAAAGGAATCTCCTACAGTTAGTTGTGTAGTTTTTCCTTTTTTAAGAATTAATTTTGTACCGTTAGCTTTTGTAACTTGAGCTTCTCCTTCTACAACAGTATAAGCTAAAGTTCCTGCCTCTACTCTTACAATCTGCATCCCAGGATGAGTATGAGTAGGCAATTTTGTTCTGGGTGCGATCGCATATCGTACCAGTTCCATAATCTGTTTTTGATCTTGAGTGGGATAACCACTGGCTAAAACATCACGGGTAACAGATTGAGTATAAGTGTTGGGTGAGGAAGTTTGCTGGCTATTAGCAACTACGCTGCCAAAAGCTAACATTGCTAAAGTGAGCAGCAGAGACATCTTTTTCATAGGAAGATTTATATAGTATGTAATAAATATTACTTGTAATGTAAACTAATAAATAGATAAGCATGGGATTTGTAAATAAAATAGTCAAATTTGCTCATCTATTGCTAATAAAAGGCAGAGTGTAGATCAAAATCTGCGATCGCATTATCAATCTATTGAAAATCTAACTCTGATTGAATCTGCCAACGTCTACCATCGTGAATCAACAATGTGAGTTTGTTGGCGGTAAACTCAAAATTTAGCTGACGCTGGGCAAATTCTGGCCAAGCAGCGTGAAAGTTTTGTTTTTTTAAGTCTCGAAATGCCACAGTCATGTGTGGGGCAAAAGGTCGTTGCTTGCCAACTCGGTCTACAATTTGTAAGTTAGCTTCCATCTGTGCAGATAAATTTGCTTGCAAACTCAGCAATTTTGGACTCCTCACCACATTAATATAGATGACGCGAGGCGCAAAAGCAGCGAAATTATTAAGTGTAACTGGTATTGAATGTTGCTGGCTGGCAAACTCTCTCAAGGATGTTTCTAAAACTGATAAGTTATTATTTGCCCACTCAAAAGGCGGTTGCAGCGTAATATGTGGTGGCGACTTTTGCGCGTGGCTACTAGCGTAGTTGTCGGCAAAATATTGTTTGATTTGGTTAGCGTAGTCTTGGATATCTTGCGGCGGTAGCAAGGCGACGAAAAAACGGCTGTGGGAATGGTTCAAGATTTCATCAGGGGAAACTAGTTAAATTAGTTGGTAATCCACCCTATAGAACATATCATTTCCAAAGGTTGTAAGTAAAATGCCGATTTTCGTCAAAATAGAAGAGGGTAAGGTTGACAAATCTATTTTTGATCAATACGTACCTGCTCACCACGCCTACGTAAAAGATTTAATTGCCAAAGGACACAAAGCTAAAACAGGTTATTGGGCGCAATTTGGCGGCGGGATGTTGCTATTTGAGGCAGAATCAATGGCAGAAGCCCAGGCAATTATTGCGGCTGATCCTTTGGTCAAGAACGGTTGTGTTAACTATAAACTTTACGAATGGAAAATTGTGGTTGAGTAACACCCAGTTACAGAAAATTGGTGTTATACTATAAACAGACCTGGATCTATGCGGCTGCAACGCCTAAACCTTGTCAGGACCGGAAGGTAGCAGCAACACGGGATGCTTGTGGTAGGCGTAGTCTCCGGGTCGCCCTATTTCTAGGAGCTATCAGCAGCAATGCCTGGTTTTGGAGATATTGTTCAAAAAGCTTTTTACCTTGGTGTCGGGTTAGCTTCTTACGCAGGTGAGAAAGCTGTTTCTGCATCTGGTAAACTAAGTGAAATTAAATTAAGTGAACTGCGATCGCAAATCCAAAAACTGGCAGATGACATGGTTGCCAAGGGTGAGATGACCACAGAAGAAGCTCGTCGCTTCGTGGAAGACATGATGAAGCAAGCCCAACAACCACCAGCACCAGCTGAATCTCCAGAAAACTCACCAGCTTCTGAACCTCGTCGCATCGAAATTTTAGAGGAAGACGAAGAACCAACGGTGAGAGAGGCATCAACAGACAATGTAGAAAATGTAGATCAACTCCGTCAACAAGTGCTAGAACTGCAAGAAGAGTTGAAAAGATTGCAAAAAGATTAACTGAGTGTTGGGTGCTGAGTAATGAGTGCTGAGTGAAAAATTATTGCTTTTTCCTCTGTGCTTCCTCTACTCTTACTACTTCCCAGACAGGAATTAGCATCAGCACAATGTTAGCTTGATGTGCTACTACTAAGTTAAAAATCTATAATATATGTGATCTAGGGTGTACTTTAGTGCTTTCAGCCAAGCAGCACTAAGCGTCCTATTTTATTTAAGCCAGGGCGTTAAGTTTATGGATCAATGGCAAAAAGATTTGATGGAAATGGTAGAAACCGTGGCCGATGAAGTAGAACGCTTCCTCTTGGGAATGGGTGAAATGGTAGATGCCTTTTTTGAGCTAACAGAAGACTTTACCGAACAAGTGCAAAACACTTTCGCTAATGAAGTAGACCAGTATTTACAGGATATCACTGAGCCAATTCTGGATATTTACTGGGAACTAGAGGATGTTGTAGCAGATGTTGATCCAGGATTTCCTTACTCTGTGGAAGCTACAGCAGAAAAAAATGCCGCCTGTATAGGTTGTAGTAATTACCACGGTCATGTTTATGGTGGTAACTTATTAGTCTGTGGAATCCATCCTCATGGGTGGGATGATGGGAATTGCCCTGATTGGGAAAAGGAGTAGTAAGTGATGAGTGCTGAGTGCTGTTAGCGCAAGCGGCACGTTTAGCACGTGCTGCGTGAGGGGTGGTGAATGTTAAGTTATTAGTAGTAGTATTTACATTTTGGACTAATAATTTATGAGTAATTCTTCACCAGAGATTGTATCTCAGCCTAACCAAGAGCTTAAGTACGGCGAACGTAACATTGCGGAAGGGCAACTAATTACTTTTCCTAATCCGCGTGTAGGTAGAAGATACAATATTGAGATCAGTTTGCCGGAATTTACCTGTAAGTGTCCATTTTCCGGTTATCCTGACTTCGCAACAATTCATATTAACTATGTGCCTGATGAGCGTGTTGTGGAGTTGAAGGCGCTTAAGCTTTACATTAACAGTTACCGCGATCGCTATATTTCCCACGAAGAATCTGCTAACCAAATTCTCGATGATTTTGTTGCAGCGTGTGATCCCTTGGATGTGACTGTCAAAGCCGATTTTTCTCCCCGTGGAAACGTTCACACAGTCGTAGAAGTGCGACATAGTAAATAACAGGGAGTAGTGAGTAGGGAGTGGGGAGTAGGAACTAAAACGCCATTACCCATTACCCATTACCAAATTTCCAATTTTTATTTTGTTTTAAATTATTTAACTGTTTTGCTAAATAGGTTTTATATGATTATATAACTATAGAGAGATTTAATACGTAAAGGAGTCTCATGGTTAATTCGCTTGCAACTCCAGAACCGCAAACGCTAAAGCCGGGTGTGAAAGCGCCAGTGCAGGAGACATTACTCACGCCTCGGTTTTACACCACCGACTTTGATGCAGTGGCGAATTTAGATATTTCCGCCAATGAGACTGAGATTAGAGCGATAGTTGATGAATTGCGTGCTGACTACAACCGCCATCACTTCGTGCGTGATGAAGAATTTAAACAATCTTGGGATCATATTACCGGGGAAAAGCGCCGCGCCTTTATTGACTTTTTGGAGCGTTCTTGTACCTCGGAGTTTTCGGGATTTCTGTTATTTAAGGAGTTATCTCGCCGCATTAAATCGCGTAACCCTTTGTTAGCGGAAGCTTTTGAATATATGGCACGGGATGAAGCACGCCATGCGGGATTCTTGAATAAATCAATGTCCGATATGCGGCTGTCCCTAGACTTAAATTACCTCACCAAAAGTCGCACATATACCTTTTTTCCGCCGGAGTGGATTATTTATACAGTCTACCTATCGGAAAAAATAGGCTACTGGCGTTATATTTTGGTGCATCAACACATGCAGGAACATCCTGAATATCAGTTTTATCCACTGTTTAGGAAGTTTGAAAGCTGGTGTCAGGATGAAAACCGACATGGGGATTTCTTTAAAGCATTATTGCGATCGCAGTCTTCCCTATGGAAAACTTGGAAAGCACGGCTATGGGTACGCTTCTTCCTGTTGACTGTGTTCGCTACCCATACCATGACAGTATTTGAACGCGCTTCATTTTACGAATCGATTGGTATTCATCCGCGCAAATACAACAACAGAGTGATTCAAGAGACAAATAACACCTCAGCTAGAGCCTTTCCTATCATCTTGAATACCAACCACCCGGAATTTTTCTGGCGCTTAGAACAGTGTTCAGTCAATAACCTCAAACTGGCAGCTATTAACAATAACAAGCTACCCAACTTTATCAAATTTTTCCAGAGAATACCGCCGGCGATCGCTATTTTCTGGAATATGCTGAAGCTTTACCTCATCAAACCTATCGACACCGAAGCCACACGCGGCACAGTCCTTTAATTCTCTTTAGTCGGTAATGGGTAACAGGTAATCGTCGGTAATTGCCTGTTACCATTACCAATTACCAATTACCAACCCCCAAGATATGATAAGTGTTTAAGCAGACATAATATTATTGAGTTAAGGCTAACTCTGGTTGTGAGGTTTCTGGTTCTTCTGGTAAGCCGAAAATGGAACGATAGAGTTTATCGTATTCCTTAGCAGATTTGTACCAGCTAAAGTCTTGACTCATCCCCCGCTTTTGTAGTTCTTGCCATTGGGGTTTAAAGCGGAAACCTTCCCAAGCGCGAATCATACAGGTAAATAAGTCTAGAGGTTCGTAGCGGTCGAAGCAATAGCCTGTACCTGCGCCGTTGGTGGGGTCGTGGTGGGTTACAGTGTCTACTAAGCCACCTGTACGGCGGACAATGGGTACGGAACCGTAACGTAAAGCCATCATTTGGCTAATACCGCATGGTTCAAAGCGGCTAGGCATGAGGAAGGCATCGGAACCAGCGTAGATACGGCGGGATAAGGCATCGTTATAGAGGAGATAGGTAGCCATGCGTCCAGGAAAGCGGGAGGCTAGTTGCCACATCTGGGTTTCGTAATAGCGATCGCCTGTTCCCAACAGCACAAACTGAGCATCAGTATAAGCCATGAAGCGATCAAGCATTTGGATGACTAAATCCAAACCTTTTTGCTCGACTAGCCTTGTCACCATGCCGATTACAAAGGCATTGCGGTTAACTTCTAACCCCATTTCGTCTTGCAAAGCGATTTTGTTGGCTTTGCGTTTATCTAAAGTATCACTCGTAAAAGTTTGTGGAATATATTTATCTGTTTCTGGATCGTAGACTTCCGTATCTATACCGTTAACAATTCCCGATAATTTGCCACTGATAAAAGACAACAACCCTTCAATTTCTTCACCGTAAGCTGGAGTCTTGATTTGCTCGGCGTATGTGGGGGATACTGTATTTACTCTGTCAGCAAACTGCACAGCCGCAGCCATCGTATTATGCCCCTGCATATACCAAGGACACCAAGTGATTTTCTCTAAATACCAACGCCAAGGGCCTTGATAAGCTAAGTTGTGAATTGTAAAAACTGTACTAATATCCGGTGATTGGTGCATCCATACAGGAATCATTCCTGTGTGCCAATCGTGACAGTGAATAATCTCTGGTTTCCAGTAATTCCAGCAGAACTCAGCCGCACCGTTGGCAAAGAAGGTGAACCGCCAGTCTTCATCATCTCCCCCATAAATCTTGCGGGGGTCGAAAGCTGGATGCCCAAATAAATACAAGGGAACATCAGTACCAGGCAGAACTGTTTCGTAAACTGCAAAGTCCTGAAACATGGCGTATCCCTTCCAAATCGGTTCTTGGGGAATTTCCATCTTGTCTGGCAAAAAGCCGTAATAGGGCAAGAAAATTCTCACATCATGCCCCATTTTTCTCAAGACTTTAGGTAATGCACCCACAACATCACCCATTCCCCCTACTTTGGCAATGGGTGCTGCTTCTGCTGCTACAAATAGAATCCGCATGGTATTTTTTGTTTCCCCGATTCTGCTTAATTCGTAATTTATAATTCTTAGTTCGTAACTAATTATAGGTTACATCTTTTACTATTTTTTCATGTTTTGCAGCAATATTTTCAGCCCTCCTGATTTTATGTGTTAGTCTCCGTGGATGTTTGGAAATCTGATAAGTATAGGGAAAGGAAGCCTCAAGAGCTTGGGGTTTTCAAATTCTAATGTTAGCAATAATACTTTTAAAACATTTCTTAAGTACAAAATTTCCAGTTTAAGTATAGTTCAAAAGTTAAGTATGAATCCTCTAACTAATTCGTTAACCTTAATATTTACGTTTCTGTAATCTTCACTTCAAAGTAAAAAATCTCTCAAGGCGATAATGATGAATGAGACGATTACAAAAATATGAAAGCGTGAAAACAAAACTCCTCATTTCTCCTCAAGAACTCACGTCTTTATTAGCAGAAAAATCATTAAGAACAGCCATTATCGATACGCGCAGTCCTGAAAATTATGCTGTTGCTCACATTCCGCAATCTATAAATATTCGAGATTTTTTCACCTATCTTTTAGAAGATTCTTCACCTATAGGTTTAAAGAACTTGCAAGAGCATTTTGCAGAGATTATGAGCAAGTTAGGAATATTTAGTGGGGAAAAGATTATTGTCTATGAAGATGCCATAAATAACGGTTATGGGCAATCTTGTCGAGCCGCTTTTTTACTCAAGTATTTGGGTTGCGCTCAAGTTTCGATTCTGCATGGAGGATATCAAGCTTGGTTGGCGGCTGGTTTACCCACTACAGATGAAGTTCCTGAAAGAGAAAGCTGCATTTTTAGATTGCGTCCTCAAGCTGAAATGATGGTGACTACGAGCGAGATGTTAGCAGCACTTGATAACCCAGCAATTATAAAATTAGATGTGCGCGATCGCAACGAATGGCAAGGGCTAATTTCTTCTCCTTACGGTACTGATTTTTGCCCCCGCAAAGGCAGGATACCCAATGCTATCTGGATAGAATGGCATCGGTTTATGAAAACTGATTCTGGCATACCTATGTTCCGTTCGCCAGTAGAAATTTTAGAGATTTGTCAATCAGTTGGTATTACTTCTGAGTCTACAGTGTATGTATACTGCTTTAAAGGTTCTAGAGCAGCTAACACACTAATTGCTCTGCAAGAAGCTGGAATAAACGCTAGAAATTATTTTGGTTCTTGGAATGAATGGTCACGCGATTTTACTTTACCCGTTGATAGTAATGTAATTAGTAATGTATAACAAAAATTATCAAACTCAAATGTTACATTTGGTAATTCTTGAGATCAAAATAGATATACCTATGCTTTTCTTAAAAGTAAATAAGAAAGTTATGACATACCAAAATGGTTTGTTTTCTTTAAAACATGGTCGAATAATAGTTTATATTCGCTAGACTTCAAGTCTTTATTATTAATAATTTTTTGCCAATATTTTTGAGATTGCTTTTTATCACCTTTAAGATAGTAAGCATAGGCTAAATATAAAAAACCCATCACCGAATTTGTAGTTTCATTAACGGCTCGATTAAGATTAACCCGCCCTTTTAAAAGTTTAATGCCTTCATCAACTTCTCCAAGCTCAATTAACACGCAAGCTCTAGTGCCAACAACATACGCAGATTGATTACTAATCTTAATGGCTTTTTCAGAATACTCATTAGCTAAATTAAGAAGCTCTGGTTGATTTAAACCTTTTAAGAGATAAATCCAAGCTAAATTATTAAAGATGAATAACTGAAATGGATTTTTTTCTAAATCTTTAAGCAGAGCAGATAGCAAGGTGATCGCCTCATCTAATTTTTGTTGGCGGATGAGTGCAACGGAAAGATTTATTTTAGGGATTAAATATGTAGAATTACTAGCAATACATTCACGGAAAAGTAATTCTGCCTGGGTAAATTTCTTTTCTTCTATATATTCTAATCCTTCTAAAATCTTGCCAGACAATAAAATTTCTTGGATTTTCTGTTGATTCATGAAAAAGATTGTTAGAAGCTGTAACCCATCGGTAGGCATGGGAACACCCATCATATTTGCCTTGAAAGGAAGCAGGTTGATAACAATCAATATCCAATTAGAAACGAAGAAACTATCTACTATCGACGAAAGCAAGGAATCATTACTTAAAGCCTGGGGATAAATGCTTTCTATTGCTGAAGTTATAGCCATCACTAAACCCATTGCGATCGCCTGCAATCCAACTCCACCTAAAATGAAGAAAAAGTAACGCAATCGCAAGAAATCAGGGGAAATTGTCCCAGGATGAGTTAAACCACCTTGTAGCCCTTGATTAACTACTAAAGTTGTTTCTTTAAATTTATATTTAAAGAGATTATGTCCTAAACCAATGGTAATTTTTTTGATTGGGAATTTGACAATCCAACCCGCGATCGCGTGACCAAACTCATGAATAATAATATCAATATAGAGGAATAACCAGAAGCATAAAAGATTGATTAAAAAGCCTAAAAATCTTAATGATAAATAAAAATCATTTGTTAACAAAAAAGCAGTTAGACTTGCAAATACTATGGTAATAGTTATATATTGTGTAAAATTATTTCTCATTGCTATTTTGCTTTATAAACTTTTAGATAATCGTTGATAATAGGCAAAAAAATTATTCTGTTTTAACTGGCTTAAAATACAAGTTATAGCACACTTGTAAAAAATGTCACACAAGTTATCAAGTTTTATTTAATACGCAATACTTTAAATCTTTCTCAATAACTCACTATTTGCTTTGGTCAACAAACTCTGGAATACTTAACAATTCAAAATTCAAAATTCAAAATTCAAAATTAAAGACATTTTCAGTCGGGGCTTAAATCCCCGACTGAAAATATACTACGTATAGACGTAGGGGTCTTAAACCCTCGGATTTACGATAAACCAAGAAGGAATTTGAATACTTACAACTCTATACCTTTGTTCAAACCCTTGATTTTAGTAGTCATGTGACAGCCTACGAATTTAGAGACTTTGGATTTTTGCAACAAGTTTATCGCTTTGATAAATTCCAGGGAATACTAGTGAGGTGTTGTTTACTCACAGTTTCTATGCGTCAATTATTTCGACATCTACGTAATTGGATGATATTCAGCTTACTGTGCTTAGTTTTAACTTGGTCTTTACCAGCACAAGCAGCCAGTAGCAATTCCCAACTAGAAAAGCAAGTCATACAAATTCTTCGAGAACACCCGGAAGTAATTATCGAATCTGTCCAGGCCTATCAGCAGCAACAACAACAAAAAGTAAACGAAGCCAGGGAAGAATTTTTACAAAAACTGAAAACCGATGCCAAAGGTGTCATAGGTAATTCCCCTGTGACTGGTGCATCTGAATCAAAAGCAGTATTAGTAGAATTTTCTGATTTTCAGTGTCCCTACTGTGCTGAGGCGCATAAAACATTGAAACAACTAATAGCAAAACATCAGGGTGAAGTCACACTGGTTTACAAAAACCTACCTTTGATACCCATTCATGACCAAGCTATGCCAGCAGCAAGAGCAGCTTGGGCGGCAAACCAGCAAGGTAAGTTTTGGGAATATCATGATGCTTTGTTTACCAATCAAAAACAACTTGGTGAAACTTTATATTTAGATATTGCCAAAAAACTCAACCTTGATTTAGAGAAGTTTAACAGCGATCGCCGTCTTGCTGATGCGGCAATTAGTGAAGATATCCAATTAGCTCAAAATTTAGGTGTTGCTGGCACACCTTTCTTCGTGATGAACAGCAAAACTTTCTCTGGTGGCATACAGCTATCAGATATAGAAAGTAAATTAGCTGAGGCTAGTTAACTATTGGTTGAGGGTGTAAGGGTATAGAAAACTTGCACATTTCTACCCTTACACCCCTACACCCTCAAAGCAAACACGCCTTAAACCAGACCCTATAATCGAGCGCAGTAAGCTATTGTTCTCCATCTCCTGCGTAAAAATCACTCTACCAACTGTAGCGATGAATGTAAAGAAATATTTAGGCAAAAATATCTCTCCAAATTTTATCCTGATATTCTATTAGCTAAAAGTAATATATATTACACAATATCAAATGAGCTTGTCATTTTAATCCAAAATTTATACTAAGTTAAATGATGTGTACGGTGAATATAATTCAAGCCAAAAAATACTTTATTAAACTAATCTGAGTAATTTTTCATATTAAAACAAGTTAAAAACAAAAAAGTATTTAAGTGATAACACTAGTATTATTTATTAAGGAGTTAAGACAATGTATGGACTAGTTAACAAAGCAATTCAAGACATGATTAGCAAGTACCACGGGGAAGATACTTGGGAAGCTATCAAACAAAAGGCTGGGCTAGAGGATATCGACTTTTTCGTGGGAATGGATGCTTATAACGATGATGTTACTTATAGTTTGGTGAGTGCGGCTAGTGAAGTATTAAATACACCTGCTGATGAGCTTCTCAAAGCCTTTGGAGAATACTGGGTAACATACACAGCGCAAGAAGGTTATGGAGAATTATTGGCTAGTGTTGGGGATTGTTTACCACAGTTTATAGAAAACCTCGATAATCTCCATGCCAGAGTAAGTAGAACAAGGTGAAAAAACCAAAGTGTGTAAAGATAAGTAAATACATAAATGTGTCTACCAAGGTAACAGGGATATGGGCAGCCGTTTAAGGGTATTTCTGACTCCTAAGCAAGATAAAATTTTGTTCAACCTGAGAACGGCAGATGTACCCCAGAAAGTGAAAGACCGAGCCGAAGTGATCAGATTAAGCGCACATGGTTGGTACGTAGAGAAGATAGCAGATCACTTTGACTGGACTGCCCAAACAGTAAGAGAAGTTTTGCATAGATGGGAAAAACAAGGTCTAGAAGGACTGTGGGAGAAAGCAGGGCGGGGAGGAAAATCAAGGTGGGCAGAAGCTGACATGGCGTTCTTAGAAAAATGCTTGGAGCAAGAACCACGTACATATAATAGTGTTCAATTAGCCCAAAAATTAGAGCAAGAACGCTCCGTGAAATTGAGTCCTGACTGGTTAAGGCAGGTACTCAAAAAAAGGGGGTCATTTGGAAGCGAACTAGAAAAAGCCACAAAGGAAAGCAAGACAAAGTATTGCAGCAAATCAAACAGGCAGACTTAGAGATGTTGGAATTATCTGCTGCTGCTGGAGAAATCGATTTAAAGTATATGGATGAATCAGGGTTTTGTGCCTGGAGTGAACCCAGTTACAGTTACTACTTCCGAGGTCAGCAAAAACGCCTGGAGCAGAGTAAGCGTCGGGGTCGAAGGTTAAGTATTATTGGGTTTCTTCAACCCCTAATTAGTTTTGTGTACGGTCTAGTGATTGGTGGCGTTTCACGCAAATCCTATATTCAAATGATGGAGCTTGAAGCACTTGAAGCCCAAAAAGCAGGTCGTATCAGAGTCATCGTTCAGGACAACGGCCCGATACATCGGTGCAAAGAAGTTCAGCAATTATGGACAAAGTGGGAAGAGATGGGTTTGTACATCTTCTTTTTACCTAAATATTGCTCAGAGATGAATCCAATTGAATTGGAGTGGCAACACCTGAAAAAAAATGAACTAGCTTCTCAAAGTTTTGAGGATGAATTAGACCTTGCCTATGCTGTCATTGATGGAGTTCAAAATAGAGGAGAAAAGGGAAACTACAGTACGCAACGTGTAAAATTTAACTCTTATTCTTCTGCTTAATTCTTTGTTACATACTTATAAATTTTCTCCACGACTTACTTAGGTTTAAGTTTTCCTCAACTTCGTCCTCCCTCTTTTGACTGTCACCACACCGATAAAAAATCGATGGAACTCCACTATCAATCTAGTCGCTGTGGTTTAGCGCCGATGGTAATTGGTTTAATTCATGGACTGGGAAAACGCTTTGAGACAAAAGTTGATATTACTCAAACTAGTTTTCGTGATCAAGGTGAGCATCACGATATCTTTTCCATCCAATACGAAGATTCGTAATGATTATGACAATTGAGCAGAATACTCAGTTGAAACAATTTGGTCTTAGTGCCGAACAATTTGCCGCTTTGTTTCCTTTTCATTTGGTAATTAATCGAGAACTGAATATAGTCCAATCGGGTGAAGCTATTGCCCGTATTCTTCAACCTGAGATTCTTCTTGATAGTTCTCTAACAGAGCATTTTCATATCTATCGTCCCAAATGCCTAGCGAACTTTGAAGCGCTTTGCCAGCAAACGCGATCGCTATTTCTTCTGCAATCCCAACATCAAGAAATAGGGCTTAAGGGACAGATGGTATATTTGGAGCCTTGGGATCATTTGGTTTTTCTTGGCTCTCCTTGGATTACCGATATAGCCGATTTGCAAAAATTGGGACTGAGTATCAATGATTTTCCATTACATGACTCGGTTTCCGATTATTTGTTTCTTCTACAGGGTAAAAATGCTGCCCTCGCCGATGCACAAAAACTCACAGCCAAACTAAAACAACAAAGAACCCAATTACAAGCAACCGCCTTACGACTAACTACACTCATCGAAAGTTTACAGGTTGGTATACTGCTAGAAGATGAAAATCGGCATATTGCGCTAGTAAATCAGGAATTTTGCGATCAGTTTGGCATTCCTGTTGCGCCGCAGGCTTTACAAGGCATGGATTGTCAGCAAGCAGGGGAAGCTAGTAAACATTTATTTGTGGAACCAGAGAAATTTATTCGCCGCTTGGATGAGATTATTCGTCAAGGGCAAATAGTTCGCAATCAAGAATGGGAACTGACAGATGGGCGTATCTTAGAACAGGACTATATACCAATTGTAGTTGAGCAAAGACTATATGGTCATCTATGGAAATATACTGACATTACCCAACGCAAACAATCAGAAATTGCTCTGAGGTTAAGTGAAGAACGATTAAAACTAGCTGTAGATGCTGTGGAGGAAGGGCTTTGGGACTGGAATTTAGTCACGGGGAAAATTTATCGTAGCCGACGCTGGTTTACCATGCTGGGTTACGCTCCTGAGGAACTAGAGAACCACATTAAACTGAGAAATAAATTGGTTCATCCAGAGGATCTTCCTTTGATGCAGCAACGGCTCATTTCCCACCTCAAGGGTGATACTCCTGTTTATGAAATGGAAATGCGTTTACTCACCAAATCTGGGGAATGGAAGTGGATTCTCGACCGAGGGAAATTAGTCAGCCGTGATTTCCAAGGTAGAGCAGTCAGAATGGTAGGAACCCATTTAGATATTACCGAACGCAAGCAAGCAGAACAAACCCTCAAACAGCAATATCAACAGGCGATATTGCTCAAGCAAATTACCGAAGAAATTCGCCAGTCTTTACAGTGGGAGAAAATTCTTCAGACTGCGGTGCAAGAAGTCCAGCGCATTTTGCAGGTTGATCGCGCTCTGGTCTTTCAAGTTGATGCTGATGGTTCCGGCAAAGTTGTACAAGAAGCGGTAATTTCTGGCTGGTCGATGACTTTAGGCCAGGATATTTATGATCCTTGTCTTCAAGATGGCTATCTTGATATGTATCGAGATGGGCGAATTACTGCCATTGGTGATGTGTATCAGGCTGGATTAAAACCTTGCTATGTAGACTTTTTGCAGCAGTTTCAGGTCAAAGCTAATCTGGTTGTACCCATTCGCGTCCGGCAAGATTTGTGGGGTTTATTAATTGTCCATCAGTGCGATCGCCCCAGGCAATGGACTCAATTAGAGTTAGACCTACTCAAACATCTAGCCGATCAAATGGGTATTGCTCTCACCCAATCGCAATTGTTGGTTCAAGAAACACGCCAAGCTCATCTATTAGCCCTACAAAATGAAGAATTGAGCATTGCTAAACAAGTGGCAGAGGCGGCAAATATGGCTAAGAGTAACTTCTTAGCCATGATGAGTCATGAAATCCGCACTCCCATGAATGCCATCATTGGTATGACTGGACTAATGTTAGATACTCCCCTCAAACCTGAGCAATTGGATTATGTAGAAACCATCCATAACAGTGGTCACGCCTTACTTACCATCATCAATGACATCCTCGACTTTTCTAAGATTGAGTCTGGCAACTTAGAACTAGAAGAACAACCCTTCGATTTGCGCGTTTGTGTAGAAGAAGCCTTGGATTTGTTGGCTCCGCAAGCAGCCTCCAAGGGCATTGAACTTATGTATCAATTGGAACCGCATACACCAACTTTGATTGTTGGTGACATTACTCGTATACGGCAAATTCTCTGGAATTTAATTAGTAATGCTGTCAAGTTTACAGATTTTGGGGAAATTGTTGTCACGATAGGAGCAAAAGCTAAGATTCACAAGCAAGCAACCACTCCTCGCTACGAGTTTCAATTTGCAGTTAAGGATACAGGTATCGGCATAGCGAGCGATCGCCTACATCGACTGTTCAAGCCTTTTAGTCAAGTCGATGCTTCCATGACTAGACGCTATGGCGGTACAGGCTTGGGGCTGGCCATCAGTAAACGTCTTAGTGAAATTATGGGCGGGAGAATGTGGGTGGAAAGTCAACCAGGTAAAGGTTCTAGTTTTTCTTTCACAGCGACCTTACAAGTTCATTCCTCAGCGATAGATAGCTCTACCACTATCGAACCAGAATTACTAGGTAAGCGATTACTATTAGCATTAGGTAATGCTAGTTTACGCAGATGCTTAAGCACGCAACTCCAAGGTTTAGGTTTTGATGTCCAGTCCGTGGAATCCAATATGACCGCGTTACGTTGTCTTTAGCAACAAACTCCTTTTGACCTAGCTGTCTTGGATCTTGATAACCCGCAAATTAATTGTCTCGACCTCACAAATAAAATCCGTGCCATACCCAAATACCAAGATTTACCTCTAGTAATGTTGAGTGCCAAGAGCAAGCAAAGTGTGGAGGTAAAACAAATAGCATCGGAGTTTACTGCCTTTTTGCATAAACCCTTGCGCCATTACCAATTACACAAAACACTTTTACAAATTGTGCGTGGTCAATGGTTAATCGATGCCCCTCAAGCGATAATTCCTTCTTACTCGCGGTTGTCTAAATCCCATCTTCCCGCTATTGATGACCAGCTGTCCGAGAATTTACCACTGAAAATTTTATTGGCAGAAGATGTGTTGGTAAATCAGAAAATTGCTCTGAAGATGCTACAAAAATTGGGGTATCGTGCTGATGTTGCCAATGATGGCTTAGAGGCTTTGGAAGCAGTGCAAAGACAGACTTATGATGTGGTGTTTATGGATGTGCAGATGCCGGAAATGGATGGTTGGGAAACTACCCGCCGGATTCGCCAGGAAGTAGCGGCTAGTAGTCAACCTTGGATTATCGCCATGACCGCCCACGCTCGTCCAGAGGATCGCCAGCAGTGCTTGGCGGCTGGGATGGATGACTACATCACTAAGCCTATTAATTTAGAAGAAATTACAGCAGTTTTGAAAAAATTAGGTGCGCAAGCAGCCTCACAACCGCAGCCATTAGCATCTGTACCACAAACAGCATCGGCAATTGACGAAAGTATTCTCCAGCAGTTGCGAGACATGATGGGGGATGATGGCGATCGCATGATTGCTGAACTCATCGAGCTTTACCTAGAGGATACGCCAAAGATGATCGAGACGATGCAAGATGCGATCGCCAAAGCAGATATAACCCAACTTAAGAAAACTGCTCATGCTTTGCGCTCTCCTACTGTCAGTATTGGTGCGGTTAACCTGGGTAAACTCTGTGAAACTTTAGAAGATATTGCGGCTACTCAATCAATCGATGAAGTTTCTACTGTGGTCAATGAATTAAATAACGAATATCATAATGTCGTCATAACATTGCAACATTTATATCCTCGAAAAATGGCAAATTAAAAACCATTTTCAGGGTTAATATTACATTCAAGTCATGAGCAAGAATAATATTGTATTACCTAATAAAACAAAGATTTTAATAATTGATGATGACCGCATTATACAATTAATTCTCAAACACGCATTACAAGAACAAGGTTATGAAATTATACTTGCTACAAATGGTTTACAAGGAATTGAGCAAGCTTATAAACACAGTCCTGCATTAATCATTTGTGATTGGCAAATGGATGATGTAAATGGCTTAGAAGTATGTTGCAAAATTAAGTCCGAGCCATCCTTGGCTACTACTTTTTTTATTCTCTTAACTTCACGCAAAGCTGTTGAAGATAGAGTTGAAGGTTTAGATACAGGTGCAGATGATTTTTTGAGTAAACCAATTGAAATTAGCGAATTAAATGCCAGAGTAAGAGCCGGACTAAGATTATATCAAATGAATCAACAACTTCAGAACTTAGCCCAAGATTTACAATTACAAAAACATCTCCTAGAAGCAGAATTGAGCGAGGCGGCTGATTATGTAAAATCTCTGCTTCCTAAACCAATATCAGGATTAATTAGTATCAATTCTCGATTTTTACCATCACGTCAACTAGGTGGGGATTGCTTTGATTACTACTGGTTAGATGATAATCATTTAGTTATCTATTTATTAGATGTATCTGGACATGGATTAGCGGCTGCATTGCCTTCTATTTCAGTGCATAATTTATTGCGATCGCACTCTCTCCCCGATGCTAATCTCTATAATCCATCTGAAGTGCTTCAAGGCTTAAATAATGTCTTTCAAATGGATCAGCAAAACTCACAATATTTTACCATTTGGTATGGTGTTTTTAATCGTATCTCTAATAAATTAACTTACGCTAGTGCAGGACATCCTCCAGCTTTACTCATGTCTCCATCAAGTGAGTCTGGTTTAGAAGTAAAGCAATTAGTCACACGCAGTTTACCCATTGGCGCATTTGCCGAAGCTGAATATCAAAATGTTGTATGTGATATTCAGCCTGGAAGTAGGCTTTATGTATTTAGCGATGGAGTTTATGAAGTTGAAAAGTCTGATGGTACTATGTGGAATCTAAGCGGCTTCATCAATTTACTCAGTCAATCATCGTCAACTGATTTAGACGAGATTTTAACAGCCATCAAAAATTTAACAGGTAGTCAAAGTTTTCATGATGACTGTTCTTTATTAGAAATCAACTTTGGTGCAAAGTAGTACAACTAACCAAATTGAGCAATGATATAAGCTCTCAAACGCTTGTAAGATATATTTTTAGGACTTTTACACTGGTATAAATTCTCGCATAAATAATTCTTGATTAGGAAATACTTCAAAAACATCGGCTGTATTACTAATATCCAAAATCATTTTAATTTGCTCGTTTATTCCACAAATTATTAGGCGGCACTGTTTTTGCTTCACTGTTTTTAGTAGTAAAAGCAAAGTTCCAAAACCAGAACTATCCATAAAACTAACAGATTGAAAATCAATCAAAAAGGTTTTAACACCTGAAGCAATGAATTGGCTGATTTGTTCGTGAATCTGTCTACCCTTTCTACCATCGAAAATTCCAGAGGGTTGAATAATTTTCAATTTTTTCTCCATAATTTGATTGCAGTAAATGATAATAAGTGAGTTTTACGTGTAGATTCTAGTTATTCAATTGCTAAAAACTATTTAATTTTTAATTAAAAATAGCTTTCTTGAGTAATAAGCAATTCCTGTCTTCTGCTTCACGTATGTAACTAACAGTCCATCCGTAATCTATTCTGAGTTTGAGCAGAAAGATACAGCCCCAATGTGCCTCATGTTCTAAGGGATTAAAATTGCGATCGCTTGTTTCTTGACTGAAATTTTCTAACGCTGCTTCTAAATCAAAAATCTCCCCTCGATCCCAAATACAAATTTGAAAATGGTTATGGTCAATTGTCACTGCTATATCAACAAGAGTTTGTGGATTTAGGTGTTGATGGGCATGGCGGACTGCATTCGTAAAACCCTCAATCAATGCGGTTTGACCTTCTATCCACATTTGGGAAGGTAACTGTTGACAGTTGAATTGTTCAAACCATTCGACTACGGTTGCCATTTCATCTAAATCACTGGCAACTTGTAAGGTAGAATGATGAATCAGTAAATCTGTTTGCAGTGACATTTAAACTGCCCCTGAATCTTTATTAAGAATAACAAAAATGGTCTTAAAAATTAACTTCAAATCATAAAGCAAGCTCCAATTATTCTGATAACGTAAATCGAGTTCAATCACATCCTCAAAGTTACGGATTTTTGAGCGCCCGTTAACTTGCCACTCACCACTAAGTCCTGGCTTAACATCGAGTCTTTGCCAATTACTTACTTCATATTTTTCTAATTCGTCGGGCGTTGGTGGACGAGTTCCAACTAAACTCATATCGCCCTGAAGCACATTCCAAAATTGGGGTAATTCATCTAAGCTGGTTTTACGCAGAAAGCGCCCAACACGGGTAATTCTGGGGTCATTGTCATTCTTAAAAAAAGCCCCGGAAGCTTGGTTGGTGATAGTGGCTTTGAGTGCTTCAGCATTTGTTACCATCGAGCGAAACTTCCAAATACGAAACCGCCTTCCCATCCAACCGCAGCGAATTTGGCTAAATAGTATAGGCCCTGGACTTTCAAGTTTAATTGCGATCGCAATTGGTACAAATATTACGGCTGTAATACTCAAACCGACAATCGCCCCGACAATATCAATAGCACGTTTCATTGGCGATCGCACAGAAGCATGGGTTAAGGGTGGACGCTGTTCTACTTTGCGAGTTGCAGTAGGGACAATAGCTTCGGTATTGGTTTCGATGTGAAATATTTTATCCAAACCTACCAAAGAAAAAGCTAAATTTACTTGTGGATGAACACTCCAAAAAACTAATTGAATATTCTTTGCCTGTGCTGATTTATGATTACTAATTAGTGAGCCTACACCGCTACTATCAATAATCGTAGTTTGACCAAAATCTAAAATAATTTTTGTTAAACCAGGTGCTTCTACCCATGTTTGGAAATATTCTCGAAAAGACACTGCCTCTACTACAGTTAATCGTGGCGGTAACTGCACTAATAAAGTGCTATTAATGCGAGTAGTAACTAGAGATATTTTAGCTTTCAGACTCATCTGGAAACACCTACTGTTAAATCTGTGGCGGTTTGTTCAAAACGGCTTTGTAAACTGTGGCAAAGTGCGATCGCTGTAGCTTGAGAAACATCAGAAACAGAAACTTTTCTCGGCTCATGAATAAATCGCACTAAATCCCCAGGCGACCAAGCTACAGGAACATTTATTTGCGATAAAGATAAACCTAGTTCTACTTGATGATTATCAACGTGTTCTTGATACTTATGACTGCGAGAAACCAAAATATAAGGCTTATCTAGAGAATCTAGCAGTAATAAAGTACCTTCCCCACAATGAGCAATCACAATTCGCGCTTGATTAATTAACTCTTGAAACTTCTCTTCTTTGAGGAAACGATAAACCCTAGCACCAGCAGGCAAAATTGTAGAATTACCATACTGCACAACCACTTCTTCTTGAATTATTTCGGTCTGTAATAAGACTTCAACCCAAGACATGAGGCGATTAAAAGGATATTGTTCTGTTCCAACTGTTACCAAAATCATAGGGTTTCCTGGGGAATAATCAATTCGGCTTGAGGATAACGAGCTTGTAGTTGCGGCCACTGCACATATAGAACGCTCAAAAAAGGTAAAATTAACCTAGCGGATAAACTCAAAGTTTGAATCCGAGTTACTGATTCGACAAAGGCGGTTTGACTACCAAAAAGTTTGCCGATAATTAAAAAAGGCACAGCAACACCAGCACCAGTAGATAAAATTAAATCTGGTCTAGTTTTATTGATGACCTGAAAAGCCAAAAGGAGATTTCTACACAAATTAGGTAGATGACGATTTGTGGGACTATAAGCCCAATAAACCCTCTCCCCAGTTAAAGCTGATTCTGTTGTAGCGGTGCGAAAACTTACCCAAACCCGTTCATGATTCTCCCAAAAAGGATGCAGTTGTTGGAGTCCTTTAAAATGTCCTCCAGAGGAACAAACAAGTAATACTTTCATCAAGAATTTCCTTTTACATTGATTACTGTTGAATACGTAATTTCTGACTAATTCCAGTAATTTGCATCATTAATTTCTCTAACAGTTGGTAGACAAATTGCGGTAGAATCCACAATAAATATGCTGCACCGAAAGTAATTAAAGTCCGATGGGGTTCTTCTAAAATAATGCGCCAATAAGTTTTGATAGCTTTGTGTAGGAGACTAACCGCAATTTGTGGCGATCGCGCTCTTGTTGCTCGGCGTGCTAAATATCGTAGTTGATAGGCTCTGGCTTTATTTCCCCACTGTTCCACAAACTCAGGATTATACGTTTGGGTTTTTTCCAAAATCCTTTCCCAAGACTCATACTGCTTGAGAGTATTAGCCGACAACCCCCCCATATTTACCCGATATAATGTCAGAGCTTCCGGTATTCCGGCGATTTTCCAACTAGTTTGTAAAGCAATCCGTAGCCAACATTCAATATCTTCCGATTGGCGAAAACTATCATCAAAATAAAAATCTTCCACTTCTCCGTAGAGATTAACTGAAAACTTGATATCTTCTAAAACAGCACGACGAATTACTACTGATGAACCATTACTAATAGGATTACGACAGAATAAATACTCCGGCGTAATTTCTGTTAGTTTTGGCATCTGATAAATGCCTAGTGGCTTACCTTGGTCATCGATGAAACTGGAGCGCGAAAAACTCACCCCAACTTCAGGCGATCGCTCAAAATGTTGCATGTGTTTTGCTAATTTTTCTGGTAGCCACAAATCATCACTATCAATGAAAGCTAAATATTCTCCTTGTGCATGACGAATCCCTGTATTTCTCGCCCCTGCTAACCCTCGATTTTGCTGATGAATAATCTTAATTCTTGCGTCATGAAATTGCTGGCAAATATCAATACTTTTATCTGTCGAACCATCATCAACAATAATAATTTCAAAGTCATGATATGTTTGTGATAGAACAGATTTTAGTGTTTGTGCAATATAATTTTCGGAATTATAAACAGGAATAATTACGGATAATTTCATAATTAATAAGTTTGGACATCGCTAATTTAGTGAGGTTTAATGTTTTTAAACGCGGAGAAGCGCGGAGGAAGGCGCAGAGGTACGCAGAGGTTTTTTAATGCAGAGATTGGAAAAACTCTCTCTATTACCCAAACCCCAAATACTGCAATCAGAGTGAATAGAGTACGCTGTGGTTGATGAAATAACAACCGCCAATCAGAACACAAAGCACGAGTGATAAAGTCTACGCCCACCTCAGCAGGTAATTGCAAACGAAAAGCGCGACGAGCTAGATAACGTAAATGTAAAGCTTGAGCTAAGGCAAAATGTTTTTCTACGAGTTGCGGTGCATAAATTCTGGCTTTATCTACCAGTTGATTCCAGCCTGCTTCCATAGAGTACAAGTTGGCGGAAAGCCCGCTAGAACTTGTACGATATCGAGTTAAAACTTGGTTGATACCTGCAATTTGCCAATCGGTAGTGCAATTTACCCTGAGTAGCCATTCCAAATCTTCGGAATAGCTCATTTCTGCACAGAAACCCCCTACTTGGATGAAAACTTCTTTGCGGATGACCCAATTAGAAGTTGTGGTGGTAGGATTTTCTGAGAGGAAATATTCTGGTTTGAGATTAGTTAAACGAGAGGTAGATACTTGTCCTGTTGGTTCGCCAGCCTGATTTAGTATCTCTACTTGAGCAAAACTGACTCCTAAAAGAGAGTTGGACTGGAAATGCTCTAAGTGTTGACTAAGCTTCTCTGGTAGCCATTGGTCGTCAGCATCCAAAAAAGCAATAATTGAACCCTGGCTATGAGCTACACCCTGATTACGAGCTACAGACACCCCTTGATTGGACTGATTAATTAGATGTATGCGTTCGTCCTTTTTCTTATATTCGCTGACGATTGTTACTGTGTCATCCGTAGAACCATCATTAATAATCAATAATTCCCAATCAGAAAAGGTTTGTGCTTGTATAGAGGCGATCGCATCTGGTAAAAATTGAGCAGCGTTATAAGCTGGGATAATCACTGATACTATTGTCATCCCTTCACCTCTGGTAAAAATCTATTCATAGTTTGGCGAGTTGCCCAAATGGTGTACAAAGGCTGTAAAGTTAGGTGAGTTGCTGTAACTGCGATCGCCGCTCCAAAAATCCCCCATTGCGTACCTACCCAAATTGCTGTCGCCAAACAAAAAGTAAACACGATATTCCAACGTAATTCGATTTGTGGTTGACCAAAGGCGCGAAACATCAAGGAAGCAGCATCAGCAAAGGGACGCGAGAGAGCCGAACAACAAATTAAAATTAAGATGGGTATGGCTCCCCTTTCTACCCATTTATGCCCAAATATGAGGGGAACATAAAAGGGTGCTAAACTCGCTTGCAATAGCACTAATGGCACAATCATCAAAGCGATTTTGCGTAGACTTTGCATATAGCGTTGCATAAATAATGTGGCTTGAGAATTAAGGTCACATAGGTCAGAAAATAGTGAGACTCTGATAGCATTGATGACGCTCAAACTCAAACCCAGCCCGGCATTGAAAGTGAAATAATAGACCCCTAAAGCCTGGACACCTACAAACTTTCCTATGAGTAAATAATCGACATTCTCCCGAAAGATAGTCAGTAATTCAATTCCTAAAATGCGGGAAGCAAAAGAGGTAATCTTGCGCCCTTGGGTGAAGGTGAAAGATTTAGTCATCCGCCAAGGATGATATTTAAAAGTGAGGATGATCCAAATAGGCGCGACTAAAAATTTAGGTAATACTATCGCCCACATTCCTAAGCCTGATAGGGCAAATATAGCTGTTAAAATGTTATCGGTGGAGACTTGCACCGAAGTAATTAAAGCTAGTATGTTTAGGCGATTCTCCCTTCTGATTAAAGCTGTTTGCACCATTGCCAAGGGATAGATCAAATAGGTAATGGCAATTAAACAGATAGGAACGATGAGATGAGAATTATTGTAGAATTTAGCGATCGCTAATGATGCCAAACACTGCACGGTAAATAACACACCAGCTATCAGCCAGTTCAACCCATAAGCAGTCCGGCATAACTCCTCCACCTCAGCAGCATCAGCTTGGACAATTTTATCGGCTATACCGTTACGGGTGAAAACGCGGATAAATTCGTAAGTCATCAAGACAATGGCTGCTAGTCCATAATCTTCCGCACTGAGAAACCGCGCCAAAATCACGGTAGTTACTAGCCTAAAAACTCTGATAACTAATTCCGCCGCTCCCATCCAGCCAATATTGCGGATAAAACGGTCTTGTAACAGATGTTTGTGTAGAGTTTGTATCCAGTTCATTTCAACTCCTTCAACACCTGTTCCCAAGCATTTACATAATCATCCCAAGCATGGGTGGCGCTTAATCTACCTTGTCTTCCCCAAAACTGCCGTTGTTCAAAAGAGGTATTCATCATTTGCCGAATACCATCCGCCAAAGCTTCGCAACTACCAGACTCAAAGCTAATACCGCAATTTTGCGCCTGTTCACTCAAACCATCAACATCGCTCACCAAAACTGGTCTAGCTGCTGCACGCGCTTCTAAACATACGTTACCCCAAGGTTCCCAACGTGAAGGAATCACAACAGCATCACAACGGTTTAAAAAACTTGGTACATCATCAATTTTGCCGAGAAAGTGGATATGAGGATGATTTAGGGCTTTAGCCTTGAGTAATGCCTCATCTTGTCCCTGCCCTCCTAAAAGCAACTGTACCGAACCTACAGGTAATAACTGCACCGCTTCAATCAAGCAATCAAACCCTTTTTGATGAGTAAAGCGACCGTAAGCAGCTAGGGTAAATAATGTTTCAGGTTTGGTCTTTTCTGGTATTAGAAAAAATTGGTCTAAATGCCGACTAGAACGAATTAACCGCACTTTCTCCTGTCCAACTAATTCACTAGACTGCATCCAATACTGTTGTCCTTGGGAGATAGTTACAACCCTATCCATTAACCCATAGTTGAGGCGTAACATCGTGCGGAAACGCCAAGCTGATGGCACTTGATACTTTTCAAATCCAGCGCTGTAATGATGTTCTACTAAAATTCTGGCTCTAGCTTTCCAAGTAAACACATCTGGTATATTCCGCCAAGATGATGCACTATTTATTACTAGTAAATCTGGTTGCCAAGTTTGGATAGTTGCTTTAACCTGTTCTTGAGTCACCAACTTAAACTCTACCTAAGATGACAACCGCGTCTGCGCTAGACTAGCCAAGGTGGCGTGAATCCCACCAGTCCAACCCATACCATGAGAACCAAGGATATGCAGCACTTTCATCAAGCAAAAACCTCTAGTGGTTGTTGGGTGGTCATCTGGGGCAGAATGCGTTCTTGGTAAGCTTGGGCAATAGTTGCCGCATGGGCTGACCAAGTATATTTACTAACATGCTGTAACCGCATTGCTCGTTCTGGTGCTGCTTCTGGGTGATTTAGTATGTGGTGAATAGTATTAGCCCACACATCCGGCTGGCCTACTGGACAGTAAACAGCAGCGTTACCTCCTACTTCTTGCAGTACGGGAATATCGCTAACTACGGCGACGCTACCACAGGCTAAGGCTTCAATTAGAGGCATCCCGAATCCTTCGGCTTCGCTGGTCATTAATACTACTGCTGCCCGTCGATAGAGTTCTACTAAATCGTTTTGTTCTAGACGGTGAAATAAGCGGATACCATGACGAATACCCAAGCGCTCAATTCGTACCTGCATGTTGGGTTCCCATTCTGGCCCGACTCTGACTAGTAGTAATTCGGGGTGATGATAGCGTAGACGGGCATAGGTTTCTAGGAGAACATCAAGGCGTTTGCGTTGCAGATTCCCACTAATATTCAAAATAAAAGGACGATCGCCTATTTGCTGCGCGATCGCATCTGTCAATCTGGAACTACCAGGAGAAAATTCCGGTGCAATCCCCAAAGGCACTTGAACTAACTTATCAGGGCTAACGAGTTGATAGTGGAGAATTTCATCTCTGACGGATTGAGTTGTATAAAACACCACCACAGCCTGACGAAAACCATTTAACGCATAACGCTGTATCGTGTTGTAACGGATGGAACGGGGATATTTGTCCGGTTGTAGGATGGAGCGGAAGACATCTAAATCGTGGCAAAAAACTCCTGTGCGTTCTGGAGGTAATATATGCACCAATGAGGCATAGCTTTGATCGCAGATGTGGAATATATCATGTTGGGAAATCTGGGGCTTGAGATGTTGGGGATAATCCCAGAAACGGTTCAACATTTTGTCAGTTCCCAAGGCAAAGCCCATTTTCCCCAGCCGAGGTAAGCGCCGCAACCGATAAGTATAGTCTGGTTGGATACGAGTGGTTTTTATATCTGGATGTTCGGCACAGAGATAATCATAGAGGCGATCGCCGCACACTAGCATACTAGGTGAGGCTTCATCCCGAAGGTTACTAATTAAAGCTAGACGTAGACTATTCATATTAATCTTTGATAAGTTCTAAACATTGATTAAAGCTGTGCTGTACTTGCGTGCGAATGGCTGTATGGTCAAATGTCTGTTGGGATGTTTGGGCGATCGCATCTATATAGACATCCACATCAAACTGATCGAGGCTACATCCAGAGATTCCTAAGCGTTGGCTTAAGTCTCGTCCTTTGTTGGAGTAGTACAAGTTAAAGGGAACTCGCCCAGCAGCCAGGGCTAAGACGGCCGTGTGATAGCGGATGGCGACAATTACAGGTGCTATACTCAGTGCGCCCATCACCAATTCCCACTTAGGTAAGTCGCTGCTGACTGTAAAGGGATTAAATATTTTCAGTTGAGGTACTTCCTGAGAAATCTGTTTGGCTACAGCTAAATCATTATCTGCACCGTAGGCTTGGGATTGAATTAATAACACTGGTTGATATTGACGTTCTCCAAGTCGGCGACACAAACTAATTAATTGCTGTTGAAATTGTTGATTGTCATGGCTATACATCGAGTCAAAGGCTCGTAATGAAATTAGTGCTGCTGACTCTGGCTGGATTTCTAGAGCCTGAAATATCTGTTGTGCTTGGGTTTGTGCTGGAGAACTAACTGCGAGGCTAAAAGCTGCATCATAAGACAGAATTGCTTTCACTCCCGCTTGAGTTAAACGCTTGTGGCTTTCCTCATCCCGCACACAAACAGCAGCTAACCGCCGTAGACAAAAAGCTAGAGCCTGGAAACTCAAGCCGTGACAAGACCTGGGAATTGATTGCCCAAAGAGGAATGTTTTCTTAGGCGATCGCCTTAACTGGAGTAAGTTCTGGATAAAAGCTTTTGTGATCAACCCTTCACGGGCATTATTGAAAATATCCCCCCCAACGCTGATATAAGCATCACAGCGCCCAACCTCTGGCACAATTTGCAATCCGGGTATGTACTCTGGTTGCGTGTCTTGGAATTTTGCCACCACTTTAGCCTCAGATGCCAGGGCTGTCAGAGCGCTATAAATGGCAGCATCACCAATATTTAAAGTTGAATAGGCATTTATTAAACCGATGGTAAGTCCCATATTTGATTAATTGGGTGATATGCCAAGAGACACATAAATTCAAAACTTCTTAGTCATAGCTCAATGCCTTGCTTTCGCTAACAGCACTCATGACTATGAATTATGTATTAGATTTATTACTCTTTTCTTAGGTCTTGAATCTTGTTCAGTATAAAAAATGTATTTTTTGAAATAAAGTTTCTGTTTGAGTGTACGGATAAGAAGTTACGTACTCATAAATATTTCAATGTCAGTTAGACCGAATAATTACGTAATTTCAACGTTTTTATTTTCTTGATAACGTATTTAATGTGGTGTGAAAATTGTTCTGATCTAGAAATACATTATAGAAATATGTATATATTTGCACTAAAAATCGAACTAATTTAGCGTCAGTAATTATTAGTAATAGTAAAACAAATTGATTACAGAAATGTAGAAGAATACTGAGAACCATGCTCAAACGTTTAATTTTGAACACAATTATTATCACCTTGAGCTTGTCTACACCCTGTTTCGCTTTACCTTTGTCTCCTGGCGATCGCCTGAAAGTAACTATCCCGGAAGGAGAAGAATTTAGCGGCATTTTTGAGGTGAATTTGGAAGGGAAACTGGAAATACCTTATCTACAACCTTTATTAGTTGCAGGTTTAGAACCAGGGGAAGTACAGATGAACCTGACTCAAGCTTTGATTGATGGCGGGTTTTTTCAAGCTTCCTTTTTACGGGTAAATGTCAGTGTAGTACAGTGGTCGCCGATTGTGGTGTTTGTGAGTGGGGCAACATTTTTACCTGGACGGGTATTTATTAATGAACTCTCTCCCGGAGAAAAAACCCAACCCCCTGTACCTATCACTGGACAATATCCGCCTAATCGTTATTTAGCCGCCGCCATTCGTGATGCTGGGGGAGTTACACCCACAGCCGATATTAAAAATGTGCAGTTAATCCGTAATGGAGAAACTCGCAGCATTGATCTATCTGGTATTTTGACTGGTGAACCTTTTGAAGACATCCCACTTATTGCAGGCGATCGCATTATTATTCCTGATTCTGGCAAAATGAACAATGAGCTTATTCGCCCTTCGCAAATCACACCTACAGGTGTCAAAGTCTTCCTCTCTAATTTGACTGTACCAGCTACAGGTAATGCTGTTTCTGGTATTGGTCGTGATGCCACATCATTTCCATACGGTTCTCGTTTTTCTCATGCGGTGGTTGCGGCTAACTGTGCTGGGGGTACACGGGGTACAAATGCTGGTCGTCGCGCTGTGCTGGTAACTACTGAACAGTTGACGGGGAAAACTACTTACCTAGAGCGTGGGGTTAACGATATTCTCATGCGTTCTACTAACGATGTTAACAATCCCTTCCTCAAGGCTAACGATAGTGTAGTTTGCTATGACTCAAAAGTTGTTCAATTTCGAGAGATTATCCAGACTATTTTATCCCCGATTCCGATTTTGCGAGATTTGTTCAAATAAATGATAATACAGCGTTTGAGCGTCCCGCTCATCAAATTGAAAAGTATACTAGTAGTCTGCCAAGACAACTTTGCTAGGTTAGAGTTGGATATAAACGCTGCATTTTTCGGCGAGCATCTTTGGTTTGGAAACCCCAATAGACACTGGCTTTTTGCTGATTACGTTGTTTCTCCCAAGCGGCAATCTCAGAAGTTAATGTTTCTGCATTAGGAATACGCCGTTCTAAACATTGGCGGGATAAAACAGATAATTCAATTTCTACTTGATTCAACCAAGAAGCGTGCTTAGGAGTATAGTGAAACTCTAATTTTTGAATAATTCGACGTGCTTCTTCTGGTGGAAAAACTTCATATAATGCGCTGGGAGTATGAATATTCAGGTTATCAACTACCAAACGAATAACATCAGCATCTTGGTAGCAAACATCTACTAAATTTTTCATCTGTTTAGCAAAATCGACTTTAGTTCGACGTTCTGTAACTTCGATATGCCGCCAACCTGCCAAGGGTTGAAAACACGCAAATAAATTTACTGTCCCGTTACGTTTATACTCGAAATCATAACGTTCAGGCTGCTCCGGCTCTGGTGGCAAAGGAAGTCTTACTTCTTCTACTAGTTGGTAGGGACGTTCATCAAAGCAGACTACAGGACGTTTAGGATCATAAGGCTCATTGTATAAATCCAACACATCTTCCATTCGGAAAACATATTCTGCGTTAACTTCAGGAATGCACCACTGTTGTTTTAACCACGGTTTGATTTCATTTTTTTTAAAGTTTGACGCACTGTTTCGTCCGAAATTGAATCTATGATACCAACGTTCACTAAATGATCCGCTAATAATTGCATTGTCCAACGTACTCTTCCAACTGGTGGATTGGAACAAGCAGTGGCAATTAAAAATGCTTCTTGTTTTTCATCTAACTTTTTAGGTTTTGGTGGATGAACTTCATCCTTTAAAGCAAAATCTAACCCCCCAATGACAAATTTTTCTCGTATTCGTTGCACTGTTGCAACATGCGCTCTAACTATGCTAGCGATCGCTTGATCCGTTTCTCCTTCAGAAGCCATTAGAAGAATGTTTGCACGGGTTATGGTTCTTGCTTTGTGTTTACCTTTTTTAATTATTGCTTGTAGCTGAGAAACTTCCTCTTCATTCAAGTCAACAATGTACTTTTTCGCCATGTTACACCCCGTTTTTGGCTATTTTACCAATTAGAGGTTTTACTTAGCAAAGTTACCTTGGCAGACTACTAGCTCGTCAAAGAACTTCCTGCCTGTGCGGGTGTAGCAAATACCGATACCTTCATCCACCACACCAAACCGTTTCTCGGCTGCTGCTTCATCCCGACAAACAACGACAACCGCCCGTGAACCCATGTGCTTTTCTTCGCATACTAACTCTGTAATTTCTTGGTTTTGGTAGTAGGCGAAGGCTTGAGCGGGATGTTCCAAATATCCGGGAACTGAGGATGTCTCAACAGGCGACATGGTAGGGGGTAGGTAAATCAACCATTTGGGATTTGCGGCGAAACGGCTCATAATTTCTAAAGCTGCGATCGCATTTTCTTCTCTAATGGTGATATTTGGTTGGAGTTTGGTATTGATGATGCGCTTACCTAACACATCTGCGATATTGAGAACATCATCAAATTCCTGTTGAGATGTACGATTAAAGCTATTGTCCACCAAAGGTTTCGCAGGTTCGCAATACACACGCGCCGCCGGGACACTCACCAATTCCTTTTCGGGATAACGCAGCGCAGTAAGTTTCCCACCAAACACGCAACCTGTATCAATATCAATCGTATTATTCAACCATTCCGCCTCCGGGACGGGTGTATGTCCGTAGACTACCAGCGCCTCACCCCGATAATCTCCCGCCCAGTTATAGCGGACTGGTAAGCCAAACTCGTCAATTTCCCCCGTACTTTCACCATACAAAGCAAATTCCCGCACCGCACCAGAACCCCGCCCCTGCATTTCCTGCTTCATCCCTGCGTGCGCCACTACTAAGCGTCCATCATCAAGTAGATAGTGGCTGACAAGGGAATCTAAAAACTCTGTAAGTTCTTTGGTAAATGGTTCACGAATTTCCTCTGGTAAGGCTGCAATTTCCTCAAGAGTTTGCTCTAACCCATGATTTACCTTGACATTCTTACCTCGTAGTTTCCGCAATAATTTGTTTTCATGATTACCAGGAACACAGATGGCTGTCCCGGCTGCAACCATGTTCCGTACTAGCTTGACTGTATCTAGGATACGTATACCTCTATCTACTAAATCACCAAGAAAGATGGCTTTACGTCCTTGAGGATGGTGATAAGTTGGAGCGTCCCAGAGTGTATATTCTACTTCTGTACTTTTTTCGTAGCCTAATTGTTGGAGTAAAGTTTCTAGTTCGTCGCAACAGCCATGAATATCGCCGATGATATCAAAGGGGCCGTGTTCGTGTTTTTTGTTGTTCCATAGGGGTTGGAGTTCGAGTTCGACGTTAGCGATTTCTTCTGGTGATTTGAGGGTATAGACGTAACGGAAACCCTCTTTTTCTAAACCACGCAGAGAACGCCGCAACATTTGAGTATGACGACGGACTACATGGGGGCCAAAATTGCGATCGCTCCTTTGCTGGTTTCTTTCATGACATAATTCTTCTGGTAGGTCAAAAACTATGGCAACAGCAAAGCAATGATATTGTCTCGCCATTTGTAGTAAAGTCTTGCGGTCTTCTGGCTGGACGTTGGTAGCATCTATGACAGTTAGCTTACCTGCGGCTAGGCGCTTGGCTGTAATGTAGTGGAGAACATCGAAAGCATCCCCAGAAGCAGACTGATTATTTTCATCGTTAGAAACTAACCCGCGACAAAAATCAGAAGATATCACTTCATAAGGTTGAAAGTGTTGACGCGCAAACGTAGATTTACCTGCGCCAGAAGCGCCAATAAGGACAACTAAGGAAAGTTCAGGAATAGTTATTTTCATAATTGTTAGTCATTAGTCATTGGTCAACAGTCAACAGTCAACGGTTAACTGTTAACTAATTCAAAAATAAATTTGCTGTATTCATCCTTCATAGGTAAATCGATATCTTTTTTGATGCGTCGCCTCAATGCGGGAACAGTTTCACCTGTGATTGGATTAAATCCTTCTTTTTGATATTCTTCCCAATAAAGCCCGATACCTCGCTTTTGCCAGTTAGGAAGTTGATTAAAATTAATCCCATGTTGAAATAACAATTCGTTTTTATCAGCTACAGATAATCCTGTCATCATGGTAGTTGCTTGGGTTGCAGTTTTACCATCACGACGCAAGCACCAATAGCAATGAGCATTTAAAGCGTTTCTGTGAGCGTCTTCATGTCGCCAACGAAAATAATTTACTACTACTTCTATATTAGGAAGCTGGGAAATGCGACAGTCGAAACAAGCAACATCACCCAATAACAAAGAAAATTTAGCGCTTGCTTCTCCCGCTAGAACTGAGTTAAGTTTTCTGAGTTTGCGGTTAAAAGTAGTTTCGTTGTAGGCAAACAGCAAAGAGATTTCATCACTTTGAGTATAAGCATATTTAATATCTATGCCGCAATTCATTAAATGCTCTATTGTTACCAGCATCATGTCTCGAAAGCGTGCATCATAAGGAGATTCAAATTGATGTACTTCTTTTGTCAGGCGAGTAAAACTGCGTCCATCTAACCTAGCGACTATATAGATTCCGGGAATTACACAATAATCATGGGCTGTTTCAAATACCCGCATTTTACTATCTAGTTCATCAAACTTCATGTTGACATTCCTCAATAATAAATGAATAATCTAATTCAGATTTAACTGTATAAATTGCGTCAAATCCTTCTTGCAATTTGGGTATAACTAACTTTTTATATGTTCCTAATAACCCCACAAGTGGCACGACTTGTTTAGTTGGTCTTTGGTTATTCCTTTGCTTGCATTGTTCTAAATCTGCTTGAAAGTAATAAGCTATAACTCGAAATTTATGATTTTTTGCTGGTATAATATAATGTAGTCTTTCTTCAACACTTGGGTTAGTGTTATCTACTACAAAAGGTTGTTTGCCTTCTAGACAAGCTTGCAGGAGAATCTGCTCTCGATGACGAGTTTTGAGCATATCTAAGTTAAGGCGGATATGGGTGTTGAAAAAGTAATCTCGATAAAAAGTAGACTTACCTACACCCTGAATACCAATAAAAATAATAGCTTCCATTTTTCATAATTCGTAATTCGTAATTTTTACTTAATTACAAACACTGCCATTTGTGTTGGTGAACCTAGTTCTGGATCTTCTTCTCCTATTGGTTGAAACTGTACATTGTAACTAAAGCGTTCTGTAATTTTATTTGCCCAGGTTTGGAATTGCGATCGCGTCCATTCAAACCTATGGTCTTTATGTCGTAGTTTCCCCGCCGGGAGGTTGACAAATTTGGCGTTATATTCAATATTTGGTGTTGTGACTATCACCGTTTTTGGTCGAGTAAATTCAAATAAAACTCGCTCAAATGCTCCTAAACGTGGTAAATCAAGATGTTCAATTACCTCAATTACTGTAGCTGCGTCGTAACCATGAAAGCGTTTATCTTGATAGGTAAGCGCACTTTGAATTAATTGCAAACGTTCCCATTGATTACGGGGAAGGCGCAAGCGGTCTAATCTTTCTTGAGCAATTTCTAATGACCTGTAGGAAACATCTACACCTGTAATTTGCTCAAAAAAGGCATCATTTAAGAGTATTTTTAATAAATTTCCTTGACCACAACCTAAATCAATTACACGCCTCGCATTACTTTGTTTTAACGCCGCAACTACCGCATTCATACGCTGTTGGTTGAGGCTAATTGGTTTTTCTAGAGCCGCTTCTTCCTGAGCGTGGGTTTCTTCGGTACTATCCGGGTCGGGGTTATCTTCCTCTGCTAACTGCGCTAAAGCTGTACGAGTTAAGCGGTGTTGTCTTTTAAGGTAACGACGAGTAATTTGTTCTCGTGCTGGGTGTTGCGATAACCAACCTTCACCATGACGTAGTAATTTTTCGATTTCTTCTTCGTTTACCCAGTAGTGTTTATCATCATCTAACACGGGAATGAGGACGTAGAGATGACTTAACAAATCACTCAAAGTTATGGTGTGGTGGAGTTCCACTGTAAAATAACGACTATCACCCCAATCTGGGAATTTTTCATCTAAAACATGACCTTGAGCTTTAACAGTGTAACCCAGAGGCTCAAATAATTGTCGCAGAAAACCTTCACCACCACGACAGGGTAAAACTGACAGTTTCGCCACTAAAGGTATAGGCGTTTGTGCTAATTCTGGTCGGTCTTTGCTGCGTCCACCTAAAGCTGTACTAAATACTTGCGCGATCGCAACACTCATAAATGATGATGCCACATAAGGGCGATCGCTCACATATTGTTCCAACGTCGTACCCCTCCCCCGCACCAACTTCACCGGGTCAACATCCAACAACAACGCCGCCGTACAACGTTCGTCATTCGCTTCCGGGTAAAAAACGTGCGCTTTTCCATAAGACAGGGAAAACGAATGGAAACGGTCTGGGTGTTTATGTAGTAAGTAGCCTAACTCTGTTGCTGGGGAGTGGGTGGTGGTGATGGTAAGCAGCATTCACTTAATATTCGTGTCAGTGATTAGTTAATAAATACTGTTCCAAGGTAAACGATTACGGAAAATTCGTCATTGGTAATCTTTTACCGTTTCACCTTCAGGCTTTCTCTCACAGTAGGTTTACTGTTAGGTAATTTTAGTTAAAAATTTACTGTTGCTGTTTCTTGTACAGACTGGAGAAATTTGATTAATTCTTGAATAAAAGGAGCTTGACGTAGAATTTTCAGATTCTCTGTAGTTAATGTTTTGTTGGTTAATAGATTTATAAATTTGGAGTAACTATCATACATGTGAGATTGTAAAAGCAATATTTCTAAGCTTTTACGAGGTTCAAAACCAGCCTGAGTAATTATATCTTGAGATGGTTTGTATTTTAATAGATGCGAAAGTAACCCAATATCCTGAAAAAAAATAATTTCCATTTCAGGTACAGCAGCAATTACTTTAAATGGTATATTTGCTGATACACTTTCAACTAGTTCTTCAATACTTTTGAGGCGTTCTTGAATTATCTCTGGTGCTACTGAATCTGCATCAATAACAATAGCAACTGGTACTTGTCTACGAACAATCAAAGAACGCGCCAGAGATTTGACGGCGGATAGTCCGCCAGCCGCAACAATTTCAACGTTGTTTAATAATTCTTCTGGTAGAACAATTTTAAGTAACTGTACATCTAAATTTCCTTCACAAACAATGTAAGCAATCATAAAATATATTTCTCCCTAACATCATAATCAGGTAGCCCATCTTCTACGCATACTTGATATTTAAGAGTTAACAATTCGCAAATTATTTCTTTCTCTAAAGCATATTTTATTTCTTCTCCAGTCCATAAAAGAATTGTCTGCGGTAATGAAAAATAGGAAAGATGGCGAGCCGGATCAGTAAAACCAGTTCGACTAAATACTAATCCAATTGTACTGGCGGGACGGCGTAAAAGTTGATTACGGAGTTTAGCAATAGGAGCAATATCAACGTTTGTTTTGTCTGCAAAATCCTTACTTTCAACTAGACAAGACAAACCACCGCAGTAAATAACACCATCAATTTGTTCAACTTCTTCCCCAAACAGTTTTACTCTGTATGGCCATCTTACTTTTGCGCCGTCTAGTTGAAATGCTCTTAAAATTAGGTATTCAAATGCTTTACCTGCATCCCATCCGGGAGTGTTACGATTCTCAATGTTATCCCATAGGTTTCGCAATCCATCCCATTGCAGCGATTGAATTATACTTTCGTATTGTGCTGCCCCAGTCAATTCATATCCTCCAAATACTTATACTGTTTCTTGATGTAGCTTGATTCTTCACTGTAGAGACGTTGCAAGTAACGTCTCCACATCATTAGCGTGTAAGTTGGAGAAATACGCCACCTTTCAACGTTCCCGCCTCATCACCGTAACTGCTGAAGGTGAGCGATCGCAAATTTTCAAAGAATGGTTTTCCTACTACTTCTATCAGCTTCAGTATGGGTATTTGTTGCTCTACTAAATTCTGACTTTTTGTCCAATCTACATATATATAACCTTGATTTGGTTGGGGAATAGCAGCAATACTATCTTGAAAATTACGGTTGTTAATGAAAGATTTATCTTTGTTGTTCACAACTTCATAGATGGTTGCTAAGTCAGAGGCAAAGATTTCGTAATTTCCTAAAGTTGTATGTACTCCTTTTACCTTTGCTTCCACTGTGAATGATGGGTTGTTTTTGCTGTCAGTTTTTGCAGTGGTTAATTCTGTCCAGGCGGAGACTTTTTGCTTATCTAAGGTAATTGTATTAATGCTGAATCCTTGTGATGATGCGATCGCATCTAAACGCGCAATTCCTTCTGGTACACTTTCTAGTTTCTCTGTAACAAAAATCCAGTCAGGGTTTGCTTGTCCAACACGGGGAACTAATGCAAGCGCATATTCTCCCTGTACCCAGTTAAATACATCTTGCTTTAAATCGATACCCTGTTGATTCTGCACATCTGCTAAGGGTTGCACTAATCTAGCAATAATATCTGTTCCTGAACCGGAGATGGCTGTTTTTGCTTGTGTCCAAAGTTTGGCTAAACCGCCGTTACCCAAATTATCTAAATGGGAACCGGAAATAACTAAACCTGCTGAAGCGGGAAGATATTGTAATGCGCCTACAGGTTTGGTTAACTGGGAAGATGTTGGTTCAATTTCCAAGTTAGTTAGGAAGTTGGTTTCTGCCAAGATGCCTTTAGAATTTAAGGTGAGGGCGACAATTTCACTATCATATGTTGGTTCTGGTAAGTTTAACCCTTGCCATTGTGCAACTAAAGGAAGATTGAGAAAAGCCGCAGCTAGAGAACCTTTAGGTAACTGTTGAGTAGCTTTTTGGTATTGGGGAGAACTCAACAAGTTTAAGTCAGGAGCCTGGACATTATTAATTGCATCACGTAAAACTTTAGGATTATTGGCGAATAGGACAAAGCCATCTACCACCGCACCCGCTAGAGAATCAGACTCCGGTAGGGAACTATCATAAATAATTTTTGCACCTTCATATTCCTCCGTCTCTAAGTTTGCTCCCGCTAACACCCGTTTGGAGAACAATAACTGGAGAAACTCCTGGCTTTTGGTTGGCTTGTCAGTAGCTAACGCCATCAGATATCCTGGTTGTTTACCGTTGTCCGGGTCACGGTCGATATCTAAGGTAGTAACAGCCAGTGTAATTTCATCTTTGAGCCAAGGTTGGATATCTTGCTTATAATCTATACCACTCTTAGTCAACAAACTATTTTTGAGTTTAGATAGTTCTCCCGAACTGTCGAAAGATTCCAATCTGTCAGGATTCACTAATAGAGAAACCGTCACCGGAGCCAGCTTCGACACAAATACAGCCGCGCTAGATTGAGAAGTAGACGCAACCAAGTTAGCCGGACTTTTAGCAAAGAACCAATAAAAGCTGGCGATCGCCGCTACAATTAATGCGATCGCTCCAGCAATAACAAAACCAGATAATGAGCGTTGTGTAGTCATTAGTTGTTAGTCATTAGTCCATAGTCATTAGTCATTAGTCCATAGTCCATAGTTTTTTCTACTTCCCCATCTCTCCCCACTCCTCCCATTTTCTGCCAACATAAATAATATAAGATTGATGACAAAAACCACATGACAGGCAATACTTCTGGGCAACCGATTACTCAAATTAGTGTAAATGAATTAGCTGAACGTCTGGCTAATAAAGAAGCAAATATTCAGTTCATAGATGTACGTGAACCGCAAGAATTAGCGATCGCGCAAATTGATGGCTTTGTCAATCTACCTTTGAGTGAATATGCTCAATGGTCAGAACAAGTACCAGCTATGTTCGATCCCCAAGCGGAAACTCTGGTATTGTGTCACCACGGAGTTCGTTCCGCTCAGATGTGTCAGTGGCTGGTATCGCAGGGATTTACTAATGTCAAAAATATTGCTGGTGGTATTGATGCTTACTCTGTGCGAGTTGATGCCTCAATTCCTCAGTATTAGTAACTAATTCGCTAAATAAAAGTATCTCTAGCTGGAGTTTAATATTCCAGCTAATTTGTGCTATTGTTGACAAAATTATTGCTAACAAAAATTACATAAATGACAGCCCAAATCTTCAGGTTAAATCTACCTTTAACTAGCATAATAGATGTATATAGTACCCCAGAAAATACGTATCTTACAATACAATTTCTTTGAGATAAATATGCAAAAATACTTAGACAATTAAATAAAACAATATCACATTTTTTCTTTTATCAATCTGGTAAATAGAATAGCAGCCAGAGAAAGTTAATAATAGTTATTACAATAGAAATATAGTTCTTAACTTTTTAATTAACTATTATTAATTTTTGGTTTAAAGCTTCACTTTTTTTAAAACTTACTTAAAATTTGCCTTCTGACAAATACACCTATGCAAGTTCAGTTGACTAATCGACAACAGCATATACTTTGGGCAACGGTACGTCATTATATAGCTACGGCAGAGCCAGTGGGTTCAAAAGCTTTGGTCGAGGAGTTCGGCCTGGGTGTTAGCTCTGCGACAATTCGCAATGTGATGGGCGTACTGGAAAAATCTGGGTTATTGTACCAACCACACACATCAGCCGGACGAGTACCATCTGACTCAGGTTATCGCATTTATGTTGACCAGCTAATTACACCATCGGAAGTGTTAGCCAAAGAGGTAGAGTTAGCCCTACAACAGCGTCTCCAGTGGGAAGATTGGAGCTTAGAGATTCTGTTGCAAGGAGCCGCGCAGATTTTGGCTAGCTTGAGTGGGTGTATTAGCTTGATTACCATGCCACAAACCAACACAGCCACAGTCCGACATCTGCAATTAATGCAGATAGAAGCGGGGCGCATCATGCTGATTTTGGTAACGGATAATTATGAAACTCATTCCAAGCTGTTGGATCTGCCTCCTGGTAGAAGCGAAAAACCCGATGCTGAGGTAATTGACAGGGAATTACAGATAGTTTCTAACTTCTTAAATAGCCACTTACGGGGGCGAAGTGTGCTAGAAATTAGCACCCTTGATTGGAGTCAATTAGACCGAGAATTTCAACGCTATGGCGAGTTTCTCAAAACTTCCGTAGCAGAGTTAGCTAACCGTACTGCTCCACCTGCGGCAACGCAAATTATGGTGCGGGGTGTAGCCGAAGTTTTACGCCAACCAGAATTTTCTCAGCTACAGCAAGTGCAAACCATCATCCAACTCTTGGAAGAAGAACAAGAGCAACTTTGGCGGTTAATATTTGAAGAGCCGGAGCTAGAAGATAGCAATAAATCGAAGGTAACAGTTCGCATCGGCGCAGAAAACCCCCTAGAACCAATTCGTACTTGCTCCCTCATTTCCTCTACCTATCGCCGGGGAGCAGTCCCCTTGGGTAGTGTGGGAGTTTTAGGCCCTACCCGCTTGGATTACGAAAATGCGATCGCAGTTGTAGCGGCGGCGGCTGATTACCTCTCAGAAGCGTTCAGTTAACTAGATGGAATCATGGTCAGAAAAATTGCCTTTGGGGTGCTGTGGTTAGGGTTTACATTTTATGCTTTTGTCCTTGCTCCTCCCAACCAACCAGATACATTCGAGCTAATCAAAGACTTGTCCACCGGACAATGGCAAGGCATTAACCCTCTAGTCATCACCTTATTTAACCTCATGGGCATCTGGCCGATGATTTACAGCGCCGTCTTATTTATTGATGGGAGAGGGCAGAAACTACCAGCTTGGCTATTTGCTAGCGCTTCATTTGGTGTAGGTGCATTTGCGCTGTTACCTTATTTAACTTTACGCAACGCCAATCCTCAATTCCCTGGCACGAAGAACGCCTTTATTAAACTACTAGATTCCCGTATTACTGGTATCATTCTCCTCGTAGGCACAGCAATTTTAGTCGCCTACGGTTTACTACAAGGAGATTGGAGCAATTTTATACAACAGTGGCAAAGCGATCGCTTCATCCATGTCATGAGCCTAGACTTTTGCCTACTTTGTCTATTATTCCCAGCCTTGTTAGGCGATGATATGGCGCGGCGCGGTTGGCAAACAGAATTATTTTGGCTATTCGCTCTAATTCCCCTATTTGGCCCCTTAATTTACTTGTGCTTACGTCCACCATTACCAGAGGAAACAATAAAAGTAGTATCTAAACAACAACTAAACGTATAGATTTCACCTAATGCAGAGGCTCTCCGCGTACCTCCCTCCGGGTTCACCAGTCGCCTGCGGAGGGAAACCCTCCTACAGCGCTGGTTCACCGCGCTAACCTCTGCGCCCCTCTGCGTTTAAAAATCCTCCCCTCAAACCTCATGAAAACACCCAAAAAAGGCAAATCTCTACCCCCCAAACTAATCATCAGCTTGGGCAAATTTGTCTGGACAACCATGTGGCAAATCATGATGTCCCAAATTGCCCCCCGCAGCAAATCAGGAGAGTATATTCGTCCTAGTAGCCAGTTTCGCAACTTCATCAAAACTGGGGAAGATAGCCCCTACCAACCAGCAGCCGGACGTTATACCTTATATGTTGGCTTAGGTTGTCCTTGGGCGCATCGTACCCTAGTTACCCGCACTTTGAAAGGATTAGAAGATGCGATCGCAGTATCTATTGTTGCTCCCTCTGCGACTACAGGCGGTTGGGTATTCAACAATCCAGAAGAAGGTTGTCAGACTCTAGCTGAATTATACACCCTTGCCCAACCAGGGTATACTGGACGCTCCACAGTACCCGTATTGTGGGATAAACAAACTAAGACAATTGTAAATAACGAGAGTGCAGACATCATTGTCATGCTGAACTCCGAATTTAACGAGTTTGCCTTAAATCCTTCGTTGAATCTTTATCCTGAAGAATTAAAAGAAAAAATAGATTGGTGGAACGATAAAATTTACACCAATGTAAATAACGGCGTATATCGTTGCGGTTTCGCGCAAACGCAAGAGGCATATAACAAAGCCTGCGATGAATTATTCACTACTCTAGATGAAATTGACGCAGCATTAGCTAATAGTCCCTACCTTTGTGGTGATAACGTCACCTTAGCTGATGTGCGTCTATTTACAACTTTGTTCCGTTTTGACATTGTTTACTACGGCTTATTTAAGTGTAACCGCCGCAGAATCCAAGACTATGAAAATTTAGGCGCTTATTTGTGTGACTTATATCAACTAAAGGGCGTTGCTAGTACCTGTGATTTAGACAGCATAAAACAAGATTATTATGGTAATTTGTTTCCTTTAAATCCAGGTGGGATTATACCTTCTGGGCCTGATATGGCTTATTTATCAAAAACGAGCGATCGCCCAACATCAGTAAAATAAAATAAGCTTATCCTGCACTCAAATTAGCAGATGTAATTTGGTGGTCTACAACTGTTGGTTGTTCAAAAGTATCATCAAGCCCAGGAATGGGAATATCAACATTTGCATCATCGTGAACAGAATCATTCAAGTCATCATGATTTCCCAAGTTAGCTTCCTGTTGCCAAGATTCCATCACACTTGGATCAGCAGATTCATGAACCGCTAAATGAATTAAATCTTTTGGATCTTGCTCCACTGTTCCTCACTGTGCAAATTGCCTAATTAATTTATCTAAATTATGATTAAGCTAAACAAATAATACTTCTAACAATTGGTATATTTACTAATATAACTATTTTATTTAGAGCATTTTATATTATGAGCAAAAGTAAGATTTTATTATTTAAAATGTATATCTAAAGTTCTGATTATTAAATTATTTATACGAGCCTTACGATAGGTATTACCTAACAGTAAAAGTAACTAAGCTAGGTGTAATTAGATAGCTATAATGAGGTGAAAGATTATGCCCGGTGGACATGCTAGTCATAAAGGAACTGGTGCTAAACCTAATATTAATTCCAATGGAGTAATCAGTGAAGCTGCTGATCAATCTTTAGAACCAGATGAGCTGCTACCTGAAGAGTTGACAAGAACAGAAACTCTCAGAACTGATGAGTACGTCGATTTTCCTCCAGCTACTCAACGTCCAGAGAATAAACCAGAATAATTTGTAATACCAATTCGTAATTCGTAATTATTTTATTAATTACGAATTACGCCTTTATATGAAGTGTTGATTAGAAGTTTCATCCTTGGGTAATTGACCTTGGGAACAACGGTCAAACCATTCTTGGTATTTTTGGCGGTGTTCTTCATCTACCACTGAAATGGTAACTTGTACTTGTAGACAACCTTGGTTGCGTTCTAAAGCGATCGCATTTAATAATAAACTAGCAATCTTAGCAGAGTCAAAGCTACTACTCACAGTTAAACCACTATTTAAACTAGCCAATTTATGATTACCATTTTGAGCTAATTCAATCCCAGGAATTTCCCCTCGGCCTAAATCAATCTCTGCAAGTTGTCTGTATTCTGAGCCTACTTGTTCCACAATCAGCTTTTCTCGTCGCACTGGAACTTGTACCATCTCAGTTTCAATAACCTTACGGACAATTACTTCACCAACTTTCTGCCTAATAGTGTCAACTACTAGCCTTTCTTCCAATAAACGAAAATTCTTATCTATCTCAACTATTTGGTCATGATTCGGCTCAATTGAATTATCAGATAACTGCTGATCAATTGGTGTTTGTGCGGCTAAATAGTCAGACATATAATTTACTTTTTGTACTTATATCTAAAGTTATTACAAATACAGGTAAAGCTGTTATTAATAATCAAAAGCCTTACCTGTAATAGATTAAATTGAGTTATTAGCTATTAATTAATAACTCAATGAATGAAAAATTAGCGTTCTTCGATGGGAAGACCAGAAGCGTTTACGTCTAACTCTTCACGACGAATTTGTTCTTGAGCTTCTACAGTTTCATGCTCAACAACTTTTTGCACTCTGACTTCCTCACGTACAAAGGCTTCTTTGCGAATGTCAGCAGTTTCTTCATGAAGTTCTACACGAGCAACTTCACCTTCACGGAAAGCGGCTGTACCAGGAGCAACAGCAGTACCAGCATCGTCTGGTGTCACTCGTTCAATTACAACACGTTCTCTTTCCACAGGTACTGCAACTCGCGCAGTTTCTGTTTCAATGTGCTTACCAACTGCTACTTCACCAGTTTTCTGACGACGTTTGTTAGCAATTAAGCGTTCTTCATACAGTCTCAAAGTTTGATGATCTTGGTCATTGAGTCCGAACAAAGAAGGTTCGTTGTCGTATTTGTAGGTGTCAGGGGTGTAAGTAGGAGTTGCAGGTACAGCAGGTATATTTGGTCTAACTGCTGGTGTACCTGTTTGATAGCTATTATCTAATGATGCGGAAGTTTCTAGAGGCGTTGCTGCTTCCAGAGGTGCGGAATTATCTAAGGTTGAGGATCTGCCTAAAGTTGTATTAGTGTCACCAGAGTTACGATATACTCCACGTACCCGTTCTTCGTAATCGTAATCAACAGCTAAACGGTCATTAAATTCAGGTAAATTTTCAGCTTGGTCTCTAGTCATACCAATTGCATAAACACGGCCTGCACCATAATCGATGCGAGAACGACCAACTGGTAATAAAACTTTTTTACCAAAAATCCAAAAACCTAAGTCAACAATCAAATAGCGGAAATGACCTTCATCATCCACTAAAACATCGCTGACAGTACCAATTTTCTCATCGCTTCTTTCTGTATAAACACCAAGACCCTTAATGTCGTTACCTTGAAATGAGTCTTGATAATTGGGGTCAAAATCGGCTAATTTGTAAAGTACCATGTGATTTCACCTCAAATATATAAAACATCTCTTAATGACCAATCTAAGAATTTATAACTAAGATTGCCTCTTTCTACCGAGTGAAATGATTTTTAAATCAAAAATCAAAAGTAATAGACAATTTTATTTGTATTTATAAAAAAAATAATAGCAAAGGTACAAATAGAAAATGCTTTTCCATTTGCACCTATCTTGATTATTCAAGAAATCAGAATTACTAAACTATTTATCAAACATTTCCATGTTTTTCGAGATTAGTTTCATTCACAAGTAAATTGCCTTCAGTATCGATATCCAATTCTTCTCTGCGAATTACTTCTTGTGCTTCAACTGTATCTTTCTCGATAATCTTTCTTACCCGGACTTCTTCACGTACAAAAGCTTCCTTACGGATTTCGGGAGTTTCTTCGTACAGTTCTATCCGCGCTACTTCACCTTGTTGAAACTGCAATTGATTTGAATCTACTACTGCATCGGTTGATGTAGGTGAGCTTCTTTCAATGACTACACGTTCCCTTTGAATGGGTACTTCCACCCGCGCAGTTTCTGTTTCAATGTGTTTACCAACTGCTACTTCTCCAGTTTTCACACGTTGCTTATTTGCAATTAATCTTTCTTCGTACAGCTTGAATGTTTCATGATATTGATCATTCAAATTATATAAAGCAGGCTCTTGCTGATAGTCATAGGTTTGACGATCATAAGCTAAATTGCTAGTTTGCTGACGAAATACACCGCGTACTCTCTCTTCGTAATCAGCATCAACTGCTATGTTGTTGTGATATTCAGGTAAGTGTGATACTTGTTCTTTACTCAGTCCATCAACGTAAACACGCTTTGCTGGATAATCAATATGAGATAAACCAATTGGTAGTAAGATTTTTTTGTTAACAGAATCTTCTAAATTGGTATCAATTACTAAATAACGAAAACGACCATCATTATCAACTAATACATCAGAAATTCCACCAACTCTGACACCACTTTGGGTATAGAGTTCTAAAGATTTAACATCATCACCGCCAAAAGTTTCCCGATAGTTAGGGTCAAATTCTTCAAGTTTATAAAGAGGCATACACAGTTACCAATTTCGTAAATAAAATAATCTACCTATCACATTAGAAATGTTTTGTCCGCTTTCCCTCTGGCTGACGACTGAAGTGATATAGAGTCAGATGAGAGATTTTACTGGGTAGTTATTTAGTCATTAGTCATTAGTTATAAGTCAGTTGTTTGTCTCCCTCATCCCCCGGTTGGTGAGCGTAGTCGTTCTCTACGAGAGGCTGCGCCAACGCGGAGCGTCTCGCAGAGAACCACATCTCCCCCGACTCACCAGATTTAATCTTCGCCGACCCCCCACCTGTGGCACAATAAAAAACTGTAATAAGAAAAGTATTGTTAAGGTAATTTAGTGACTCCAACAGCTCAATCCACGGCAAGTGCGCGTCGCGTGGTATTCCCATTTACGGCAATTGTGGGCCAGGAAGAAATGAAACTGGCGCTGCTGTTGAACGTGATTGATCCCAAGATCGGTGGTGTAATGATTATGGGCGATCGCGGCACAGGTAAATCCACAACAATCCGGGCATTGGCTGACCTATTGCCAGAAATCCCTGTGGTTGCCAATGACCCCTTCAACAGTGACCCCAGCGACCCCGAATTGATGAGCGATGAAGTCCGCCAAAAGGCCGCCGCCGGGGCAGAAATTCCCATCGAACTGAAAAAAGTCCAAATGGTGGACTTGCCCTTGGGCGCTACAGAAGACCGGGTATGCGGCACAATCGACATCGAAAAAGCTTTATCTGAAGGTGTCAAAGCCTTTGAACCAGGACTGCTGGCTAAAGCCAACCGGGGTATTCTCTACGTCGATGAAGTAAACCTCCTAGATGACCACCTCGTAGACGTACTCCTCGACTCAGCCGCCAGTGGTTGGAACACTGTAGAACGGGAAGGTATTTCTATCCGTCACCCAGCCCGTTTTGTTCTTGTCGGTTCGGGAAACCCAGAAGAAGGTGAGTTGCGTCCTCAATTACTTGACCGTTTCGGAATGCACGCCGAAATTCACACAGTTAAAGAACCAGCTTTGCGGGTGCAAATTGTGGAACAGAGGTCAGAATTTGACCAAAACCCCCCCTCATTTTTGGAAAAGTATAAAACCGAACAAGAAGCACTACAGCAAAAAATCGTCAATGCCCAAAAGTTATTGCCAGAAGTAAATCTGGACTATGACTTGCGGGTAAAAATTTCTGAAGTTTGTTCAGAGTTAGATGTAGACGGTTTACGTGGTGATATTGTCAGCAACCGCGCCGCCAAAGCCCTCACAGCATTTGAAGGACGCACCGAAGTTACAGTTGATGATATCCGTCGGGTAATTACCCTATGTCTGCGTCATCGTCTGCGTAAAGACCCCCTAGAATCAATCGATTCCGGTTACAAAGTAGAAAAAGTCTTCGGTCGCGTTTTTGGTGTAGAAATACCCGAAGATGATGCTTCACAAAGAAACGGTGCAGGTCAAGTTAAGACGGGTGTCCGGTAATTCCTATCAGTGAACAGTATTAATTAATAACTGTTCACTGAAATATTCAGTTGTCAACAGTCAAAACTCAACAGTCAAAACTCAGCACTCATCGCCCCGCTACCGCTAACATCACTCAGCACTGAAATTATGAGATATTGGAACTCTTGGTTAAATAGCTTGATTTTAGCTAGCCAATATAACCCACCTCGGTTTATAGAATTAGTGATGCTGATGCTAGCGATCGCTATGTTAGCCATTGCGACGATTTTACCAGCAGATAAACCATATATGGTGCTGGGTTTGAGTTTTGTAGTTGGTGCATCCATTTCTATTTTAGTGCGAGAAGCGATCGCTCCCTCCCCCGAACAAAAAGTTGCCCGACTCACAGCCTTACTTGCACTTTTCATCAGCCTGTACGGTTTCGCCGATTTACTCATCACTCTTTAAGTCAACAGTCAATAGTCCACAGTCCATACTGACCTTTAACTTTGTTTTCTAACTAATGACTATTAACTATTACCCCACCCCTCCATTTCCACTAACTCTATACACAAATCATTAATTTGCTCTAAATCAGGTCTATGAGGTAAAGTTGACTGATCATAAATAGCATCCATTTGAGCAACTAAATCATCAGCCATCTGCATCACTTCTTGATAAGAATAGTCACCCCTAAGAATAGCTTTTAAATCATCAACATCACCCGCAACTCTCCTATCTACAGTTATTTCACCCGTTTTTAATATTTCCAAACCACTGCGTAACAAACGAATGCAGTGCATCCCATGTTTTAAATCAAAACCAGACTTTCTTTCCATCTCTGCCCTAGCTGGGTTACGATTTTCTTGCCATGTTAAATAAGACTTCCATTCTCTTAAAGCTATTTGATAACTCTGGCTTTTCTGTAGTAATCGAATAAAATCCTTACGGCTATGAGTTAAATTTTGGGTATATTCTATACTTTTATCAGGTAAAGCATATTGTTTCAAAACACCCTTAAAATCAATATCAGCCGTTAATAACTTATATAATTGCTCCGCTTCTTCCAAAAACTCAATCCGACCTCTAATTAAAATATAGAGATACTCCAAAAAAGCATTTAACTCATCCTTAGTTAAAGGTACTTCATCTTCTATACCATAATCAGATGGGAGTGGTTTCTTCTCAGGTGGATTTAACAACCACTTACGATGAGTTTCCATCTTTTTGATTTGAGCAAAAGCATAACCTGAATAAGTATGTTTAACTTTCTTACTTAAAAATAATTTTCGATGCTGAATTAAATGCTGTCCTATCTCCGTTAAAAAAGGATATTCATTTAACCATAGCAACTCTAAAACATTGGGATTAGCTCCCGCTAACAACTGGAGTATTTTCCTTAATTCATAAATAACCGTGTCCTTATTCCCATCAAGAAAAGGAAATAAACCCGGTTCATCCCAACCACTATCTTTTTGTTCTACATTGTCAAAGCCTAAATAATATCTTTTAGGCGCAATAAATACACCGCGATAATCTAAATCAGAATCAGGACGATTTAACCCGTAACCGTGACTACCAGCTAAACCAACCAGAATAGTTCTTTGTTCAACAACAATTCTTTTCATATTTTCACAATATAAATAATGTATAAATATGACCCAGTTTCCCTACCTTTTCGGGATTTCCTGTTGACCAAATTAGTACATGGGTATCTAAAAGTAATCTCATACTTCACCTTCACCCAACCAAAACTCATCCGGTAAAGGATCATTAAAATCATCACTCATCCAAATTTCCCCTTGGTTTAAGCCTAGCACCCGTTTTTTTGGTGTTTGTTCAGTTTCTTGGGTTTGGGTATATTTCTGTGCTAAAAATTCCACAAAATCTAGCACCTGTTGCAACTTCTCTGGTGGTAGAGTTTGTAACTTGGCGATTAATTCTGACTTAGTATCTACAACTTGGGCAGTCATCTTAACCTTCTCCTAATTGGGTGTCTTAACTTTATGTTAGTCATTAGTCATTAGTCATTAGTCAACAGTCCATAGTCAAAACTTATTCTCCTCTGCTTTCCCCAACTTGCCACTTCTGTCATAAAAAGGGAAAATCTGAGCAAGGAGATTCCGTTGCTCAGACTTGTTGGTGCTGTTCTGTGTCACGATATAACTACATTCAGCACTTTTGGGATTTCGCAAATTCCACAGAAACTAATTGATAAATTCTGGATTTGAAATATTGGCGCTACAAGCTCAGAAATTATAGATATTAACTTGACTTAATACTTGCTCATAAAATAAGATTATAGATTGTCTGTCTAATTACCTGCTCGGATCAGGTAGACATACTGCAAAGGCTGATAAATCAAAATTCAGCTACCTGTACGGCAACCTTTAAGGACAATTTCATGGCATACGCGATTATTGAGACTGGCGGCAAGCAAGTGCGAGTTGAGCCTGGTCGTTTTTACGATATTGAACTCCTCTCTGCCCAACCAGATGAACAAGTTACAATAGATTCTGTATTACTAGTGCAGAATGGTGGTGAAGTCACCATTGGACAGCCTCTAGTAGCTGGGGCAACAGTACAAGGAACAGTTCTGCGGCATCTAAGAGGTCGTAAAGTCCTGGTTTATAAGATGAAGCCTAAGAAGAAAACCCGCAAAAAACGGGGTCATCGCCAGGAAATTACCAGACTTTTAATTGATTCCATTACCCTGAACGGTACAGTGTTCACAGCAGAAGTTGCTGCAACTGCTGAGACTCCTGCTGCTACCCCAGAGACAGAAACGGCGGTTGCTGAATAATAGTAAAGAAGTAATAAAAAGGAAATTATGGCTCACAAGAAAGGAACAGGTAGTACACGTAACGGTCGTGATTCTAATGCCCAACGTTTGGGTGTAAAACGTTTCGGTGGACAAGTAGTCCGCGCTGGCAACATTCTCGTGCGTCAACGTGGAACCAAGTTTCATCCTGGTAATAACGTTGGTATCGGTAGCGATGATACTTTGTTTGCCTTGGTTGATGGTTTAGTTACCTTTGAAAGAAAAGGCAAGTCTCGTAAAAAAGTTAGTGTTTACCCCGCAGCTACTACAGAAGCAGTAGCCAGCTAAATCACTTTTGTAGTAAGAACTTTAGTCCTCTTGTTAGCACTGAAGTACTTACTACAAACTTAGTATGATCCTGTGGGTTAAAAGCATATTGATAAATGCACCTAAGCCAACCCCAGCAATTGAAAAAATCAATATAGCGATAAAAGTTTGCCATTCTGTAAAGCTATCTGATTGCAAGTCAATTCTGGCTAACAGAGCAGCACAAACGATAAGTAGTGCATCAAGAAATACACGAAACCAGGCTATCATCAGAAAAAAGAAAAATGCTCCTGCTACAGCAACAAAGAAACTTCTGATACTAGAAGCAAGCAAAACGTTAGAATAAATGGCAATATCAGAATAGGGAGCAGTGATAGTTCCTATCAAGAAAATTGTAGTTAAAGCAAGAGAAACCCAGGCAAACCAAGGGGCCTGCATATCAGATAAAACCCACCCCAACGTGCTGTAGCTCAACATTAATAGTAGTAGGGTTAGCCAGGGAAGTTTTTTTACAATTGACATGGGTTGGTATAACTGTTAACCACGAGCTTTACTCTGGAAAAATATTTCTTGAGATTTGAGGTTTCATTTCCAGGCAGGGGTAGCTTCGTTATGCTTACCTGACTTGGGAAGGTGAGAAAAACACACCCACCATTGATGCAGCAAAAAATCTGACTTACATGGATAGATTTTGACTGCGATCGCTTAGACTATTAGTTTATCATCCTATTTTTTCTAGTTGTAATCAATAGGTTGTCAAGCTCTGACAAAAGTTTAAACAATTTTTGCAGAGAATTACGGTAAAAACTAGTTAAATATTTAGTAAACATTTGTAAACTATTAGCAGCGAAGTTGCCACGTATCACATCGTGTTCAAGGAATGATCATGAAACAACTTGTTATCGCAGAGCGCGTATGCCTGATTGGCCATATCGTCTCGATGGTGTTTGGATTAGTAGGGATACTTTTAGTTGTACCTAATGCCGAAGTGCTTTTCCATCTCTCTGAGTTTGGCCAGAAAGCCATGCAGTGGAGTATGGCTGGTGGTGGTGTAGTTTACATGATTTTGGGTGCAGCAGCCGTATTTTTATATGCTCTGCGGACGTTGGGTTTGGGCCGTACTTTAGGTTTTATGCTACCTGCGGTATTGATATCCTTAACCAGTGAACTGCTAGGAACCAGCACAGGGTTTCCTTTTGGTCACTACAGTTATTTGAGTGGCTTAGGTTATAAAATTGCCGGGTTAGTACCATTTACAATTCCCTTATCTTGGTTTTATGTAGGATGTTCCTCCTACCTTTTGGGACGCGCTGGTTTAGAAGTAGATAAAAAACCCAGCTTGTTACGTCATTTGGGGGCGATTAGTTTAGGATCGTTACTGCTCACCTCTTGGGATTTTGTACTTGATCCTGCCATGAGCCAAACTTCCCTACCCTTCTGGTATTGGCAACAACCAGGAGCCTTTTTTGGGATGCCTTATCAAAACTTTGCAGGTTGGTTGGGTACAGGTGCAGTATTCATGACAGTGGCGGCTATTTTGTGGAGAAACCAGCCGATCAAATTTGAGCGATCGCAGCTTAATGTACCTTTAGCAGTTTACTTAGGCAACTTTGGTTTTGCTACCGTTATGAGCTTGGCAGCAGGGTTCTCTATTCCTGTAGTGTTGGGCATATTGACAGGTGTAGCCCCAGCTTTATTCCTGTGGTGGAAAGGCTCATCTGCATCAGGTCAAATTAGCGTGGAACCAACTGCACAGGAAGTCTCCATTGCCAGCATTAAAGTTGTTAATTAGTAACTAGGGAGAGATGAGGAAGATGAGGGAGATGAGGAAGATGTAGCTTTAGCTTCTCTTTCCTTCCGGGACACTTTGCGAACAGAGACGCTACGCGAACGCGCAGCGTATCCGCAGAATTCACCCGCAGGGTGGGAGAAATTCTGACTCAGCACGGGCTGAACGCCTCGCTTCCGCTAACATCACTCATCACTCATCACTACTCCATACCCAATTCAACATCAAAAACACTCTTGTTATATTAGCGATTCCCAGTTGCATAGTATTTTTATCGTGGACAACGCTTTGACAGCAGCAAGTGCTTTGGCGCTTCTGTTATTACTCATCCAAGTGCCAGCAACAGCAATTCTGCTGTCTCGTCTATTTAAGGGGCCAAGAAGATTACCGCCAATTCAGCCCCAACAACCAACACCAGAACTTTTAGGTAAGGTGAGCGTTGTCGTTCCTACACTCAATGAAGCCCTGCGTATCAGCCCTTTGTTAGCTGGGTTGAGCCGCCAAAGTTACGAAGTTCGGGAAGTAATTGTGGTAGACAGCAAATCCCAAGATGGGACTCCCGACTTAGTAAAAGCGGCGCAACAGAAAGACCCCCGTTTTCGCCTTATTAATGATGACCCTTTACCCGCCAATTGGGTTGGTAGACCTTGGGCATTGCATAACGGCTTTTTATATAGTTCCGAAGATAGTCAATGGTTTTTAGGGATGGATGCGGATACTCAGCCCCATCCTGGCTTAGTAGCTAGTTTGGTGAAGACAGCCGAGGCGCAGGGATATGACCTAGTTTCCCTTTCCCCCCAGTTCATCCTCCAGTATCCGGGTGAATGCTTACTGCAACCCGCCTTGCTGATGACTCTGCTTTTTCGATTTGACCCCGCAGGCGTGACCACAGACCAGCCAGAAAGGGTCATGGCAAATGGACAATGCTTTTTATGCCGTCGCTCTGTATTAGCGGCTGTGGGTGGCTACAGTAGCGCTAGTAGTTCCTTTTGTGATGATGTTACCCTAGCCCGTCATATTGCTGCCCAAGGGTTTAAGGTGGGTTTTGTAGACGGGGCTAAGGTTTTGAAAGTAAGAATGTATGAGGGGGCGTTAGAGACTTGGAAAGAATGGGGGCGCAGCCTTGACTTAAAAGATGCTTCTTCCCGCGCTCAAATTTGGGGGGATTTATGGTTACTATCAGCCGTGCAAGGTTTACCTCTATTAATCGTACTTGGTTACTTGGGTCTTGGTTCTCTGCCGATACTGTTACCCCTCAAGCTTTTATTCGGGTTAAATGTATTCTTACTGGTAATTCGCTTTGCGATGCTATTGGCGATCGCACCTTCCTATGATCGTAAAACAGCTAAAGGTGGCTGGCTGTTTTGGCTGTCACCCCTAGCCGATCCTCTAGCCGTACTGCGAATCTTCTTATCTGCATTCCGCACCCCCAAGGAATGGCGAGGGAGAAAATATAGTAAAGAGTAGGGAGTGCTGAGTACTGAGTGAGGAGTGTTGAGTGCTGTGTTAGCGGTAGCGGCGCGTTTAGCGCGTGCTGAGGTGAGTAAGAATTTCTTCCTTTTCTCCCTTGTCTCCCTCATCTCCCCCCACTCCCCACTCCCCCTTACTCATCCCCCACGCGATCGCCTCGCTCTAGCTCCCAGAGAATTTGATTACCCTCACGACGTACTCGTGAAACAATCCAGTTACGCCAGCGCCACTGATCCCCACGACTGGTGACAGCGCTGGCGTGGACATCCATTAAGTCTGCTAACTCCGAACTGGTGATGAGATAACCTTTTGCTGCAATTTCGTCCGCAATCCGCAGAGTTTCTACTAAGTTACGGAGTTGTTCTACCCGCTTTTCAGGGGGTTTTTCATCGTTTGTAGCCGCAGCGTGTGCGGTAGATGGTTCCATAGTGTTGATGTTTGACGCAGAAGTACTGATTTCTTGTGTCGTAGTGTGAACTATTGTAGAGTTTGTAACATTATTATGTACTTTTGCTACATCTATTTTGTTGAGATTAGGTAAAGATTTATGAGAATCAGCCTGGGATAGTTGTTGTAAGGATGGAATTTTACCAGTTGCAAAGGAGCGAGCAATCACATCACAACGCTCGTTACCAATGTTACCAGAATGACCGCGAACATGATGCCAATTTACTTTGCGGCTATTGAGTTCATCTAAAGTTTCCAAAAGGTCTTGATTTTGAACTGGGTTTCCATCAGCTTTTTTCCAACCCTTTTTTTTCCAACCTTTTACCCACTTGGTAACGCAGTTAATTAGGTATTCACTATCGGTATAGAGGGTAATTGGTTCAGCTTGTCCAGAGTCGTGCAGGAATTTGAGAGCTGCGATCGCTGCCTGCATCTCCATCTTATTATTAGTGGTATGGCTGGCTGCATCACCCATTTCGTGAACTGAACCATCATTGAAATAGACAACGACACCCCAGCCGCCAGGGCCGGGATTACCAGTACAAGCACCATCGGTGTATATGCTTTCGATTATCTGTTTAGGCATAGTAAAAATATCAAAGCACTGCGCTAATAGCTATTAGCCACGAATTTTTTTGAGCAATATCCAGGCTATTATACTTGTAAGTAATCCAGCGACAACGCTATAGACAAAGGCTTCTGTAAATAAAAATAATCTGTCTGGTTTTGGTGGATGTTGAGTCACCAAGATGGACGATGCGATTTGGCTGACGGCTAAACCAATACCCACACTACCGATGAGGTTTTCTAAATTGCGATCGCCTTTCGTGCGCTCAATCTCGATAATACCTTGTACAGTCTGAATATAATTTTCCATTAATGTTAAACCTGGACTGAAGTTAGCTTGGTCAGTTTCAATTTGTCCGAGAAACTTTTCCTGAGCATAGTTGCTGAAGGTTTCTAAGAATTGCCAATCGCTATGACTATCTAATTTGGTAATTGCCAGGTAACGTTTTTGATAATTTTCTATATTAACATTAATTGTGCGTTTTTGGTCATCTAAATAAGTTAAATTATTAGTATATTTTAATAATATTTCTGGTGTATCTTTAAGAAAATTATCTAATTTATTTATCTGAATACCCGGACTTTGCAAACTAGTATTCAAATTCTTAATTGTAGACTGGGCTAGTTTATCTGCTTGTTTTAAATTGTCTTTAATTTCCCGACTTTGGGAATTAGCCCAGATAATTTTATGACGATACCTAAAAAGCCTAATTAATTGAGGAAATAAAACTGCACTCTTTTCTATAACTGCATCAGTTTTCAGTTGAGAAGGAAACAAACAGATTAAAACATGATAACCATCACTCAATTTTTCCCTTGCTATAGGGAGTCGCCGCAGTTCAAATACAGTCCCGCCGAAAAACTTACCTTGTTGTTTAATAAAATCTTTGTCCCAATTTTGCTGATGGCTAAATTTTAATTGAGCATAACAAGCTTGGGCTGTGGCGAGAGGGTCTTGATTATCTGTAGCTAGTTGACCCCAAATTAACCAACTTTCACCAAGTTTACCATGTTGATGATTGATTTTAGTGAGAATTTCTGTTTGTAATTTCTCAAAACAATCAATCGATTGCGGTGAATATTTATAATCAGTTATATAATTAGCTGTGCAGTCTACTTGTAGGGCGTAAGTATCACCCAATTGGACAGGATAATAATATCCATTTAAAGGGTCTGGAAAACTCTCCTTTTCTTTACTACCTAATAGATGAATATAATCAGAACTATCTGCTTCGGCTTGTGCCAGTTCTGCTAATTTTTTATTATCTAACTTATCACCATAAACTTTTTGCCAAAATAGTTGACGATTTTCTTTTATCTTCGCCTCATCTTGTCCTAAACCTTCCTTGAGGTCATAGAGAAATAAATCCAGCGTAGGGTAAATTAATTGATACTGCTGATTCATAAAAAATGATTGTCTTGGATAACATCTTTTGCTGCTTTTACAGGGTTTTTAAGTCCTGTAAAATTTGCCGAAATAACAATAATAATTTATTCTGATCAACTTCTTGGTCAAACTTGACTAACTCATCTTCAATTTCTCTAGAAACATTTTCAATTTCTGTATTTTCTTGTTCTGGTTCGTATTTAGGTGAGCTTTCAATGCCTTTGCTGCGGTATTTAGACATTGCCGCTATCTTGTCATACACTTGGTAGTATGTTGTTTTTAGGGGAGGATAGCTTTTAGCAATTTCGGCTAGTTCTTCAATATCCCCAGGAAGATTTATTGTGTTTAGCTTTGCCTGGATATCATCAGGTAATGGAGAATTAAGTTGATATAGCGACAAAATAAAGACTTTTAATTCAAAGGCTTCTATTGGTGTCATGATGGAAAAATGCCAGTAATGGTAAACGCTGCCCAGAAATAAGGGTGATTATATAGTTGGTTGCCGGGTTTTTGCTGATTCTTAAGGTTTTCTAAACGGCGTAACCAGAAGCGCCGCAATGCACCTTCTGGCAAATTGTTGATTTCATCTGCATACCATTCTGCTAATTCTGCATTTGTGAGGTTTCGCAACCATTGGATAGTTTCAACCAAAGCCACGGCTGCTGATTTACCTTGCTGTAATAATTGATAAAATCGCATCATCACCACTGCACTAGCTTCAGATTCCACAGTCCATAAGGTACTGAGGACATGAGCCACACCGCAACCCATAAAACCGCTTACCAGTCCCACATATTCTGAAGTGATGGTGTGATTACCTGTAATTGCAGTTTCGCAAGCTGCAAGGCTGACGAGTTGATAGCTTGTCAAATCAAAATTGCGGATATCTGCCAAAGTTAGCCTGTCTTCACCAGCTAAAGCCAAAAACGATAAAGCGGGATTGTGAAAGTTATACTCACCATGCCCTGTAAAGTGGAAAATATTGTAACCTTGGGGCAAAGCATTGAGCAATGCTCGCTTTGTTACTTCCTCAGAACCCATGCGGTGAGGATGGGGAAACATCTGGCTGATGACTTGTGATTCAATTTGGGCAAACTCCAGTGAGGGATAACCTATACTTTCGGGATGTTCTACACTCAATAGAGATGATTCGGGAATTGATTTGAGATTTGTTGGCTGTAATTGTTGTAAATTGATGCCAATTTGAGCGCTAGGTAAATAACTGATTGTGTATTGTGGCGGGAAGATGGCATGGATAGGTAAGCGGTGCAAATCACGATGAGGAATTAAAATTAGCTGCTGAATATCAGGAATTTCCTCAACAATAGCTTTGATATTGAGAATATCAGCTAGGATAGAAAGCATTTGCGGCAAATTATCACGCCAAGTTCCCGCTTCCTCGTCTTTCTTTCCCTTACGATTATCAGTGTATTGTTGATTCCAATTTTTCAGCCAGTCCTCAAAATTCCGTAGGCGTTGCGCTTGTCTGATAACGCCGTTTTCTTCAGTCAACTGAGATTCTTTTAATAAAATTGGTTCTGGTGTGTCGTGTTTGAGGATGAAAGTGTGTAGCGCGTAAAAGCTCAGATGCCAGTAGATAATAGCTGTTGTGGGGTTTAGCAGTTGTCGCATTTGTGAGTAGCTGGGGGAAGAAATCTCATCACTCCACTCATCTAACAACCAACTCAAGCAAGCATTTTTCCCCTGTTCTGCTAATTCCACCGCTTGCAACAACTCCCCAGACTGGACAGCTAAATCAACAGTCAACTGTCGCAGCCATGCAAATTTTAAAGCCAGTTGTTTTTTGCTTTTATCAGAGCGATTTGGTTCATCGAGTAAACGCCGTAAAATATCGGTTGCTTGTCGTTGGAGTTCTGCGGCTTCAGTTGTTTCACCCAAATCAGAATGGACACGAATTAAATTTTGTAAAACTTCCAAATGCAACTCAGGGAAATCAGATGGTGTGAGAGTTTTTAGCGCCTCATTATAACTAGTAACGGCCTTGCGCCAATAACTGCGAGGACGAGAATCTTCTTTTCCTCGAAAGTAATGAGCATTACCTATCGCTTGATGCAACAATCCCCAACCTTCAGGGTATGTGTCTCGCTGACAATACTTCAAACCTTCTTCATAACTTATTAAGCTTCCCTCATAACCACGTTGGTTAAGGTGAGGATTTTGCCTAGCAAAATAATTACACAGAGCTAAAAATTCATTACAACTAACTGAATTTCCTACTGCAACACCCCGATTAATCCAAGTTGCGTGGTCGTCTGCTTTAATACTGAGACTATAATCGTAAGACGCGATTGCTTCTTCCCATTGCCCTAAATGATACAGTGCAATACCCTTGTTTAGCCATGCCTGGTAGTCATCGGATTGAATTTTCAGGGCTTTGTCAAAAGATGCGATCGCTTCTTCCCATTGCCCTAAATCATCCAGTGCATTACCTCGGTTGTGCCATGCTTGGTAGTAGTCTGGTTGAATTTCCAACGCTTTGTCGTAAGATGCGATCTCTTGTTGATATTCCCCTAAATTGCCTAGTGCATTACCCCGGTTGTGCCATGCTTGGTAGTAGTCTGGTTGAATTTCCAACGCTTTGTCGTAAGATGCGATCGCTTGTTCATATTCCTCTAAATTGCCTAGTGCATTACCCCGGTTGTGCCATGCTTGGTAGTAGTCTGGTTGAATTTCCAACGCTTTGTCGTAAGATGCGATCGCTTGTTCATATTCCTCTAAATTGCCTAGTGCATTACCCCGGTTGTGCCATGCTTGGTAGTAGTCTGGTTGAATTTCCAACGCTTTGTCGTAAGATGCGATCGCTTGTTCATATTCCCCTAAATTCTTCAGCGCGACACCCCTGTTGTACCATGCTTGGTAGTAGTCTTGTTGAATATTGAGAGCTTTGTCAAAAGATGAGATCGCTTGTTTATATTGCCCTAAATTGCCCAGTGCTAAACCCAGGTTGAACCAAGTTTTATAGTCATCAGGTTTGATTGTGAATTGTAAGACTTGAGTGAAAGCTGTGTTAAAGGATGCGTTTGCTTCTTCATATCGCCCTAACTGACGCAACGCCACACCGCGATTTTGCCAAGCATCAGAGAAATCGCGTTTAATTTCAATAGCTTTGTCGTAAGATGCGATAGCCTGTTCATATAATCCCAAATTTGCCAACGCCACACCTTGATTAAACCAATCCTCTGCATCCAACTCACCACTATTAAATTGATTATTTGTTTCTCCTTCCTCTGTGTCCTCTGCGTCTGTGTGGTTCCTTTCTCCTCCCTCCTGTAACCGCCTCCCAATCTCACCCGCCACATCTCCCACTTCCCCAACATTCAACACAGCCAACTGCACCATTCGCCGTGCTAACTCATCATTGGGTGTAAGAGAGGCTAACAACCTTTGACCAAAACCCTGCAACCACCCAACCAACGCCGCCTCATTAATGGGCTTTGCATCCAAAAAACCTTGTACCCGTCCTCTACTCCAGCCTTCATCATTCACCCCTGCTAATAGCTGGAGAAATATCGACTCATACTCCGCATCTGTTAGCTGGGGTGCTTCTACTCTCTCCGTTTCCCGCACAGGAGGAGATACAGGTAATTTCTGACTACCCAATAAACGCCGCAACAATCGTTTAAACCACTGCCAAAGCCGCTTGAGCATACACTGTATTATGTATCGCTTTATGCTAAATTTTAGCGGTTTTGAGTTTTCTTGTACGCTTTACTAAATAAAATCAGGAGCGACAAATTGAGTTTTTGATGAGCCAGGGGGTAAGCGGGAGCAAGCAAGAACTGAAGTTACAATTAAATGAACGTGGTGAACTACCAATAGCAACACCAGCAGCGAATAAGAAAGTTGAAATTTCACTGACTGATCACAACTGCTGGGAAGTTAAATCAGGAGATGGTTAGATGAATCTTGAAGAAGCAGTGTTAGAAAGATTACGCCACTTACCTGTGGATAAACAGCAGCAACTATTAGAATTTGCCGAATTTTTGTCTCAAAAAACTACTTTTAAGCCTCCTTTACAGACTGTTAGAGGATTATGTGCTGATTTAAAAGTAGATATTACTGAAGAAGATATCGCTCAAGCGCGTCAAGAAATGTGGGGTAATTTCCCCAGGGATATCGTTTGATGACATCAGTAGTAGCAGATACACATACTTTAATTTGGTACGTTTTTGACTTGCAGAGATTGTCAGCAGCCGCATTAACTGCTTTGGAACAAGCAGTTAATACAGGTAATCCTATTTACGTATCAGCTATCACAATCATAGAAATTGCTTATCTAGTTGAGAAAGGACGTTTTGCTGAAGAGGTATTAGCACGAATTTTAAAAGCTTTGGATGACCCCAATATAGGTATTGTACTTGTACCTCTAGATAGGAATGTTTCAGGGGTAATTCGACAAATTGACCGGGTAGCTGTTCCTGATATGCCTGATAGAATTATTGCGGCTACAGCTTTTTATTTGGGTATTCCTTTAGTTACTCGTGATTTACGGATTCAAGCTTTAACCACTATAAAAACTATTTGGTGAAAAAAAGCCAAAATTCTTGAACTACTAAATCTGAGTTCCCCAAAACGTTTTGAGTATTTTTCGCTGTTGCTCAATTAAAGTGATTTGCTGTGATTTTAGGTACTTATTGATCCCCCCTACACCCCTTTTAAGGGAGATTCAGGGGGATCTAATTAGTTACTCTCCTTCACTTCCAGCGTTGACTCCGCAGTCCTTCCAAATTCTTCTGGTGCATATTGCAGGTGAACCTCTGCACCAGGCCAGGAAAATGTACCAGGGGTAACGGAACGAACTAAATAATGTAAGCTGTAAACTCCTGGTTCTAGGTGGTCGGCATAGGCGATAATGCGATCGCGGTAAATATTGCGATAACCAAGTTCCCAGCTATCGGCTTTGGCTTGTAATGCGGCTGTGGTGGTTTGGAAACTTGTGTCAACGGCTTCTAAACCTGCTGGTAGGGGATCTTTAATTACTAGGTGGTTTACAGGGCGATCGCAAATTATTTCTAAGCCAATATCAAACACTTGTCCAGGGGCTAAAGTCAAGGGTTTATCTAAGGCGTAGATACCTGTTTTTTGTAAAACCTCCTGTGCATTTACTTGACTAATTTCTCTTGTTATGCGTAAGCCGTTAAAGCGTCCTGGTTGGTTTCCTTGCAAACGATAGTTATAAGCCAGCAAATAGTGCAGAGTCCCATTACCCGATTTTTGCAGTGTCACATCATGACGACCACGGGGTAATTGATTCATTGGTACATTTAACTGGAGGCTAGGATTTTGATAGCCTGCAAAGCGATTTTCTCCTAACTTCCTACCAGCTAACTGCACTGTGGCGACAAAATTAGGTGGTGTAGGTTGGAGTTGGCTATATTCTACCAAAGCTGTTAATGCTTGGGCGTTGTCATAATCATTTTGCCATGTGCCATCTCGGCGTAGTGCGAGAAGACTTTGCAGTAATTTATCTATCACTTCCGGCTGGCTTTGTTTGGCAATAAATAAGCGTAAAGCTTGCGCTTGTGCTGTAGTAGATGAACTCATCCATCCCCAACTTGAGGGTAAGGTAATAACGGCTGTGCGTCCAGTTTGGTAAATGTTTTGTTGCAGTTTATTTAGTAATTGCTGAGATTCGTCTTGCCATTCTGGGAATTGAGTTAAGTACCGCGCTAGTTTGATTTGAGTTACTAAATCAAAGTCGTTACGTTGTGCGTAAATATCGGTAAGGAAAGTATTTCGCTTATCTCCCAATTCTGCTAATGCAATTAAAGCCTGAAGTTGTAGTTGTCTTTTACATAGTTGTTGTGTACAAAAGTTGTGCTGTCCAGGGTTTGCTAGAATTTTTTGCAAATAAGTTTCGAGGCGAGATAGCATTCCAGAATCGACTGAATTAGGAAATACCTGACTGGCTTTGACTAAAGATTCAGCCGCATAAGCAGAAACCCAAGGGTCAGATTTTTCTTGTCCGGGGAAAGCAGCAAAACCACCATCGGCTATTTGTAGTTTTTGCAATTGTTCTATTGCTAAATTCGCTTGTTGGTTAGGGTTAAAATCTGCAAATGCCTGTCCATATTTTTGGGCAATCTTTTGTAAATTTGTAGCAATAATTAATTGACTAGCTGCTGGTTCTGTAAATGGTAAATCATTATTAGTTAGTACCTGTTTTGCTGGTGCTTTAATTTCGGGAATTAATGTACTCGCAAGTTGAATATCTAAACCTCCAGCTTCCATAAAGGTATTTTGATCAACATTCAAGGGAATTTTTACCTGCTTTTGGCTGACACCAGTTTCCACTACTTGTTCAGTAATTTCTATTGGCTTCACTTCCAAAGGTACGGCGAAAGCATCGGCGGCTGTACCATTTAACTGAGTGGTGAAGCGGACTGTACCAAGCCCCACCTTATCGGCTACCATTGGGAAACGATAAGCCTGAGTTGCAGATTCAGCTTTGGTTTGTAGGCTAGTAGCTGTGGGATTTTTACTGTTAAACTTGACAGTACCGCTAAGTTCACCGTTAATTTCGAGGTTTCCAGTATTTCCGGTGTTGTTAGTTACCGATAAACCAGCGAGAATGTGATCGCCTGGACGGACAAACTGTGGCAAGATGGCATTAGTTAGCAGTGGTTTGGTAGTGATAAATGTCGCGTCTCCATTGCCAAAACGCAGATTTCCATCGGTAGCCACAGCCATAACTCGCCATGTAGTTAAATCATCGGGTAACTTAAAGGTTATCTGTGCATTGCCGTTAGCGTCGGTAAGTACAGAACCGTTGTAATAAGCTAAAGCTTGAAAGTCCGTGCGGGTGCGAGTATTTGCAGCACCAGAGGAGAAACCACCGCCATAACCCCAACCTTTGGGTTTGGCTATATCTTGTGGTTGTATGATGACTTGGGGACGGTTATCACTAAAGCGGGTGGATATTGGCTGTTCTGCGTAAACTGTATCTACCAAATTCGGCGGACGATAACCAGAAAGCTGTAACACCGCCTCATTTACCACCATAACGGTAAACTGTCCTTTGGTGGAGTTTCCTTGATTATCTTTTAATTCTAGTTGTACTGTTTCCTCTGCACCCGGTTCTAATGATGCTTGCACTGGCTTCACTTGCAATTTTAAATATTTATCTTGCAAGTTGACTTTAAAAGGAGTAAAGCCAATTTTCACCAATTTATCTAAACTACCTACATCTACTTGATTAATAGGTTTACCCTGTCTAACTAACACAGCTTCAACGGCTGCATTAGGTAGCATTTCCGGCGTAACTTGAAACTGAATTTGTGGTGCGCTTCCTTTAACTTTGGTAAGTTGTTGATAAATGGGTTGATCTTTGATTATGGCAAAATATAATTCTGCATCAGGATAGGGAGATTGAATTAAAGCGGTGGCAGTTTCCCCCACTTTAAACTCTTTTTTATCTAGCTTAACTTCTAAGACATTTTTATCTCTATCACCCCAAAATACTTCATTTCCTCCAGTTACCCAAATCTGTGCATCTGTAGCAGTTAATTCTGATTTGGCATCACTAAAATTAACCCTAATACGATATGCACCAGATTCAGTTGGTGTTAAATTTACTGATTGAGGGTTATTTGTAGATGTAATTTCTGTTTGGGCAACTGTTTTATACTCAACTTGATTTTTTGGTGTTTGGCTACCTTCTACCAATTGCGTAACACTGCTATATTTTATCTGTTGTAATTCTACATGTACACGTTGACCTGTGATTGGTTTCCCTGTAGGTTCAGTAACAACCACTTCAATAGGAAAAGCTTTCCCAGCATCAGCGATAAAATTATTTTTTAAGCCAATCAAACGATTACTAGGCAAAGCTGTAAAGGTTTTAGAATTAGCTACAGAAAGATTAGATACATCTGCAACTTGCACATCCACCTGGTAATTCATTGGATAAGGTAAATCCTTAGCCACAGTTACCGCCTGACTACTTTTACCATTAGCATCTAATTGGCTATTAGTTTGTGATACTTCAGTCGGGACAGTAGGAGTTTCTTCCGGCCAAAACCATTGGCGACCAAAAGTAAATTCTTCCCAACCTTTAGGGATAAAATTAGTCTGTTGGCGAGTCACGAAATATTTTGCTTCACCACCCTCTACAGGCGCACCAAATAAATAATTACTTGCTGTACTAATGCCAACTTGATCATCAATATAAGCGAATTGTTTGTCTAAGTTAACCTCGACTTTAAAGTTTGGTGGTTTAAACTCAGCTACGCGAAACTCTCCAGAAATCTCTAGTCCATTTTTGCCCTTAGCTTGAATTGTGTAGTAGCCTAAACGCTGATTTTTGTTAATTGGTAATTCTAGAGAGAATGTCCCGAATTCATTTGTCGTTTGCGTACCTAAATCAGTCTTCTGTCCATCGGTATTGATTAAAGTTAATTGATAAACAGCATTTTTATCTTGTTGAATTACTCCATTTTGTAAATAATCAGCCACCCCAGTAAACCAAGCTTTTTCTCCTGGTTGATATAACTGCCTATCTGAAAAAATTACCCCGCGTGACTCTGGTTTCCCATCTTGCCAACCTGCATCAATACCATATCCATAAATTCCACTATATTCTTCAGTTCTAGTAAAAGCCCAATCTTGATTTTCCTTGGCAATGACTAATAACTCTGGTGCTTTTTTACTAGAATTACATCGCTGCATCTCCTCACGATTAATTCTCAAAGTTCCATTTTCATCAGTTTTACCTACTGCACAAGGTACAGGTTCAGGACGAGATTTTGCTTGTAGGTTTGATTGATAAATTTCAATATTTGCCCCTTTAACTGGCGCACCATCTGTTAAATGATTTACGCGAATTAAACCAGACTCAGGGAACCATTGAGTAAAGACACCCAAATTCGTCAGTTCTACCAAGCCGTAAGTCGTAGGTTCTCGCCAAAGTTCTTTACCATTATCTAGATATTTATTAGTACGTGCTTGCACTCCATAGGCTAACATGCCAGTATTAGCGTTGAGTTTGTCTCGCAGAGGAACAGTCACATCAATTGATTGATTTTTCTTAGCTGCTACTTTGAAGCTTTGCCATTCAGTAGGTTTTGCTAATAAATCATTAGCATAATTAAAATAAACTAAATCTGTAGGGTTAACTACCTGATAAGCAGCTTTATATTTAGATTCAGGTAAATTAACAGTGCTAATATTTAACTGTAAATTCTTACTCGCAGGGAAAATATTCAAGTCTGAGGGAACCCAAATATCCCCAGCTAAATCTCCAGTATCATATTTAAGCGTGATGGGTTTACCCAAAGTTTGCCCAAACTTATCCTTAAGGTTTTCACTTATAGTAATTGTATAACTCTTAGCAGGTTCTAAAACATAAGGATTAATCCCGACAACTCTATCTTCGTCATTTACTCGTAAGATTCTAGAGATATCTTTTGGTACAGGATTAATTTTGATGTTTTCTTTAGCTGAATCTGCCAATAAAATATTATTAAATTCTAATTGCGGACTACCTTTGATAAACCTTCCATAGGTTCCCCCTGCATCCGGTTGTCCGTAAAAGCTGATTTTTTGAAATGCTAAAGGTGAATAAGTCTCCAACTTACTAGCAAATTCTTTCTCTGTGGGTAAATTGCCATAAGCCGGACGAATACCTGGAGAAAATACTAGGCGGTAATTAGTGGCTTTTTCTAAATTTTCTTGGGGAATAAGATTATAAATCCAATTGCGGGCTGAGGGGTCAAGTTTATTTAAAGGTTCTTCATTATCTGAAGGCTTATCTTCCTTGTTTAAGGTAACTTGAAAACGCACACCCTTATTTTTACCTTCCGGTATTAACTGTAAATGTTTTTGTACAGATTGTATATCTAACTCGACATTAGAAGTAAACTGTAATCTTGGTTTGACATCTATAGGTTCAGTATCAGCTTTCTCTATAGGATTCACACCGGGTAAGTTAGTAAGATTGATAGCCTCAGTATTAAAAGTCCAAGATAAATCTTTGTTTAACCGATGATTTTTTAAATCTGCTAAATCTGCTTTGAGAGTAACTTGTAATCGGGTAGCAATTGGCAATGCTTTATCAGCTTGAAATCCCACCATGCGCGGCGTTAAAAAGCGAAATTGCCCTGGTAATGGCGGCCAAAGCGCAAACTTTTGTAATAAATCCTGTTGTTGTGGACTGTCTAAACTTTCAACTGGAATTAAAGCCTCTTGAAAACGAATCCGAATTTGATTAGTTGTTTTAGCTTCCCCAATAGGACTAATTTGTTCAATCCAATCTGGTAATTGTGGTGGTTTCAGTGATAACACTGTTGGTAATTGTTCCCTACCTGAATTAATCCCAAAAAAACTACACCCTCCTATCCCTAACACCAACACCACAACAAAAAAACACCGTATAAAAGCTCTAATAATCATATTTTTATAAACTCTAAAATCCAGCAATTAACTCACACCTTCACTCTCAAACTCCGCGCCCCTCTGCGTTTAAAAAATAAAACTTATTCCCATAGATACCCAATTAAAAGCAGTTGTTCCAAAAACAACTACAATCCTTAACAATGAATTAGTTTTTAACTTTTATAAACAAAATTATTCAGGAATCGAATTATTTCCTGTTGTAGCTATCATTTAAAATCAATGCTCTTAAACAGGGTAGCCCCTGATGTTATTCATATATCGATCGCTCTCTAAAATGCAGCACACTATTAAACTGTTCCTAACTGTGCTGCTAATCTGCCTATTTATCCGCTTAATACCCTATTTTGCACCGATTCGTGCCGCAGATATTGCCCAAAATCAACTGGCAATGCAGTTTAGCGATCGCAATGGGCTACCATTAGGAACAATCCTCACCCGTGATCAAGAGCATACCTCAGTAGTACCACTAAATCAGGTATCCCCCCAATTCATCCAAGCACTGTTATCCGCCGAAGATGGTAGCTTCTACCATCACGGCGCATTAGATTTAAAAGCCATTGTCCGCGCCATCCAACAAGCCATCCACACCAAAAAAGTTGTTTCCGGCGCTTCCACAATTACCATGCAGTTAGCACGGATGTTAGAACCAGTTCCCCGCAACCTGTCGGGGAAAATCCAGGAGATTTGGCTGGCGTGGAAGTTAGCGGCTGGGATGAATAAAGATGAAATCCTCTCCGCATATATCAACCGCCTGCCAATGGGTGGCAATATATATGGTGTAGAAGCAGCCGCCCAAACTTACTTTTCCATCCCCGCCAGTGACTTAAACCTAGCCCAAGCCAGCTTGTTGGCAGCTATCCCCAATAACCCCACCTACTTCAACCCTTACGAACATGGGGAACGCCTCAAACAGCGACAAAAATACGTCCTCAATCGTATGGTACAGGAAGGGTATATCAGTGAGGCGATCGCCAATCGCACACTAAAAGAAAAAGTTGTCTTTCAGTCCAACCAACGCGGAATTATCGCCGCCCCACACTTCCTATTTTGGTTAGCAAATCAAATCTCACCTGACAAAAACGACAATCAATCCCCCCTTTTTAAGGGGGGTGGGGGGGATCAATCAGTTATCCGCACCACCATCAACCGTCCCTTACAACAATTCGTCCAAGCCCAAGTACAACAAGTAATTTCCACCCTCGCCCCCAACAACGTCCACGACGCAGCCGCCCTAGTAATTGACAACCACACAGGCGAAGTTCTCGCTTACGTCGGTTCACCAGATTACTTTAATCAAACCAAACTAGGACGCAACGACGGAGTACAAGCCCTACGCCAACCCGGTTCTACCCTCAAACCCTTCGTCTATGAATTAGCCCTAGAAAAAGGTTTAATTCGCCCTAACACCATCCTGGCAGATATCCCCACCCATTACGCCATCCCTGGCGCACAACTCTACAGTCCAACCGATTATACAGAAAAATTCCTCGGCCCCGTGCGAGTACGCATCGCCTTAGCCAATTCCCTCAACGTTCCAGCCGTTAGGGTATTAGAAAAAGTAGGTGTACCCACTTTCCTAGAACGCCTGCATCAACTAGGATTTACTCACCTCGACCAAACCCCTGAATACTACGGCTTAGGCTTAACCCTTGGTAGCGGTGAAGTTAGCCTCTGGGAACTAGCCCACGCCTACCTCACCATCGCCAGACAAGGACAACCCATTCCCGTAATTACCACCCTCTCCCCTTCTCTACGAGAGGCTGCGCCAACGGGTTCGCAGTCGCCTGCGGAGGGAAACCCTCCTACAGCTCTGTCTCACCACTCCCAACTCCCAACTCCCAACTCCCCGCCTCCCACAAATTGGCAACTAATCACCAACATCCTCAGCGACAACCACGCTCGTGCCACCGCTTTTGGTGTAGACTCAATATTAAACTTGCCCTTCCCCGTCGCTGTTAAAACTGGCACTTCTTCCAACTTTCGTGATACTTGGACAGTCGGCTTTACCAGCGACTACACCGTCGCTACCTGGGTAGGAAACTTCAACGGTGAACCCATGCGCCAAGTCTCCGGCGTAACAGGTGCAGCACCTTTATGGAATCGGATTATGCTGCATCTGCACGAACATGAAGAACCAGCCGCCTTTCCCCCTCCATCTGGTTTAGTAGAACTACCCATTTGTGCAGTTACCGGGTTACGCCCAACACCAGACTGTAACTCAGTAGTGCAAGAATATTTCTATCCAGAAGATAAAGCTAAATACGCACAGGAAACTCAGTTCACTTTGCCATCAGAGTATAACGAGTGGTTAGCCAAGCAACAATCAAGTTTTGTTGGCAACGACTTGAGAATTGTCTCTCCTCATGATGGCGATGTTTTCTTGTTGTATCCCAATGCAGCAGCACAACAATTAGAATTTAAGCTAACAGGAAATAAATCTGCGCCTGTAGAATGGTGGCTGAATGGCGAAAAATTGAATACACAGTCAGATAATTCGTTATTTTGGGCTTTGCGTCCCGGTAACTGGACTTTAGAAGTCAGAAGTGGAGCAACGAGCGATAAACTAAGCTTTCAGGTGAAGTTAGCAAATACTAAACCTACCCGCCAAGGATTTTCTATTGCTGATAAAGGTTAGTTCTTTTAGTTATAGCAGGAGGCAGTTGACAGCTGACAGTTGTTTTTTCTCCCCCCACTCCCACCCTTACGGGAAGCAAGCTACATCTCCCCCAACTCTACCCCTGTGAATTTCTACCAGTGTTGGGTTAAAAAAGAAACATGAAAATCATGAAATCCCTCACTAACTGGTTAGAAACCCATGCTAGCGCCCCTGCATACATCGGCTGGGTACTGGCGGGAGTTGCTGTTTGTTTTTTTGGTGCAGCGATTAATACAATGGCTGGCTGGCTGTATGCCATTAGCGGCGTAAGTTTTGCATTGTTGGGTATAGCTGCGATTTTACCACCGCGATCGCTCACAGGTTTATCTGTAACTCGTCGTCCCATCTCTCCCGTCTCAGCCGGGGATGACTTAATTTTAGAGTTAGAAATTCATAACTCCAGCAAGCAATCTGTTAGTTTGTTGCAAGTTGAGGATATATTACCTTTCGTTTTGAGTAAACCCATCAAACAGGCGATCGATACTATTCCTAGTCAAGAAAGCTACAAATGGGTACATTACCAAACTACCCAGCGTCGGGGTATTTATCGCTGGCACACCGTAGAATTAGGCACGGGTGCGCCTCTAGGTTTATTTTGGGCGCGTCGTCAGCACCAGTGTAATGCTACTGCCATCGTGTATCCGACTGTACTACCACTAACTACCTGTCCCCTGGTTGATGAACTGGGGCAAGAAGAAAGTCAACGGAGTGAGTACCGTGGTAAACCCTTGCAAACAGCCACATCTGGGTTAGTGCGATCGCTACGTCCTTATCGTATTGGCGATCCTACCCGCCTAGTTCACTGGCGCACCAGCGCCCGTTATGGTGAGTTACGGGTACGTGAGTTAGAAATGGTGACAAGTGGACAGGATATTATTATCGCCCTGGATAGTGCGGGCAATTGGGAAGAGGAAAATTTTGAACAGGCAGTAATTACCGCAGCTTCATTGTACTTTTACGCACAAAATCAACAATTGCAAGTGCAGATGTGGACTGCATCAACAGGGTTAGTCAAAGGTGAAAGTGTCGTTTTAGAAACACTAGCAGCCACTAAATATTTAGAAGAACCTACAAATCCAGAACCGGAAAACTCACCTTGTATTTGGTTGGCACAAAACACTCTCACCCTTTCTAATCTGCCTCAAGGTAGTCGTTGGGTCTTATGGCAGGATGTAGCATCATTAAAACAACAAGTAGTAATTAACAAAGATTACCCAGGCATCACCATAGATCAAGAAAAGCCATTGCAACTTCAACTTCAACAATCCTTGCATTCATTGTGAAATTATATTTATAGGATTGAAAATTTCAATGAATATTGACAATCTATCCCATTTTGGATTTTAGATTTTGGATTTTGGATTGTGAAATGGTTTACTGGTGAGCTTTTCAGGAATCCATTTGTCGCAATCATTTTTCAAATTGGTTTTAGTTATTCTTGATGCCTGCCATTTCCTTGATCCCATGCCTTTTGACAACATTCATGTTTGAGAAATTATAAAAAATATTGCAAAAACCAAGTTAGAGAAATTCCTCAGCAATACCTTAGTGACGCTGAGGTACAATGCAAAGATATTTGAATATTTAACCGCCGATCCCCATGATTTCATCAGAAGCTAACTCAAAATCCAGCGAGAAAAGCCTAGAGGCAATGCGCCATTTTTCAGAACAATATGCTAAACGTACAGGTACTTACTTTTGTTCTGAACCATCTGTTACCGCAGTCGTAATTGAAGGATTAGCCAAACATAAAGACGAATTAGGTGCGCCTTTGTGTCCTTGTCGTCACTACGAAGACAAAGAAGCAGAAGTGAAAGCTTCCTACTGGAACTGTCCTTGCGTCCCCATGAGAGAACGCAAAGATTGCCATTGTATGCTATTCCTCACACCAGAGAACGAATTTGCCGGACAAAGCCAAGAAATATCTCTAGATACGATTAAAGAAGTACGAGACAGCATGGGATGAGTGAAACCATGCCCCTGGAGTTTTGGCAAGGTGTAGAACAATTTAACGCTGGCAAGTTCTACGCCTGTCACGACACCTTAGAGGCTTTATGGATTGAAGCCAGTGAACCAGAAAAAACCTTTTATCAAGGGATTTTACAAATCGCCGTTGGTCTTTATCATTTAGGTAATCGTAACTGGCGAGGTGCAGTAATTTTACTAGGGGAAGGCAGCAACCGCCTGCGACGTTATCCTGAAGTTTTTGGAAATATTGATGTATATGAATTACTAAACCAGAGCGCAGGCTTGTTAAAAGCATTACAAGAAATCGGCCCGGAAAACATTAATTACGACAATCTCAACGATAACCCAGACCTAGCCTTTCCAACAATTGCGATCGCCAACGATTAAGAGGAAGCAGAAAGATAGGGGAATGAGAAACTGATTCTTGTTCCCTCTTTTTGTATGGAGACAAGGGAGAGGGGGGAGATAGGGAAGAATAATAACTGTCAACTGTCAACTGTCAATTGTCAACGAAACTTTCACCCTGAGCCTAGCGTCAAGATTTCAGCCTGCAATTATCTCAAATTACTGCCGATAGGAGATTATATTTTTGGAGAATGTAGTTGAGATAATTTAATATATAGCCGTAGTCAGATACGTTAGGACATCTCCAAAGCCTGAATGCTAGAAGTAGTAAGACTTTCCCTCCTGCCTCCTGCCTTCTGCTATACAAGCCACAATCCCAAATACAAACTTGCTATGATACCTAGCTATAAACTGCCTCTTTTAAAAATGCGTCGCCTGGGATTAGCTTTACTGCTACCTGTGGCATTTTTGGGTACTGTAACCCTACCTCACCAATTATCAAGCGTCACAGCACAAACGCCTGCGGCAAATCGTCCGCTTACTATCCGCTCGGATATTCAAGAATACGATTCCAAAAATCAGGTGATTACCGCTCGTGGGAATGTGCAGATGTTATACCCGGCGCGACAAATTCAAGCAACATCGGCTCAAGCTCAGTATTTCAGCAAGGAACGCCGGATTGATTTCATGGGTAATGTCTATATTTTGCAGCAAGGTGGCAATAGTATCCGCGCTGAAAAGGTAACATACTTGATTGATGAAGGACGATTTGTGGCGTTACCACAATCCAATCGTCAGGTAGAATCCGTTTATATGGTGGATGACGCAGAGCTTAATAATCAAGCTAATACACCTGCGCCCAAAACACCAGGGTTACGCCGTTCTAATTAGCATCAACCAACAAGACAACACAGTTATAGTGAAAATTGTTCTAGAAAATATTCACAAGTCTTACGGTAAGCGAGTAATTGTTAATCGCGTTAGTCTTTCTGTGGCTCAGGGGGAAATCGTTGGTTTACTGGGGCCTAACGGTGCTGGTAAAACAACGACATTCTACATTGCCACAGGTTTAGAAAAACCGAATCAAGGGCGAGTCTGGCTGGATAGCTTAGATATTACTGGCTTACCAATGCACAAAAGAGCAAGATTAGGCATCGGCTATTTAGCACAGGAAGCAAGCGTTTTCCGTCAGCTTTCAGTACAAGATAATATTCTTTTAGTATTTGAACAAACTAATGTACCACGTAGGGAGTGGTCAAAGCGGCTGCATACTCTACTGCGAGAGTTCCGCTTAGAAAAAGTCGCCCGAAGTAAAGGGATTCAACTTTCCGGGGGGGAGAGGAGGCGGACAGAATTAGCTAGGGCTATAGCAGCCGGACGAGAAGGGCCAAAATTCTTATTGTTGGATGAACCATTTGCAGGCGTTGATCCCATTGCAGTATTTGAGATTCAGCAAATTATCGCACAACTGCGCGATCGCGGCATGGGCATCTTAATTACAGACCACAACGTCCGCGAAACCCTAGCCATTACTGAACGCGCCTACATCCTCCGCGAAGGCCAAATTCTCGCCTACGGCAATACTGAAGAACTCTACAATAATCCCCTTGTACGGCAATATTATTTAGGTGACAACTTTCAACTTTAGTAATTGTTGTTGACTGTTGACGGTTAACTGTTAACCGCTAACTACGAACTTGTACTGAGCGTAGTCGTACCACTCCGTGGAAGCAAGCTACGCGGAGCGTCTGTCTCCGACACGCTACGCGAACGAAGAGAAGTATTACGAATTACGAATTACGAATTACAAATTATATCTATGGTAGCCAAGAACTTTTCGTCCTTCTATACCTTCAATTCGCTACTGCCTTTGACAATTATGGATCGCTATTTGATCAGCGAATTGCTCCCGACATTTTTATTTGGCGTTGGGGCTTTTTCATCAATTGGCGTGACGATTGATGCTGTATTTGAGCTAGTTAGAAGAGTAGTAGAATCTGGGCTACCTATTAGTATTGCCGTGCAGGTTTTCTTATTAAAGTTGCCTAATTTTATTGTGTTAGCTTTTCCTATGTCTACACTGTTGGCAACTTTGATGACTTACAGTCGCCTTTCTAGCGAAAGCGAATTGATTGCCTTGCGTGGTTGTGGTGTCAGCGTCTATCGTATGGTAATGACTGCGGTAATGTTGAGTTTGGTCGTCACAGGACTAACATTTCTATTTAACGAGCAAATTGCCCCAGCCGCAAATTATCAAGCATCCTTGACTTTAGACAGAGCGTTAAAATCAGATAAACCTACATTTAAACAACAAAATATTTTTTACCCCGAATATCGGGATGGAAAAGACAAGGATGGAACTAAAACCAAGATACTAACGCGCCTATTTTATGCCGACCAGTTTGATGGTAAGCAGATGAGAGGACTAACTATTATAGACCGTTCAGAAGAAGGTTTAAATCAAATAGTGGTGGCAGAATCTGCCGAGTGGAATGGAGCGCAAAGCGTTTGGGATTTTTATAATGGTACTATCTATTTAGTCGCGCCCGATCGCTCTTATCGAAATATTCTCAGGTTTGAAAAGCAACAACTCAAACTACCCCGCACACCCCTAAGCTTGGCAGAACAGAGCCGCGACTATGGGGAAATGAATATTTCCCAAGCTTTGGAACAGTTGAATATTGAACGCTTGGGTGGCGATCGCCAAAAAATCCGTAAACTAGAAGTAAGAATCCAACAGAAATTTGCCTTACCTTTTGTCTGTGTTGTCTTTGGTTTAGTCGGCGCAGCAATGGGAACCATACCCCAACGCACAGGTAAAGCTACTAGTTTCGGTATTAGTGTAATAGTAATTTTTGGCTACTATTTACTCAGTTTTATTACTGGTGCTTTAGCACAAGCTAGAGTTTTTTCTCCCTTCATCGGCGCATGGCTACCCAACTTGATCGGGCTAGGTATAGGAATATTGTTATTAGTGCGTGTCGCTCAACGTTGAGGCATTTCATAATGATTACTGAAAGATATCAATCGTTCTGACTTTTCACGATATTTGCAAAACTACTCTACGTAGGGTAATCAATTATTTTCCAGATTAACCAATTTACATAAAAAATATGAAAAGACCTTTAATACAAAGAATTTTTCAAAAACGTAGTAATTCTATTCTTCAAAAAGTTGTATTTTTAGGCGGTCGGTCTCACTTTCCTAGCGTTCGTGTTCGATGTATTGAAGTAGCTAATGCTATTGGCTGTGATTATATAACTGATGTAGACTCAATTGCTGATATTCCCAAAGATAAAGAAATTTTTATTTGCGTTAAACCTCTCTTTAATAAGGAATGTTTAGCAGATTTACAAAAGCGGGGAATTGTTATTTGGGATATTCACGATAACTACTGTCCACGCGATTTTATTGATTATTATCTTGTAAGTAGTAAAGGTGCTTATCAGAAGTTTTGCTCTTATGGTAAAACCTACATAATACCTCACCATCATTGTAATTTTTCAGGATTTATTAGCCCTAGTAGATTGAGAGGAAAACCTACTTGGATGGGTTCACCAGAATGGATTCCCAGCGATTTAAATTTTGATTTTGAAGTTTACAATAGCAAGGAAATCACTACTGAACAGGTATACGATGTTTACCGTAACTCAACTATCTTGCTGAATATTCGAGCTTCAACTTCGATCACATCAGAATCTGTATCTGAACATATCAGAATTAATCCTGGTATTAAATTGATAAATAGTATTGGTTTTGGAGTTCCATCAATATCTAGTTTAGAACCAGCTTATCTTGAGATTGGCCCAGAATGTACACTATTTGCAAAAGACAGTGAAGATTGTAAAAATTTGGTAATACAGTTGCAACAGGATGATGATTTATATAATCGATTAAGGAATAACTGTATTTTCAAAGCTTCTCAATACAGCCTTGCCAATATTGCACAGAAATATTTGGATCTCTTGACATCCAAGGTATAAAAGGGCGATCGCCAAAAAATTCGTAAACTAGAAGTGAGAATCCAACAGAAATTTGCCCTACCGTTTGTCTGTGTAGTCTTTGGTTTAGTCGGCGCAGCAATGGGAACCATACCCCAACGCACTGGTAGAGCTACTAGTTTTGGTATTAGTATGATAGTGATTTTTGGTTACTATTTACTTGGTTTTATTACTGGTGCATTAGCACAAGCTGGAGTTTTTTCTCCCTTTATCGGCGCATAGCTACCCAACTTTATTGAGTTAGGGATAAGAATAGTGTTATTAGTACGTGTGGCTCAACGCTGAGATATAGCAGAGAACAGATATAACTTCCAAAAGCTCAAAAGTAAGAAAATTCAGTCCTTAATTTCTTACAAGAGTTGTCATAACTGAGCCAGAGCAAGAGTTTTGAGAGCCAATGTGGAGCATCTCTATTATGCGGTCGTGCAAGAGCAGACTGGGGCGGTTGGGGGAGAAAGATATTTCCAAATATTGACCGCAAATCTAATTGTATTTAACATTAATTATTTGTACAGGTCACTTTCATGTCACTTCTGACAGAAACTTTAGAAAGAATCTTTAAGCATCTTCAGCAAAATAGGCCAGAGGTAGCTTCACTTCTAAAACCAGGATTAAAATTTGAAGAGATTCAATCTAAAATTAGAAATTTACCTTTTCGTTTACCAGAAGAAGTTTATGAACTTTATCAGTGGCGCAATGGTATAGAGTATACAAATATTTCGAGAATCAATTTACATCTTGATATTTCTTTTATTCCTCATTTTGATTTTATACCTTTAGAACAAGCCATAGAAGATTCTAAAGAAATTGAGGAGTTTAGGCATGAATATACTTCACTAGAAGATGAGAACTGTCATAAACCTTGGTTCCCAATCTTCGGTTCTGATGATTTAGAGTATTTCCTTGTTTTTGGCAATTCAGACAATAATAATTATTCATCTATAATGCACTGTCATTTAGGAGGTGGAAGTCTACCTAAATTGAAATATCCTAACCTAACAACTTTTATGCTAATAGTAGCAGAATGCTATGAAACAAACACTTATTACCTGACACAGCCTTCAGAAGATAATTATTTTAGAGTATTCTTAGAAGAAAATCCAAAACAATTCGCTGAAATTGAACGTAAATATTTTCTTGAAGAGTTAGAAGAATTAATAAAAGCAATATCTCAACCTAAATGTTTACTATCAAACAATATATTTAATAGCTTATGTCGCTTTAAAGATCCAAGATTTGTAGAACCAATGATTCACATCCTTCATTTACCTTTATCTGAAGTGGATAATGAAGAAGAAAACATCTCAATTCGTATAAGTGCAGCTATAATTCTTGGAGAAATTGGAGATTTGAGAGCAGTAGAACCTTTAATGAGAGCATTAGAATCTCGGTTGAAAGAAGACCGGGGATACTCTGTAGCAAATAATGCAGCAGAAGCACTCAGAAAATTAGGAGATCCCAGAGCTATTGAACCGTTGAAACGATTTGTGCAAAATAATCAGCAGTATCTTCCAACTTTCATACCTTCACCTTCATGGCTTGAGCGAATTGCTCTTCAAGAAGCCTTAGAGCAAGCAAATTGGGCAATCAAAGAACTTGAGAAAATAATTTGAACAACTTTTAATTAGCAAGTAATGTTTTTTAGCCTCGACTTCGCAATCAAGGTGCGCGGTCGTGCCTACGAAAACCTTTACAAGTCAAGCTTTTGAGTAAGGTAAGAAAATTTTTATTATTTCTTTCTTAGTTACTTACAATTTCATTTGCTTGTTAGGTTGCTAACTGTTTAAGGGTAATACTAGGGTGTTAGTAGAAGAAAAAACACCATGACAATACTACTTGAAACTCTAAACGAAATTAAGAAATGGCATCAACAGAACAATCCTGAATTTAGCAATCTTTGGCAGCCAGGATTAACAAAATATGAAATTGAGGAAATAATAAAAGTTTTACCCTTTCGGCTATCCAAAGAATTGTATGAACTCTACGAGTGGGGTAATGGAGGTTATTTGTACTTTCCATTGGAAGTCGCTGTGCAAGAGTATTACAAGATGGAAAACAGTTTTTACCCACAATGGAATCCTTACTGGTTGCCAATCACTGATGACCTTGGTAGCGGCTATCCAACAGAAGACCTAAAAGGCTACAGTGTTGTTGTTGGAGATAAGGAAATCCAAGATACTTCCCTAATGCTTTATATTGATTTTCAATCTCCAGAACCAGACGTTTGGTATCCCAGTATTACTAATATGATGTTAGCAATTTTAGACAAGTATCAAATGGGTTCACAGAGAAATGATATTGAATACTATGTACAATACCGTTCTATGATTGATGACCTGCAAGCTAGTCTTGAGCAGTGTGAAGAACCAACAAAAGATTGGCAACACTTAGCATTGGATCTTACCCGCAACTTGATTCAGCAAGCGAACACAGGAATAGATCAATACTTAAGAGGACTATCTACTGAAGAAATAGAGATTTATGCTCAAGGTTCTGTACATAAAAAATATAACCCAGGTGGAAACTACCTGTCCATTTGGCATCACAGGAAAGAGGTAGTCGAACGCCCTGATGGTTCAAAGGTTGAGACTAGATATGATCCTGACACAGGAATGATATCAGGTATCGAAATTCACAGCCCTACGGGAGAAACAAAAGAATTAACCTATTACTATGCTGGGAAACCTGCTTACCGAACAACACATAGTTACGAAAGATCCGACTGCTACCACTATATTCGGGTAGAGAATTGGTTTGGTGTTCATGATGTCGAAGAAACTATAACGGTTATGTGCAAAGACGGTTGGGTCAGAACTAAAACAGTGCGCCGTTATATCGATGATAATCTTGTCAAAGAAATTAACTATGCAGTTGATTAACTCACAGAAATAACAAAATGAAAACATAATTAGGATATCCTATTTTACCTGCCTCAGCACCTTATCTCCTCCAATGTCGGTTAACCCATAAGTAGAACAAGGTGAAAAAACCAAAGTGTGTAAAGATAAGTAAATACATAAATGTGTCTACCAAGGTAACAGGGATATGGGCAGCCGTTTAAGGGTATTTCTGACTCCTAAGCAAGATAAAATTTTGTTCAACCTGAGAACGGCAGATGTACCCCAGAAAGTGAAAGACCGAGCCGAAGTGATCAGATTAAGCGCACATGGTTGGTACGTAGAGAAGATAGCAGATCACTTTGACTGGACTGCCCAAACAGTAAGAGAAGTTTTGCATAGATGGGAAAAACAAGGTCTAGAAGGACTGTGGGAGAAAGCAGGGCGGGGAGGAAAATCAAGGTGGGCAGAAGCTGACATGGCGTTCTTAGAAAAATGCTTGGAGCAAGAACCACGTACATATAATAGTGTTCAATTAGCCCAAAAATTAGAGCAAGAACGCTCCGTGAAATTGAGTCCTGACTGGTTAAGGCAGGTACTCAAAAAAAGGGGGTCATTTGGAAGCGAACTAGAAAAAGCCACAAAGGAAAGCAAGACAAAGTATTGCAGCAAATCAAACAGGCAGACTTAGAGATGTTGGAATTATCTGCTGCTGCTGGAGAAATCGATTTAAAGTATATGGATGAATCAGGGTTTTGTGCCTGGAGTGAACCCAGTTACAGTTACTACTTCCGAGGTCAGCAAAAACGCCTGGAGCAGAGTAAGCGTCGGGGTCGAAGGTTAAGTATTATTGGGTTTCTTCAACCCCTAATTAGTTTTGTGTACGGTCTAGTGATTGGTGGCGTTTCACGCAAATCCTATATTCAAATGATGGAGCTTGAAGCACTTGAAGCCCAAAAAGCAGGTCGTATCAGAGTCATCGTTCAGGACAACGGCCCGATACATCGGTGCAAAGAAGTTCAGCAATTATGGACAAAGTGGGAAGAGATGGGTTTGTACATCTTCTTTTTACCTAAATATTGCTCAGAGATGAATCCAATTGAATTGGAGTGGCAACACCTGAAAAAAAATGAACTAGCTTCTCAAAGTTTTGAGGATGAATTAGACCTTGCCTATGCTGTCATTGATGGAGTTCAAAATAGAGGAGAAAAGGGAAACTACAGTACGCAACGTGTAAAATTTAACTCTTATTCTTCTGCTTAATTCTTTGTTACATACTTATAAATTTTCTCCACGACTTACTTACGACCAAGAATTAAGTTAATGACTGCCCAAATCAGCAATAGGGTCTTATATCATCAAAAATTTTGTGACATTACTGGTATCAATGGTTCTGGCTTATTTGAACCACTACAGTATGGTGTTAAGCCAGTAATGATTTCTTCTGCTTGCTGGCGGGGTTATTACTGTACTTATGAGGTTGCTGATAAATCTCTGTTTCTTACACAACTCAATATCGGGCTAAGTGAAGCGGATCAGTTGAAGGCAGAACAAGGAGATGGGCTGAAGCTGTTTGGTAAAACACCTGCTCGATATACAGAGTATGGACAGCGTATTCATTTGACAAGCAATAAAACCGAGACTCACTGGGAGTCATCAGACTTTAAAATAGATGGTATAAGGGAGTTGATTCCCTTTACTGGTGGTTTGTTACTGGGAAACGACTTCATCCGCCAGATGTATGTTCACATGGGCTTTCACCCTGCATACAAGTTCAGAACTGTTTATGAGTTAATCTTTGATCATGGGCAACTTGTAGAAGAACATGACCGTTCCTCGCAGATGGCACAGTTGAGAGAGATGTTACCTATTGATACACTAAAGCCAGGAGTTAGTGCATCCCGCAACGAAATTAAGCAATGGCTCAAGCAGTGTTTTAGTTTAGAGTACAAAGGATTTTCTACTTAATACATAACTGTAGTAAGCAAATAGTTAAGCCACGACCGAGCAAGGAAGTTAGGTAGCATTGGCTCCTCAAAAGCTTATAAATACTGCTTTTCAATGAAACTAATTAAATTTTCTTAACTGATTTTCTTACTTGCACCAATTTTATAAGTCGGTAATTGGTCATCGGTAATGGTAACTAACTAATTACCTATCGGCTATCATCAATGACCAATTATTATTGTTAACGGGATTTAGGTAGAGGTTGACCAAACTCGATTACTGGGTAATTGGGTAGAGTTGGGACTGGAGAATTAGAGGAATTAGCGTTATTAAAATTACTGGCTTGAGGAGCCTGATTATTAGCGTTGAGGGGCGGTACACTAACAAAAGGCTGCATCCCAGTTATTGGTGGTAGAGTGCTAGGTAATTGTAGATAGTTAACATTTGCTGGTTGTGGGTTGTTTGGTTTTGCGGCAACTTTGATAATTGCGGGACGTAGAACCCAGCGAGTGGTGTTTTTGCGGGAAACTGGTTGTAGTTGTACTTTTTCACTATCTACAGCCGAGCCTGGGGCTAAATCTAAGACAATACGAGTAACATTAGCACTCATTTGCGAAACACGAACTCTCTGCACAGAACCAGTATATTTTTGTTGGGTGGCAACATTACCTAATTGGGTATCGGGAATATCTACAACTAGTCTTGGCGGTTCGTTGAGATAGAAATATTGTGGTGTTTTACCTGATGAAAGGTTAATTTCTAGCTTTTTTGTGTCTGGGTAGAAGCGCCAACTATTCAGCTTCGCCATTTGCTCACCAGCCGCAAGACTACTACCTGCAAATAATGTAATAGCAACACATAAACTGATGCTCAATAATTGTTTGCGTCCCTGGATGTTATTACTCATGATTGCCTTAGACATCACTATTTATCCCTTGTGTGTTTAGCCATCAGGCTGGGTAATCATTGATCACCCGTTGATTGTAAGCCATCGCTGACTATGCTAATGGCTAGAAGAATTTTCCGGTTTGACCTGGGCTGCTTCAGGTGTAGCATTAAATTTTAAAGTTTGCGAGATGGTACTGATAATTAATTGCCCTTGCAGATTGCCTTGAGGAGCCGATCGCATTTGTATTTCAACGGTTTGAGGTGCAGGAAAATTGCAGAAATTAGTTTGATTAATTTTTCCAAATAAAGTTAACTTTTGATTTTGCCAAATACCCGTAAGCGCCACGGGTTTTTCACTACTAGCTCTTAGTAGTGAAGCATTCAAGTAAATTCCCGACTGTTGAATGTTGAGTTTCTCAGGGCAGTTAGGCACATTGTCTGCCCAGGTGAGGCGATAATTATTATTGAGAACTGGAGATGCTTGGAGATGTTTTTCTCCAAAAGCAGTAACAATTTTAAACAAAACCAGCACTAGGCTGATGGCAATTCCATAAAATGCTAGAGATTTTGGATTGAAATGGTTCATGATTTCAGCTGCTGACGGTGGGTTCTTGGTGAGTATCTGGTAAGACAGATGTCAGATGAGAGGTGAGTTGACTGTAGCGACGAGTAATTAGCAGCGAAGAACGGCACTGAATGGCTAGTGCATCTGTGTACCTGCCTAGTGTTTGCCTCTCAATACCCCAGGCGCGGCTAGTACCAGCAATTGTTAAGTCTACGGTTTCTGAGGCTGCAACTACAGCTTGGATTGGCTCTGGCGCTTGGATAATGTTAATGTGAATGCGATCGCGCACACTATCAGGTAATTTTTCCATCATGGCGTGCAGTTCATAACTCAATTCATCCTGAATTTGCTGTTGGGGGATCACTTGTAATATCTGCAAAGTACAAGTCTCTCGATTAAGTAACAGTCTCAGCGCCAGTATCAGTGCCAAGTCATCATGAATATTTGCTGAGTAGGGAACTAATATACTTTCTAATCTCTCCCCTCCTTTATCTACAAATACCGCCACATCCACAGGTACAGTACCAAGAATTTGCCCGACTCGTCCACCCAAGCGATTAGTACTAAAAGCTGGACGATGCCAGCCTACTAAAATTAAATCAGCTGCTTCCATTGTGGCGATTTGTGCGGTTTCTCTGGCTACATTATTGGAGACGCGCACAACAGGATGGATAAAGGGTTGCGTTGGCGGTTCTAAGGTACTAATTAACTCTTCTAGCTGTTGGCGGCGCTGGACAATTAAACGGTTAGCTTCATTTGGGGTACTTTCAAAACTATAGTCTTCTTCTAATTGAATCAAGCTGAGGAGATTGACTATTGCTGGTTGGCGGTAGTTAATACCAATGGCTACTGCTAACCGGAGTAAGCCTTTCTGGGTGCTGGGATTAGCTACTGGTACTAAAATTCGGTAAGGCTTGGCTGTAATATCTACATTTATCTCGGCTTCTGGTTCTACTAGGTCTAACTTGATTAACTTTTTGGGATAAGTCCACTCTAGTAAGGGCGAAGTCATAAATGTTGTTACCAACGCCATAATTACCAGCATGGTAAATAATAAGGGTGAAATCACCCCTAATTCCAAACCGATATTTAAAACGATTAACTCAGTTAAACCGCGAGTATTCATTAACCAACCAAGGGCTGAGGCTTCCCGCTTATCAATTCCACTGACACGGGCTGCTACATAAGTACCAATATACTTGCCTGCGATCGCTACTATTAAAACTGCGGCACATAATAACCATAATTCGGGGCGATTGAGTAAACCAATTTGTGTCCGCAAGCCACTATAAGCAAAGAACACTGGCAGCAGAAATATTAAAACAAAATCTTCAGTTTTGATTGCTAATTCGCGGACTAATTCTGCATTCTTAGGCATAGCTGCACCTAATAGGAATGCGCCGAAAATTAGATGAATCCCAATCAGTTCTGTAATTAAGGCGGAAGCCACTACTGCTACATAAATTCCCGCTAGCATAAATTGACTCAGCCTACCTGTGCGGCGGTAGTAAGTAGCCAACCGTTCGAGAAACCAGCGCCCCACCGTTAATATAAAAGCGATGTAAACTATACTCTCAATAATTGTGGGGAATGCTCCTCCAATATTACCAGTACGAGCCACTGCGATCGCTACCGCGAGTAAACACCATGCCGTAACATCATCTACTGCTGCACAAGTTAAAGCCAATGTCCCTAAACGTGTACCTTGCAAATTATTTTCGGTAATAATTCTCGCTAATACAGGAAAAGCCGTAATCGACATCGCCGCACCTAAAAATAAGGCAAAGGCAGTAAAAGAAACACTAGCATTAGAAACTAAAGGATATAGAATTAATGCCAGTGTTGTTCCTAAAGAAAAAGGTACTAAAATGCTGACATGAGAAGTTAAAACAGCTACTTCTAACTGACCACTCAGATATTTAGGATTGAGTTCTAACCCAATCAAAAACATGAAAAATATTAGCCCTATCTGAGATAAGACATTAAGAAAAGGTAGCGTTTCCGGGGGGAACAAGGTAGCTACTAAATCAGGAGCTATTAGTCCAAATAATGACGGCCCAAGCATAATTCCCGCCACAATCTCACCAATTACTAAAGGTTGTTTGATTGATTTGAATGCCAGCCCTACCAGTCGTGACAATCCAATGACAATCAACACCTCAACTAGAACAAGAATAACTGTGTGCATAATTTCCTCAACAGTGACTACCTTGTTTCTCTAAGATGATTCTTTAAATGAGGGTAAAATGTCAACCTTATATAGAACAATTAAGGTTAGTTCATACTGCTTACTAATAATTTTTTGGTAGAAATACCGCCTTACATCAACTCTAATTTTAAATGAATTATTCAGCTTATTCGCCCATAACTGACAAAATATCGCAATGATTACCACAAGTAATTTGACTAGCTAAAATTTGTCAAAATCATGCTGAAACTTGAGAAAAAGTTAGTTACCAATTACCCATATTTTACAGCCTAGACGATATTTATCTATATTTTGCGTAATTTCTGCAAAAGAGAGTGTTTATAAGTTATGAGATGTTACTTTTATTTTCTACTTATCTTTTGAACACTCAATAAACTCAGGTAATCAGGCTTTTATGAGGGCATCTTCCGCATTATGTAAATTTTTGTATTAATTAGCATAAGAAATGTTAACCAATTAATATCATATATTTTTTATAACTATAAAAGTAAGTATTATCACTTAATCAAACTTGGGCTAAACAGCGATCGCAATTTTATGCGTAAGTGATGGCAAAACTTGCTTACCCTTAGTCTTTTAGGTTAATTATAATTAGTTACTTAGGCTACTCAAATGCACATACAAGCCACAGAGCAAAATTTACCCCAGCAAATAACAAACATCTTCGCTCAAAGACTAAAGCAGTTATTACCCTCCATTTTTGGCATTTTTATATTTTTAACTGTCTGGCATTTTTTAAGCTTACGCCCGAATACGACTTTACCTTCACCCTTTACAGTTTTCACTGATACGTGGGATTTAATTAAAGACCCTTTTTTCCAAAAAGGGGGTAACAATAAGGGTTTCTTCTGGCTAATTCTCGCCAGTCTCAGGAGAGTAGTAGCTGGTTATTCTTTGGCGATACTCATAGGTATTCCCATTGGTTTTATTATTAGCCTCAATAGTTTCTGTAGACAAGCTATAGACCCACTAATCCAATTATTGCGCCCCGTTGCACCTTTGGCTTGGCTACCTTTAGCACAAGCTGTATTTTTGAAACCTAATCCTTCAGCTATTTTTGTCATTGCTATCACTGCCATTTGGCCAATTATTCTCAATACAGCATTGGGCGTAAAACTGATACCAAAAGATTACATTAATGTTTCTAAGCTAGTAGGTTTATCACCCTTGGAAAACTTCTATAAAATTCTTTTACCTGCCACTTTACCTTATATCTTCACTGGATTAAGAATCGCTATCGGCTTATCATGGTTAGCAGTTGTCGCCGCCGAAATGTTACTTTCTGATGATGGAATTGGCTTTTTTATTGTTGATGCTTACAACAATGCCAATATTGAGGAAATGATTTTAGCAATTCTTTACTTGGGTGGGGTTGGCTTGGTGTTAGATAAAATTATGGCTTTTATTTCCGAAAAAGTGACACCTCAAGAGTAGTAATAATTCAAAATTCAAAATTCAAAATTCAAAAGTAATAACCGCTTACTCAGCACTATAAACACTATGTCTAGTTTCGTAGAAATCAGAGATATCAACAAGGAATTTGTGCAGAATGGGAACAGAAATGTTGTTCTCAAAGATATCAACTTGGAAATTCAGCAAGGAAATTTTGTATCTTTGATAGGACATTCTGGCTGTGGTAAATCTACGTTGTTAAATATTGTTGCTGGTTTAGAGAAACCAACTCACGGTCAGGTGCGAGTGGATGGTCAAATAGTGAAAAGACCATACCGCGATCGCATGGTAGTCTTTCAGAATTATTCCCTGTTACCTTGGCTGACTGCTTGGGAAAATGTGGCTTTGTTCGTTGATAAAGCCATGCCTCGAACATCTAAAAACGAACGCCGTGAGGTTATTTCCTCTCATTTAGAGATGGTGGGTTTAAAAGATGCAGCCCACAAAAAACCATCACAACTATCAGGCGGGATGAAACAACGTGTAGCTTTAGCCCGTGCTTTGGCAGTTCAACCCAAATTACTTTTACTTGATGAACCATTTGGTGCATTAGATGCCCTCACCCGTGGTTCATTGCAAGTAGAGTTAATGCGTATCTGTGACATCTACCACATCACAACCATCATGGTGACTCATGACGTAGACGAAGCATTATTACTCTCAGATCAAGTGGTGATGTTAAACAATGGCCCAGCCGCCACCATTGGACAAGTTTTAGATATTCCCTTTGAACATCCCCGTTCCTTAGAAATTAGAGATACTGACAAGTATCACTACTTACGCCAAGAGTTGATGGAGTTTCTAGAAGGGCAAGAGATGAGGGAGACAAGGGAGATGAGGTAGATGAGAAGGAAAGTAAGTACTCAGCGCTTCCCACTCCCCACTCCTCAAGGTATGAAAAAGATTAACAGACGACATCCCCACTTTTCAAAGTATGAAAAAGATTAACAGACGACAATTTATCACAGCTGCTAGTGCCACAGTCCTCGCTCACACCCTCAGCAATTCTACCAACTCCACTATTGCCAAAACTCCACTCAAACCTGGTGTCTACGCTGGTAATAATGATGCCCCGGAAGTGACAACTGCCACTCTGGGTTTTGTACCTGTCACTAGTAGCTGTCCTTTAATTATTGCCAAAGCCAAAGGCTTTTTCGCTAAACACGGTTTGCCCGATATTCGTGTTCTCAAACAACCTTCATGGGCTGTGATGCGCGACAAACTGATGTTAGGCGCGGCTGATGAAGGCTTAGATGGTGGACATCTTTTGTTTCCTATGGTTTACCTCATGAATACGGGGGAAATTACTTATGGGCGCAAAATACCGATGTATATTATGGCGCGGATGAATGTCAATGGTCAGGGGATATCTATTGCTAAAACCTACAAAAACTTAAACTTGAGCTTAGATAGTTCTACCTTAAAACCCGCCTTTGCCCAAAAAACCAAAGCAGGGGAAACTGTGCGTTGTGCAGTTCCCTATCGCCGGGTGACTGGTGATTTCTTTATGCGCTGGTGGTTGGCTTACGGTGGTATTGACCCTGACCGTGATTTGTCAATTATCGTTATTGCACCCCCACAGATGGTTGCAAGTATGCGTAGTGGGAGTATGGAAGCCTTTTGTGTGGTTGACCCTTGGCATCAACGCCTGATAAAACAAGGTCTTGGTTATTCGGCTGTGACAACTGGAGAGTTGTGGAATAATCACCCGGAGAAAGCCTTTACAATGCGTGCTGAGTGGGTTGATAAATATCCCAAGGCGGCGAAAGCCATGCTGGCGGCATTTTTAGAGGCACAAATATGGTGTGACAAACCTGAGAATAAAGAAGAATTATTGGAGATTGTCTCACAACGGCAATGGATTGGGGTGAAAAAAGAATTGATCCGCGATCGCCTTTTGGGTAAATTTGATTATGGTAATGGGCGGGTAGTGGAAAACAGCCCTCACGCTATCAAGTATTGGCGTGACAGTGCTTCCTATCCTTACAAAAGCCACGATTTATGGTTTTTAACTGAAGATATGCGTTGGGGTTATCGTTCCCCTGACTTTGAAACCAAACCCCTAATTGATGCTGTCAACCGGGAGGATATGTGGCGAGAAGCTGCTAAATTAATTGGTCAAGAGTCAGCAATTCCCCCCAGTACATCACGGGGTGTAGAGAAATTCTTCAACGGCTTAGAATTTGACCCAGAAAATCCCCAAGCTTACCTCAATGCCCCCAAGATCAGGATAATGTGATGGTGGAGGGTTCGCCATTAGGTAAAAGTAGCATGATGAAATTTAAGATTCCACAACTTAGCCTCAGCATACTTAGCATATTACTTTGGGGTGTAATTGGGATAATTGCGATCGCACCTTTCACACCCCCAGCTTTAGCACTTGATTACAACAAAGAAATTTTAATTGAAGCCGACTTCTCAGGACGAGATTTAACAGACTCTAGTTTCACCAAAGCCAACCTACGCCAGAGCAACTTTAGCAACTCCGATTTAACTGGTGTCAGCTTCTTCGCCGCCAACCTAGAGTCAGCCAACCTAGAGGGAACAAACCTCACAAACTCCACCCTAGACTCAGCTCGTCTCATCAAAGCCAACTTAACCAACGCCATATTAGAAGGAGCCTTCGCCGCTAACGCCAAATTTGACGGTGCAATTATTGACGGCGCAGACTTCACCGATGTCCTCTTACGTCCAGATGAGCAGAAAAAACTATGTAAGGTTGCTAAAGGGACTAACCCGACCACAGGACGAGAAACCCGCGATACATTGTATTGTCCGTAGTTGGAAAATAGATGCTAACAGTATGGTGGCAAATATCCACCATACTCCTCATAGCAAAATATGACTTTATTCATAGTAATATTCATTACTTTTAGCCTATCTGCTCATATCCTGCTCAGTTTTATGATTAATTTGGTTAGATTTAGCGTACCTTAATTAATACGGAGCATAAATTTACTATGGTTGCTCATATTTCAAAAATCGTTACTAGTTTAGCGATCGCTAGTATTAGCATCAGTAGCATTTTGGGTATGGCTCCCCCAGCTTCGGCTCAACAAATAATCACCTGTGAAAGCCAAAATAATCGCAGAACCAATTGTGCCATACCCCCAACAGGCAGAGTCAGGTTGATTAGGCAATTGTCTGATGCTAGTTGTAGAGGAAATTGGGGCTATACCCGAAATCGTGTTTTCGTGAGAAATGGTTGTCGCGCTCAGTTTGCGATCGGCAATTCTCGATTTAATAGAGATAGGAGATACGAAAGAAATCGCAGGTATAATGGATACTAGTCTTCCATCAAGTTCTGCTAATTACAGATAATATGTTGGGTTACTTGGTAATAGGTAATAGCTAATGGGTAATTGGCTTTTGAAAGTACCTATTAGTTATTCCTAAAAACCAAAGATATCATGTAGCAGTCGAATGATAGATGAAGTCAACTTATCCAATGTTCTCTAAGTTCATCCATATCAAGATGATCATAAATAAAAGCCTTGCGTAAAAGCGGATACGGAATAAACTCATCATACTTTTGCATTTCTGGCGCTTCCGCATAACTTACCAAGGCTTCACTGATAATTCTCTGCTCACACAAAGACACAATTTCTTGGTGTAAATATTGACCTTTACCCTTACCTAACTTAACCGTCAAATAATAAGGATTCACTCCACCAATACTACTAATTTCTAAAGATTCCCGGCAAAAAGTATTGAGTAACCGTTCCAAAGTACGGTAAGACACAGTACCCATCCAAGGGAAAATAAAACATTTATTTTTTTCTAACTGCAAAACTTGCTGTTTATCCAGCCCTACTTTTTTTACTAATTCCCGTACCTTGCATAAACGTAGCAGAGCATTTTTTTGTAAATAACTATATTCTGTATCTTCAAATAAAACCTGGCGCATTCTTTGCAAAACTTTCGTGTGAATCGTTCCACCACCACCACGCCAATAACTTGTAGCTTTACCTTCCACTTGCTTAACTATAATAACTCTTTTTTTAAAGTCAACTTCCGTTACTTCCCAAGTCATCCCCGCCAAAGCAAATTGACTGCCAACAACAGGTGGTGTAACAACGCTACCAATTTCTTTTGTACCTTGCTTGACTGTATATTCTTTATTTTCTGCAAAGACAGCATAAAACTGAAATTTGTTAACTATTCTTTCCCCTGCCAAACCTAAAATTAACTTATTTTCTTCAGTATGCTGAATATGACCAATATCAATTAAATAGCGTAATAATAACTTATAATCTTCCTGAGAAATAGCAGCAAAAGAAGACAGACTTAAAACTTGTTTAGCTAAAGCAGCCGGAGAAATTGCTCCCTCTGCTACTAAGATACTCATCGTTTGATGATACAACAAACTCAAAGGATATTTAATTGGCTCAATTGGTTCAATCCAGCGTTCTTCCAAATATAGTTGAATAATTGCTATACACTGCAAAAGTTGCCAAGGAATTTGCTCTGGTAGAGGTGCTTCTAACGAAACTTCATTCTCAGCACAAACAAAGCGCATATCAGCAGCCTCATCCCTTCTTCCCGCACGCCCTAACCTTTGTAAAAAACTCGCAACAGATAGAGGCGATTCTAATTGAATCACTCGTTGCAAATGGCCGATATCTATACCTAATTCTAAAGTTAGAGTAGCCGCAGTCACCGCCGGATTGTTGGGTTCACGCATGGCATTTTCTGCGGCTTGTCGTAAGCTAGCAGATATACTGCCATGATGAACATGATATATATCTGGCTGTGCTTTTTGGTTAGCAATTCGTCTTAAACTTGCAATGATTGATTCAGTTTGTGTACGATTGTTTGCGAATATTAAACATTTACGTGATTCACTCAGATTAAAAATATATTGCTCGTAAGCTGTAGCTTCTGATTCATCTACATCTTGCTTAATATAAAAGTGTTCTAAAGCTAATTTAATTTGCCGTTTTCCTGCCTCAACCTTTGGCGTGATCACCTGTTTATCAGTTCCAGAACGCAGCCAATCTTCCGCCATTGAATAATCACCTAAAGTAGCAGATAAACCAATGCGGCGGGGTTGGGTTTTCGTCAAATGTGCCAAACGCTCCAACTGGCAAAGAATTTGACAACCGCGTTCAGTACCCATAAAAGCGTGAATCTCATCAATAACCACAAACCTTAAATCACCAAATAATCGTAATATTTCTTTATGCTTATTAACCAATAAACTTTCCAAAGATTCTGGTGTAATTTGCAGAATCCCTTGAGGATTTTGTAAAACTTTATTTTTGCGGCTTTGCGCCACATCACCGTGCCAATGGTACACAGGAATATTAGCTGATTTTAATAAATCGTTGAGCCGTTCAAATTGGTCATTAATTAAAGCTTTGATAGGCCCTATATATAATGCACCTATACTAGTTGCCGGCTGGTTATGTAACACAGTTAAAACAGGTAAAAAAGCAGCTTCTGTTTTTCCCGCAGCCGTAGCCGCAGCAATTAATAAATGAGCATCCGTGTCAAACACCACGTCACAAGCCGCAGTTTGCACAGGTCTTAATTCAGTCCATTGATGATGATAAATATATTCTTGAATAAAAGGTGCAAGTCTGTTAAAGGCGTTAGTCATTGGTTATTAGTCATTAGTCATTAGTCATTAGTCCATAGTCCATAGTCCATAGTTATTCTTCCCCCTCTCTCTCATCTCCCTCATCTCCCTACTCCCCACTCCCTACTCCCCACTCCCTACTCCCTAATTTACGCATGAAAAAACCCGGCTTAACCGGGCAGATGTACTGTTTGTCGAATTTGTGGTTAGAAATCTATAGTTTGATGTCGCAAGTTAAAGGACAAGCGGCGTAAACGCTGGTGCTTTGCAATTGTTCTTCTTCTCCGTGCAACCAACTTAACCATTTAATTTCTGTGGGGTGTACTCCTTTAAATGTCAACACACCAGCAGCTATTAAAACTGCCATGACGTTAAACATAATTAAGCCACCTGCTACTAATAAAACTGCACTAACAGGCATTACAGATTGCAACACAATTGACAACAGACATCCGACCGTAGCCATCAAAACCACTAATGGAAAACCCACAACCAACAAGCACACTGCCAGTGTAAAAGTCCATATCAAGAAGCTCTTGATAACTAACAAGGAGTAGGTTTTTTCGAGATTAGCACTCTGAGCCGAAACCATGACTTTTCCTCCTAAATTCACAGCAAGTCCGTGATTCAGTAATATTTCGCTTATATAAAATAAACTGAATACTTCAATGAAGCTTCAGTATATAAAACCCATCTGAGAAAATGAGCATTTAGTTATTAAACTTTACAATTAATTTTTTGCAATGCTAAATGTAAACACATATTTACATTTCCTGATTTATCTAGCTTTTGGTATCTGTCTTGAGGAATAGGACACAAAAACTATAGTCCAAAAAGTTTACTGCAAACTCTTTACTTAGAGTTTGCTTAACATTTCTTATGGAAAATCTCCTTGTCTCTCATAATTTACTGGTGACGCTACACAAGTTATGCACAGATAATTTTGCTGTTATTTGCTAGCGATTTATGGCGAACTCAGCTAAAAATCTCTCATTTACAGTAATTTAACTTATCTCGTTAAAACTGAAAGCATAAAAAATGACGTGCCTATCTACACATATTTGCTGATGCTGTGAGTAGAAAGCTTAGGTTAAACAAGTCTATATGGCTATATAATTTCTTTTTCCTATTTCATGGTTAAAAAAAATACACAAGCAAAAAGAATATTGTAAAGAAATGTAACTTAGAGATTTTCAGCAAGTCGGCTTCTTTAATGCCGCTTTCCAAAGCTATTAGCATCTCTAAGGGAATTTTTTTGTTGTTTTTAGTCGATAAATCCCAAAACGTAAAGATATATGACAGAAACCGATTCTTCATCCACTTCCAATGCTGTGACTGCACGTAACGTAGTGCCAGTACCACCGCCACCCCCACCACCATCATTAATCACCCAACGCCAATATACACAAACGTTGGATATGTCACCGGCAAATAGGGGTGCTACACCTCCTCCACCTGTTGATGCACATCGTCCAGGCTCATCAATTTCTATGCCAGAGGAAGATACACCTCTAACTTTGGCACGGATTATTAGAGAAGCTTTTGATAATGGTTATTCTGATATTCATTTGGGAGTTGGTGAAACACCCCGATTTCGTAACCGAGGTGAAATAGCGCCTACTGATTATCCAGAAACTGATAAAGAGACTTTCATTGGTTGGTTACGGGAGGTGATGAGTGAGTCAGAAATTCAACGCTTCCAAGAACATTTAGAATTTGATGGTGCAACTCAGTACGAATTTGCCCGTGTACGGATTAATGTCTTTGATACTCTTAGAGGCTATGCAATGGTACTGCGGTTGATTCCGCTCAAAATTTTATCTATTGATCAGTTGAGATTACCGGCAATATTCCGGGATATCTGCCACTATCACAAGGGTTTAATTTTGGTGACAGGGCCTACTGGTTCTGGTAAATCAACTACAATGGCGGCGATGATTGATTATATCAATCGTGAAATGCCCAAACACATCATTACAATTGAAGACCCCATAGAATTTGTTCACCAAAGTCGCAAGTCGTTGGTGAAGCAACGGGAAGTAGGAATGCACACCCGTAAGTTTGATAATGCTTTAAAGGCAGCTTTGCGGGAAGACCCAGATTTGATTCTGGTGGGGGAAATGCGGGATAAGGAAACGGTGAACACTGCATTAAAGGCGGCGCAAACTGGTCACTTGGTAATGGGAACTCTGCATACTAATAGTGCGGTGAAAACGATTGAACGTATTCTCAATTTGTATTCTGGTGAAGAACAGGATGCAATGCGAGTGGCGTTAGCCGAGTCTTTGGTAGCAGTTATTGCTCAAGGCTTGTGTCGGACAACTGATGGTAAGCGGGCTGCGTTCCACGATATCCTGATTAATACGGAAGCGATTAAGGAATGGATTAAAGACGGTAAATACGACGAAATTTCCGAATTGATGAAGCAAGCCAGCTTTGATGGCATGATTACCATGAATCAGTCGTTGTACAATCTCTATCAAGAAGGTCGCATCACTGAAGAAACCGCTTTGGAAATGTCACCAACTCCTAACGAAATGGCTCAGTTCCTCCGGGGTCGGGTTTAAGAACTAGGGGAAGAAGAGAAAAGGGAGAAGCCTTTCCCTTTTTTCTTTCTGGGCAAATTGTTTTCAGGACATACGCAACTGGCACAGCGATCGCTTTTAATAGTTCTCAGGATGCTCTTACACAAATTAGTAATAATATAGGACTGACCCAGCCAGTCCATTAGTTATTAGTTATGGGTCATAAGTTCAGCTTTTTTACTATGAACTGTTGACTGTTGACTATGGACTGTGGACTATTGACTATGGACTGTTGAATTTTGGGATATTGTGACTAAATCGACTCTAGAAAATTTATCCACACCTCAGTTATATAAAGGTATTGCCCTGTTTACGCCTGGAGGCGATTTAATTTACTGCATCGATCCTCATAAACAAGGTCGATGGCATTCTCATTTGTGTGCAGCTTTGCAGGAAATTTTAGATTTATCCGAACCGCCTCATTTTTTAGCGCCTTGCTATACGGCAACAGTTGACCATTGGTTAGATCCTAAAACTCAGCAGGTAAAAATATTTGCTGAAGCTTCTTTGGCTGTGCTGAAACATCAAGCTGTTTTGAACGCTATTTTTAATACAGGTGATTTGGTTTGGCAACCTGCTCCTTGGCAAGAGGGTTTGTGCGATCGCCTGGTATTATCAACTTATCGCTCCTCATTTCCCCAACTCTGGGAAGACCATGATTTAATTGTTAACTTAGACCTTTCTCAACAGGCTCCCAAATATCATCCACCAGTAATGACAGTACAAAAAACGCAGATAAAAACATACGTTCTGCGTTTGTTTGTGGCTGGACATAGCGCGAACACAGAACGTATATTGAAAAATCTGCATGAATTGTTGGAGCGATCGCTAGGTTATCCTTACACAATGAAGGTGATTGATGTTTTAACTAATCCCGAACAAGCAGAAATTGACCAAGTTAGCGCAACTCCCACCTTAGTAAAAGTGTGGCCTCTTCCTATTCGGCGGATGGTTGGTGATTTAGACAACGCCGGCAAAATTTTACAGATGTTAGGTGCGATCGAGCAAGTGTAGATTGCTTAAGTCATAGTTAAATAAATACAGCAAGGCTCTGAAGTCTGTAAAGGGTAACATTTTAGCCTTTACCATCTTTCCACGAACTCTGCTTTTGTGTCACATATTCGTTAATTTCTGTCTGACTTAGCCGTCTAATCTTTGCTTGCGGTCTAATTTTTTGTAGGAAACCATTCTGACTGCAATAGGAAGCACTGATTTTTCTATATATGTAAGCAGTAGTCATACCGGAGAAGCAAAAGTATTCTCCTGTACGAAGTTGTTGAAATGTCATAAAGGCATTTTGAGCTACTAACCTATTTTATACGTATTCTCTCTATTTGTCTTGAATGACGACCTTTGAGCTTTTACGTAAATTAATTTTACATTCAGATAATTGATAAACAACTCAAAATGCCAGTATACAGTTATTTCTAAACCCAAAATTCTGGTTGAGCTAATTCAAGGGCGATCGCCAAAATTTTAGCAAAATCTACTTGATAAAATAGCCACCAAAAGCGCAGTTTTTGCCGTACCTTCTCATCACCACAAGATAAGATTACTCGCCTAGCCTGTCTGAATAAAGATAACCAAGGATAGGTATTACGTAGAATACGAAACCAAATATAGAAACACTTATCGGTATTATTCATAATCTAAATATTTGTATTTAAGTGACAAATAAAAGCCTAAAAATTCCCCTGAAGAGATAATTCTTCAATATTATTAATTACGAGTTAGCCTTAAAGGGTTGAATATTTAATTCTTTCTGCCACTGTGATAAGGGTTTCTCCCAAGATTCTTCCCATTTCTGTGCAAATAAAGGTTTGGCTTGTAATCCCATCATCCAACCTTTTTCAATAGTCTTTAAAAGTTGAGGTAAATCTTCTGGTGTTAGCAAGGTTGTGCTAATTAAAGCGTTAGCAATTAACATACTGGCTAATGGTAGCCGAAATTGCGCTAGATAAAATGCTTGCAATCCAATTTCTTCAAGAGGACTAGCGCTAAATCCTGTAATGAGATGCCAAATATCATGAGTTTGTTGCCAACGATACTCAATGTAGGCTGTGTCTGAATTGATAATAATCTCCGGATCAATACGTTCAAAGCCCGATTGTTTGAGTGTGGAAGCATAACAATAACCTAAAGAATCAACAGGATATTGCAAAAGTTGCTCTAAATCATGAACTGGTGGTTGGTAACGTTCTTGAATCAAATTAGCTATATCAGGATTGATCTGCATTGTTTCTGCTGCCAGTTCAAAAGCCCGACTGTGAATTAAGATGCTACTAAGTTCATCAACTGCATTTAAGTCACCTTCTGTTGTCAGTAAGCTAATAAAGCCTTTCATCGCCGTCAAAAACTGAAAATTCATCTGGCGTTGTATTTCTGAGTCCACTTTTACTGGCTGAACTACGCAAGAATTTATGGCTTGCATGGCAAAAACTCCTAGTTGATTGAAAATTGAATGTTAATATGAACAATGCTCATGTTTATAAAATACGAACAATGTTCATGTTTTGTCAAGAGTGAAATTAAACTTTATGACAGATAATCAATCCAGTAACTCTAAGATGCGCCGTAAACCCCAGCAAGCGCGGAGTCAAGAGCGAGTGAATGACATCCTAAGTGCAGCTGAGGAGTTATTTATTGAGATGGGATACGAGCAAACGACGACAAGAGTGATCGCAACTCGTGCTAAAGTACCTATCGGTTCGCTGTATCAATTCTTTCCTGATAAAGAGGCAATTCTGAAAGCCTTGGCTGTGCAATATTTTCAACAGGAGTATCAGTTGTTTGCCAAACTGCACACCAAAGAGGCAGAAAGTTTACCTGTGGCTGTTTATGTTGATCGGGTGATTGATGCGTTCGATCACTTCATGAACAGCCATCCTGGATACCGTGCTGTATATGAACAACTGCTGAACTTGATGACATATTCAGCAATTGAAGCAATGGAGAATTATGAATATCGGATTGTGGATGAGCTGGCTGCTTTCTTTGCCAGACTCAATCCTAAGTTAGATGGGGAAAAATGCCAAGCGATCGCTTTAGTAGTAGTGAAAGTAGTGGGTGACTTACTATGGCTGGCTACAAGTCAGCACCCAGAAAAGCGTCAATTACTGTTAGCGGAAACCAAGATATTAATGTTAGGTTATCTAAACAATTATTTAGACAATTCTATTTGAATTTATATGTGTTTAGCAACAGAGAATTTGCTTAAACACGATTTTGAATATTGAATCATTCTTAGTATCTGCTACTGGGTAAAAGAAGAATATCTACAAGTTCTCCTACTGTCAAACCCCAGCCAGCTAAAACAGTCAATATCCAGAATGAATCTATTTTTTTAAAGCCAGCAAAGCGTAGTTCTAAATCGGCTAGAAGGGTCGTTGTTATAGGTATGAGAAACAAGCTCAATAACATAGACCAAGTGGCAATTAGAGCAATAGATGCGCTTAATGATATGACTACTACTAGAGTGCGAGAGCCAAAAGAAACTAAACCTTCCAACCAAACAATACTTCTACGAACTAAAGCTATAGCAACAGTAGCAATGAAAGCTCCTACTAACCAAATAATGTGATGTACTGCCAAATACCACCCCAGAACAGCATAAGCTAACCATAGAAGCACTAAAGGCATCAGAGGGATTTTGTGAGAGTAACCGATATTCATAAGCTGGGATAATTGTAAAAATAATAGACTTTGATTTAATATGTTAATCAAATTAAACCTAATATATGAATGGCTAAAAGGAGGATTTTTTTATAAAAAATCTTCTAACTTTAGAGAAATTCAGAAAATTCATTAAATTGCAACATATAATAACATTTGTTTACGAGGCAATTTTTATTTCTAGAATAATGGCTATGTCAATCAAACAAAATATATAAGCAAAAAATTTAGTTATCAAGATTTTCGGTAAGCGTAGCAATGGCCGACTTGAGCCAGTCAATATAAACTTGCTCACGACGCATAACTAATTCCCACAGTAGTTGATGTATTAATTGCTCACGAGTAGCAGGCTCATTGTCAACAGATAGTAACTTAATTGCTTCATAATCGTTAATTTTTTCATAATGCGCAGCTAGTTGTTGTGCTAGAAGATTAGCGATCGCTGCATTAGGTAACTCAGCCGCAAAGAATAATTGTACAAGTAAAGTATCTCTAACCGTGGGTAACGGCTGGGGAGATTTTAGCCAGCGCACAAGCTCTGTTTTGCCCAATTCTGTGAGAGTATAGACTTTACGGTTAGGGCGATCGCACTGAATCTCCACATGATAATTAATCCAACCCTGCTCAAATAGCTTATCGAGGGTTTTATAAATCTGTGCTTGATCTGCTGGCCATAGGTGCGCGATACATTGATCAAAACAACTAGTTTTGAGATCGTAACCTGTCATATCTTGCTTTTGCAGGAAACCGAGAATTACATATGCGAGGGACATAAACGGTTTTCCGAAAATAAAGTAGTGAAAACTATAATTGATAGCTCCTATATTGATTATGCTAATATATGAATATTCATATATAAAAAACAAATGACTAAACAAAAGCATTCTCAACGTTAAGATTTACTTTATTAAGTGCAGGCAATGCGTCTAGGCGAGATGGAGAGGTGTACAGAAGGTAAATCCATCAGATAAAAACCACCTTTGTTAACTGGACTATTAATTTATGACATTGCACTGAATAAAGTATTGATAGAGATGAGAAGTTGTTTGTCATGTAACCCTGAACAGAATTGCAGCTATTAAAAATATCGTAGTGGAGGATAAATCCCCTTGACTTCCAACACACTTTTACAACGAATAAATCAACATCAGCACCTGAAGAATTTACGCAATAAATTACTCAAGTTGCACAAAGTTTTACTAGACGCTGAACGTATTACATACGAACAAGCAAGCGGAAGAATATCAAGTGGCGAGTTTCTGCAACTAGTAATTAACCATGAACAATTTGCTTGGCTGCATAGCATTTCTGAAGTGATTGTTCAAATTGATGAAATACTCACCGCAGATGAACCGATATCACCAGATAACATCAAAAATTTGCTGGTTGATATCCGCACCTTACTCTCACCCTCAGAATATGGAAACACATTTGCTCGAAAATACTATACGGCACTCCAAGGTGAGCCAGGAGTAATCTTAGCACACGCAGAAGTGTCAGAGTTGCTTGCTTCTGCTTGATCAAGGGGAAACCAGATGGGGGAGATGGGGAAGTAGAAAAAACTATGGACTAATGACTATTGACTAATAAGCAAATTAAAAAGCACTATCAAATTTTTGATAGTGCTTTTCTCTATCTATAGGAAGAGTACATTAAACCAGTCTGCTGTGTAAGATATCCATGATTGAGTATCTATGTCATCTCAAACAATTTAAGGATTATCGTGTCCTTGATGATTATTTGAGTGTCTGTCGGTTTCCAGTAGTCGAGAGATAAATACATCTGGTTTTCTGCTGATCACAGAAACGACTTTATCAATCGCAACTACTTCACTGATTTTGACAACCATTTCCCACAAAGTATCTTCCTCTGTATCTTTGTTGTGGGTTCTGTGTTTGAACCACAACAAGTCATCCCAAACCCCAATAATGGTTGCGTAATACCATTTATCGCGTATCAATATCCAGATATCTTTCTCTAGGTAGGTTTGTAGAATAGATTTCACAATTACTCTAGTAGTAGTAAAACGATGAGCTAAATAGTATTTGGCTATGCAAGGGTAGCGCAATAGTAAAATTGCGTAATTATTAACATATTTGACTAACAATAATACCCACTACGGACTCTGTTGATGGCAGTTCAACAAAAAATATAAAGTAGAGAATTGACTTAAAAGCTATTATCCATCAGGGTTGTAAAATTACTCTATACTTTATCTATCTACTAACTTGCAGATAAGCTTACGTAGGAACTTATAAATTTTTGCTTGAAGTGGTAATTATACTTTTTTGTTGCTTATCACTATTTATGTATAAGCATAAATAAACAGTATATTAAACAATATTATGCGTAATAGCGTGCTTATAAATAATTAAAAAATGCTTCCGGTACTAATCTGAGTTCACCGGATTTGAAACGAGCAATATCTATCCACATGGCTCTATGTTTGTGATTTTCCGATTCATGAAATACCAAGCTCTGCAATTGATAAAACTTGGGATCAACAAAATCACATTGGTAAAGTTGGATAATTTCATGTCCCTTTCTGCCATTAAATATAAACAGGTTTTCTATACAACCTAAATAGCGAATATTCGTTAATTCTGCCTGAATTTCTTCGTAAAATTCTCTTTTTAAGGCTGCTAAACTGGTTTCGCCAAAATCTATACCACCGCCTAAAGCACGATAAAATGTTGAATGCTTTGCTGGGTCGTATCCTTCAGAAACAAAAATGCGATCGCCATGTTGAATCAGCCCTAAGACTATTACCCGAATTTCGCCATGTCTATTCATTTTTAAATCAATTATCGTAGATGGAGTAAGAGCTACTGTCACTATCTTCGACAGGCCAATCTTCATTTTCGCCGCCAACGTAGAATTGTTCAATAGTGACGTATTCTTGACTAAGCTGAGTCAGAGCGTTGATTAAGATATCTAGTGCGATCGCATCACTAGTTCCCAAATCAAACCAACATCGCGCCCATTGTCCTTGATACTCAAACTCACCCATGTTGTGCATCAGCGCCAGTAAGCTTCTGTCATAACCTTGGGAGTCATAAGTCATGTAATTTAAATCAACCCCAGTCTCCTGTACCTGAAGATTTTCAGCATTAAATGCGCCTAATTTCCCCAGATAAAACCAAGAATTAAACACCTCCTCTATATACTGTCTTTCCCGTTGAGAAGGGATAGTGCTAAATTTTAGCCACATCCACACACTAAATTGGTCAAATTCACGAAACTGGATCTGCATCTTGATTAATATTCAACTCACTTCAAATAAGCATATCAGGGGAGAAATCAATTCAAAATTCAAAATTAAGAATCTATCTCCTGTTCCTTGCTCAATTATCGGGCTGAACCATTGAGGCTATTAACAGCACCATTGCGTTCGCTTTCGATTTGTTGTACTAATTTTTTGGGTAGTTGTGACCTTTTGGTTAAGGCTTTGTCAAAATTGGCGATCGCATCTTGAAGTAGTTGTTGGCTTTTTTCTCGTCTACCCTGTTCCTTGAGGATTTGGGCTTTAAGATAGTATAATTCTGGGTTTTCGGGTGCTGCTTTGATGGCTCGATTAACATAATCTAAAGCTTGGGGATACTGTTTTAAATCACGGTAAGCAACAGCAATCCCGCGATTAGTTAAATACTCAGGCGCAGCATTTGTTTGGAGGCGATTAATTGCCTCATCTGGGTTGGCAAAGGGTAAGCTAACAGATAGCATCAAGTCCATATAACCCCTGAGCAAATTCAGTTCGGGATCTCTGGGAGAAATGGCTTCTGCTTGATCCAGATGATCATAAACCAACCTTAGCCGACTCAAAGCTTGGGGTGCGCCTCTGAGGGTTCCTTCACGGGTAATAATTGCGGCCCCTTCTAAAAAATGCCCTACACCTGTGTATATATTGCCGCGTAATTCGTCAGTTTTGACTAACTTCTGCCCAGCTTCTAAAGTTCTTCTCCCATAATTATCCAGCCCTGCCAAATCTCCATTAACGTATGCTAAAGATGCTTTCATCGCATATGCTAGAGGTTCATCTGAGGCGCTGGATATTGCTTGGCTGAGGTATCGCTCTGCGGTAGGATAATCACCTTGTTGGAACACCGCTTTAAAAGCAGCTTCTGTTTTGTCGTCAATGTTACGTGGATTTTGACTACGGAAGGGATCGCCAGCCCATGAAGGATTGATTGCCAAAGTTAAGGCGATCGCTACACCAAAACTTGCCTGAGCTACTCTAGTTAATCGGGATAATATGATTGGATAAGGGGAGGAAAAATTCTTTGTCATGGTCAGCCTCAGAATAATTGCGGTTGAAAAAGTTGTATATGTTACTTAAAATACAAAACAATTTAGTTATAATTTGCGTAAATTGCCGTTAAAATACCCCTTAAACTTAGACTTTAGTAATAATATCAAGTTCCCAAAATTACTATAGTTATCGTTTTTGGGAAATCTGTCACAATGGAACAATCAGGATAATTCTTGCCACGAAATAAAATCTTGCCGAATTTTCCAGTAGTTGTTCTAGTTGTAGTTAATCTTAATTAGTGAGTTCCTTGCCAACTTTTGGTAATCTTAATAAATGCTCTATCTCCGAAATTTGATTTACCATCCCACAGCTTGCCCAACAGCGATTCTCAAATCCATCAACTTAGAACTACCTCCGCAAAAACTGGGTTTGATTATCGGCCCAAGTGGTTCTGGTAAAAGTACCTTATTAGAAATTTTATCTGGACTAGCTGAACCTACATCTGGCGCAGCCTTTTGGCGAGAACAAGAACTCATAGCCGAACAACTTCAACAATTAGCGGGAATAGTATTTCAGTTTCCTGAACGACACTTTTGTGGTGGGACGATTTTAGAAGAATTACGTTTAGGACATCCTGAACTGGGTACAGAGCGAGTTAGGCAAGCATTAAGCGAAGTAGGATTAGATCATTTATCTCTGTCTGCTGCACCTTACGCTTTAAGTGGTGGTCAACAAAGGCGACTAGCCTTAGCAGTACAATTAATTCGCCAACCCAATTTATTATTACTAGATGAACCAACAGCCGGCTTAGACTGGTCAATGCGTCGGCAGTTAGTAAACTTACTAGCCAAACTCAAACAAGACTGGACACTACTAGTAGTAACACACGATGCCGGTGATTTGCTGGCGATCGCAGATTATTGTTGGACACTCAACCACGGCGAACTACAATCAGTAGACCCCGCAACGCTAGAGTCTAAGGCAAAGGAACCACAGCCTGCGGCGTAGGTGGGGAGTGGGGAGTAGGGAGTGGGGAGTGGGGGAAGAAAAGGTAGACAAGGTAGACAAGGGAGTAACCCACCCCTAGCCCCTCCCAGGAGGGGAACAGGGAGCAGAACTATGGACTGTTGACTATTGACTATGGACTAATGACTAACTTATTGCCAGAAATGGCACAAATTTGGCAGCAAACTCTTAATTGGCAACCGACTGACTCACAGCAGGCGCAATTTCAGCAGCTTTATGAGTTAATTTTGGCAGGGAATAGCCAGTTAAATTTAACTCGCATTACTGAACCTCAAGAGTTTTGGGAAAAACATTTGTGGGATTCGCTGCGAGGAATAGCGCCACAGCAACAATTTATCTCCTCTCTCCAAGCGGATGCGTCTGTAATTGATATTGGTACAGGTGCGGGGTTTCCTGGTGTTCCTGTGGCAATTATTGCACCTAACTCTACAATTACCTTGGTAGATTCAACGCGCAAGAAGATTAATTTTATCGATAAAATATTGAGTGAACTGGCTCTTAGTAATGCCAACACTCTTGTTGCTAGAGCAGAAGAAATTGGTCAACAACCACAGCATCGCCAAAAATATGATATTGCTTTAATTCGTGCAGTTGGTACTGCCTCAGCCTGTGCAGAATATACTTTACCTTTATTAAAGCAAGGCGGTTTGGCTGTAATTTATCGCGGTACTTGGACGGAAGAAGAAACGACAGCTTTAGAAAATGCAGTCAAGCAGTTGGGTGGAAAAGTTGAATCAATCGAAAACTTCACAACTCCCTTAACTAACAGCATCCGCCACTGTCTGTATTTGCGTAAAGTAGGAACCACACCAGCTAGTTTTCCTCGCACTGTTGGTATACCCACTCAAAAGCCACTGTGAGCTTAAAATGCCCCCATTTTAAAAATTGCTAATAAATCTTTTGTACTCATATGCGCTCGCTCTTTTGATGATGGGGTGGATGTAGACAATCGCAAATAAGATTCATAGTTAAATTATCTAGAAAATTAACTGCGATCGCCAAGCGTATAATTACAAATTCTCTCATCAAAGCGATGGCGTTCCGCCCAGCGTAGCTGATCGCATGGTTTTTAGCTAGTCACTGCTTGTTTATTTCCATTTCCGTTACTGTCTATACTGGCAACAAATGAGGGTTGCTGTGAACTAGAACTTGGTGACTCGCCTCGGAGTCTCTTGCGGCGTTGATTTTTGGGAACTCCTCCCGCCATGCCATACTCTACACTGCTTCTACCATATTTAACGCCCACTCCCATCAGCATATGCTCTGTCATATCTCCTAATTCACGCTCTGTTTCCAGCATTTCCCGGTACAACTTATCCAGGTTAGCAAGAGCGCTGTTGTATGCGTTTTCTTTAGCTTGCATTGTATTAATTAGTTTTGAGAAGGCAGATAGGGTAAGTCCATTACCTAAATCTAAATTTAGATCAATTGAGTTCATCCCAGATGCACGCCGTACTGCTTTTTTTAATATTGGAGAGCTTCTTTGTCTACGCATGATACACACTGTGTAAGATATTACGGTTGATATTATTTACTTTAAAAAATCTCCGTATCGATCAGCCTGAGAAGATTTTGGCAAATCTGCAACAGCTTTTGCTACAAGCGATAGTATTTATAAATACGCGAATTACTGAAATGAGAAGGTAATTTAACTAAATGAATAAACAAACTGCGGTTTGCTTGCGGAAAACACCAAAATGAGAAAGTATTTTAACTAAATGAATAAACAAACTGCGGTTTGCTTGCGGAAAACACCAAAACGAAAAAGTATTTTAGCCAAATGAGTTAATAAACTGCGGTTTGCTAACTGAATTTATAGAAATGAGAAAGTAATTAGATATCTTGAGAAAGATACAACGATATTTTTACCTATTCTATTAAGAAACACCAAAAAATAAATTATCTCAAATTGATGGTTTGCTAGGGTGCGTCAGTATGAATAATATTTGAGTGCATATAGTTTGGCTCAAAAATAAGAGATGTAAGTGGAAGGACTAAATTAAACCTAACTTGAGATTATCGGGTTTCGACTTCGCTCAACCCTCGTCTAGTCAGCTTATCGAGCATTGAGCGGAGTCGAAATGCGTCTTATAAATAATTATGTCCATCTACTTAGTTAAGGTGTGAGATATTTATCGTACCAAGCTAAATAACGCTCTAGGACATCACGTTGATAACTTGGTTTGCTGATACCGTGAGACTGTTCAGGATAAACTACTAATTGAGTATCAATTCCTAGACTTTTGAGTGCTTGATACATCTGTTCAGAGTTATGTAGGGGTACAGAAAAATCTCTATCACCTCCCATAAATAGTGTTGGTGTAACAATGCGGTCAGCGTGAAGAAAAGGGAAAGAAATTCGTAGCCATACTTCAAGGTTCTTCCACGGTACACCAAGCTCTTGTTCATAGTCATCAATATACTCATCAGTACCATAGGTTGCTAAAATATTTGATTCACCAGCCCCACTGACTGCGGCTTGAAAGCGGTTATCTTGAGCAATAGTGTAATTGGTCAACATTGCGCCGTAACTCCAGCCACCAATTCCTAAGCGTGATGGTGCAGCAATTCCAGTAGTAATGGCATAATCCGCACCAGCAATAATATCTTGAGCGTCTTTGTTTCCCCAGTCTGCATAAATTGCTTTGGAAAAGGCTTCTCCTCTACCTGAACTACCCCGTGGGTTAACACCCACAACGACATAGCCGTGAGCTGCAAACAGTTGCCAATTAAACATAAACTGGTTTGTAAACTGACCGACAGGCCCACCGTGCAGCATTAGCAGTGTTGGGTATTTCTTCCCTGGCTGATAATTAGGTGGCTTGACAAGAAAGCCATGAATTTCTGTACCATCTTTACTTCTAAAGCTGATTTCATCTGTAGCTGCTAAATTTAACTGCGCTAGTAACTGATCGTTTTGGTGTGATATTAAACGCAAATTTTTACCCTTAAAGGCAAAGACTGCATTTGGTTGTTGTGGCGTTGAGGAAAGTAAAGCAATTTTGCCGTCGCGTCCTAAATCAAATTTACTAATCTCTCGTCTTCCTGCAAAGAATCGCTCAATTTTGCCACCAGTTACAGGTATTTTTGCTAGATGAACATTGCCATCATCTTCGATTAAAAATAGTATTGATTTACCATCTGTAGTAAAGCGTGGCTTGGCAACATTGCGATCAAGGTTGGTAGTCAGTAGACGAGGAGTACCACCCTTGGCGGGGATAATTGCAAGATGGTGAATTGCGTACTCAATAAGTTTGGGTGAACCTCCTTGCAAATAAGCAATTGACTTACCATCTGGACTCCAAACCGGACGACTATCCCAATCAGGAGCGGAGTCAGGGCCAATAAAGGTAGTTAGCTGACGGGCTTTGGCTCCCGATTGGGCAGCGATTGCATACAGATCCCAATTGTTATTGCGATCGCTCTCTTGACTACGGTTGCTCACAAAAGCAATATTTTTGCTATCAGGTGACCAAGCAGGTAAATACTCATTAAATGAACCTGGAGTGAGAATATCTGCTTTGCGAGTTGCTAAGTCCAATACATAAAGATGTTCACGACTTTTACCGATAAAACCCGCACCGTCTTCTAAGAAGTGAAATTGATCAATAACAATCGGTGGTGGGGTTTTCTCCTGAGAAGGTGTTTCTGGATCTGGTTTCTCAGCAATTACCGCTAGTTGCCGACTGTCAGGAGACCAGACAAAATCAGTAACATCACCAGCAAAGTTTGATATTTTCTCGGCTTCACCACCTGCTAAGTTGAGCAACCAAATTTGCTGTATTCCCGATTGACGGCTGGAGCGAAAAGCCAGATATTTCCCATCTGGGCTAAACCGAGGATTGTATTCACCATCGTTACTGTTAGTTAACTGTAATGTTTGAGAGCCATCCCAAGAAGTCATGTAAATATGGCTATCTCTGGTATCATTTTTCAGATCGGTGTTAGTTACGGTATAAACAATCCAGTCTCCAGAGGGAGAAAGTTGGGGATCGCTAATTTGGCGAAAGGCAAATTGATCGTCGAGTGTTAACAGGCGTTTTTCTTGGGCTTGAACCTGAATATTAATAGCGCTCATCGTTACTAAAACACTGCAAGCCAAAGCAATATTTGTGAGCTTTTTCATTATATTTTTGGGACAGATACCTAATTTCTTGTTAATGTCATTACCATATGCGGGGGCAATGACGTATTTAATAATACATTGCCATGCTCTATTTTTTATGGCTGGAATTTTTAGTATTCTTTTGGCTCAAATACCGTGGCTTTTACCTATCACCCAATGACGGCGGAAAAACCGCGATAAGGCAGACTCATCTAAGGATAGATAAATTGGGCGACCATGTGGGCAGGTACGGGGGTTGCGGGTGCGCTGCCAATCGTCTAGGAGTTTTTGCATTTCTGGTAAACTCATGGGTGTACCGTTGCGGATGGCACTGCGACAAGCGACGGCAACTAAGGCAGTTTGTAAATCGCCTCCCCAACTGAGTTCTAAAATGGCTTCGGCGCAGTCTTCACGTTGTTGTAACATTGCTGGTAAGTTCCGCACTGCCCAGAGTTGTTCACCGAAAGGTTCGATATCTAAGCCTATGCGTTGTAATTGGCAAACTTGCGCTGGGGATAATTGATAAAGAATAATTGGTGGTTCTACGGAAACTAATTGCCAATTATCAGACAATTGTTCGTATAACACTCGCTCATGGGCAATGTGTTGTTCTACTAGCCACATTCCCCCAGGATGTTCCGCAACTATGTAAGTGTTGCTGACTTGGGCGACGGCTTTTAAGTAGTTCTGAGTGTTGTCTGCTGTATCTGAGTTTTGGGGTGTGAAGTTGTAATTCCCTTTCTCTTCCGCAGCTTTGAGTAGTTGACTTACTCGCGTTGTATGCACAGATTCTTTGATGTTGGCAGAACTAATACGCAAGGCTTGGTTAATTGCTTGAGTAATTTGTTCTTGCCAGTAGCTTAAATCGTTGAGATAAATTTCTGTTTTGGCTGGGTTGCGGTTCCAGTTGATTTGGTCGGGGGAAATGGTGAGATGAAGAAAACAAACAGGATAGCGATCGCGTGGTAATGTTCTATGAAACGCTGCCAAAATTGTTTGTTCTATTTCCGGCGACTTAACCATTCTACCGTTCATTGCAACCCGCACCCAGTCTGGACGATGGCGATGGCAACGATCTGGTAATCCTACTACTAAGGAGACTGTTGACTGTTGACTGTTGACTATTGACTGTTGACTGTTGACTGTTGACTGTTGACTATTGACTGTTGACTGTTGACTATTGACTGTTAAGGGTATTTCTAATTTGACTTCTTGTAAGTCGCCTGGGCGTATTTGGTTGAGGAATTGGGGGATTAATTGTCCTAGAGAGGTGGCGGGGGAAATAGTGAACCAGATGCGGTCATTTTGCCAAACTTGCCAAGTGGTTTGAGGATGACAAAGGGCGATTTGTTGAATTGTGGCTTGTACAGCTTTCATTTGCTGTGTTGTTGGGGGTAAGCCTTGACGACGCGCTGCACAATTAGCAAACAAGTTTGATACTGTGACTACTGTACCAGGTGCGATCGCTGTCGCTTCTACTTGTAAAGCTTTCCCATCATCGCCATAAACTACCCGCCAACCTACACTTTCTGGAGCGCGACTAATAATTTCTAAATCTGCTAAGGTCGTTAAACTATGTAACGCTTCTCCACGAAATCCCAAGCTGTTGATTTTCCACAAGTCTGCACTAGAACGAATTTTACTGGTGCTATGGGCTGAAGCAGCTTGTTGTAAATCATCTAGATTCATGCCGCAACCATTATCTGCGACACGGATACGCCACTGTTGTGGCCATAAATAAACTACAATTCTTGTCGCCCCTGCATCTAAGGAATTTTCTACCAATTCTCGCACCACGGATGCAAAGGAGTCGATTACCTCGCCTGCTGTGATGAGATATACAACTTCTTGGGGTAGAGCTTGGATAGTAGATGCCATAAGTTATAGTTTATAACTTTTGGTGCAGTAGTTTGGGTAATTCGTAATTCGTAATTGAGTTTCTCTAGGCTTGAGTTACTAAACTCTATCACTCTGTTTATAAATTACGTAAGATTGATTACGGTAAGCAACTGGCAGATTTAGTTGGTGTTGAACTTTAGTTACTATGTATGGGGATTTATATTTAACCATTAAAGCTTTTACTTGGTCGGTAGTTAGGCGCTCATAAGCTTCAGTAAGCGTTTCTGGACTGGTGGATGTTAATTTATCAACGCCAACTAAATCACATATTCGTGCATACCATTCTTGGATACCAGATGCAGTTTGAGGCAGAAATTTCCATTTAGCGATGATAGGGCGTTCTGCAAGCCAAGTAAAGTTGAGTAAATCTACAGGTGATGAGATAACAGTAGCATCTTTGGCGGTATTATTTTTTACCCAAGCGTATATATCTTGTGATTCTGGAGTTTCTTCAGTTAATTTACTAGGAAACTGCTTTACATAGTTAATATGCGTTGGTAAGGGCAGAGATAGAGAAACAACATTTATAGATAAAAGCAAACAGCAGATAATGAAAAACTCTTTTTGTTTTGTTTTAACTGTAAAAAAGTGTTGCACAGCACGAGTAAATAATAAACAAGTAAACAGGGGTAACATAATGTCCCCTAAGCGAAAAGGGTAATACTGTAAAAAACGTCCTTGAGAGTCAAAGGGTGCGATCGCCAATCCTAAAACAAAAGGAATCAGACTAATCAAAGTAAACTCAAGCAGTTCTATACAAGCGTTTCTCTGTGTTGATCGCTCCTTGGATGGGCGATAAAGGCAGATAAAAGCAACGCTAATTGGTAGTATCAATAGATAGCCTATCAGCATCAGCCACCAGACTTTATACCAGTGCTGAGGATTTAAGTGATGGGGCAAACGCAGAAATACATATATATAAGATGATGCTAAATTCCCTGTGGGTTTGGGAGTCAACAATTGTTGAATCACAGCCGGCAACACAAATATACTGCCTGTGAAGTACATCAATAGCATCCATCCCCATTCCTTCATCCTGGGAAAACGGGTTTTATATCTAACACAGAACCAACCAATTGCTGTGAGGAATGTATAACCACCTACCAAAACATGAAATGAAGTTGCTAACCCCAGTAGTAAGGCCATCAAGCTATAACGCCGCTTTAGCAGCAATGCGATCGCTAACATGACTAAACCATAAGCGACTGCTTTAGTTTCAAATCCTCCTACTAACCATTCACCAGCTATAGCACCTTGGTTGTCTGTCAGAAATAGTGGCAACGCCAGAAGTAACGCCACCAAATGTAACCCTATCTGCCGCGCTATTAGTACCAATCCCCAAGCAACTAAGCCATAGCAAATTAGCCTTCCTACTATGGAAGTGGTGAGGAATCCCCAACTAACTATTAGCCTGCCGAACAAACTTTGAAATAGCACCCTATAACTAGGGGATTGGTTTAAGTACCAATCCCCCGGAATCCATGTTGGTTCAACATATTGTTTTGCTAGAGGTAATACGTCTACTTCATTCCATGCACTCATATTGTCGCCTAGCAAGAGCCTGAGACAAAGGAATGTCAGCACAATGATAGTGCTTAAGCCTATTGGTAATAAACTTTGCCGATACCAGGATTTTTTTGAGCCTAGTCCTATGAGGTTTTCCCCATACCGAGGCTTTTGTAAATTTTGTTGACTCATGGCTAATATTTTGCTGTTCAACAACAATATAGGTTTTATACTACATAACACCATTGCAGAGAAACTATTTTTCCGTGTATAAGTTTTTATTTATTTTTGCTTTCAATCAATAGTTTTTAACTAACATGAATTATTTCGTCTTAATAACTATGTCTTTAGTTAGATGTAAATATTGTTTAATTAATGTAAATTTAGAGGTTTTTGTTTTTTCAAGCTAAATAAGTAGTTTAGTTACACTAATCAACATGACAGCAAATTATTAGCGTTCTCATCAAGGTAGATTTAATTCAAACATTTTTAATACTTAAAAAGCAAAACTTTTGCTGTTGTAATTACTGAATAATTGACACTATAAATAGTATTTTTTTAGTAAAAAAAATTTTTTAATATTTAATTTTATTTATTTTATTTAATTCAATACTTGGCTATTTCTCGTCTACATTGTGCAAATATTTAAAACTTTATGTATATTAATACACCAAGTAACCAAACAACCTGAGAATAAATATTGACACCAGATGTATAATTAGCGCGAGTTGTCCTGTATAACAAGATAAATTTAAAACTTATCGGTTTTGCGTTCCCCGTACCTGGATAGGAGCATATGTGGCAAAAAGAAAAAAAAGACACTGGCATAGTGAATCTAGTATTATTGTTGACCTTAACGACCGCGCCGATCGCAACAAATATGTTATTGTCAGCGCCGATGCTGGCACAATCGGCAAAAGAAACACCAGCTTTTAAGCTACCGCAAACCGTGGAAAACGGTACGACACTGCGGATTGATGGCTCAACTAGCTTAATAGCAGTCAATCAAAGCCTGAAACAGAGTTTTGAGCAACAGTTCGCTGGAACTAGAGTAGACTTAGCTACTAATGGTACTGAATCTGCGCTCAAAGGCGTGTTAGATGGCAGCATTGATGTAGCGGCTCTTGCTCGTGGTTTGACTCCACAAGAAAAAGCCCAAGGTTTGGAACAGGTGAGATTGCACCGTGAAAAGATTGCCATCATTGTGGGCGAAGAAAACCCCTTCAAAGGCAGCTTAACAGATAGGCAATTCGCCAGAATTTTTCGGGGACGCATTACCAATTGGTCAGAAGTAGAAGCGCCAGCAGGAAAGATTCGCTTTATAGACCGACCAGACACCAGCGACACCCGCCAAACCCTAAGCAGCTACCCAGTGTTTAAAGCAGCTAAATTTGCCACAGGCTCTACTGCTACTCAGGTGAGTGAAGATAGCACTGCCGAAATCGTCAAGCAATTGGGTAAGGACGGGATCAGCTATGCCAGAGCCAATCAGGTATTAAAATTGCCTGGAGTGCGGGTTCTCCAGTTACACGAAACTACACCTGATGACCCAAAATATCCCTTTTCCCAACCGCTAGTATATGTTTATAAAAAAAGTCCTAAGCCATCTGTAGCGGCTTTTCTTGGCTTTGCTTTAGCATCACCTGGGCAAAAGGCGATAGAAACAGCAAGAGTAGCTGAAGCCGAAGCGATCGCCAAAGGTGAAACTCAAGCACCGCTAACAGCAACTAATCCCACTAGCACACCTGGGGCTACAACTTCTCCCGTAGCCGGAACTGAACCGTTCCTCAATTCTTCTCCTAATGCTAATGTTTTTCCTAATGCGGGTACAACTAACAATAATGCAGGTACAACTAATAACCTCACACAGCCTGGTGTAGTTGCTCCTCCAGAAGCGCCTCAATTGGATCGTTCGTTGTTGTGGTGGTTATTGTTACCTGTAGGTGCGATCGGTGGATTATTCTTATGGTTTATTAAGCGTCCATCCGCAACCACAGCATTAGAGAGTACCCCAGAACCCAGTGAGGCGGAAACTCAGAGTGATGCTGCATCTATATCTGAGCCATTAGTAGAAGTTCAAGACAATACCAACAACACCATAATTCAAAACCACAACCCAACGGTAATTCAATCCACAAATACCACGACGATTCAAGAGCCGAACAACCCAACTTTCATTCAAGCCGCAAATACCACGACGATTCAGGAGTCAGACAACAACCCAACTTTCATTCAAACTACTGCTCAAGAGTCGAATAAAATCAATTTAGGTAGTTCCCAAATGACAATTCCGCCTGAACTGGAACAATCACCTTGGGATATGGAAGCACCGGCGGCTGTTGTCAATACTTCCTATCCTCAAATGATTGAAGTACCAAAAACTCCTACTCATGTAGAGCAGCAAACAGCAGATGTCGTCACTCAGATTCAGGAAACACCACCTGTTGAGGAGAACCATCAGCAATTAATAGCAGAAGAATTACCGCAAGCACCAGCAAATTCAGATAACGAAGAAACTGAACTGGCTCCTGTAGCTAACGAAGATACAGAGATCGTAGACTCTCTCCCAGATTTGCCAGATTTCCACGCTATTTTCGCTGATGCAGTAGATGAGGATACGGTAGAACAGACGGTTTATCAGGAACTAATTGATGAAAATGGACAATTAGCAGCTATATTGCCGACATTTAACGATATTCCCGAAGATGCGCTCAATTCAGTAGCAGATGCAGCCGAAATTCATGAAAATGGCATGTTGGATGAAGGAGAATATCTAACTCCATCTAGTGTAGGAACTTTAACCAGTGGCGCAGTCTTAGCAGGCGTAGGAGCGCAAGCTTGGGTAGGAAGCAATCACATTGAGGAAGTTGTGACATCCCAGGTGTCAGCAAATGCTAACGTTCCTGATACAAGTCTACCCACGATATCACCAACAACTGAGTTGGAAAATGGGGAAGAACCAAGTAGCGTTGTCCTTAAACCCCGGAATTCTGAGTGGGCTTACGTTTCTTGGTACGTTTCACCTCATGATCAGCAAAAGCTGCACAATCAAGGCATCTCAGAATTAGCACTACGACTTTATGATGTGACTGAGATTGATTTGAGTTATCAACAACCCCAGCAGGTACAGCAGTATCAATGTGAGCCGGGAACAAGCGATCGCTATGTTCAGATTCCCGCAGGCGATCGCGACTATATAATAGACCTGGGTTACGTTATCCGGGGAGAGTGGGCGAATATCGCTCGTTCTGGTAGCGTTCGTGTCTTCAATAGTCCCTATACAGATCCCCTATTGGCTAATTTGCCAGGATTAGATGCAGCTAGTAGCGTTGTCTTCACGCCTCGTTCTCCCAAATGGGCTTATGTAAGTTGGGATATTTCCCCAGGACATCAGCAATTACTCAGAGAACATGGAATTACTCAGTTAGCACTACGGCTTTATGATGCCACTAATATTGACCTGAGTTACCAACATCCTCAGTTAGTGCAGCAGTATGAGTTTGATGAAATCACCTGCGATCGCTACGTGTCAATTCCTCATAGCGATCATGATTACATGACAGAAGTGGGTTATGTAACCACAAACGGGGATTGGGTAACTATAGCTCGTTCTGCGATCGTGCGTATTTACAATAATCCTCAAGGAGATTTTTGGTTTGTAGCCGATAGCGAATTAATTATTCACGGAGCTACAGATCCCGATGCGACTGTAACTATTGCAGGTAAGCCTGTCACTCTCAAGTCTGATGGAACGTTCCATTTGCGCGTTCCCTTCTCAGAAGACTTGCTAGATTATCTCATTACAGTAACTAATGGAGAACAAAGAAAAACCATCCACAAGAAATTTACTCAAGAAACCTCAGAAAGCTAAAACTTGAGAATATCGTAGGGTGTGTTACGTCCCAGACTAACGCACCCAGATTTTTCTATCTATGCAGCTATTCTAAAAAACCACTTCCTCCCCACCAAACATACAAATAAATTGAGAACAAAAGGTGGAAGCAAAACTATCAAACAATAACCAATAGCATTCCATCCAAACTCTGTAAATTGCCAGCCAGAAGTATTGGTGTAAAGTAAAGTATTCTTCCCTTGCGGTAAGGTTAATACATATTTAGTAATATATACAATTCCCCAACTCCAAACTAAGCAAAAAACTATTCCTCCCATCAATGAACAGATAATACACCGCACCAAAGAAGCGTTTCGCCAAAGTGGGATAAGACATAATACATAACAAAATGCGGCAAACGAGAATGGCACATTTAAAAAAGGAAGTATAACATCATCAGGAGATGTGAGCGCCACAAACATTTCTTGAGAAAGCTTGAGAAAAAAGACATTTAAGAAAGCAAATAAGGCTATTTTTAAATACATTACAAATATTACTAATTTCGTTGTGTGATTTCCAAATAAATATACTCTAATCGCACAGGTTGCCGAGAGATAGCATCGATATGTATACCTTCAAAACGATCAATTATTTCTTTTAAATCTAAAGATTCTGGTAGCCAGAAAGCCAATTCTTTATCATAATATCTATGTGTAAAACCGTAGGTTTGAGCGCGAGCGATCGCCTCTGTCTGTTGTGTAGTTTGCATCAGTAAAACTTCCTGCGCAGGAATTAAATTACGTAACTCTGCTAAACTACCTTCAATTAAAATTCGCCCTTGTTTGAGAATGCCAATTTTTTGACAAAGCCTTTCTGCTTCATCTAGTAAATGAGTTGTCAATAAAACTGTAATACCTTGAGATTTGAGTTGTCTAATTAACTCCCAGACTTCATACCGTGATTCAATATCTAAGCCTGTAGTTGGTTCATCAAGTATTACTAATTTTGGTTGATGTATCAACGCAACAGCAATATTTAATCGCCGTTGCATTCCTCCACTTAAAGTTTCTACCGGGCTTTTTGCCCTATCTAATAAATTGACAGATGCTAGAACTTCCTTAATTTGTTTCTCAGTAGTATTCTTATTTAAACCATAAATCTCTGCAAAAAATCGGAGATTTTCAGCACAGGTTAACGTTTTATATAATAAATTTTCTTGAGGTGCAATACCAATTAGCTTTTTAGTTGATTCAGAAATTGGTTGACCATCAATTTTGACATTGCCACTATCGGCTTTAAGTAAATTACAAATAATATTAATTGTTGTAGTTTTACCTGCGCCATTTGCACCTAATAAACCGTAAATCTCTCCATTAGAAACATTCAAATTCAGATTTTGTAAAACCTGACGTTTCCCGTAAGATTTATTTAAATTACTAATTTTTAGCATTTTTATAAACTGATACTAAATTTTAAAGTAATATTTAATAAATATATTAATTACGAATTATTATAGTCTTTTTTCTACAATTAACATTCTTTGATAGGATAACCAACCACCTATAACCATAACCACAGCAAAGAGTAAAAGGAAATTAAAATGTGAGGTAATTTTATCAAGTGCTACGTTCTGAGATGATACAGCAACAAGAGCCTCATTCATGTGATATATAGGATTAAATCTAGCAATATTTAACAGACTTTGTGGAAACAATGTTGTTGGTAAAAACGCCCCACCTAAAATTAGCAAAGGAACGCCAAAAGCTGCTACTAAAGAATTGACATCTTCAATTCGCCTAGCCAATTGCGTACCCAAAATAAAACCCAAACCAACGTAAGCAGCAATACTTAGAAAAATAATGCTCAAACCTAATAAAATTGAACCCTTGAAAGTTGCACCCCAAAAAGCTGCGATCGCATAAATTAATAAAGCCTGACCGATACCAATGCAACTATGCGCTAGAAAAATACCCAGAAAATAGGATATTCCACTCAAAGGAGAGATAAAAAGACGTTTGAGAGTTTGCTGTTCCCTTTCCGCAACCACAGTAGACACCGTACCACCCAAGCAACTAAAAAACAAAGCTGCACCCACCAAAGTTGAGGGAGCAGCATAAGAAAAAGCATCAGCAAGAGATAATTGCGCTCGTTCGGCTAAAATAAACCCGCTCAAAGTCAGCACAGAAATTGGGAAGATACTCCAAAAAATCAAACTGCGCCTACGGCGTAATAGTTCAATTAAAATGCGTTTGCTAACTGCGATCGTTTCACGCCAGTATTTCATAGGGAGTGGGGAGTAGGGAGTGGGGAAGATGGGGGAGATGGGGGAGATGAGGAACAGGGGAGAAGAAACTAATGACTAATGACTAATGACTAATGACAACTGACCAATTTAAAACTTTTGTCCAGTAGTAAGTTCAAATCTGATTTCTCCTTGGTCGTTCACTCCTAAGTCGCCGCGAAATAAGCCGAAGGAGGAGTTGAGGCGAACTCCTACGCCGTAGCCAAAGCCGCTTCCTGGTTTATTTCTGACTTCACCCGGTTCTCCGATAACTGTTTTACCTGAACCAAAATCTGAGGCGAAATCAGTAAACACAACTCCGCCAAGTGACTCCACTATAGGGAAACGATACTCTACAGAAGCTAAACCATAACTGCGACCACTGGCGAGTTTTCCTGAACTGTAACCACGTACAGAATTGATTCCACCTAAGTTAAAAGCATCAGCCGGGGGGAAATCTCCAAAAATTGTCCCTAGTTGCAAATTGACTGCCACCATTTCTGGATTATCTATGTAATTCTGTTTACCTAACCATGTGACTGGGAGATATTGAATATAGTTTCCCTGGATGCGATTACTAAAAATGTTACCCAGACCTAAAGGTATGGCTTGTTCTGTGCTGAGGGTGAGAATAGAACCTTGTGTCGGGTTGGAGCGGCGATCGCGTAAATCTCTAGTCACAGCAAAGGATAATGTAAATAGGTCATCAATCCCTTTACCACTTACAGAAAGAGGATTACCAAATTCATCAACCTGAGCGACATTGTAATCTTTATCACGTAAGCTAATGCGAGTATAGTTAAGCCCTAAAGCTGCATCCCACTCATCAAAAGAACGCAGTACAGCCACAGAACCACCAAATCTACCTTCCCTGGTTCTGTCGCCGTTAGGTAGTTTCACTTCATCATCAAATGTAGCGGATATGCGGCGATCGCGGAAAGCCCTGACACTATAACCTAAACGTTCTGGTTCCCCCGGACGATAAGGACTAATAAATTGGCTACTAAATTGCACATCCTTACCGCTAACTTGTATATTTGTCGCCAGTTGGTCATTCAAACCACTAATATTGGCATCCCTATAACCTACCTGACCATATAAGCCGATATCATCATTAATACCAGCGCCAAAATTCCAACTAGGATAGCGGCGTTCTTTAATATCATAAATAACACTCACCCCAAAAGGACTGTCTTCTCGATAAGCCCTAACATCAGTGAATGATTCTAGCTTCCTCAATCGTTGCAAATCCGCCTGTAGTGCTTGATCACTATATATCTGACCAGGCTGGAGTTTTAACAAACTCAAAATAAAATCTTTTTGAGTGCGTCCTTCTACAGGTTGTCCTTGGTCATCAACTGACTGGTTGTTGTCATTAAGAAAGCGAATTTGCACATCCTTAACAATTATTTGAGAAAATTCATCCGCTTCAGGAACGCCCACATAATCCCCATATTTGGCATATCCATCAATAAATACAGGAACATTAGCCAGTACTGGCTGGCATTCCCAACTCACTAATAGCCCCACCACCAAAATTACAACTATTGGAACACGCATATTGGCAACTAATTAGTGTTATTAATTTTGCCTCATTTTGGTCGGTATAAGCAACTAATTAGTCATTAGTCCATAGTCAACAGTCATTAGTTTTTCTCCTCTGTTCCTCTGCTCCCCTACTCCCCCCTCTTCCTCATCTTTCGGCTTTAGCCGCAGGCGATGACGAACTATTCTGTTAATTCTTCTGGAGTCAAGTGAGAGTTGACAACTTGTCCGTCTTTAAACCAGACGATGCGCTTAGTTTGACGAGCAACTTCTGGTTCGTGTGTCACCATAACTACAGTAATGCCACCATCATTCAATTCTGTGAAAATATTTAAAACTTCTTGGGTGGTGCGCGAATCGAGTGCGCCTGTGGGTTCGTCTGCTAAAAGGACTACAGGACGATTAACAATAGCACGGGCGATCGCAACTCTTTGTTGTTGTCCCCCCGATAGTTGAGTGGGTTTGTTGTTGAGGCGTTTTTCTAAGCCTACACGAATCAAGGCTTCCGTAGCGCGATCGCGTCTTTCATTTGGGTTGACATCAGCATATACCATCGGTAGCATGACGTTTTCTAAAGCTGAGAGTTGCGGTAGAAGATGGAATTGTTGAAATACAAACCCTAATTTTCTATTGCGGATATGTGCCAAATCTGCATCATTCATTTGCGCCACATCCACATTATCTAAATAATAATGTCCTCCCGTTGGACGATCTAAACAGCCAATAATATTCATCGCTGTAGATTTACCAGAACCAGAAGGCCCCATAATCGAACAATACTCACCCTCATTGATCACCAAATTCACATCATTTAAAGCTTTGACTTCTGTTTCGCCAGTACCATAAATTTTAAAGATGTTTTCTAAACGAATAATTGCTGATTTTGGTACAGGATTAGGAACTAAGGAGTCAGTGAAGGAAATAGTCTTTGCCATAATCATTCAGTTATTAATTTAAGGATAAATATTTATCAGCTATTAAACATTTATTATGTTTATCTTGTCTAACCTACATCAGCCAAAAATAGTGCTTGTGTTTCCACTATAGCTTGGATAAAATCAACCATCTTTCCAAACACTTTTCCTCAAGTGTTTTCAGTTACAGTTCTGTCAACCATCATTAAGCCACAATGTTTTGAAAGCCTGTTTCTGTCAGATGTTCCCTGCTATACATGAAACCCCGAATTATTGTTTGTGGCTTAGGACGAACTGGATATAAAATCTTCCGTTTGCTGAGACAGCAGGGTGCGTTTGTCGTCGGTATTCATCACAAACCCATTCCTGGCGAAGCTGGAGGAGATGTAATTGTTGGTAATCTACATACGGTTGCTACTCTTAGTGCCGCAGGTATTAATCAAGCAAATACTTTAGTGATTGCTGGCTCGGATGATGAAGTGAACTTAGCAATTATGATGCAGGCCAGGGTGTTAAACCCGCATATTCGGATTATTAACCGCTTTTACAATACTAATTTAGGCGATCGCTTAGATCAAACTCTGAGCGATCACTTGAGTATGAGTGTAGTGGGTTTAGCTGCACCGTTATTGACTTTCGCCGCTTTAGGAAATCAAGCGATCGGGCAAATTAAGTTATATGAGCAGACTTGGCCTGTTCAAGAAGAATATATTGATGAAAATCATCCGTGGTGTGGTCGTAAGTTAAGTGATTTATGGGAAAATCCAGCACGAGTAGCAATTTATTATTTACCCATAGAAGGGGAGATAAATTTGGTAGAGGCTGTACTAGGTGAACAATACTTAAAAGTAGGCGATCGCTTAATTGTTGCTATCCAACCCCGTATCCGTTCTACCCGCAAATCCCTAATTAAAAAATTTCTCAAAGTTATCACCAGCCTACGGCAATTTCAACAGCATGGGCAATCAGTCATCGTAGGTGCAATTCTCTTACTAGCAATAGTTATGATTGCCACTATCACCTATATGTCTACTGAATTGAGCCTATCTATAGTAGATGCTCTCTATTTTTCTGTAGGCATGATTACTGGTGCTGGTGGTAATGACAAAGTTGCAGAAAATGCTCCCAACAGTATCAAATTATTCACCATCGTCATGATGCTAGTTGGGGCGGTAGTGATTGGTATTTGGTATGCCATGCTCACCGATTTTGTTTTAGGTACACGTTTTAAGCAATTTTGGGATGCAGCTAGGATTCCTCAACGTCATCATTATATTGTCTGTGGTTTGAGTGGTATCGGTAGCAAAATCGTTCAGCAACTCCATACCAGTGGTTATGAAGTAATAGTCATTGAAACTGACTCCAACAACAAATATGTTAACTCTGTGCGTGGGCTAGGGATTCCTGTCATTCAAGGTGATGCCAGCTTCCGCACCATACTTAAAACCAGTAATGTAGATAGTGCCGCCGCCGTGCTGGCTGTGACTACAAATGATGCTACTAATATAGAAATTGCCCTCAAAGCTAAAGGTTTAGCCCCCAAAATCCCTGTAATTGTCCACTATGCTGATCCTGATTTTGCAGGTATGGCAAAACAATTATTTGACTTTGAGGCTGTGTTAAGTTCAGCCGAATTAGCAGCCCCGGCGTTTGCAGCTGCGGCTTTAGGCGGACGCATCCTGGGTAATGGCATCACAGCCGATAAACTGTGGGTAGCCTTTGCTACTTTAATTACACCTTCACATCCCTTCTGTGGTCATTTAGTTAAAGATATAGCTATGGTCGCTGACTTTGTGCCTTTGTATGTAGAAACAAATGGTATAAGGATTCAGGGTTGGGATTTACTAGCGACCTATCTTAGTGAAGGTGATGTTTTATATTTAACAATGCCAGCAAATCAGTTATATAAACTGTGGCGTGATGAACGGGCTTGTGGAGTTGGAGATTAGGAATTGGAGCCAAGGAACAACTGATGAATTTTCTTAGCACCTTCTTAACAAAAAGTTAGATAATTTTTTCTTTAAAGTAATCACTTCATAGGTGAATAGGTGGTGTTAATATGTCTTAATTCATTTTTACTGAAATGGAACATTTTATACAATACATTCACTTAATTATATTCAGGCTAAAGAGTGAATCTCATTTTGATAAAGAAACTGCCCTATCTAAAATCATTTTAATGTCAGATGGATGTCTTGATATATCTTGTTGCCAAAAACCAAAGCCACCATGCTGATTAACTGCTTGAATCCACTGTTTTAAAGATGAAGTTAAAACTTCATCTTTTACTGTATACTTACCTTTAGTTTCTAGAATTAAGAAACTTCCAGTTCTTAAGCGAATAATAAAATCTGGTCTATACTTATGAACCGCTCCTTCAAATATGTAGAAGATTTCAAATCCAAGATGGTCATTTTTAACCCAAGCTTCAACATTAAAGTTTCTATCTAATTCAAATGCTTGACTAGCTTCCCATGTACTATCGAAAACACAGCAATTTATGTGTGATTTTTGCGTATATTCACATGGCTTACCTGTATACCATGAGCGCATATCACCCGTAGAGCGAATTGGATGAATTGGGTCAAAAACAGGTTCAACTACTTCTGTATTTTCTAAATATATAGCATTCCATATATGTTTAATTATTTTACTTAAATTAAGAGTAATAATAATCCGCCGTCGAATTTCATCTAAATTCAATAAAGGTGGATTAATTCTGATTAAATCTGATTGAACAACGTCTTCAACTAATCTAATCAACTTGCCTAGTAAATATTCTCGATTACCTTTCCATCCAGGTTTCATCTGATCAAAAATATCGCTGGCAGTCTTAAAGACAACTGTCTGCATCCGAAATTCGCGATTTGAATCTTCCAGATTAATATCCTTAATTTTTGTAACATCTGGTTTACCATCAACAAGTGGCGCTAAATCTGCTCTTGTACTCGTGTCAGAAGCCTCTAACTCTAAAGGCTCAACTTGACTTAAATCCAGCTTAAGTTCAGGTTTAAAAATGTATTCAACTCGGATGATATTGGGAAAGCGAATTTCAAATTGTTGCTTTTCTGGATCAGGTTTTATTTCTGTTTTAGGTTTAGGAGGTAAAGGTGTTTTTTCTTGACTTGATTCATGGGGAATAAATGTAAAGGGAACGCCAAAAATATTGACATACTCCGGTTCAAGTAAGTTTGTTTCTGGGTTAAGATCGTAAGCTGTTCTTCTCAAGCCTCTACCTACAACTTGTTCGCAAAGAAGTTGGCTGGTGAATGCTCTAATACCCATAATGTGAGTTACATTTTTAGCATCCCATCCTTCAGATAGCATTCCCACTGAAATAACATTCTGAATTTGTTCTCCTAGTTTACCAACTTGACCAACCGTATCAACCTTTATTCTTAAAAGCTCTGCTTGTTGCTGTTTAGTTAACTTGAGCGTACTCTCTTCATTAGATGTATCATCTTCATTAATATCTAAAGTAATATATTGTATTTCATAACTTTCTTCTTGAGACTCTGCCATTTTCAAAACACTAGAATCTATTTGGAGAGTACGTTCTGGAATGCAAAGTTCTTCTATTTGAATTTTATGATGATTGAAGGCATACCTAATCCGGGCTGCTGTTTCAGTACGATTAGCAACCGAAATCATTACTGGTGGAACTTTATGTCCAGCTTGCTCCCAAGCTTTAGCTGTTTCTAACCAGTCCTTACCTAATAAATAGTAAGCATTAGTGAGTAGATCAGGTAAAGGTTCATTTGGTTTTGCTTTGCGATTCAAATCGTCTTTAACTTCAATATCATTATATATATGATAGTAACGTGATTTATAATCTTTCAAATTAAGTCTACCATCATCACGAATTACAACACGAGGAGTCTTAACTAAGCCTGACTCGATAGCGTCATTTAACCCGAAATCACTAACAATCCAGCCGAACAAAGTTTCCTCCAAACTTTTCTTCCCAGAAGGTACAAAGGGTGTAGCAGAGAAATCAAAACAGGTGAGTATTCCTCTAGCTCTATGGATGCGATCAAGCCCACCAATCCATTTCGTTGCTTCCTCAATATCCTCTTTGCTAATACCCTTTATTTTGGATTCAGCAGCAATACGCCAAGCATGATGTGCTTCATCATTAATTACTAAAATATTTCTAAAACTAGCAAGTTCACCTAAAACATCTCTAACATAAGCCTCGTCACTTTTTGCTCCACGCTTATCTACACTCTTTTTCTTAGCAATTTGTTCGTTAGTTTCCCACTTGAGAGCGTGCCAATTCTGAACTAAGACCTTACCCTGACGCAGCTTATCATACATACCAAGAGGAACAATGTTAAAAATCTCATAATAATTGGTTTTGCTAGATGGAATGATAACTTGTAGGCGATTCTTAACCGTGAGTCCGGGGGCGACAATAAAGATAGCTTTGGAAAAACGAGGATCTCTTGTATAGGTGACTTTATTGAGGATTTGCCAGGCAATTAGCATTGCCATAACAGTAGTTTTTCCTGAACCTGTTGCCATTTTGCAGCAGAGACGTTGAAATTCTCCACCATCAGAGGGAATATCAATACCAACCTTTTCAGATGCTGGAGATTCCACTAACCAGATTAAGGTTTTTATTGCTTCTAATTGGCAAAAGAAGAACGGAAAGTCACGTTCTTCTAAATTGTTCCAATGTTCTAATAAACGCTTCGTAACACCTGTAACACCAGGATGTCCATTCTCACACCAATTTTTGACACGCTGACGTATTTGGTTAACTAAAGGTATTTCAACAAATTTACCAGGATCATCAAAATATTTTGAGTTTTCCGAAGCTATGGTGTAACCTGCGGGTCTTCTACCTTCTATAAGTTGAAACAGACGAGTTTGGTAATTATATTGCAAATACTTTTTTGGCTCCTCGTAAGGGGAATTTATAATAAGCGGGCGAATTTCTGATCGGGTTAACATAGCTTTTTCAATAATCCCTAACAAGGACTCATCATCTTTAATTCGTATTTATACAGTAAGTAGTATGTGCTGTTTGAGAATTCATTAAGTTAATTTTTTTAAGACGATTTCTTTTAATTTCTTTATTTATAGCTGTCGCATTATTCAAAATATCTACTTCATCATTAGTAATTAAATCAGCAGTAGTTAAAGCAGCGGTTGCTACAAGGCAACGATCAACACTCTTGGTTTTATCATTAATAATTTTGGCTATGCCGGTTCTTAATTGCTCTGATGGTTCAATATCTATTATATTTTTTTGTTTGATTAAAATCCAGAACTCAAGGGTATGTTTCTCAAACCTTTGCTCGTCCATATTTTCGATTACTTCTATAAGCTTCCTTTTATACTCAATATCGATTTTACCTGCTTTGTCAATTTGCAGTTGATGTGTAAATGCAAGTCTAGCAAGTAGTATGTCAATATGCCTACCTGTATTCCTTTCTGGATTTAGTATATGTATAAATACACTAGTGTCGATTACAATTGGTATTAATTTAGTATTATTTGTCATTTTTTCCTAATTATATAATATCAATGCTGAGAGCTTCTAAAATATCTGCTCCAAAAAACTTCATAGGAAGTCCTTTTTCAATACTTCCATCTGAGTTAATATCTAAATTTTTTATTTGCACAGAATTATCTTTGATATAAAAATATGCAACTGTGACATCTTTTGAATCCAATTCTCCTGTTGCAATCAGCTTACGCAACCTAATAATGATATTTTCACTATGAGTTTCAATTATGGACGGAACACCTCTTTGTGTCCATAATTCGGCAAAAAAAGAACCCATTTCGAGTTGTGCAGTGGGGTGAATTTGAGCTTCCGGTTGTTCGACAATTAGTAACTGTCCTCGGCTTAGTAAAGCTCCTTGTACAAATATTGGTATACATTGACTAACACCAAAGCCAAAATCAACTAGATAAGATTCTGCACCAGTTAGCTTATTTTTGGCTCGGAATTCAGGAATAAAACCCTTTACTTGAGATTTAAATTTAACTTCCTCAATATCAACAACAGATTCAATATGTCGTAAAACAAAAGCTGCTCTTTCTCCACCCTCTGTAAGCAAACGTTGTAAATGAGGCATAGCGTATTCACCTCTATGTCCAACATCATCCAGGGGGGGACTACCTAATATGACACTTCTTTCTGATTCTTCACGAACAGGTGATAAATGCCGCATGGATATAATTTCATTTCTTATACCATCCAGATAGAGATTATCAAAGGCAGATTTGAGTATCTCTACGGGATCATTTGGAAGAGGAAAGTTAAGAAACCTAGTGCGCCTAATATTTGTTTCTTCTTTATAGATAACTTTTTTTCCACCAATTTTACAACTAACAGTGTGTTGAGCTTGTTTACCAGTATATGGAATACTTCCGTAAATGCAAAAGTCAGCCATTAGATCATTTGTAGTTATTTGTGAATCAACTTTTATACTAGTTACTTTACCTGGAATTTCTTCAGTTTTAAAAGTTAAATTTGTGTTTAAATTAATTGATAGATTAATGCTATTATCTTCTAATTGTGGTATGGCTTTACTTTCTTGGAGTTTTTCTCTAATTTGTTGGATTCTAATATCAGGTAAGTAATTTGTTTTGATATTTAAAGTAAATTGCATTACCTTACTACGAGTCTTTGTATTTTTTAAATCTTTAAAAGTTCCTAGACTAACATGCCGACCCTCAGTAGAAAAAAACTCACCTTCATTAGATTCACTAGATTCTAGAGTCTGCTGGAGCATAAGCAAAAACTTAATAAGTGTGGATTTACCAGCACTATTACGTCCAATTAAAATTGTAATTGGTCTGATATGAACATCTATATCTTCTTGAAATGCTCGGAAATTTTTTAGTTTAATATTGGTTAGCATATGTAAAATTAAACTAGTTACTATTTGTAAATCTAATTATTTTTAGCGATTCGATTCCTCTATCATCAACTATTTTCACGGCAACACGTTGATATGTGCCTATCTCAAAAGGTAATGAAATAGTTCCTCGATATGACTCAATTAAATCTTCATCAATCTCGGCTTTAAGATTCCTAGCAAGACGTGACCAGCCATCTTTCTCTCCTGCCATTGGAAAGAAAACCTGACTAGGAAAAACACTTCTGCCGTCATAATCAGTATCAAGCATCCACATGGCAATTTTTTCGACATTACCAGATTCAATATTTCCAGTTCTGGTATTGTAGTAATCGAAGCCATGAATTTCTACTTCCCATTTACCTGTATCTTCTCCTCGATGAATACGACGAAGTGCAACATCGGGTTGACCAATTAGCCAAAAACTCTCGTTACTAGCACGTTTTTTCTTTAGGTCTTGTGTTAGTAAATCCGCGTTCATTTGTACCTTGAGCAGAGTGACACCAGACCAGTCAGTTTCATCAATTTCTTTTGCAGCTTCGGGGTCAAATTGAAAGGCAGCAAAAATAACTAACTTGGGTTTGGGACGCAGAGTTTCCGCTTCTTGAAGTGCCATTTCTACTTGGCGTTGATCTAGAGGAGCAAATTCTGGGCCAAATGAAATTACAGCACGCATAGGTTTCTCTTCACTACTACTGATGCTTTGGGATGTATTATCTTCTTGATAAATAGGTTTAGTTTCAGCATCAGCATGGAGCCAGCGCTTACCTGAGAAAGGCTCTACAGTTGAAAAGAAAATATATTGACCGTTTTTGCCTCGAATTCCAGTTTTTAATAGCTCATCTCGCCATTCTGCCTGTCTTATGGTTTCCCCAGAACGAGCAATAGATTGATCGGCAATTGGAGTATCGGCTAACCCTTCAATATCATCCAGGGGTTTAACAGTTGGTGCAGGAACAGACTCAACTGTAAATAAACCTGTAATTCTTACTTTTGATTTATCTACTAGAGGTTGGTCGTAAAGAGTTACTTTGGCAGCGTGTTTTTGAATCACTTCCTCAATTTCTTTCCTTGCCATTTCTTCTTTGATTTCTGGGTTGTTGGCAATGGATTTCAGCGTAATACGTGATACTGTTTTATATTTAAAATCTTCGCCTGAACCTTCTTTGATATCCGCTAATTCATAATAATCAAAAATTCCAGTCATCAACCTTTGTTTTGCAAGAGTAATAGATACACGAGAAGTATCGCAAGTAATCCAACGTCTTCCCCAGCGTTCTGCAACATATGCTGTAGTACCGCTACCACAGGTTGGATCTAATACCAAGTCTCCTGGATCAGTTGTCATCAAAAGACAACGTTCTATTGCTCTATAATCAGTCTGTAAAACATAAATTCTCTGTTCGCCAAATCCACCTGGTCTTAAATCTAACCAAGTACTATTTAAAGTTTTGTATGGAAATTCATCATGATAGACTTTCCATCTTAGTGATTTCCCAATAGGATGTAATCTTCCAGCAGCCGCTAAACGATTTAAACCTGTGATATTGGTTTGCCAGCCATATCTTGCAGGTGGCTCATACTCAACATTATTAAAAGTGTATTTAAATGAATTATCGCTGCCACGTCTTTGAGAAAATGTTGGCCATAGTCTACAAATACGACCTTTTGGTAATTCTTGTTTCCCCGTTTTTTGTGCTAAAGAAAGGTCAATAAGTTCTCCATTTTCTGTCTCAACGCAAATATATCGCTCGTTGGGATTTTCTATAGCCTCACTTTCTGTAAATAATTCTTTATACTTTACCTTGCTGATATCTTTTGCATACCATAGCAAGAAATCATTGACACCTGGCAATAATTTAGATGACTGATTGCTTGCTTTCATCAAAACAATTTCCATACAAAAGTTATCACTGCCAAATACTTCATCCATTAAGCACCTAACTCGATGGACATTTGTATCACCTATTTGCACAAAAATAGAACCTTCTTCAAGAAGTAAATCCTTTGCCAGTAATAAACGATCGCGTAAATAAGTTAAATAAGAATGAATGTTGAACTCCCAAGTATCTCTAAATGCTTTGATAGTCTCTGGTTCTTGGGTTAGATCCTCATCATTGCCATCTTTTACGTCTCGTTTATTTACAAATGGTTGAAAATTTGAATTATATTGACTTCCATAGGGCGGGTCGATATAAATCATTTGCACCTGCCCTGCCATGCCTTCCTTTTCTAATAGTGAATTCATCACTAAAAGGGAGTCTCCAGCAATTAAGCGGTTTGTCCAGTTATGTTTGTGTTTATAAAACTCAATAGCTTGTCGAATTGGTAGATTTTCTTCTGGGGTTTGAAATAAGGACAGTTGTTTAACCTTTTCATCCTTGCGCTTTCGCACTGCTTCAATAATCGTGCGTGGGTCTATACGTTCATGGACGTGCAGCGAAACTGTAGGCACTTCAAAACTAGTATGCTCTGCTTTCCCAGCCCAATCTAGCTGAGGATCAATGTGAGGATCGTAGGCATACTTTTTAGCACTCTCTTCTGGGTCAGTGTCTGGGTTCACTAGCCCAACTGGGGGATTATTTGCTCGTTCCTTATTTTCGTGCTTATATTGCTCAATTTCTCTCTGCTCTGATTTCCTCTGCCTTGCCATATCGATTTCCTTGCCTCAGAGCTTCTAATTTACAATTTAATTGCCTTGTTATACCAGTTCTTTAAAATTTTTACGATTTAACTTTTCTATTAGTTTACTGTGTTAATGAATTTTTCCAACCAAATGCGTATTATGGGTGCATATTACGACTATTGCTATTTCTAACAAATCAGTTTCCAAGTAATGAAATCATAAGAACTTTACTTGTATTGCTGATTATAGTTATAAATATCCTTCTTTCTGTTAATACCTAAGTTAGCTAAGTTTACAACCTGTAATTTTAAAACCTTATGATTAGTGCAACGCGACAGGAGGTAAGTGTAAATTTCTGATGTATAAGATTAATTTAATTAAATTAATAACTAAAAGTAAAACGACAAATATCTTTTTACAATATTTCTGCCAACTTTAAAAAATTGCAGTCCAAATATTGCCGATTTACAATTGAAGCATAAGATTTCCTTTAAAAAGTTTGATACTTTTAGACACACAATAAGTAATAAATGGAGTTAAGCGGATTCGAACCGCTGACCCCTTCAATGCCATTGAAGTGCTCTACCAACTGAGCTATAACCCCTTACAGTCCGTCATCTATACTAATTTATATTTTATATTTTGTCAAGTTACCTCGACATGATTAAATCATAATAGTCATTTATGGCTACGGTTTACCTGACTTGTAACAGATAGCTCATACAATGACCCATCAAAAAATAAACGACTAGCATAGCCGCAGCAGCAAGCGCAACTAATGTCCCTGCCAACATGAGAGAAAATTCTTTGTTGGCTACTGCCTTCTCCATCAGGTGCAGCGACCAAGCCACGAGTGCTACATCAAATAATAATATAGGTATCAACATGTTTTTTAATATTTATTCATACTTATAAATCAATCTTAACATCCTTTTAGAGAACTGTATCTAACCTTAGATAGATGTGGTCTTATTTCAATAATGTCTTCAGAATTAGGCAAACAAGCGGACGGGAACTTGACGATCGCGCAAATAATTCTTGATTTCTTCTACGCTGAGTTGCCCGTAATGTAGAAGTGAAGCCAATAAAGCCGCTTCTGCTTTCCCCTCGGTTAATGCGGTATATATATGTTCACAGTTACCAGCACCACCGGAAGCAATAACTGGTATTTCTACAGACTCAGCAATTGCCCTTGTTAACTCAATATCATAACCAGCTTGCGTACCATCCGCATCCATACTGGTTACTAATAACTCCCCTGCACCACGTTTTGCGACTTCCTTAGCCCATGATAAGGCATCCAAGCCCGTATTTTCCCTACCCCCTCGCACGTAAACATCCCAACCAGGATTATTAGGATCGAGCCTTCGTCTAGCATCAATTGCCACAACTATGCACTGATTACCAAAGCGATCGCTTGCTCGATCAATTAAGTCTGGGTCACGTACAGCCGCAGAGTTAATACTAACCTTATCAGCCCCGGCGCGTAACAAAGCTTTAACATTTTCTAAGGATTGAATCCCACCGCCTACAGTCAGGGGAATAAACACTTGTTCAGCTGTGCGGTAAACCACATCGATGATAGTATCCCGGTCTTCATGAGTAGCTGTAATATCAAGAAACACTAACTCATCCGCCCCAGCTTCGTTGTAAACCTTCGCCAGTTCTACGGGATCACCGGCATCCTTGAGGTTAACAAAGTTAACTCCTTTAACAACCCGTCCCGCCTTAACATCTAAACAAGGTAAGATTCTTTTAGATAACATAATTATTTTTTTACGTTTGAGTAATTGTCCGAAACCTAAATTTTAAATTGACGTGTGTATTTCCTCACCAAAATCTTCGCCCCAGTTTCTACTAGCACTAATACGGCGGGCATTGAGCGTAAACAGTTCTAAACTTAAAGTTGCAAGCTAAATTATGGCGATAATCTCCTCAAAAAAACAGCCTCCAGAACCAAACGGACAACCAAACAAACGCCGGGAGTCAGCACCAGCAGCCTCCAAAGAAAATATTTTGCAGCCAGAAGCGGCTATTGATGAACAGGATAAGCAAGAAGAAAGCATTCGTCCCCAGAAATTTGCCGACTACATCGGGCAGAAAGACCTCAAAGATGTACTGGACATAGCCATCAAAGCAGCCAAGTCCCGTGGTGAAGTTTTGGATCACTTGCTACTGTACGGCCCGCCAGGATTGGGTAAAACAACAATGGCAATGATATTAGCTTCGGAGATGGGAGTCAATTACAAAATCACCAGTGCGCCAGCTTTAGAACGTCCAAGGGATATTGTGGGGTTATTAGTGAACTTAAAACCCGGTGATATTCTATTTATTGATGAAATCCATAGACTATCGCGGATGACAGAAGAAATTCTTTATCCGGCAATGGAAGACTATCGCTTAGATATTACTGTAGGTAAAGGTTCTAGCGCCCGGATTCGCAGTATACCCTTGTCCAAGTTTACCTTAGTGGGGGCTACAACCCGTGTCGGTGCATTGACCTCACCATTGCGCGATCGCTTCGGCTTAATTCAAAAACTCCGCTTCTACGAAGTTGACGAACTCAGTAAAATAGTCCTACGTAGCGCCAAACTACTGCAAACCAACGTCAGCGAAGATGGTGCAGTAGAAATCGCCCGGCGATCGCGGGGAACACCACGGATTGCCAATCGGTTACTTAAGCGTGTCCGTGATTATGCCCAAGTCAAATTATGTCCAGAAATTACCCAACCCATCGCCGCCGAAGCATTACAGTTATTTCAAGTAGATCCCTGCGGCTTAGATTGGACAGACCGCCGTATGTTAAGTGTAATTATTGAACAATTTAACGGCGGCCCCGTAGGCTTAGAAACCATAGCCGCCGCCACAGGTGAAGATACTCAAACCATTGAGGAAGTATACGAACCCTATCTTATGCAAATCGGCTACCTCAGTAGAACCCCACGCGGCCGCATAGCGACGAAAGCCGCATACAAACATATGGGTTTTACACCACCTAATGAACAGTTATCTTTACTGTAGTCATTAGTCATTAGTCAAAAGGCAGGAGGCAGAAGACAGTTGTTTTTTCTCTTCTGCTTCCTTCTCTCCCACAACTCTCCACTCCCCATTCACTACTCCCTAATAATGATGAAGTTAATTAGTGTTGTTCTGTGTTTGTTACTTGTATTTGGCTGGGTTAAACCAGTCATGGCACAATCTCAACAACCCTTGATTACTCAGGAACAAATAGAACAAGGTGAGGAATGGAAAAATCAAGCATTCGCCGCTACAAATAAGGGTGATTTTGTCACTGCGGAACAATATTGGACAAAAATTATTGACAATTTCCCGACAAATCCTGGTGCTTGGAGTAACCGGGGTAATTCACGAGTGAGTCAGAATAAGCTACAAGCTGCACTCACAGATTACAACAAAGCCATAGAACTAGCGCCGAATGTCACTGATCCTTTTTTGAATCGTGGTACAGCTTTGGAAGGTTTGGGAAAATGGGAAGAAGCGATCGCCGATTATAATCATGTGTTAGAACTCGACCCTAATGATGCAATGGCTTATAACAATCGGGGAAATGCCAAAGCTGGTTTAGGAAAATGGGAAGATGCGATCACTGATTATAAAAAATCTTTTGAAATAGCGCCTAACTTTGCCTTTGCCCGTGCTAATTATGCCATTGCTCTGTATGAAATTGGGCAAAAAGACGAGGCAATTCATGAAATGCGGAATATTCTTCGCAAATACCCCAGTTTTGCTGATGTACGTGCTGCTTTGACAGCTGCTTATTGGGTGAATGGACAACAAGGGGAAGCAGAAAGTAATTGGGTTGCGGCTTATGGTTTGGATAGTCGCTATAAGGATATGAACTGGGTGAAAAATGTGCGTCGCTGGCCTCCGAGTCTGGTGGCTGCTTTGGATAGGTTTTTGCGGTTGGAATGAGAGTAGAGTTTGAACCACAGAGACACAGAGGAACAGAGGGTTTAAAGGATTAGTCTTTGGATTCCTTGTTTGATGAGAGAGACGTTGAAGTTATTGGTCATTAGTCAACTGCATAAGTTGAAACGCCTTGCTTGTATTCATGACTGAACAAAAAATTCCTCTGATTAAAGATTATGAAATCTGATTGAGCCTAGACTTTTATCTTTTAACTTCTCGTTTGGTGTTGTGGTTCTACAGCAGTTAGCGGATTAAAAAGCAACAGCCTTTTAGCCTGTTACCTGCTATGTAAACCACAATTTGAGCGCATGAGTTCAAAATGCTGACATTTAGTTATTTAATGCAAGTATGTGACTCAAAATTTCAGCAAATGCGAGGCGAAGCAGTAACTATGAATGCTGCATCAATGTCAAGGTATTGGACGATTTGGCGAATCAATCTTGCTAACCCGCAGGTAGGATATAAACTGTTCGACTTGTCTTTAGCGCGAGATTTTTTTCAGCAACTAGTTAATCATCGCCCAAATGATGATATCCAATGTACTTTGCTAGGTGATTTCTACGCTCATCATCCGACTGGAGGGGATGTAATTCATCGTGGTTTGGCTGGTTTGTGTTTACGGTGTTATGTTTCCTACCCTATCGTTAAAGCCTGTCAAAAAATTGATAGCCTTTTCAGTGGGGAAAAATCATTCAGTTATCAAGATTTATTAAGCTGTGTGCTGGATGATGACGGTAACAAGTTAGTGATTTTGGATAGCGATCGCAAAATTCAATTAGTATTAGATGAACGTGGAGTTCCACAAATCACAACTTATAAGTTGTTTACGGTGGAAATTTTACGTAAATTTAAGCATGACTCGCAGTTAAGCATGAGCCTAGATAATTGGGCATATTTGCAAACAAAACAAAACCCAGAACTGAGGAAATTTTTATCAGAATTTGGTTTTCAATCTCATAGTGATTGGTCATTATTAAATAGGGTCAGAGCTAAACAGCTAGAACGCACAACCGTGCGATCGCGCCAATTAATTGCCGCATTTCATGCAGTTTATCGGCGAGATAGACGGGAGAGAAAACAGATAGAAATGGGTAAATGTCCAGACCCTACTAATGCTCAGTTGCAGGAAATGATATCTTGCTTACAACAAGAAAATATTATTTTCAATACTACAGATGAGTTAAAAACTGAACTGAAACAAGTAGCCAGCCAACTACGACAATATGATATTTGGAGTTGTCGAGAACCTTTAGAAATTCCAGACTATGATACTGGTGTATACACCTTAAGAAAAGATTTACCTACAGTTTCTTACGATGAATCGAATTTAGAACAACAAGAAGTTCTAGAATTTTTACATCAACAATTCCAAGTGATTGTATCTGAGGCGATCAGTCAAGAAATTATTAATACAATTACTAAATTACAAAATAGTAAAAGTTATGCTCCCTTTGCTCAGAAATATCTGTCTGGGTTACAACTATATTATTGTGATTATAAATCCTTGAAAGAAATTGCCCCACTTTTAGGGATGACAAGCTGGGATCAAACACGACGCATCTTAAATCCCGGCGAACTGTTGAATAAGGTACGTGCATTAACAGTGCAGAAGCTACTTGATATTATCTTACAAAAAGCCCATGCTAAAGGTTTAACCACAATTCCCCCTGAACCTGAATATCTTAAAACCTTGGTTGAGGAAATTGAAAATTTTGTTGATGTAGAAGTTTTTATTGAAGCAGGAGAAGAAATTAGAGCAGGAAAAAACCGTTCTTTAAATAGCTTGTATGCTCAAAAACTCCGGTGTTATTTGTCAAGCCTATTAATTGCTAGCTAGCAAACTTAACATATTTCAGTGATTGTGAGGATGAAACTAATGATGACAACCCATGAAAGTTCAAACAACTTAAGATTTTTATTACCGGAATTAATCTGGTTAGAATCAGAACACTTTGACGTAGCCAGAAACCTGAGTCAGCAGGTAATAGGTGAATTTCAACAGTGGCAAGCTTACCTTAATGTACTAGCAACATTAGGATTTTCTCAATGGCTGCATCAACATCTACCAGAGCAAAATATTCATCAAGATAATCAAATTATTGATAATTTTAATCATCTTCAATTGGGCGAGTTTAAGTTTTATTTAATTGTCACAGAACATCTACTAGATGAATTAGTGATTATCCCTGAAGATAGGATTATTAAACCGAGTTCAGTTGCTCATATATATGTAATTATCGAAGTTTTAGAAGAACAAGCGGGAATAATTATTAGAGGTATTCTTCGTTACGACCAGCTGATCAGTTATCGAGATAGGATGAATTTGCCACCCAGGAATAGTTGTTATCAAATTCCCCTAGTAGAATTTGACACAGAACCTAATCATATTTTATTCTACTGTCGTTTTTTGTCCGCTCAAATGATTCCTTTGCCGCAAACTGAAACTATCAACAACACAGAAAATTTGCCACAATTATTAGCTAACGCTAAAACTAAATTAAGCCAATGGCTACAAGGCATTTTCCCAGATGAGTGGCAGTTAATTGATACACTAATTAATCCTGAAGTTAATTTAGCTTTGAGTACCAGAACTAACGTCGAGACTATCAAGCGAGGTAAAATTCTTAATTTAGGAATGCAACTCGGTAGCTATCCTGTGGTTATGTTAGTTAATATTCAAGCACAACCGGAAGAAAAACTACGTGTATCAATTCAGTTACATCCAACAGCCGGGGCAAAATTTTTAAGACCTAACCTCAAACTAACTTTATTATCAAAAGCAGGAAAATTGCTATGTGAAGTGACATCCAGAAGTCACGACAGTTATATCCAGCTAAATCCTTTTCATGGAGATAAAGGAAAACAGTTTAGCGTTGAAGTTAGTTTAGATATTATCAAAATCAGAGAATCTTTTGAATTATAGTATAGCAGAGAATAGGAAACAAGTCTAAATCTTTTTGCTTTCGGAGTTCTTCGCCTAGACGGTTAAGATAAGAATAATTAACCGCAGATAAACACCGATAAAACAAGATATTTAATCCATACAAATCAATATTATTTCCCAAAATTAAATATAACTTTTCTTAATCTACTAGGGGACTATAGCAATTCCCAAGCACATTAAATACACCCCACCCGCGCTATCGCGCACCCTCACGCCACTTGCTACAACGGGGGGAACCCCACGCCAGTTTGCTCTCTGCGAGACGCTGCGCGAACAAGTCGGGAAACCCGCCCACGCAACTGGCTCCGCAACGCAGTGGCTCCCCTTGGCAAGGGGAGGGTTAGGGAGGGGTGATTTTGTACCTCACCAGAATGGGAAACGCTATAAGTAAGTAGCCGTAATGAACTGGGTAAACCTCTGCGTTACCCTGCGCTTTCCTCTACGTTTTAAAATACTTGTTCTGTACCTCATTCAAGTAAGAATTTATATGAATATGGTATTTATACTTAATTTCTAAAAGCACTGCGTTAGCCAAGTCAAAATGGGCAGCAGGAGAAAATAACTGATAAATGCTCATAAAGGTATCTAGCGTAAATACCCAAAAAGTTATAAATTCAGCTTGTAGGTAAAAGCCCTTATATACGTCATCATAAATAAATATATATGAGCAAGACAGTTGTCATAAATTTAGGCAATGGTGACTTGCACGCTGGATTTCCTTGTGTGACAGCTCAAATTTGGTCAGCAAGTCATTATGCACCAGAACAGTTTCTTGGTAGCCTACCATCTGCGCCAGACTTGGTGGAACTATATAGAGACTGGCACGCAAATTATCAAGCATTGTGTACTCGTCAACCTATGCGTTCTGCCGAGTTAGAAGAAGATGACCTACTAGAAATAGAATTAGGAGCAATCACTAACGTTTCTCTATTCGATTTTGGCGAATTGTGCAGACAGTTACGAGATAATATTAATACATGGCTAAAGTCCGTAGAATTTCTGGAAATTGAAAGACAATTGCGATCGCAACTGAGTCGCCATGAAGAAATTCGCGTCATTCTAGAAACCAACGATGACAGCTTGCGGCGGCTACCTTGGCATTACTGGGATTTTATTCGTGATTATCCCAAAGCAGAACCAGCACTTTCCAGACCAGATTACCATCGTCGAGACACAGCCCAACCCCTGTGTAATAGAAATCGGGTGAGAATTTTGGCTATTCTCGGCAGTAGTGAAGGCATTGACTTACAAGCAGAAGCCGATTTCTTACGGAACTTAGAAAATATTGCCGAAGTTGTCCAGCTACACCAACCCTCACGGCAAGAGTTTAACAAACAACTGTGGGATGCTTCAGGTTGGGACATCTTATTTTTTGCAGGTCATAGTCAAAGCGAAGGTAACACAGGCAGAATTTACCTTAATGACGCTCCCACCAATAATAGTCTCACAATTGCCCAATTAGAAGAAGCCCTCAAAGCTGCGATCGCCAGAGGATTAAAGTTAGCAATTTTCAACTCCTGCGATGGACTAGGTTTAGCGAATGCTTTGGGAGAACTGCACATTCCCCAAGTAATTGTCATGCGAGAACCAGTGCCAAATTTTGTTGCCCAAAAATTTTTTCAAAATTTCCTAGAAGCTTTCGCCATCGAAGGACAACCTTTATACTTAGCAGTGCAACAGGCACGCAGACAATTACAAGGGTTAGAAGATAATTTCCCCTGTGCTTCGTGGCTACCTGTAATTGTCCAGAACCCATCAATAGAACCACCGACATGGGTGCATTTAGGCGGTATTCCCCCTTGTCCTTATCGGGGTTTATTTGCCTTCCGCGAAGAAGATGCAGATTTATTTTTTGGTAGAGAAGACTTTACCGCAAATTTGGTTAAGGCAGTAAAAAGAAAGCGGCTGGTAGCTGTAGTAGGTGCGAGTGGTAGTGGTAAATCGAGTTTAGTATTTGCTGGGTTAACTCCCCAATTGCGCCAAGACTTGAACGTCCATATCATTTCCTTCCGTCCAGGGAAAAATCCCTTTGCCGCCTTGGCAACTGCATTAGTGAATTTACAACAACTCTGTCCCTACATTTCCTTAGAAAATATACTAGGGTTGCCAGAGGATAATACTAATACTCGCCTAGTAGAATTAGATTTAGCGATCGCCTTAGAACAAAATCCCGAATTACTACACACCATCCTAGAAAAGTTTGTCCAGCATCAATTCGGGGCGCGGATCATCCTCATTGCCGACCAGTTTGAAGAACTTTACACCCTCTGCCCAGAGGAACAGCGTCATCTTTTCCTAGATTTATTACTCAGTGCTTATAACTTCACACCCGCTTTCACCATCGTCTTAACTTTACGGGCTGACTTTTACAGCTATGCCCTATCTTACCGCCCCTTCAGCGACGCTTTGCAAGGAGCATTGTACAACCTGGGGCCGATGAACCAAGAAGAATTACGTCAAGTAATTGAACAGCCTGCCCAACAAATGCAGGTAGGGCTAGAAACAGGATTAACCAATAAATTAATCAGCGAAATCGATAAACAGCCAGGACATTTGCCCTTACTGGAGTTTGCCCTTACTCAGTTATGGTCAAAACAGCAAAATCGGCTCTTAACTCATCAAGCTTATGAAGAAATTGGCGGTGTAGAAGCAGCCTTAGCCAACCATGCTGAGTCTGTGTTCGCCCAATTACCCAAAGCCGACAGGAAAAGGGCGCAACAAATATTTATTCAATTGGTGCGCTTAGGAGACGAAACAGAGGCTACCCGGCGCTTGGCAACTCGTGAAGAAATCAAGCCGGAAAACTGGGATTTAGTTACACATCTGGCTTCTTCCCGGTTAGTAGTTACTAACTGCAACGAGTCCACAGACGAAGAAACCGTAGAAATCGTCCATGAAGCGTTAATTAGAAACTGGCAACGATTAGAACATTGGCTCATAGTCGATAGTGACTTTCTGCGCTGGCGAGAACAATTGCGTTTAGCAATTCGCCAATGGGAAAATACTGGACATGATCAAGGTACATTATTACGGGGTAAACCCTTGATAGATGCCCAAGAATGGCAGGTGCAACGCTGGCAAGAACTCAGTATCCACGAAATCAAGTTCATTGAATTGAGTTTAGAACTGCGGGAACTAGAGTTTAAACAGCAGCAACACCGACGTAAACTGACGGTATCCTCTCTATTTGCTGGCTTAATTTTAGCCATCAGTCTAGCAGGCTTTGCTTGGTGGCAAGAACAAAAGGCACGTATCAGCGAAATTAAAGCTATTACAGCATCAGCCGAATCTTTACTAAGTGCTAATCGAGAGTTTGATGGTTTAATTGCCAGTATCAAAGCTGGTAGCCGCCTTAAAAACACTGTAGGAATTGATGCCAACACACGCACGCAAATTACGGAAACTCTACTCCACGCTATCAACTTTGTCAGAGAGAAAAACCGTCTAGTAAAACATCAAGGGATACTAGAAAGTGTCAGCTTTAGCCCTGATGGTAATGTCCTTGCTACCGCCAGCAGAGATAGAACCGTCAGAATTTGGAATCGAGAGGGTAAACAACAGTCAGTCACATTACAAGAATCTCAAGGAGAGGGTTTCAATAGTGTGGCTTTCAGCCCTGATAGTAAACTCATAGTTACAGGCAGTTGGGACAAAACAGCGAAAATCTGGAGTCGAGATGGTAAAATCTTACACACCCTAAAGGGGCATAACAAAGGGGTATTGGAAGTAGCCTTTAGTCCTGATAGTCAGTTAATTGCCACAGCTAGTTGGGACAACACTGTGAGACTCTGGAGTCGAGACGGGAAACTCCTACATATTCTCAAAGGACATACGAATAAAGTCAACAGTGTCACTTTTAGCCCTGATGGTAAGTTAATTGCCAGTGTCGGCTGGGACAAAACCGTGAGACTGTGGAATCTTGAGGGCAAAGAATTAAGCAGCTTCCCCGCCCATGAAGATATGATTTGGAGCGTCGCCTTTAGCCCAGATGGGAAAGAAATTGCTACCGCCAGTGGTGATAAAACTGCCAAAATTTGGAGTTTGGCTGGTAAAGAACTGCAAACCCTCAAAGGTCATCAAAATGGCGTGAACAGTGTAGCATTCAGCCCAGATGGTAAAATGATTGCTACAGGCAGTGGTGATAAAACTGTCAAACTGTGGAACCGTAACGGTCAAGAAATACAAACCCTCTACGGCCACAATGATGCCGTCAATAGCGTCGCCTTCAGCCCAGACGGTACATCCATCGCCACAGCTAGTAATGACAAAACAGCTAAAATCTGGCAACTCAATAGCCCCCACAGTATAATTTTTCGGGGTCATCAAGATGAAGTCTTTGACCTAGTATTTAGCCCGGATGGTAAGTCCATAGCTACCGCTAGTTGGGATAACACCGCCAAACTTTGGAGTGTGGGCAAAGATAAACTTCAACAACTGCACACATTTAAAGGGCATCAAGGCAAGGTCAATAAGCTGAGTTTCAGTCCAGATGGAAAGTTAATTGCTACGACTAGTTGGGATAAAACTGCCAAACTCTGGAATCGAGACGGTAAATTATTGAAAACTCTATTAGGACACAAAGATACAGTCTGGAGTGTCAACTTCAGCCCCGATGGTCAATTAATTGCCACAGCCAGCGAAGATAAAACTGTCAAAATCTGGAATCGAGACGGGACATTGCGGCGAACTCTCACAGGACATACGGCTGTGGTTAATAGTGCAGTGTTCAGCCCTGACGGTCAGCGCATTGCTACGGCTGGTTGGGACAAAACAATCAAAATTTGGAGTATTGACGGCAAAGAACTGCAAACTTTATATGGGCATACAAGTGGTATCAACAACGTCACCTTCAGCCCGGATGGTAAGTTAATTGCCAGCGCCAGTTGGGATAATACTGTAAAAATCTGGAGTGTTGACGGTAAACTTCTGCATACATTAATAGGGCATAACAATGTAGTTCATAATGTTACCTTCAGCCCCAATGGTAAATTAATAGCTACTGCTAGTGGTGATAATACTGTAAAAATCTGGAGCGTTGACGGTACTCTCTTGCGTACCATACAAGGCTACCAAGATAAAGTCTGGAGCGTGCGCTTTAGTCCTGATGGCAAGATGTTAGCCAGTAGCAGCAGATATGACATTTTCGTATTGTATTTATACTTGGATGATTTAGACCATCTACTTGGGCGCGGTTGTAGTTGGGTGCGAGGTTATTTAGATAATAATCCTCATGTCAAACCCGATGAAAAAAGTTTTTGCGATCGCCAGGGTACAGTTAGCTATTTATCACCCCAAGCGATCGCAAAGCCATAATGCAAGTAACATATTTAAGACTCTCAAATAGTGGGAGTCTCAAATATGTTATTTCACCAAAATTTGGACTTCCATCGGTTGTAGTGTCACTTTCATCGCTCTAATTGGCCCATAACTCTTTTGACCATTAGGTTCTGTGATGTTGACACCGCTTTGCTCTGTGACTTTTTCTGGTTGAGTAAATGTAGTTTTATTGCTATATAAAACCTTGTAAGTCGGGTTTTGTGAATTGAGATTGTAATCAACAATCACATAGATAGACTGTTGAGTTTCTGTGTGCGTATTCGCCACTACAACCACTTCTTGCTCATTGAGAATGCGTGTGAAAGCCACCACACCAGATTTGAAGGGTGAAACGCCATAATTAATGCGATCGCCAGATATAGGACGAAAATATTGCCGTCCATAACGCAGTGCTGGATGGGTTTTACGGTACTGAGTTATTTCAGCAATTGCTTTATAGAAGGGATGGTCAGTATTAAAGCCGCCTCCTGGCTTACCCCATAAAGCTTGACGTACCACCAAATCACCAAATGGGATATTATCAACCGCACCATTGAGTCCCTGCTCTGTGCCGTAGTATATACAGGGTATACCTTGCAAAGCAAACAAACAAGCGATCGCTAAAGTTACTTGGTCATCAAACTTTTGTGGTTCGTCTGGGTTGCTGTAATAAAAGCGACTCTTCAAATCATGATTATCGAAGAAGGTGACAAAAAATCTACTTACCTCTCCGTTAGAGCTGATAATACCTCGCAGACTTTCTCTGCGTCTGATATACACATCAGCCAATGCTTTTGGTTCTTTAAGTCCTTTAAACACACCGGGTAATTGGAAGAATAAAGGAAAATCCAGCGCCGCATCAATACCCAATAAATCACCAGGTTCGGCTGCATTGCGACCCACAAAGCGAGTAATTTTTTCCTCTGTATTGTCCTCATTCGCCCAGATTTCACCATAGGTAAAGAAATTTCTCTTACCTAAACTTAAAGCAAATTCGTGCATCGCATTACCAAAAACTCTCGCAAAATCTGGCTCAATAAACCTCAAGGTATCAATACGAAACCCATCAATATCAAACTTGGCAATCAAATATTGATGAATACGGATGAGAATATTCTGTACTTCTGGATTAGCAGTTACGAACTCTCGCAAGTCACTAAAATCGCCACCTTGTTCAGTATCATCTCTAGTTCCTCTCCTGCGGAAAAACTCAAGCTGGCGAAGTTCCTTGGGCCATACAGCCGCATCGGGATTAAGTTCTTGAACGTCATTAACCTCGGCATTTCTCCATTCTGGCGTGCCTTCTTGATCATGCCAGATCACATCATAGGGCTTATTTGGTTCATCAATAAAGGAAAATGATTCCACCTTTTGCTCATTAATTAAATAGGTGAAAACATTACCAGCATGATTAAGTACAATATCAAAAATTACATAAATTCCGCGTGCATGAGCCTCATCAACTAATCTTTGTAATTCCGCTTCTGGGTTATTTTTATCAGAAGCAAATCGCGGATCAATTTGTAAGAAATCTTGAATACCGTAACCGTGATAACTACGTTTATATTGACAATTTTTCAAAGGAGGAGTTATCCAAATTGCTCCCACTCCTAACTTTTCTAAATAATCTAATTGCTGACGAATACCTTCAAAAGTCCCACCTTGGAAAACCAAACCTTCATCACCTAAAGCATTCCAAGCTTTCTTGGGTGGACTGGATGGATTATTAAAGCGGTCTACCATAATAAAATAAATCCAAGTATCCCGCCAATCTGCTGGTGATGGAAAAGGGGTAGGAATTTCTTTTACCTGATCACCAACTTGCACAGATTTTTTACCATTCCTCAGTGCCTGATCTCTAACTTGACTGAAGATATCATCAATTTCTTGAGAGTAGATTGATTGAAGCATACTCTTTCCTTAAGTATCCAAGATACTATTTCTGTCAATCAATAGGTATAAGTATCTTGAAGTTATGCACTTAAGTAGTCATTAGTTATTAGTCATTAGTCCATAGTCCATAGTGATTCTCTCCTACTCCTCTGCTCCCTCATCTCCCCACTCTCACTGCTTAGGTGTAGCTTCGCCAAATTTGAGCAAGAGAGCGATCGCAATACTCACAGCTAAAATTAATGTCATACTCAAAGCTGAACCAAAACCCCAATTTTGGGTAACGCCGAGGAATTGGTTATAAACTAGCCGCGCAGCCGTCATACTGGAAGCACCACCTAGCAACTCAGGATTGATAAAATCGCCCAAGGCAGTAATAAAAACCAGTAAAGAAGCAGCCATAATACCTGGAGATATCTGCGGAACTGTGACTTTCCAAAATGTTTGCACAGGATTTGCACCCAAATCTGCGGCTGCTTCTAGTAACCGCTTATCCAATTTTTCTAGGGAAGCGTAGAGAATCAACACCATGTAAGGCAGTAAGCTGTAACTCATGCCAATTAAAACAGCTGGTGTACGGTTGAGTAAGTCTAAAGGGGGTAAACCTACGCTAGTAAGCAAGCTGTTTAATAAGCCAGTGGGACGGAGAATAGTTATCCAAGCGTAAGAACGGAGTAGAGAAGAAGTCCATAAGGGTAGAACAAAGCCCAATACCAGAAAATTTCGCCAACGCTTGGGGGCAATTTGGGCAATCCAATATGCCACAGGAAAACCTAAAATCAGACAGATGGCCATAGTCCCAAGTGATAACCATAGCGATCGCAATATAACGTGCAAATATAGTGGATCAACTATACGAATGTAGTTATCAAAGCCTCTAGGATTAACAATATCCCCAGGTCGAATATTCGGTACTAAACTCAACTGAAAAATTATCAAAGTTGGCAGTACCAATAAAAGTAATAACCAAATACCAGACGGTGCTAACAACACCAAAGGTTGAATAAAGTTGAACCTGGGACGGTTTAATTTACTCAGTCTGGCAATATCATCAGGAACATCACTAATTTCTGTAGTCATACCAATTCAAAATTCAAAATTCAAAATTCAAAATTAAATCAATATCATGCTTTTAGTAGACAATACCCACCCTAATTAATTCTTTACTCTGCCTCCTGCCTCCTGCCTTCTGTCAACTGACTAACCACTAGTCAATTGCGTCCAATAACGTTCATAAACGTCTTCAAATTCTCCCACAGGGCTAATGCGTTCGCATTTTTCTAAAATTGCGGACGGGGGATAGAAATTTTCGTTATCTTTTATTTGTTTAGGTAATTGTTCAAAAGCTGCACTATTAGGGGTGGCTATTTTTAATCTTTCGCTAACATTAGCTGCTACTTCTGGTTGTAAAATAAAATTTATCCAGGCATAAGCCCCATTTACATTAGGCGCAGATTTAGGAATAACAATTGTATCAGTCCATAGAGAAGAACCACTGCGAGGAATCACGTATTTCAACTTAGAATTTTCTTTGATAACTTTGATAGCATCGGCTGAATAACACATCGCTAATACTAAATCACCCGCCAATATTTGATTTCTCCAAGCATCAGTATCAAAAGCTGCGATCGCGGGTTTGAGAACAGTTAACTTTTCATAAGCTTGTTTAATTTCATTCTCATTTTTCGAGTTATAAGAATAACCCAACATCCGCAAAACTGCACCCATGACTTCCCGCACATCATTTAATAAAGTCATGCGCTTATTGAGGAACTTTTGATTTTGCCAGAGATAATCCCAATCTTTGGGCGGTTCTTTAATAACTTCCGAATTATAAATTAACCCTGTAGTACCCCAACTAAAAGGTATGCTATAACGATTTTTAGGGTCATAGCTAGGGTTTTGGAATTGTGGTAATAAATTATTTAACCCAATTAGGCGATCGTGTTTTAATTCTATTAATAAACCTTTTTCTACCATCTTCTGTACCATATAGTCTGATGGATAAATCAGACTATAACTACCACCCCCGCCAGCTAAGAGTTTAGCCAGCATCACCTCATTAGAATCATAAACATCTACCAGCGCCTTCAACCCAGTTTGAGAGCTAAAAGTTTGTAATAATTTTTGGTCAGAATATTGTGTCCAAGTATAAAGATATAATTGATCGCTACGCCCGGAACCCGCAGCCGCACGCACATCTGCCAATCTCCAGCCACAACCCGCTAAAGATAAACTAGAAAGTGCTGTTATTCCTTGTAAAAATTTTCTTCTATTAGTCATTGGTTATTAGTCATTAGTCATTAGTCATTAGTCATTAGTCATTAGTTAAGAATCTTCTGGATAATTGCCGATTGATTTTAGATAAGCATTCAATTGTGGTGCTAATTCATTGATAATCAGTTTTAGTGTATTTACCTGTTCATTAGTTAACAAACTACGTTTATATGCTCGTCTTAACAAGTGCTGAGTTTCATATAGAGAACCTCTTGCTATTTTGATAAATCTTCGATTTTCTTGATAACTTCCTCTGCCCACACCCTCTGCTATATTCGCACCAATACTATCTGCTGAACGGATAATCTGTCTACCTACTGTTTCTCTAGGTAAATATTCCCACTTCTCCACAATTTTCCATATATCATCAGCTAATCTCTCTGCGGATTTATAGACACGTAATTCTTGAAACCTCCTACTAGACATATTTCTCTCACTAATAACTAATGACCAATGACCAATGACCAATGACTATTGACTAATAGCCAAACAATCATTCTCTCCCCACCAAGCATAAATTGGTGTGTCATAGCCTGGTAAATTGCCTAGAGTATTAGGTTGTAAAACATTAATATTAATACCGTTAGTTAACTCCACAACATAATTAACGTGCGTCCCTAAATACATGATATTTACTAATCTTCCCTCAAAGCAGTTATTGACTAAACTGGGTTGATAAAGGGAAAGTTGAATTTTTTCTGGTCGAACACTGACGACTACAGATTTTAATAATTCAGTTGGTGTGTCCTCATTACGGGCGACAACAATTGTCAGTCCGGTTTTCGTGACAATTTGCACATACTCTGCTTCTAATGCTGTGATTTCGCCACTGAATAAATTGGTATCACCAATGAAGTCAGCGACAAAAGCGGTTTTGGGGTGTTCATAAATTTCGCTGGGTGTGCCAATTTGTTCAATTTTCCCCTGATTCATTACCGCGATGCGATCGCTTAACGATAACGCCTCCTCTTGGTCATGCGTCACCATGATAAAAGTTAACCCCAGGTCTTTGTGTAAATTCGATAACTCGACCTGCATTTCTTTACGTAGTTTCAAATCCAACGCCCCTAATGGTTCATCCAGCAACACCACAGCCGGACGATTTACCAAAGCCCTAGCCAAAGCCACACGCTGCTGCTGACCACCAGAAAGCTGACTAGGAAAACGCGATCGCAAACTTTCCATTTTCACCAGTTTTAAAGCTTCCTTAACCCGGCTTTCAATTTCCGATTTACGGAATTTTTTTAAACGTAATCCAAAAGCGATATTGTCCCAAACGTTAAGATGATTAAACAGGGCATAGCTTTGAAACACAGTATTTACTGGCCGCCGATACGGGGGAACATTAATCATCGGTTGACCCTGAATCAATAACTTGCCAGCATCAACCTGTTCAAATCCGGCAATCAAACGTAACGTTGTGGTCTTGCCGCAACCAGACGGGCCTAAAATACTAAAAAACTCCCCTTGCCTGACATCCAAATCTATTCCATGCACTGCTGGTTCTTGGTTAAAAAACTTGAACACATTACGCAGTTCAACATCAAGCGGTTGAAGCGTTTTCATGCCCTTAAGATTCTGCGTCACAGTTTGAGCCATATTCATTAGTAGAATGCCGTGATATTCAATAATCTTGTGATTAATGTATTCTATTCAACACTTATTGTCTGTGGTTTATTTTAGTCTGCCCAAAACAATAGTTTAGTCATTGGTCATTGGTCATTAGTCATTAGTCCATAGTCAACAGTCAACAGTCATACATACCAAATTGTTACAAACTCAATAGCTCAAGTATTTTTCGGGAATTATTATAGACATCATCCCTATATTCTTAAATTTTTATTTAACTTATGGCTTTATTACCCTCATTTCTACCGAACCACAAAAAAGATACACGTACAGTAGGGCGTGGTTCTCAGTCTATATTTTTGATTGGATTTACTTTTCTTGCCCTTGCCGGAATCGAGGCTCGTCTGGCATATTTACAAATTGTCGATGGGCATGACTTTCACCAACGCGCTGAAGCTAACCGGATTCGGATGATTCCCAAGCATCCAGAAAGGGGTAATATTTTTGACCGTAATGGTAAATTACTCGCTAGTACACGTTATCCTCGGTCTGTGTATTTGTGGCCGATGGCCCATACTAAACCTTCATGGTCAGTTGTCGGCCCACGCCTATCTAAGATTTTGGACATTCCTCAAGAAGAGATGGAAAAGAAACTACAAGAGGCTGGCCCCAACTCTTCTTCACTCATCCGTATTGCCCGTGACTTAAATGAAGCACAAGTGACGGCTTTAAAAGAATATGAAAGCGAATTACCAGGAGTAGAAATTAACACTGAGGCAGTGCGTTATTACCCACAAGGACAGGAACTAGCCCATGTACTGGGTTATACGCGAGAGTTAACGGCTGAACAGTTGCAAAAAAGGAAAGATGAAGGCTATCGCCTGGGTGATGTCATTGGTCAAATGGGAGTGGAAAAAGCCTATGAATCAATGCTGCGGGGTGAATGGGGTGGTCAGCAGGTGGAAGTAGATGGTGCGGGTCGACCGATTCGGGTTTTAGGAGAAAAAGAAGCAAAAGCAGGCAAAGACCTACATTTAACTATAGATTTGGATTTACAGATAGCCGCCGACAAAGCTTTAGGAAATCGTCGGGGTGCAATTGTCGCCCTTGATCCTAATAATGGTGCAGTCTTAGCAATGGTGTCTCATCCTACCTTTGACCCAAATATTTTCTCTAAGCAGAAACTATCTCAGAAAGATTGGGAAAGCGTCCAAGGTAAAGACCATCCTCTAGTAAATCGTGCTTTGAGTGCCTTCCCTCCTGCTAGTACTTTTAAAATTGTCACTACAACCGCCGGACTAGAATCGGGCAAATTTTCGCCTGACTCCATCTTGCAAACCTACGGTTCTATTAATATAGGTGGTGTGAATTTTGGCGAGTGGAATCATGCAGGATTTGGCCCCTTGGGTTTCCCTCGTGCGATCGCCATGAGTAGTGATACATTCTTCTATCAAGTTGGCAGAAAAGTCGGCGGCCCCACCTTAATCGAATGGACTCGCAAATATGGCTTTGGTCAAAAAACAGGGTTAGAGTTTGTCAACGAAGAATCCAGAGGTTTAGTTCCCGATGAAAATTGGAAGCAAAAAGTCTGGAAAATGCCTTGGACTATAGGCGACACAATTAATATGTCAATTGGTCAAGGTGCTTTACAAGTGACTCCCTTGCAATCAGCAATTATGTTTTCAGTTCCCGCCAATGGAGGCTATCGAGTCAAGCCGCACTTACTCAAAGACAACGAACAAGCCAAAAGCTGGCGAGAATCTCTCAATATGAAATCAGCCACCATTTCAGTTCTGCGTGACGGACTGCGGAAAGTGATAAGTGAAGGTACAGGTAAACGTCTAGATGTACCCTCAATTCCCCCCGCATCAGGTAAAAGCGGTACGGCAGAAGCTGGCATTGGTCGCCCCAACCATACATGGTTCGGCGCTTATGCACCCAGTAATAAACCAGAAATTGTAGTAGTCGCTTTTGGTGAAAATTCTGGTGATCATGGTGGCACAGTTTGCGGGCCGATGGTCTTACAAGTTTTAGAAGCTTATTTTCAGCACTACCATCCAGGCCAATACGCCAAACCCCAACAGCAATCAGAACAGAAAACTACTGGGGATTAGTTAGTTGACAGTTGACAGTTGACAGGAGTAACAATTCTTTAATTTTGAATTGATTACTCCCTCATCTCCCATCAATGGTATCCATTGAAAATAACTTATCAACATTAACTGGGCTTAGGTGCAATTACTCTGAATACCTGCATGGCGATGTAGGACAATAAGTGGCATACAAATCTTATTATTATTTGAGCAAGTAATTTAGTTTTATGACTTTATTGCAACCATCTCCACTTTTAGGTAAAAAAGACACCCGGACTGTAGGCCAGGGCTTTCAACCAATATTTTTAATTATATTTACTCTGGTGATGACGGCTGGAATCAGCGCCCGTTTAGTATACTTACAAATTATTGAAGGTTCTAAGTTTAAGCAAAAAGCCGAGTCGAATCGGGTGCGGGTGATTCCTAAACAACCAGAAAGAGGTAATATTTTTGACCGTAATGGTCAACTTTTGGCTAGCACCCGCTATCCTCGGTCTATTTACCTTTGGCCGATGGCGCATACCAAACCCTCGTGGTCGGTTGTTGGGCCGCGTCTGGCGCAGATTTTGGACATTCCCCAAGAAGATATTGAGGAGAAATTAGAAGAAGCTGGTGCTAACTCTTCTTCTCTTATTCGGATTGCCCGTAATCTTGATGAAGCCCAAATCACAGCCGTCAAGGAATATGAAAATGAATTGAAAGATGTAGAAATCCATACGGAAGCTGTGCGCTATTATCCCCACGGTAGGGAATTAGCTCATGTGTTGGGTTATACAAGGGAATTAACGGCTGAACAGTTACAAGATAGAAAAGCTGAGGGTTATCGTCTGGGTGATGTCATTGGCCAAATGGGCGTGGAAAAGGCTTATGAGAAGCTATTACGGGGTGAATGGGGTGGTCAACAAGTGGAAGTAGATGGGGCTGGTAGACCACTACGTGTTTTAGGGGAGAAGCAAGCTAAGGCTGGTGATGATATACACTTGACGATAGATTTGGATATGCAGAAGGCGGCGGAGAAAGCTTTAGGCGATCGCAATGGTACTATCATTGCCATTGACCCTAAAAATGGTGCAGTCTTAGCAATGGTGTCGCACCCCACCTTCGACCCAAATATCTTTTCTAAGCAAAAACTCACGCAAAAAGACTGGGAATCTGTACAAGGTGAGGAACACCCCCTAGTAAATCGCGCCTTGAGTGCTTTCCCCCCCGCCAGTACCTTCAAAATTGTCACTAAGACGGCTGGGTTAGAATCTGGTAAATTTGCACCAAATACCATATTACCTACCTACGGTTCCTTAACTATTGGTGGCACTACATTTGGTGAATGGAATCACGCAGGCTTCGGCCCATTGGGTTTTGTCGGGGCGATGCAGTGGAGTAGTGATACATTCTTCTATCAAATTGGTAGGGGAGTTGGCGGCCCCACCTTAATCGAATGGACTCGCAAATATGGCTTTGGTCAAAGAACAGGTTTTGAATTTGTTTCTGAGGAATCTAGAGGTTTAGTACCCGATGAGAAATGGAAGCAGAAAGCTTGGAAGATGCCCTGGACTATAGGCGACACAATTAATATGTCGATTGGTCAAGGTGCATTATTAGCCACTCCCTTGCAAGTTGCTGTTATGTTTGCCGTACCCGCCAATGGTGGCTACCGTGTCCAACCACATTTACTCAAAGATAACGAGGAAGCTAAAAGCTGGCGAGAATCTGTACACCTAAAGCCAACAACTATCAAACTTTTACGCGAAGGCTTACGTAAGGTAGTATCTGACGGTACAGGTAAAGTCTTAAATCAACCTACAATTCCCCCAGTCGCAGGCAAAAGCGGCACAGCCGAAGCCTGGAAGCGCAAAGTCAAACAAAATCATGCTTGGTTCGGTGCTTATGCGCCTGCTGACAAACCAGAAATTCTCATTGTTGCCTTCGCCGAACATTCTGGCGGCGGCGGTGGTAGCATTGCCGCACCCATGATTCTGAAAGTAATGGAAGACTATTTCCAACGCAAATATCCCGGCAAATATCAAAAACCAGGTAAATAATTAGTAAGAATTCAGGAGTCAGAATTCAGAATAGAATTAGCATAGCTTGTTAGTAGCCTACTAACTTCCTCAAGTTGAAGCATTGATCCTGAAGTGTCACCGGCAGTCGCTCATGGGGGAAACCCCCAAGACTGCGCTGCCTCACCATAGTCAAGGTCTTTTGAAAGAATTAGATAGTAGCGACATTCTTCTAAAGAACCTTGTGCAATGTTCAGAAACCGTACTTTATCTGCTGCTCCCTTTTTCTTAAATCCTTCTGCTATATTTGCTGCAATAGAGATTGCTGCTCGTCTAAATTGGGAAACAAGCCCATATATTTCCGATTTAGGGAACTGACCAGTAAATTGATATACAAATAAAACAAACTGGTGTGCTTTTTGCCAAACTATCAAATCTTGAAATGTTTTGGCTGGTTGTCTCATTTATTCTGACTCCTGAATTCTGACTCCTGAATCCTTACAATAATTATTATCTTTTACGTATTTTTACTTCGTCTAGCTAAATTAGCAACCATAAATACCAATTGGGTTAGCTTAACGGGTTTAGGAATGTGCGTTTGAAAACCTGCTCTCCTACACTCTTGGATATCAATACTACTGGTATACCCTGTCATTGCTGCTGCGGGAATTTGTCCCCCAGCCTCAGCACTAAGAGAGCGCACTCGCCGGATCAAGCTATAGCCATCTTGGTTCGACATCCCAATGTCAGACAATAGCACATCATACATCTCTGGTTGGCTTGTGAGTACTGAGAATGCTTCATCAGCAGATGCGACAGCCGTTACTTCAGCCCCGTGATTTTGTAGCATTATCTTCGTTAACTGACGTATAAAGGCATCGTCATCTACAACAAGTACATGCAAACCTTCTAGGGAAGGAATGTTATCAACAGAGCTTTCCGCGTCGCCGGAAATATCTATTACCTCTGGATCACAAGAGCTAAAATCCCCTTCAAGATTGATGTTTAGTGGTAGCCTAACGATAATAATTGTCCCTAAGCTTACACCTGGACTTTCCGCCTGAACCGTGCCACCATGAAGTTCCACTAGATAACGGACAAGGGACAGCCCTATGCCCAATCCTTGATTAGCACGAGTTTTGCTACTGTCAGCCTGGCGAAACCGCTCAAAGACATAAGGGAGAAAGTCATTAGGTATGCCAATACCTGTGTCACTAACTCGAATCTGGGCTTGGGAATTAACTTGCTCTAGTGTGACAACCACACTTCCCCCAGAAGGAGTAAATTTGATGGCATTAGAAAGCAAATTCCAGATTACCTGCTGCAATCGCACCCCATCCCCCAGTACTTGTCCAATTAGGGGTTGCAGGTGGCATTCAATTTGAATATTTTTCGCTTCTGCCGATAATCTGACTATCTCAAGGGCTGTCTCAATTACAGACCGTAGATCAATTGGACAAATATTCAGACGGAGTTTGCCAGTCGCAATACGGGAGATATCTAGAAGATCCTCAATCAATTGGACTTGCGCTTTAGCACTTCGCTGGATCATGTCAAGTCCATAATTTATTTGAGCGGTATCAAAGTTTTTTTTCTGGAGTAAATCAGACCATCCCAGAATATTGTGGAGGGGGTTGCGAACTTCGTGGGATAGAGTAGATAAAAACTCATCCTTAATTCGGTTAGATGCCTCTGCTTCCAAGCGGGCTGACTGCTCTTTAGCCAATAGTTGGGCGCGTTCTTCCTCAAACAACTTCTGCTGTGTAATGTCATGAAGTGCCAGCAGAATCATCTGCCCATTTCCTTCTCGTAAGATTTTATAACCATTGAGCAATATAGTTTTTTGCCCAATTTTTTCAAAGACTTGTTGTACTTCAAAACCTTCAATCTGAGTATTATGGGTGAGAATGTCTTCTAGGAGCGATCGCAGTTGGGGAATGTTCCACTCACCGTTTCCTAACTCAAAAATCAGTTGCTGTTCTGTATAAGCGGGCGTTACCTTAAACGTTCGATAAAACATTGCTGGAAAGGATTTCTTCATTTGCCACTTTCAGGTGTTGAGTAGTGGCTTCATACTCCTGACTAATCAATTGCAAATATTCTTGAGTGGCAGCAAGCTCTTGCTTAGTTGCTGCCAGTTCTTGTTGAAGTCGCAGTATCTCCTCTGTATCTGCTGGTTCTACATTTCCAGGTTTGATGCTCAGTTGTTGATTTAATAGAGCAGGTACATCTTCAAATAAAACAACAAAGCAGCAACTATCCACTGAATCAGGCTGAAATGGAATTACTTCAACATTAACTTTCCTGGATGGCTCACTCCCTTGCATCTGTATCTGTTCCTTTCTCACAGAAACATTCTGCCTTTTTGCCTGATGAATCGCAGTCCGCAACTCTTCCAGCAGTCCTTTTCGTGCCATTTTGAACAAATTAAAACTGGGATTTCCAAGGGCAGGTTTCAGATAGGGACTGGTTTCCCCTCGAAATTGCAGAATGTCCATGTTGTCGTTAATCATCACGCCAACTGGGGCATAACGATTCAAAAGAATTTGGTCAGCCTGTTTATTTAAGTCAGCAATATCCCAATTCTTATAACTCATGGACTTATCAGCAGCTATTTTCGCTACAGGATAGTTGCTGGTTGCAAAGTTAAAGTTAAGGGGAGTGGATATTAATTTTTTGGTATAAATATTGTTTTTTCTGTCTACTAAAGTAAATGAGTTGGAAAATTCTCCTGCACTCTCGGCGATACCTAACATCAAAAACCCTGTGGGCTTGAGGCTGTAATGAAAAATTGGCATCACCTGCTTTTGCAAAACAGATTCAAAGTAAATCAGTACATTACGACAACTAATAAGATCCAGATTGGAAAATGGCGGTTCACTGATGAGGTTTTGTTTAGCAAAAACACAAAGTTCCCGAATCGGCTTGCTGATTTGATAACCGCTCTCTACTTGATTAAAAAAGCGTCTTAGCCGTTCTGGTGAGACATCAACTATTTGGCTGGGTTTGTAGATACCTAAGCGGGCTTTGTCAATTACTATCTCATTAATGTCTGTAGCAAAAATTTGAATAGTCGGTTTGGGAAACACATTCTCCAAAAATTCCATTAGAGAAATTGCAATTGAATAAACCTCTTCCCCCGTTGCACAGCATGATATCCAGACTCTAATTGGTTCATTAACTGACTTGCCCTTAGATATTACCGGAAATACCCGCTCTTTCAAAGCTTGATAAGCTTCTGGATCACGGAAAAAACTGGTGACACTGATTAATATTTCGTAATACAGTGCTTGCACTTCGTCTGGATGATTTTGCAGATACTGCACGTAATCTTCTAAACTTTGCAGGTTATACAGCACCATCCGTCGAGCAATTCGTCGCTTTAAAGTCGTTTGCTTATAATGCGTAAAGTCAACACCAGTGGATGTTAAAACCATTGCAAAGATTGCCGACAAAGCAGTCTCACTTTTAGAAAGTGGCTCAACTGTTTGTGAAGATATCGGGCGGGTAACGTTGGGATGACGAGCAATCTTTGCTAGTTCCTCAGCAATTTTTTGTGGTGGTAAAATGAAGTCGACATCACCAGTAGCGATCGCAGTATTCGGCATACTACTAAATTGTGCCGATGCTTCACACTGAGCAAAGGTAATACCGCCAGCCGCCTTAATTGCTTCTGATCCTTGTGCGCCGTCTCCATCACTCCCAGATAGGACAACACTGATGGCTTTGCTTCCTAGTTCTGCTGCCAACGAAGCAAAAAAAGCATCAGCAGGCATATATTTCCCATGAATTTTCTCACGGGGGCATGAGTTGCAACACCCCTTGAGCCAATGTCATCTTTGTGTTCGGCGGAATGATATGTACTTGGTTCGGTTCGACAAACATCCCATTCTGCACTTCACGGACGGGCATCTGAGTCGTCTTCGCCAAAATCTCAGTTAACAGGCTCTTCTGATTTGGATCTAAGTGCTGAATCAGCACAAATGCCATCCCAGTATCGATAGGCAAGTGATGCAGTAGCTGTGTAAATGCTTCTAACCCTCCCGCAGAAGCCGCAATTCCGACTATAGGAAATAATTCATTGCCTTTATCTTGCTGCTTCTTTACCAATGGTTCAACAGCAATAGAATCCGATGGTGATGACTCAGAAGATTGGTTAGAGTTCATTGTATTAGCGAATACAGTAGAACATTTAGATTTCTACGGTATTCAATAGTTGTACACTCAGTGTAGCAAAGTTTTTTGCCTAACTTACATCTGTAATAGTATTAGCCCTATTAACTGTTGTGTATTAGGAAACTGTTATCAACTGTCAGCAAACTCTTGACATTCGTCGCCAATTATGTTGATAATGGTTCTTTGTGGAAACTTTACCTCAATAAAATAAACACTTGGCTAACGTCATTGTAATAGGCGCTCAATGGGGCGATGAAGGAAAAGGTAAAATAACTGACTTACTCAGCCGCTCCGCAGATGTGGTAGTACGCTATCAGGGGGGTGTCAATGCTGGACACACAATTGTAGTCAAAGGTCAGACCTTTAAACTGCACTTGATTCCCTCTGGAATTTTGTACCCCGAAACGGAATGTATGATCGGCTGTGGTACAGTCATCGATCCACAAGTTTTGATAAAAGAACTCGACCAATTAGAAAGTTTAAATATTTCTACTAAAAATCTGCTCATTTCTGAGACAGCCCATGTCACTATGCCATATCATCGGCTAATTGACAAGGCATCAGAGGAGCGGCGCGGCAGCCATAAAATTGGAACCACTGGTCGAGGGATTGGCCCTACCTACGCCGATAAATCTGAGCGTACAGGGATTAGGGTTTTAGACTTGATGGACTCGGCAGCGCTGCGCGACCAGTTGGAATGGACAATCAATTATAAGAATGTCATTTTAGAAAAGCTGTACAATCTGCCACCCCTAGATCCTGAAGAGGTAATCAAAGAATATCTAGGGTATGCAGAACGCTTACGTCCTCATGTTGTTGATACATCGTTAAAAATATACGATGCCATTCAACGGCGGCGCAACATATTATTTGAAGGCGCACAAGGTACACTCCTAGACTTGGATCATGGGACTTATCCCTATGTCACCTCCTCCAACCCGGTAGCTGGGGGGGCTTGCGTAGGTACAGGGCTAGGCCCGACAATGATAGATAGGGTAATTGGAGTGTCAAAAGCCTACACAACGCGAGTTGGTGAAGGGCCATTCCCCACAGAATTAGATGGGGAAATAGGCGAATTACTTTGCGATCGCGGTGCGGAATTTGGCACTACCACCGGACGTAAACGGCGCTGCGGTTGGTTTGATGCAGTTATCGGTCGCTATGCTGTGAGAATCAACGGCATGGACTGTATGGCTATCACCAAACTAGATGTCCTGGACGAATTAGAGGAAATCCAAGTTTGTGTAGCTTATGAAATCGACGGTGTACGCTGCGATCATTTTCCCACTAGCGCCCGTCAATTTGCTAGATGTCGTCCCATCTACAAAACCGTTCCAGGCTGGCAAGTGCCAACAAGCCATTGCCGCACCCTGGAAGACTTGCCTCAGCAAGCACTAGACTATCTCAAATTCCTAGCAGAGTTGATGGAAGTTCCGATCGCGATCGTCTCATTAGGCGCAAGCCGCGATCAAACCATCATCGTTGAAGACCCCATTCACGGGCCAAAACGCGCTTTATTGCACCCCGACGGCACACCAGCTTCCTTACTAAGTGCCTAGTCAAAAGTCCAGAGTCCAGAGTCCAGAGTTTTGTGACTAATGACTATTGACTAATGACTATTGACTAATGACTAAAAACAACTGACAACTAAAACTATGCCTTTGACAGTCGAAACAAAAAAACGCCCAGAAGGCAGCAAACCAAACGCTTTGCGCCGCTCTGGACTCATCCCCGCTAACCTTTACGGACACAACGGTAGAGAATCAATTTCTTTGGTAGTTGATGCCAAAGTAGTTGAAAGATTACTTAAATCTGCTGCTGTGAGAAAAACCGAAATTGAACTCAACATCCCCGAACTACAGTGGACTGGTAAAACAGTTCTACAAGAAGTTCAGGTGCATCCAGCCAAGGGTACACCATATCACATCAGCTTTCTTGCCACTGCCAAAGGCTAAAGCAAGTACAAAATTTGTGATAATTGCTGATGAACCAGGGCTTAAACCCTGGTTTTTTGTTTTGTAGTGAGGACTTTAGTCCTCTCTGCATCATCAGGACTAAAGCCCTTACTACGAACTTACTACAAACTTAAAAATTCCCATGACAGAAACAAATCTTCCAGCCTTCATCCAGCAGATGTTACAACCTGGATTCTACCCCCATGAAGTAACACAACCAATTCAACTAATCCAAACTCACGTTTCCTACGTCCTCATCACCGGGGAATATGCTTATAAACTGAAAAAGCCAGTAAATTTTGGCTTCTTAGATTTTTCCACCTTAGAAAAACGCAAACATTTTTGTGAGGAAGAACTGCGCCTAAATAAACGCGGTGCAGCCGAACTATATTTAGAAGTTTTACCCATCACCTTGTCGGATGACCAATACATATTAGGCGGAACGGGTGAGGCTGTCGAGTATGTGGTAAAAATGCGCCAGTTTCCCCAAGAAGGTTTATTCAGTGAACTTTTTGCCCAAGGTAAGCTAACCGAGTCCCACCTAGAAGAATTAGGCAAGATAGTTGCTCAGTACCATGCTAAAACTGAGACTAACGATTATATTCGTAGTTTTGGTGAAGTACCTCAAGTTAGAGAGGCGTTTGATGAAAATCACGAGCAAACCGAGAAATATATTGGTGGCCCTCAGACGCAGTTACAATTTGACGAAACTAAAGCATATACAGAGAAATTTTTTGCCGAGAGACAAGAATTATTCCAGCGCCGAATGCAGAATAACTATATTCGGGAATGTCATGGAGACTTACATCTGAGAAATATCTGTCTATGGGGCGATAAAATTCTCCTGTTTGATTGTATTGAATTTAACGAGCCTTTCCGGTTTGTGGATACCATGTTCGATGTCGCTTATGCTGTGATGGATTTGGAAGCACAGCAACGTCCAGACTTGAGTAATGCTTATTTGAATACATATCTAGAACAGACTGGCGACTGGGAAGGCTTAGAAATTCTGCCTATTTACCTAATTCGTCAATCCTACGTCCGGGCTAAGGTGACTTCATTTTTATTAGATGATCCTGGTGTGCCAGCGAATGTAAAGGAGGAAGCAAGCAAAACAGCCTCCATATATTACAAGCTGGCATGGGAATACACCAAACCCAAACAAGGAAAACTTATTTTAATGTCGGGGTTATCTGGTTCTGGGAAAAGTACGACGGCAAAATATTTAGCCCGTCAACTCAACGCAATTCAGATTCGCTCAGATGCAGTCCGTAAGCATTTGGGGGGCATTTCTTTATCAGAACGTGGCGGTGATGATTTATATACGCCAGAAATGACCCAAAAGACCTATGCGCGGTTATTGAACTTGGGGATTATACTAGCTAAACAAGGCTATACAGTAATTTTGGATGCTAAATATGATAAGCAAAGTTCACGTGAGGAGGCGATCGCCCAAGCCAAAGAATATCAACTGCCTCTGCAAATAGTTTACTGCACCGCACCCTTAGATGTTGTGGAAGAAAGGCTTACTAAGCGTACTGGCGATATTGCTGATGCTACAGTTGATTTATTAACTTCCCAACTCAAGCAAACTGAACCCTTTACTGGTGTAGAACTATCCTACGTGAAAACTTGGGACACGACTCAACCACCACAGACACAATTGGAACAGGTAATTCGTAATTCGTAATTCGTAGTTCGTAATTCGTAGTTCGTAATTCGTAATTTACCGAGAGTGCATTTACGGGGAGAACTGTAGGACAAAAATTTTCTATCACTTCTCCCAAACAACGCAACAGATAACTCTCAGAAAAGTCTTGCTAAACCTGAGTTTCTTAATTACGTTAGCGGAGCGGGGCGTTAGCCCATTACGAATTACGAATTAGTATTACTCCTACCCCTTTAGTTCATTTATGGCTAAAAACAACAACCTATTTAACTTCACTCCCGAATTTATTTCTCAACTTATATTCGGAGCATTTTTAATATTTATTTTAATCTCCACAGGTTCGCCAGTATCCTTAAGCATTTTTCTGGGAATCATGGGTGGTTTCGCTTTAGGCTGGTTTACTAATTCTAGTAAGAATAGCCCCCAAGCACCCGTAGTTGCTTCTTCGGATGGTATTGATGCTGGTTTAAAATATTGGTTATTTTTATTACTTGGGTTTTCAATGATGGGATATTCTGCACCCATGAGTATCTTACTAGGTGGTATAGGTGCTATCGGTGGAGGCTGGATTATTGCTTGGTGGAGAAGTAAGGAAGAAACTAGAACGCAGTTACCTGCTGATGCTAACCAAGAAGCCGACAGTGATGAACCTAGTGACAGAACCACTAGGCGACAAAGAATATCAGTCCGACGCTATCGTCGCAGGCCTGGAGGTTTCAGCATCCCATTTTTCGGTAATAATCGCAACAATAATGGTGAATAATATCAAGTTCGCTTAAATACTGATCATATCTTGAGAATTGGTAATTGGTAATTGGGGATTGGGGATTGGTGATGGTTTAAAACAATTACCTCTTAGCTATTGCGCAAAGTCTGAACAGAGGAAACCTCCGCTCAGAACTTTGTAATAGAACCAATAACCCAACAAAACAACCATGTTATGGGTAATTAGCCGAACTTGATATAAATTGTGTGTGTAAGCGGATGGGGTGTTGTAGGGGCGCACAGCTTGCGCCTCTAGATGACAAATTATATTTATTGTTTTTGAGTAGCGATCGCTAATTTTGCTCCCGGTACTTGACGCACCTGATCCATCACTGCCACTACTTTACCGTGTGCCACTTTTTCATCAGCATTAATAATTACTAAGGCTTCTTGGTTCACACCAACCAAATTACGCAACTGTTGAGCCAGAGAATCTATGAGAATTGGTTGACGATTTAAACTTACTGCTCCTTGTTGGTCTACAGTGATAGTAATTTTTGCGGGTACTTGCTGTTGTTTTGCTGTTGCAGCTTTGGGTAAATTGACTGGTAAACCTTCTGAGCGAGTTAAGAACAATGTTGACATGATAAAAAATGTCAATATCGCAAAAATCACATCAATCATCGGCACAATGTTAATCTGTGCGGGAATATCTGGTTCATCTTGTAGGCGCATAGGTTCTTTCTCCTCTCTCGTAGCGTCGGCGATAAAGCAATTCTAATTGACCACCATACTCTTGAAATAGTGCCATTTGCCGGGAGTAAAGTCCACGAAAGGTATTAGCGAAGAAAAGTGTAAAGATAGCTACTATCAATCCTGCTGCTGTAGATACTAGCGCCTCACTAATCCCGGCTGTTACACCTGCTGTCTTTGTACCACCCACATCACCAATATCTAAGGAAGCAAAGGAATTAATTAAACCTAATACTGTACCCAGCAAACCGAGTAGGGGTGCTAAACCGATAATTGTATCGAAAATATTTTGAAAGCGTTTGAGTAGAGGTATTTCTGCTTGGGCTTCGCTTTCTAGTGCTAGTCGAAATTCTTCTGGTGTAGGTTCTTCTAGTTCTAACGCTGACAAAAATATCCGTGCTAGTGGTAAGTCTATATTCTTCTTGAGTTTCTCAATGGCTCCAACTACATTCTCTAGTCGATACAGATTCAAAACTTCTCTAACCACACGCTGTTGACGGTTGCTAACTTTCAGCCAAAACTTAACTCGTTCCGCAATCAGTGCGATCGCCAACACAGAAAAGCCCAACAACGGCCACATTACCACGCCGCCTGCTGCAAACAGATTTTGTAGTCCCATAACGCCTCATCATTAATCAAAAACCAGATTAGCAGAATCCTCTAGCAAATTGATACTCTTTGTCAAGAGAAGATCAAATATAACGATAATTTCTATCAACTTAATGGTATTGTAATTATCATCAATTCAATCACAAGTCGCAGCAATGCTTATCTCCAGAGTACTTTAAACAGCTACCTGCATACTTTTTATGCTTATTGGCATTTTAAGATTATTGTAATAGTGAGAATAGCTAGCAATAAATTTCTAGCATTCTCTAGCACAAGCTTAGATTCTGTGAACACTCAAGTATTCAAGGCTTCGCACTTCATCTAAGTTGGAAATTTTTTTCAAAATTAATTGATAATCTTTAGTTTTTAGCTGTTAAATCCAATCACACTATTGACAATAACAAATCTGAAAAAATCACCATTTGAGAGATAAAGCACGGACAAGTCATAGAAATTTATGAGGAATTATTTTTATCAAGTGATATTAATTACTAACACCGTCATGCTATTAACAGCACAGTCCATAAAGGCTCAAGAAATCCCAGTAACGCAAGTCAGGCTACAAAATACAGCTTCTGGCATTGAGTTATTTTTGCAAACCTCAAAACCGGAGTTGTTGCAAATAAATGGCAAAACCGAAGGTAACACATACATCGCTGATATTCCCAATGCACAACTGCGTCTCTCATCTGGTAGTGTATTTCGCCAAGAAAACCCAATTCCAGGAATCAGTGCGATCGCAATTACTAATCAAGATGCCAACACTATCCGTATCACTGTCATAGGTTCAGTTTCTGTCAACGTCTGATTTAGTTTCAGGTAGGAGAATTAGCTATGAACAAGAAACAACTTCGTGATGCTACATTCTATATCCACCGATATATGGGTTTGGTTGTCGGTTTGATATTGGTTGTGATTGGGTTGACTGGTAGTTTGCTAGTTTTTGAACCAGAAATAGAAGACTTTTTAGTCGCACAGAAATATGGTCATATAGTTCCCCAAGGACAACCTGTGTCCATTGACGAGGTTGTGACAACTATCAATAAGGAAATTACTAAACAACCCGGCATGAAAATAGGCTCGATAATCATGCCTCAAAATGCCACTTCTCCTTATCACGGCAGACTTTGGGATAAAAATGATAAGCTCACTCAGATGTTTATCCATCCCTACAAAAATGAGGTGATGGGTGTGATTCATCAAGATGCCAATATTCTGCGTTTGGCTCTACATCTGCATTATGAGTTGTTCGCAGGGAAACTAGGGCAAATCATTGTCGGTTTGACTGGACTGTTTTTATTCTTGTTGAGTGTGACAGGCATCATTCTTTGGCCTGGTTGGAGAAGGCTGATTTCTGGTTTCAAAATCAAATGGAAAGCTCATCCTAAACGAGTCAATTTTGACATTCATAAAGTAACTGGGATTGTTGTTGCGGTATTTTTTAGTTTGACAGGAATTACTGGCTTTGCTTGGAACTTTTATGATTTCTCTGTGCCATTTATCTATGCAACTACTTTCACCCCTCAACCACCAGAATTAATATCTAAACCTGTTCCTGGTAAAAGTCCTGTGGCTTTATCAAAGGTGCTTGCAAATGCAGATGCAGCCATACCCAACGCTCAGACAATTTATATAGGTTTGCCAAGTAAACTAGAGGGGATTATTAGAGTTGGGAAACGACAAGCTCATGAAACCTCTTATTACGGTGAAAGTGAAATTACCTTAGATCAATACACCGGTGAGGTTTTGAGAGTTGTTGATAGTCGTAAAGTAGGCTTAGGCGATCGCATTCTCATCTGGTTTACTCCCCTCCACTTTGGTACATATTGGGGAATTTATAGCCGCATCCTCTATGTATTTGTTGGGCTTGCACCCTTAATTCTGTTCGTGACTGGTTTCGTGATGTGGTGGTATCGCCATCGTGTTAAGGCAAACAACTCTATAGATACATCGAAAGCCTTGCAACGATATTAAAAGTTTTCTTCATTTAAACAGCTAAACAGCAAATAGTATTTGATTTTCGTGTGAGTGTGAAGTTACCCAAAAAGGCATTAACCATGAATAAGAGAAAATTTACAAATTCTGTATTTTGTATTCATTTATTATCAGTTGCTAGTTTATTAGTGGTACTGAATACACCATCAGTATCCGCTAAAGAACTCAAACAATCTTCACTTCGTCAACTTCGTGTAAATACCACACATTTACTAGCACAAACACCAACTCCAGCAGTAGTTATTCAAATTACCGGAGTCAAGATAAATTCAACTACTACAGGCTTTGAAATAATTCTCGAAACTAAAGAGGGCAAAAAACTACAAATTAATAGCAATACTGAAGGTAATAGTTATATTGCCAATATTGCTAATGCACAGTTGCAAGGTGATAGTTTCCGTCAAGAAAAACCAGCGCCAGGAATAGCAGAAATAACTGTATTCAATCAGGATGCAAACACAATTCGCGTTACACTTGTAGGTATAGCAACTGCACCAACTGTAGAATTATTTGACAGCGATGAAGGTTTAATTATTGGCTTTACAAATGTTGCATCTACCACCAAACCACAACAGCAAACTCAAGCTACACCAGAACAACCCACAACTGAAACTATACCCAAGGAACCAACGGCTGAAAATCAAAAACCTATTGAATTGGTCGTCACAGGAGAACAAGATAACTATCGTGTAGAAGAATCATCAACCGCGACTAAAATTGATGCGCCATTGCGTGATATTCCCGCATCTGTACAAGTCATACCTAGACAAGTTATCGAAGACCGTCAGGTAGTAAGGTTAAATGAGTTAGCCAATAACGTTAGTGGTGTGCAGTTGCAATCAGGATATGGTGGTCTTTCTTCTCAAGGCTACTTTATCCGTGGTTTTGAATCAGGTTTTGAAACTCTGCGTAATGGTTTTAGAGATTTTGGTTTCCTCAGCCCTCGTGATGTTGCCAATGTGGAGCGAGTAGAGTTTCTCAAAGGCCCTGCATCAGTATTGTATGGTAGTGCTAACAATCCTGGCGGTGTCGTCAATACTATTACCAAAAAACCCTTGCCAGAGCCTTTTTATCGGGCAGGTATGACTATCGGTAGTTACGATTTTTACCGCCCTACTCTTGATCTAACTGGGCCTCTGACAGAGGATAAATCTGTACTTTATCGGTTAAATGCAGCTTACGAAAATGCTGGTAGTTTTAGAGACTTTAATGAGAATGAAAGTGTTTTTATTTCTCCTGTAATCAGTGTGAATATTAGCGAGCGAACCAATATCACATTTGAATACGAGTACCAAAACTATCAATACATTTTTGATCGCGGTTTACCTCCTAACAGAATCTCTTTTGATGTTCCTATCAGCCGTTCTCTTGTTGAACCAGATTTACCACGTTCAGAATTAAGGTCTTCATCATTCACTTACAATTTTGAACATCAATTTAGTGATGACTGGAAATTTCGCCAAGGTTTTAGCCTGATCAGTGTCAATGGGGTGACGCAAACGATACAAGATACAGGCTTAGAACCAGATGGTCAAACATTTCGACGTAGGTATCGCAAGGTTAACGAAGACCAAGAAAACATCTCTTGGCAAAATGAAATTAGCGGTAAGTTTAATACTGGTTCTATTAGCCACAACTTTTTAGTTGGTTTAGAACTAGCTAGTTACGATTTCTCTTACGAGTTCTTTCGTGCTTCTATTGCTCCACTAAATATCATCAATCCAGTTTATGGCGCTCAAAGAGGAGATTTAACACCAGATTTTTTTGAAGGTTATGGTGGCGATAATGTGGCTGTTTATTTTCAGGATTTAATTACGCTGACACCAAATATCAAACTGTTAGCGGGTGGTCGTTTTGATTGGGTAGATTCTACTTATCAAGATTTGTCCGCTAATAGTTTTGATTTAAAAACATCAGATTCAGAATTTTCTCCGCGTGTTGGCATTGTTTACCAACCCAGTGATACTACTTCAATTTATGCAAGTTGGACAAATTCGTTTAATCCACAATTTTTTGGGCGCAGTCGTACAGGTGAACAATTTAAACCAGAGACGGCAGAACAATTTGAGGTGGGAATTAAACAAGAATTGTTCAACAAACGTCTTTCTGCAACTTTGGCATATTTTGATATTACAAAACAGAATGTTTTGGTAACTGACCCTAATGATGTTGATTTTCAAATTCAGACTGGTGAACAAAAAAGCCGTGGTATTGAGTTAGATGTTGCAGGTGAAATTATCCCTGGATGGAAAGTGATTGCTACCTATGCTTATATAGATGCCTATGTTAGTAAGGATCGGGATCAAGATTTAGTTAACGATCGCCTACAAGCTGTACCCTACAATAGCGCTAGTTTGTGGACAACCTACGAGTTCCAAAAAGGGAGTTTACAAGGCTTAGGATTTGGGCTGGGATTAGTTTACGTTGATGAGCGCGAAGCAACCCTGCCAAATTCCCTCAAAATTCCTTCCTATATCCGCACCGATGCTAGTATCTTCTATCGCCGAGATAACTGGCGTGCAGCAATTAACATCAAAAATCTATTTGATACGGAATACTACGAGTCGCAACGGTTCTACTTAGTTCCTGGTGCGCCGTTGACTGTTTTGGGAACAGTATCTTTTGATTTTTAGTTGTGTCGGGTAAGATTAGCGATCGCCGCAATTAAAATGTCTGCGTCTACAGGTTTGGAGATATGCTGTTGAAAGCCTGCTTTTAGGGCTTGTTTCTGGTTGATTTCTCGCGCATAGGCAGTAAGGGCGATCGCTTGAATCTGCCCTCCTTGTTCTGGTGCTAAGGCTCTCACTTTTTGCATCAGCATATAACCATCCATATCTGACATCCCAATGTCGCTAATGAGTACATCGGGCTGATGATTGATTAAACTAGTCAATGCCTTCTTTTTGACCGTCAACAGCTTATCTATGATACTCATTACTTTTTTACTATTGGATAACTTAGACTCAATGCAAACCTGCGGTAAATATTTATAAAAAAAAGTTAACAAAGTTTAATACAATATATTCATTCACCAATAAGTATTTTTGCTCAATAACATGATAGCGGATGGATTTCCTTGGCTGACCGCGATTATATTGCTACCACTCGTTGCTGCTGGATTTATTCCCCTGCTGCCTGACAAAGAAGGCAAGCTCGTGCGATGGTACGCCCTTGGTGTAGGAATCGCGGACTTTATATTGATGTGTTACACCTTTTGGCAGCATTACGATGCCAGCAATGCAACGTTTCAACTAGTGGAGAAATATGATTGGGTTCCTCAGTTAGGTTTTAGCTGGGCAGTCTCAGTTGATGGAATTTCCATGCCACTCGTGTTGCTGGCTGGGTTTGTGACGACGCTTGCGATGTTTGCTGCATGGCAAGTTAATCTTAAACCACGTCTATTTTATTTCTTAATGTTGGTGCTGTATTCTGCCCAAATTGGGGTGTTTGTAGCCCAAGACTTGTTACTTTTCTTTATCATGTGGGAACTGGAACTGGTTCCGGTTTACCTGCTTGTCTCAATTTGGGGCGGTCAAAAACGCCGCTATGCTGCAACAAAATTCTTACTCTACACAGCCGCAGCTTCTATTTTCATCTTAATTGCAGGGCTGGCAATGGCTTTGTATGGCGACAACACTACCTTCGATATCGTCGAACTGGGTGCAAAAAATTATCCTCTGGCGTTAGAGTTGCCACTTTATGCGGGATTATTAATTGCCTTTGGCGTAAAACTAGCGATTTTCCCCCTACACACTTGGTTGCCTGATGCCCACGGTGAAGCTTCAGCCCCCGTATCGATGATTTTGGCCGGTGTGTTGTTAAAAATGGGTGGATATGGTCTAATCCGCCTGAATATGGGTTTGTTGCCTGATGCACATATTTACTTCGCCCCAGTCCTGGCAACTTTAGGTGTTATCAATATTATTTACGGTGCTTTGAACTCCTTTGCTCAAACCCACATGAAGCGCCGCCTCGCCTACTCTTCCGTTTCCCATATGGGATTTGTATTGCTGGGTATTGCTTCCTTTACCGATGTAGGTGTGAGTGGGGCAATGTTGCAAATGCTTTCTCACGGTTTGATTGCGGCTGTACTATTCTTCCTGGCTGGTGTTACCTATGATCGCACCCATACAATGGCTATGGATAGTTTGGGTGGTATCGGTCAAGCTATGCCCAAAGTGTTCGCTTTGTTTACCGCCAGCGCAATGGCATCGTTGGCACTCCCTGGAATGAGTGGCTTTGTCAGCGAACTGAAGGTATTTATTGGTGTCACCTCCAGCGACGTTTACAGTCCCACATTCTGCACTGTGATGGTGTTCCTGGCCGCAGTTGGTGTTATCCTCACACCAATCTATTTGTTATCTATGTTGCGACAAGTATTTTACGGCACTGGTGCAGAACTCAGTTGCAACATTAACAATCAAGCTTACGAAAATTTAGAGGATGAAGGTACAGCTTGTTTTGGTACAGACTGTCTCTTACCTGGAGAAGCTGTATATAGAGACGCTAGCCCACGGGAAGTATTCATTGCTCTCAGCTTCTTGGTATTAATTATTGGTGTGGGTGTATATCCCAAGATTGCTACTCAGATGTACGATGTGAAAACTGTAGCGGTGAATAATCAAGTGCGGCAATCATATACACAAATCGCCCAAAGTAACTCCAAAATTTATGCGAAAAGTTTCTTCGCTCCTAAAATCGCCGAGCCTGAATTAATGGCTGTTTCCGGCATCGTTAAGTAACGTCATTAATTCTCAATCGTAGCAAAAATTAGGCGATCGCTTCTTTGTGAGGCGATCGTTTTTTTTGCATTGACCAATTACCCATCCCCACAAAAAAGTTCGTAGAGAGGACTTTAGTCCTCTCTAAAAACTTGATGGTTAACATTAAAAATTAGGGAATTTTTTCACTCTCATCACAAAGACAAATTATCTGATTCACAAAAGCTTTTAATTCTGGACAAGCCTGGATAGCAATCATCAGATTGTTGTCCTTCAAAATTTTTCTTCCATGAATAGGTTTGTTATAATCTTCGCGACTTCCTAATTTAAAAATCTCCTTAATCCAGTAAGAAGGAGGTTTTTGATGATTCACAGTCTCCGGGGAACCACTTGGAGCAGAGCGATTATGTTTTGCTAAGGATTGGATAGTATTCCAGTATGGAAGAAGCCATGCTTCAAAATCGTGTAATGCTGTGTGTGCGTAAAATTGAGGGTTATTACCTACCCAATTGATCATTTTAGCTTTAGCATCAGCCGCATCTTGAAAATCATTAGTTCCTGTGTAAACATCTGTTAGGGCAATTACAGCATCATAAGCATCTTTACCAGTTAATAAATTTTCAACTACACGCCTAAGTTTTTCTTCTTTAGGAATCCTACCATTTTGGGAAATAAATTTAAGTCTTGGCATTCTTTGCCCTAGACGAGTTTGAAGAAACTCACGCAGTTTTTCTCTAAAAGCTATCTCCGTAGCCCCTTCAACTAAAATAGCAATCTTCATGGACGACCACCGATCAAATTCATTTTCCAAACTTCATCAAGGCTGTAATCTGCCAACCACTTATCCAAATCAAGCGTATCCGCCCAAGTCATCCTTGCTTCACCTTCTTCAAGGTCACAAATTAAAACCTCATGTGGCTCAAGAAATCCAATCAACCGATCTGAATGCGTTGCTACTATCAGCTGCGTGTGTTTTGAAGCTTCTCTCATTAAATATACTAAATGCCTCAGAAGTTCAGGATGTAAACTGACTTCTGGTTCATCAAGTAGCGTGATTGTTGTTAAGCTTTGGCTTTGTAAAAGAGTAACTAACCACAGAAAGCGCAGTGTTCCCTCTGATAACTCATGCAGATACATGGGCTGAGAAAAATTTCTATCTGTCCAAGTCATGGATATAGTTCCTGCGGCAACAGGTGGAAAGTTTAATCGCTTAAAATCTGGAAATGCTGTAGAAAGAACATCTTCAAGCATTTCAAAGCGCTCTCTATCAGTTTCTCGAAGGTCATACAGACAGGAAACTAAATCCTCACCACTTGCACCAGGAAGCTTTGCAGGACGCATTGCTTGAGGTAAACGAATAGGACTTTTATTTGAAACATCTAGTGACCCATAATAAGTACAAGAAGCAAGGCTTTTTCTCAAGTTTTCTGGTTCACGATACATCTTAGGAACTTGGGAAAGTGATGTTTCCAGATAATTATGTTCCCAGTTTGGTCTTAAAAGCCTGTTATCTTCTTGACTAAAATACTTAATATCTAAACCATAAGATTCAATATATTTGAATGGCTCTTGTGCAAATGGATTGCGTTGCTGTGTTAAAGTTTCTTCACTAATGTCATAGGACAATCCTTTGGGAGATAGGGTTAAACTATACTTGAGAGGTTCTCTCTCTGGTACGCTCATTGAAACTGAAATTTTGAGTAACTGTGCTTTGCCTCTAGTCAAAATTTCGTTTAATCCACCTTTATCCTGCAAAGTCTGTTGTAACTTACCATTAGCTGAAGCAGCCAGTGTTGAAAGAACATCCAAGAAAGAAGTTTTTCCTGCACCATTTGCACCAATCATAACAGTCAGATTTCTCATTTCCATTTCGACTTGCCGAAGGCGACGGAAACCGCTTATCGATATATTTTCAAATCTATCCATATATCTAACCACTAAAATTGACAGTAATTAAACTTATTTAAGATTAACTAACATTTGAGCTATGCTCAGTATATACAGTAAGAGCTTAAAAAAGCGGATATTTCTATATTTAAGTGCAGTTGATAGTACATACTGATTAGTATTTTACTAGCCGCAGTTATGGTGTGTTTGATCTAAATTTAAAAGATTAAAATTTGTTAATTAAATTAAACTTTCCATTGCTTGTTGTAAATCGTTGGTTAAATCAGCAACGGCTTGTCTTGCACCTAAGCGACTCTCTTTATATTTAGGATACAATTCTGTAACAGATAGCGGTTCACCGATGGTAAGTTTGACTTTTTGCTTGCCTAGTTTGGGACGATTGAAAGATTTTCCACCTTTAATCTTTGCTAACATCTGCCAGACAATTAAAACAGTTTCGGCAAATCTTTCTACTGTGGGTTTTTCGCGGATATAATTACCAGAAACTGCTACAAAACTTTCCACTAATCTCATGTGCCACATTCTCGCATTAGCTTCTTCCGCAACACGATCGCCTAATGCTCTCTCAACAGCAGATAATCCTTTTGTATCCTTATAATCATCCCTAAATATATAATTCCACCCAGCCTGTTCTACCCGACGACAGCGATCGCTAAAACCTCCCTTAGATTGTAAGTTAAAATGCTGTTCGGCTATTTGTAGGGCTGCATTTAACAAAGCTTGTAACCGCAATTTTAACGCTTCGTTGCGATCGCCATTTACCTCCTCTGTGGCTGGAGACAGCTTGAGATGATAAAATTTGGTGTAAAACTCTTCCATCAAAGAAAGTAAGTGTTCAGCCAAAGTTAACAGGCGCGGATATAGTGACTCTAAATCAGGAACTTGGGTGTTAGCTGTTGTATCTACAGGTAAACCACTAGCTATAGATAACTCATCTAGAAGTTGAGCGATCGCATTCCAAGGTGCATCAACGTAACTATATTTAATCCCAACTGGTACAATTAAAACCTGTTCAGTGCGTCCAGCTTTTTGCAAGTCTTCAGCACACCAAAAACCCATTTGAGCAATTCCTGGTTCTAATGGGCTAATCTTCTCCGATAAACCATTAGTAGCACCTTCTGGTGCAGCCGCCATCGGAAATCTACCATTGGCGAACAAATCCCGCGCCGAACGTAACCCAGTCCAGTCAGCCTTACCCCGTTGTATAGGAGTTCCCCCCAATTGTGACGCAATCCAGCCAACATATTCACCCGCCCAAAGCGGAATACCGCGATCGTAAATAAAATGAGCGTGAATAGGAGATTCTAGTGCTATACTTTGCTGTCGTGCTACCCTTGGTACGATTTGTGAAAGCAAATAAACCAAAGAAAATGGATCTTCTGTCTGCGGATGGCGAAACGCCAATAAAAAGCGGATTTTCTTCTCTTGAAACTCCCGATAGAGCTTCACTAAAACCTCAACATTGTCTGCTTCAATGTGGTTAATGGCTGTTTGAGTACGTATCCACGTTGGTAAAAACAGATGAACAAACCGCAGAAATAGAGGATTAAAAGCTGGGGGGATAAATTCGAGAGGTGGTTGTGCTTGGTAAATCATGGGAGATGAGGGAGTGGCGAGTGGGGAGTAGGGAGTAGGGGGAGATGTGGAAGTGGGGGGAGATGAGGGAGAATTGCTTTGGACTGTTGACTATGGACTAATGACTAATGACTATGGACTAAATTCATACTTTATACTCGAAATTTCGTAATTTTATAACTAGGAGAAAAGGAATATAACGATGCGACTGTCACAAATGTTATTCGTTACACTGCGGGATGATCCGGCTGATGCGGAAATTCCTAGCCATAAGCTGTTATTGCGTGCAGGATATATTCGTCGCATCGGTAGCGGTATTTATGCTTATCTCCCTCTGATGTGGCGGGTGTTGCAAAAGGTTTCCCAAATTGTGCGGGAAGAAATGAACGCTACAGGCGCACAAGAATGTCTCCTACCTCAATTACAACCCTCAGAATTGTGGAAGGAATCAGGACGTTGGGATACTTATACTAAAGCTGAGGGGATTATGTTCTCCCTAATTGACCGTCGTGAACAAGAATTAGGGTTAGGACCGACGCATGAGGAAGTAATTACGACAATTGCTCGTGATATGATTCGCTCTTACCGTCAGCTACCGCTAAATCTATATCAGCTACAAACCAAATTCCGCGATGAAATTCGTCCCCGGTTTGGTTTGATGCGCGGACGAGAATTTATCATGAAGGACGGCTATTCTTTCCACACCGATGAGGAAAGCCTGAAGAAAACCTATCAGGATATGTACCAAGCCTACAGCAATATGCTACGGCGTGCAGGTTTAGCGTTTCGTCCTGTAGAAGCTGACTCTGGTGCAATTGGTGGTTCCGGTTCAACAGAATTTATGGTGTTGGCGGAAGCCGGGGAAGATGAAGTTCTCTACACCTATGATGGAAAATACGCCGCTAACGTGGAAAAAGCCGTTTCCTTACCTGCGGATGCTGAGACATCACAATTTACAAGTTTTGAAAAGAGAGAAACACCAGGAACAGAAACAATTGAAAAAGTTACTCAATTCTTGAAGGCTTCTCCTACTCAAGTAGTAAAAAATGTTCTCTATCAAGCTGTTTACGACAATGGTTTAACAGTTTTGGTATTGATAAGTATCCGTGGTGATCAGGAAGTTAATGAAGTTAAATTACAGAACGAACTAACTAAATTAACTCCTAATTATGGTGCTAAAACTATCATTAGTTTAACTGTACCCAGTGCAGAAACTCAGCAAACCTGGACGAGTAAATCTTTACCATTAGGTTATATTGCACCAGATATTGCTGATGATTATATTGCTGGAAATAAACAGATTCATCCAAAATTTGTCCGGTTCGTTGATAAAACAGTCGTTGATTTAAAAAACTTCATCACTGGCGCAAATGAATCTGGTTATCACGTTGTTGGTGCGAATTGGGGAGAACAATTTACACTACCAGAAATTGTTGTAGATGTGCGCAAAGCAAGACCAGGCGATCGCGCTGTTCATGACTCAACACAACTCCTAAAAAGCGCTAGAGGAATTGAAGCCGGTCACATCTTCCAATTAGGTACAAAATACTCCGAAGTTTTAGGCGCAACTTATACCAATGAACAAGGAGAAGAAAAACCCCTCGTTATGGGTTGCTATGGTGTCGGAGTATCCCGATTAGCCCAATCAGCCGTAGAACAGTCTTATGATAAAGATGGCATTATCTGGCCAGTCGCGATCGCTCCTTATCATGCAATCGTGACAATTCCTAACATTAACGATGCTCAACAAGTAGAAATTGCCGAGAAGCTTTACACCCAACTGAATCAAGCAGGAGTAGAAACCTTATTAGATGACCGCGATGAACGCGCCGGGGTAAAATTTAAAGATGCCGATCTAATTGGCATTCCTTATAGAATTGTTACAGGACGAGCGATCGCTAACGGTAAAGTTGAAGTTGTAGAAAGGGCTACTCGCCAATCTCAAGAAATACCCATTGATGAAGTTATTACTACACTCAAGCAATGGATTAGAGCAGCGACAGAAAACAAAAGTTAAATACTGATGGATGCAAATTAATCAATAGGCTATTATGCTTTGTTGACTGCTGACTGTTAACTGTCAACCATCAACAGTTAACAGTCCACTTTTGTTCTATATTTCCTGTATTTCTAATTTAATTGTTAAGAATCTCCAGAAAAAACTAAGATTTCCAGATTTACATAATTTGACAGGTGACGAATCCAAATGCAAATTCTAGAATTAAGAATAAAGTTTCTAGAATGAGAAAGCGCAGCATTTGGATTTACAGAGCTATCCTTTAGGTTTTTTGGGAAACTCTCCATTTATTAGCATCGTCCTTAATCAGGCTACTCTTCATCACAAGACTATCATTAGGAATTATCGGTGAAGAAAAGCTATGGTTGAGGTAAAGGGTATAAGGGTGTAGGGGTGTATGTTTCTCAATTTTTATACTCTTATACCCTGAACTTAAAAAATTATTGTGTAAATCCTGTTTTAGCCCACAGTCAGGAAGGTTTTAAATTATGAATAACCAACAAGGATCAAATCGTATATCTTCAGGTGTGATTGCAGCAGTCTCAGCAGCAGTTATAGCAGTCGGTGGTGGTGTAGCTTGGATGACTTCCAAGACACCAGATTCTTCCACATCATCAAATCCATCCCAAAGCGTCCAGCAACCGAATCAACCAACAAACAGACAGCCAACTAACAATAATGAGCAAACAGCTAATGTTTACTGGCTGCAATCAAAAGGTAACAACATTGACTTAGTACCCCAGCAAGTGAGAGTAGCTGCTGTGCAACCAAACCAAGTCTTAGAAAAAGCTTTCGAGAATCTATTAGCAGGCCCAACAGAAGGCTCAGATTCTACTACCATTCCTAAAGGAACCAAGCTGTTAGGGCTAAAAGTAGAGAATAACGAGGTACACGTTAATTTATCAGAAGACTTTACCAGTGGTGGTGGTAGTACCTCAATGATGGCTCGTGTAGGTCAAGTGGTTTATACTGCTACAACATTAAACCCCAATGCTAAAGTTTACATTGATATCAATGGAAAACGATTAGATACACTAGGTGGTGAAGGTGTAGTATTAGACCAACCCCTCACCCGCGACGGCTTCAAGAAAGATTATCCAATTTAGTCAACAGTCAACATTTTTTGACTATGGACTATGGACTATGGACTATGGACTATAGACCATAAACTAATTTTTATTTAACACCCTAAAGTTACGGGCTTGCTGTTCTAACCTTGTAGCTAGGCGATCGCAAACCCGATTACATAACTCAAAAATCATCTGGTCTTCTACCCTGTAGTAAGCGCTAGTCCCTTCGCTACGACGGCTAAGGATGCCTGCTTGCCACATTACTTTCAGGTGTTTAGAAACATTAGCCTGCGAAGTCTGGGTTGCCTCTACCAACTCTTGTACACATTTTTCTTCATCCCGTAATAAGTGCAACAGCCGCAGACGCATCGGCTCACTTAACAGGCTGAAGTATTCGGCTACTTGTTGCACCACTTCTTGAGATACATGCAAGGCTTGTTTCATCAGGATTGACCCGCAGGACTGACTGTTTTACAAATGATTCATTGCTATAGGTCAGTTGTTAGTTATCAATTTCAGGGCTGGTAATGGGTAATGGGTAATAGGTTAATATTTCTTTCCAATTACCCATTACCAATGACCAATTACCAAATCCAACAACCATACATAACTAGCAACTTAGTTTTAGTAATGACTCACTTATATAGATTAATACTTAATCAGGTTTAATTCTCATTAATGGCTGGTTATATTCTACAGGTTCGCCATTTTGGATAAGAATTTCGACAACTTGTCCAGAAACGTCAGTCTCAATTTCATTCATCAGCTTCATGGCTTCGATAATGCAGACCGTTTGCCCTTGACGCACGCGATCGCCCACCTCCACAAATGGCGATTCACCCGGAGCCGGAGCGCGGTAGAATGTTCCCACCATTGGCGAAGGCACTTCCAGCAATTTCGGGTCATTTATTTTGGCACTTGGTGGTGTGCCAGCACCCCCATTATCTGAAGTACGGCTTGTCCCCACCTCCAATGCTGGAGTTGGGGCAGCCTGAGTGACAATCGGTGCTACCGATGGCAATCCCGAACCAACCACACCGCTTAATGTTGCTGGAGCAACCGGCACAATTTGATTGGTAACACTAACACCTTTACGAACTGTTAGTTCAAAGTCATCACTTTTAAGAGTTACTTCTGCAATATCTGTTTGTGCAATAGTTGTCAGCAGTTGACGGATTTCATTAAAGTCCAATGGCACAGTTTTTATTACCTCGACCAGTCCGTAAATTAAGAATTTTTAATACCAATCACTCAAAATTCAGAAAATGAATTTTGAATTGGCTCAGTGTGGCAGGGATTTAATCCCTAAATAGGGATTGAAATCGGGAGTTGTTCTCGGATGAGATTAAACCTATTCCCTGCCTAAATATTTATCTTCCCGTGTATCAATTTTGATACGTTCACCTTGAGAAATAAACAAAGGAACCATCACAATTGCACCAGTCTCTACAGTTGCAGGTTTAGTACCACCTGTAGCTGTGTCGCCTTTAACACCTGGGTCTGTTTGTATAACTTCCAAAACTACAGAGTTAGGAAGTTCAACTTCCAGCACTTGCTCACCCCAGCGAATCACGTTTACTTCCATACCTTCCTTGAGGTATTTGACGCGATCGCCAATTTGTGTAGCACTGAGTCGTCCTTCTTCATAGCTTTCCATATCCATAAAGACGAACTCATCGCCCTCTTTATAGGTATGCTGCATCGTAATTTTTTCCAAAGTAGCTTGTGGAACAGTTTCCCCTGCCCGGAAAGTTCTTTCTAAAACCTTGCCAGATTGCACATTTTTAAGAGTTGTCCGCACAAAGGCAGAACCCTTACCAGGCTTAACGTGAAGGAAATCAATCACTCGCCATACAGACCCATCGAGGACAATGGATACACCGGGTCGAAAATCGTTACTAGAAATCATGAAGCTTTCAAGTTTTGGAAGACAATCGGCATTTATTGTACCCTTCAAAAGGAGTCATTAGTCCATAGTCATTAGTCATTAGTCATTAGTCCATAGTTATTATTTTTCTTCTCTACTACCCCTACTACCTACTCACCACTCCCTACTCCCTACTCCCTACTCCCTACTCAGCACTCATGCTCGTACTGTGGGAAGATGATTGATGGGTTACGCCTAGTTAACAATCTAATGCTACATTGAGCTATTCCATGTTGAATTTATTAAAATCCTGGCTGAAGAACAGCCTCATGGCAATACTGCTAGTAACAATATTTTTAGGCATAAGTACAGCTGGCTGGACTCCCTCCAGTAACGCTGCTTTACCATCGGGAAATGCAATTACTGACGGTAGAGCTTTGTTGCGGTATGCACTCCCGATAGATAACAAGCCGGTACGCGAACTGCAAGCCAGTTTAGAAGACATTTCTAACCAACTGCGTGCCAATAAACGCTGGGGTGCTGTCTCCAAAGACCTGAGTAAAGCATCCCGCATTCTTGATAAACCTTCACAAATCCTAACAAGCGTTCCGGAAGAACGCCAACCCCAAGCCGAAACTTGGCTAAATGAATTAAAATCTGGTGTAGCCAAAGTTCAAGAACTTGCTCAGACAAAAAATAAAGAACAAGTTCTCATAGAGAGAGGGAAACTGTTAAATTTAGTCTCTCTCTTGGAAGAATCAATGGTCAAGGAATTTCCCTTTGAAGTTCCCGAAGAATACAGCAACCTTCCCCAACTCAAAGGACGCGCCACTATAGCCATTAAAACCAACAAAGGCGATTTAACCGTTGTTGTAGATGGTTACAGCGCCCCTGTCACGGCTGGGAATTTTGTAGATTTAGTACAACGAGGATTTTATAACGGTTTAGAGTTTACCCGTTCTGAAGAATCTTATGTTTTGCAAACAGGAGATCCCCCAGGAAAAGAACAGGGTTTCATTGACCCCAAAACTGGTAAATATCGAGCTATTCCTTTAGAAATTCTTGTAGAGGGTGAGAAAAAGCCAACTTACGGCATTACCTTAGAAGATGCTGGCCGTTACCTAGATATGCCAGTATTACCATTCTCTTCCTTTGGTGCGTTAGCTATGGCTCGTCCTGAAAGCGAAGTTGATGGCGGTTCTTCTCAAGTCTTCTTCTTCCTATTTGAACCAGAACTCACCCCAGCCGGACGCAATTTATTAGATGGTCGCTACTCAGTTTTTGGCTATCTCATTGAAGGTAAAGACATCTTAGATACACTCAAAGCCGGCGACAGAATCGAATCAACTACCGTAGTTCAGGGTATAGAAAACCTAGTACAACCCCAATCAGCCTAATATATCAAGTTCGTAGTAAGCACTTTAGCGCTAATACCCAACTAAAGGCTTACTACACCTACCCTAACCAAGCTTCCCCGCATTCAAAACTTGCTCGACAGTTATCGTTAAGTCTGGAAAAATCCGCGATACAATCTTCTGGTCAGCAGTCAACACAGTCTCCTCGTAAAACCCTTCTTCCAGCAACAATACAGAAATTTTCGCGTCTAGTGGGTCAACAACCCAATATTCTAGAACTCCAACCGCCGCATACTCAGACCGCTTATGGCGATAGTCCCGCTTGATTGAATCTGGACTGACAACCTCTACAATCAGTAATGGTGGTGTCTCAAACACGGCTGAAACCTTGAGCAATTCTCTTGCTTGCTCTTGTGTTACCACACACAAATCAGTCAACCGAGATTTATTTCTACCTGTCCTCACCCCAGTTTCTCTGAAAGCTAACCAAGGCAAAGTCAACCTTCTAATTTCTGCTTTGAGAACAGTATCCAAAAAATCAACAATTAAGAAATGTTCAATCGTCGCGGGATTCATTAATTCCAGCTTGCCATCCACCAGTTCATAGTGAAAACCACTGCCATCATCATAAGTTAAATACTCTTCAAATGTGAGATTTGTTACTGGTGTAGTGAGCATCCCAACAGACCCTAGACGATACCATTATCGTAACTTGAGGGAGTGGGGAGTGGGGGCAAAGACAAGGGAGACAAGGGAGAAAGAACTACTAACGACTGTCAACTGTCAACTGTCAACTGACCAATGACCAAAGTAAAAGATATTGGCGAACAAGGACTACTAGAAAGATTACAAAGCTTCTGTCCACCAGATGTTATTGGCGATGATGCGGCGGTATTGGTGACAGAAGCCGGACAATCTTTGGTAGTTACCACAGATATGCTCGTTGATGGTGTGCATTTTAGCGATGCTACAACTTCCCCAGAAGATGCGGGATGGCGAGCGGCGGCGGCAAATTTGTCAGATTTGGCAGCAATGGGTGCAACTCCCTTGGGGATCACTGTTGCACTGGGGCTTCCAGGGGATTTGAGCGTTAGTTGGGTAGAGAGTTTATACCAGGGGATGACACAGTGTCTGCAACAATACCATACCCCGATTGTGGGTGGGGATATTGTGCGATCGCCTATCACCAGTTTATCCATTACTGCTTTCGGTCAAGTCCAACCCAATAGGATTATCCGCCGTTCTGCCGCTCAAGTCGGAGATGCGATCGTAGTCACAGGTGTTCATGGAGCCTCCCACGCGGGCTTAAAACTGCTGTTAGACCCCCAAATAGGTAAAGACCTCTCCATCCCAGAAAAGGCAGCTTTAATCAAGGCACACCAGCGTCCCCAGCCACGATTAGATGTCCTCCCTCATCTTCCCCTAATCCCTATCGCTGGTATGGATAGTAGCGATGGTTTAGCAGATGCGGTACTACAAATTTGTCGAGCCAGTGGGGTTGGTGCTGTGCTAGAAAGCTCCCAAATTACCTTACCAACAGCTTTTGACCATTGGCTAACACCAGAACAAGCCCTGAACTATGCTTTCTACGGTGGCGAAGACTTTGAACTAGTGCTGTGTTTGCCACCGGACGCAGCCACCACTCTAGTAAAAAAGTTGGGTCAAGGCGCAACCATCATCGGCACGATTACATCAAGTACCGATGTACTAATACATCATCAAAACACAAAAATCCCTGACCAAGTTCTCAGTCTTAGCCAGGGATTTCAACACTTTAGTCAATAGTCCAAAGTCCATAGTCAATAGTCAAAAACTGTTGACTGTTGACTAACTTAAACCCATTTCTCAGCCACTAATTCTGCCAAGTCGAGAACGCGCTGGCTATAACCCCACTCGTTGTCATACCAAGCCATAACTTTTACTAAGTCGTTGCCCATAACTAGGGTCAAGCTGGCATCAATGATGGAGGAAGCGTCTGTTCCTTGATAGTCGGAGGATACTAATTGCAGTTCGCTGTAGTCGAGAATGCCTTTAAGTGGGCCTTCAGAAGCATCCTTAAGAGCTTGGTTAACTTCTTCAGTAATAGTACGCTTCTCAACCTGAACTACGAAATCTACCATTGAGACGTTCGGGGTAGGTACGCGCAAGGCAACACCATTGAGTTTGCCTTTGAGTTCTGGAATAACTAATGCTACTGCTTTCGCCGCACCGGTGGAGGTAGGAACGATGTTGATGGCCGCAGCTCTTGCCCGGCGTACATCACGGTGAGAAGCGTCTAGTAAGCGCTGATCACCTGTGTAGCTGTGGGTGGTGGTCATTGTGCCTTTGATAATCCCGAATTTATCGTTGATTACCTTAGCAATGGGAGCTAGACAGTTAGTTGTACAGCTGGCATTACTAATAACGTTGTGTACGTTGTGATCATACTCATGATGGTTTACACCCATTACAAAAGTTCCATCCTCGTTTTTACCGGGGGCTGTGATCAGAACTTTCTTGGCTCCAGCATTAACGTGCTTTAATGCACCTTCTTTGCTAGTAAATACGCCTGTTGCTTCGATAATTAAATCAATTTCCCATTCTTTCCAGGGCAAGTTTTCTGGATTGCGATCAGATACGCATTTAATGGTTTTACCGTTAACGATGATAGAGTTGTCATCAGCCGTAATGTCAACATCCTTTAACTTCCCAAGCATGGAATCATACTTTAGGAGGTGAGCATTAGTTCTTGGATCTGATGTGTCATTAATAGCTACAAGGTCGATATTGGTATTTTGTCTTCCCAGCCAGCAACGTGCAAAGTTACGTCCGATGCGCCCGAACCCGTTGATTGCGACTCTAATCACAGTGTCTTGCCCTCTGTATTTATGCCTATAAGTTGATATCTTTGACCCCAATCATATCGCAAAGGGGGAAGGTATTTATAACCATAAAGTGTTAAATCCAAAAAAAAACACATTTTTATTCACAATCTTCTGAGTAGAGGTCGTGACTCATGATGTAGGAGCGCACATTTTCTGGGACTAAATAACGAATTGACTTACCTGAGCGATAAAGTTTACGAATTAGGCTTGACGAAACTCCCATTAAAGGGATATTCAATAAGTGCCAGTGAATAGCAATTGACTGCTCCCCTAGTTTTTGCTTCACTTGCTTGCAGATTAACTCACTTTGAGCTATATTCTCACCACCTAGCAATCGGGGTGCGATTAACCAATCACACATTTGCGCTAGTTCGTGTCCACGGTACCAACGCGGTAAGGTTTGGAAGGTATCCAAGCCTACTATCCAGTACCAGTGAGTATTTGGGAAACAAGCAGATAAGTCGATCAAGGTATTGATCGCATAGGAAACGCCTGGGCGATTTTTCTCCACACAGGAGACAGTAAACGCCGGGTGATCTTGTGTAGCTAATTGCAGCATTTCCCAGCGATGTTTAAAATAAGATGCTTTTTTATGAGGAGGATTTGATGAAGGAACCCAAATTAATTTTTCAATTGGGATTTGTTGCAAAGCTGTTTCGGCTATGAGTAAATGTCCCCAATGAATAGGGTCAAATGTACCGCCAAAAATTGCCAGATGCTGCATAGTGATATCTTGGCTGGGTGCAATTGAAAATGATTTTCATCGGCAACATCATAATTTTAATAAAATTCATGCCGTAGCTCGATGGAATATTAAAAGCAATTTCGCTAGGAATATGGTTATGTAGGCTATACCAGTAAGGAACGGAATAGTATGTATTTCACATTACAAGAATTTCTTTCCCGATGTGACAAAAATTTACTGAATAATCATAAAAACAGTATAGAAATAGCAAAAACCTCTAACCAAGGTAAAATCATTCTCAATTTTACAACTCCTATAGAAAATCATCCTTGAAAAACCTATCGGAGTAGTTACAGTAAAAATACAAATCCTGTTATGATACCCGTGTTATTTGTGATGTATGGTGTGGTGTGGTGTTAAGAGGAGTAATCTAAATGAGTAATAGTGTAGATTTTGCTGGTAGACCGTTTCATTTCATCGGAATTGGCGGGATAGGAATGTCGGCTCTGGCATACGTTTTAGCTAAACGTCACTTGCCAGTATCAGGTTCTGACCTCCGACCGAATCATATTACGCGCAAATTAGAATCTATCGGCGCACATATTTTTAGTAGACAAGAAGCTAGTAATCTTGAGTTCTTTGGGACTAAAGTTGAATCTAAGGAAGTAGAATTAAATTCACAAGAAAAGTTTCCTGGTGGCAATTCAACATTGCCCCAAGTAATTTGTTCAACCGCAATTAACTCTAATAATTTAGAATATCAAGCAGCAATAAAATTAGGATGTCCGATTTTCCATCGCTCAGATGTACTGGCTGCTCTAATTGCCGAGCATCATAGCATTGCTGTAGCAGGAACTCACGGTAAAACGACAACTAGTAGCATGATTGGGTATATGTTACTAGCAGCAGGTTTAGACCCGACAATCATTGTCGGTGGAGAAGTCAACGCCTGGGAAGGTAACGCCAGAATTGGTCAAAGTCCCTATTTGGTGGCTGAGGCAGATGAATCTGATGGTTCTTTGGTAAAACACTCTCCAGAGATTGGCATTATCACTAATATTGAATTAGACCATCCTGACCATTACGACACTTTAGAAGAAGTAGTTGCTACTTTTCAGCAATTTGCCAACGGCTGCAAAGTTCTCATTGGCAGTATCGATTGTGCGACAGTAAAAGACCGCCTAAAACCTACAATTACTTACAGCCTCCATCAAGATACAGAAGCTGACTACAGCGTTACCAATATCGACTACCGTGCTGATGGCACTACGGCTTTAGTCTGGGAAAAAGGCAAAGCTTTAGGTGTGCTGAACTTAAAATTACTAAGTCGCCATAACCTGAGTAATGCTTTAGCTGCCGTAGCTGTTGGTCGTCACCTGGGTTTAGAATTTGGCGAAATCGCTAAAGGTATCGCCAGTTTTGAAGGTGCAAGACGACGCTTCGAGTTTCGCGGCGAAGTTGATGGTATCACCTTCATTGATGATTACGCACACCACCCTAGCGAAATTCGGGCTACCTTAGCCGCAGCCCGTCTCCAAGCTAGACCAGGACAAAGAGTGGTTGCTATCTTCCAACCTCATCGCTATAGTCGTACCCTGACTTTTTTAGAAGAATTTGCCGAGTCCTTCGGTCATGCTGATTTAGTAGTCCTGACCGATATTTACAGTGCAGGCGAACCCAATTTAGGACAAATCAGTGGTGAACAGTTGGCAGAGAAAATTGCTCAACAGCATCCGCAGGTAGTTTATCAACCAACTATCTCCACAGTGTGCGAGTACTTAATCAAGACTCTGCGCCCTGGTGATTTAGCCCTATTTCTGGGTGCAGGAAATCTCAATCAAGCAATTCCAGAAATTATTACCACACTTTGCACACCTGCAACAGCCACGTTGTAAGGATACTCACAAGTGTCTGTTTAGTAACAGTTTTATCAAAAAAGCCGTATAAATACGGCAGATAAATGTAAAAATTTCACAAATAATTGACGTAAGATGAAAATTTCCCAGGCAGTTGGAAACGCCTGCACAGTTGATGCTTCCAATGTAGAGACACAGGATAGCGATCGCGCAACAAATAGTAAAATTATTTACTTACCCGGTACTAATTGCGAGATTAAATCCCAAGCTTTGTTATCTGCATATACTTCCTATCGGGTTGGGGGAGCGGCTGAACTATATGTCGCCCCTCGTGATGTAGAAGGGTTGCAAGCCAGCCTCCAGTATGCAAAAGAACATGATTTAAGAGTAACAACTTTAGGTGCTGGTTCTAATTTGTTAGTGAGCGATCGCGGTATCTCTGGTTTAGTCATTGCTACCAGACATCTGCGTTACAGCCACTTTGACCACCAAACTGGTCGGATAACCGTAGCTGCTGGAGAATCAATTCCCAGCCTCGCATGGGAAGCGGCAAAACACGGTTGGCAAGGCTTAGAGTGGGCTGTAGGTATTCCTGGTAGCGTTGGTGGTGCGGTAGTTATGAACGCCGGAGCGCATAATAGCTGCATCGCAGATATATTAGTGAGCGCTCAGGTACTTTCACCAGACGGCACAATAGAGACACTGACACCAGAAGAATTAGGCTATACATATCGTACTTCGTTATTACAAGGTAGCGATCGTGTAGTTACCCAGGCGACCCTCCAATTGCAACCAGGCTTTGACCCCGCCTTTGTCACAGCCACAACCAGACAACATAAACAGCATCGGTTAAGCACCCAACCTTACAACTTCCCCAGTTGTGGTAGTGTGTTCCGCAACCCCAAACCTTATGCGGCTGGTTGGTTAATTGAACAATCTGGCTTAAAAGGCTACCAAATCGGCGGCGCACAAGTAGCTAATCTCCATGCCAATTTTATTGTCAATCGTGGAGGAGCCAAAGCCAATGACATCTTCAGCCTCATTCGCCATATTCAGCAAGAAGTCCAAGAACGCTGGTCAATCTTGCTAGAACCAGAAGTCAAAATGCTGGGCGAATTTCAGGCGGCTTAGGATGTTAGGTACTCAATCAGTGAACAGCCCATGTTAGCTGTTCACTGCTAACTGATAACTAATAACTGATACATCTATTCCCTAAGATTTTGGTAAAAAAATAAGCAAATTGCCTACCGCATCTATAATTGAATTTGATTTGTTATTGAACGCACACGCGGACTATTAATTATGACAGGAAAAGGATTTGGTGGCTTTGGCCTGGGAAAAATGAAAGAACTGGCCGATGCTTTCAAGAAAGCGCAGCAAGTTCAAGAAGGCGCAAAGCGACTCCAAGAAGAATTGGAGCAAATGGAAATTCAGGGAGAATCTGGTGGTGGTCTAGTCAAAGTAATCGTCAGTGGCAACCAGGAACCAAAGCGGGTAGAAATTTCCCCAGATGCTTTAGCACAAGGGGCAGATTTACTTTCCGATTTGGTAACGGCTGCAATGAAAGATGCTTACAACAAGTCTACAGCCACAATGCGGGAGCGCATGGAAGATTTAACCAGTGGCTTAGAATTACCTGGATTTTAGATATTTAGTCATTAGTCATTAGTCATTAGTCATTAGTCCACAGCTTTGTAGACTAAGAGTTGCGACTATTGACTTTTGACATTTTTAGGGTAAATTTTTACACTATTTTTTGTATAGAAACTTAATTAAAGATTTTGTTTTAATTAGGAATTACGAATTATTACTTATGCCTTACAAACTATTATTTGTCTGTCTGGGAAATATTTGTCGCTCACCCTCGGCAGAAAATATTATGAATCATCAAATTGAGCAAGCAGGTTTGAGCGACAAAATTGTTTGTGACTCTGCTGGTACTTCTAGCTATCACATCGGTAGCTCTCCTGATCGACGAATGAGTGCAGCCGCAGTGGCGAAGTTAGGAATTACATTGCGTGGTCGGGCTAGGCAATTTATTAAGTCTGATTTTCAAGACTTTGATCTGATCCTCGCAATGGATCGAGATAATTATGATGATATTATCGCACTTGATCCAACAGGGCAATATCACCATAAGGTGCGTTTGATGTGTGAGTTTTGCTCACGCCACGAATTAAAGGAAGTTCCAGATCCCTATTATGGTGGAACGGAAGGATTTAATCAGGTAATTGATTTGCTGGTTGATGCTTGTGAGGGTTTGCTGCAATACGTCACCAGTCAAGAATTAGAAACTTGATTTATTTGATATTTAAAAAAGCAAATTTGCCATTAACACCGTTTGCATCCATCTTCAATTGGGCTACGTAAAACTCTTTTTGAATTACCTCACCTACTGGCGTAAAAGCTATTTCACCTAGAGGAGTTTGATAGGTTAATTTAAGTAGTTCTTGATTTAATTCTTTACGCAACTCAGGTAAGGTTAAATCATTAATCTGCCTTTTTTTGTTTAAAGATTGTAGTGCTTCTACATATACTTGTAAAGCAGCGAAAGATTGGGCGCTGACTTGGGATGGTTCTTTACGGTACTGCTCGATGTAGGCTTTGCGAAATGCTGTGTTAATTTCATTTTTGTATTCTGGACTATAAGCTTGGGCAATAATTACGCCATCACATAGCTTTCCACATACTGAAAATATATGTGATGTATTGAATCCATTGCCACCGATAATTGTGCCTTTATAGCCAAGTTCTCGTAATTGTTTGACTAAATTACCCCCATCAACAGCCAGCCCAGAAATAATCGCTAAATCTGGTTTTAAATTAATTGCGCTACTAGCTTGAGTTTGGAAATCGGTATCTGTAGTTTGAAATTTTTGGACTGTAATTAAATCTAACCCTAAATCTTTAACTGTCTTCTGAAATATTTCTGTTTCTGACTTATTAAACGCATCATTTTGTGCGTAAAATACCGCTACTCTTTTGATATTAGGGTTTTGTTTGAGTGCTGCTTTCACTGCATAAGGGGCGACGACAGCAACCGAAGAAGAAATACGGGCAACATAATCACCAATTTCGGGAATACCTTTAGCTGTATTTGATGCACCAATGACTGGAACTTGATTACGTTCTGCTATGGGGTCAGCGCTAAATGCTTGTTGTGATAGGGTAGGACCAATAATGCCTACAACGTTATTTTGATTAATTAATGTTTGGAAGGCATTAATCGCGCCGACTTCATCACCACCAGTATCTTGAAATATTAATTTAATTTGTTTACCGTTAATACCACCTTTATTATTAAAATACTTTTCAGCAATTTTTACTCCGTCAGTTCCCTCTTGACCAAGTAAAGCTACGTTACTTGTTTGGGCAAAGGCGATACCAATAGGAATAGTGTTAGCTTGAGTTGTTTTAGATGTGGGATTATTTGCTGACTGTACATTAGTACTATTACTTCTACCACAAGCTGTTAATAGTACAGAGCAAATAACTAATAATGGTATGTAATGAGAGATACTAACGCGGGACTTAAGGGCGATCGCATTTTTCATAGCAATTCAATTTGATTACTCTACTAAACCGTGGGTCATAGCAAAGCGTACCAGTTCAGCTCGATTACTGGTAGCAGTTTTTCTCAATAAACTACTAACGTACTTTTCCACGGTTCTGGAACTTAGGTGTAATTGATTGCCAATTTCAATATTAGATAAACCGTGAGTTAGCATCTCTAATACTTCCTGTTCTCTTACAGTCAAAGACGAGAGTAATTGCGATTTGTCTACATGGGTAAATACAGAGTGATGATTCTCGACAGTTTTTGTGGGGAGGGCATTGGCTGAACTGTCTTTATGAGAAAATCTGTATTCAGATTGGATGATTTGCGATCGCTCTAATAAATTCCGAATTGCTGCTGCTAACTCCTCTAACTCAAAAGGTTTAGGTAAATATAAATCACATCCCGACTGATAACCGAGAATCCTTTCCTGAGTTCTGGTACGTGCTGTTAATAAAATTACAGGTAGTAAACGGAATGGGGGTTGTTGACGTACCTGACGTACCAACTCATAACCATTCATTCTCGGCATCACAATGTCGGTAACAATCAAATCAGGATGGTATGTTTCTACCATCGCTAAAGCTTCTTGACCGTCATTAGCCGTAATTACTGAGTAGCCAGACAGTTCTAAATAGTCACTAATAGACAGACGAGTGCCCAGATCGTCATCCACCACAAGGATCGTCAAGGGCATGGAACGTACACCCCTAGCATTATTTTTTACTGAGATTATCTCTACAAGCTCCATCTATGAACACCCACAACATAGTGTTCTCATGTTTCATACTATGACAGGATTAACAGCTAATGAATACTATAAGAGTAATTTATAAAGAAAATATTAAATCAATATTCAGGATAACGAATTTAAGTGCTGCTTTCATCCCTCGCCAAGCAAAACTACAGACTAATATGGATAAATCAATCTTCGTAGCCATAGTATAAATTATAACTTATTTTTATAGCATTCATAATTTAAGGGAAATTTTTGTTGGCAAGGGAGAAACGCTAAATTATGTAGATATTACTCAGACTTAGTTCAACATTTATTATATTGGTTTAATATGCCCTGGCGAATCCACCATAAAATCCTATTTAATTTCTGAAAACTCTTAGTCGTTGTTGAGTGTCAACTACCAAGAGAAACAGTTATAACTCATTTAGGTTGACTATGGCTGATTCACCAAAATTATTTTTGCAGTAAGTTTAATTTTAAAAGCGGTCTGATTTTCAATGAGCGATAAGAGCGAAAGTTACAAAGTTATTAGCGATAACCGACAAGCCCGTTACTTGTACGAAATTCTGGAAACGTATGAGGCTGGTATTCAGTTGACGGGAACAGAAGTTAAATCAATTCGTGCAGGGAAAGTAAATCTACAAGATGGCTATGCTATATTGCGGGATGGTGAACTATGGCTAATTAACGTTCATATCTCTCCCTATAACGCTAGTGGGCAGTATTTTAATCACGAACCACGCCGGACACGCAAGCTACTATTACACCGTCAGGAAATTCGTAAGCTGATAGGCAAAGTAGAACAGCAGGGTTTGACATTAGTACCTTTGAAAATGTACCTCAAACGCGGCTGGGTGAAAATTAGTATTGCTCTTGGTAAAGGTAAGAAGCTCCACGATAAGCGAGACGACCTCAAACGCCGCCAGGATCAGCGCGACATGCAAAGAGCCATGAAAAATTACTAGTTTTTCTTGTGGCTTGATTACTACAGTAGAGTTAGATGGCGATCGCAATTAGCGAAAGATTGTATATCTTCAGGTGAATTAACAAAACCCCCACTTTATAGCCCCAGGTTGATTCGACTTAATTGCAGACCCGATACATTGGTGAGTAACTTTGGAAGCAACAAGGAACTCTCACCATGAAAAACGCTTTAACCAAGACACTTGGCGCTGCTGTACTGAGTTTAGGTATGGCCTTACCTTTAAGTTTACCTGCAAACGCGCAAACAAGCACATCCCCTAGCACAGATGGCGGTACAACCGGTACAACCACAACCACAACCTATGACCGCACTGCAAATAACGATGGTTTTGACTGGGGTTGGTTAGGTCTACTCGGTTTACTAGGTTTAGCTGGTTTAGCTGGTAAAAAACGTGATGATGAACCCACCCGTTACCGCGATCCTAGTGCGCCTGGTGCTAGTACCTACCGTGAGTAGATAGTTAGAACATACAAGATAGTTGACAAAGTTTGCCGTACATATAGGCACGGCGGTAGATAAGTACCGCGTTGACACTGATAAATCATGCCGTGCCTCATTATTTCGATTCAAAATTAAGAGATTTAAGCTCAACCTCAGATTTTCGGGAATTTCATGTTGCTCTACTTCTCTTAATTACGAATTGTTATCTGTAATTTGCTCGTTCTGTGTCAAATAACTTTCTTGATTGTTATCAACTAAAGGTGTCCAGTAACTAGCAATTAAAGCAACCACTAGCCACCAGAGGGTATTAACTTCAGGACGAAACCAAATGGTGTCTACTGTACCGTGAGCCAGCATTCCTAACAAAGCGGCTAATGCACCGATTAACCAAAAGCCCTGGATATTGGCTGATTGACGTAATCGGTTTAACTGCACAAGCGCTGTGTTGACGGTGACTATAATTAACCAAAGAAAACAGGCTATACCAATAAAACCCATCTCTACAGTTACTTCCAGGAAAATGGAATAGGCACTCAAAGCAGTATAACGAGGGCGCTGATAAAGAGGGTAGATTTTATTAAAAGAATTGTGACCAGGGCCGATACCAATAATGGGGCGATCGCGGATCATCTCAAATACAGCATCCCACACATTGCGACGGAAATTATTACTACTATCGGCGCGATCGGCAAAGATACTTAAAACCCGTAAGCGAACTGGCTCAACAAATATGAAGGCTAACACCAATACCCCAAGTAAACTTCCCAAAAGTATGGGTATTGACCAAATTCGCCAAAAAGTCGGCATTCGCAAACCCCACCAATAAATTAGCAACACAGTTGCCGTTAAAATTGCTACTACTAGTGCAATCCAACCACCACGGCTATAAGTAAAAATCAGGCAAGCAGCGTTAATACCTAGCATTGTCAATGCCAAAGCTTTTTTCATCCAGCCTTGCCAAACAAAAATTGCCATGAGGCTAAAAACTACCGCAGGTAACAGATACCCAGCTAATAAATTCGGGTTGCCTAAATAACTGTAAACCCTGGTTGTTTTAGAAAGTGTAGACTCAGGATCTACCCAAGTAGCTAGAGGTGGCGCACCAAAACGCCATTGTCGCATCCCATAGAAACTGACAACAAGCGAAGTGCCTAAGTATATATTAATAATCCACGATCGCAGGCGAGGCGATCTTAGCACCCTAGCACAAAGGGCAAATAGCAGTAAGTATAGCGTCAAAGTGAACAAGTCATTTAACGCTGCTTTTTTTACTGGTGATAATGCCGTTGCTGTAGCCGCAACTCCCCAATAGAGCAACACTAACAGGTGTATGGGAGTGACTAGGGTATTATTGCCAGTAGCAGGTTCATCGGATAAAGTTAACAGTAACCAAAATGCTATACAAGCTATAAGCAAGACCCCGATCAAGGTACTAGAGACAAAAGGGGCTAGGAGATATACCAAGCTGAGTAACACAGCTGCTATGGCATCTCCCCACCGCAGCAAGAAGCTGGTTTGTCTCCAAGAGGATAACAGTCCCACCAGAGAACGGTATAGGTAACTTGTACCGAGAAACTGTTTGACGGGTACAGAGGATAAAGTAAATCGTTGCCAGACTAAATTCATAAAACAAGCTGCACTTGATGCAAGTTCTTAGGGAACCTGGACTTAATCTTAATGCGGCTCATTATAACTAACAACAATGTCATGTCCGCTTGAGGACTTATCATATCTGTGAAGGGCGGTAATGGGTAATGGGGAAGAAATATAATTTAGCGTAAGTTCTGGTTAAGTTTTACCGCTACCTATGAGGTACAACAAAGCCATGCGTACAGCTACGCCACTCGTTACTTGAGATTGAATTAAACTAAATTCTGGATCATCCATCAAATCGGAACTAATTTCTACACCACGGTTAACTGGGCCAGGATGTAAAACTTTCACATGTGGCTGAGATAGTTCTAGTTTGCTGCGGGTGATGCCGAATAATTGATGGTACTCGCGTAAGCTGGGCAGTAAATGGGCAGTCATCCGCTCTTTTTGCAGACGTAGCGTCATGACAAAATCAGCATCTTGTAAAGCTGGTTCTAATTGCCAATGAATAAATAATTTACCGGGTGGTACTGTTTCTTGCTCAAAAATATAGTCGGCAAATAACTTGGGTAATAAAGTAGGTGGTGCAGCTAGATGTACTTGAGCGCCGCTTGCAACTAAACTCCAAATATTCGACCTTGCTACGCGCGAATGAAGGATATCACCAACGATCGCAATTTTTTTCCCCTGTAAAAGTTCTAGCCGAGGATTAGCAGGGTCAATTAAACTACATATAGTAAATAAATCTAGCAATCCTTGGGATGGGTGTTCATGTTGACCATCACCTGCATTGAGGACGCTAACACGGACACCTAAACGATCCATTTCTTGTGCGATCGCATTTGGTACTCCTGCTTCCTTATGGCGGATCACCATAATATCAGTACCCATCGCTAAATATGTCTTGGCTGTATCTAAAATTGTCTCTCCCTTAGTCATGGAAGAAGTAGATGCAGCAAAGTTCAGAGTATCCGCGCTTAGGCGTTTAGCAGCAAGTTCAAAACTGCTACGAGTGCGGGTAGATGGTTCAAAAAATAGATTCGCCACTACCTGTCCTTGCAAAGCTGGTACTTTCTTCGTGCGTCGTGATAACACTTCTTGAAAACTAGCCGCAGTTTGTAAGACGGTATCGTATTCAGCCGCAGTGAAGTCAGCTAAAGAAAGGACGTGATGGCGATTCCAATTCGAGGTAGGCATAAATCAATTGACAGTTGACAGTTGACAGTTGACAGTTGACAGGTTATTTCCACGGTTCACTGTCCACTGACAATTGTCAATTGTCCACTGTTCACTGTTCACTGTCCATTGTCAATTGTCCATTTTCAATTGTCCATTGTCCCCATCAAGTTGTGAAATGAAAGACATTCAAGGCTGTGGAAATTAGGGTGAGGAAGGTTAAGAAGCCGATGGTGTCTAGCAATGTGGTGACTAGGGGGCCGCTAACTAGGGCGGGGTCTAGTTTCAGGCGTTTTAATGCCATTGGTAATAAAGTACCAAGGGTAACAGCTACCATTGTGTTAGTTGCCATGACTCCTCCGGCGACTACAGCCACCCAACGGTCTTGAGGTTTTGCCCAAATTAGGGACAATGCAAACATTGTTATACCTAAAACTACCGCCGTGCCTAAACCTGCAATAAGTTCTTTTCGCAGGATTTTCATGGTGTCTTTGGGTGTGACTTCACCTATGCCTAAGCCACGAATGGTAACTGTTAATGCTTGAATGCCAACTGTACCGCCTGTATTGGAAAATATGGGCATGATTACGGCTAGTAATGGTACGGCAGAAATGATTGGCTGAAAGGGAGCGATCGCACTGGCTGCGCCAATATACAATGCCATAATCCCTAATAACCAGGGTAAGCGGTTACGGATGGTGAGTAGTGGCGGAGATAAGGCGGCTTCATCACCGCCTACACCTGCTAATTTTTGAATATCTTCTGTAGCTTCTTCTTCTAAAATATCAACTACGTCATCAATGGTAATGATACCGACTAATCGCTCTTCCCTATCAACTACAGGGATGGCGATTAAGTCGTAGCGTTTCATGACTTGCGCTACTTCTTCTTGGGGTGTATCGGTTTTGACTTTAACTACGCGATCGCTAGATATATCACGAATCCGCACTTCGGGAAAGGTGAATAATAGTTGCCGCAAGGAAACCACTCGCACTAGTTTGCGGTTGTCGTCGGTAACGTAGGCGTAGTAAATCGTTTCTTTATCTTCGTCTTGGCGGCGAATTTTGCTCAGGGCTTCTCCTACTGTCAAGCCTTCGCGCAACCGGACGTATTCTGTAGTCATCACCCGCCCGGCTGTACCTTCGGGATAGCCGAGAATGGTGGCGGTAGCTTGTCTTTGTTCTGGACTTAGTTCCTTTAATAAGCGCTTAATTACCCCAGCCGGCAGTTCATCGAATAGTTCTGCCCGTTCATCAGGACTCATATCCTCTACAAGTTGGACTACTTGCGCGTCATGTAGGGAGTTAATTAATTCTTCTTGAATTTCTGTTGGTAAATACTCAAATACATCAATTGCTTGATCTTTGTTAAGTAGCCGAAAAGCGATCGCTCTTTGCTTTTCTGGCAACTCAGCAATATAGTCTCCTACATCTACGGGTTGTAACTGATTTAGGTCGCATTTAAGCTGGTTTAAGTCAGCAACATCTAACGCATTGCGAACATCCTGTGTGAGCATGATTCTACTTACCTCCTATTGTCTCCCCCGCGCTGGGAGACTAGCTCGCCAAGCTCAGAGGAGGATAATACTGCCGTCTTGTGGACTTTTGTCCATAAAAATTTCAAAAATTGAACTCGATAGTAAATTAGGGCATTACTTAAGCCTTCATCCTAACTCGGAATTTGACTTTCCGATAGTTAGCTTGTGAAATTGTGCAAAATCTTGGAAGTTCCACACAATATTTAGCCAATTATTACCCTAAAGCTTGCTAGTTATTGTAAATTTTACTACTGTTACAATTTGTGTCAAGTCGTTCCCAAGATTTACTTTCAAACTTCATAAAAACCAAACATTTATCACTTAAGTAATAAGCATTTTTTCGCAAGGCTGAGAACTTTCAAAGCCATACTTCAGTAACTATACTGAACCCGGTTCTAGTAATTTCTGTAAACGTTAGAATCACTGAAATATGAATTTAATATCAAGCTAAATTATAGATTTAAGGATTGCAGTACATACACTGAGCCGGATCAGCAAATTCTTGACCATTAGGAAACAGCTTGTCTTGCCTAAAACCGCACTTTTTACATTGGTAAATTACTCTGAGCGTGAGGTTAGTAGGCGTTTGACACAGTTCACATGGTAAGCCTGGGATTCTTTCTGTAATTTCAAATCCAGGTGTATTACATTGCGGGCAACAACTACTGATTTTCTTGAGTAAACTATGGGTTGCTTTTGCAATATTTTTCATGCGGGTGGGGTTGTACATTGCCCGCATATCTGTCTCAATATTTACCTTACCATCGGCTGAGTTATGCAAGGCAAAAGTAACAGCCTCTATTAAATCTATCTCTTTAAGAATACCTTTAATTATCTCATTACATCTTTTTTCTGGGCTTTCAAACCAAACAACTAACCCATGTTCAGGAAAACCACTTTTTTGAGCAAAAACAAATGCTTCATCGAGATTTTTTATAACTTGGTGGTTAAAATTAGTATCTGTTGAAAATTCTTCACCAATAATTTCTAGGTTATGAATTTTATCTATGAGAATTACGATTTCTCGATTAGAAGAAATATAAGGAACTAATGGATGAGGGGCGAAACTACCTTCACTGGCGATCGCTAAACTTTCGCCTGTTAATTCTAAAGCTTTCTCGGCTTTTATTCTTGCTGCTTCTATTTGCGTACCTGGGCGTTTAACTTCTCTGGTAAACGTGCCGAAAATATCTGTATTAAAATTTTGCGGTACTAAAGTTTTTACACCTAATGTCTGTTCTAATAGGGGAGCAATTACTTTTTCTTTTTGGTGCATTGTCGCCAATACAGCTAGGCGATCGCTAAATAATTGCTGATAATTCATCCTCTGTTTATCCCTGTTAGTTATAGATACATTCTCATCATTCTAAAACAGTTAATTATTCTAATTTTATAAAAATTTTGGTTCTTTTCACCGCTTGATTATAGATGTGCTTGTGTCAGAGTAAATATTCAATAAGTGAAGCAATAAGCGGTGTAAGTCTTCCTCCTACCTCCTGTATAGCCTACGGCAAAGCTTCCGCAAACTGACTTCTTAAGATACAAACGACACAAATCTTTGATGAGGGTGCTTGCTTCCTCATGGTTATCTATGATAGTTTCTTATAACCTTTAAGTACTATAAATCGACTAAGTTACCGTAGTTAATGAATTAAAAGTCTAAGGGGAAAGCAAATGTCAGATTTCCAATCCCTAATTTATTGGAGTGTAGTTACCTATGAGCTTAGAACTAAACCTAACAGGTAAAACAGCGATAGTTACAGGAGGAAGTGCGGGGATTGGATTGGCGATCGCCAAAGCTCTTTATAGTGAAGGTGTGAATGTAGCGATCGCAGCTCGTAACCCAGAGAGGCTAGAGAATGCCGTTAGTGCTATCCAATCCTTACCCACACCAGGGGCAAAAGTAATTTCTATCAATGCTGATTTAACTCAAGCAGAGAGTGTTAATCAAGTCGTATCAACCACCTTGGCTCAGTTTGGGCAAATTGATATCTTGATTAACAACGCAGGTTCGGCTCGTGCTGGCTCATTCCTCGAACTGAGCGATGATGTATTTCTAGATACTTGGAACCTAAAGTTACTCGGCTACATTCGTTTGGTTAAAGCCGTTGTTCCCCATCAAAAAGACCGCCGTGATGGACGCATCGTCAATATTATCGGTGGTGCTGGACGTACACCCCGCCCCAGCTTTCTTCCTGGTGGCACAACCAACGCCGCCCTCCTCAACTTTACGCGGGGCATTTCCAAAGAACTAGCCGAGTACAACATTCGCATCAATGCCATATCCCCAGGCGCTACAGCTACAGAACGGGCTGAACATTTAGCCGAACAAAACGCCCAAGCCCGTGGTATCACGGTTGAGCAAGCCAAGGCAGAAACCTTACAAAGCATTCCCCTCAAGAGAATCGCCCAGCCAGAAGAAATTGCTGCACTGGCATTATTTTTAGTGTCCGACCTCGCGGCATCGATTACAGGTGCAGAGATTCTTGTTGATGGTGGAAGTACACCGGGGGTTTAAAAATTCAAAATTCAAAATTCAAAATTCAAAATTTTTTAAGTTTTGAGTTTTTACTCTCCCATATATATGACCTAGTAGTACGAAAAATTGGAGAAATAAAAACATGGGTTCACAATATTTTGATATCAAACCAATTGCTGGACGTATCGGTGCAAAAATTATTGGTGTTGATTTGAGTAGCAATCTCAGCGATGAAATCATCAGCGATATTCGCAAGGCTTTAGTTCAATATAAAGTCATCTTCTTCAGAGGACAAAACCTTGATGCTAAGGGACAAGTAGCGTTTGCGCGTCGGTTTGGGGAAGTGACGACAGCACACCCCACCGTCCCTTCTCTTGCGGATAACCCAGAAGTTCTTGACCTGAACTACGGCAAAACGGTGGCTCGTGCGAATAACTGGCACACTGATGTTACTTTTGTAGACCGTCCACCTTTGGGTTCGGTGTTACGGGCGCTAGTTATTCCTCCGGCTGGCGGTGATACCATCTGGGCAAACTCTGTAACTGCATACGAAGATTTACCAACTCATCTGCGTAATCTTGCTGATCAACTCTGGGCAGTACATAGCAATGCCTACGACTATGCGGCCGCCGTAGTTGATCTACCAGAAGAAATCAGAGCTTACCGGGCTGTCTTTACCTCAACTGTGTACGAAACCTTACACCCGGTTGTGCGCGTGCATCCTGAGTCTGGCGAACGTGGCTTATTTATCGGTGGTTTTGTTCGCCGGATTCGTGGGTTATCTCAGGATGAGTCCAACGAAATTATCAAACTACTGCAAGCTTATGTGACTCGTCCAGAAAATACAGTGCGGTGGCGTTGGCAAGAGGGGGATGTAGCTTTTTGGGATAACAGAGCTACACAACATTATGCGATCGCTGATTACGGCAACCAAGCGCGTCACGTCCAGCGTGTGACCATCGTTGGCGATATCCCAGTGGGTATTGATGGGAAACAGAGTGAAGCCATCAAGGGAGATTCTTCTGCATATAATCGCCGGGAAGCAGAACCAGCTTTAGTTTAAAGGCTAGTGTCTGAGTGCTGAGTGTGAGAGAGTATTTAAGTAAATTTTCTCCTCTGCTTTTATACTCTCTACTCTTCACTTTCACAATTACAAGTTGCCTTTATGAAACTTCTTTACACAGAAAAATCTCAATACGCTCGCATAGTCAGGGTTGCAATTATTGAACTAAATTTAGCTGACCGAATAGAATTGCAGAAAGTCACAGTACGCGACCCCAAAAGCGAAATACTCAATTACAACCCAGCAGGTAAAGTACCAACTTTAGTGACTGATGACGGATTTATCTTGAGCGAAACGCGAATTATCGTCAATTATCTCAATCAATTGAATCCAGAAATTAGAATTGTCTCAGATTATTCTGATGGATTTTACCAGCAGCTTGAAGGCTTTACCACCGCATTCATTGATGGTATTAGTATTTGGACAAGAGAACGTTTATTTCGTGCCGAGAATGAGCAATCGCCTAATGTAATAGAGTTAGAGCGATCGCGTGCTTTAAAAATTCTAGATTACTTTGAGAAAATTGCCGATAAACTTGACCAAACTCCCAAACTAGCTCATATCACTCTCGCCTCTGCATTAGGATTAGAAATTCGTCTACCTGAACTGCAATGGCGAACAAATTATCCCAAAGTCGCCCAGTGGTATGATGAATTTTCTCAGCGACCATCCCTACAAGCAACAAAGCCAGAGTCATAATGATAATTAGTAATTCGTAGTTAAAATTCCAATTACGAGTTATTTCCATTTGGGATAATAATTACGGATTATTAATTACAAATCATGCTGACAGTTTTACTATCTTCCTTTGTGTTGACGTTTCATAACGTCACTGTGCGAGTTTTGTTTTCCGAACATCTCGTATTAGGTCTATTTGTATTAGGTGGATACGTAAAACCAGATTTACAAAATTCCTTCCTGTTAATGTTTATGCGAATGCTGCTAGTGGTTCCTCTCATGGCGGCTTTAGCATTTAAGTTATATCCATCTGCTGGGAAGGAATTTCAAGAGTTATTTTCCAGGGAACGCTTCGATGTTCTTATCCAAGCGCTTGGTTGTGGGATATTAATGTTTATTTATATTGCTGCGCTCTATGTTGCTATTGGTTTGATTCCCACAGGAATTGCTTTGACATTATTCTTTACCTATCCTGTATTTACGGCGCTGCTGGCTTGGAAATTTTTTGGCGATCGCCCTAGTGTGTTCCGTTGGCTAGTCATGGGGATTATTCTTATCGGTGGTGTGTTGACAATTCCCCAATCCTCTAGTAGTTACAGCAGTAATAATATTGCGATCGGCACTTTCGCCAGCCTTAGTGCTGGGGTGGTTTACGCCTTCTATAATGTCATCGCTCAAAAATGTATGGAACGATTTCATCCAGTTCCATTTACTTGGATTAGTTTTGCCTCTACTTTGCTGCTTTCTGGTGTTAGTTTACTGCTTTTTTCTCCGGCTGATTCTCAATTTGACTGGACTCCCCTTTGGATTGGAAGTATTTTTTCTGGTATCGTTAGTTTTATAGGACACACTCTAAATAATTCAGGGATTCGCATGATTGGGGCAACAAAAGCTTCTATCGTCGGTTCTAGTAGTCCAGCTTTGACAGCGTTAGTTGCATGGGCAACCATTAGCGAGACTTTAAGCCTGATTCAGAGTTTAGGAATTGTTGTAGTCACCTTGGGAATTGCATTGTTAAGCGGAGAAGGTTTTTTCCGTAATCTAAAAAATGGTAGTTAATTATTGACAAGTCGGGGATCTAAGAATATATTTCTTAATTACGAATTAAGTAGAAAGACTAAATTAAACTTAACTTGATAGCGCCGGGTTTCGACTGCGCTCAACCCTCTTCTAATAAGGTTAACGAGCATTGAGCGTAGTCGAAATGCGTCTTATAAATAATTGTGTCCAGCTATTTATGTCCGTTTCCGCTATTTTATTTGATTTAGATGGTACTTTAACTGACCCAAAACTGGGAATCACTCGTTGTTTTCAGTATGCGCTTTCAGAATTAGGTTATAAACCACCGGATGCTGATGAATTGCTTTGGTGTATTGGCCCTCCTATTCAAGAGAGTTTTGCTCAACTACTAAATACTGCTGATCCTATTGTATTGAAGGAAGCGATCGCACTTTATCGGAGGCGTTATTCCACAATAGGTTTGTTAGAAAATACTCTGTATCCTCAGATTACCGAAACACTCAAGGATATTCATAGTTCTGGTTATAAAACTTTTGTAGCTACTTCTAAACCTTATATTTATGCTAATCAAATTATTGAATATTTTGGTTTATCGTCGCTCTTTGATGAGGTTTATGGTAGTGAACTTGATGGAACAAGGGCTATAAAAGGTGAGTTAATTCATCATATTTTACTCACAGAAAATCTGGCATTTGCTGATGTTGTGATGGTAGGCGATCGCAAACACGACATGATAGGAGCCAAACTGCATAATATAAGTGCGATCGGTGTCACCTACGGTTATGGAACTGAGGAAGAATTAAGGACTTATGGTGCTGATGAAATTGCTCATTCTCCAGCAGAAATTACCGAATTAATTATTTGTTGATCGCTGAGAAAAATTGCTTTTTATCAACAGATGTAGAGTTTGTATATAATCCAAAATTAGATGAAACAGAGCAAATTAATGTAGTCATTATTTTCTCTTGTCTGCTATATTTAGGCTCTATATTCTGCAATTACTTCAATTAGACCAACAATATTTTCGTTCAACTGTTCGAGTTCTTCTGCTGGAATCCACCATTCTGTATGATATGAAGCTCCTACTTGATGGACTTCATATTTATCCATAAATTCTTTCTTGACTTGAAAGCGTGTTACATAACCCACACCACTATCTCGAATATTCCATTTAGTAGCAATCTCTTTGGCATATTCTTCACTCTAGTCCAGTTAGTGATGTTAAATAACTCCCCGTGAGGGGAGTCATTATGATCATGAATTATTAGTCATAAGTCGTTAGTTATTAGCCCCAAAAGTCTGGGTATTCTCTTGGATCTTGGTAATCAAGGTCACAGTAGTCTGGACTTGTCAACCAATCGATACATTGATGAGCAACATCAAAAGCATCTTCCATAGTGTTCCAGCCGGATTCGCAAGGCGGGCTATCCCTAGTAGTCTGCCAAGGTAACTTTGCTAAGTAAAACCTCTAATTGGTAAAATAGCCAAAAACGGGGTGTAACATGGCGAAAAAGTACATTGTTGACTTGAATGAAGAGGAAGTTTCTCAGCTACAAGCAATAATTAAAAAAGGTAAACACAAAGCAAGAACCATAACCCGTGCAAACATTCTTCTAATGGCTTCTGAAGGAGAAACGGATCAAGCGATCGCTAGCATAGTTAGAGCGCATGTTGCAACAGTGCAACGAATACGAGAAAAATTTGTCATTGGGGGGTTAGATTTTGCTTTAAAGGATGAAGTTCATCCACCAAAACCTAAAAAGTTAGATGAAAAACAAGAAGCATTTTTAATTGCCACTGCTTGTTCCAATCCACCAGTTGGAAGAGTACGTTGGACAATGCAATTATTAGCGGATCATTTAGTGAACGTTGGTATCATAGATTCAATTTCGGACGAAACAGTGCGTCAAACTTTAAAAAAAATGAAATCAAACCGTGGTTAAAACAACAGTGGTGCATTCCTGAAGTTAACGCAGAATATGTTTTCCGAATGGAAGATGTGTTGGATTTATACAATGAGCCTTATGATCCTAAACGTCCTGTAGTCTGCTTTGATGAACGTCCCTACCAACTAGTAGAAGAAGTAAGACTTCCTTTGCCACCAGAGCCGGAGCAGCCTGAACGTTATGATTTCGAGTATAAACGTAACGGGACAGTAAATTTATTTGCGTGTTTTCAACCCTTGGCAGGTTGGCGGCATATCGAAGTTACAGAACGTCGAACTAAAGTCGATTTTGCTAAACAGATGAAAAATTTAGTAGATGTTTGCTACCAAGATGCTGATGTTATTCGTTTGGTAGTTGATAACCTGAATATTCATACTCCCAGCGCATTATATGAAGTTTTTCCACCAGAAGAAGCACGTCGAATTATTCAAAAATTAGAGTTTCACTATACTCCTAAGCACGCTTCTTGGTTGAATCAAGTAGAAATTGAATTATCTGTTTTATCCCGCCAATGTTTAGAACGGCGTATTCCTAATGCAGAAACATTAACTTCTGAGATTGCCGCTTGGGAGAAACAACGTAATCAGCAAAAAGCCAGTGTCTATTGGGGTTTCCAAACCAAAGATGCTCGCCGAAAAATGCAGCGTTTATATCCAACTCTAACCTAGCAAAGTTGTCTTGGCAGACTACTAGCTGAATAATAAATGCGGAAGTTCCAAGTATCTGTTAAAGGTTCGTAATCAACCTCAATTTTGTAACCCTTATAAACTTGGCTTATCATACAGTCCGCTTCAGTTCCTTAAATAGCAGTCGTAGACCGTAAGCAGCAGTTTGACTAATAACTAAATTGCCAAAACCACGTTTAATTTCACGCTCCTTAACATCTGAAGTTTTATCAGCAAGTGACCCCTCAAGTGATAGCTGCATATTTTGCAGTGTCAGGTTGAGGATAGCCTCAATCTGTGGTTGCTGGTCTTTGGGCAGCATGGGCAATAATGATTCTTTGAGCGATCGCCGCAGTTCATCCATTGCTTTTTTCTGAGTTCTAGCCAAAGCTTTGGCTTTCCACAGTTCGGGGTTGTCTTGAAACTGGGATTTACGCTGATCGTAAAATTCACCCAATTTTTGACCAACATCATTCTGTGGTCTAGCGTGAGCCGGGGCAATGCGGTTATAAACCCATAAGTACAGCTGTGAGCGACAAAGTTGTGACCCGCCGGTCTTGTGAGATTCCTTATCACCAGATGATTCCTCATCTTTGGCCATGCCCAGCCGCCTTTTAAATCTCCCCAGTGATTCAAATTTGGTGATGGGGTAAATTTGGGAAATAAAAAGTGCTTGTTGCCTGTCACCTATTCCGAAGCGAGTCATGACTTTACGATAGTTCATAAACTCTGGAACGCTTAGTAGTTGCCCAATTTCAGCTTCTATCTTATTTTCCCAATCACGCAGGTCACACAACAGATTTGCTAGGGTACGGGAGAAGTCGGAAATATTGACCCCGTATTTTGGGGCGATGGATTTGGCGTAAAGTCGGTCGTAATACTGGGATTTACGCTTAGTGTTTCTTTCTTGGCCGGCGAGCCATGCCCACAAAGGAACCATACCATCATCAGCGACTTTACTAGCTGATAGTGCAGCTTCGGGGAACTCTTTAGCTAACTGTTGGCGAACTCGGTTAATTGGGGCTGATTGGATACGATTGATTGACTGAAGCTGTAACCATAGTTCTCTCAATCGCGCCACATTTCCAGCATTGAAATGTAAGAAGAACTCGTCATTATGCCAATGGGTGAAGGCATAAAGAGCGAGGGCTGCTGCATCAGCTTGGTCATTCTTGTCGGGAAGTTTATTTTGTTTGCGGAAATGTTTAACTTCCGCATGACCTACCCAGCGAACTTCTATCTTTTCAATGCTGCAAATGTGCGCCCAAATCCAACTGTAATGTATACCTGTTGGTTCTAGGATAATGGCATCAGGTTTTAATTCAATTAGTTGAGTTACACCTGTAATATTCGCGCTGAATGTTAACGGGTCATTATCCTTCGGTCGGCGGTTTTTTCTGAAGTATTCCCGAAAACTTTTCGGGAGGGTTTCTTCAGTATCAAGCAACCAACCAACGACGCTACTCTTGCAAACGTCTAAGCCTAGTATTCTCATTTCAAGGTTCTGTTAATGGGTATTTTTGCAGCATAAACCGTGCTAAAATGAGTCACGAATCACCCAAATTAGTGTTTAACAATTCACTCTTAAACTCAAGCACGGAGGAAATATTTAACAGCAGTGGATTCATGAAGAATAGAAACCTTTGGGGTCATTTCATTTGAAAAATCCGTGCTGCTGCTAACATTTCCACTCTGATTTCTCAGAGACGAATTGAGTTGCGCGACCCAATCCGCGACTAGGGCAATTGCCCTAGTTTCGGCTACGGGGTCAAGGTAGCCATCATCAGGCAGTTTCTTCATCCTCCTCTTGTGGAAAGATTAACTCTTCATCAAGAGTTTCTGTAATTCTTGCTTGTGCTGGTTCAAGTATTTTTTTAATTGCTTGATCAGCATCGTAATTGCCATACTCTTCTTGCACCATTCTTTCTAAAGCCTCTTCAATTTTGGCTTTAGCTTGTAGTAGTAAGTGGTAGGCAATGTAGTAATCCCATGTTGCAATTTCTGTGCGATTTTCAGTCATTATTCGTAAATTTCCTCATCGTTAAAGCGTTCGGCTTTGTGTTCTAAATAATCTTTAATAGTTAACTCGATTTGCTCAGGAGTTAACTGATCGCATTGAATATTAGCTTCTTTTATCAGTCTTAGCGCCCAATATTCAACTGTTTGATTAGTAGCTTGCGCTAAGTACCTAACAGCAGCACCTAATGCCAGAGTATTAGTTACGTAATCCTCTTTTCTCATTAAAAAGTCTTGGTCATTCATGTAAATAATTCCAAATGTTTATAATCAATATCTGCTCAGAAAATCATCAAGTTCACCATTAGTTACTTGCTCATAAGTGGCAATGACAATAGATGGTTTATCGTCTCCTACTGCCTGCACCCTAGCTGTGATGTTTCTTGCTTGTAATGCTGCTTGTACTTCGGGCGATGCCAGGGCTGATTGTGCATCAATGTAGTCACGCGCAGGACAGGGAAAGACAATTTCACTTACATCAGATGGTGCATCATTAATAAATTGCAACATCCATTTTTTGGCTTGTTCAATTGGTGCTTCGGGAATGTAAAACTCGACGGTGAGATTTCGCTGTATCAGCATTCGCTGTATATCAAAACTCCTCAGTGCTTGCTCAAATAAAGTTAAATTTGCTTGGTCTGCTGCTGGGATTCGGACTACTTCACCCGGCTGCGCGAGTCTAATTTGCTGTTTGATGATTTCTTTACCGCGTTCAATGGGTTGGCTCATGTTACGCTCCTGTGAAAACGTTGGGCTGCTTCTAGCCATGTGGATCTAATGGCTGTGGCATTGTCACCAAAAAAACTTTGAGTGTCGCCATTGTGCCAAGTGATAACAGCGATGGGGTTAGGTAAGTCCTCAAACTGCACTTGGCGGACTTGAGCTAGGTTTAACCAGCCGGCTGTAGGGGTTTTACAAGTAAACACTGTGGGAACTGATATGATTTGCATAGAATCTACGTCGCTGTGGATTCGGAAATTTTGCGATCGCCTAACTTCTCCTAGTCAGCGATCGCTTTAAAATACCAAAAGTGCTATTTTTTACATTGGTAGTTGAACGATTTTATTTAAGCGATCGCACTCCCACCGGAACTGCGTAGGCGCAGCCCGCCGGAGGCATCGCTTCAAAATTTTGGGCTATTTTTGGTTAACCACCGGATGGTCAAACATGACCTGATATTTTCCTCCACCCTGGCGGAGTAGACTGGCGTAAGCATCAGCATCAGTTCGTGATCGTAATCGAGCAACACAGATATTCTCGCCAGTATGCAGACATTGAAAAATTGCCCACGGTCTTATTTCGTCGCGGTAAGTCATAATATTTGTTTTCCTTTTTCAAGAAATGACCAGCACAAGCTACCAGCAAGTGCTGGTTTTGTTTATCTACCTAAAAAGCGTTTATAGAGGGCTACTAAATGGGAGGAAACGCCGGAAGGGTGTTTAAGCATCCGGCGAAAACTTCATTTACCAATTAAAAATGCTGTAGTAACTCTTTGGGGAACCTCCTTACTAAGGGTGATGGGAGAAAAGCCGGCGGGTCTAGTCACCGGCCATGACTATCAAAATAGACCTTAGAAAGCATCAATCGATTCAGTTAGTGTTGTACCTCCATTACTAAACGGCATAACTGTACTGGCGCAGTGGTGAAGCGGGACTACGCCGAATTGCTGTGTACACTGCACATTGGTCACTCAGCACTAATGACTAATGACCATTGACTATTGACTTTTAGGTTGTTTCCGCACCGGGGGCAGTTCGCCTAGTGGCGCGGTGGTGGCTCCTGAATATGCCCTCACGGGCCCGTAGGCAATTGGGTGAGGGGGGAGCTTTTAATACGTGAAAAATATACTCTTTTATTTTTCACGTATGATATATTCTTGTCAAGAGGTAACAGCAATAAATCACGTACAGAAAATAAATCACGTATAATTGACATGAAAAATAAAGTATCAACCGATGGGAAGAGCCAGAAAAGTAGACCAGTCCGAGGACTTGGTAAACGCAACAGTCCGCATTCCTCTAAGGGAATGGGAGAAAATAGACCAGAAGGCCAAACAGATGGGTATGACCAGAACGGATCTGCTGAGGGCTATAGCTCAGGAGAAAATTTATTTAGTAGAATCGAATCCCTTATCGGAGGAGGAGATTTCGATCCTGGAAAAGTGTTAGAAGCCGTTCGCATGATCAGGGATGCACATTTATCTTATGTACGCGCACACAAGCAACGGCTGAAAACAAGACTTGATGAGGCTGAACATAACGAAACTGATTTCATGAAAGCCTGCGACCTAGTAGAGCAGAAAATCCAGGGTTTCATAAAAACGGAAACAACTTCTGAAACTGAAGAAAATTCTTAAACCGTCCTGCCTATAAGGGTAAGGACGGTTTTGATTTTTTGCGATCGCAATCACTACACCGCGATTCACAGTTAAAAAGTTAAGACCACCCATAGCGATGGGTGGTGTCTAGCATCTATTCGGATTATGACAGGAAATAGGAAATTACAAAACCAGGGAAGCTGGACACAGCAGCACGATGCTTACTGTCTAGAACATAAACTCACCCCAGCCGCCAAACTGTTGTGGCAATGGCTAGTCCGCCAGGGCATCGGCGACGAAACAGAACCAGACCTAGCAGAATTTAACAAGTTTGTAGAAAAACACCGGGGCAAAGGTTACACCAGACCAACGCTCAAAGATGCCCTAGCCCAACTTGTTGAGTGTCGAGTGGTGCAGCTAGTTAAACAATTTACGTGGCGACTTGTACGAATAATCACAAGACCCCTTGATTGGCTACAACCGAAAAAAAATTTACGCTCTTCAAAAGAAACTTTCACTTCACAGCCCTCAAACCCTACTAACGCCGACGAAACCCCTAACAGCAGCAGCAATTCTTCTACTAATGGCGCTTCCCGTGAGGAGATTCTCGCAGTCTGTAACGAAGCTGGTATCTTTTATCACCCAGATAAACCAGCCAAAATATTCAACTACAGCATCGAGGATATACAGTTAGCCATCGGTGTCTACAAATTGCGATCGCTAGAGGAGCGAATATTTAACCCGCCAGGATGGTTAATTCAGTGCCTAGAGTGGCGGTACTGGGAGGATATGAATCTTGTGTGGGGTGGGGTATGAAAGAACAACTCACATTATTTGATTTGCAACAGTACACCACACCAGTAATTAATAGTGCTTACGATAACGCTTGGTATAAACCGGATTCAGTAACTAACACTGTTCTGGAGCAAACTAACGACGGCTGTAAACCTGATTGCAATGTTCTGGAGCAAGCAACAACTAACACAAACAAATCTGCTCCAGAACAGTCTCATTGGGTAGAAAAGTATACTGTAGTTCGTTATGGGAGTGAGCATTATTATTACCGTTACCTGTGGATGGAGGGCCGGAAGCTGCACCATGTTCATATCCCCGGCGGGAATGTTAGGAGTGCGATCGCAATTGGCAGGAAGGAGAAAGTTGAGAGTGCGATCGCGGACGGTGAAACCCCCCAGACAATAGAAAAACTCATTCGCTCCTGGCGGTAATTAGTCATTAGTCAACAGTCAACAGTCTATAGTCCCTACACCCTTACACCCCTAACATGGAAAATAATCAACAGGATGAATTATCGCTTGCTATCGCCGCAGGGTATGAGTTGGGAAAATTTGCAGATTTTCTTAGAACAATCAACCCAGAGTTAACCACAACTGAAGCTTTATTTATAACTATTCAGTTCACCAAAGAATTGCCGGCGCTCGTCAAAGCCAACCCATCTGTATATGCCATTCTGGAAAAAGCAGCGTGGAATGTGACGATGGCTCGTAAGAAAGAGAATAATTAATTACATAACTTTGTATAGTTAACGCTCGAAGTTATATAACCAATGCTCGGAGTTATGTAATTAGTCATTAGTCCATACTCCCCAATCCCTACTCCCCTATCTCCCTCATCTCCCCCCACTCCCCTAGTGTCAGGTATTCTCAATAATGTGATTTTGGGCGATCGCCGTTTTATGGGCCTGCGCGACGAGGGTAAAAGTATTAATTTTTCGTTAGTTAATCAATGAAAAGTGTTTAAAAGCAAAATTATTGTTGAGACTGACTGTTAATAAAGTGGTGAAAATGAAAAATGCGATCGCAATCCATCGCGCGATGGCGTAACCGCCCGCCGGAGGCGATCGCAAATTGTTCTCAGATTGCATTAAGGCTCAATCTTAATTGAGGGCGGGTAAATTTGGTCAACTTCATCCCAAGCATTGTTAGCCAGTGCCTCAAGTGCTTTGGCCAAATCTATAGGATGGTCAAAAGCTCCGGCTTGGAACTTCTGATAAAAAACTTGGATTTTTCAAAAAAGTAATTCTTCGCTGCTCATAGTGTGGCGATCGCTCCTTTAACCTCATCGATGTCAATGTCAATGTATGGGTCTAAACCCTTGTCGTCGCGGTGTCCGGTAATTTTGCGAATCACAGATTTAGATGTGCCATTCTTCCGCAGCCGATTAACCAAACTTCGGCGGGTGCTGTGGGTGCTAATTCCCTTGGCACTCATACCAGACCGTTCCACAGCCCGTTTGAGAATGTCATAGGCATTGCGTAAACAGATAGGTTTAGTCCCGCACCTGGAAGGGAACAACCACTCAGACTCCCCAGGCTCAAACCGTTCTAAAGATTCGCGTAAATTGTCATGTACAGGAATTTCCACAGATTCAGCTGTACCGTCTGGCCTGTGCTTCCTAATGATGGAGGGAAAAATCAGTATTGCCTTGGGCCGTCCCCGGCTGTCGTAGACATCGCTAACCTTCAGCTTGATTAATGCCCCCCAACGTTCACCCGTGTACCAAGCTAGGTCAAGAAGCAATTTATATTTTTGAGTTTTAATCTGTTTACGCAATTTTGAATATTCATCATTAGAGATGACAGCAGCTTTTCCTTTTCTGTTAATCTTGGGCATATCAAAACCGAACTTTGAATATTCCGCTTTTACCCAGAAAATAGGTAAAAGCGGAATTTTGTAGATATTCACTAATAGTAAATATTTGGCTAATCCTAGTTGTAGTAATAGTTTCACGTCATCAGTGAATATTCCACTTCTACATAAAACTGGAAGAGTCACACAACTAGAAAAATTGTGTGACTCTCAAAATCATCAATTATATTTTTAGGCTCTATCGCGTATTAAATCTGAGTATACTTTTTCCCAATACCAACTTTCATCTTTACCAGAAAACCTAGTCCTGGCTGAACTGATTAAGCGATTGCATATATCTTTATCACCATTCACCAAGTTTAATACCTTTTGTTTAAGAGCTTCGTTTACTGTTTGTTGTGGTTGTGGTTGTGCTTGCGCTTGTGATTGCGGTTGAGGTTTTCTAACCGTTTTAGAAGGTTCGGCTTTGTAGTTGTTTGTCAAGCCCCAAAACTGAGGCGGAGTTGTCCGATATTGCATAAAATTTAGCAGTCAACATTAAATCTATAATGCAGGATGTATCCTATTAGCTAAATCAGGATACACCCTGATTTTTTGTGAACTTTTGATGAAAATACTGATTTTTATTCTTAATTTTAGAGGTTATAAAAAATCAGCAATTTAATTTAATTGAAATGACTGCTATTAATATCGCTACAGACATACCTTCAAACATCAACACATTAGAAAAATTAGCTGTATGGTGTGGTTTAGCACTTGCCAATATCAATCCTTCTTTAACAAGTGTTGAAGGCGTTGGATATACGGAAAGATGCGCTCAAGCTGGAGTATTTTACATACAAGCTGATAATAAATATCGCGCCCTCATCCGTAATTCTGTGCAAATGTCGCCTGATTATTTGGCAGGCGGCGCGAAATTGTGGACTTATGCACAAGAGCTTAGTAACACAGCACTTCCAGCTACATTCAAATCAAATTAATTTCTAAACTACTGCTGTGGAATTTCAATATCAAGAAGTAAATCAGGGTTATACATCCCCTGATTTTTTATTTAATTTTGAACCTGGCGGGCAGGTTTCCCCACGATACAACGCACCTCCACCACCTGGGTCTGTTGAAAATCTGACGGCTGAATATTTATTAAAACAACAACAATTAAGTGATGCGGTAAGAAATCAACATAAAATTGATAATCTCTACGAGCGCATCATGAATGAAGCGCCGCGCCGAGATGTTGAGGTACTGCCACCAGAAACGCCGGGCGAGTTCTTCGACCCCAACCGGACAAGAATGAAGAATATAACTCCGGTGGATCAGGCTCAAGAAATTGCCGAACTGCTAGAGCGACAAACTAAGCGCCCGGCTACTGTTCCCACAACTGCCGAACCTCCAGCCGTACCCAACTATAAAACCATTCCGTTAACAGACCCGCTTGCTACACCTCCAACTTACACGCCACGAACACCAGTAGGAGGAGGCAACCCAGCACCGACCGCCAAACCTAGAGGACTGCCAACCCCGGCTGGCAGATTCGCCGCGCCTCTAGTTGGCGGTGCGATTGATGCAGGATTTAGACTTGCAGCCGGACAACCAGCTGGACAAGCCTTAGCTGGTGCTGCTGCTTCTACTGCTGGTTCCCTCGTTGGTGCAACACTTGGTGCTGGTCTAGGGCCTGTTGGTATGTTTGTGGGTGGCATAGTCGGCGGATTTGTCGGCGGTGCAATTGCAGATGTAGTGTACAACGCAGCTTTCCCCACACCAGCGCAACCTCAACCTGTTCCCTACAGCGCACCAGCGCCATTTTACGGCGGTCAAGAACCCGACAGAATGTATTCTGTCAATGGGGCTTATATTTCTAGTAGTGGTAATTTAGTTGATTTAGGTGATTCACCCTGGTTGCCCGGCCCGATTGGGGGAATGTTTAAGGGCATCGCTGATAATAAATTTGGTATTGGTGTATATCATGGCAACAGTGTATATTTCTTTACATCACTAGATTTAAACGAAACATCACTACCGACAGCACAGCAATATTATGAAAGTTATGTTTCACCCCTGATACTGGACATCACCCCACAAGACGGATTACCAGACCCAGGCAACCCACCAGCACCAGCGCCGCCGCCAGATAACCGACCTTATGAATTTCAAAGTGGCGGCGAATCTGACCTAGCACCACCTACCGGAACACCAGGAGCGCCAAAACCGCCCACTAATTACGCTCCAGGCTCAACAACTCCTAAAGGTACACCCAGAGGAGATAGTAGTAACTTTGTCCCTCATGGATTTCCTGCGCCCAAGCTCAACCCTAACCCTAACTTTACACCTAGTAACTTAGGTGGTAACTTTCCTGGTTTAAACCCTAACCCAGCGCCCACACCTAACCCACCAGGACTAGAGCCATTTAACTTTAAACTTTTAGGTCCACCAAGCAACCCTACACCCGGAGGAAGTGGAACACCGACCCCACTTACACCGCCGCAATCTACACCCGGCGGTTTTCCCCAACCAATCCCGAACCCTTCACCACCAGATAAAAATAAAGATTTACCACCAACAGTCCCAATCGGAACTGGCAACCCTAACCCACCAACACCAACCCCCACCACATCACCAACAACTGGAACACCAATATCAACTGATATTTGTGAATCACCTTGCATCAAATCGCTTGAAGCAGCTTCTATATTTTGGGTGGATCTGCAAGTACCTGTTATTAGCTGTGAGCAAGATGAAACTGGTATATGGACACCCAAAACAAGCAGTCAAACTATTAAAGTTATTGCCACTTTTCAAGGCAATGAAATACTTAAAAGTCAGACGCAATTTCAAGAACTTGCAAAAATTAATACTGAACTTTGCAACGCTAAGAACGGATCTGACAATGCTATTCTTACATTGCCCGAACGCTATCAAATACCTGTGGATGGTCACATTCCACAAATTATTTATGTATTTCGAGAAGTGCGTGACGATGGCACGTGGGGCGAAAGAATGTACCCGATGACTGTACCACATCCTAAAAGTATAAATCCGCCTGAGCAGCGACCACTGCCCGATTACAAAAAAGGTTCTTGGGAACTCATCTTAACTTTAAAAGATAATACTAAGGTCTTCATCAATGCTTTATCAATGGAAGAGTGCCAAACGATGATTGACCAAGTTAAACCGCTAATTGCAGATGCTTTTCTAGAAAGTTCATCACAAAAAATCGGACAGCGTAAGGGACAGCAGCTATTAGAGATTAAAGTCCGTATTTTCAAGGTTGACTACTTTGAAAAAGGAACCAAGAATGCAAAACCAAAATGGTCTAAATATTTTAGGTAAATGTTTTACAAACACTTCCGTAAAACATCAGACTTCCCAGGGGCTTAACCCCCCCTGTGAAAAAACATCCAAAAACTAGTTTAGTTTAGATTAGCAGGAATTAATACAATTTTATGCCAAAGATACCGCACATTATTACAATTGATGGTCAGAAATACGCTGCCCTTTTACCAGATATTTACGGGGATATCAAAACAGTAGTAGGAATTGAAGCAGCACCAAAACCTGATAATACGGTGTATGCAGGTAAAGCTAAAATCAGTGAGTTTATTCAGTCTGGTGATTTAGTACGGATTAAATGCCGTTTAGAAAACAAAAAATACAAAACTGTCCTTTGTGTAGCTCCAAAATTAGCATCAGCGATGGGTGGATTGCTGCCTAAGAAAGTTGGCGGACAGGATGTTCGCTCAACTAATATTCAACGACGCATGAGATTAGGATAATTTTAAAATATGCCATTACCTGTATTACATAAGGTTACATTTGGCGCAGGAGCTAGCGATTTTTACTATATCAAAACTTCTGACGCTTACGAAGGGATTAAAAATCAAACTGGAATTGAAAAAGTTGCCGACCCTACAGGAACAGAAGAGGTTATACCAGTTAAAGAATTAATGCGAACTGGCATTATTTGGCGGATTGGTATCCGTTATAAAGATTCAAACGGAAAGCGAAAATCTAGCCATCTATTAGTTGTTCGTGGCAAACTTCAAGGAATATTTGCTGATGAAGCAGCAGGCAAGCTTGAAGATAAAGATTACAAGGTGTCTGGAGTTGTTAAAGGCAAAATTGAACAAGTAGCAGGCATTCGTAAAGCTTCATTCTCTTAATTAGCTCTCTATTATCCCTACTAATTAGTTTAGTAGGGCTATACATTTTATGAAAGTTGATACTTTATTAGCCATCGGCGGGTTTATTCTCGCTCTTGGAGGAAATATCACCTGGGCAATTATTATGATTGCAAATGCCCAGAAGAAAGCATACGCAGCAGAACGAGACTTCAACCATCTTAAGAATAATCAAAAAGATATTTCTGATGGAATTGCAATGGGATTTGACGAGATAGAACGCCGATTTGATTATGTTGATAAAGAGTTAATTGAACTGAAATCATGGTTAATTCGTGGCTTTCCTACAAATCAAAATCATCAATAATTAAACATTGTTTATGGCTTGGCTAGAATCTATTCATTTAAGTTCTGTTCCCGGTCAATGGGTCACAACACCAGTTATTGTTGATGATTTAGTAAAAATCAATCACAATACATCAGGACTGAATAACTCATTTTTTACTGGCACAATTGCACAATGCGAATTAGATGAAAATAACGAATTAATCGTCTATGACGAGCGCATTATTAAAGCTGATAGTGATACCCATCTTTTCAAATTTGAGAAACCAGAAGCACTTACTAACAGACGGATTGCCTTCAAAGCTGACCCCTACGCATTACTCGCAGCCGGTCAAGTTTGGAACTGGAATTTAGAAATATCTGAATACTTTGAGCCAGTCGTTTTAAATTGGGCTTCTAACGGTGATACGAATGGCATCTTGTATTATCTTGGGACAAATGCTAAAACCCAGGATTGGGTAAATCCCCATGTTTCAGGTAAAGTTGTTTGTTCTATTTCTAGTGGCGGAAATGGAAACATTGCAACTTTAGCTGATAGACAACTGCAAGGAAACTATACTCCTGATGTTGCTAATTCTTGGGTAGGGGTCAATTTAAAAGATGTCAAATTAAAATTGACTCGCTACGCATTTAGACATGATGTAAACACTGGATATTATGCCCGTTCGTGGCGCTTGGATGGTAGTAACAATGGCATTGACTGGATTACATTAGATAATCAAACCAACAATACCCAGATAAATGCTGCTGGTGCGTGGGCGAGTATTCCTATAAATATCACCACTGCTTACCAGCAATTTAGAATCACCATGACAGACCGCAATAGCTCATCGTCTTATGAGTTTTGCTGTAGCGAACTTGAATTTTATGGCGAACTAGCGTAAACGCTCTGGGGATTCATTTGTGACTGGGTAGAAAATTGGTTGTTCTGCTAGTCGCGGGGGCCATTTAGTATATCCACTTTGTTCTACCAGTGCTAACTCTTTTGGGCCTGTGGGACGATATAAAGTAACTGTTTTTTCCATTTTGTAGTATTTATGTAATACATTGTCATATTATAGTCGCTAGTTGCTGGTTTGTAATCTGTAAAGAAGAAACTGGGGAGTTAAGGCGATCGCAAAATCACCATTCACAATATCACCCTGGAGGGTACTGTCTACCTATAGTTATCAGAAGTTAGCTTAGATATGTAATTTCCCAGGTAGATAAACACCATGACAGATAGTATTGATGTATCCCCAGTTCTCGGCAGACCAAGATTTAATCTTGTTTCTACATTTGAACTATTAGTTAAACCAATTACGCCTGTTACTGCTCCAGGTTTTGAAGCTGTAGCTAGAACAATTGTTCAAGGTTATTTCTTGACTATTGCTAATACCAGCAGTACTGATATTAGAATCAGATTACAATTTGCTGCAACTACTCCAGAATTAAATTTAGCAGACACAGTAACTATCAAAGATGTTACAGGTAAAGATGAATTTCAAGAACTAATTCCTACTAGTAATCCTAAAAAATACATTTACGATCTTAGTATTCCTGCCCATGACACAGCGTTAGTTACTCTACTACCTGATGTCACCAAACCAGAGATATTAAAAGCCAAAAATCTGGAAATTCGTGGTTATGTAGAAATTGCTCTAGTTTCCTCGACCGCATCTCCTATCGATTTGTTATTAACACCTGAACATCGTGGCACATTCGTACCCGATAGCCTCAAACCTCCCGTTCCTGATTTTGACCAGTTAGCGTATGCTTTGCCTACTGCAAATGGTAGTAGCAAGTTTACTTTGACTGGCCCAGCTAAACTTAACAAAGAATTTAAGAACGAAGTCAAGGAAATTAAAGAGCTTGAGAAGGCTGCTGAAAACAAACTCCCTGAAACAGGGCCAGTTGAATCTCCAACTGTTCCCAGTGAACTACAACGGGTACTCGGTATGATGGCTCAACGCCTTGATGAAATAGAACAACGCACAACAGGTAATGGAAATGGGAACGGACGCTCATTTATTGAGGCACAAGAACGTCCTAACGTTGGTCAGCGAGTAGTTAATCATCAATAGGGGAAGTAAGCATAGTGTTAGTAATTGTCGCCAGTCGTCACGACAAAGCCGCCGAGGCACTGGCAGTTAGTTGGGCGGCTCACGATGCTACCCTGTTGACAGCCGAAGATTTGTCAGTGGCGGGATGGCGGCATTACTTGAGTTCTTCTGTTGATTCTACAGTAGTGGTTGGTGGGCAGGCGATCGCCACTGCCAAAATTACCGGGGTTCTCATCCGCCTGCCTTACCTTCCTGAACAGGAGCTACTACACATCGTCCCAGAAGACCGCGCTTATGTAGCGACAGAAATGAATGCTTTTCTCGTCTCCTGGTTATCAGGGTTGCAATGTCCAGTTTTAAACCGACCAACGCCAACATATTTATTAGGGCCTAACTGGCGACAGCAGCAATGGGTGTATGCAGCAGCGCAAATTGGTATACCCGTGCGTCCCGTGCAGAGAAAAGCTGTATTATCTACTCCTATCCAAACTCAGGTTTTAGAAAAACCACCCGTAAGCGTGACAGTTGTTGGTAATCGTTGTGTAGGTCAAGTAGATGATAAACTGGCAACTCATGCCAAACGCCTCGCTCGTACAGCAAATGTTGAATTATTAACTGTGCAGTTTACCAGCCGTGAAGCCAATGCAGAGTTGATAAATGCTGAGTTGTGGGCTGATATTTCTCACCCAGAAATAGCTGATGCGATTTTGGAGTGTTTTGGTGATTAGTCATTAGTCATTAGTCCATAGTCATTAGTTATTCTCCTCTGCTCCTCTGCTTCCCTATCTCCCCTCTTCCTCATCTCCCCCTCATCTCCCCTTTCTCCCTCATCTTCCCCCTCTCCCACCCTATGGGTTCGCGTAGCGTCTCGTAAGAGAAGCAAGCGACATCTCTCCTCACTCCCCCATCCCCAAATGGAGCATATCTGTGAAATGCTAATTTTATTATGGGGTCTTCCTGAAGACTCACCTTTGGCGGCTGTTTACTCAGAATTGATGAGTCTGGGTGTGCCTACGGTACTGCTTAACCAACGAGATATTTTAGATACGGAAATTGAGATGTCTGTGGGGGAAACAGTCCAAGGAGTAATTCGGACTCGACAGCACACAATTGACTTAAGTACAGTCACGGCTGCTTATATTCGCCCTTATGACTCGCGCCGCTTACCGCAAATAGAGCAAGCTGGTGTTAATAGTTTGGCTTGGCAACATGCGATCGCCTTTGATGATACTTTTTTATGTTGGACGGAAATTACACCCGCTTTAGTAATTAACCGTCCCAGCGCGATGGCTCCCAACGGTTCAAAGCCTTACCAATTAGCGCAAATTCGCCAGCTAGGTTTTCCAGTACCGGAAACTTTAGTCACGACAGACCCCGATGCGGTGCAGGCTTTTTGGCAAGAACATGGCAATATTATCTATAAATCAATCAGTGGTGTTCGCAGTAAGGTATCACGCCTCAACCCTGAACATTTAGAGCGGTTGGCTAACGTTGCTTGGTGTCCAACTCAGTTCCAGCAGTATATCCCAGGTCAAGATTATCGGGTTCATGTTGTAGGTACAGAAGTTTTTGCCAGTGAAATCATTTCCCAAGCAGATGATTATAGATATGCCACGCAAGATAATGAGTCTACAGATATCCTTGCTTACGAGTTGCCCCAAGAGATAGAGGAGAAATGTAGAGTATTGGCAAAAGCGATAAACTTGCCTCTGTGTGGTATTGATTTACGCCGCACACTGGATAGTAAATGGTATTGCTTTGAAGTTAATCCTTCCCCTGGTTTTACCTATTATGAGTATGCTACCAATCAACCGATTAGTAGAGCGATCGCTAATTTACTCGCATTTGGTATAGACAGGGCAATTACTGAGAACAATGGGAGCAAATCACCACTAATCACCGTCAGCAATACTTAGATACAATCTCGATTAATTCCCATGCTCAAAGGTTTGAGAAGTCAATTACCACTGCTATTAACATTCTGCTTATTTACTAGCTTATTGCCTGCTTCTGGCTCAGTGTTATGTTCTGCTGTTGCCTACGAGAAATATGAGACATCTGGTAGTAACGGCACTGATGGACGAAGTGGCAGAAATGGCCGTGATGGCGATAACCGAACTGTGTTTATTGATGGTTCATCAGTAAAGCTTGACTTAGCTGGTGAAGATGGCGAAGATGGTGAAGACGGTGAACGAGGTAGCAGACCTTATTGCGGCAACCAACCCAATAACCCCAACCATGATATTTATGCACCTAATGGTGGCGCTGGTGGGAATGGTGGTAGGGGTGGAAATGGCGGTAATGGTGGTTTAGTGACTGTCTACTATACAAATTTGGCAGACTTACGCAAGATTTTCGTCCGTGCAACCCCTGGAGATGGTGGACGAGGTGGCCGGGGTGGCAATGGTACATCCGGTTGTAATTGTCGGCGGCGGAGTTGGGAAATAGAAACCTGTAAAGGAACTCCGGGTAGTGCTGACTATAAATGTACAAAGAAACGCTACAGGTGTCACGATGGGAAAGATGGGGCTGATGGTAGCGATGGGGGAGATGGCAAAAATGGCAGCTTAGGAACCCTAAGTATTATTAACAGTAAGGAACCTTTAGCAGCCGAAACTCCCAGTGTGACTATAAATTTAGCTGAACTTGCGGATAAAAAGCTAAATCTTTCCAAAAATAAATGGAATGTCCGCCAAGGTGCGACTGCTTTACTTGCCCCAGGTTCTGTCATTGCTGATGAGTATCGAGAATTTACCCAACGTTTAGAAGAATCTTTTCAGATAGTTTGGCAAGAGAAGCAGCCCATCACTAGTTTTGCTAATCAAACTTTGACAGTCACTTTAAACGACAATAAACAAGTAGAAGTCAATTTTCCTGAAGATTTATGGCTTGCAGGTAGCACAAGTAGCCAAGGTAATTTGACTACATTTACTGTAAACAATGCCATTCCCAGAAAAGATGTAACAAGATTAGCAGTAGCAGAATTTGCCGATGCTGGACAAAATCTCAACTTAAAAATAGTAGATTTAGCTGCAAAATCCGATGCGCTTCAGACTCAGTTTCGCGTCAAATTCCGAGCAAGAGATAATTCTGGTGGCTTTTCTGACTACAGAACTGTCTACGACGGAGATATTCCTAGTGAATTAGTAACGCGCGACTATAACCGTTTTATTCTGGCTTTAGGCAAGCTAAAAATTCCCACCGAAACCCTCAGTCCTGGAGTAAATGTTGACGTAGAAGTAATTGCCACCCGTTCTCTAGGAAATCGTTCTGCCAAGCAAACAATTAGTTGGCAAGGAGCGATTCGGAAAAGATAATTACGAATTAAGTAGGCGTTAGCCTTCTCTACGAGACGCTACGCGAACCGGCAGGGTATTACGAATTATCTTATGATTGCTTTTTATTATCTGTTACCATCTGAGCTAGAAGATAACCTGTGTAGTCAATAAATTGGTCTAGTAAAAATGCAATAATGCCAATGTAAATTATTACCTCAATTATGTAATTGGTATTACCTGATTTATAATTATTCCACAGGAAACCACCTAGCCCTTTAGAAGCTAGTAACATTTCTATGGCAATAACTGTAAACCATGCAACCCAAATACCAACTTTCAACGCATGAGTTGTATGGAATATAACTGCGCGAAAGTTATTATTTTGTCTACGAAAATGTTGTATACCTATAGCAGTATTGATAATAATCGTCCACAGGCTGGCAAAAAAAATTACTACTGATACTGCTGATTCATTCTCTTGAAAAACTAAGAGTGTAATAGGTAATAGCGCAATAGGAGGTATACTATTTGGTATCTGAAATATCCGCCGCATGAATTGATATACAGTAGCATTGATACCTATTAGATAGCCAATGAAACTGCCGAATATAGCGGCTGGAATGTAACCTACAAATAGTCTCTGTAGGCTAGTTAAAACATCTAAAAATATACTTTGATCCATGCCTCAGTTCTTATTTGAAACGTCTAGAAAATACTGTGGCAAGCAAAAAAAGGCAAATAAATTGACAATCAAGATAAATTAAAGAGGTAACTTAAATATATCAGGAAATAGAATTTTTTATAAAAAAATAAATAAAATCTAAATATTTAATTTTTTAGAAGTAAAAATGTATTTAATGAACATTTATATTTGTTAAATTTGTTCTTTAATATACATAATTAGTTAAAAATAAAATTGGTAATAGATTCTTACCTATTACCAACCCTAAAGATCATTGTTAGTGAAACTTATTTTCCTAAATTACGCTTTATTTGCTCTAATTCGTCTTGTGTTTCCCAACGGCGGAACTTTTCTTCTAAGTCATCAAAGCTACTGCTAGAACTGGTGGTATTCGACCAACCATTAGTTTCTATACGCTGTTGGGTTTGGGCTTTAGCGCGTGCTGTTTGCGCTTGTGCAGCTTTTGTTTGCACTTCCTGTCGTCTAGCTTGTATCTTACCTAGTAATTCTTTGGATTGCTGTATGCGTTCTTTTAGCCCTTGCATCTGTCCCCAACGCTGATTACCTTCGCGCAAAAGGGCAGCTTCTCTCTCTTGTGCTGGCCCGACTAAATCTTGCCTACCAGCGTTTTTGGCTTTTTCGACGCGGATGTGCCAACGCTGGATTTCTTGGGCTGTGGCGAGAATGTCTTCTTGCGATCGCTTCTCTTGTAACTGTAAATCTGCTATCAGTTTTAAAGTATCTTCCTCTTGCTGACGCAGTTGTTCTAACAGCGCCTCCAACTCCAAATGCGGATTATTACGCAAGAACTCCTCTAAACGGTTTTCTAGAAACCGACTCAAATCATCAAATAAGCCCACTGTCAGAACTCCAGAGGTTAGATGCGTTACTACTATATTGTAGTCTTATCATCGTTGGAGAAAAAGAAAATCGTGTAAATAGTATTTACAGTGTTGTATCTGTTACTTAATTTACCTCATCTATATATAGATATAAATTTTAGTAGATTTATTGCCTATCGACCGTTTTTAGTTCGTCCAACAGTATCAGCAGGTAGATTTGTTTTCAACATTAGCTTATTGTTATTACCAGCTACGCATATCTCTGTTCCCTCAACTACCTTTTTAAAGAAAGTTGACAACTTTTTACAATTTTCCTCTTGTGATCTTTTTTCATCAAAGTCAGGAATTTCCGCTTTTAACAAGCTATGAACTTGAGCGATAGGTATACCATCTTTCCCAATTTTATTTTCTTTTTTCAACCTCTGTAAAATCAATTTCGTTTTAAGGAAAATGTCATCATTTGTATTTTTGACAAACTCATTGGAATTAGTAATCGGCAATTCATCAGTTTTCCCTTGCAGAGAAGGTAAAACTATAAAATAGTCACAGATAGACTGAAAAAATCTGTTAATCTTTCCTTCGTAAGCACAGCCAATTACTGTTTTTCCATATTCATGTAGCTTTTTAGCTAAAGAAGCAAACCCACCGTCACCTGAGACAATCACAAATACTTGTATATAAGGACGTAAAATTACTAATTCCATCACATCAATAGAGAGTTGGATATCTGCGGCATTTTTGTTATGTCCAAAATCGAAAATTTGAATTGCTGCAACACCAAGTTGTTGAATTTCATCTTTTAGAGGCTTCAGCCTGCTCTCGCTCCAATCTGCGTAAGCACATTGAATTGCCACTTTTTTGAAAATATCAATTTTCTTTAACTTATCTCGCATCTCTTTAAAAGAAAAATTTATTTGAGAATTGTTTTTACTAAAACTTAGATTCTCGATATCATAAAATATAGCTGTATTAAACTCGCTATTATTGGATGAATTAGCAAATTGAAGACTACTAGTATTAATTTTACTCTGTTTTATTTTTTGCAACTCAATCATTAAAGATGGGATTTCATCTGTTTTCATAAACTTAGTCTCTTGCTGTTTTAACTCTATTAGTTCGTTTCTCAAAATTTCTATTTGTAGTTCAGCTTGTTTTATTTCCTCTGGGGATTTCTCAAATATAGTGTTGAAATAACTTATGCTTTGATGAGCTTCCTGTTTTAGTTCAGCGATGCTTATAGACAAAAGCTGCTGACGTTGTTGATAAGCTGCTAATAAAGATTGCTGTATGTGATACCAATCTTGAGGAAAATTTTCATAAGTATAAACCTGTAAAGAAGTTTCATAACCAGCGATCGCAATCTCTAAATTAGTAGTAGGATTACCATGCTTAAAAGAGTGAATAGTCTTACTAAATTCATAAATAATCTTAGCTATATTTATAGCTGTATTTGGTCGCTGCTTAAACTGTTCGATAGCCCATTTTCGTAATGTTAAAGCCAAATTTTCATTAATTTTATCTATGTGTTGAGATAAAAGTGTGTATAAGCTCTGTTTCTGATGGGTTGTCTTTAACAGTTCAATTAATAAAGCTTGATACTGGTTATTAACTTCATTTGACATAGCTATATTCCTTGACAATACAATTTTGATTTAGTATTCCCAAGTTTGCATCATCTTTAACACTTAAATAGGTGTTAACCAATAGCTAATTCCGCGAACAACTTTATTTTTTAACCCCAAATCTGATAACTTATCTGCACTGACACCAAGATAAGTCCAGTGTGGGACATCATTTTCTACAGTTTGAAACCAGCCGTTATCATTAAGAGCTTGTCTTTGTTTTGCATTAGATACTCGTAAATCAATTGCTAATCCCCACAAATGTTGTGATGCTCCTGGTGGCGCGACTACTCCAAGAATTGCTGTTTCTTTGCCTTCGCGGACTTTATCTAAAGTATTTTGATTAGCATATTTGCGCCAAAATCTTAAATTGGTAGCATAATTACGAGTACAATCACTAGCACCATAGCCAGATTTGAGGGGAATATTTTGTTGTGAACGTGCTTTATTTAAAGCATTTGCTGCTGCTTTCTGGAGATAACAATTGTTAGTTCCGGTAACTTTATCTATTTCTAATGTATTTTGATATGCTTGCGTTTCCTGATCATTATTGAAAACTACAGTAGGTGGAAATTTAACGGTTGGTTCTGGATCTATAAAAGCTGCACCGTAGGCGCGGAGTAAGATATATTCATAACTCCCAGGTTGGGGAAGTGTGGGAAAATGAGTAGCGATCGCACTTAAATAACGTTCTTGATCAGTCTGCGGAATATTAGGGCTAGGCGTGGGTAAAATTGGTTGGTTATGTAGTTCAAGACAAGCTACGGAAGCATTAATCTCACAAGCATTCAATGTTTGATTATTTAAACTACTAAAATGATTAATTGAGCTACTTGCAACTAATGTAAAAACTATTAAAATGCTAAGACAAATAAATTTTATTTTTTTATTTCGTCGCTTCATGGTATTACCAATATTAGATAAAGATAAAAAAACGCATAACTTTATTTATAACAAAAACATTTATACAATGCTGTTAAAGTTAGAGAATGATCTATTATGTAACTCATTCCATCAATAATTAATATGCAATCAGAAACAAAAAGTTGATGAACTAGATTAAGTTTTATCTAAAAATATCACCTCCATAAAATTACTGGCTAGATAGGTTAAAATCGAAAATAACTCTCAGCTTGTTAATCCTGTACGTATGACCATGCACAATTCAATAGAATTTCAAGACGCTTTTGATGTCATTGTCGTCGGTGCAGGTCACTCCGGTTGCGAAGCAGCACTTGCTACTGCCCGTCTCGGTTGTCGTACCCTGTTACTGACACTCAACTTGGATAAAATTGCTTGGCAACCCTGTAACCCGGCTGTGGGTGGGCCTGCCAAATCCCAGTTGACCCATGAGGTGGATGCTTTGGGTGGGGAAATCGGCAAGATGGCAGACCGTACATACCTGCAAAAGCGTATCCTCAACTCTTCACGGGGGCCAGCTGTGTGGGCATTACGCGCCCAAACTGACAAGCGGGAATATGCGGCTGTGATGAAAAATATTGTCGAGAACCAAGAGAATTTGAGCATCCGGGAAGCGATGGTGACGGACTTGGTGCTGGGTAAAAATGATGAAGTTATTGGTGTTGAAACTTATTTTGGCGTAGCTTTTGAGTGTAAAGCCGTAATTTTGACTACGGGTACATTCTTGGGTGGAAAAATTTGGGTGGGTAATAAATCCATGCCAGCCGGACGCGCCGGGGAATTTGCGGCTGAGGGATTAACCGAAACTCTTAACCGTTTGGGATTTGAAACCGGGAGGTTAAAGACTGGGACACCCGCACGGGTAGACAAGCGGTCTGTTGATTACAGCAAAATGCAACTCCAACCAGGTGATGCAGAGGTGCGTTGGTTTAGCTTCGACCCAGAGGTTTGGGTGGAACGGGAACAAATACCTTGTTATATGACCCGTACCACAGCCGAAACCCATCGCTTAATTCGGGAAAACTTGCACCTATCGCCTGTGTATGGTGGTTGGGTAGATGCTAAAGGCCCCCGTTACTGTCCAAGTATTGAAGATAAGATTGTCCGCTTTGTTGATAAAGATAGCCATCAAATCTTTATTGAACCAGAAGGGCGAGATATTCCCGAATTATATATCCAAGGGTTTTCCACAGGGTTGCCGGAAAATTTGCAACTACAGATGTTACGTAGTCTCCCTGGTATGGAAAAATGCGTAATGTTACGGCCTGCTTATGCGGTGGAATATGATTACTTGCCTGCAACTCAGTGTTATCCCACACTGATGACGAAGAAGATTGCAGGCCTGTTTTGTGCTGGGCAGGTCAACGGAACTACAGGTTATGAAGAAGCTGCTGCCCAAGGAATTGTGGCAGGTATTAATGCAGCACGATATGTACGGAATCAGGAAATGATTGTGTTTGCCCGTGAGCAAAGTTACTTGGGTACTTTGGTGGATGACCTGTGTACAAAGGATTTACGCGAACCTTACCGGATGCTGACTAGCCGTTCCGAGTATCGCCTGCTGCTGCGTTCTGATAATGCTGACCAGCGCCTAACACCTTTAGGTCGAGAAATTGGCTTGGTAGACGATCGCCGTTGGGAACTATTTACTCGCAAACAAGCCCAAATCACCGCCGAGAAAGAACGGCTGTATGCTACTAGGGTGAAGGAAAATGATGAAGTAGGTAAAGCGATCGCCTCTGATACCCAACAAGCAATCAAAGGTTCGATTACCTTGGCTGACTTGTTGCGTCGTCCTGGCTTCCATTATGTAGACCTTGATAAATACGGGCTAGGAAACCCCACCCTCACCCAAGCTGAACGAGAAGGCGCTGAAATCGATATCAAATATTCCGGCTATCTCGCCAGACAACAAAGCCAAATCGAACAGATTGCCCGTCAAGCGCAACGCCCGTTACCAGGGGATTTGGACTACACAAAAATTGACACTCTTTCTAAAGAAGCAAGGGAAAAACTCAGCAAGGTTAAGCCTTTGACCATTGGTCAAGCTGCCCGGATTGGTGGGGTGAATCCAGCTGATATTAACGCTTTGTTAATTTATTTAGAATTGCGTCAAACTAAGAACCAGTCAGGATTAGCAGCTTTAACTTAACTTCATCTTCATTAAGGGTGAGTATAGTAGAAGGGGGGATGGGTATGATAGATGACAAGCGATTAAAACTGGCATCATCAACTGATCCCCGTTTTACGTTGGATTTAATACACTGAGGGCTTTTGCATCAGCATGAGAAATCAACGATTGGAAGGGTACAAATCAGTGAACTGTGAAAGTAACCTGACAACTGACAACTGTCACACCCCTTCCAAAGCAAAAATTCTCATCGCTTAAGTCCTAACTCATTTAAAAAATCCTAATTTCCAGGTAGTAGGGGCAACGTTGCCCCATCCTGGCTACTACCACCCAAAATGCTTATGTTACAAAAAGTTAGTAACCATCTGATTATTCCAGACGCTTCAGAAGACTTAATTGTCAATGAGCCTTGGTCAATAGAATTTTACGCTGATGGCTTGATGGATGAGCTTTTTGCTGATATTGATGAGATTCTGGATGTAAACTTGCCTCACCTCACTAACACCAGAGGTAGACAAATACGCCAAGCATCTTCAGTCAGCAGGACGAAAGAAACTGCCGCCAGCGATTGGTTCCTTAGTTCCAGCAACCCGTCCCATCAACAAACTTTAGAATATGAAAATTTGCGTACAGTGGATGTACCGCAGATTGTTTTGCCAACTACCCTCAACCGGATGCAGACAGTATCCCCCGTCCTGAGTAAAGGGGGTAAGGTTGTAGTTGATAGTCAAACTGCCAAACCACTAGCAAAAATCCGTCAGTCATCTCAATTTGGTTTGAGCAAACTTTTGATTGTCGGGACAACGATTGGTGTAGCGATCGCAGGTGTACTATACATAGTGCAATCTGGACTTTTATTGCGCCTCACCTCCAGACTCACCCAACCAGATGTTTATGTTTCCTCATCACAATTAGCTCCACAAGTAGATGTAGAGGGCGACTTAGCTCAGTATATGCTGGGAGCGTTGGCAGTTATAGACAAATCCGATGTGGGGAATCAACAACCAGCGCGTGCAGAAATGGGCAACAGGATAGCTTATAACCCTACAGCCTTGGCTTTAAATAACACTCAGCCACCTGTTGGTAATCTCCCAACACCCCTTACCGCTAACAATACACTCCCAGCACCCAGCCGCCCCAACGTTGTTGAGCGGATTTATATCCCCGTGTATCAAGCGCCCTTACCAATGCGCTATGCTCCACCACCAATTCCCGGTACTCCTTTATCACCTATTGCAAATAATTTGGGAACAACCCAACCTAATGTAGTGAAAAATACTTTAAATCAAGTACAACCAACAAGTAAGCCTGCAAGCGTCAATATGTTAGCTTCGGCTGTGCGTTCAGAACTGAAACCTGTACCTGTACGCAATGCTCCAATCAATGTGCAAACATCACCTAAATTACTACCTACATTGCCCGTTGTGCCATTTGGTGCAAGCTTACCAACACAGCCTAATACTGGTGGAGACGCTGTACCCGTAGCCGCGCTGACAGTGAACGCTCCTACTCCAGCCCCCAGCCATACCTTAGAAGGTTTATTAGAGTTAGGCAATAAATCTGTCGCGTTGTTTCAAATTAATGGTGCTAGTCGTCGTGTCAGTATTGGTGAAACCATAGGTACTAGCGGTTGGACTTTAGTTGAGGTGAACAACGGCGAAGCTATTGTGCGGCGTAATGGTGAAGTGCGATCAATTTATGCAGGACAGAAATTGTAGGAGGCAGTAGGAGGAGTTTTCAACAGGGTGAACCATATATATTTACTTGTTTGATTTTGTTTAAGTCCCGATATTAGCCTAAATTGATGTGAGTTTTGCAGTTAGTAGGGGAAAACTAAACTTAGCTAGGTGTCAATAGTACTTAAGGAAGAGATTTCGAGTTGTTGCTGACTTTTCTTTTACCAAATGCTATTGATTAGCTTCTATGTAAGTTTTCAGGAACTCCACTATGATTCAAACATCTTCGCTCGACCATCAAGTACAATCTTTAGAATTGCCAATTGAGCGCGATCAATTTCTCCGCACTATCATTCGAGAATTGGCTGGAACTTTACAAGATGTTGTTGGTATTGAAGAAGCAGCAGGATTTTTGAATGTAGTCGGCTATCGGACAGGACAGCATGTTAATCAGATATATCATAACGGGTTGCAACTATCTAATCTTTCGCGTGAGCAGGTAACGGCTGTCCTTGTAGATTGGAAACGCCGGATTCAAGGTGACTTTTACGTAATTGAAGAAAGTGATGAGAAGATAGTTTTAGGCAATCGCAAATGCCCCTTTGCCGAACAGGTACAAGGGCGCGAAGCTATGTGTGTCATGACATCTAATATTTTCGGTGCGATCGCAGCTGATAATCTCGGCTATGCCAGAGTTGAGTTACAAGACACAATCGCTAGAGGCGCAAAGGAATGCACAGTCGTTATTCATCTTCAACCTAACGAATCATTAGATGGGTTTGCAGGACAAGAATACTTCAAAGCATAATAGCGCTGCCGTACTTCAAACTCATGACACCCGATCAATTTTTAACCTTTGCTCAGGTTTTGCCAGAACCTCTGCTGCTTGTAACTAGTGCAGGGGAAATTCTTGCAGTCAATCAAGCTGCTACTAAACTGTTTAGCAAAACCAGTAAAGCACTGATTGGTCAGCATTTGAGTGAATTTGTCACTGAATGTCCAAATAAGGTGAACGAATATCTTCGAGTTTGCGCCCAAAGTCGGCAAATGATTTGGGGCGCTTTTACAATTCACCAAGCTGTGGGAGAAGGAATTGCTTGTCGTACTCAAGGCGCAGTAGTCCAACCGCGATCGCCAGACAGTCCAGCTATTAATTTACTACGGTTAGAAAAGCGCAAAAGTAATGAATTTGTTGTGCTGAACCAAAAAATTCATGCTTTGAGTCAGGAGATTCAACAGCGTCAGCGCATTCAGCTAGAACTGGCGCAATCAAATGAAACCTTAAAACACACTCTAATTAAATTACAAAACGCTCTTGAAGCTGTCCAAAAAGAAAAGATGTCTGGTTTAGGACAGTTAGTTGCAGGAATTGCCCATGAAATTAATAATCCAATTAGCTTTATTCATGGGAATCTAACATACGCCAGTGAATACTATGATGATTTACTAAACTTAATTCACCTTTACCAGCAAGAATATCCCCATTCCAGCAAAGTTATTCAAGAGGCGATTGAAGCAATGGAACTTGATTTTCTTCAACAAGATATCAAAAATTTACTCTGTTCCATGAAAATGGGTTCCCAACGTATTGCTGAGATTGTAAAATCCTTGCGAAACTTTTCTCGTTTAGACGAAGCAACTTTCAAACTAGTTGATATTCATGAGGGTTTAGAGGCGACATTGATGATTTTACAAAGCCGTCTCAACCCCTGCACTCAGTATTCTCATATTGAAGTGATCAAAGAATATGGTGAATTGCCTTTAGTGTTTTGTTCTCCTGGGCAAATCAATCAAGTATTTATGAATATTTTGAATAATGCGATTGATGCTTTAGAAGAAGCTGAACAATTGCGATCGCAGCATAGCCCATTGTCAGAATTAACACGAAATTATTCTAGTCGGATCTGGATTCGCACAGAAAAACTCAGCGATCGCAACATTGTCATTCGCATCAAGGATAATGGTAATGGTATTCCCGCCGAGATTCATCATCAAATATTTAACCCCTTCTTTACTACTAAGCCCGTTGGTAAAGGAACAGGGTTAGGATTATCAATTAGTTACCAAATCATCGAAAGCCATAATGGGCGAATCAATATGATGTCCAATCCAACTTGGGGAACGGAATTTAGTATTGAGTTGCCTATTATTGAGGAATCCGAACCTATGTAAATTTACGTAACTATTACAAATTACCAATTACCAATCCCTTGGAAATAGAAGTGATATATCAACCTACCCATCTAATATTGGCAAAGTAAACCAGAATGTTGCTCCTTTGTCTAAATCACTTTTGACACCAATTTCGCCACCGTGAGCAGTAATAATTTGTTTACATAGATATAAACCCAAGCCTAAACTTAATGAATTACGATTACTTCCACCACGATAGTAAAGGTCAAATAAGCGATCGCTCTGTTGTTGACTAATGCCGATACCATTATCCTTGACGGTACAGTAAATCATTTCGCCTTGGGGGATGGCATTAATAGTTATCTCTAAACCAGGGGGATTGTGTTTGATCGCATTGACAATGAAGTTAGAAAATACACGCCATACTTGCGTAGGATCGGCATTTACTAATGGTATATCTGCGGTGATTAAATTTATGAGCGTGGTTTGATTATTTACTAGCATTGGCTCTAAATCTGCGATCGCCCCTTCTACCACTTCCCGTAATTGTACAGGCTGACATTGCAAACTCAAACCTTGTATCTCGCCAATATGGGCTTCTAGTAAAGAGTTAATCAGATTTAACTGGCGATCGCTACTTTGCAGCATCCTCTCTAAAATAGAGCGAGGTACAGCAATTGAGGACTGAGAATTAGTAACAATATCTGTCTTCTCCTCATCTTCCTCATTCAACAAATTCCTCAACACCATCACAGTCCCCAACACCGGGTTACGTAAATCATGGGAAACGGCATGGAAAAATACTCTCAGGGCTTCTTGGGCTTGTTTGCGTTGAGTAATATCTTCAACTAAACCTTCGTAGTAAAGTAATTTCCCTTGTTCATCACAGACAGCATAGGCTTTCTCGGAAATCCAAACAATGCTACCATCTTGCCGATAAATCTGCGACTCAAATTCCGGTACTAGTCCAGACTCTTCCATTAACCGGACAAACTCGGCACGACGTTTCGGGTCAACATATAATTGATGTTCGATATCTGTAAAATTTGCCGTCACTTCATCAGGGGAATTATAACCATATATACGGGCTAAAGCTGGATTGGCTGTAATGTAACGTCCATCAGGGCTACTTTGGAAAATACCTTCAATTGCATTTTCAAAAATGCTACGGTATTTAGCTTCCGCTAACCTTAACTTATCATTGGCTAATTCTAATTCTTTACGGGCATAAAACTCTGAACGTTGCAGGCGATCGTATAGATAAACACCAAGGTCACATATAATACAAAACCAAAAGATATAGAGAATAAAGGTGACATTGTATATTTCTGGATGTTCAGGTAGAGGAGTATTCAGCCTAAGAACCGTATTTACACCAAAATAGTAAGCTAAAATTCCTAGCTGGCAGACTAAATGGAGACTCCAGCGCACAGGCATGAAGGTAGCTTGGCTCAAAAATAATAATGACCAGCCTGCGGTATCGGGTAGGGCAAAACCTTTAAGAGTGGCGAATAATTGTGATGCCAAACTCAGCGACCAAGATGAGCCTAAAAATAGTACCCCTGGATGACGATGACCAAACCTGGTTTTACGCAGGGCAAAACAAACCAGTAAACTCAACAACATTGCTGCATTGATGATTAACCTTTGAGTTCTCATCACCTGGGGGAGTAAATGAAACTCTTGGAGAGGAAAGAACAAGTCGTAGATATCCCTAAGAGTAAACGACAATAGGCAGCCTAGCACTAGCCATAGCCACAGATGTAACCTCTGCCATAAAAAACGATGCCTAATTACCTGCCACTCTTGTTGTTGAGAGTGTAGGTCAACAGCTTGAATTTCACCCGTACTAGGTGCAGAAATAGTTTCTCTCCACCGCCGTTGCAACTTTCTCAACAAGGTAGTCATTAGAGTTTTGCTAACCTCACCCATAGCGTTGTAGGTTTTTCCTGCTTCCAGACAGTAATAATACCAATTGGTAATACGTAATGCGTAATGGGCTACGCCCTGCTACGCTAACGTAATTCGTAATTAACAAACTTCAGTAGGTGAAAATCAATAATTTTATTGAACTCAAGTAAGGAGCAGAAGTATATAAGGTTTCCTTCTGACACAGAGGCTTTAATCATCACTATTTAACCGGAATTGATATTATCCATAGGATGGTGTGTATTCAAAACAGCTACATCTATACGTAGGTTATATTTTTAGAGTTTTCCAAGGTAAATGCGATGACCTCCGGTCGGTCGGAGACCATCGCACCAATTTTCATGCGTAAAACCATCAATATTTAATACTAATTACGCCCATTTATCCATTCTGATATTTATTGTTTACAAAGTTGAGTCAAACAATAAATGAGTTGATATTTGCCGCCCATTTTATTGTCATGAAAAACTCAAAATCTAGATTTTAATTTTAATTAGACAAGCTTTTAATGACTAGGTTTTAGGAAAAATTTAAAAAATCATAAAAAATATTTTGTTGGTTTTTGTAAAACACAAAGCAATTTAATAGATTAACTCATAGTAATTATTGACTAGGAGGGCAAAATCATGCGTGTAAATATTAATTGTCCAGAATTAACAATTAAAACCACAAAAAACATTAACGTTAGTTGAGGAGCAAATACCTATGCCCATAAATAAGAATAATCACAATCCACTTACAAATGACGGGCTAAATTCTCTTTCTTTCTCCTCATCTGATGCTTTTAGTACAGAAAATAATTATGTTTCCAACTTAGGAAGTCGTAGTAGTAGCTACACATCAAATGATGCTACTTCTAATGCTACTAGTACCTATAATTCTAGTAACGGTTATGGCTTAATTAATGCAGCCACAGCCGTATCTGAAGCAGCTGGTCAAAGTCCATACAGTGATGTTCCTGCCCTTGGTGGTAATAGTTGGGGATTAGATATGATTAAAGCCCCAGAAGTTTGGGCGCATGGTTATACAGGTCAGGGCGTAACTGTGGCTGTGATAGATACTGGCGTAGACTATAATCATCAAGATTTAAAAAACAATATATGGACGAATACTAAAGAAATTGCCGGAAATGGTATAGATGATGATGGCAATGGTTATGTAGACGATACTAACGGTTGGAATTTTAACGACAACAATAATAATACCCTCGATAATAATGGGCATGGAACTCATGTTTCTGGAATTATTTCAGGGGCAAATGATGGAGTCGGTGTAACTGGTGTTGCTTACAATGCCAAGATTATGCCAGTCAAAGTTTTAGATGAATCTGGAGAGGGTTCTTATAATTCGATCGCTAATGGAATCCGCTACGCCGCAGATAATGGAGCTAGAGTAATTAATCTGAGTTTAGGTGGTGATTACTCTAATCAGAATCTCCAATCTGCTCTTGAATATGCCGATAGTAAAGGGGCAATTGTTGTCATGGCATCTGGTAATGATGGTAAATCACAACCAGGTTATCCTGCCCGCTATGCAGATAAATTAGGTATTGCCGTTGGCGCTGTAAATAGCGAAGGTGACTTAACCGATTTCTCTAATCGTTCTGGTAGCAATGAACTGTCTTATGTTACAGCCCCTGGACAGAACATTTATTCGTCTATACCAAATAATGAGTATGCCAATTATAGTGGTACATCTATGGCTACTCCCTACGTTTCCGGTGTAGTAGCTCTGATGTTGAGTGCTAATCCTAATTTGACTGTAGCCCAAGTGCGTGAAATTATTACCAGCACAGCAGGTAACACTGAAACCAACGCCACACCAACCACACCTACAACCAGCCCTGGCTTTGGTTTTAATCCTAGTGATTTCTTAGGACTTATTGGCTCTCCAAGCAATAATAAACCCACACCTACACCAAATACACCTACAAGCAGTCCTGGTAGTGGCTTTAATTTTGTCTCTATCATTGGTGGCTTATTGACAGGTTCACCGTCAAATAACACATCAACTAACACTTCTAGCTATAGCCAGAAATCTTTCTCACAAAGCAATGCTTACACTACAGATTCCCCAATTCTCTCTACATCATCAAATAGTTACGTAAGCACCGACGAGCTTGACAGTCTAGTTAAAAAATTGGTTATTAGTTAATTAGTCCATAGTCCATAGGCAGGAGTTAATGATCATTTCCCTTCCTTCCTTGTCTTCCTTGTCCCCCTCACTCAGCACGCGCTAAACGCGCCGCTTTCGCTAATAGCACTCATTACTCAACACTGCTTCGCTGACGCAGGACTAACAAAATCGTGTAAGTCAGTTTCCCAAACGCTGATGTAAATTAAATCACAGCTCTGACGGACAATTTGCCCTTTAACGCCGCCTACGGTAAAAGTGAAATTATCTGACTGACGTTGTTGTATTTGTTGTAAACCTTGCCTAATTCTGGCGTTAGATTGACCGCTTAACATACCATCTAACGTAGTTTGCATCACTTCGGGGTCTACGGACTGGGCAAAAGCTACTTCAGTTTGACGTAACGCTCCAGAGTTACGATCAAATAAATAGCCTAAGTCAACTTGGTTTGGTACTAAGCGATAGACTACAGCACGGGTATTGCGCCACACGCCTCTTAAATCTCTATTTGGTTTTCCGAGTGCGGCTTCTACCCTGCTTCTTGCTGTACCTGTAGGAAAGGCGGGAACGTTGGGACTGTTTGTATTTGCTTTTTTTCTTGGTAAATCAGCTTGGGGTGTCGGTTCTGGAACGGGCTGATTTTCTATTTGTGGTGTTGGGGTGGGTTGTGGTGCGGGAGTATTTGCAGTTGTAGGTGTGTTTTCGGGGATGGGTGCAAATACTTCTGGTGGGTTAGAGTTTGTTTGACGGTTTTCTGTTGGCGTTGGTGTATCAAAAGCCACTGGTTGCTGAGTAGAATCAGGCGAAGAAAAGGATGGGGTTGGTTGGGGTGAAACAGATGGTGTATCAGGTAGGGAAGTTGGGGCGGAAGAAGGTTCGTTGACGATCCGTGTATCTGATTGTGGCTGGCGTGAGAGAGTAGAAATAGCTACGCCTGCTATTAAACCACCCACTACCAAGCTACCAACTATCCAAGCAGACTTTTGACGACTACGCTGCTGAGGTTGGATAGCCGGAACAGCTAGATGTCGGGTTTGTTGGGTTGGTATTGTGGTGGGAGTTACAGTATGTTCAGATGTCAGATGAGGCGATAAAGCATACAGCATTTTACTAGCGGTACTGTAGCGATCGCCTGCTTGTGGTTTAATGGCTTGATTTAGCACCTCTACTAATTGTGGCGAAATATGAGGTGCAAAGTTCTGCCATACAATCTCCCCAGTTTGGGGGTTAGTTGGCAATTCATCAGGACTTTTACCAGTTAACAAATAAATTGCTGTCAAACCCAAGCTGTAAATATCTGTAGCGTAAACTGGCCTACCTACGGCTTGTTCGCTGGGCATATATCCGGGTGTACCTATGACGAGTGATCGCGTCACATATCCTGGAGAACCAACAACTGAACGAATCGTTTCTTTAACTGCACCAAAGTCAATCAACACAGGCTTTTGGTCAACAGTCCGCAGAATAATGTTATCTGGTTTGATATCTCTATGAATAATGCCTTTGCTGTGGACGTAATCTAAAACTTTTAGCAGACTCAACAATATAGCTCTAACAGTTGCCTCACTTTGAGTTCCTGTGTCTGCAACTAGATTTCTCAGAGTTTGTCCATGAATCCATTCTTGCACCAAGTAAAACTGCCCATTCTCCAAAAAGTAAGCGTAGAGTCTGGGAATTTGATCACTATGTTCGCCTAAATACTCTAGAGTTGCTGCTTCCCGCTCAAACCGTTGTTGAATTATTTGATAGGTTGGAGGGTCATTGCTGACCGGCTTGAGTTGCTTAATCACACAACGACGGCGAGAAGGCATATGGGTATCTTCCGCCAATAAGGTTTCCCCAAACCCCCCAGCACCGAGTACCTGAATAACTTGATAGCGATTGTTCAGCAGAATAGATGTCATGCGAATTTTAAATTGTCCGCCCTTTCTCAATGTACATCACGATGTGGCGATAGGTTATGTTCCTATTTGGGGGTATGGCAGGAGGAGGGAGATGAGGGAGACAAGGGAGAAAATACTTCCTTACTCACTCCCAACTCAGAACTCAAGATTGATCATCTATTTTCTGGCATTAGCAAATAGTGCTGCTGCATTTGTTGAACCTACATAACGCCAATGCCAAGGCTCAAAACTTACTCCTTGGGGATTATTTGCTGGGAAAGACAACTCAAAGCCAAATTGACGAGCATGAACAGTTAACCAACGATAAGCTTCTGTTTTTTCAAATGCCAAAGTCAAATCCTGTTTGGGCAGTTTTCCATCTGCTACATCTACAGCAAAACCTGTATGATGTTCGCTATGTCCAGGAGGTGCGCTGATTTTAGCTGCTTTTTCAACAGAACCAAGGCGTTTAATTTGGTTGTCAAATAATTTTTGTTGTTGTTCTATGGTGCGGAAACCAGAAACAGGAATTATCCATACACCTTCTTCTCTAGCAGCATAAATCATCTTCATCAATGCTTGAGCCGCTTCTGGATGAAGTGATTCAAATCTTTGTTCTGTTCCCGTAGCGTAGCTACCGACAATTATCATTTGATTGACATCAGCTTGTGCGTAACTCAAGTGACCATAACTAGGCTGGTTGTTGAGTGGTCTTTGATTGTTAGCTGGTGATAGTTTGTCTATACTAATTGGTTGAGAGTTAGTGGTGATACTAACACTTGGTAATTGTGGTGAAATAGGCTGGGAATTAGAAGTAATTACAGTGGGTGTAGGAGGATTTGTAGTGGGTTGTACCGCAGGATTCGGACTTGATGATCGAATTAGCATAGCTCCAGAAACTACAATAATAAATGAAACTACTGCGGCAATCCCCATCATACGGAGAAGATAGGAATTTTTACTGTTTCTTCTCATAATTAATATATTTAGTCTGTAAAATTAGTTTTGGAAGCTATCTTCCATTTGTTATCTACAAGTTGCAAATTATAGCGAACTACCCTAGTTTTAAAATCTGTCTGGCTAGGAACAACGTTTCCATTTTTATCATAAAGTGTTCTATCTTCAGTTACCTTGACTGTAATTGCTGCTTGGTTAGCATTGGCGGAAAATTCATCTACACTATCAATTCTTTGCAGACCATATTTATAGTAATGACCATCATTTTTTAGAGAATTAATCGAACCATCTGCTCCGGCAATATTTTCATATTCTTCGCCTGTGGTTAATTCATTAGCTGGTTGCGGGTCGTATGGCGGAGCAAACATTACTCGCTTGGCAATTAACCATTTATTAATTAGTTCTTTTGCGTCTTCTTGGGTAATTGTTGTTTCTTCAACCGCAGTCTTTGTAGGAGTAATTACAGGGGTATTTTCCTGCTGTTTAGGAGAATTAGAAACAATTGGTTCGGAAGAATTACTTACTGATGGGGTGGGTGAAGGTTGAATATTATTGGGAGTATTTGTTGAAGAATTTGGTTCGGTTTGACTAGAATTTGCTTGGGTATTTGAACTTGGTAGAGTTGATGCAGATGGTGTTGGTGAAGGAGTAGATTGGGTAACAGTTGTTGTAGAATCTTGTGGCTGAGATAACTGTCCTCTAATTAACCACAAACCACTAACAACAAATGTACCAATAACACTACCTATAATCACTGCTTTTTGCCAATCCCTCATTCCTTGCTTGGGTTGAGTTGGGGGTTGAGAATAGCTGTGCTGATGTGGTACTGGTGCTGGTGGTTGGGTGACAACAGTAGGTTGTTGCGGTGGTACGGGTGCGGGTGGTTGAGAAACTACTGTAGGAGTCGCTACAGGAATTGTTGGGGGAATTGGTGTAGCACTATGCTGTAAGGACTCTAACATTTCTTTGGCGCTGGCGAAGCGATCGCGTGCGTGTGAGGCGATCGCTTTATCTAAAAAAGTTGCGAAACTGGGAGTTACGCTTAAAGCATACTGTCGCCACAATAAATCCCCTGTAGCCGGATCGATTTCTAGTTGCTGCGGAAATTTTCCAGTCAACAGATAAATTGCTGTTAGTCCCAAACTATAGATATCACTAGAAAATACTGGTCTTCCTGCCAATTGTTCACTCGGCATAAATCCTGGTGTACCAATTACAATTGATCTGTCAGAGTTACCAGAAGCAGTCATTACTGTTCCCATTGTCTCTTTGACTGCACCAAAGTCAATTAACACAGGTTTACCATCACTGTGGCGAATCAAAATATTGTCCGGCTTGATATCTCTATGAACTATCCGCTTACTGTGGACGTAATCAAGAATCGGTAGAATACTGATGATAATTTCTTTGACAGAAGCTTCACTCAACAATCCTTGTTGTAACTTCTGTTGTAGAGTTTCGCCTTCGATATATTCTTGGATTAAGAAAAACTCGTCATTTTCTACAAAGTAGGCGTATAGCTTAGGTATCTGATTACATCCATCACCTAATTCTTCTAAAATTGCTGCTTCCCGCCGAAACCGTTCTTGTACCAACTGATAAATCTGCGGGTTATTAGCCACAGGTTTGAGCTTTTTAATTAAGCACCTGCGTCCTGATGGCATTTGTGTATCTTCTGCCAAAAATGTTTCGCCAAATCCACCAGCAGCTAAGACGCGAATGACTCGGTAGCGATTGTTTAATACAGTTGGTGTTTGCATTCCGTTCACACCGGATTAATTGATTTCTTCGGATGATTGATTATATACTTCATTGCAGAGTATTTATATTTCGCATATTTGTTAGTAAATATTTATATTTATCACAAAAATATATTTAAGTAGCTTGCCAAAAAGTCAATAAATATTTACAAAATGAAAATTTAATGAATATTAATAAAACTAGTAACAAAATTAATCCTTATTTAATTTTAGAAAAACAAGGTAGTACAGTTAACTTTGAACTAGAACAACCACAGCATAGAATTGGACGCGATCGCACTATTGCGGATCTACTTGTGCCAGAGGAATGGCAAGTAGTAGGGCGATGTCACGCTATCCTGAAAAAAGATGGGCAAGACTACCGTATTTATGATGGCGATGGAACAAAACCTAGCACCAATGGGTTATATATCAATCAAATTCGTATCACTCCTGATTCTGGTTATTCCCTTAAGGATGGGACAGAAATTCGCATTGGTCAAAATCCCCAAAACCAAGTTTTATTGAAATACCATAATCCAGGTGCAAAGGTAGCAAATACTACAGGGAAACCACAGAATATTACCTTAAAAAATCGCTCAGTTTTGCTAGGACGCGACCACGACGCTACCCTCACCTTAGATGCACCAACGGTTTCTCGTCGCCATGCCACAATTGATACAGACCCTCAAGGACGCTACATTCTCCGCGACTATAGTACCAATGGAGTCTTCGTCAATGGTAAACGAGTCAACACTTCTGTAGTATTACAGTCGGGTGCGATGATTCGTATTGGGCCATTTACCTTGGTTTTGCGTGGCGATGAATTGCAAATTCTCGATCAAGGTAATCAAATTCGCTTAGATGCTTGCGACTTAGTTATTCAAGACAAAGACAAGCGGCGTTTAGATGATATCTCTCTAGCCATTGAACCAGGACAGTTTGTGGCTTTGGTGGGTGGTAGCGGTGCTGGGAAGTCAACCTTAATGCGGACATTATTAGGAATTGAGCAAACAACCGCAGGTGTAGTGTATTTGAATGGGGAAAATCTGCGGAAGAATTTTCACCTCTACCGCACCAATATTGGTTATGTACCCCAAGACGATATTATTCATCCAGAACTAAAAGTGGCTGAAGTGCTTACCTACGCCGCCAAGCTACGACTACCACCAGATACTGATGTGGCTAAGGTAGTGGAAAAGACTTTACAAGATGTGGAAATGTCGCATCGTCGTCATGCCAAGGTATCACAACTGAGTGGCGGACAACGTAAGCGGGTAAGCATAGGGGTAGAATTACTAGCCGATCCTAAGTTATTTTTCTTGGATGAACCGACATCAGGACTTGATCCGGGGTTGGATAAAAAGATGATGCAGTTGTTACGGAAATTAGCCGACCAAGGAAGAACGGTGATTTTAGTGACACACGCAACAGCTAATATTAAATTGTGCGATCGCGTGGTATTTTTAGGACAAGGTGGCAGGTTATGTTATTTCGGTCCTCCCCAGGAATGCTTACAGTTCTTTGGCGTTAGAGAAGACTTTGCAGATATTTACAATCAACTAGAAAAGCCAGAAAATGTTATTGACCAAGCCACCAAATTTCATAAATCAGATGATTATCGCCGTTATATTGAAAATCACCTGAGTCGTGGCAACCCAACATCACCATTACATACTTCTTCTCAACAAAAGCATCGGGTTTCTTGGTGGAAACAGTTTAGTATTTTGACCCAACGTTATTTTCAAATTCAAAAGCGAGACATCATTAACCTAGCCTTAGCACTGTTAACTGCACCAATCGGTATTAGTTTAATGACACTCGCTATTAGAAATAAAAACCCATTAATTCTAGGAAATGAACCAGATGCTAGTTTAGCTCCATTAGCTTTACGGGTATTATTTGTTTTCACCTGCGCCGCCTTGTGGGTAGGTCTTTCCAGTTCCTTACAAGAAATTGTCAAAGAATCAGCAATATATCTCCGAGAACGGCTGGTGAACTTGAGTTTATTTGCTTATCTGACTTCCAAAGTTGCTATTCTTTCTACCCTAGCGGTATTACAAACATTATTAATAACAACTATCATTGTGCTTGCTTTTAAATCCCCACAACCAGAACTTATTTCTTGGCAAATAGGTTTGGCAATTACTACATTTCTCACTCTTTTTACTAGCATTAATCTCGGTTTACTTGTTTCCACATTTGTAAAAAATAGTAGTCAAGCAAATAGTTCTCTGCCATTACTTTTACTACCACAAATCATATTTTCTGGCGTTCTATTTAAAATGGAGGGTGCAGGCCGGATAGTTTCTTGGTTAATGCTCAGTCGTTGGTCAGTAGGAGCTTACGGCGCTTTAGTCAATATCAATTCTCTAGTTCCTGAACCGATTAAATTACCAGATGGTAGCACCGTACCCCAACCATTTGAGCCAACACCAATTTATGATGCCACATGGTCTAATTTAGGTTTAAATTGGGGATTTTTATGTTTGCATAGCATTATTTATTTAACGTTGACATTTTGTTTACAAAAACGCAAAGATATTTTTTGATAACCAATCAGCTAATTAATTACGATATGGTTGGTTTAGTTGGTAATGGGTAATCGGTAATAGGTAATAGAAAATCCGAAATGATATAACTTGCTTTTGCATAGCAAAACTACGAATTACGAATTACGAATTACGAATTACGAATCACGAATTATTTAGCTCCACTCACAACCCATCTATTATTTTCTCCATCCCATAATAAGGAGAAACGCACAGAACTAGGCGTTTGTTTGCCATTTTTCAAAAAATATCGCAACTTAGCGTTAACTGTGGCTGTGTCTGCATTAGCTTCTTCTGTCGTTACTTGTTCAACCTCTACATTTTCCACTTGTCCACCCCACCAGTCGAGGTAAGAAAGATAACCATTCGGGTGCAGTCGGCGATTATTTTGAAAGCTGGGGGTTAGTAAATTCCACGCCGCACTATATTCACCCCGGTTAATAGTTGCATAATAGTTCTGTACCGCCGCGTCTGGTGAAGGTCGATTGACTTCTGGTTGGTTTGTTGCTTCTGGTTGGCTTGCATTAGGGGTTTCTTGTGGTGTGGTTTCCTGGGGAACTGATGTATTAGGTTCTGTATTGCTTGAAGATGGCGACTCTGTGGGTGTGGCTGAGGGTGTTAAATTTATAGGAAATGGCACACTTGTTGGTCGTGTGGGGTTTTGGCTGACATCTCTGTTTGTGGTTGTGTCAGGTGTGGTAGTTGGTGAAGCACTGGGTGATGGTTCCGCAGTTGGGGTTGTGGTGCTGGCTGTAGTTTCGGTAGGCGTAGATGTTGACTGAGTTACTTGTTCATTTGGTCTTGTGAGGGCAAAACCAAGGACAACAGAAGCACCAATTAAACCACCAGCAATTAAACTACCAAGGAGGACACCTTTATTACCGTTGTGGCGATTTACAGGTTGGGGTGTGGGTGCACTGTAGCGGGAAAGTTAACCACGCCTAATTGCAAGGCTTCTAACATTTCTCTAGCGGTAGCAAAACGTTCTCGCGGATGGTAGGCGATCGCGCGGTCAATCACACCTGCTAAAGTAGGACTTATGCTCAAGGCGTATCTATGCCAGACAATTTCACCAGTACGGGGGTCGGTTTCTAATTCCTGCGGCTGTTTCCCCGTCAGCAAATAAATTGCTGTCATCCCTAAACTATACAAATCACTTGAATAAACTGGTCTTCCAGCTGCTTGTTCGCTCGGCATATAGCCGGGTGTACCAATGACAATCGAGCTGGTAGGATTACCTTGAGAATTAACAACTGTTCCCATTGATTCCCGTACTGCACCAAAATCAATCAATACAGGTTTACCGTCACGATGACGCAGAATAATATTGTCTGGTTTGATGTCGCGGTGAATGATGCGTTTTGAGTGGACGTATTCGAGAACAGGTAATAAATTGACTAAGATTTCTTTTACAGCACTTTCGCTAAATATCCCTTGCTGCTGGACTTTGGCTGTGAGTGTATCGCCTTCTACCCATTCTTGCACTACATAAAATTGGGTATTCGATTGAAAATAAGCATACAGAGTAGGGATTTGGTCTATATGACTACCCAAATCTTCTAAAATTGCGGCTTCTCGTTGAAAACGCTCTTGTACTAGCTGGTATACTTGTGGATTATTATGAATCGGTCTTAGCAATTTGACTACACAGCGACGGTTAGAAGGCATTTGGCTATCTTCAGCTAAGAAAGTTTCGCCAAAACCACCACTACCCAAAGTCCGAATCACCCGATAACGATTGTCAAGCAGCGTTTCCATAAATTAGCACAGAGCAGAACAAGTAATAATTGTTATATAGTTTAGTTTTATCTGTTGTCAGTAATTACTTCAAAAATATTATTTAAAATAATTTGAGCCTTTTTTCAGCAGTTAACTAAATCAGCATTATTTCATTATTAATTCACTACACATTTATGGAAATTGATTACGTAAATTCCCCCTAGTTATATAATTATTAGTACAGCAATTAATTCTGTATGCGTGCTTTCATCGCTTTGGTTTGTAGCTGTTTTAACTTTTGTTGGGCTTCTTCTTTGGTTTTGACTGTAGCCAGATAGATTAATGTGCTGTTGCGTGATAGATAAGCATCACGGACTACTTGGCGTGCCTCAGTTAAGGAGTTAGGGTTTTGATTGTCTATAACTATATGATATAGCCCATCTGCTGAGGGAGTTATTTCCTTATTAGACAAGGACAAGTCATTACCTGCGGTAGTTTTGTCTATATTCAACGAGTCTGTAAAGTATCGACGGTTATACCGATTTTGATATGCCGCAATATAATCTACATTCTGCTGCTCTAATTTTGTTAATAATTCTATTGGAAATTCTTTAGGCGAATAAATTGGTTTATACCAAGGTTGATTATTAAAATAGTCTTGTAAACCCTGGTTATCAAAACGGCGACCGTGGCGAGCAAAAATACTATTTCGCATAATATCTAAGGTGTAACCGTCTTTACCAATTAAATCTGCATCAGTTACACTCCTTTCAGAAAGCCAGAAATAATTATTATCCGTTGTATTTATATCTGTTGATGGGGAATTAACAAAAGGAGTAGGAGCAGAATCAATATTTTGCGTGTCAGATGCAGAGGGAACAACAGGTGTTGGGGTTACTGGAGGTTGTGAAACGATATTTGTGGGAGAGGGTGTAGTTACTGGCGTTGACGTAACTGGTGTCTGAGTTACAGATTTTACCGACTCACTAGTGTTTTTCTCGGCTATTGGTTGGGATGGTCTTGTAAAAATAAATCCCACAATTACCGATACACCAATTAACCCACCTGCAATTAGACTACCAAAGAGGATGCCTTTCTGATTATTGCCGGAAACCTCTACTTTGGGAGCTATGGGAAGCGTTGGTGTTGGTGGTTTAGCTACTACTGGTGGAGGTGCAAAATAAGGTTGTGTGGGTGGAATAGGATTACTCTGACTCTGTAAATCATCTAACATTGCTCTAGCTGTCGAATAGCGATCGCGGGGATGATAGGCGATCGCTCGATCAAGTACACTAGCTAAAACCGGACTAATATGACTGGCGTAGTCTCGCCACATAATTTCACCTGTTTGGGAGTCTGTTTCTAATTGTTGTGGCTGTCTCCCAGTTAAGAGATAAATTGCTGTTAGACCTAAACTATATAAATCACTCGAATAAACTGGTCTTCCGGCTGCTTGTTCGCTCGGCATATATCCGGGTGTACCAATTACAATTGAACTGGTAACATTACCTTGAGAATTGACAACTGTTCCCATCGACTCGCGTACCGCACCAAAATCGATTAGTACAGCTTTGCCGTCACGATGACGCAGAATAATATTGTCTGGTTTAATATCACGGTGAACAATCCGCTTAGAATGGACATATTCCAACACTGGTAACAAATTTACTAAAATCTCTTGCACAGCAGTTTCCGACAATAACCCCTGCTGTTGTAATTTAGCTGTGAGTGTATCCCCCTCAACCCATTCTTGCACTAAATAAAATTGACCATCTGCGACAAAATAAGCGTACAATGCGGGAATTTGGTCAGTTGCACCGCCTAACTCTTCTAAAATCGCTGCTTCCCGTTGAAACCTTTCTTGGACTATCTGGTAAATCTGCGGGTTATTTTGTATTGGTCGTAGCTGTTTTACCACACACCGCCGCTTAGAAGGCATATAAGTATCTTCAGCCAGATAGGTTTCTCCAAACCCACCAGCACCCAATGTGCGGATAACTTGATAGCGATCATTCAACAGCTGTATTGTCATAACAGGCTTAAAAGACTAGCTAGTCTAATATAGCTGTTGTCATTAGTCATTAGTCCATAGTCAACAGTCCATAGTTATTAATTTTCATCTCTTGTTTCCTGTTCCCCTCCTGGGAGGGGTTAGGGGTGGGTTACTCCCTCATATCCCCACAGCAAATATTATTTCAAATCTAGTAAACCTTCTTCTTTTAATTTCGGATTAAACCGCAATTGAGTTTTTAATCCGCGTAATTCTAAAGTTTCTAAAATATCTGTTTCTACTCGTCGAGCTACATTTTTGATAATTTTAGTTTGTGTGAGTTCATCATTGGTAGGTTTGTGATAATTTGCCTGTTCTTCATCTGTCATGAAGGTTTTCACATCTACAGGCTGCGTCCATTTCTCTTTGTCTTCTCCATTCCCCGCCGGCGTATCAACATTTTCAGCTATCCAAGCCTTTTCAATATTTTCCAAAACTGTACGGCTAGGACGTTCAATAGTTTGTACTTTCACCCAATAGCATTGTTGTGGCTGTCGTACTAAATGCTGTCTCAAACTCAGGTAAACATCACGAGAATAGCCAACAAATTGCAGGGATTTTTCTTGATTAAAAACTGCATATACTCCAATCTTCCCCTGATAAATTTCAGGTAATTGGCCATTTTCATCAATATAAGGAATATATTCAATATTAGCTAAATTAGTAATATTAATTTCGGTAGTCATAAAATAGTGTGTCTTTGCTAAGAACTACGAGGACGTTGAGGAGTATCTAAACCATATAGAAATAAGTGGATAATTTCCAACGGTGACATTGGAGGACTAGGAACCATGAAATCATCACTACCAGGATGTAGATGAAATCTCATCTCTCTGCCTTCATTGTTATGTTCAGGAAGATTCAAGTCAAATCTTAAGAATTGTATTGGTTTCTCATCTAAAAACCGGATTTCACAAGTAAATCCAATAATCTCAGCAGGTTTATAATTTTCGTCAACTAGAATTGCAAAATCAAACCAACATCCATCAATTATTTCAAAATGAGGAATAGTTTTATCACGGTGAAAATTTCGCTCTCCTCCAGTAATTTCAATAATTCCTTTACTTGGCGGGGTGATTTTTAGAAGCTTATGAATTTGATACAGTTCCGTTCTAAGACGACCCTCATCTTGTGCTGTGTTTAAACATTTGAAAATTTCAGTTCGCAATGCTTTAGCGCTTTTTACTTGGAAGGGAGCAGTATTAGATAAACGTTCTTGCACCTGGTAACAGATTTGCTCCCAATTATTTTTATTGCTCAATTAAATCCCCCCGTTCAAGAAGGACAAGCCATTCAGCATATTCAGGATCAAGTGGCAGAGTTTGCGCTTCAGCCATTTCAATTACTTGAGTGTCAGTTAAACCTGACCATTCTCGCAGACTTTCTAATCTTGCTTGACGTTCTTTAATGCTGAGTAATTCTGTGTCTTTTAAGAAATTAAATACTCTAAAACCAAGCCAACTAGCAATATTAGGAGCATAAGAAAACATGGCTTTTGCTGATTCTGGAGATAGAACCAAAACTACTCCACGTTTTCTCATCAGTTTGCTTCTCTGACAATCCAATTGAAACCATTGATGATTATCCCACGATTCAAAAGTACCAAGAATTAAATAATCTTCATTTTTATTAACTATTTGCTCTACTAAATCATTAGCAAAAATCTTGCCGGAAATGCAGCCTACTTCACATTCTGCAAAAATAGTAAGTGAGTCATTTAAATCATCGACTAATTGCTGATAATCTGGTTGAGGAAAAATAATTGCCGACCAAGTATTTCCTTCTGGTTGTGAAGCAACTCGCTGTAGAAACTCATCAATAGAAACTGATTTGCTCATGAAACTATAGATTTATCGGCGTTATTTTCAATTACTGTCCGAATAGCCGGATGAACGCTGTGGCGTAATTTAGGATATCTATACTCTAGAATTATGCGTCTTACTAATAAACGTAAATCTTCATTAGTTCTAGGGATAAAATTTTCTGTATTCATAGTCTGTTCAATAATTTTTAATTCATTATCAGAAATTCCTAATAGCTGTTGTCTACTAAAAGAATCAACTGCACTTAAAACATGATTTGCTATTACATTATCGTTACCTGATAAATATGCTTCTTCGATTGATATTTGGATCAGATTAATAAAGTCACGTAAGACACCACCAGAAAAATGAATAAGTGCTTTAATAGCTGATGCTTCTATAAAATTTTCAGATGAACGATTATGAATAATTTTTTCAAAAAATTTATAAGCATTTGCATCATTATCTACATCAAAAAAGGGCTGATAATAAAAGTAATCTAAGGTCTTCTCTATTTTTTCTCGATAATCAATATAAATTGCCGTTAAAGGCCCTACTAATACTAGACCAATTCCCATAGATGATATTGCTTTTGCATCTGAAGACACAATTCGTATAAATGTTTCAGTATCATCCAGTCTATCCAATCCATCAAATATAAAAACGATATTTCCATATTTTAAGGATGCAGCTTTAGCTAAATCACGTACTGCGTTTACTAAATATATATTTATTCCATAACCCTGTGATTTCTTAGGAAGAATACCTTCTATTTTGATTGAAGATGGATAGACATCAATATTATAATCATAGCATTCATAACCATATGCTAAGTCACGAATTAACTTAATATTGGCTAAGATACTTTTATCTTTACTATCTTGCATAAGTTTTGCAAGTTCCAGACCAACAATCGCAGTCAGAACGCCAATAGATATTTTAGATATATCTGTGTATAAGCTGATATCAATATAAATAGCATGAATATCTTCTATTTCATTAATTTTTTGACAAGCAACTAATAATTGAGTTGTTTTGCCAGAACCAATACCTCCTATCAAAAGATGGGAAGAAAAGGGACGTAAAGCTACTCTCGCAGAGATATCATCTACAAGTAAATTTACTGGCGCTTGTACATAATAACCACTTTCAATAGCTTTTGATGGCTCTGCTGCTCCTTCAAAAGCCGCCATTCTTTTTCTAAAAAGCTGGAGTCGATTGGACATATCATCTAAACTCTCGGTTGGTAAAGTTTGACCTAGTATTTACAGTCACTTAAATATATTGAATTATGATTGTAAATCTAGATAAATTCTAATTGTTAATTACAAGTTTTAAAACCTGCCATTCCCCTGAATAATATGCTTGAGGGTAGTCAGAGTTTCTAAGCTAATAAATCCTCTACGATGTCCTTTTTGATTGGACATTCCTAAAAAGACTGAATCACCCCGTGATGGGTTACGGGAGAAGCGGGGAGAGGTGTTGATATAGGTGGCGGCGCTGTTAACTCCTAAAGCAAATTGGCGACTTTCTTGATAGGATTCAGTGGCGATCGCATCAGCATGACCGCTACTGTATCGATTTATCCAGGCGATCGCATTCTCTAAGCTATCTACCAGTTTAAATGCTACTGTCTTAGTTAAATACGGGTTGCCCCATTCGTTATCTTTGGCTAGTTGCAATTGGGGAAAGGCTTCTACTAATTCTGCATCACCTCTAATCTCGAAACCTTTTTCTTTGAGGCTATTCCACAATACTGCTAACGATGAAGGCATGGCTTGGCGATGAATTAACACCTTTTCGATGGCGTTGACGGGATCTGGTTCACTTTCATGGCTATCAAGGATCATCCAACGCACTATTTCTAAGCTGCTATTTAACGACCAATACAGATAACAGTTACCCATCGCTGACTTTAACACCGGACAAGTAGCCTGACGCACTACCTGCTGTATCAAACTAGAACGTCCGTAGGGAATGACTAAGTTGATATATTGGTCTTGGGTAATTAAATCGCGCAGAGAACCGCCGTGTTCTGTGGTTACTAGTTCCACACAGCCGGCTGGTAGTCCAACTTCGACAATGGCGTTTTGCAATGCTTCAGCGATCGCCGCGTTGGAATGACTCGCTTCTGTACTACCCTTAAGGATGATACTATTGCCAGTTTTAATACACAACCCGGCGGCGATCGCCCCTAAATCGGGAAAGGCTTCATAAATAAAGGCAATTACTCCCAATGGCATTAATTGGGAATAACTTTGAGAGTCTTCTGGTTGATAGTCGGCGTTTCTCACCCGTCGTAATGGGTCAGATATTTCTCCTAACCTTTGGAGAATTTCTACTGTTGTCTCCAACCTACTGGGAGTTAGCTTTAACCAATCTAAAATCAACTCTGGCACAGCCATTTCCCGGCTTGCTTCTAGATCCAAGGTATTTGCTTCTAAGATGTCATCAAATGCCTGTTCTAGTGCTTGTGCCATCGCCAGAACAGCGCGACTACGGTCTATCCCCTTAGTAGTGCCTAACTTCAGGGAGGCGTGAAAAGCACGCTTGGCGCTTTTCATGGGTTCGGGACAATCATCTACGGCTGCAATGGTCATTTAATTATCGTCTGTAAGTAAGCCAGACCATGAGTGCCGGCAAAAGAACCAACAATAGCGCCACCATTGCCCAAGCGATGAGACTAGAACCATTGGCCATTCGCAGTGCTAATGGTAGCCATATAATCACTAGCACGAAAATACTGCCCAAGGCTATAGGTAAGTATCTTTCTCCCAATTTCGAGTGGACGAGGTTCCAACTACTGCCATTCCAGCGCCAAGCGCGTTTGTAGGGATATGTGCTAGAAAGTTCTTCTAACACATGACCATTATCTTCTACTACAAAGATGCGCTGACAGCGATCGCAACCAAAAGCTTCTGTCAGCGTAATCGGCACTAATTTGCCTCGACGACGGCAAGGACAAGGATATTCACTATTTAAGTCGATTTTTTCGGGTTTTTTAGATTGCACAAGCGTTTTTAGCAATTAAAAATATAAAAATTTTTTTGGGCATTTGGGAACTTAGCACTCATAACTTTTCCAGTTAATTGGGAATGTATGAGCGTGCAGATAAAAACCAAGTGAATTGCTTGTTTAACAATTTCTGTATTTTCATATCTAAAATTACAAAAATAATGTATTGATATCTGATTAGTTATTGATGGTGCAAGCATAGAGGGTACATTTTTAGCTTACGTGGCGGACTCTCCCAAGACAACCCATTTGAGATGTATTTATTCTAAAAAAACAGGTTTGAGTAACACTTAACAGGGCTAAGAGCCTTTTCAAGTAAGGATTTGATGATTGATGCCCTTATCTATCAGCCGACTGCCATAACTTAATTTTTTTTAAGTTGTGCGTTCACTGCCATGAACTAAGTCCGGCTATCGGCGATCAGCCACCTGTTGCTAGCGCTGCTTACCCCATTAAAGGCGATCGCTAGAAGAAAACCTTCTGTTCCCCTAACTAGTCTTCAACATGCCCAACTTTTACGATGCACCCGATAATACTGCTACCTACTTAAGTATTATCTTCTAGTTTAATCTACTATCTATAATAAACTGCTAGTCTACCCTGATAAACACAGCAGTCAATTGACGTAATATTATGTTTAATTTTCTTAAAAGCGGGTAACGCGATTCGAACGCGCGACATTCACCTTGGCAAGGTGACGCTCTACCACTGAGCTATACCCGCAAACCTCACATATACAAATATGGCAGATTAATTTTTATTTGTCAACTGTTTAAACTTGTAAATTTTTCTGGTTGAAGGGTGGAGATGGCAGTTGACAGTGGACAGTTGACAGCGCTGCACTGAGCTTGCCGTTCTCTACGTTCTCTGCGAGACGCTTACGCGAACGCGGAGCGTGTCGTAGACAGAGGCTGCGCCAACGCGTAGCGTCTCTGTTCGCGCAGCTTTCCGAAGGGAAAGAGAAGTGTTGACATGACAGGTTAAGTTCACTGTCCAGTCCACTGTCCATTGTCCATTGTCCACTTACTCAGAAGACTCTGCGGTCAAGTTACCGATGTTAGCATTGGGAAAAGCGGCTGGTAGAGATTGGGTGCGGGAATATGGATCTGTTAGGTTAGAACGTAGCTGACGCATGAGGCTAGCCATTTCTAGAGCATTCATGGCATAATCCCAGCCGTGATTAGCTTTAATGCCTGCTCTTTCTAAAGCTTGCTGCATCGTATCTACCGTTAAAATGCCAAAAATCACAGGTACTCCTGTCTGGAAACTCGCAGCCGCGATCCCCTTTGCTACTTCTGAGGATACGTAATCGAAATGGGGTGTTTGTCCGCGAATGACTGCACCAAGACAAATTACCGCGTCATAACGATGAGTAAGGGCTAATTGACGAGCAACCAAAGGCACTTCAAAACTACCAGGAACCCAAACATAATCTACCTGATTACCTTCGGGATCAGGGTCTACACCGTGGCGTTTCAAGCAATCTTGGCATCCTTGCACCAGCTTTGTGGTTACAAGGTCATTGAATCGACCAATCACTATTGCTAAACGCAAAGGTTCTGTTTGGGTAAAGGTTCCCTCGAAAACTGCCATGTCTCTACCTGAAATCTACTATACTTCTTGTCAATATACATTTGTTCTTTAAAGATGGAAGAGCAGAAGAACACAATTAGGTAAGGACAACAAGAAAAATTAGCCAATTTCTCTTGTATCTGATACCTGTGATAGTGGATCTTCTGCTCTTGTAGTCTTAATATTGTTTAACTAAATCCTAGACAAATTATTTGCCTAGACCACGAAAAAGTTTAATAGCCCTACTAGTAACACTAGAGCAATCCAAACACCAGAACCAACCCAGAGGAGCTTTTTCGATTCAACCCAGTTTTGTGGGGTAGCATAAGCAACAGGTACGCCTATAACCAGCACAAAAGATAGTAAAACAAGTGATACCAGGGCAAATTGGAATATTATGGTCATTTTGACTTCTCCCAAGACAGCGACATACTAAAAGGAAGCACTAAAAATAGAATATCGTAACTGGCGACACTGACAGTTTTTCTTTATTTGTAAGCTAGCAGAAATTGCGACAATTAGTTAATAGTCCATAGTCAATAGTTCATTGTTGACTGTTGACTGTTGACTGTTGACTAATAACTCTTATGGATTTAATTCTTTGCCACACTACAGCAGATTTTGATACCTTGGGCGCAGCCGTAGGGTTAACTTGTCTATTGCCGGGAAGTAAGATTGTGTTGAGTGGTGGCGCACATCCACCTGTACGCGATTTTTTAGCGCTGCATCGGGATGAGTATCCGTTAATTGAAAGACGTTCGGTAAATGCTGAAAAAATTCGATCGCTAACGGTGGTGGATGCACAACAGCGCGATCGCCTGGGTAAACCTGCTGAGTGGTTGGATTTACCTCAAGTCAAAACGATTACCGTTTACGACCACCACATGGGACAGGATTCAGATATTCCTGCTACCCAATTTCATATTGCCCCAGTAGGTGCAACGACGACATTGATTGTGGAGGAGTTACAGCAACAGCAAATCAACCTTAACCCCTCCCAAGCCACAGTCATGGCTTTGGGTATTCATGTCGATACGGGTTCTTTGACCTATGACCAATCAACCCCACGGGATGCGATGGCTTTGGCTTGGTTGATGGAACAAGGCGCTAGTTTATCGGTAATTTCCAGTTACCGCGACCCTGGTTTATCTCCTCAATTGCAGAAATTGTTAACCGAAGCCTTGGAAAAATTGGAGTATCTTTGCTTGCGTGGTTATACTATTGCTTGGGTGACTTTACAAACTGAGGGATATGTCCCAGGATTATCGAGTCTGGCATCGCAACTGATAGAGTTAACAGAAATTGATGCTTTGCTTTTGGCAAACGAACACCCCTTAAATAAGGATGATGTGCGGTTGACTGTGATTGGGCGATCGCAAATTCCTGGTCTACACCTTGACAAATTATTCCAATCGTTCGGCGGTGGCGGTCATTCCCAAGCTGCATCACTCAATTTACGCGGTGTCGATAGCCAAGATATTCTGCAACAACTTCTTAAAGGTGTCAAAGCTGGTATTCCTCATCCGCCTACAGCTAGGGACTTGATGTCCTCCCCAGTTCGCACAATTCGCCCAGAAACTACCATTGCCGAGGCACAACGAATATTATTACGTTACGGTCACTCTGGCTTATCTGTGGTCGATTCCCAAGGGGAACTGATAGGTGTGATTTCTCGCCGCGATTTAGATATTGCCCTACACCACGGATTTAATCATGCGCCAGTCAAAGGCTACATGACCACCAATGTCAAAACAATTGCCCCAGACACGACATTGCCACAAATTGAGTCGTTAATGGTGACTTATGATATTGGTCGCTTACCAGTGTTAGAGAACGAGCAGTTAGTAGGTATTGTCACTCGGACTGATGTGTTGCGGGAACTGCATCAAGGAGAAGGCGGAGAGGCAGAAGGGCAGAGGGGCAAAGGAGAAAATATTGTTAAGTTTTCTAGCTTGGAACAATTACGCGATCGCCTCAATCCCCAACTCTGGCAATTACTCACCACCGCTTCCCAAGCAGCCGAGAAAAGGGGTTGGCATCTTTATTTAGTGGGTGGTGCAGTGCGAGACTTACTGTTGGCAGAAGCCGCAGCCAACAGTCTTATGATTACAGATATTGATTTGGTAGTTGATGGTTTTCACAAATCGGCCGATGTGGGTGCAGGTGTGGAACTAGCAAAAGCACTGCAAGAAATTTACCCAGCCGCCCGTTTAGAAATTCACGGCGCTTTCCAAACGGCTGCCTTGTTGTGGCACAAAGACCCCGAATTAGATTCATTATGGGTAGATATTGCCACCGCTAGAACAGAGTTTTATCCTTACCCAGCAGCCAATCCCGAAGTTGAAGCCAGTTCTATTCGCCAAGATTTATACCGCCGCGACTTTACTGTCAACGCCCTCGCCTTGCGCCTCACCCCTCCCCGCGCTGGCGATTTACTCGATTTCTTCGGCGGATTACTAGATTTAAAAGCCAAGCAAATCCGAGTCCTCCACGCCAACAGCTTTATCGAAGACCCCACCCGCATCTATCGGGGTGTGCGCTTTGCGGTGCGTTTTGGCTTTACTCTTGAACCACGTACCGAAGAATACATCCGCTATGCCATTAATAGTGGCGTTTACGATCGCACCGCCCAAACCAACACCAAAACCCCAGCCCTACAAACTCGCCTCAAAGCTGAATTAAAGCACATCTTAGAAGCCCCCTACTGGAGATCGGCTTTACAGTTACTCGATAATTTAGGGGCTTTGCAGTGCATCCATCCCACCCTCAGTTTAGATGATGAACTTAAACGTCAACTGCGTTTACTAGAAAGCTATTTGAGGCGATTTGATCCGCAACAAAATTTAATTCACTGGCAAATGCGCTTAGAAGCCATCATTGCCCACCTCTCACCACAGTATCGCGGTAAAGTCGCCAAAAATCTACAATTACAAGAAGATAGTATTAAGCACTTACAAAACCTAGCTAAAGCGAAAAGCGAGATTGAAGAATCTTTACCTAATTATCAACGTCCCAGCCAAATAGTGCAATTACTCCGCAAATATAACCTAGAAATATTGATTTTAATTGCCTTACAAAGTCAGCGAAAAATTAGGCGGCAGATATGGCATTACTTAACTGTTTGGGCTAATGTCCAGCCAATATTAAATGGTAATGACCTGAAGAAATTAGGTTATAGTCCAGGGCCGCAATATAAACAAATGCTAGAGGATTTATTAGCCGCTACATTGGATGGACATATGAAAAATCAACTAGAAGCACAAGAGTTTTTAGCCAAGCACTATCCTCGATAATTAAATTGTGTCTGGATCAATATTCAACTCCCGCAACTTTGCCGCCAAACGTTCAGCTTTTTGTTGTGCTTGTTGTGCTTGTAGCTGTGCTTGCTGTACTTGTAGGTGTGCCTGTTGTGCTTCTTCTTCTGGTGTGGGTACTAATTCACCATCCACTGTAAAAAACCGTACTAATCCTTGATGAACTCCTAGATATAACTCTAACTGCTGACTCCACAAATACCCTTGCTCATTTGCTTGTAAAGGTTCATATTTTCCATCTAATATATGAAACCCGGCAAATTCTTGTGTATAAGGATCAAACCAAAAATAATCTGGTGTACGAAAGGTATCTTGATAGATGGTTTTTTTTAAACCTCTATCTGTTTTAGCTGTTGAGTCAGACAATATTTCTAAAATCACGTTGGGATATTTACCATCTTCTTCCCACACAACCCAACTTTTGCGAGTTTTACGTTCAGTTCCCAACACGACAAAAAAGTCCGGGCCTCGAAAGTATTCTGATTTAAGTTGACGTGGACTATAGTAAATAGTCAGGTTTCCCGCCGCATAGAAATCATTTCTATCTCGCCATAACCATTCTAGACATTGTAAAAGTAAGATTATTTGTCGTAAATGTAGTTCCGTTTCCAAGGGCGGTTCGTCACTCCATAAGTCACCAGGGGGAAATATTACATCTTGCGAGATGTCTTTTTGTGATTCTAATTCGTGGGCAATGGTCATAGAATCAATTGGCATCAATTATTGGTGCGATTATTTTAGCATTTATCATCATGTTGATTAACCATAGAGAGAATATGTTGACTTTGCGAAATCCTCTTGTGCTACACTGTAGTTTATAATCAAACCTCCAATGAGATAGCTGCAATGAAGTAGTCATGAAGTAATGTTGCGTCTCGGCAACAAATGTCAAAACCGAATCAGCAAAACATATTTGACAGGTTACTTCCCCATAGTCATGAGCTAACAGACTTTTTATAACTGATATCTACATTTAGCCGCTTGTTGAGTTTTTGCGGCTGGATTTTTTGTTTGCCTAATCTACCCGTGATTTATTACAGAGACGGGTGGTATTTCGCCAATTGAGGTTTGAGAATAATGCAGAAAAAATCAATATTAATAGCTGAAAATTTAGCTCACGAACTCAGCTTAGAAAGGACTTTGTTTCAAGGGATAAATATAAGTATTGAGCAAGGTAATCGCATTGCTTTAGTTGGGAACAATGGTGTCGGTAAATCAACACTTTTGAAAATACTTGCAGGTCAAGTTCATACCCAAAGAGGTTCTGTAAAGAAATATGGTTCTGTCTACTATTTACCTCAAATTAGTACTATTAAAGAAGCAATCAATACAGATACATTGTTAAATTTTTTAAGTACTATTTCTGATGAATGGTGGCAGATTCAAGATATTTTTCAGACGAGGTTTAATACCGAGATTGACCTACAGCTACCAGTGAATAATTTAAGTGGTGGTGAACTAACAAAGTTATTTTTGGCGATTGGTTTATCTAAGGAACCCGATTTATTATTACTTGATGAACCAACCAATCACATGGATTTACAAGCATTAGAAAGCTTGAGGCAATTTCTAGTAAATTTCTCTGGTTCATTTGTGATTGTTTCTCACAAGCCGTTTTTCCTCGACCAAGTTACAGATGTTACTTGGGAACTAACACCAGATGGCTTAAAAGTTTACGGTGGTAATTTTTCTTACTACCGAGAACAGATGCAGATAGAATTAGATGCAGCCATGCGATCGCACGAAGTAGCTAGGAAGGAACTCAAGCGTGTCCAAACTACGGCGATGCAGGAACAGCAGCGTGCAGCACAAGCTCAACGCAATGGTAGAGCTAAGTTACTCAATGGTAGTATCGACAGAATGGCAGCCGGACTAATTAAAAGTAAAGCCGAGTCTTCCGCCGGAACAGCTAAAACCAAACATGAGGCGGCTGTAGCTAAAGCTACTCAAAAAGTTGCAGAGACTAAGATTAAAACCCACAAGGTAACGAGTATCCAATTAGAGGAGAAAAATCACAAACGCAGAAACTTAGTTAACATTGAAGGTGCGAATCTTTGGGTATCAGAACGCCTACTGATTGAGAATATACTATTAAATATAGTCACTGGCGATCGCATTTCCATTATCGGTGCAAATGGTTCTGGAAAATCCTCGCTTATCAAGGCAATTCTAGGAACAGACAACACAACTGTCCTAAAATCTGGTGAGGTTTTCCTTGCACCCAGTCTCAAGGCTGTGTATCTTGACCAAACTTACCAATTAGTCAACCGCCAGCAGACAATTTTGGAAAATATGCAGACTGCTAACCCCAGTCTCAACTATCAGCAGCTACGCCAACAGCTAGGACACTTCTTGTTCAAATACGATGATGTCCACAAAAGTGCTTCCGTATTGAGTGGTGGTGAATTAGCTAGACTAGTGATCGCAATTATTAGTATTTCAGAAATTGACCTATTAATTCTCGATGAGCCAACCAACAACCTGGATATAGAAACCACTGAGCAAATGATATCAGCCCTTAACGAATATCAAGGTGCAATTTTGGTTATCTCCCACGATATCGACTTCCTGAGCCGCATTAATATCACCCAAAGTTTTCAACTAAAAGCACAAACCTTGCAGATGACAACATATCTACCCAGTCAAGCAGAGCAATACTACCACGAATTACTGTAGTGTTTGTAGTAAGGACTTTAGTCCTTCTCCCCTAAAAACTAAAGTTTTTACTACAAACAAAAATTTTAGATTTTTTTCATACTTGACCCAGTATTTATAATTAGATAATTATATGTCTATATAGTTACAATTATTTAGATGTCCAAACGGCTAAATCAACATAACTACACCAGAAAGAAGGAAGCCGTAAAGCATACAGGCAAGTTATAATTCTCTTGCGGATAAGCGTAACAAAAATTTATGAGTAATCCTCTCGTACAAGCATTTTTCGTGGGTAGAGCTGTAGCCGAAGTGATCAACGAGCGTCTAGAAGTCGCTTTTACTGATGCTTTGAGTGAAATCGGTAAATTTGATGCGGAAGCTAGAGAGCAACTACGTCAATTCACTGACGAAGTATTAGAAAGGGCAAACCGAGCCTCTGCTGCGACTGGCGCAGGACAAACAACTACAGGTAGCGGACAAACTGTCTCTGAATCAGTTGACTTACAAGCCAACATTGACGAGTTAAGAGCAGAAATCGCCCTATTGCGTAATGAGTTACAACGTTACCGCAGCAGTTCAGTATAGATTTAGTCATGAGTCATTAGTCAAGACTTACAGACAAATGACATTTTACAAAAAACGGTTTAGGGATCAGAGTGTCTTTTCTTCCAGGTGATTCAGTAACAAACCAACGGTACGCGCAAGATATGGAAACTACTTATTCAGATAAGGCTTACCGTTGGAATCGAGAAAACTACTCTAGCAAGCGGCGCTTTGTGGACATTTGGTCTTTTGTCTTGACCTTAATGTTCAAGCTTTGGCGATACAACAAATCTTGGAGTTATCCTGGCGGTGTTACGGAAGCAAAACAGGCTGCGCGGCGTAAGGCTCAAGCAGTCTGGATTCGTAATACTCTATTAGATTTGGGGCCGACTTTTATTAAAGTCGGGCAGTTATTTTCTACCCGTGCAGATATATTTCCTAGCGAATACGTAGATGAGTTAGCCAAGCTACAAGACAAAGTACCGGCATTTAGCTATGAGCAAGTAGAAAAAACTATTGAGCAAGAATTAGGTAAAAAAATTCCCGAACTATTCCACAGTTTTGAGCCGATACCTCTAGCAGCCGCTAGTTTAGGTCAGGTACACAAGGCTGTGTTACATAGTGGGGAATCTGTGGTTGTGAAAATACAGCGACCCGGATTAAAAAAGTTATTTGAGATAGATTTACAAATTCTTAAAGGTATTGCCCGATACTTCCAAAGTCATCCTAAATGGGGCAAGGGACGCGACTGGATAGGGATTTACGAAGAATGTTGTCGCATTCTTTGGGAAGAAATTGATTACCTTAATGAAGGGCGTAATGCGGACACTTTTCGGCGGAATTTTCGAGGTCACGACTGGGTAAAAGTGCCTAAAGTTTATTGGCGTTATGCTTCGCCGCGCGTCCTAACGTTGGAATACTTGCCAGGAATTAAAATTAGTCAATACGAAGCCATAGAGGCCGCAGGGTTAGATAGAAAAGTACTAGCTCGTCAAGGCGCTCAAGCCTACCTCATGCAGCTACTAAATAACGGCTTTTTCCATGCCGATCCCCACCCAGGAAATATTGCCGTTAGTGCCGATGGCGCGTTGATTTTCTACGATTTCGGCATGATGGGGCAGATTAAATCCAATATCCGCGAAGGGCTAATGCAAACGCTGTTTGGCATCGCTCAGAAAGATGGCGATCGCGTAGTCCAGTCTCTCGTAGATTTAGGCGCGATCGCTCCCGTAGAAGATATGGGGCCTGTGCGGCGTTCGGTGCAGTATATGCTCGACCACTTCATGGATAAGCCCTTTGAGAATCAATCCGTCGCGGCGATTAGTGATGATTTATACGAAATAGCTTATAATCAACCATTTAGATTTCCTGCAACTTTCACCTTTGTGATGCGTGCTTTTTCCACCCTAGAAGGGGTAGGCAAAGGCTTAGATCCAGAGTTTAACTTTATGGAAGTTGCCCAACCTTATGCAATGCAGATTATGACCGATATGAATGGTTCAGACGGCAATAGTTTCCTGAATGAATTAAGCCGCCAAGCAGTCCAAGTTAGTACCACTGCTTTTGGATTACCACGCAGATTAGAAGATACCCTAGAAAAATTAGAACGCGGGGATATGCGAGTGCGTGTGCGTTCTATAGAATCAGAAAGGCTCCTGCGGCGACAGGGAAATATTCAAATTGGCATCACTTACGCTTTGATAATCAGTGGATTTACGCTTTCAGCTACTATTTTGTTAGTAAATCATTATGTATGGTTAGCAGTGGTAGCTGGTTTAATTGCCGCAGCCGTTTCAGTAACACTGATTCGCCTGCTTCTGCGCCTCGACCGTTACGACCGTATGTATTAATCTTTGTTAGCAGTAAAAATTTATGAAACTGATCTTCACGGGTCTAAGTGATCCGGGGCTTATTCGTTCCAATAATCAAGATTATTACTATATCGACCCGGAAGGGCGATTTTTCATTGTTGCTGATGGTATGGGGGGTCATGCAGGGGGTGAAGAAGCCAGTCGCATCGCTACAACCGAAATTCAAGCATATTTGACATCTAATTGGGATGCTCCTGAGCCATCGCCTAAATTACTAGAACAAGCTTTATGGCGTGCTAACACAGCCATTGTCCAGGATCAGCAAAATCATCCTGAACGGGCTGATATGGGTACTACAGTCGTCGTGGTCATGTTCCGTGGCGAGCCTTGGTGCGGTCATGTTGGTGACTCCCGCCTGTATCGCTTCCGCCAGACACAGCTAGAGCAAGTTACAGAAGACCATACCTGGGTAGCAAGAGCCATCCAAGTCGGCGACATCACCGCCGAGGAAGCCAGAGTGCATCCATTCCGCCATGTGTTATCCCGTTGTTTGGGTCGAGAAGACCTACATCAGGTCGATGTACAACCCCTAGATGTGAAAGCAGGCGATCGCTTACTCTTGTGTAGTGATGGTCTCACAGAAGAATTAGCCGATAATGCGATCGCCGATCAGCTGCAACACACCTCCATCCTAGAAAAATCCGCCCACTCCCTAGTAGAAGCAGCCAAAGAACAAGGCGGTCACGACAATATCACCGTCGTCCTAGTCGCCCTTGAATAGTCAACAGTCACCACAGTTACGGTCTAATGACCAATGACCAATGACTAATAACAAATTTAGTAAATATACTCAGCAATTTGTTCAACCTGAGCATTTTTCCTATTTACAACTTGATACAAATACTTTTAGTCCCCAAAATTCCCAATTGGCGGCTTAGTTTACCTAAAATTTGTTGGTTGACATCTTGCGCATAATAAAGTATGGCGCATATAATGCGATCTTAATACTAAATGATTTCTTATCCTGCCGTTAACTTTCTCATTCACAGAAGTTTACGGCTGGAGGAATCATCTTAGGTAAACATTACGCTTTTACGTTACATATTCTCTTATGAGTTTTGTTGATAGTTAACTGTTAACTGTTAACAACCCAGTAAAGAAGGATATGTAAAGTTAGAGTCGTAAAAAACAAGGTAAACTTACCCGAAATCTGTCAAAACAGACTTGGGTACTATATCACTAGGCTCAAGCACAGAGCCAAAAACAGCAGAAAATTACCCATTAAGGATGTAGGCAATCTGTCAAATAATTGTTATCTTTCTTAATACAGAGGAACAATTAGGGCAGGTACTATCACAAGTCCTATTCCTGTGGGACTTCTGTAACCGACATAACTTCTACACTTGTCTATTAGGAGTCTGTTATGAACCAACCTATTGAACTGTCCTTGGAACAACAATTCAGCATTCGCTCATTCGCAACTCAAGTACAAAACATGAGCCATGACCAAGCTAAAGATTTTTTAGTCAAGCTTTATGAGCAAATGGTTGTCCGCGAAGCCACCTATCAAGAATTACTCAAACATCAGTGGGGCTTAGATTCTGGCTCCACTATGGCATAGAGAAATTTGTGTCGCAGTGGGCGACCTCCTTCTCTTGCTCAGTTCCCAGGAGGAAAGGAGCTGGGGATGCTGGGGCGTCAACTTTCGACAAAATCAACTCAACACTGAAACTAATAACCCAAAGCTAAAAGCGGCAATTACTTTAGCCGTTGTGTAGTATTTAAACTTAATCTCGTTTGACGCTTCGTGTATTAATTTTGTTTGTGCTAGTAAATTTTATCTATGGACATGATTGTTAGTCATTGTGTACTTACAGGCATTAAACTTTCAAACGCCTTAAGTAAATAAAACCTGCTTAACGTTTAATCAGGAGTTTTTGATTTACTAACACTGTTGATTATTATATTTATTACCAATAAGGCTTACAACCTAAATATATATATATTTCATAAAAGTTTACATATTGCGTAATAATTTGCAATATTACTGATGTAGGGTCTAAACATAAGAGCAACGTAATTCATCTACCTTAACCGTACAGGTTAACTGGAGTATCTGTATTAATAGCCGCCAACTTAGCTAATACTTGGGGCTTAATCTTTTGATATTCTCCTTTAAGCAGGTTTTTACTCATTCGGGGATCACCAGATGACACAAATGTTCTTGCCACAGCTAACCACTGTTGCAGTCGTTGACGTTGAATCGGCGCAACAGTGGCTGTTAAAACATGAGAACAACGGTTTGGTGATTCCCTGGCAAAGAATAGTAACCGATAGTCACCAGTTTTAATTAACAAACTGACTATTTCTTGAGCCATAGTAGTTTTGAGGTCAAGATAGTAGGGCAACCATTTAGCTCCATATTGACGGTTATGGATTACTGTGATCCATAACAGCATAGGATGAGGCGCTGTGATAAATAAAAATTGATTGTAACGGGTACAACTGAGGCGTTTATAGATTTCAGCTTCCGATAGCATTATCCACAAAGCTGGTACAGTTTCGCCGTTGACGTTGATAGGCTGAGGAAAAACTATATCAGCGATTGGTTTATTTTGAGGCCAAGAAGTATTATGAGTAACTTTTTCTTTAGGTAAAGATGGCTGGGAATCTACATTTACCTCTGGTTGAGCCGCAGCGTTAAGAGTTAAGGTAGCGGTGGGTTGATACTCGTTTTGATTATCCTGCCTAAATGAGTATTTACTCAGTTGCTGTTCCACAGAATCTAAAACTTGCAAAATCTCACCGATATTCTGAGGACGTTCTTTCGCTGTCTTAGCTAAACATCGCATAACTAAACTTTCTAGTACTTGGGGAATTGCTAACTCAGAACTAATATCAGCAATAGTACGTGGCGGTTGCAGGTGATGAGTTTTGTACCACGCACCAAAAGAATGGGTAGGTGCGACTAGCGGCATTTTGCTTGTGAGCATTTCAAACATCATCACACCTAAACTGTAGATATCCGATCGATTATCTAATTCTTTGCCCTCCATCTGTTCGGGCGAAGAATAAGCCAATGTTCCCAGATAAAATTTTGTTTGGTCGCCATTAGACTGTAATAATTTAGCAATACCAAAATCTAAAACTTTAACCAATTCTCCAAAACTGGGGTCTTGAATTACCAAAATATTACTAGGCTTGATATCACGATGGATAATTGGGTAAACCTTGCCATCAACAGGAATACCATCATGAGCGGACTGTAAACCCAAGCAAATTTGTCGCGTAATACTTACAAACCTGGATAAAGATAGATTTTGTTTGCGAATTACTTGGCTGAGGCTTTGCCCTTGTAGATATTCCATGACATAGAAAGGTACTTTATTTTCATCTACGCCATAGTCCATCACTCGCACAACATGAATACTTCTTTGCCCAAGTAAAGCACAGGTTTTCGCTTCTTGCTCGAAGCGTTCTTGCAAACGCATTTTCTCATTGTGCATCGATAAGGCAAGAAATTTTACCGCAACAGGAACACCTCCCAACAAAACATCCTTAGCACAATAAACTTTACCCATCGCTCCAGAACCAATTAACTCCTGAAGCTGGTATCTATTGCCAAGAACACGATTTATGTTGGGGTCTGACATATAAATTTGACTCCAATATTTAACAAAGGGAAAGGGAAGGCGGAAGGATTTTTACCTTAATTATTTTTAAACTTGATTGTTATGTAACTTATTACACAACAATTAAGCTACCTCTTTTTTAGTCTTTAGGCAGTAGCTTCTAACCCCTATGTTCAACTTAGAGAAATAGCGGTAGATGTATCCTGATATTTTTTCATAGGATTTTTATTTACTTTTAGTCTTCCCAAATTTAAGTAATTAAATAACTTAAACTACACAAAAACTTTAAGAAAATACGGGAGATGAGGGAGTGGGGGGAGATGAGGGAGAATAACTATGGACTATGGACTATGGACTATGGACTATGGACTAATGACGCTCCAAACTGGCTTCCATTGTGTTGCTTAAAAAATGACCAGACATAACACCACTACTTAAGTAGTAAGAGTCTTCGGATATGCGGTGCAGGGTTTCAAATCCGCTACGACGTTGCCGATCGCTCATTACCCAATAACGCTGTACAATTGTCTCGACCCCAATCCAGCCTTCACCCTCAACCTGCCCCAAAATACTGTGTTGGAGTAAAAAAGTATATTGGCGTTCTCCTTGATGCAAACGCCCCTTATACTGTAAGGACATCTCTGGGCGATCGCTACCTGGAAATACAAGTTTGGCTGCCATAGTAAACCAATTATCCCGATTCCAAGCCACCAAGATCATGCCCTTAACATTGATGGGCAGACCATTCCGTTCTAACCAACTGCCTTGGATTGTCCAACGTCCTGGTTCCAATAAAAAAGTATGACCCACCTTGTATCTTCCTCGCCTTGATCGAGTAGTCCTTAGACTATCAACCATATATTCTGGAAGGGGAAAATGTCATTAGTCATTAGTCATTGGTCATTAGTCCATAGTCCATAGTCAACAGTCATTAGTTTTTCTCCCCCACTCCCGGTTGGTGAATCTCGACTCCGCTCGATTATCGCGTAGCCGTTCGCGTTAGCGCCTCGCAGAGAACCACATCTCCCCCAATACGGTTCGGATAAGCATTTTGAACTAATAATTAATTGGTTTGGGGAAAAGGTTAAAGGGTAAGGGTTAAAGGTTTTTTCTTCCCTTTTCCCCTTCGCCTTTCCCCTTTAACCGAACCGTATTGCATCTCCCCCCACTCCCCGACTTCACGCTAGATGAATTTCTCCCAACAAAACTTCTGCTGGTGCGCCTGTGGCTGTGGGTAGGTTGCCGGGAAGACCTAGTTGTCGCCAGTAGGCTAAAATGGCGAAGGCGATCGCTTCTTTAAAGTCTGCGTTTAAGCCTGCTTCGTCTGTGGTGAGGACGGGAATTGTGTCTAAGGCTAGTTGTAGTCTTTGTTTTAAGTACAGGTTACGGCTACCACCACCACATAAATATACACGTTGTGGCATTTGAGGTAAAAAGGTGCGGTAACTGTGAACAATGGACGCTACCGTTAGTTCTGTGATTGTTGCTAACATATCTGCTGGGCTGAGTTGGTATGGTTCCGCGTCTTGGAAACATTGATTTAGGTAAGCTACACCAAACAACTCCCGACCTGTAGATTTAGGTGGTGGTAAATGAAAGTATTCTTGAGTCAGCCATTGTTCTACTAGGGAATAACATGGAGTTCCACTGGCTGCCCATTTACCGCCTTCATCATAAGTTTTAGTACCACTACTGAGACGTTCTACTGCTAAATCTAATAGGCTATTGCTTGGGCCAGTATCCCAAGCGCGAATTTTTGAAAGCCAGTTATCGGTACGAGGTGGGATGTAAGCGACATTACCGATGCCACCTAAATTTTGAATACAACGACTCTCATGAGGATGGCTTAGTAAAAAGGCATCAACTCTGGGAACAAGGGGCGCACCATGACCACCAATGGCAATATCTGCAACACGGAAATTACTGACAGTGGTAATTCCTGTTAAATAAGCAATTAAATCACCCCGGCCAAGCTGGAGGGTGTAGCCAAGATTCTTTTTCCCTACTTCCCTTGCTTGTGGTGGTCTATGATACACAGTTTGACCGTGAGAACCGATTAAAACTGCTGGCTGATGACCTTCTTGAATTTTTTGGGCAGCTTGGGCAAAAGCTTGGGCGATCGCATCATCTATTTGCGCTAATTCCAACATAGAAATAGCTTCACCTGCACAAATTGCTAATATGCGTTCTCTTAAATCCGCAGGGTAAGGATATGTTTCTCCTGCTAACAACTCGACTTTAATATCTAAATCTGTACCAGAAATCTCTACTAGGGCTGCATCTATACCATCTACAGATGTGCCACTGATTAAACCTATAACGCGCTGGGGAAGGGCAGATGCTTCAGTGAGAGACATGAGACTATTTATAAGTGTTGCTAATAGCAAGCTGTAGTTTAAGAGATGCTTGTCTTTTTGTCAAAATAAGTGGGGAGTGGTGATTAGAGAATTTTTATTTTTCTCATATCTCATCACCTTCATTTTGCCCATCCCTTTCATCTCTCCTTATACCATCACCTATATAATTAGGTTTTTGTAAAGATTCAGTATATCTCCTTACAATTAATTCCTTTTAAATCTTTTATTAACTTTTTCTTAATTTTAATATGTAAACTTCTTTAAAGAAAACAACTAAAAAATACATCAACTATTTGTAATTCTACATAAATATCCTCAGTACACAGGGAAATCTGCTGTGCTGTCTTTTCATGCGCAATTTCTTTTTACAGCGATCGCCTCTACTTCATCCTTTTTACTTGCGATTTATGTAGGGTTACACATCACACCACCAAATACAAATACCAATCTTTAACGGAGAATTATTCATGGCCTTAACAGTGGGAAGCATTGCCTTTGTTGGGTTTAACGCAGATGGCAATGACAATCTTGCGTTTGTGGCACTAACCGACATTAATCCAGGTGAGGTGCTGATTTTTGAGGACAACGAGTGGAACGGTACTAGCTTTAATGATACTAACGAAGGTGCATTTAGCTGGACGGCAACAAGTCTAGTTGCGGCTGGTACGATTGTGCGGATTGACAATATTGGCTCAGGTACTATTACCGCCAGCACTGGGACTGTTGTCACACCTGTATCTGGACGGGGAAGTAATCGCGGGATTGCTGCTGATAACGAAGTGATTTATGTTTATCAAGGCAGCGCTACATCTCCCACCTTTATTACTGCGATCGCCAACAGTGGATTTACGGCTACAACAGGACTGTTGACGAATACAGGGTTAACTGCGGGAGTCAATGCCCTTGATTTATCGACAGTTGACACAGGGGCAGATATTGCCGCTTACGTAGGGACTCGCAGTGGAGAAGCTAGCTTTAGTAGCTATCTGTCACTCATCAATAATGCGGCAAATTGGGTTACTCAAGATGCGTCCGGTGATCAGAGTTTTGATAATATTACCCCAGATTTGACTTTTAGCGCCGTTGCCTTTACTGTTGGTTCTACTACCCCCTCAGTTAATCTTTCAGTCAGTGGGAATACAGGCTCGGAAGCTGGTCAAACGGTAATTACTATCACAGTTACCGCTTCTAGTGCTGTGGTAGATGATCAAACTATAACCCTTGGGGTGTCAGGAACTGGAATTACCGCAGGTGACTACAGCCTTAGCAACACAATCATCACAATTCCTAATGGACAAACTTCGGGTGCTGTGACCTTTACTGTTGTGGATGATGCGTTGGTTGAAGGCCCGGAAACGGCTTTGCTGACAATTAGCAATCCCTCTGGGGGTATTGTTCTGGGAAATACCACAACTCAAAACATCACAATTACAGATAATGATACCCCAGTAGTACCTACGGTAAGTATTACCGCAACTGATGCTAGCGCCGCAGAATCTAGCACCACTGTTAACACGGGTAGCTTTACCCTCACCCGCACTGGAGACACCACTGCCGCCTTGACTGTGACTTACACAGTTAGCGGTACAGCTACTAATGGTATAGATTATAACGGGTTGACAGGTTCATTAGTCATTCCCGCAGGTCAAGCATCTGCCACCATTACTATTACTCCGGTTAACGATGCCACAACCGAAGGGAATGAAACGGTTATCCTTTCTTTAGTGGATGGAGTCAGTTATGACTTGGGTGCAGTTAACAATGCTACTGTTACCATTGCCGATAATACCACAGGTACATTAAGGAAGGTTGGTAGCTTTACTAGTGCCAATGGGGCGGAGATTCCCGCCTTTGATCCGGCAAGCGATCGCCTATTCGTGGTAGCAGGTAGCACCGTCGAAATCTACAGCATCAGTAATACAGGAGCTTTGACAGCATCAGGTAGTTTAAATCCTGGGTTTACTGTACCTGCTGATAACGAAATTATTCCCAACAGCGTGGCAGTTAAGAATGGGACGGTAGCTGTAGCCTATGCCATTCGTAATACTACAAATAACGCTCAACTTCTTGGAAGAGTTAGCTTCTTTAATGCGGCTGATGGTACTTTCTTGAACTCCGTGGAAGTGGGCTACCTACCAGATATGCTCACCTTTACCCCCGATGGTACGAAGGTGTTAACTGCCAATGAAGGGGAACCCAATAGTTACGGACAAGCCAATTCTTTTGATCCAGAAGGGTCAGTTAGTATTATTAACTTGGCGAATGGGGTTGCTAATGCCACTGTACAAACTGCTGGCTTCACTGCCTTTAATAGTCAAATTGATGCTTTGAAGGCAGCAGGGGTGCGGATTTTTGGGCCAGGTGCTACCGTCGCTCAAGATGTGGAACCAGAATACATCGCTTTTTCTGGAGATGGGACAAAAGCTTATGTGACATTGCAAGAAAACAACGCCCTAGCAATTGTCGATATAGCCACGGCAACGGTGACACAGATTATACCTTTGGGGAGAAAAGACTACAGCCTGCCAGGAAATGGCATAGACCCCAGCGATCGCGATAATGGGATTAATATTCGTCAGGTTCCAGTCTTTGGATTGTATCAACCGGATGCGATCGCCAGCTATACGGTCAATGGGCAAACCTACTACATCACTGCCAATGAAGGTGATTCCCGTGATTATACTGGTTTCAGTGAAGAGGTAAGGGTTGGTAGCAATAGTTATGTTCTCGATCCCACTATCTTTCCTGATGCGGCAACTTTGAAGCAAAATGCCAACTTGGGACGATTAACAGTGACGAATGCTACAGGAGATACCGATGGGGATGGGGATTTTGACCGGATTGAGGCATTTGGTGGGCGATCGTTCTCTATCAGGGACAGCAACGGCAATCTAGTGTTTGATAGTGGTGATCAGCTAGAGCGAATCACTGCTGCCCAAGTACCCAGTTTATTCAACTCTGATGGTAGCTTTACCTCTCCCAACTTCGATACCCGCAGCGACAATAAAGGCCCCGAACCTGAAGGAGTGGTTATTGGTGTAGTCAATAATCGCGTCTACGCCTTTATCGGACTTGAACGCACGGGAGATATCATTGTTTACGAAGTTACCGACCCAACTAGACCACAATTTATTGAGTACATCAATACACCAGAAGATATTGCTATTGAAGGTTTAACCTTTATTTCAGCTGCTGATAGCCCCACAGGCAAACCTTTGTTGGTGACAGCGAACGAAGTTAGTAGAACTGTAGGTGTATTTGAATTTACACCCCCCGTTCGTATCAGTGATATTCAAGGCACTACCCACATTTCCCCCTTCAATGGTCAGGCTGTAAGAAATGTTCAAGGTATTGTTACGGCGATCGCATCCAACGGTTTCTACATCCAAGACCCCAATCCCGACAACAATATAGCAACTTCCGAAGGGATTTTCGTCTTTACTAATAACTCTCTCATACTCAGCGCCCGGAGAGTGGGAGAAGCTGTCTTGGTGAGTGGTACGGTTTCCGAGTTTCGTCCTGGTGGTAGTGCTAACAACTTGACTGTTACCCAAATCGGCAATAACAACAGTGTGCAATCCTTGAGTGTGAGTGCTTGGACAACTGCACCTAACACCACTATTACCCCGACTATCTTAGGTAGTGGCGGACGGACGATACCAACTCAGGTAATTAACAACGACTTCACCACCCAAGGCAATGTGGAAACAGGGGGAGATTTCGATCCAATTAATGAAGGTATCGACTTCTACGAAAGCTTGGAAGGAATGTTAGTCCAAGTTAACAATCCAGTCGCTACTTCCCCGACAGCTAACTTTGGTTCCTCGGAAGAAATTTGGGTACTAGCCGATAATGGGATAAATGCCACTAGCCGCACTGCACGCGGTGGTAGCTTGATTACACCTAGCGATTTCAACCCAGAACGGATTCAAATTGATGATTTAATCAACGGGTCTACTACCTTGCCGAGTGTGAATGTAGGGTCGCAACTCAGCACGATTACAGGTGTAGTCAATTACGATTTCAACAATTATGAAGTATTAGTGCCATCTGCCCCAACAGTGGTACAGCCATCACCATTACAAAAAGAAGTCACAAACCTAACTGGTAGCACCACTCAATTAACAGTTGCTACCTTTAACGTAGAAAACCTCGACCCTGGTGATGATGGGGCAAAGTTTAACGCCCTAGCTGCTGCAATTGTCAACAATTTGCGATCGCCCGACATTATCAGTTTGGAGGAAATTCAGGACAACAACGGCCCCATCAACGATAGTGTAGTTGATGCCAGTGTCACATTCCAGAGATTGGTTGATGCCATTGTTGCGGCTGGCGGCCCCACCTACGAATATCGGCAAATCAACCCTGTTGATGACCAAGACGGCGGAGAACCAGGGGGTAACATTCGCGTCGGCTTCCTGTACAACCCTAACCGGGTTCGCTTTGTGGAACGTTCTTTACGACGGCTAACAGATACTAACTTGGAAGATGGAGATGCTTTCGCCAATAGCCGTAAACCATTGGTGGGTCAGTTCTTCTTTAATGGTGAAATAGTCACAGTTGTAGGGAATCACTTTAATTCCAAAGGCGGTGATCAACCCTTATTCGGCCCCAACCAACCCCCCGCCCTCAGCAGCGAAATTCAACGCAATCAACAAGCCACCATCGTCAGCAATTTTGTTCAGGGCATTCTCACCACTAATGCCAATGCTAATGTGATTGTGGCGGGTGACTTGAACGACTTTGAGTTTTCCCAACCAGTCAGCATTTTAGAAAGTGGTGGATTAAATACTCTGATTGAAACCTTACCAGAGAATGAGCGTTATACCTACAACTTCCAAGGCAACGCGCAAGCACTAGATCACGTCTTGGTGAGTGAGAATTTATTCTCCCTGTTGGATGGCTATGATGTGGTTCACATCAACTCTGAGTTTGCGGATCAAGTCAGTGACCATGATCCGGTGGTTGCCCAATTTAATATTGAGGCAGGTATCACTTTAAATGGTGGTAATGGTCAAGACACCCTTAATGGTAGAAGCGGCAACGACACGATTAACGGTGGTAATGGTAATGATGTCTTGTATGGCAACCGAGGAAACGATACCTTAATAGGTGGTAATGGTGATGATGTCTTGTGGGGTGGAGCTGGTGCTGATTCCCTCAACGGTGGCAATGGTAACGATGTCTTAATTGGGGGATTAGGTAAGGATATCCTAACGGGTGGTCATGGTAGCGATCGCTTTGTCTACAATGCCTGGAATGAAGGTACAGACACCATAACTGATTTCCAAACCAGCCAAGACATTCTGGATTTAAGGGTTGTGTTTCAATCCTTGGGTGTAACTTCCGTTACCAGCGACTTCCTGCAATTCTCTCAATCTGGTAGCAAGACTTTGGTACAGATTGACCAAAATGGCGCAGTTGGTGGGGCGATTTTTAGTACATTGGTAGTCTTAAATGGAGTGAGTGCGAATAATTTAGCGATCGGTACAAATGTGCTAGTGTAATACCACTTGGACGAATAATAGCTAAATATGTAGAGGAGTAAGGGTATAGGTGTTTAAACCCTTACTCCCCTACATCTAGTCTAAACAGATAATGTTGATGCGTAAGTAAGTCGGTGAGAAAAAACAAAACTAAGTTAAGAAAGGTAAACAAAGCTATAGCCCTCTTCCCTCCTGCCTTGTCTTCGACACGCTCCGCGAACTGCCTCCTGCCTTGCCATAGCGATAATCTTTAACACTGAGCTACTTAATCTTAATTACGTAATTACGAATTAGTAAAATTCCTAGTGAGTATCGTTACAACGTTGCTAATAATTCTTTTAAGCGATCGCGTCCATCTCTAAACACTGACCAACCATCGCCGACTAACACAGCTTCTACTTTTTCCAAAGCTGCTAATCTTCGCACCGATGCTACAGCTTCTTGCTTATTCTGCAACTTCTCATCAGCTAAAATTCCCAAACTACCTGCTTGATACGCCCGTACTAAATCGCCAGTAATTAAAGTTGTTTCTTCCAACAATAACGCCAACTCACCAGGAGTTTTAGAACCTTGAAGTTCGATGACTTTTAATCCGGGAACAATTTCATCGCCATCAGATAACCAGCGATCGCAATATATAGGAAAAAAATCTTTTTCGGCTGCTGGCCCGGCTACTTTGGCATATGTTTGATCGACAATTTCCTTGGCTGATCTAATATGGTCGGAGTTGGTGAGGATAATCCAATGCACACCACCAAGCGATTCTAAATGTTTCCAATCATGATTTGATAAGGCTACCGGGTCAATCAAAATGTTGCCATCGGGACGAATCCAGGCGAACCCATTAAAATCAATATTTCTTGCCGGGTTGAAAGTAGACCAGCCATAAAGATCAGGACGGTGCAGGGATTTCATAATAACTCTGGTTCTATACCTTCACTAATGATTGATTAGCCAGCATCATTAATTTATCAGTTAACAGTTGACAGTTGACAGTTGTCAGTTCGCGGAGCGTGTCGAAGACAAGGCAGGAGGTAAAAGACGGTAATTAAAGGCTTTTCCCTTTCTTTCCCATCTCCCTCATCTCCCTCATCTCCTTGTCTCCTCCCTCTCCTCATCTTCCCCCACTCCCAACTCCCAACTCCCCACTCCCTCTTTCTATACAGAAACAAAATTCACCGTATAAGGTTCTTCTAATGACTGTTGGGTGCTGGCTTTAATAGCATCAAGGTAACGGTAGAGTGATTTTAATTGTTGGGAATTGGGTCGGTAGGTGAGATTGCCTTGTTTTTCAAACAGAGGAATGTTAGCGATCGCGCGATAATCAAAATTGTCTAGAGATGTTTGAGTTAGCCAACTAGACTCAGGCTGTGCAGGGATTAAGCCAGGGGGTAGTTCTCCTTCTAGGAAAGCTAACAGTCTTTGCTGACAAATACTGGTATTAATACCACGTCCCTCAAATAAATGCAGCACTTCGCTAAAAGATAACGCCCTGTCTGGTAATAGTCGCAACAATTCTGTAAACAGGAAGTAGTCGGTGTATTGATGTCGAGAATCTTCCAAGACTTGGGAATGTAAGGGTAGTAAAGCTAAACCACAAGCTACACGGCTACAGTTAGGCGCACCGTTTTCTCCCAGGTATGAGTCTTGAATAATTTTGGCATTGGGGAGTTTTTGCCTCAGCCATAGGTTGACAACCCCTAAATTAGCCACGCCACCAGTGATAATGGCTTGATTAATGGCTTCGGTGGGAATACCACGGGCTACTAATAGTTTGTTGAGTTCGCGGTTCAAGCGCCGGGCAAAGGGGATAAAGACTTGGCTTTCTAATTCTCGACGCTGTAATGTCCACCTTTGGTCTGCTAATTCTAGGGTGAAAGATTCTTGATGCTGCAAAATCAACTTTAATGCCAAGGCTGCATCAAGGACGGCTTGACCTAAAAGAGAACTTTCTAAATGCTGCTGGAGGCGAATCCGGGCGGGAATATCGGGTTCTCCCAATCGGGGCAATTCTAATTCTTCCAAGCCCAGACTTTGCCACTGCATCCGGTCTAAACCAGGGACAGAAGGTTGCCATTGCCAAGGGTTACTGGTTATTTTCTGGCTATCTTCTGGGTTTTCCCAGCGAGATTTGCGGTATTTGGGTGATAAAAGTAACTGACAAATAATATCCTGCTCCAGTCCTTTGCTCGCGTAGGCAAAACTGTGAAGCATAAAATTGTTATAGCTCAGTTGCGACAGATTCTCAGGAATATCTACCAGAGCCATTTCTGTGGCAGTAGCGCCAATATTCATGATTAAGGTATTACCCACCAGGGAGTGGTCGCTAGTTTTGGCTGGAGATAAACCTTGGGGAGTGCTTAATTTAACAGCTTCTCCATTACTACCATCAATGAAACTGAGAAGACTAGCGATCGCTTCTTCTACAAAGAATACTTGTTGCGGGTGTTGGACTAATTTACTTGTGAGTAAAGCTTCCCGCACATTGAAGCGATATTGTTCTGACCAACTGGAAGGACAGTTACAAATAATCCCCGCAATATTACTGACGATATTATGAAAAGTGCGTTGATTAAGACCGACAGCCGTAGCAATTAAGCCTTGGGTGGTACTGTAGCGGTCGGCTTTGAGGGTCAAGAGTAATTTAGAGAGCGATCGCACCACCCAAATTAAAGGCCCAGCCGAAGATTCATTAAATTGCAGTACAGGTTCCCATTTTTGCTGTTCATTCTTATAAGGGATAGCTACCTGTAAATAAGGCTTCAATTGGACTGAATAAAGATGATTCTTGGTATCAGCAGCCTCTTTATCTGGGGTAGTCTGAGTTACAGAAGCAGTCGGTAAGTAAACTTCTGCTGGTAGTCGGAAAGATTGTTGGAAGGAATTTGCTCCTGGTTGAGTTTCCGTTGACCAAAAGATAGGATAAACCACACCAGTAGAGCGATTTAACAAAGCCGCAGAAATTCCTGTAGTTCCTAAATCAATGCCCAAATACCAAGATGAATCGGAACTACGGGATGTAGTCTCAGTGTGATTATTTACCGTGTTAGTTGGTGCAACAGCAGCAGTTTGACCAGAGTTGGATACTTCTGCTTTTTTTTCAGTGTGGGAAGTAAAAGTTAAAACACTGTTTACCTGGGGTTTAGAGGCTGTCTGTGAAGCAACAACATTACTTTTTTCAGTAATTTTCTGTTCAGGTGGTGATTGTTGAGTTTCAAATAAAGCCTCTACAGAATCGGAAACAGGTGTTTTTTCCGTAATTTTTGGTTCAGGCGGTAGTTGTTGAGTTTCAAATAAAGCCTCTACAGAATCGGAAACAGGTGTTTTTTCCGTAATTTTTGGTTCAAGTGGCAATTGTTGAGGCGTAAATAAAGCCTCTAAAGAATCTGAGTTAGTTGCTGATTCTGGCTCATCAAATTTAGCTAAATCTTGATGTAATTTTAGCCACTGCTCCTGATTAAGAGAAATATCCGGTGGACTTGCTAATTGAGTTACTTCCGTAGAAAGTAAATTTTCCTGTGGTGAAGCGGGAATATAATTATCTGATGACTGCTCAGGCTCCGTATGGGGAGGAGAAACTTCTGGCTTTGGCGTAATTACAGTTACACTTAGTTTTTCCGTATCTGTTAACAACAAAGAAACATCAGATGGCTGTTCTTCCTCTGTAAAATCTATGTCCACCAATGATGTAACTGTATCGGTGATAGTTGGTTGTGCAGTCACAATTCCAGTAGTTCCAACTGGCGATATAGTAGCACTCGGTTGAGTTTCTGGAGTTAAGTCGGTAGAGATTGGTGGCGAAGCTTGGGGTTCTGGCGTTACATCAGTAGGTAATGGCGGCGCTTGGGTTTCTGGTTTTGGCGTTACATCAGTAGGTAATGGCGAAATCTGGGTTTCTGGTTCTAGCGTTACATCAGTAGGTAATGGCGAAATCTGGGTTTCCGACTCGGAAGTATCATTAAAATCGAACAGATTTGTCTGAGATTCATCAAACAATAACGAAGTTATTGCTGAGTCTGTCGATGAGTCAGTAACTTGTGGTGACAAAACTGATATTTCTTGAGGATCGGTAAAATCAAACAAATCATCTGATTGATCAAACCATGCCTCCGGCATAATTGCTGCTGTATCTTGCTCTGTTAGAGAGTTACTTGTGTTTACTGGGGGATGATCATCAACATTCAGATCCAGTAAATCAGGGGTAATTAAATCTGGGTTGAGTTCAAGACTAGCATTAGTAAAATTATCACTACCAAACAAACTGGCGTAAATTAGATCAACTTCATCATTAGCCAATTCCCAACTATTAGGAAGCAAAGTAGTGAGGTTGTTAGGACTCTCTAAAGTGAAAGGTTCATCAACACCAAGCTGCATTAGCACTGCATCTAGCTCATCTGTATCGAGTTCTTCGCTTTCGGCTGGAGGAGCTAATTCTTGAGTTGGTGTGGTGCTGTTAGACTCTGCTGGTGGGGAAACTTCTATAACAGTTTGAGCCGGAGTTGGTGATGGCTGTGTAGCTGTAGGTGGGGTATCGGGTTGGGGAACAGGCGGCTGGAAATTGGCTAACTGTTGTAGATTCTGTGTCCAATTGTTGAGGAAACTAGCCATCAACTGTTCACTTTGTAATCCTGTGCTGTGCATTCTGGCGATCGCTTGCGACAGGGATTCGTGATAAGTATTAATATTACGCTGTAACGCTTCAAAAACAACGTTAACAGTACCATCAAGCGATAACAAGTGTTGATCTAACTCTTTGGTTAATTTTGATAACCTTTCTCCCTGTTCTGATGACTCCCAACTTGGCGCAACTGCGGGTGATAATTCCAATCTGCTGCCATTCACAGCATTAGTATAAGTCTCAGGATTAATCCCACCTTCAGCAATATGGACGTTCATAACTGGCACTAAGCGACTCATCAGGACTTGTAAAAAGTCTGTAATAATCTGCTCTTGGTTAGCTAACTGCTGACTTAAGGAGTAATTTTGTAATCGCTTCTGCTCTAGTTGTCTAATTTCTTGTGCTAAAATTGTCCGCTCTTGCAACAGTGCTGTAATTTCTCCTTGCAAGGGCTGGATTAATTCCGATAATTCACTTTTAAATTGTTGGAATACAAAATTATTATCTTCTTGGGGTTGATTATTTTGCAGTAAAGGCTGATTTTGACCTTGACCCACAAACTTTGTCACCAAAGGCGTATGACTGCTGGGTTCATTCTCCAATGTTTCAATATCTTGGAGACTGACCAAAAAATTGCGGACTCTTTCTAAAACCTCTTTTGGCTCTTGCGCCTGACCAGACAAAAGCCTAGACAGGCGCTTGCCATTGCTGTTGAGTAAATTGTCAATATCTGCAATCAGTTTTTGAATTTCATCAGTGCGGGAAGTCACTTTAAATTACCTTATCTAGAAATTTTAGGTTAACTGGTTTAGAAAATTAATTTACAATTACTTTGTCATTGGTCATTAGTCATTGGTCATTAGTCATTAGTCAAAAAAACTCTGGACTATAGACTATTGATTCAGCACTCAGCACCCAGCACGCGCTAAACGCGCCGCTACCGCTAACAGCACTCGAATGATGTTACAGTCTGTGGGACTTCATAGTATGAAAACATAAAAAAATCCAAACCGCCAAGAAACTGCTTAGTGTGTAACACTACTTTGCTTATCAAACAAAATGCCGGGGCAAAGACTAGAATTAGGAAATAACCAATATAGAACCCGATTACGAGTAGCGCAAAGAAAGCATCTGCTACCTTTTTAAAATATTTTTGCGATCGCTGGCTTATTCCTTTGATTTTTAATTTAGTTGGATTTTTTACCAATAACTGAGTTTTTAGTCCAAATTCGCTAATTTTAATATTATTTAGCTATTTCTCCGTCCGCAAGAAAGCGTAGCAGCCTCTAAAAGCGTGACTTAGTTTTCATCTATAGGATAAGATTTTAAAAACATTTATGTAATAACTAGTACTCAATAGCTTAGGCTAAGGTATAGCTCTTTAATTTTGTTTTCACATAGCAGCTTAATCATCATAGTGTCCTAATGGAAGACCGATATAGCTTGCAGTCCCCTACTAATCCCTGGATGATCTCGGCTCCCTTTTTTCAAGGGCTACCAGAAACTGCTGTAGAAATAGCTCTCAATCATATTGTTACACGTACACACCCAGCTAATCAGGTCATTCTACTAGAAAATGACTGGGGCGGAGCTGTATATTTTATAGTCGAAGGTTGGGTAAAAATCCGCACTTACAATCTAGAAGGAAAAGAGGTCACACTAAATATTCTTGGCACAGGAGAATTATTTGGGGAAATGGCTGCCCTAGATGAAGTACCCCGTTCTACGGATGTGATCACTCTAACTACTACAGTAATTGGTAGTATGCCTTCCCAAGATTTTATCAAACTGCTGCATACAGAACCTTTGGCGGGCGTGCGTTTATCACAGTTGATGGCTCGGCGCTTGCGTCAAGTAAATCGGCGGTTGCGCTTGCGAGAATCTGATAGTCAATCTAGAGTGGCAGATACTTTGCTATTTTTGGCAGAAGGTCAAGGAAAACGGGGGCAAACAGGAACCGAAATCCCTAATTTGCCGCATCGTGAACTGAGTAGTTTGAGTGGTCTGGCACGCGAAACTGTCACTAGGGTCTTGACAAGGCTGGAAAAAAAAGGCTTGATTAAGCGAGATCAAGACACTATTTGTATCCCTGATTTGTCAGCCTTAGAAAAGATGTTAATCTAATCAATTTTCCCGATGAGTATTTTAGATTCTCTGCCAGATGAGCCAGAGGAAGATACATCCCCTGAATCTCAAACCGAACATAACTCAAAATCAGATAACCCAGAACCAAAGCAAAACACCTTACTATCTCCCCAACTGAAAGTTGATGCTCCCTTAAGGATGGTAGAGACGGCTTTCTTAGCAAGTGCTTCTGGCTTAATTTGGTTTATCAATTTCTACTTTCCCCTTGGCCCGGTGTTGCGGATATTTTTCCCCGTGCCGATCGCTCTAGTTTACCTACGTTGGGGTAGACGAGCGGCATGGATGGCGGCTGTAACTTCTGGTTTACTGTTGTCTGTGCTGATGGGGCCAGTCCGTAGCTTGTTGTTTGTCATGCCTTTTGCCTTTATGGGTGTGCTACTCGGCGCAGCATGGTATCGTCGCACTCCTTGGATTATTTCAATTACTTTAGGTACGCTATTAGGTACTTTAGGTGTCTTTTTCCGATTGTGGTTATTATCGGTGTTGTCCGGGGAAGACCTATGGATTTACTTAATTACCCAAGTAACAGAACTGATAGAGTGGATATTCTTGAAGTTGGGATTGTTAAATACTCCTAGTGTATTTTTAATTCAGCTTGGGGCAGTAGCATTAATTGTCATCAATAACTTTATCTATCTGTTTGTTGTACATTTAGCTGCCTTGCTGCTTCTAGACCGTTTAGGAAATCCCATTCCCCGCCCTCCCCATTGGGTACAAGTTTTGATGGATTATTAAGGTTTAGTCAGTAGTCCATAGTCCATTGTTGACTGTTGACTGTTGACTAATGACTGTTGACTAATGACTAATGATCAACATTTATACTCAAATCGAACAGGGTGAGGCTTGGTTGCGACGATATAGCGATCGCTCACCCCTATTTACTTGTATTCTCGGTTTTACGGAAACTGGGTTAATTCCCGGCATTTCGGCGGCTGGCTTGACTCCAGAAGATCGAAAGTACACGGCTTGCGCTGATGCTGAGTTTTTATACTACGGTGCAGCACATCAGCCCCAATATCCTCTCCCACCCCTGACAGCAGGTGCATCACCTGTTCTCATTTCCCGTGCCGTAGTAGAAGAACTCAACATTCCTGTTTATTTATTTAATGCTGGGTTACTTCAGTCACCCGCTATACCAGTGATTGATTTAGATGGCTGTGCTGCCAAATGTTTAAGTACAGGCGCAGCAATGGATTTAACAACTGTACACCACCTGTTTGAGCAAGGTCTGCTTTGGGGCGATCGCTTGGCTACTCAAGTTCCCCAAGGATACGTAATTCTCAGCGAATGTGTTGTTGGTGGTACTACAACCGCTCTGGCAATTTTAACTGGCTTAGGGATAGAGGCAGCCGGCAAAGTCAACAGCAGTCATCCAGTCTGTAACCATGAGCAGAAGTGGCAAGTGGTGCAAGAGGGTTTGAGGAGATGGAGGAATGAGGGAGTAATCAATTCAAAATTCAAAATTCGTCTTGGAAAGTTTGCTCAACGGGGGGAACCCCCGCACCGCAACTTTCCGCAAAATTCAAAATTAAGAATTTCTCCCCACTTCCCACTCCCTACTCCCCCCTCCCAAGTTGACCCGTTAAAGCTAGTTGCCGCAGTTGGCGATCCTATGCAGGTGGTTGTGGCAGGAATGGCGATCGCGGCTAGTCGCAGTTGTGGTGTGATGTTGGCTGGGGGTACGCAAATGTTAGCGGTTTATGCGTTGGCGAGTGCGATCGCTCAAACCTATGATTTATTCTGGCAACCTACAGCCGTGGTCGTAGGCACAACTCGATGGGTAGCCGAAGACCCTACAGGCAGCACTGTAGAATTAGCCTTGAATATAGGTAAAAACAGCCAATATCCTCAAATGACAGTACCCCCACTCTTAGCCACCCAGTTGAGTTTTGCTGATTCTCGTTATCCCCAACTCCAAGCCTATGAAAAAGGCTTTGTCAAAGAAGGCGTAGGTGCTGGCGCTGCCTGTATAGCCGCTAATCTTTACAAGAATTGGCAACAAAATCAACTTCTACAAGCCATTGAAAGCCAAATTCAACGGTTAGAGAAGGGGAGTGGGGAGTAGAAAGTGGACAATGGACAGTGAACTTAACCTGTCAACTGTCAACTGACCTAACATCAAAAATACCGGACTCATTAAGACCCCGGTAAGATTGGAAGACTGATTTTTGACTAATTAGTTAATGGATTCTTTCTCTAAGTAATTGTTCTTCTAAAGCAGCAATACGATTGTAGGCTGCGGTTAATTGGGCTGTTAGTCGTTGTATTTGAATTTCTGGTGATAATATTTTTTCTCCACTTTGACGACTCATATCTAGATAAACGCCGTCAGTTAAAACGTCCTTATGCTCTAGTTCCTGATTAAAACCGATATGTCCTTTGAAATGGTAGTTGCTTGTCTCACTATTCTCCAGATAATTTTCTTTTGCTTCTGTTCTGGCTAAGGAACATTCCGAAAAAGCTTGAGCGACTTTTACGTCAAGCTGCTCAATAACCTGGTAGAGGGCATCCAGCTTATGACTCAAAGTCAGGATCTGTTGTTGTAATGGCTCCATTTAATACCCTCGTCCGCACATTTTCTCTATGTTATTCAATTTACTGCCGATGTTAAATATACTTATGAATTATTTAATGATTCCAATCTTCGTTTGAATCATTAAACATATTTATTAATTTATAAATACAATTCAATAATTTATATTACCTTTGCTCATTTTTTAATTAAAAAGTGTTAAGCACAAATCAATTTTTATCTCAAACGCTTTCTGTGTAAGGGTTATATCTATCGAATATAACAAGCTAAGTATCAAATAATTTAGATAAACAATTTTATCTAACCAATATTTATAGCTAGTATTGATGAAATTGTATTAATAAATACCTTATCGTGTTGATAATAAAGTTGAGCTATGAGGAAACTATAACAATGTTCCGTCTGCTAGTAATTGCATTTGTAGAAACTGCTTGAGAGGTGAGATAAGTCCGAGCAATTAATTGATATTTCCAGAAATGAAAAATAATATTCGACAATTAAGTAGCTATGGGTCTATGGTGACTAACTCAAGTAAATAAAATTCTTCCTATAAAAACAATCAATTTGGCTTTATATTCGTTGAATTTATCAAAATCAGGACTATTTCTGGGGTTTACTCTTGCCTATCTTCCTTTAATGTAGATACAGCACTTTTCATTTGTATGAGTACACTCTATTCTCTGCCCCGATAAAACTTGACGGTATCCACTGAAAAACGCTGTATTATGTATAAACTTAAAGTAATGAATCGTCGGTCTTTTTTGTTAAGCCTGGGTGGTATGACGCTATCACAACTACTCGTAGGCTGTGCTGGCAATAATCAAACAAAACTCAACGTTCAATTATTGAAAGGTTCTATTCCTAGTCAGGTAGTTGATCAATTTACCCGCAGTCTCAAAGAAAAAGCCAACTTAAAATTTGCGCCAGTTGAACGAATAGAAGCGTTATATAAACGATTATTAAGTTGGCAGCAAAACCCAAAAGCCACAGATGACCCAGAATGGTTGCGCTTTGTGCCATTTAGAAATTCTCAAAATTTTGCTGTGGCTGACTTGGTAACATTGGGGGATTATTGGTTAGAAACGGCAATTCAAAGGAAGCTGGTTAAACCATTAGAAGTAGCACAGTTAAAAAATTGGTCTAGTTTAGATCCCAAATGGCAGAACTTAGTTAAACGTAACGAACAGGGTATTCCCGATCCCAATGGGAAAATTTGGGCTGCGCCTTATCGTTGGGGTACTACAGTAATTATCTATAACCGCGATAAGTTCAAAGATTTGGGATGGACACCGCAAGATTGGAGCGATTTGTGGCGTAGTGAATTGCGATCGCGTATTTCTCTACTAGACCAACCAAGAGAAGTAATTGGTTTAGTCTTAAAGAAACTAGGAAAATCATACAACACCCAAGACCTAGCCACTGTTCCCGATTTAGAAAAAGAACTGCAAACATTAAATAAGCAGGTAAAACTCTACAGTTCCAACACTTACCTAGAAACACTCCTCATGGGCGATACTTGGCTGGCGGTTGGTTGGTCAAGTGATGTAGCGTCAGTATTGGCACGTTATCCCCAACTGAGTGTAATTGTTCCCCGTTCAGGCACAGCCATCTGGGCAGACTTGTGGGTCAGCCCTAAAGAAACCGCGAAGGATGCCTTATCATCACGATGGATTGATTTTTGTTTACAGCCAAAAACAGCCAAGGAAATTGCTTTGTTAACTAAAGCCAATTCACCAATTACCACTAATATTGCAGCGTCTGATATCCAAGAATCCTTTAGTAGTTTATTACTAAATAGCCAAGAAGTATTCGCCAAAGGTGAATTTTTACTCCCCCTACCACCAGAAGCAACCAAACAATACGAATCGTTTTTCACCAAAATGAAGGGGTAAACCAACAGTCAACAGTCAACAGTCAACTGTTAACCACAATTACCCGATAATGAACTGAGAAGGACATACGAGGGTGACAATGCAAACTAACCAAGAATTATCACTCCCCAAGATGGGTTGTGGAACTTGGGCATGGGGAAACCAACTGCTTTGGGGATATAACGAAAGCATGGACGGGCAATTACAAGCCGTCTTTAACCTCTGTGTAAACAATGGTGTTACCTTGTTTGATACGGGTGATTCTTACGGAACGGGAAGATTGAACGGTCGTAGTGAGTCGCTGCTGGGACAATTTTCTAAAGAGTACCAAGGTGTCAATCAAGAGAATATTTGCATTGCCACTAAACTGGCTGCTTATCCTTGGAGATGGACACGCCAGTCTATGATAAATGCTTGCAAGTCCTCTGCTGGTCGTCTGGGTAGAAATGTTGATTTAGTACAGATGCACTGGTCGACGGCAAATTATGCGCCTTGGCAGGAAGAAGGTTTATTAGATGGTTTAGCTGACTTATATGAACAAGGTTTAGTCAAAGGTGTAGGGCTATCTAATTACGGAACTAAGAGACTGCAAAGGGTACATCAAAAGTTTGCAGAGCGAGGAGTACCGATTAAAACTTTGCAAGTACAGTATTCATTATTATCTACATATCCTGTCACCGAATTGGGATTGAAAGATGTTTGTGATCAACTGGGTATACAATTAATTGCCTATAGCCCTTTGGCTTTGGGGATACTGACTGGCAAATATTCAGAGAAGGGGCCTTTCCCCCCTGGTGTGCGGGGTTTATTGTTTAGACAGTTGTTACCTGGGGTACGATCGCTCCTACAATGTTTAAGAGATGTGGCAGCATCGAGAAATAAAACCATGTCTCAAGTAGCGCTGAACTGGTGTATTGCTAAAGGAACTATCCCCATTCCCGGCGCAAAATCCATACAACAGGCGCAGGAGAATATCGGTGCTTTGGGTTGGGAATTAGACTTTGGTGAAGTCGCTGAGTTAGATAAAGCTGCTGCTAGTTCAGATAAGAAAATGGTGCAAAATATTTTTCAGACTAAATAGGATTTTTGTTGACTGTTGACTGTTTACCCTGAGCGTAGCCGTTCGCGGAGCGTCTCGCAGAGAAGGGTTGGCTGTTGATAGTAAATTAATTAAGGCAGGATTTTAGGAACTTGGGTATTATTAGCTTGGAAGAATTTATGCTTGTCAAAACCGAAAGTATTAGCTACCAATGAGTTAGGGAAATTTTGAATCTCTCGATTATATGCTTGTACTGCTTGGTTGTAACGCATCCGTTCTACAGCAATGCGATTTTCAGTCCCGGCTAGTTCGTATTGCAGATTGATAAACAACTGGCTGGAACTTAATTGATTATTAGCAGCAGCATAGTTTTGAAAAAGGGCGATCGCTTGATTAATTTGCGCGATCGCATTAGCTTTTTGTTCTGGGGTGGCTGCTTGCACATAAGCCTGTCGTGACTGCACCAATAAAGAGATTAAATCTTTCTCCTGTTTGGCGTAAGCTTGTGTCACATTGACTAAGTTGGGTATCAAATCAGCACGGCGCTGGAGTTGGTTTTCCACTTGCGCCCAAGCAGCTTCTACTCTGGTACTACTACTCTGTAGAGAATTATAAGTCCAAGCAGTCCAGACTGTTAAAGCGGCAACTATACCTGCACCAAAGATAAGTAGTCTTTGGCGTAGGTGGGCTAATTGCTTTTGTTTCTCAAGTTGTTGCTGATGTTTTGCTTGGACTTCTTGGATGGCTTGCTGAATCAACTCCGGCGGAATATTAACTTCTTTTCCGGCTGCTATTAATTCACCAGGGGAATAACTTTGACTTTGCTGCGCGTAGTAGCGTGAGGCTAACTCTAGCACCTCCGGGGCAATCTCTTCGGGGATTCTCTTGTCTGCATTATTCATTGTTTTTACCTACCAACTACCACCAGCACCACCGCCGCCGCTACTTCCACCACCAAAACCACCGCCGCCGCCTCCACTAAAACCACCACCACTAGAACTACCACCACCCCAGCTACCAGAACTAGGAGGTGGGGGAGGTGGTAAGCGCGGAATTACTTCCTCTATTTTTTTGTGATAGGCACAACTATGACATTTATCAGTTATTAATCTTTTGCCAACATTGTATTGTGTGGGGCTAACGACGGTTGTTTCAGTGCGGGTAACAGTCAGTTCCTCACAATGAGGACATCGCCTAAATCGAGATGAACGGGATTCTAAGGCAACTATATTAAAGCCTGTGTCTGTGAGTTTCTCGCTACAGCTTGGACATTTCCATCCGTTAAAGCTGACACTACCTAAATTTTGTGCTATTTTTTCGACTTTGTTCAGGTGTTCCTCAACTGTAGCTGCATCTACTTTTACCATTGGTTGTTGACAATCAGCACAGCAAAAGCTGTAATTGCCTTGTTTTCTCCTTGTACGTCCTGAAGGAGGAATGAGAATTTTCTTTTTCCTTCCTAAATAAGTAGCCGCACCGCCAACTCCTAGTATAGATGCGCCTACAACGGCTACGAATACCCAAGGGTTGGAGTTATTTTCCGGTTGAGAGGTTTGGGGGTTGGAGGTGAGTGGCGATCGCGTTTCGCTCACCGTAGGCGATGGCGAAACGCCCACCGTAGGTGATCGCTCAGATTCTAGAATAACTACTAAGGCTTTAGTTCCCGCCAGTGTACCACCTGCAAAATCCTTTTTTTTGAATCGCGGGATAATTTGACTATCAATAATATCGCCTACTTTCGCATCGGGTAAAATTGCTTCTACACCGTAACCTGTTTCAATTTCGACACGGCGATCGCTAACAGAAATTAAGAATAATACGCCATTATCTTTACCTTTCTTTCCAACTCCCCAATAATTGAACAGTTGGGTGGCAAATGCTTTGGGACTATCAGCCGGAGAAGTTTTTGGCACTGTTACCACTGTCATTTCTGTGCCGTTTTTCGCCTCAAGTTGAGAAATGAGTTGATTAATTTGGCTTTCAGTTTCATTATTGAGGATGCCTGCCATATCAGTTACCCAAACACCACGCTGTCGAGGATTGGGAACTTCTTGGACAGTCAAAGCCAAGCTAGAAAGAGGAGAAAGAAACAAGACAGAGGAGAATAAACCCACTGCCAAAATCTGTTTTGGTTTTAATAAATTAAATTGCATATCCTTCACCTTTAGCAAAAACTGTCTAGCCTCTAGAAGCAAAATCAGCTTTTGTTTTTAGGTTTTACTTTAGAGCGTTATGGTATATACTTTGATACTAATTCTTTGAACCCAATTTCCCAATTTTGTTAGGAAAATAAACAATAATCAAAGCAAAATTAACGCTAGTAAAGAATTTATTGTTGAGGGTGTATCTAGATCCTCACCTGAGATTACTCGTCTGTTGCCACCACAATTTGCTAAATTCCAAGTTTTGGAGTGCAATAAGAATAGTTTAAATTTGGCTCATTTAGGGGTGGTACAGTGGTGCGGAATGATACGTTGGAACAAATTAATTATAGAGACTGGTCATGGTCTTACTGGTTTACTTTGCCACTGTATCCATACGGTAAACGACGGACACTCAGACAAGAGGTAATTAAAAATACTATTTGGACTTTCGACCAGATACAGGGAGTTTTTTACGTAGTTGTCCCTATTCGCATGACTGTAGTCAAATTGGAGAAGGGAGGACTACTAGTATATGCACCTGTTGCGCCTACACCTGAATGTATTCGCTTGGTTAATGAGTTGGTAGCAGAACACGGTGATGTGAAATATATCATTCTGCCAACTATTTCTGGACTGGAACACAAGGTATTTGTCGGCCCCTTCGCTAGATGTTTTCCCCAAGCACAGGTATTTGTCTCCCCAAATCAATGGAGTTTTCCTCTTAATCTTCCCCTCAGTTGGTTGGGTTTACCTCGTAAACGCACTCATATACTCCCAGAGGATAGTAGCCTAGTTCCCTTTGCTGATGAGTTTGACTACGCAATTTTAGATACAATTGACCTTGGCCCTGGTAAGTTTGCAGAGGTAGCATTTTTCCATAAGCGATCGCATACTCTGCTTGTAACCGATTCTATCGTGTCTGTATCCGCAGATCCACCAGCGATTGTCCAGTTAGACCCCTATCCCTTACTATTCCACGCTAAAGATAAAGCCTCAGATATCGTTGCAGATAATCAAGCCAACCGTCGCAAGGGATGGGAACGTATAACATTATTTGCCTTATATTTCCGTCCCAGCGCCTTAGAAGTACCTAGTTGGGGCGAAGTATGGAAGGAAGCCTTAAAAGCGCCAGAACGCTCTTATAGAGCTTATTTTGGCTTATTTCCGTTTAAATGGCAACCAGATTGGCGGCGATCGTTTACAGCTTTGCATGGTGATGGACGCTTATTTGTCGCGCCAGTGCTTCAAACTTTGATTCTTAACCGCGCACCCAGAGAAACTATTAATTGGGCTGATAAGGTAGCAAGTTGGGATTTCCAATGGATTATTCCTTGCCATTTTGATGCCCCAATTAAAGCAGAACCCCATCAATTCCGCCAAGCATTCTCCTTTTTAGAAAAGCAGATGGCTGCGGGTAGCTTAAGTACTAGCACTTATCCTTTACCAGAAAAAGATTTTCAACTGTTGCAAGAAATTAATAGTGGTTTATCTAAAAGTAGGATTGTACCACCCGCGAAAGGGCAAGTATAATTGAATCAATACTTTAAATATAGAGTATAGTATTGATTCATTAATTAAAATTGATCTTGTAATCATGATGATACAATTAAACCATCTTGAACGCGAATAACTCTCTTCGTTTGAGCGGCAATATCTGGTTCATGAGTAACGATAACAATAGTAATCCCTTGCTCATTTAACTCTGTTAATAAATTCATTACCTCATAAGAAGTTTCAGTGTCCAAAGCGCCTGTAGGCTCATCTGCTAAAACTAAAGCTGGACGATTGACTAAAGCACGCGCGATCGCAACTCGTTGTTGTTGTCCCCCAGAAAGTTGACTGGGACGGTTGAGAACTCGTTCTCCTAATCCTACTCTTTTTAAAGCTTCTAATGCTCTTTGGCGGCGTTTACGTTTGGGTACGTTAGCGTACACCATCGGTAGCATGACATTTTCTAAGGCTGTGGCTCGTGATAATAAATTAAACTGTTGGAAAACAAAACCTATTCTTTGATTACGAATATAGGCTAATTCATCATCATCATAGGTAGTTAAATTTCTACCTTCAAAGATATAGTGTCCATCACTAGGACGATCCAAACATCCCATAATATTCATGAGTGTGGATTTACCCGAACCTGATGCACCCATTATGGATACATATTCACCTTCTTCGATACCTAGTTGAATACCTTTGAGTATGGGAACGCTAACTTCTCCTAATTGGTAGGTTTTAGTAATAGATTCCATCCAAATCATTGTTGTCATAATTTAAAAATAATACTCAATACTTTGATTAGTCACTGCGTAAGGCGTTGATTGGGTCTAGTTTAGCGGCATTTCTAGCAGGAATTACTCCAGCAACTAAGCCAACTGTTAGCGAAAGTCCAAAGCCGACAATGACTGAAATAATAGATATGACAAATGGAAATTTGAAAATAGTGGAGGCGGCGAAGGCAAGTAAAATGCCAGTTCCCATCCCGATACCACCGCCGACAATTGAAATAACGATCGCCTCAGCTAAAAATTGATTTAAAATGGCTGAATTGGTTGCACCTACAGCTTTACGAATGCCAATTTCCCGCGTTCGTTCAACCACAGAAACTAGCATAATATTGGCAATACCAATACCACCCACAACTAGAGAAATACCTGCGATCGCTACTACCAAAATCGTAAATAAACCCACTACATTTGTAAAGGTACTAACTATATCTGCTTGGTTAGTTAAGCGAAAATCATCAGCTTGTGGCGGATAAATCTCATGCCGCAGACGCAAAATATTAGTAACTTGAAATTGTGCGGCTTCTAACTGTTCTGGATTATTAGATTTAATTAAAATACCGCTTACAGATACGCCAGTTAGTGCATTGTTTCCCACCAGCCGTTTCGACATAGTGGTGAGAGGAATAAATATCTGGTCGTCTCTATCTAATGGACCTTGAGAACCCTTCGGTTCCGTAATGCCAATTACCTCATAAGCTTCTCCTTGAATACGAATTTTCTCACCTATAGGTTTACCACCCCGTCCGAAAAGTGTTCTTTGAACTGTCGGCCCCAGCACTGCTACTTGTGCAGATGAATCTAATTCTTCCTGAGTAAAAAATCGCCCTTCTTGGGGGTAAGTATTTCTCGCATCTGGGTAGTTTAAATCTGTACCGTAAATTGTGGTGGAAGTGTTTTCTCCACCGTAAACAACTTGAGCATTGCGTTGCAGGTATGCAGAAACGATTCCCGCCGATGGCGCTTGCCCAGCGATCGCTTTTGCATCCTCCCAAGTTAATGTGCTAGTAGAACCTAATCCCTGTCGGACATTTCCACTCCTGGCCGCACCTGCCAAAACTTGAATCACATTTGATCCCAAAGCCTGAATCTGTTGCTCCACACTCTTTTGTATTCCCTGACCCACGGAGGTTATAGCAATAACCGAAGCAATGCCAATAATCACACCCAACATAGTCAACCCCGTGCGTAACTTATTACTCCACAGGGTTTCAGCTGCCATCAATAAGATTTCTAAAAATGGAACGGTACGAGTATCTTTTTTCTTAAAAACCTTAAGCATAACGTTGAGAGAGAAGAGAGTGGGGAGATGTAGCTTGCTTCCCGTAGGGTGGGAGATGAGGAAGATGAGGAGAATAACTGTCAACTGTCAACTGACTAAGAACGACCGCCACCGGAACGGCGGCCACCACCTCCGCCTCCGCCTGCACCTGGGAAAATTCCGCCTCTTGGGGTAGACTGTGGCCTCATTCCTGGTGGGAAACTGAGCAATACTCTTTCGTTGCCTTTCAAGCCTGATTTAACTTCGGTAAATCTATTGACTGTTACTCCAGTCTCAATTGGAGTAAATACTGGCTGGCCATTTGCATTGGCGACAAATACACCTGTGGCATTTTCCCGGCGGACAACTGCGGCTGTGGGTACGACTAAAGCGTTTTCTAATTGACCGGCTTGGAAATCTGCTGATACATTCATCCCCGATCGCAGTAATCTTTTAGGGTCACTCAGCGATACTTTTACTTGGAAACTCGTAACGTTCTGCTCTACTGTGGCTTGTGCTGCAATCTGATTAACTTTACCCTCAAATGTGACACCAGGGTAAGCATCTGCTCTAATTGTGACTTTTTGACCTAAACTGATTTTGGCAATATTCGATTCAGATAAATTAGCTACAACTTCATTACGTGAAGCTAAAGCTAAAATTGATGAAGATGTGGCTGAAGAAACTGCGCTACCTGAAGTTGTAGGAGTCACGAAAGCACCAGGGTCAGCGAATTTTTGGGTTACAACGCCGTCAAAAGGCGCACGTAATACGGTGTCATTGATTTGGGCTTGGACATTTTGCAGTGAACCACGAGCAGAGGTGACTTGCGCCCGCGCTACTTCAATATCTTCTGAGCGGTTCCCTGCTTTTAGTAGTGCTAAAGCTTGCTGTCTTTGCTTGACTGTCGCCCTTGCTTGCTCAATGTCTTCTTGGCGTGAACCTGCTTGTTGTAAAGCCAGTGCTTGCTGCGCTTCATTTACCTGGGCTTGAGCGCTATCGCGTGCTGTAAGTTTTTGATTAACTGTTTGGAGTGCGATCGCACCAGCATTATACAGTTGTTGATTTCGGCGTAAATCGTCTTCTGCTTGAGTTAAGTTAGCTTGGGCGCTTTTTAAACGCGCTTGCGCTTGGGCAATATCTTGTGGACGATTACCTATTTCTATCTTACGTAAATTTGCTAATGCTTCATCTAACTGAGCTTGAGCTTGGCCGATATCTTGGGGACGATTTCCAGCTTGTGCTTTTTGCAAGTTGGCTTGGGCTTGTGCAAGTTGTCCCTGTGCTGAGATTAGTTGTCCTCGCAAGTTGGAATCATCCATATAGGCTAAAATTTGCCCTTGCTTGACAACATCGCCTTCCTTAACTAACAGTTGCCTGAGTATACCGGAGTTTTTGGGGCTGAGGTTAATTGACCGTTCAGGCTTGACTGTTCCATTGGCAGAAACCGTAATTGGTAGAGTCTGCCTTTGTAACGGCTGTGTTAGTACCTTACTTCGCGCTTCTTGACGAGGAACGACTGTCACTTGGTAATAAATTGCATAACCAATACCACCTAAAATCCCCAAGACAACCAGCCAAGACAGCCAATTAATCTTGGCTTTCTTCTTCGTTGGGGGAAGTAAAGCTGGTGAATCTACTGGATGTCTTGTCTCAGTTGTCATTTGCACTCCGTTGTAAAAAATCTAATACAGAACTAGCTATTAAATAACCAGTTCTGTAGTTTGGTAGCCCTGTATTTATTATGTCTAGTTACTTCAAGAAGAAACAAAATCATTGATTGTGTATCTTCTATGTTTCATCATGATGCTGGTTATAAAAATATCTCTTAGCTAGCCCTAGCAATTAAGATTTGCGCTAAAGTCCTGACTACGAACTGTTTTAAAGTCTAATAAGAACACCATTAGGTAGCCGAACCAGACCATTCCTTTGTCTAACTAGTCTTCTGCTAGGGACAATTTCTTGGCTAGGAAGAACGATATCACCGTTAGGTAATCTCCAGTAACCTGGATTACGTAGCCGGACTATTCTGTTAGCCGGAATAACTTGCCCATTAGGCAGTCTGTAAGCGCCATTACGCAGCCTGACTACTCGTTGATAAGCTACTTCCGTATAAACAGGTCTTCCTTGGTAGCCACGCCCATTGTTATATCTATTTTGAGCGTTAGCAGGATTAGCCAAAAGCATAGGTGCAAACATGACGGCAGCAGCTAAAAAGATAGTTGCACTATTCTTTTTCAACATAAAATAGATTCCTTGTTTGTGCTGATTTTGCTTTTTGTTGAGGTTACAGTTTTGGTAAACCGTCAACCTATGTCAACAATTATCTACCCAGTAACTAGACTTTCATAAGTGACCAAAGTCACTAATATTTAGTACGTAAGATATGACTATAGTCACAAGGATTTCTATTTATCCATCCATCATGAAAACATGCTCATCTTCATAACTAAAGTGAGATATTGTTCAATTAATTACAAAGTTAAGGAATAGTAACTTGAGCATTAATTATTATTGATAGCGAATTACTTGTAGTGTTGAATTGTTATCTTGCACTACATTATTAGGCCTATTAGAGAAATTATGCAGCTTTTCAAAAACTTGCTGGCGTTGTGTTGGAGTTAATAATTCTCTCATTACCAGCATACTTTCAAATCGCATATTTTCTATTGAATTAGATAACTGTTGTAATTGTGCATGTTTTTCCCGAATCTCATCTAATGTTGCTGTTCCTTCCATAAGTGCAACTAATTCCCAAGATACTTGATGCAGTGCTTGTTGATTTTTTTCTATCTCCCCTTGGTACTGATTGAGATTGTTTTGTAGCCTTTCTTGTTGTTCTGGTGTCAGATTAAGTAACTGATTTAGTTCAAATTGACGAACTTCTATATGAGAGTTTTGTTGTGACATTTGTGTAACTGATGATTGCAGTTGAGATTTAGCTAAAGCAAAATTAATACCACAAGAAACTAGGATTACTCCGAGTAAAGTACTACGACGTAGCCACATAAAGTTAATTCCTCAAAATTATAATGTAAGTACTCACTTATTAATTTTTGAAAAAAATATTTGGGGGAAATAGTTACATTAAACTTCAACAGGCGCAATTCCTGACCAAACGATTTCTACTAGATTCTCAATAAATACAGCTACCTTTTGTGGATATTTGTCTGATGTATTAGGTGGTATGAATGGTTGATTCATAGGGGGATGTCCTGACATCTGCTCTATGGCAATATAATTCATCAGCGAACCTATTAAGACATGAGCCACAGTTCGACAATCGCAAGGACGAAGCCGCCCCAGTTTCATCTCACTTTCTAGGAAAACTGCCAACAATCTCAATTCTTTAGCAGGTTTTGACTCTTGAGTGTTGAATTGTGGCAAAGGATTTCCAAAAGAGCGGATCATCATTATTCGAGGCATGATCTCACTAAAAAACTCCCATATTTGAAAGCAAAGTTGAGTTAAATTTTCTTTAAGGTTTCCTTTGCCGCACAAAATTTCTAATTCCTTTGCCCAAGGGGGTGTTTCTGGGATTCCCATAGCCGCAAAGAATAGTTCTTCTTTGGTCGTGAAGCGCTTGAAAATAGATGCTTCTGAAATTCCAGATCGTTGGGCAATTTCTAGAGTTGAACCACTAAAGCCTTTTTCCCAAAAGACTTCACGGGCTGCGTCTAAAATTTGCTCATTAGTAATTTTGGGTCTGCGAGCCATAAATAAGTAAATGCTTACTTATTAAAGTAAGTCTTTGTGGTGATAATGTCAAGAGGTAATTGAGGAGTGGGGAAGTGGGGGGAGAAATTCCAACTATCTTATCTCCTTCATCTCCCTCATCCTCCTCATCCCCTTCCGCGCAACTGACTGTAACAATTACCTGTCGCCTTAGCCGGAGATCGTTTAAGCTAGCTGAAAGATTATTTGAATTGTGGTTCAAGAGGCGGTAGTGTGCCTAAACACGTTAGTTTAATTTCTCTTCTGGTTGTCTGTGGTTTGTGGAGTATGCCCAAAGCAGTTCACGCACAGGCACTCGTTCCTCATACGCTGCAACTAGATACAGCAAAATTAGAAAGACAAGGGTTGAGTTTAGCCCAAGAAGCGGCTCAACTAGGACAGTTTCAACAGTTTGAGTTAGCTTTGCCAAGAGCGAGACTGGCTAGTCAGTTAGCGCCAGGAAATGATAAGGTATGGTTCCTTTTGGGTGGTTTGCAACTGCAAACTAAAAACTATGATGCAGCGATCGCATCTTTAAATCGAGCCAAAACCATCAATCCCAAGAATGCTGATGTGCTGTTTGCTATAGGTTCTGTTAATTTTCAACAGAAAAAATATCAAGCGGCTATTGAAAATTACCAAGCTGGTTTGAAGTTAAAACCCAATGAAGCAGACGGTTTGTTTGATTTGGGCAATGCTTACTATATGGTAGGAAGGCTACCTGATGCGATCGCTCAATACAATAAAGCCGTAGCTCAAGATAAAAAATTCTGGCCAGCAATTAATAACATCGGCTTAATCAGCTACGAACAAGGTAATGTGGATCAAGCGATTAAACAATGGCAAACTGCTGTGTCTATAGAGAAACAAGCCGCAGAACCATTACTAGCTCTAGCAGTCGCACTGTACACCAAAGGCGATCGCCAACAAGGTTTAACTTTAGGGGAAAACGCACTACGGATTGATCCGCGTTACGCCAATATAGATTTTCTCAAAGAAAATCTTTGGGGCAATCGCTTAGTTGCTGATACGCAAAAATTCCTAGAGTTACCGCGTATTCAAGCGGCTTTACAACAGCGACAAAACTCACCAACTAATAGAGAGCAAAATTAAGGGTGTAGGGGTATAGGACAAAAGAGGTAGGGGAGCAGGGGGTAGGGAGCAAGGGGGAGAATCTTTCCCCTTTACTCTTCGGCGATACCAGTAGATTCACTTAGTCAAATTTGTTGGGTTTGCCAAATAATTCTTCTTCCTGCATCCCTACACCCTTATTTTCCCTTACTACTTGCTTATTACTAATATTTCATAGTACGTTTATACTAAATAATTGGGAACCTTCGCCCAATCTTTTTTTTGAGCGAAGAGCCGTAAAAATATATTTTGTTAGTTGTCAGTAGGGAGAAGTGCCATGATTTGGTCAACAAACTGTTGGTGGTCTACCACAGGCTTAGAGATGTAACCATCAGCACCACTAAGTTTAAGGAAATTCTCGCGATCGCCTTCCATTGCGTGTGCTGTAACTAAAATTACAGGTAAATTAGCAGTCTGCGGATCAGATTTTAACATTTGTGTGATCTTGATACCGTCCACGGATTGACCTTGGTAGACGCTCCTAGAAAGAGAAACATCCATTAAAATTAAGTCTGCTTCTTTTGATTGAGCAATTTTGATAACTTCTTCTACATTTTCAGTATGTTTTACGCCCAAGCCGCCGCGCTTGGTCAAAATTTTGGAGAATACACGAGCATTAATCAGATCGTCTTCGACAATCAAAACGGTTTTCATGAGAATTTTATTTACAGAGGTGATAGGGATGACAACCCGAATAAACACAGTTGCCTAGATTCTTTTTAGTATCAATATACTTTTATGTCATCAAGGATAATACTACGGCTTTTTATCCTGTGATAATCAAGATTGTGTGATGAATCCCATTTCATCCGTTATGCTGTGTTTGCTGCCGTGTTTAGTGCTAGCGAAATTTATGTAGTTCAATCTCAGGGAAATAACTCATGGCAAAACAGTTAAACCTTCTCGCAACGGGACAGGTAATCACAACAGCCCTGCATACAGAAATGCAGAGGTCTTACCTTGAATATGCCATGAGTGTGATTGTAGGCCGAGCCTTACCTGACGTTCGAGATGGCTTAAAGCCAGTGCATCGGCGGATTTTGTACGCCATGCACGAACTCGGTTTGACCCCCGATAGACCATACCGGAAATGCGCTCGTGTGGTGGGGGATGTGCTGGGTAAATACCACCCTCATGGCGACCAATCTGTTTATGATGCTTTAGTGCGGCTAGTGCAAGATTTTTCCTGCCGTTACCCCCTCCTCGCCGGACATGGCAATTTTGGCAGCGTCGATAATGACCCTCCGGCGGCGATGCGTTACACAGAAACGCGCCTAGCTCCCATCAGCCATGAGGGAATGCTGACAGAAATCGGTGAGGAAACCGTAGAATTTATTGGTAACTTTGATAACTCGCAACAAGAACCGACAGTATTACCTGCACAGTTACCGTTTTTGCTGCTTAATGGTTGTGCGGGAATTGCTGTGGGGATGGCGACAAATATTCCCCCTCACAATTTAGGCGAAATCGTTGATGGTTTGATTGCTTTAATCGACCAACCAGATTTAACCGACGAAAAATTATTAGAGTTAATTCCGGGGCCAGATTTTCCCACGGGAGGGGAAATAGTTGGTGATGCCGGGATTCGGGAAGCCTATACCACAGGTAAAGGTGGTATCGTCTTACGGGGTGTGGCGACCGTTGAAGAAATCCCTGGAGGTAAGGGAAGCAAACGCCGGACGGCAATTATTATCACAGAATTGCCTTATCAGGTGAATAAGGCTGGTTGGATTGAGAAAGTCGCGGAATTGGTGAATCAAGGTCGTTTGCAAGGAATTTCTGATCTGCGAGATGAAAGCGATCGCGAAGGTATGCGCGTTGTGATTGAACTCAAACGCGATACCAATCCCCAGGAAGTTCTTCAGCATTTGTATCACCAAACAGCTTTACAAACTAACTTTGGGGCAATTCTTCTGGCCATAGTTGATGGACAACCCCGCCAGTTAAGCTTACGGCAATTGTTGCAGGAGTTTCTCAACTTCCGAGAACAAACCCTCAACCGTCGCTACAGTTACGAGTTGGGGAAGGCGCAAACCAGATTACATACGGTTGAAGGCTTGCTTAAAGCTTTATCTAACTTAGATGAAGTCATCGAAGTTTTGCGCCGTTCCCCCGATGGAAGTACAGCGAAAGTTACCTTATGTAGCCGCCTGGATTTGAGTGAAGACCAAGCAGATGCGATTTTAGCAATGCCATTGCGTCGCCTCACCAGCTTAGAACAGGAGAACTTACAACGAGAGTTTGGGGAACTAAGCGCACAGATAGCTTTACTTGAGAAGTTATTAAGCGATCGCAAAGAATTACTCAAGGCGTTGAAGAAAGATTTGCGATCGCTCAAAAAGAAATACAATGATCCTCGACGCACTAGGTTAAATGCTAACGCTCCAGAGGAACTACCCAAAGGTAAAAAAGCCGACAAACAAAACGGTTCTGCGACAACCGATGAGGAAGGAGAACCACAAACCTTAGAACCTGCGGAAGAAGCAATTTTAGAAGTTACCCACCGGGGATACCTCCGCCGCATTCAGCCAGGAAAAAAATCTAAGGTGGAAAATGGTCTGTTGGAGAGTGATTTTATTATTCAAACCAACCTCACCGACACCCACCAAGAGTTATTAGTCCTTACCAACGGCGGTAAACTTTATCCGGTGAAAGTAGGAGACATTCCCCCAACTACCGGACGTTCTCCACGGGGTACACCGTTGATTACCATGCTGACTACCACAGCACAAGGTAATCAAGAACCTGTAGTCAGCCGCTTCTTACTCCCCGAAAAGTTGGCTGCTCAACAATTAGTTCTTTTAACTAAGCAAGGTAGAATTAAGCGCCTAGCTTTGGAAGAATTAACTAACTTAACTCGGCGCGGAATCACGATTTTAAAACTCAAAGATGATGATGAGTTGTTATTAACTCAGTTCACCAAACCAGGAGAGCAAATCATCTTAGCAAGTTCTGGTGGACGATTGTTGAAATTCTCAGCCAATGATGAACAACTCCCAGTTATGGGGAGAACGGCGATGGGTTTACAAGCATTCCGACTGTTGAGAAATCAGCAGATGGTTGGCTGTGTCAGTTCTACACAAGCAGAGTATTTATTGTTAGTTACCGAACAAGGATATGCGAAACGCTTACCAGTCAATCAACTCAAGGCAGCAAATCGTGGCGACTTAGGCACACAAGCCATGAAATTTGACCCGAAAAACGATATTCTGGCGAGTATGGTAGGAGCAAAAGCTGGCAGTGAAGCGGTAATTATCACCAACAAAGAGCGAGTCATACGCATACCTACAGACTCAGTACCTATCTTGTCGAAGGATGGTAAAGGTGAAAGCATCCTCCAACTCAACCGCGATGAAAAAGTTATTGCTGTAGTTGAAGTTCGTTAGCTGATTCTGCAAGAAGCCTCTTACTCGTTGACTGTTAAACATGAAGCATCAGCCGTTAACAGTCAACCGTTAACAGTCAACCGCCAAAATGATATGTATAACTACAATCCCTTAGAATGCCTACCTTCATCGGCGGAATTGCCAGATTCTGATGATACTCCTGTGGATAACGAACTGCAAATATTAATTCCTAATTTATTGTTAGCCATCTTAGCTGCGATTTGGCAAAACCGTGATGACTGGTTTTTTGGTATCAACATGGGAGTTTATTATTCACCATTAAAACCTGCTATAGTTCCAGATGGATTTTTAAGTTTGGGTGTAGAACGTTTCGTAGGTGAAAATGGACGTTCTAGCTATGTTTTTTGGGAAGAAGATAGTATCCCACCAATTTTAGCTTTGGAAGTGGTTTCTCAAACTTATAACGGTGAATATGAACAGAAAAAAATTGATTATGCTGAATTAGGCATTTTGTATTATGTCATTTATGCACCAACGCGACTACGGCGTAAGCGTCAACGTTTAGAAGTTTATCGTTTAATTGAAGGTAAATACATCTTACAACCAGGGGATAAAATTTGGATGCCTGAAATTGGTTTAGGTATTGGACGCGAACAGGCAACTTATCAAGGAAGAACAAGAGAATGGCTATTTTGGTATGACGAAAATGGCAACAGATACCAAACCCCGGAAGAACAATTACAAGGTTTATTAGCCAAATTACAACAGCAAGGAATTGACCCAAATCAACTTTAATTTGGTTAAATGATGAAAGTGAATAAGAAATATTAGAAATTACAACTATACAAGCAAAGTCTGCCCAAGCTAACTTACAAATCAAGGATTTCGTTTGTGTAGAAGCGATTGCTAACTGTCCTAAACAAAGTCTTCTTCCCCTGTTTACCAATCCCTAACTATACTGCCTTACGACCAAAGGTATAAAAGATAGTAAGATCATTCCAAATACCTTGCTCTGTGACTAAAGCTTCTAACTCAACTTCAAATTGAGTTTTAACTTGCTCTAATTCCTCAGATGAGAGTTGCTGTAGGGGATTAGGAAATTGTCCTGGTGCAGGGCGTGAACTTCCAGCCCACATACTTTTTGCTTGTTCTAGGCTAATATAACCACCATCTTGTTCAGATTTAATTTCAATTGCCTCAAACCCAGCTTTTGCTAATAAATCATGGCATTTTTCTACTGTGCCTGTAGGTTTACTAAATGCTAGTGAAACACCATATTTTTCCGCAACTTTCTGCAAAATAACTCCCTCCACAAAAGCAGTCTCAGAAAATGCGTGAAAGCCTATAATTCCACCAGGTTTAAGTAATTTATACCAGAGGCGTAATGCAGAGGGAATGTCTGACATCCAAATCAAAGCTGAGGAACACAAGATAACATCAAAACTATTAGCTGGAAACGCCAAAGCTTCTGCATCTGCTAGTAGAAATTCAATATTAGTTAAACCTAAAGCATCTATTTTACTATTTGCCTGCTCAAGCATACCTGAAGAAATGTCTACGCCAACAACTCGACCTTGAGAACCAATAATTTGTGCAGCTTCTATGGCAACCATACCAGTACCAGTACAAATATCTAATACTTCTTGTCCTGGCTTAATTTGAGCAAGTTCTACTAAACGATGAGCAATTTTAGGATGCCAATCACCCTCATCATAAGTTTTGCTTCTGCGGCTATATAGTTCAGCAATTTCTTGCTTATATTGGGTCAAGTCAAGTTCTTGAGCCATAGTTTTGTGGCAAATGATTAGTGGTTATTAACTTGTACCACATTCTTATATATCTCTGTGGTTGAATAAATGATTTTTTACCACAGAGACACAAAGACACAAAGTCACAGAGTAATCAATTAGAAGTTGCTGTTACTACCACATTAGAAATAATTTCCTCCAACGTACCGAGTAATTCTTGCTCGTTATAAGGTTTAGAAAAATAAGCCCTAGCACCTAACTGCATCGCCAGTTGTCGATGTTTATTACTACTGCGAGAAGTCAGCATTGCAACTGGAATTTTTTTAGTATCAAAGTGAGAATTTATCCGGTCTAAAAAGCCATAACCATCAAGACGTGGCATTTCAATATCACAAATTACAGCTTGTACTTTCAAACCATGTTCTAATTTCTCCCAAGCATCTTCGCCATCTTTGGCTTGTTCTACCTGATACCCTCCTTTTTCTAAGGTTAATGCTAGGAAACGACGGACATTAATTGAGTCATCAATGATTAAAATTGTGCCTTTGTTGGAAGTAGGAGGTTGTGGTAGTTTGGCACTATCAAAAAAGAGGAATGGTGTTTTTAAGGTGGCTGATGATTGATGATTTTTGGCAGGGCGTTGATTTGTGGCAACTTTATACAGCAGTTCGTTGATATTAACTAATGCTACAACTCGACCATCACCTAAAATGGTGCAGTTATTAAAGCCTTGGGGTAAGGGAATATTGCCCTCCACTTGACGGATAGCTACTTCTTGTTCACCCCAACAACGGTCTACTAAGATGGCTACAGGTTGATTATTACCTTTAACTATGAGGACGCTGTGGGCGTTAATGGCTGGAGGTGTTTCTAGTTCGGGGCTATCGTAGCGGGGACAGTTAAATTCTAGGTGGCGACTCAAGCGAATTAGGGGTAACATGCTTCCTTGCCAATTGAGGACTTCGTTACCAGCCATTGGGAAAACTTGCTCGTTTTGTAGTATGAAGAGTTCTGTAACTACGTCGGTAGGAAATGCTAACAGCATTTTGTTAGTTTCTACTAACAAAACTCTGGCGATGGATAAGGTAAAGGGTACTGATAGGGTAAAGGTTGTTCCTACTCCTGGTTCAGTATCAACTGTGATGTCGCCACGCACCAGTTTGAGGTTATTACGAACTACATCCATCCCCACACCACGCCCAGACAAAGATGTAACTTTTTCTGAGGTGCTGAACCCTGGTTCAAAAATCAGTGATAGCAGTTCTTCGTCAGTAGCGTTAGTGAGTAGAGTTGCATCTATCCCCATTGCTTGGGCGCGGGTGCGAATTTTGTCTAAAGCAATGCCGCGACCGTCATCACGCATGGTAATAATGGTACGATTACTGCGGTGAGTGGCGGTAATTTCGATTAAGCCTTGTTCTGGTTTGCCTAATGCCTGACGGGTGGCTGGTTCTTCGATACCATGATCAAAAGCATTCCTTAAGAGGTGCATTAAAGGCTCATTTAATGCTTCTAAAATGCTGCGTTCAATTAAGGTGTTACCACCTGTAATTTTTAATTGTACACTTTTGCCATATTCTACATTTAAGTCGCGGATGGCTCTAGGAAAACGCTCAACTAAATCCGACATGGGGCGCATACGGATATGATTGAGCTTGGTTTGTAATTGTTTTGATGTTTTATTAAGTTTACGAGCGACATGATCTGTGTCGTCAAGACCAAGTTGAATATCTGTGGTGACTTCTTGGACTTGGACGATGGTTTCTGTGAGGGTTTGCGATCGCAAATTCAACTCATTATACCGATCCATCTCCAAGGCATCAAATTCGCTCTCTTTGGGGTACTCTCCACCACTATGAGCATTTACCAAAGTTTTGCTGATTTTTCTTTCATTAATTGTGCGTAATTCTTGATTTTCTCGCTCAAGTGTCTGCACTCGTTGATTTAAGTTCCGCACCAGTTTCCGCAATTTTTCTATTTGGGAGTTGAGTCCATTACGTTGGATAATTAACTCACCAAATAAATCGTTGATTTGCTCTAATTGCTTACTGGGAACTCGGACTGTATTTTCTTGATATTCCCGGTCTTTGTTATTAGTTAATGTATAATCTGTTATGGTATTTTCTTTAGCAAATTCCGTCAGAAAATCGGGAAATTCTATAATAGCTAAATCATGATTAATTTCTTGGTCTATGGCTGTGAAATCTTCAGCAATTAATTCATTTTCAATAAATATTTCTGGTGTTTCTTCTATCTCCTGTGGTGGTAGGGATAAAGTAGGTACAGGAAGATTAACCACTTCACCAAACTGAAGCTTTGTCGGTAAACTATCGCGTTGATTTGTTAAAACCAGAGCTTGCGATCGCCTCCATGTTTGTAAAGCTAACTGGGCAATTTCTGTAATGTTGCCGTTAGCATTTTCTATATGATATTTGATGGATTCACAAAGTTGGGTAAATGCTGTTAATTGCAACATTTCCCCCAACCCACCCAATTCAGCCGCCATGATGGCAACTTCTTCTTGTAAACAAGGTTGGTCTTTGTCTGCCAAAACCGACTCTAGACGCTGCAAACAGCCTTCCACCTCGGTTTCAAACAACAGAGGTACAATGTCTTGTCCCTCCTCTGGTGATAGCATAGTAGCAGCATCTTCAGGGCTAGGCTCACCCAGGCGATCGCGCAATTCATCGAAGACTGGGTGACAAAATGTAGTTAACCAATCTTCTTCTACAGCATTACCTTCTCCTAATAACTCCACAATTTGCCGCAACCAATCAACAGCAGAAAGTAATAAACTCTGTAATTGGGTATCAATTTCTAGAGAGTTTTTGCGAGTTTTTAAAACTTTAAAAGCGTCTTCCAAACGATGGGATAAATCACTCAAAGCGCGAAATCCCATCATTGCTGCCCCACCTTTAATTGAGTGGGCGGCACGCAACGCAGCGTTCATTTTCTCTAAGTCAATGCGGTGACTTGTATCGATTTCCAGCAATACCCCTTCTAGAGTATTAATGTAATCTGTGGCTTCTTCCAGAAATTGCATCTGGATTTCTAATTCTTTATCTTTTGACATGGTGGTTAGTCATTGGTCATTGGTCATTGGTCATTGGTCATTGGTTATTAGTCAACAGTCTTTTGACTATGGACTATGGACTATGGACTATGGACTATGGACTATTAACTCACTTTAAAAGTACCAACAGCTTTTTGTAGCTGATGAGAAATTTCTACAGTTTGTTTAAGAGATTGGGCTACTAGGCGGGAGGAGTCGCTGCTGCGTTTGGAGACAGAAGAGATATCCTGCATGAGTCGGCTGACGGTTTGTGATGTTTCTACTTGGGATACGGTGGCGGTGGAAATTGATTGGATTAATGAGTCGATTTGGCGGGATACATCTAATATTTGACTCAGGCTTTGTTTGGCTTCTTCGACAATTATTGTCCCTTCTACAACTTGGGTAGTTCCTACTTCCATCGCCTTAACTACTTCGCTGGTTTCCCGTTGAATGTTCTCGACAATTTGCTCGATTTCTTGGGTAGCTATGGCGCTTCTGGCAGCTAGTTCACCGATTTCTTCAGCTACTACACCAAAGCCTTCGCCATCTTCCCCAGCACGGGCGGCTTCAATACCGGCGTTGATGGCAAGGAGGTTGGTTTGGGTGGCGATTTGATTGATGATGGAGACGACGCGGGAAATTTGTTGGGAAGATTCTCCCAGGCGTTTGACTTTCTTGGCGGTTTCACCGACGGTTTCCCGCAAAGACAAGATGTTTTGTACAGTCAAGTCCATTGCTTGTCCACTCTTGGTAGCGGTGATAGCTGCATGGTTGGCGACTGTAGCGGCTTGTTGGGCGCTGTCGGCTACAGCCTGCATGGAGTGGGTCATTTTATCAACTGCGTCTAAGGTGCGGTTGATTTCGGCGGCTTGGGTGAGGGCTTCTTCTGCGAGTTGGCGTATTGCGCCTTCGTTGGAACCAATGGCAGTATTTAATTGACCTGCGGCTTGTTTAACTTGGGTAACGATATCGCGGAGGTTTTCGACTATGGAGTTGAAGAAGTCGGCGACTGTACCAATTTCCCCGGCTGTGACATCGGCGCGAACTGTTAAGTCACCTTTGGCTACGCCTTCAACGTTACTGAGGAGTTCTAAGAGTTGTAATTGTAAAGCGTCTTGGGGTTGCCATTCGTGGTCAGGGTTGGTAACTACAAAACCTCGGTGTTTGGAGACAATTTGTAAATGTTCGCCGACTTGATTAATATTTGTTGCCAATGTACCTAATTCATCTTCCCGATTAATTTCTACACGAGTAGTAAATTCCCCTTGACCGAGTTTTGCTAAGGCAGAGGTCGCATCTAATAGGGGTTGTGTGGTACGCTGTGCCAACCAAGCTGCGATCGCACCTACTCCACAAGCTGTTACTCCTGTACCTAAAAGAATTGTCCACAGCAGTTGTGTTTGTGATTGGAATAGCACATCTGCATCGGCAGTCATTAATACTTGCCAGTTTAAGTTAGGTAGTCCTGCTAAATTTTGCGGGGGTACGTAACTTAGTAATACTTGTTTTTGATTAGTTTTAGGAACCGTGACGAAACTAGCAACTTGTTTGCCATCTAAGCGTGTGGCTAATTTGGGATAATTGGCTTTGGCTTCTTTACCTATAAGTTCTTTTTCAGGACTGAGAAAAATTGTGCCTGAGTTATCCAGCAAACTATATGTATTCCCGTTAACAGTGTAGTTTTGCATCACTGTTTCTAAGGATTTAATGGGCATTTTGGCTAGTACTACAGCCACAATTTGATTGTTAATACTATCTTTAACTGGTACGGCTATGTAAATACTTGATATATCTACTTGTTGAATGAGTGGAGTTTCTTTTTGCAGAATCTCTTGAAAATAGCTTTGGTCTTTTTGATTATATAAAATCTCGCCTGTAGACTGGGCTATCACTTCCCCTTTAGTATCGAATACCGCAATACTTTCGTAATTTTGGTAAGTTTGCACAAGACTATCGAGGACAGCTTGTTTTTCTTCTTTACTTGTCTTATTACTCAGTTGAGTATTAGTAAAAAATGGAAGTTGGGAGATAAATTGAATATCTGCATAACGTTCCAACATGAAGCGATTAGCTGTGTCTGTTAATTTAATCGCTGCTGTTTGCTGGGTTTTGGTGATTTGTTGAGTAATTGATTTGTTGAGGAGATTATAGGCGATCGCGCCGACGGTTAAAATGGGGAGTGTACCGAGGGCGATCGCTAAAATTACAGCTTTTGTTTTTAGGCTCAAGCTTTGGTAATAAAATAGCCAATTTTTATAATTAACAAGTTGATTTAATTTACTAGAAATCTGTCCTATACCATCGGTAGATTTTACGGTAGAAATCAATGATGCTTTCTTTTGAGCATCACCACCTTTAGCTATGTCAGTTTTATTAATCATAATTGCAGTTTTACCAACGAGTTAATGAGAACAACAAAATACTTTAGAAATGATTTTAATTGCCAACAATTACAGAAGAATTTACAATCGCTTGAGCATCTAATACGAGTAGAGTTTCTTCCTGTTGGGTAACACAACCACGTAAATAAGGAACTAAACTAGATGCCACTTGCCCAATAGGTGAACGAATATCTTCAGGCATAAATTTAATTATGCCTTTAATCTCTTGTACTACTAAACCCAAGAGCATAGATTCAACTTTAATTACAATCACACTATATTGATGTAATCTGTTTTCTAAAGACTCCAGATTGAGCATTTTTGGTAAATCAACTGTCCAAATTATCCGACTACGCCAATTCATCAAACCTAAGACACAAGCAGGCATACTTGGCATTGCCGTAATAGATTCTACAGGAATAATCACTGCCTCTTGGGTATGATTCATCGCTAAAATAGCGGCAGTTTGTTGATTTAAGTAGAATTTAAGATAACCATCTTTTGATTTATTTTGAGGTGACTGAGTAGTCAATACAGTTTGAGAATTATCCATTTATCTCCATTATTAATTACGAATTACGAATTACAACTGATTTAATAGTACGCAACAAGTTTTCCTGAGTATATGGTTTTGTAATATAAGCATCAGCCCCTTGTTTCATCGCCCACAAACGGTCTATTTCTAAATTTTTAGAGCTGCAAATTACTATTGGCAATTTCTCTGTTTGTGGGTGTTTTTTCAAGGAACGGCATAATTCAAATCCACTCATTCCTGGCATCACGACATCAGTAACAATGGCATCAGGATTTTCTAATAAAGCCTTCTCCATTGCTTCTTTTGCACCAGCAGCTTTAATAACGTTATAACCACTATCTTGTAAATAACGACTCATCAGTTCTAATTCACTAGGTGAGTCTTCAACAATCAAGATTTTGCCAACCATTGTAATACTCATCATTAAACCTCTTTACCCAATATGTTTAAATACCATTTTCAGTAATTCTGACTGATCAAAAGGCTTAGTTAAATATCCTGAAGACCTGACCATTTTGGCTTTAGCCCTATCTATAAATCCCGTTCTTCCCGTCACCATAATAATAGGTGTATTTTTAAATGCTGAATGTCTCCGCAAAAGAGAACATAACTCATAACCATCTAAATTTGGCATTTCCACATCGAGTAAAATTAAGTCTGGTTTACTCCGCAGAATTTGCATTAAAGCTTTAACTGGATCATTAATAGTGACAACTGTAAATACATTCTCATCCAAAAAGCTTTTGATGGAATTTAAGACGGTGAGACTATCATCAATACAAGCAATAGTATATAAGGTTTTTCTAACTAAAGATGGCGGTGTTGTTTGTTGAGAATTGTCTTTTACTTCTTGATGATTGTTTTGAGATACAGGCGGTGATACAGGTCTAGTTGATGGTAGAACTTGCGAACCACCACCTGTATTAATAGCTGGAGTCCGATGACGATTTCGGAGTTGCTTTTGACAATGTTCAACTATTAAACGCAAATCTAAATGACAGAATTTGGGGAGTTCTTCCCAAGTCACATCAGGAAAAAATTCATAACTTCCCTCTTTGATGAGTAGAAAAGTTTCGATAACTTCTTTTGCTAATTCTTCTATAAGGACGGCTGCTTGTTTAGATGTAATATGATTTTGCTCAACTAACCAGCAAATGGCTTGATAATCTGCATAGATTATAGATTGATTTTCACTTTTAGGTTCAAACATCAACCGCATTTGAATACGAGTGGCGCTATTGAGAGTAGGGATTTTTTGACTTAAGCGCCGCAGTTGGTTATCCAAACGTTCAAACAGCTTATCTGAGTAAGAAGCATAGGTAAGCTTACCCCCATCTAAATTAATTGACCAAGATGTGGTATCTGTAAATACACGTAAGCAGCCTGTAGCATGGCGGCTGGTGAGTTGAGCCAAAAGAGATAGGGGATGTAGTTTATGATTTAACTTGTAGTTATTGATAGAAGATGTACCCATTTTGCTTTTACTTTAGATAAATTCTGAACGTGTCAACTGGGTTGATACCGAAGCTTTACCACAAGTCCTATCGTTATTCACTTAACTAAGCACTTAATTAAAATATAAATTTATCAATCAGGATTTGCGGCAAACCACAGACAGAGGCAATATTTGGTAATAATTCAATCCTCTATAGGGTATAAGTTTTAATTGATTTCTTTACTTTTTTACTGAGAGTGATATACCTTTTGGGAGATTCAATCAAAAAAGGGTAAAGTTGCAAAAAAGTAATATTTCTCTGAGTAATTTTTAATTCATAAAAACTAAATTAACAATGTTAATCTAACAGAATTTAACTTAATTCTTATCCGTGTTTCCACTTAAAAGAAAATCAGTTAACTTAATCTAGTCAGATTTTGCTTTTTTGTTAAGTATGACTACGCAAATTGTGATAACTCAGCTATGACAATTACCTCCACTGTTGCTAGTGCAATTGTCCATATAGTTCCCAATTTTTGACATATTATTCATAAAGTTGGAAAAGTTATTTAGTCATTGGTCATAGGTCATTAGTCAACAGTCAACAGTCAACAGTCCATAGTCCATAGAAAAGAGAAAGGGGAAAGGTTTTGTTCCTTTTCCCCTAACAGTTTTATATATTCTTCCTTGTCTCCCCCATCTCCCCTTACTCTAAAAATCCTTATGAGTAAATGGTTTAGCCTCTGCGCCTGTGTAGGTGGCGACGATGTGTCCTGCGCCTGTCATTTGATATTTATATGTGACTAGTCCTTCTAAACCTACGGGGCCACGGGGGGGCATTTGTTGAGTACTAATGCCTACTTCTGCACCAAAACCGTAGCGGAAACCATCGGCGAAGCGAGTAGAACAGTTGTGGAAGACTCCGGCTGAGTTGACTAAGCCAAAGAAGGTGGCGACGGCTGCATGATCTTCGGTGATAATGGCATCGGTATGGCGGGAACCGTATTGATTGATATGAGCGATCGCATCCGTTAATGAGTCTACAATCTTAATTGACAAGATAAAATCGCTGTACTCTGTTTCCCAGTCTAGGGCTGTGGCTGCGGCAATATCAGGTAATATTTCTAAGGTACGCTCATCGCCCCGCGATTCTACCTGACGTTGTGCCAATGCCTGGGCGACTTGTGGTAAGAATTGTGCGGCAATTGATTCATGTACGAGTAAAGTTTCAATGGCATTACAAGCAGCTGGATACTGTACTTTAGCATCAACAGTCACGGCAACTGCTTTCTCTAAATCGGCAGCCTTATCTATATATATATGACAAATACCGTCGGCGTGACCAAGTACAGGAATACGAGTATTTTCCTGCACGAACCGCACAAAGGAATTGGAACCTCTGGGAATAATTAAGTCTACATATTTATCTAGGCGCAAAAGTTCTAAGGTTTCTTCCCTAGTTGTGAGTAACTGCACCACATCAGGGTTAACATCTGTTGTAGATAACCCTTGTTTGACAGCTTTGACTATGGCCTCACAGGAACGCACAGCTTCCTTCCCACATTTGAGAATTACGCCATTCCCAGACTTAATAGCCAAGGAGATAATTTGGATGGCGGCTTCGGGACGCGCTTCAAAAATAATCCCCAACACACCCAAAGGACAAGTTATCCGTTTGAGAACTAACCCAGTATCCAGTTCGCGCTGAATTTGCACTTGTCCCACTGGATCTGCTAGTTTACCGACATCCCGCACCCCAGCGATCGCATCTCTTAATTTATGTTCATCCAATTGCAACCGCTTATATAGTGGTTTAGCAATACCAAGAGCCGTCGCCGCTTCACAATCAGCAATATTTGCCTGTAATATCTCATCCTTAGCCGATTCTAAAGCAGAAGCCACAGCCGCGATCGCACTATTTTTCGCCTCAGTAGACAACATCGCCAACAAACTCGCAGCCTGACGAGTTTTCTGGGCAATTTCATTCAGGGAAGATGCAGCTTGTAAAGTAGTCATATTAGTCATTAGTCATTAGTTATTAGTTATTAGTCCATAGTCAACAGTCCACAGTCAACTGACAACTGTCGACTTTTAATTGACAACTGACAAACTTGTACAGAACCTTTGTTAAATGGTAACGTCAACAAGTGGAACCGTAGAAAGAGTCCTCACATCATGAAGCGCAGACATCAAGTAGCCTTTCTCTACACATCACTCATCAGTCTCAGCTTAGTCTCCGGCTACCTCATACCTGCTACCATTGTCGCTGCACCACCAAGAACCCCAGATAAAACAGTAAGCTGTGACATTTTAGTTGTCGGTGGTGGACTTTCTGGTGTCGCCACAGCCTACGAGGGTTTACTCGCAGGGAGAAGGGTATGCTTGACGGAAATTACCGACTGGTTGGGAGGGCAAATTTCTTCTCAGGGAACCTCAGCTTTAGATGAACGCCCGACGCAAAGTCAACGTAAATTCTATTCTCGCGGTTATTTGGAACTGCGTAACCGGATTCAAAAAAAATATGGTGAACTCAACCCCGGAGACTGTTGGGTGAGTGAGTCCTGTTTTTTACCCCGTGATGCCCATACAATTATGGTGCAAATGCTGAGGGATGCAGAGAAGCGGGGTAAGGGGAAACTGGAATGGTTCCCAAACACGGTAATTAAGGATTTGGAAATTTCTCAGGGTAAGTTAATTAATAGCGCGATCGCCATTCAACATCAACCAGCCAAAGGCGCACCCCCCATTAACACCCTACCCTTATCACAAACAATTGAAGACGCTTATCACTACAGCAACTCATCCCGGTTTACCAAAACTATTATCCGCCTAGTTCCCCAACAAACTAAGGGCAATGCCCCGAAATGGTATGTAGTTGATACCAGCGAAACAGGCGAAATAATTGCCCTGGCTGATGTTCCCTACCGCTTAGGCATTGATGCCCGTTCCTATCTGGAACCTTCTTCTTCCAGTACCAAAAATGACCCCTATTGTACTCAAGGGTTTACTTACACCTTTGCAATGGAGGCTACTAAGGAACCGCAGCCGCAGAAAATGCCCCCCTATTATCTGCAATATTCACCCTATTTCAGCTATGAACTACCAAGGTTAGCAGATTTTGGCTTAGTTTTCACCTACCGCCGCATCTGGGATGTCGATAAAGGACAACAAGTTACTTTCAACGGTGTGAAATATACCGCCCCCACACCTGGGGATATTTCTATGCAGAACTGGACATGGGGTAACGACTATCGCCCAGGTACAGCCCAAGATAATCTAATTTATACGCGCCAACAACTACAAGGTACTGGACAGTTAAAACCAGGTGGTTGGATGGGAGGACTGCGAACCGAAAGCCTCCGCAAAGCTGAAGAAAAAGCCTATTCCTTCTATTACTGGTTAGTACAGGGAACCACCGACTCCCAATTAGGGGAAGGCGTAAAGCGTCCTCAAACAAATAACCGCTTTGTCTCAGGGTTAGACTCCCCAATGGGAACAGTGCATGGCTTATCAAAATACCCTTATATGCGCGAAGGTAGGCGCATCATCGGCCGCCCTAGTTGGGGACAACCCACAGGCTTTAGCATTTGGGAAATTGATATTTCTCGCCGCAACTACAACGACGAATACTACCGTAAAACCCTACCCGCCGATATGTATCGTCGCTTAAGAGCCGCATTAGCAGGTTTAGAAGCAACATCAGTTATTTCTGGGCAAGTTTCCCCAGATAAAGCCATGCGCCGTACTCGCTCTACCATTTTCCCCGATGCTATAGGCATTGGTCACTATGCAATAGACTTTCACCCCTGCATGGAGAAAAGCCCACCAGAAGCACCCGGTAATAGAGAACGCCCTGGAGAAAGACGCGGTGCAGGACAAGCCTATCCCTTCCAAATAGCGCTACGGGCGATGATTCCCCAAAAAATTGATAATTTAATAGTAGGTGGTAAAAGTATCGCCACCAGCCACATCGCTGCGGCGGCTTACAGAGTCCACTCCTTTGAATGGTCTGCTGGCGCGGCTGCGGGAACTGTAGCGGCTTTTTCTCTCAAAAATGGAGTCGCACCCTACCAATTAGTAGACGACTTACCCAAACCCGAACCCCAACTCCAAGCCCTCAAACGCCTTCTAGAAAAAAACGGCAACCCCACAGCCTTCCCTGATACTTCCATCTTTAACGAGAATTGGGAAGATTGGCGGTAGAAGTGGGGAGTGCTGTTAGCGGTAGCGGCGCGTTTAGCGCGTGCTGAGTAAGTATTTCTTATTCTGCCTGTTGACTAATGACTAATGACTAATGACCACTAACAATAGACTAAACTATTTAGTTGTAGTGTAGTTTTGTAAAATCTCTCTGGTTAACTGTTCTATGGTTACAAAACTTTCGATAGCTGTTTACGCTATGAGTACAGCGCCAACCATAGCCCCCGAACGGTCTAATCAAACTGTCCAAAAGCCTTATCCTAATTACAAGGTAATTGTGTTAAATGATGACTTTAATACTTTTCAACACGTTGCTGAGTGTTTGATGAAATATATTCCTGGTATGACTGGTGATTTAGCTTGGGATCTCACTAATCAAGTACATTTTGAGGGACAAGCGATCGTTTGGGTAGGGCCACAAGAACCAGCAGAATTGTATCATCAACAATTGCGTAGGGCAGGCCTGACAATGGCTCCCTTAGAGGCGGCTTAATTATCATGGGTAAACCTGCCGACAACCGTAAATCCGCTTCTCGCAAAGATGGTAGATTAGTTTGGAATCATTCTACCCATATACCTGGCCTGATCCCAATTTTAGAACGCCTGTGTCAACAAGATGGTATTCAAACCATTACACCAGGGGTTATTGGTAGGGTGAAAGGCCATTCCCCAAAAATGCAGTTACGTATATCTGTACCTATTCGTGGTGGTTATAAAGTAATTGCTAGACAAGGTAAAACGGTGCAAGAGGTGTTTATCTTAACACCTCTTTCTCAGGATACACTTGAAGAAATGATTGCGATCGCCTGTGGCAGAGTTTAGTTCCTAACTTAGCTCTAAAGTCCATAGTCCAAAATTACTCATAACTAATGACTGATGACTAATCTTGAACTTCTTGTCTGACTGCAAATCTATGTAGCGGCAAGCTCAATATACAAGAAAAAGTTAAAAAGTATGACAATGCTGTAGTTATTTTCAGTGTCATCATCATTGGTTCGTAGTTAGGAAAGACCATCTTCTCCAAACCAAACGCCACACAATAAACGAGCCAATAACTAAAGCTCATTCTAAATAAAATCTTCTCTGTTTCTTCTCGTTCATCATCCTTTGTACCCTTGCGATCCCACAGGAGCATCAAGCCCAGAATCGAAGCTACAAAGGACACAGCAACCACAGACCCATGACACAAAAAATTAACTTCGTGCATCTGCATTTATCCTAAATTTTGCCATTGAGATTCAGTCTAAAGGAATATTCCTTCAGTCGACACGAAATAGTAACAAACTGCAATATAAAGCTATGCTTTTTGTTAACAAATGCAACGATCAATATCTTTGCTTTGATTTTGTAAAACAACTTTTAGATAGTACTTACTTCGCAAAATTACATTCTCAAACCTTTATAAATTCAAGTTTTTATCAATAGCATCGCCATGCGTTTCTTTTAACCTATTCCCTGTATTTCTTAAAATATGAGCAGTTTTAACCTGCTAAGAGATTATTTATAAAGTAAAAATAAAATTCTTGTAGGGTGTGTTAGGCATAGACTTTGACTATAGGTTCTCATGAAAAATCTAATAGAAGCGCCTAACGCACCGTTAGATCAGATGGTGAGTTAGGCTGAAGCCATAAAGCACCCTACTTAAGTCTCTTAGATAAGATTTTCTTGAATGTAAGTACTATCGTAAACCTACTGACACTGCTAATATCTATATAAAGTTCTTTTACTTAAGTTCTTCAATCTCGTACAAAGCCACTTAGACTAGTCCCTAAGTGCCATAATAGTACAAATGTTCTTAAGGGCATTTGGATACCGTTAGCGCTTTGTATGGGTTAAAGGTCAATTACTGGTAATAAATACAATATAATCCTCTGCGTAATAAAGGATGACTAAATTACTCGGATGAGTCAAAAATATGCTAACAGGCAAAGTTCTGCGTAACCGCTATCGGATTTTACAGTTTTTGGGGGGTGGTGCATTTGGCGAAACTTATTTAGCCGAAGATTTAGATTTACCCAACCATCCTAAGTTTGTTGTTAAACAACTCAAGCCTAAAATCTCTCAAGCAGAAGTTTTACAAGTTGCTCGCAGATTATTTGAAAATGAAGCAAGGTATTTATATCAATTAGGAAATCTTAGTCCACAAATTCCTAAACTCTTAGCTCACTTTGAAGAAAATGGTGAGTTTTATCTAGTACAAGAATTTGTAGATGGGGATGACCTGAGTGCAGAAATAATTCCTGGTAAAAAATGGAGTGAACAAGCTGTCATTCTACTCTTACAGGAAATCTTAGAAGTTTTAGTAATAGTTCATCAACAAAATATTATTCACCGAGATATCAAGCCGAAAAATTTGATGCGGCGCAAAGAAGACGGCAAGATAGTGCTGATTGACTTTGGGGCTGTTAAAGAAGTTAAAGGTTTGGGAGTTGATACTCAAGGTCAAGTCACTTCAACTATTGTGATAGGCTCTAACGGTTATATGCCTAATGAGCAAGCTAATTCTAAACCAAAATTAGCTAGTGACATTTATGCAGTAGGCATAATTGGTATTCAAGCCTTACTAGGGAAACTTCCTCAAGAATTTCAAGAAGATCCTAAAACTGGTGAAATAATCTGGCAAACCGAAGTAAATGTAAGTAAGAAATTAGCTAACATTTTAAATAAAATGGTCAATTACCATTTTAGCCAAAGATATCAATCAGCAGATGAAGCTTTGCAAGCATTGAAATCAGTTTCATCTAAACCATTATCATTCCTACCTTTCACAGTCCAAAAATTAGGATCTACAAAAAAAATATTAATTTATAGTTGTTTGGGAGTTATTGTTTTTATTAGTTTAGGAAGCATATTAATCAATTCTGCAAATAGACCTAAAGCTGTACCTAGTAATAATACTTTAAATAATGTAGATATAAATATTTCTACCCAAACTCTCCCAGATGTAAAATTAGTTTGTCCAGAAACAACTTTACCATCTCTAGATAATAAAAAATATTGGGTTGTAGGTAGAACTAGATATTATGATTTACCAGAAAATAAATTCACTGGTAAAGGAATCCTCACCTTACCTAATAATCAATATAAGGGATGGGATAGGTATGATGGAGAGATTAAAAATAATAAATTTAATGGTTGTGGAACATACACATTTGCCAATGGTAATAGTTATGTAGGTCAGTTTGAAAATGGTTTTTATCAAGGAAAGGGGAAATTAGTTTGCAAAAACGGTCAAGAATTTATAGGAAACTTTAGAAAAGGTTTCTTTGATGGGGAAGGAATTTTTATTTCTAATAAAGGCTTGCGTAAAGGCGGAGTTTGGGAAGACGGAAAATTAAAAGGCGGCGAAAATATAACTGTGAGTTGTGATGCTATTTATTAACTAACAATAAATATAAATTATATTAATACAATTAGTCTAGAAATTAGAAACAAAAATCATACATTTACTGCGATGATGTAAGTATTCATGATGTTTTATCCCATGTGAGGATGTATATACAATGAATTACAATCAAACAAAACAAAATTCATCCGTAAAACTGGCATTATTCCTTTCTAGAACTTGTTTAATTCTTGTCAGCAGTTTGTTCTTCGCTCTAAAAACCTCGTTGCAAGTATCCTTAGCCCAACCTCAACCGTCGCAACCAGACCAGCCCTCATCAGGATCAACCACGCCATCAGAAACATCTACACCCCAACCATCACAACCAGATAAGCCCTCATCAGCAACGCCAACACGCCAACCATCACAACCAAATAAGCCCTCATCAGTAACGCCCACAACCCAACCATCACAACCAGATACACCCTCATCAGTAACGCCAACACCTCAACCATCACAACCAGATACACCCTCATCAGTAACGCCAACACCTCAACCATCACAACCAGATAAGCCCTCATCAGTAACGCCTACAACCCAACCATCACAACCAGATAAGCCCTCATCAGTAACGCCCACACCCACACGTCAACAATCGCAACCAGACCGTTCACCATCAGTCACACCCACACGCCAACAATCGCAACCAGACCGTTCACCATCAGTCACACCCACACGCCAACAATCGCAACCAGACCGTTCACCAACCGAAACAACCACACCTCAACAATCGCAACCAGACCGTTCACCAACCGAAACAACCACACCTCAACAATCACAACCAGACCAAATTCAACAAGAATCTCCAACTAATACAAACAGACCAATTAGAGGAAGAGGTTAAAACTCGGATAATTTATTATCAGTGAATGAAGATTCAGAACTTATAACTGGTTTTAATGTATAAGTTCTGAATGTTTATTCAGCGATAAAGAAACTAGTTAAAAAATCAAAAAAGTATCCTATAACCAAGACAATTTTTTGGTGAAAACTACTGAACTGAATAAATAATGCAAAATAGTAGATAGTAATGGAAAATAAAACTTATCAATTGAATCTTTTCAAGTTGGGTTTAACTACCATTTTGATTCTCTTTGCATGGCAATTGCGTGTTACAGCCCAAACCCAAGTTGAGCAAAGAGAAACTACTCAGGTAATTACTAATCAAGGAAGTTCTCTCTCTAGCGAAACGAATTATTCTCCAAAGTCGTCAACTGTTAATAGTGGTTCTGAGAGAGTAAGAACTTTACTAATGAGGCTTAAACTTACAGTACCAATAAATTCTTCTCAAACAAAGCCCAATCCTGTTAACACTTCTGAGCAAAATATTCATTTACTTCTTGTTCTTAAAGAACGAAAACTATATGTTTATCAGGGTAATGTTTTACAAGCCAGCTATCCAGTAGCAATTGGTAAACCAGGCTGGGACACGCCAACAGGTAAATTTGCAATTATGAATATGGTGGAACATCCAATTTGGGAAAATCCTTTTACTTCCGATAAGGAAATTGTTCCTCCCGGTCAACAAAATCCGTTAGGAGAACGCTGGATTGGATTTTGGACTGACGGCAAAGATGAGATTGGATTTCATGGCACTTACAAGCGAGATTCTGTAGGTAAAGCAATTTCTCATGGTTGTGTGAGGATGTACAATGAGGATGTACGGAAATTGTATAAACTTGTAAAAATAGGAACTATTGTAAATGTGGTTCCGTAATGATATCGAGTTGTACTTAAAGATAGTAATTTGGGTTAGGAATGGTGAGACAGCGCTGCGGGAGGGTTCCCTCTCTCCGTTCGCGGAGCGTATCGTAGACAGACGCTACGCGAACCGCAGGCGACTGCGTTCGCCCTTGGCGTGCGGGAGGCATACCCGAAGGGGGAGTAGGGAATAAGGAATATGAGATTTTATTTTTTGCTCAAAGTAGCGTTGGAAAAAATTAAATACAGATAAATGCCGATGTGTAAGGGACTTCCAGATAAAAAATATTTAAAATGTAGGGTGTGTCAGTACCAGATGTTTTAACCATACCAAAAAAATATTTATACTGACGCACGCTACTGACTCTCTCTACTTCAGTATCAGCAGACGTGGAAACGCCTTTAATAGTGCAATTCCCCCAATTAAAGCAAAAATTGAACCCATACCAGTAAACATCGTAGGTAGAAACCACAAATCAAACCAAGAATAAATCATGGCAGAACCTGGCTGTTGAGGGTTATAAACTATCTCTACTTGTTGACCCTTACCAAATGCTGGTGGGTAACTACCTGTATGAGATTCAAATGTAGTTGTTTTACCAGAACTGGGAGTAAAGCTAACTATCGGATAATAATACTCATATGAGTAACCTTCACTATCAACTGACTTTACTCGCTCAAAATCAATAACAGTTCCTTGTGTTTTTACTGTACCTACAGAAGAATTAATTCCTACTCCAATTAAGATACCTATGATAGCAAATATACTACCAATACCACCAAATATAGAACCAAACATCAGAAAAAACTGTTTATCATCCATAAAGATTAGAGAAAGCAAATAATTACTTTGAGCCTCCTCCTTATATTTCCCATGCAAAAGTAACTATTTCGTAAAACCTCTTAGTCCATAGTTTTAAGGAAGGTAAAACACTTCTCCCTTTCCTAGCTTTACCTGTCACCTTTTCTCTTCCTTATTCACAGCCTTCATTAATCAATATGAGTTCGACGGAACCCAACCCCAACCCCTTCCCTTGTAGGAAAGGCTGCTCAAAACCTAAAACTTAGTAGAAAAATATTAGCTTTTTAAGCCTCTCTCCGTGTTAGAGAGGGGTTTTTCAGTCTGTCGAACTCACGTTAATCAAGCTTTCTAAAGCAGCCTGTAAATCTTGAGTTAGATTACCTACAGCCTTTTTAGCAGCTTGGCGGTTATTTTGTACCTGTTCCCAGCGTTCTGTCACCGAAATGGGCTTACCTACCTTAATTAGCGCCTGTCGTAAACCTAACCTTGGCCTTCCTGGTAAGGTTGATTCTTGGATACGAGCCAGCATATCAAACATTAGTAAGGCCGTCTCTGCAAATCTGTCGGCGCTATACTTTTCTTGAATATAAGTAGCGTTTACAGCAACAAAACTTTCTACCAGACGCATATGTTGTATACGTAAGTCAGCTTCTTGAGCTACTAAGTCCGCCAGTCCGCGTTTGAAAGGAGGTAAATTATTGATATCTGGTAAATCATCACGATATATATAATTCCAACTTGCTTCCTCCAAACGACGACAACGGTCAATAAAATTACCTTGGGCGGGAATACCAAAATATTGTTCAGATACTTGTAAAGCTTTATCTAATAAGCGATGTAGTCTAGCAATTAATACCTCATTGGGAGTAGCCGTTTCTTCAGTAGCGATCGCTTTCGGGATATCTTGATGATAGAAGCGGCGATAAAATTCTTCCATCTCCGTAATTAAGTACTCACCCAAGCGGCAAATGCGCTGATAATAAATTTCTGGTTGATGCTGTGCAGACTCAGCAATTGCTTGCACTGGTAAACCGCTATCAGCTTCTAATTTACTCAACAACTCATCCAACTTTGACCAAGGCGGTGTGGCGTAACGGTACTGAATAGATACTGGCACAATCACAACAGCCTCAGTACGGTTAGCTTTGTGCAAATCTTCCACACACCAAAAACCCAATTGAGCAACACCAGGTTCTAAAGGGCTGACAATGCCACTGTGACCATTATTACCACCTTCTGGGGCAACAGCGATGGGGAATTGAGCATTAGCAAATAAATCTCGCGCTGTTTGAATAGCTTGTCTATCTAACCGTCGTCCGCGACGAATAGGTACACCCCCCAACTGGGAGAACAACCAACCCAACCAATTACCAGCCCATATTGTCATTCCCCGGTCGTAGACGAAGTGGCTATGCACCGGATATTGCAACTCGATACCTTTTTGACGCGCCACCTGTGGGACAATGCGAGAAATAAAGTACAACATGCACAAAGGGTCTTCCACTTCTGGGTGGCGAAACGCCAACAAGAAACGAATCTTCCCAGCTTGGAATTGTTGATAAAGTTGGGCTAGTACCTCAGCGTTCTCACCTTGAATATCGACAATACCAGCCGGTAGCCAAGGACGGGTGCGAAAACGCAACACAAAAGGTAGTAACCACTGCATCACGCGCAAGATGACCGGGTTAAAGCTGTAGGGGATAAATTTTAACGGCGGTTGGGTAGAGTTAATTAATTTAGGCAAATCGCTCTCCGATCACTTGAGATTTTTACTGTGGCGATCGCATAATTTTAGCTAAAAGTAATAATTCAATGACGAGAATGTTGTTTATGTTTGGGGAAATTGCGTAATAAGTATATAAAGACACCTACATTCACCACAAATACAGTCAGTTTGACGATAGATATACTACGAGTCAATTCATAAACTTCTGGAGGAATACTAATTCCCACCAGCCACAACACCAAAATATGCGCCCAACGCTGTTGATACCACAAGCCAATAGCTTCAATAGTAGTCAAAACTGCATAGATACCTGAACCTACACCACTAAATAATAAAGTTTTGGGGGTTAAATTCAAAATCTTCTCTAACAGCCAATCAATCAGCCTAGATTTACCTTCCAGCATATAATCATCAGACAAACTATCTAAAAATTGATAATTTTTTACAGCCAGCAATAAACCTATGCTCGTAACCATCAATAGTAGGGCAACAGCAGACTTATAGATAACGATAGCCACTAACCCAAGCGGACGCTTCTGCACATTACCACCTTACTAGCTACAGCCATCACAAGATGACTAATTTAACTAATTATTGGATGTGATAACCTGTAGAGTCAAGTGGAGATTAGCAGACTCGAACTGCTGACATCCTGCTTGCAAAGCAGGCGCTCTACCAACTGAGCTAAACCCCCGTAAAATTAAATTATCAACCATAGTTATCATAACCGAAGACTCTGCTTTTGACAAACGGATGAACCAAAAAAATACGCAAGTTGTAGCAACATTTTATAAATTCGTGAGTTTGCCGGATTTCACCGAGAAACAAGACCCCCTTCTGGCTTACTGTGTAGTCCAAGATATCAAAGGAACGATACTCTTAGCCAAAGAAGGAATAAACGGAACAATTGCAGGTTCGCGTCCAGCAGTTGACGCGGTATTATCCTATTTGCGTTCCGATCCCCGCTTACAAGACCTAGAACATAAAGAATCTACTGCCGAAGATCCACCATTCGAGCGGATGAAGGTACGGTTAAAAAAGGAAATTGTCACCTTGGGCTTACCAGAAGTTGATCCAAATGAACAAGTAGGTACTTATGTTACGCCGCAAGAATGGAATGACCTAATTTCTGACCCAGAAGTAACAGTAATTGACACTCGCAACGATTACGAAGTACATATTGGCACTTTCAAAGGCGCACAAAATCCCCAAACTAATTCCTTTCGTGATTTTCCTGAGTACGTGCGTCAAAACCTTGATCCTAGTAAACACAAAAAGGTTGCTATGTTTTGTACTGGAGGTATTCGCTGCGAAAAAGCTTCATCGTTTATGCTGTCTCAAGGTTTCGCGGAAGTTTATCACCTCAAGGGGGGGATACTCAAATATTTAGAAGAAGTCCAGCCGGACGAAAGTCTATGGGAAGGCGAATGTTTCGTCTTTGACGAACGTATTACCGTAGGTCATGGTTTAGAGCCGGGAAGTCATGAGTTATGCTTCTGTTGCGGACATCCTTTGACTGATGAGGATAAGGCTTCTGCAAAGTATGAGGCGGGTATTTCTTGTCCTTGGTGTTTTGATGGTTTGACTGAGGAGAAGAGATTAAGACAAAAGGAGAAATGGCGACAATTTCAATTAAATAAGTTGAGGGGAGTTTGAGGGTTTATTTTAAACGCAGAGGAACGCGGAGGTTTACGCAAAGGGGCGGGGAGGTTTAAGAAAGGAAGAAAATGGTAATGAGGTGGATTTTGAGATATTCAAACTTTTAAAAAAGTAAAATTTAGCTCATACTTATTATGTATAAGCACCAAGAGTCTTGGACTCAATCAAAATCAGATATAAAGACTGAAATTGAAGAGGGAAAAGCTGTTTTTCAAGCGTGCCATTCGTGACTTGATCAATTTCCAAGTCCGTAACCCCTCCGTCAAATAAGCGATTGCCCCTAGTACATTCTTCCAAAACCGCTTGACTGTGCGCTGAATCTCCGTGGTTAACCGAAATTGAGGAGTACACGGTATTTCTCCTGTTTTTAAGAAGAATAAGGCAATGGTGAGTATAGATTTGCATAAATCAACAGATAAACAAAGATAAATAAATATCATCTCTAACAACTATTTACAGCAATTCTTCATTAATTCAAGTGCAGAACTTATAGTCAGAGTTGATATTCAATTAATTAGTAAGTAAAAAGTAGCTATGTCTAAAACACAAGAGAACAAAAAAATTGCACAACGGTGGTTAGAGCTAATTACAGAGCATAAAATTGAGGAAATCTGTGAAATGACCACTTTAGATTGGCAGATGCACGGTGGTTTACCTGGACTCTCTTTAGGCCCGGATGGTGTACGTCAACTTTTTGCATCATTTGGAGATATTAAGCAGACATGGACAATTGAAGACATAATTGCTGAGGGAGATAAAGTTGTAGTACGTGCAACTAATACTTGTACCCAAGACAGTTTCTTTGGTATTCCTGCTCACAGTCGTCAGCAGACTTTTACAGCCATATTTATTCACACAATTATTAATGGGAAGATAGCAGAAACTTGGCGAAATGCTGATGATTTAGGGCGAGTTCTTCAACTTGGAGCGCTTATTCAGCCCGGAAATTCGGGACAGGAGCTTTAAAGTGTCGGTATTGACACCAAAATTTTTTTAGATTTTACCCCAATGTTATTCTGATTTGGCATGGCATGATAAGTATCTGGAACTGCCAAATTTAAAATCTCCTGGGCAAAAGTGGTGGAATACCGCAGCATCTATGTGGGGGTACGATGTATGCAATCAACTTGTGGCTGATGTTTTCTATGATGAAGGCACGGAATTTATCAAGTTCACCAATGGTAAAGAAATTACGATAGATGCTGGGTGGCTTACTGAAAGCAATCGATACAGCGATTCCACCTTATTATGATCGCAATGCGCAATGATTGGTATAGGCAATTTCACCTTTTCATTCCCAGTCAGCAGTTAACTGTCCACCGTCAACCAAAAAATTACACTAAGTTTAAGAAATCTTGCCTAATGAAGATGAAGTGTTAACTTAGATAATTAGTTGCCCAGAAGGGCGCAAGTTATGAAACTTTTTTCTTCCTCCTTTGGTAAGACTAAAAAAAATAAATTAGCTGGCTTTGCGACTACATTAATAGCGACACTGGCCTTAGCAGGCGGTATTAACTCTGCTAATGCGACTAATTTAAAAACATCCACTGCACAACAAATTACTTCCGCCTCAGTTCAGGTAGAACCAACAAAATCAACCTTTCCTCGATATCAAGCCGCAGCAGTTGAGCCTGTTGTACTCATCCCCATCGTGTTGGTTGGTGGTTTAGTGATATTTGTTCCCTTGTTCTTTGGTGGTTTGGTAGTTATTGGCGAACGTGAAGTTGGTATCGTCGTCAAGAAGTTTACGATTTCTGGTAAAGGTTTACCAGCCGGACAGTTAATTGCCCTCAATGGTGAAGCGGGTTTACAGGCTGATACTCTTGCCCCTGGTTGGCATTGGGGTTACTGGCCTTGGCAATACTCTGTGCGTAAAGAAACTGTAATTGTTGTACCGCAAAGTGAAATTGCCTTGATAGTTGCGGCTGATGGCGAATCTATCCCACCAGAGCGGATTTTAGGTAAAATTGTCGATTGTGATAACTTTCAAGATGCCCGAAAATTCCTAACTCATGGTGGGGAAAAAGGTCGGCAAATGGGCTTTTTAACAGCAGGTACTTACCGCATTAATACTGCTCTGTTTAAAGTTATTACAGCAGCTAATGCGTCCTCGCATGGCATGAGTATTGAACAGTTGCGTGTGCATACAGTAGCCTCTGACAAGGTGGGTATTGTTACAACCTTGGATGGTATGCCGATTTCGGCGGGTGAAATTGCTGGGGCAGTAATTTCTGGACATGATAATTTTCAAAATGGTCAGAAGTTTCTTGATGGTGGCGGACGCAGAGGTTTACAAGAACAGATTTTATTATCCGGTTCTTGGAACTTGAACCCCTGGTTTGTCAATGTTGAACAAGTACCAATGACGGAAATACCCATCGGTTATGTAGGTGTGGTAATTTCCTTCGTCGGTAAAGCCCAGGAAGATGTGAGTGGTGCAGCTTTCACCCACGGTAATTTAGTTAATCCTGGTCATAAGGGCGTATGGGTGGAACCGTTGTATCCAGGTAAGCACCCACTCAACACCCGCATTATGAAAGTGGAGTTAGTGCCGACTATTAATATAGTGTTGAACTGGTCGGGACGTACTGAACGCCATAAATATGATGCCAACTTAGAAGCCTTGACTGTGCGTTCTAAAGATGGTTTCGCGTTTGATTTGGAAGTGTCGCAAATCATCCACGTCGGGGCTTTGGATGCGCCTAAAGTGATTTCTCGCGTCGGTTCGATGCAGAACTTGGTGGATAACGTCCTGGAACCAAGTATTGGTAACTATTTCCGTAACTCGGCGCAAGATTACACCGTGTTGGACTTCTTGAATGCCCGGAGTGAACGCCAAGTAGAAGCTTCTGAGTATATCAAAGCAGCTTTACGAGCTTATGATGTCCAAGCAATTGATACTTTAATTGGTGATATCCAACCGCCAGCTACGTTGATGCAGACACAAACAGCCCGCAAAATTGCCGAAGAAGAACGCAAGACTTACGAAGTGCAGCAGATGGCGCAAACTCAACGCCAACAACTGGTACGGGAAACAGCTTTGGCTGATATCCAACAGGAGATGGTGAAATCAGAACAGAGTGTGCAAATTGCGGAACTAAAAGCCCAAGCGCAAATTAAGCAGGCGAATGGTGAAGCCGAGGCGACAAAACTCAAAGCAATGGCTGAAGCTGAAGGTATCCGCGCCACAGGTAACGCCAAAGCTGAGACTTATCGCACTGGTGTAGATGCGTTGGGTACACAAGGTTATACAGCAATGCAGATCATGCAGATTATAGGCGATCGCAATGTCCGCTTGATTCCCGATGTCCTAGTTGGTGGCAGCAATGGCAGTACCAATGGTTTAGTCGATGGCTTACTATCAATGATTCTGTGGAATCAAACCAACAAGACTGGTGAAATCACACCACCAATTCCCAACACTCCCCCAGTTGCACAAAATGGTAATTCTCAGTTACTTGTAGAACTGCCAAAAGATAAGTAGGTAGAAGACAGAAGGAGAAAGCTACTTTGTCTCTGATTGAAAACTTTTGTATTTCAATCTAACTAGGTCTACTTAATTAAATAGTCAATAAATTCTAGGGTAGTACGATATTGCTACCCTAGTTTTTTATATTCGTCTTTTGCCCACAATTATACATTGGCAAAAATCCTTATTATTCATTAAATAGAACAACTTCAATATTTTTATCTGGAATGATTAGGAAAAAATAGGTATGTGCAATTAATTATCTATCTTAAGATAGTTGTTTTTTTCTATAAAGTTTTAATTAAGGACTTGATTAATTTCCTGTTAACTTTTTAGCTTAAGTGGGCATTCTAAATATGAAGACTTAAGAAATCTTAACGGAAAAAATTTTTATAGTATGCGATTCAAATTAGATTCAATTCCTTTTAAAGCTTGTTTTCAAATTATTTAAAGGAATACTAAAGCTAGTATCAATCAATTAACTGCATTGATTAATACATAACTCTCTAAAGATTCAAAACTAAAAAACAGTTAATCAGCATGTCGATTGAAGAGTTAAACCAAGAGTTAACGAGCTTACAGCAACGCCTTAAAGAAGTAGAGACAGCTAATGCACAACTGTGCAACGAACTTTTAGAATGTAACATTCAATTACAGCAGGAAATTAACGAAAGGCAACAGGTAGAAGAGAAACTGCAAACGGCCCAACGTTTCATGTATTCTATTATTCAAACAATGCCTGTAGCGGTCTTTGTTAAAGATGCGACTGATCTACGATTTTTGCTATGTAATCGAGCGGCTGAAGAATTGGCAGGTGTTAGCGCAGAAGAAATTTTGGGTAAGAACGACTATGACTTATTTCCCAAAGAAGAAGCCGATTTTTTTACCCAGAGAGATCAAGAAGCACTGACTAGCAAAAAAGTTGTAGAGATTCCAGAAGAAGTAATTCACACAAAAAACGGCGAAACCCGTATTCTACATATTAAAAAAACTCCCATTTTCGATGCTCAAGGTCAGCCCCAATATTTGCTAGTAATTCGAGAAGATATCACAAAGCATAAACAAGCTCAAGCTGCTCTGGCAGCCAGTGAAGTAAAATTCCGTAGTTTGGTAGAAAACGCCAATGATGCAATTTATGCTCTGACATTAGAAGGTGTATTTACTTATCTTTCTCCCAACTTTACGGATATGTTTGGATATGAAGTATCAGAATTTTTGGGGCAATCTTTCGTACCAATTATTCATCCAGAAGATGTACCAACTTGTATAGCCTTCCTGAACAAAGTTGCTCAAACAGGTAAAAAACAAGCTGGACTTGAGGTAAGAGTTAAACGCAAAGATGGCACTTACGGTTGGATTACATCTAATAGCTCACCTGTGATAGATACTAATGGACAGGTGGCTGGTTTTCAAGGCATCACGCGAGACATTACTGAGCGCAAAAAAACAGAAGAAGCCTTACTACGCATTAGTAAAGCTGTTGAAAGTGTAAGTGATGCTATTGGTATAGCAGATCCAACAGGTAAGTCAATTTATCAGAATCCTGCCTTTATCCAATTATTTGGTTATACAGTTGATGAGCTTAATGTTGCTGGCGGCCCCGTAGCTATTTTTACGAATCCAGAGGAAACAAAAATCATCTTTAATACTATTAATAGCGGTCAATCATGGCGTGGTGAAGTCACCATGCAAAGCTCTACTGGCCGTATCATCCAAATTGATTTAAGGGCAGATGCTATTAAAGATGCTCAAAACAATATTATTGCTTTAGTTGGTATCCATACAGATATTACCGAGCGTAAACAAGCAGAAGCTAAACTCAAACAGCAAGCCATCGAACTAGAACAAACTCTTAAAAAACTGCAAAAAACTCAATCCCATCTCATCCAAAGCGAAAAAATGTCATCTTTGGGTCAGTTAGTAGCTGGAGTTGCCCACGAAATCAATAATCCAGTTAATTTTATTTACGGCAACCTTACTCACGCTACTAGTTATACCCGTGAACTACTAAATTTACTGGAACTTTACCAGGAAAACTACCCAAATCCTGTACTGAAAATTCAAAAAGAAATTAAGAATATTGACCTCGATTTTTTAATAGAGGACTTGCCAAAACTACTTTCTTCAATGGAATTAGGCGCAGAACGTATCCGTCAAATTGTAGCTTCTCTGCGTACTTTTTCGCGGTTAGATGAAGCTGAGTTAAAAGCAGTAGATATTCATCAAGGAATTGACAGTACTTTGATGATTTTAGAACATAGGTTAAAAAAGAAATCCGATCATCCGCAAATTAAAGTTATTAAAGATTATGGCAATTTACCTTTAGTTGAGTGTTATGCAGGACAGCTAAATCAAGTATTTATGAATATTTTGGCAAATGCGATCGATGCGTTGGAAGATTCATTAATTCAAGGAAAATTGACAAATGATCAACCACAAATTCGGATTTGTACTCAAGAACTAATTTCTCAACAAATAATGATTTGTATCAGCGATAATGGGCTAGGTATTCCAGAACAAGTTAAACAAAGATTATTTGACCCTTTTTTTACTACTAAACCTGTGGGTAAGGGTACAGGTTTAGGTTTATCGATTAGCTATCAAATTATTACTGAACGACATGGTGGTTCACTAAAGTGTATTTCATCTCCCAATCAAGGATCAGAATTTATCATTCAAATTCCTATTGAACAGTCTAATAAGAAGTAATTGTGATAGATGTGTAGCAGCCAATTCTATTTATGACTAACATACATTATAATTAGGTAAGGAGATAATGTAAGGAATATGAGCAATGCCTCGTTCAACGATCACGACTAAGGGACAAGTAACTATTCCTAAAGAAATCAGAGAGTACCTTAACTTGGATACAGGTAGCAAGGTTGATTTTGTCATTGATGAAAATGGAATAGTTAAACTAATTCCTCTGAATGTCCCTATCCAAAGCTTATCCGGTATCTTACATCGTCCGGGGATAAAAAGTGCAACCATAGAAGAAATGGAAACGGCAATTCAAGAAGGTGCAAGTGATTGGACTTGATACAAATATTTTAGTGCGCTACCTAACGAAAGATGATGAAAATCAGTGGATGCAGGCGACTGAAATTATCGAAGGAGGAGAGCAATGTTTTATTACTAATATAGTTCTGTGCGAATTAACTTGGGTTTTACGAAATAAACCTTATCAATTTAATAAAACAGAAATTACTCACACTATCGAGTTAATGCTACAATGTGAGATATTTGAGCTAGAGAATCGCTCTGTAGTTTATCAAGCATTACAAAGATTTAAACAAGGAAATGCGGATTTTTCTGATTATTTAATTGGGGCTATCGCTCAAAACTATAATTGTAGTTCAACAGCAACATTTGACAAAAAGTTACGCAATGAAAAAGGATTTAATTTATTTGAGTAATCCTGATTAGAATAGTATTGATTACGAATTAAAACTTTTGCCCTATCCCTAACTGTACTCGACTTTCCCCTTGATCGTTAATACCGTAGTCGGCGCGAATTAAACCCAAGGGTGAGTCTACACGCAAGCCTGCACCATAACCAAAACCAGAACCGGGTTTACCGCGTACACCAGCCGGATCTCCTAAAACGGTGTCGCCGGAACCTAAGTCAGAAGCAAAGTCTGCGAACAGCACACCCCCAACTACCGGAACTATGGGAAAGCGATATTCAGCCGAGGCTAATACATAACTGCGTCCACTACCTACACTCCCTGCATCATAGCCACGGACAGAGTTAGAACCACCCAAGTTAAAGGTTTCATAGGGTGGTAAAGTACCAAGGACTGTCCCAGCTTGTACATTTAAGGCAAATACTTGGGGTGTGGGAGTTTTGAAGATATTTACTGGTACATACTGGCTGTAATTTGCTTTAATGCGATTCATCGAAATATTGCCCTGTCCGATGGGTACAGACTGTTCTGTACTAACGCTAATTACTGACCCTTTTGTGGGGTTGATGGGGTTATCGCGTTGGTCTTTGGTTGCAGTAAAAGATACAGTAGTTAAGTCATCCACACCAGTACCACTAACAGATAAAGGATTTCCTTTTGCATCGGTGGGGGTGATATTACCTTGACGATCGCTAATACTCACACGGTTATAATTAAGTCCTAGAGAAGTATTCCAACCATCGATAGGTCTTTGTAAGCTGAAACCTGCGCCAATTTTACCTTCTCGCACTTTATCACCGTTGGCTAACCTCACATCACCGTCAAAGGTGTCGGAAATATCACGTTGTCGGAAAGCATTGATTGTGTAACCCAGGCGATCGCTATTTGTGTCACGATAAGGACTAACAAACTTAGTATCAAACTGCAAATCAGTCCGACTCAACCCCACATTCACACCCAAGGTATCATTTTTACCGCCGATATTTTGGTCTTGATAGTTCAAAGTACCAATTAATCCCACATCGCTGTTATAGCTACCGCCCAAATTAATCGCCCGTGCGCCATTTTCCTTAAGTTCATAAATCACATCTAGTTTTGTCGCATCTCCTTCAAAGGCAACATTCACACTTTGAAATAAGCCAGTACGATACAACTGCTGTACATCTTGCCTAACTACATTTTCTTGAAAGACTTGTCCGGTTTGGAGTTTGAGTTGTTGGCGTAAAAAATCTGGTTTAGTCCGTCCGTCTGTAGGCTTTCCCTCATCGTTGACAAAGCGGAATTTGATATCACTTACCAAACCTTCAGCGACGTTAACATTTAAAATACCTTCTCGGCTGGGTTCAATTGATAATATCCGCGCCAAATTATAACCATTATCGGCATACCATTTATTGATTTGCTGTACTGCTTGTTTGAGTGCTTCCGGGCTGATGGGTTTGCCAATTTGAGGCTGAAAACTGGGCTGTGCTACTGAGTAAGTCAAGGCTTTTGCACCATTGAGTTGAAGCGATCGCACAATTACAGGCTGCACCTGATACACTACATTTAATCCAGATAGTGTAGTGCGGCTGTTGACAGTTGCATTAGTAAATAAACCCGTCTGTAAAATTGCGGCTACATCTGTTTGTAATTGGTTTTGGCTAGTATCGCCACCAGTTTGAGTTTTAATTACTTGGCGGATAACTTGCTGTAATTCTGGCGTTGCACCTACTATTTGGACATCTATTGCTGTCACAACTAACTCGTTTACCATCGTTGCAGGTTTAGGCGCAGGCGGGACAACAGGACGAGGTGTAGAAGGAATGACAACGGGAGCATTTTGAGCAATAACTGGAGATTTTTGGGAAAATTGGGGAGTTACATCTGTTTCTGGTGATGCTACAGTTGGCAACTTAACAGGCGTTTCCTCCACTACAGGCACAACTAAGTTCTGATTTGCTGTAGCTGGTGTAGAATTTGTAGTAGGTGCAGCCGTAGCTTGTTGAGTAGCATTAGTAGCCGCTAAGGTAGTTAAAGTAAATATTGCCGCCGAAGAAATACGCATATTAATTCAAAATTCAAAATTCAAAATTCAAAATTGTTAACACTAGAAATTTAGGCAATGGGAATCAATCTTCCTTGCCCTGGTTGTGTAATTCTTATATAGATAAACAAATTACGTCCGCATAGCGGAATTACGAATTACTAATTACTTAACCAGACAGTTAATATTGATATTTTGTTTCTCATGAGTGATGTGTCTCGTTTATATCCAACTTCTAACTCACCCACCCGAACCTCTCGGTTACAATTACTAGTATTAAGTAATGGTCATGGTGAAGATATAATTGCTGTCCGCATTTTGCAGGAATTGCTGCAACAAGCGAACCCGGCAGATATTTATGCGTTACCCCTGGTAGGTGAAGGACGGGCTTACCAGAACTTAAATATCCCCCTGATTGGTGCAGTACGTACCATGCCTTCTGGTGGCTTTATCTATATGGATAGCCGACAATTGGCGCGGGATGTACGCGGGGGTTTATTGCAACTTACCTGGAGTCAAATTCAAGCGACGCGGCGTTGGGTAAGTTCGCAAAAAAAATTAGGTAACAAACACGCTGTTTTAGCGGTAGGCGATATTGTCCCTTTGCTGTTTGCCTATATCAGTGGTGCTAACTACGCTTTTGTTGGGACAGCGAAATCAGAATATTATGTGCGGGATGAGGTGGGGTTACTACCAAGGAAATCAAAAGCAGCACGTTGGGAAAACTTTTCTGGCTCAATTTATCATCCGTGGGAACGTTGGTTAATGAGTCGTCGCCGTTGTCGTGCGGTGTTTCCTAGAGATGGATTAACTACGCAAATATTAAAAAATTGGTCGATTCCGGCTGTTGATGTAGGTAATCCGATGATGGATGGTTTGGAACCAAGAGTTTCACCACAATTATTTTACATGGCGAATGCTCGTTATCAAGAGATGGATAGACCTTTGGTAATTACCCTCCTCCCAGGTTCCCGTGAACCAGAGGCTTATAATAATTGGCGGGTAATTATGACGGCTGTCTCTGCGTTAATGGCAAGTTTTCAAGAGCGAGACACATTTTTACCCAATTCTGGTAGTGTGGTATTTATGGGAGCGATCGCACCTGGGTTAGACTTAAATACACTCGCCCAAACTGTGCAATCTCAAGGTTGGCGCACTCATCCAGATTTACCACTACCGTTACAAGATGGGGATGCGTTGATATTTAAGCAAAGAAACGCCCATTTAGTCTTAACTCAACAATCATATAATGAATGTTTGCATTGGGGGGATGTGGCGATCGCTATGGCAGGTACGGCTACAGAACAGTTTATTGGCTTAGGTAAACCTGCGATCGCTATGCCTGGGGAGGGGCCACAATATAACCCTGGATTTGCCGAGGCTCAAAGTAGGTTATTAGGCTTATCCTTAATTCTAGTTGAGGAACCTGTGCAAGTTGCACAAGCAGTGCGATCGCTTTTCACCAATCCCGACAGCTTACACATCATCAGGGAAAATGGAGTACGTCGTATGGGAAAACCAGGTGCAGCAGGCCGTATCGCTGATTATTTAGTAGAAAAATTTGGACATTATATCAATTCATAATTACACATTAGCTAAATTCATAGCTATGAGAATTTGTTATTTAATATTATCAATTAGTTTATTTGTAGGGTGGGCAATGCCCACCAAAACTAAATTTCACAGCTAACCATAGATCCTATATATTTTCAACCTCAATGTTGATAGAACTACCAACTAATCAATACTGATACTAAGCTGAATGTGCAGCGATTAAGGGATTAGGCACAGGGAACGGACGATTTTCTATAACTCTAAATTTACCATCTTCTGCATCATATGCAAAGACTTCACCAGTTTCAATCTCATAAATCCAAGCATGAAGTGTTAATTGATTACTATGAAGTTTAGAACGAATTATAGGATAAGTTTCTAAGTGTTCTATCTGTGTGAGAACATTTTGTTCAATAGTAATTCTCAACAGTTTTTCATGGGGATAACCTTGATAGTTATCCATTACAAGCCGACGAGTAGGTTCAGCATGATATCTTAACCATTCATAAACTGAAGGCATTTGTTGAGCAAGATTTCCTATTTGTAGTAATCCTTTCATTGCCCCACAATGAGAATGTCCACAAATAACAACATCTCTTACACCTAAAGCCTCAACCGCATATTCTATTCCCGCAGCTTCACCATTATTCAACCTGCCATAAGGTGGGATAATATTCCCGACATTACGAATAACAAATAAATCACCCGGTTGGCTTTGTGTAATTAAAAATGGATCTATTCTTGAATCTGAGCAAGTTATAAACAAGACTTCTGGATTTTGTCCGTGGGACAAATGTTCAAATAACTCACGATGGGCAACAAAATAGTTATCATGAAACTCATTTAACCCAGCAATTATACGTTTAATCGGCACTGTTTAATTCTCCTCACAAGGATAAAAAATCACCACTACTGTTATTCTTCAGTATCATTAATCTATTTTACGCATTCAGAATTAGTAATGTGGATTGTGAAGCTAGAATGATGAAAGTTTTACCATCCCAACTTAAAGCTGAGAATAAGACAAGATTATTATTTCCTGCTGATTTTTCCATCATTCTAGACTTTTAGAATTTAATCCTGATTTTTGGCATTCCGTACCTATACAGGGAACACCTTATTCAATGAGCAATCCATTTGGCATCAGAAACAATACAGACACCGCCATATTTCTTAATTACAGGTTGAATTGCTTCTACTAATTCTTGTTCCTGTTTTTCCGTACAAATGCTCATAACATACCCATTCGTAAGTGTATGAGTTTCTAAATCGTTGATCACTCTACCTCTGTCTCCTTTTCCTGTAACAGTTTCAATTACTGTATACCCGGAAACACCAGTTTTATCTAGAATGTCCAAAACTTTGGGTAGTTCTAAAGAATTGGTGATAATTTCTATTTTTTTGACAGCTTCCACTACTAAATCCCTATTAATTTGATGATGTTGAAATACAGAGGAATCCCAATAATGATATTGAACGGGAACGTGAGCGCTAACGCCATTGAAACATACAAACTGGGGTTAGCTTGAGGGACTGTCATTCTCATGGCTGCGGGAACAGCAATATAAGAAGCGCTAGCACAAAGAACAGCAAACAATAGGGCATTACCTGCGGAAATACCTATCAGTTTGGCTAAAATAATGCCAAAAATTGCATTAGCGACAGGGATAAATACCGAAAACGCGATTAAAAAAGAGCCTGTATGACTCAAATCTTTAATCCGTCTTGCTGCTACCATACCCATATCCAATAAGAAGAAGGCGAGAACACCATAAAAGATATCTTGTGTAAAGGGGTGTAATTTTTCCCAGCCTTTTTCGCCTGTGAGAATACCAACTATCACGCTCCCAACTAAGAGGAATACAGAACCATTTAAAAAGGCTTCTCTGAGGACTTCACCCCAAGAAAATTCACTTTTTTCTTTTTCGTCTTGACTTTGACCGAACAGCCTTACAAGCACAATCCCGACTATAATAGCTGGAGATTCCATCAAGGCTAAAGCGGCTACCATGTGTCCGCCTGAAGGAATGTTGAGAATTTTCAGGAATGATTGTGCTGTGATAAAAGTGACAGCGCTAATCGAACCGTAAGTAGCAGCTATTGCAGCAGCATTATAACTATCGAGTTTGACTCTCAGTACAAAAAATGAATATATTGGCACGACAGAAGCCATAAATATTGCAGCCAACAGCGTCAATGCAATTTCTGGGTTAATGCCACTTTCATCAATCTCGTATCCCCCTTTAAACCCAATCGCCAGTAATAGGTATAGAGAGAATAACTTTGGTAACGGCTGGGGAATTTCTAAATCCGACTTCAAGAAAATTGCCAGCATTCCTAAAAAGAAGAACAGTACTGGCGGATTTAAAATATTGGATAAAATCAGGCTGGAACTCATCACACCTTCTCAACAGCAACAAGCAAAATTGGTATAGTAAGCTACCGTTACATCTTTTGTAACGAATCGTGAACTACAACCAGTTAATTTAATCAAGTATTGTGAATAAAGTATGTAGTTGATGTGTACTTGCTGTAACAAATGTAAAATTTATACTCTTATGGATAGTCAAAATTCCTTAACATGAGCATTAATATACGTCAAGAAAATAATCAATTAATGTGATGATTTAATAACTAAATTAAAAACTAAAGTTGTTTGCCAATATGAAACTGAGTTTATGTATGATTGTGAAAAATGAATCCAAAACACTACCGAAGTGCTTAAGTAGTGTTGTCAATGTAGTGGATGAAATGATCGTCCTAGATACAGGCTCTAGCGATCGCACTCCTCATATCGCCAAAGAATTTGGTGCAAAGGTTTATGATTTCGTTTGGTGCAATGATTTCAGTAAAGCCCGCAATGCTGCCTTAAAATATGTTACTGGTGATTGGGTATTAGTTTTAGATGCTGATGAAACCCTGACACCTACAATTGTCCCATATTTAAAAAAGGCACTCACCATAGAAGAATATTTACTCGTTAACCTAGTACGCCAAGAAGTTGGCGCAGAACAATCTCCCTATTCTTTAGTTTCTCGCCTATTTCGCAATCATCCAGAAATTCGCTTTGAGCGTCCCTATCATGCTTTAGTTGATGATAGCGTTGCTGCCATTCTGCAAAAGGAATCCCAGTGGCAAATCGGTTATTTAGAAGGAGTGGCGATTCTTCATGCAGGTTATCAAAAAACTGCCATTGTCGAAAATAACAAATACGCCAAAGCCCAAGCGACAATGGAAGGCTTTCTCGCTACCCATCCCCATGATCCCTATGTATGCAGTAAGTTAGGGGCGTTGTATGTGGAAGTTGGGAAAATTGATCAAGGAATGGAGTTATTAAAGCGCGGTATCGCTGCTTGTACAGAAGAATACGAGATTTTATACGAACTCAACTATCATTTAGGCATTGCTTACAGTCGCCTCAAGAATCCACAACAAGCGATTACCCACTATCAAACCGCGATCAAATTACCCATTTACCCCATGCTCAAGTTAGGAGCATATAACAATTTGGGTAGTTTACTCAAGGCGGCTGGAGATTTAACCGGGGCGAAAAAAATCTACGAAACCGCTTTAAAAATAGACTCTAACTTTGCCATAGGACATTATAACTTGGGGATGATCTGTAAAGCACTAGGTTTATTTACAGAAGCGATCGCCTGTTATCAAAAAGCCATAAAATTAAAGCCAGACTATGCGGAAGCTTATCAAAATTTAGGCGTAGTACAGTTAAAAGTTGGGAATGTCCAAGGCAGTATTACAGCTTTTAAAAATGCCATTATTCTCCATGAACAAAGCAACCCCGAAGAAGCCATGCGCCTGCGTCAAGGATTGCGAGAAATGGGCTTGGTTTAGGTTTATCGGAACCCATCAAGAATACGATAACGTAGATGCAGCAAGTATTTGAGATAGCTAAAATATAGGGCAGGCAAGATGCCCACCCCACAAGAGAATGTATGAAATTTTTAGTTGGGACTTAAATCCTGGAACGTACAAATTTATCCAATCTCTCCAAACCCTTCTCAATTGTCGCCAAATCGGTGGCGTAGGAAAGGCGGATGTTTTTATCAGCGCCAAAGGCTATCCCTGGAATGACTGCAACCTGATGTTCTTCAATCAACGCATCACAAAATTCTAGAGATTTCAACCCAGTTTTGCTGATATCGGGGAATAGATAAAATGCACCGTCTGGTTTGGCTGTACTCAAGCCAGGAATGGAGTTGAGTCCGTCTAGCATTACCTGACGACGTTTAGCGAAGGCTAGACGCATTTCTTCAACACAATCTTGGGAATCTTCCAAAGCGGCGATCGCTCCATATTGAGCAAAGGTACACACGTTTGATGTACTATGCCCTTGAATGGTGCTGGCGGCTTTGATAATTTCCAATGGCCCGGCTAAATAACCCAGTCGCCACCCTGTCATAGAATAAGCTTTAGCAAAGCCGTTACTAATCAAGGTACGGTCAAAAATTTCCTTCCCTAGCGAACCGATGCTGATATGCTGTGCGCCATCGTAGAGAATTTTTTCGTAAATCTCATCGGAGACAACATAGATATCTGCATCAACTACTACCTGTGCCAAAGCTTTGATTTCCTCTGGTGTGTACACCATCCCTGTGGGGTTAGATGGGGAGTTGAGGACGAATAGCTTGGTTTTGGGGGTGATGGCTTTTCGCAGTTGTTCAGGAGTGATTTTATAACCTGTGGACGCATCGGTGGGAACAATTACCGATTTCCCGCCTACCAAAGTCACCATTTCAGGGTAACTCAACCAGTAGGGAGAAGGAATAATTACCTCATCGCCTGGATCAATCAACGCCACAATTAAGTTATATAGCGAATGCTTACCGCCGTTGGTGACAATGACATTCTCCGGCTTGTAATCCAGATTATTATCTTTTTGCAACTTACGGGCGATCGCTTCTTTTAACTTTGGTTCTCCGGCTGCGGGGCCATACTTGGTTTTGCCTTCATCCAAAGCCTTAGCGGCTGCTGCTTTGATATGCGCTGGGGTATCAAAATCGGGTTCACCAGCGCTAAAACTACAAACGTCTATACCCTCTGCCTTCATCGCCTTAGCTTTCGCTGCGATCGCTAAGGTTAACGAAGGTGTTACCTGACTTACTCTTGCTGCCAGTTTCATTCTTACTTACTTCGGCAAATCTCTTACCTATTTAAGAATAGCCCAGAAACCCTACAGAGATTTGTTTTTTCACAATTACTTCTCGCTATTGTCCACCTTTAATTTTTATCGTCCCACCTGAAAAATGCGATCGGCAGTCAAATTTAGATCAGGGAATGTCGGTGATTGAATACTTTCCCCTTGGCGAAACTGATTAACTTGGTACTCACCTTCAATTAGTTGATTGACAGAGATAGTCGGCTGTTTAGGGTTGCCAATAAAAGCGCGTCCACCCAATGCGGCGTAGTCTACAATCCAGTATTCAGGGATACCCATCTCTTCATAGTCTGCGCGTTTCTTGTAGTAATCATCACGCCAGTTACTACTTACAACTTCCACAATTAACTTGACGCTGGCTGAATTTTCAATAATAGACTCAGCCTCCCATCGGGGTTCATTGCTTAAAGCCTCTTGATCCAAAACAATGATGTCAGGTTCGTAACCAGATTCACTTTTAGGCTTAACAATCGATTCTCTGGGAATAGTCCAAATACCACGTTTTCCTACTTGGATGATGCCAAGAACTAATTCTTCTATGAGGAAGCCTGTAACATTAGAATGCTTTCCCCTTGGCTTTGGCATCTCAACTATTACCCCATCATGCAGTTCGTAGCGTACCTGTGAGTTTTCCGGCAACCACTCAATAAATTTGTCAAAGGTGATTTGTTTGGTTAAGGCTTGAGTCATAAATTTAGGCTGATGCTGATTTGGCTAATTCGCTGATTGCCGTAGCCAACTTAATCATAAAACTTCGACAATAAAAGGTTTCTCAAGCTGTCCCCTATCCCTATTTGGATTTTTTCCGCTTTTTTGCTTAAATGCTTGTTATTAAGAATACTAACTTGCACGTAATCTATGAATCTTCAATCAGTTTACCATAGCATTCTCACTCCCTTAACATTCATTGAGCGTAACCGCCAAGTTTACCCGAATAAAACTGCGATTATTTATGGTGAACAACGTTTTACCTATAGTCAATTTGCAGCTAGGATTTATCGTTTAGCCGATGCTTTACGTGATACAGGAATAGAGAAAGGCGATCGCGTTGCCTTTTTTTGTTACAACATTCCCCCCATGCTAGAAGCCCATTTTGCTGTTCCCTTAGCTGGTGGTGTTTTAGTATCTATAAATACTCGTTTAACTTCGCAAGAAGTCGCTTATATTTTGAATGATTGTGGTGCAAAATTTTTGTTTGTAGATACAGAATTAGCCGACATTATTCGTCCCATTCAAGATAGTTTAGAAACAGTAAAATATATTATTAATATCGCAGATGTCCCAGGTTTTACACCAGTAGATGGTGAAGATTACGAAGCCTTTCTCAACACTGGTAGTCCCGAACCTCTACCTTGGGTAGTCACAGATGAATTAGAGACAATTACTATTAATTACACCAGTGGCACATCCGGCAAACCCAAAGGTGTAATGTATTCCCATCGCGGCGCATATCTCAACTCTTTAGGCGAAATTATTGAAACTAACTTAACACCTACATCAGTTTATCTTTGGACATTGCCCATGTTCCATTGTAACGGCTGGTGTTTTACCTGGGCTGTCACCGCTATTGGCGGAACTCATATATGTTTACGTAAATTCCATCCTGCGAAAGTTTGGCAGTTAGTTCAACAAGAAAGCGTAACTCACTTAAACGCCGCGCCTGTAATTTTAATTTCTCTCCTCAATTATGCTGACTGTCCGCAACAATTAACTACACCCCTGACAATTACCACCGCAGGCGCACCACCATCACCCACCCTGATAGAAAAAATCTCCAAAATTGGCGCAAAAATTATTCACGTTTACGGCTTAACAGAAGTTTACGGCCCCTATACAGTGTGTGAATATCAGTCAGAATGGGATGATTTAAGCATTGCCGAAAAATCCCGGCTCATCGCCCGCCAAGGTGTACCCTACATCACCGGAGATGGTTTACGGGTGGTAGATAAAAATATGGAGGATGTGCCAACGGATGGGCTAACGATGGGGGAAGTCGTAATGCGGGGCAATATGGTGATGACTGGGTATTATAATGACCCTGAATATACTACTAAAGCATTTCATGGCGGATGGTTTCACAGTGGAGACTTAGCCGTAGTCCATCCTGATGGTTATATTGAAGTACGCGATCGCATTAAAGATATCATCATTACCAACGGTGAAAACGTCTCCAGCATCGAAGTCGAACAATGCCTTTACCGCCACGAAGCAGTCCTAGAATGCGCCGTCATCGCCGTTCCCCACGACAAACGCGGTGAAGTCCCTAAAGCCTTCGTCACCCTCAAAGAAGGCGTAACAGCCACAGCACAAGAACTAATTACCTTTTGCCGTAGTCAAATTGCTGGCTTTAAATGTCCTCTTACCGTTGAATTTACCACCCTGCCCAAAACCAGTACAGGCAAAATTCAAAAATATCTCCTCCGCGCCAAAGAATGGGCGGGACATACTAGGTCTTAATTTTGCCTCACGCAAAGACGCATTCGCGCAGCGTCTCGTAGAGAAGACGCAAAGGATGTTTAAAGATTCTTGAAAGAACTCTATTCAACCCTCCGCGAACCTCAGCGCCCCTCTGCGTTAAAAAACACAAAGACGCTAAGAAAACTTTGCATCTTAGCGCCTTTGCGTGAAACATAAATTATCTCTGGTACTTAACCTTAAACCATCTCAGAAGAAGTTTGCACCACCGGCTGAGGCTGAGGCTGGAACATGAACAACGAATAAACCACATCCCGGCGGATATTCACCATCATATCCAGGAACAACTCATAACCCTCACTCTTATACTCAATAAGCGGGTCTTTCTGCCCATAACCACGCAAACCTACAGACTCACGCAAAGCATCCATCTGTTGCAAGTGTTCCCGCCACAAGGTATCAATACGCTGCAAGATGAAGAAACGTTCAGCTTGCCGCATCAACCCCGGCTGAATTTGGTCAATTTGGGCTTCCTTGAGGTCGTAAGCGATGCGTACCTGTTCATGGAGGAACGCCTTAATCTCACTCACACCCATATCCTCTAAATGACTCGCCTGCATATCCGATAACAGATAGACAAACTCTTTGACCTTCTCCACCAACTTATCTAATTCCCATTCTTCCGAGGGCAAATCAGCGTTAATGTAGTAGTCAACGATTTCATCCATCGTTTTCTCAGCATATTTAATTACCTGTTCCTTCAAGTCTTGACCTTCCAGAACCCGGCGACGTTCAGCGTAGATAGCGCGACGCTGGTTATTCATTACCTCGTCGTACTCAAATACTTGCTTACGGATATCGTAGTAGTAAGTTTCAACTTTCTTTTGTGCGCCTTCCAAACTGCGAGTTAACATACCCGACTCAATGGGCATATCATCCTCTACGTTGAAGGCTTCCATTAAACCTGCGACGCGATCGCCACCAAAAATCCGCAGTAAGTTATCCTCTAAACTGAGGAAGAATCTTGTGGAACCAGGGTCGCCTTGTCGTCCGGCGCGTCCCCGCAACTGGTTGTCTATCCGCCGTGACTCGTGACGTTCTGTACCAATTACGTGTAAACCACCCCGTGAAACTACCTCATCGTGTTCCCGGCTGGTAAATTCTTCATACTCTTGCTTAATGCGCTTGTAAGCATCCCGCAATTTTTGAATTACTGCATCGTCAGTGGGTGCTTTTTCGGCTGCTACTGCTACTTTATCTTCTGCGTCTAGTTCTGATAAAGAGCGCTCACCATACTCCCGCACCGCAAATTCGACTGCTTCTTTTAACAGTTGTTCTGCTTCCTTCGACAGTTGGGTGGGGAAGATTTCCGGTGAAGCCTTCCAAGTTTTGACTTTTCTCCCTGGAACAAAACCTTGACCAGCACCATGTCCTGCGGGTAAACCAGCCGCCCTTTGTACACCAAACACATCTTCATCCTCTGGGCTGACAATGCGGGGCATAAAGTATTCCCGCAACTTCAACCGCGCCATGTATTCAGAGTTACCACCCAGGATGATATCTGTACCCCGTCCCGCCATGTTAGTGGCGATGGTAACAGCACCCCTGCGTCCGGCTTGGGCAACAATTTCTGCTTCCCGTTCCACGTTTTCGGGACGGGCGTTGAGTAGTTCGTGGGGAATACCTTGTTCTCTCAGGAGTTGACTGAGATATTCAGATTTTTCCACACTGGTAGTACCAACTAACACAGGTCTACCGAGTTCGTGCATCTCCGCACATTCTCGCGCGATCGCCTGCCATTTGCCTACCTCTTTCTTAAATACCAAGTCAGATAAATCTTCCCGTCTTCTGACTCTGTTAGTAGGAATGATGCTTACTTCCAGCTTGTAGATTTTTTCAAACTCAGCTTCTTCTGTCTTTGCCGTTCCTGTCATCCCGCCTAACTTGGGATACAACAAGAACAAGTTTTGATAAGTAATTGTCGCTAGAGTTTGGGTTTCTGGTTGAATATCTACGTGTTCCTTCGCTTCAATGGCTTGGTGTAAACCATCACTCCACCGTCTTCCCGGTAACACCCGCCCAGTAAACTCATCCACAATTACCACTTCCCCATTGCGGACGATATAGTTAACGTCCTTGAGGAAAAGTTCTTTGGCTTTAATGGCATTGAAAATAAAGTGCGCCCAAGGGTCTTCCGGGTCAAATAAATCTTTTACACCTAACAGTTCTTCCGCTTCTGCAAAACCTTCATCACTCAACAGTACGTTACGAGCCTTTTCATCAACCTCGTAATGTTCATCTTTTTGCAGCGTCAGCGCAATTTCCGCAGCTTGGATATATTTTTCTGTAGGTCTTTCTACCTGACCAGAAATAATTAGTGGTGTCCGCGCTTCATCAACTAAAATTGAATCTACTTCGTCAATTACGCAATAGTTAAAGGGACGTTGTACCACCTCAGCCATTGAGGTAGCCATGTTATCCCGCAGGTAGTCAAAACCCACTTCACTATTAGTTACGTAAGTAATATCACATTCGTAATTTTTCTTACGTTCCGTGGGGGTCATGGTGGATTGAATCAAACCTACACTCAAACCCAAGAAACGATGCACCTGTCCCATCCATTCCGCGTCCCGACGAGCCAGGTAATCGTTCACAGTAATTACGTGTACACCCTTACCAGTTAGAGCATTAAGATAACTAGGTAAGGTAGCCACCAGGGTTTTACCTTCACCAGTTTTCATTTCTGCGATTTGCCCAGAGTGGAGAATGACACCACCCAACATCTGAACATCGAAGTGCCGCAACCCTAAGACTCTCCGTCCTGCCTCTCTTACCACAGCAAAGGCTTCTGGCAGGATATCATCTAAAGTTTCGCCTTTGGCAAGTCGCTGTTTAAACTCTGCTGTTTTACCTTTTAAATCTTCATCAGACAGAACTTTAATCTCCTCTTCCAAGAGATTAATTTCCGTAATGTACGGTTGGTATTTTTTGAGCTTACGAGCGTTGGGATCGCCCAACAAGAGTTTTAGCATGGCAAGTTATAGAACTAAATCGAGGGGATGGGAATAAGAGGGATTTGGCTATTGATATATAAGAATTTAACCCTATCCAAACATTTTGGTAATGGATGGGGATGAAATGAAAATTAACTCAACACCAGAAGGTTTATTTAGTCAGTTTACTAAACGAGCGCTTTTATTCGCAGTTTAAAATTGAGACTGTTCTAATAGTATCATTTCACCCCCCGATGAGGCAGAGAACGCCGATCCTTGGTAAGTAGCGATATCCGATAGGGGAGTGGGGGGAGTGGGGGAGTGGGGGAAGAAGCCTTTAACCTCTGTCAACTGTCAACTGTCAACTGTCACCTCATCTCCCTACTTCTCCCACTCTGCACTGAGGCGACGGTAATTATACTCACTCACGCCTGGATGGCAGGTAACACAACTATTTAGCTGTAAGGGGCGAGGTAATTTGACTTTGGGATGCAAAGCTTTAAAATAACGGGAATCTGTAACGCGATAGGGCGTTTCTTCGTCGGGTAGTTGGGAACGTGAAAAGGTGGAAAGATATTTCCAAACTAGGGCGCGTGGTGGGTCGATTAAAGGCTTGAGTTGTACGCCATAATGCTGTGAGTCTTGTAGGAGGTTGCGCCAAGTTTGGCTAGGTAAAACCGCAGGTGGGATACCAATGTGGCAAGTAGCACAATTTTCTAAATATAGTTCTTGTCCCAGTTGTTGTCCTGGGGGAATGACATCAACAGTGCCAATTTCTGCTGTGGGTGTAGCACTGTGGGCGCTTGTGGCTAAGGCTAACAACCAACCCATAGCTAAACTCCAGGTAAGAATGATGACAATTAAACCTAAAGGTCGGCGTTTGAGTGAGCGAGTACGAGATTTCCTTGTTAACAGATTTAACATTCCTCACGTTCCCAGATACGTACATACGGCACTTGTTGCTCTATCATAAGACGTACCTAAGTTTGCTCACCATAAAAGTCAGCCATAATCTCTCGCAGTTCATTTAAACCGATATCTTCTCTGTCAGACTTAGAATAAATTGCTAGTAGCAAGATACTTGTGGGGGACTCAACTTGATATATCAATCTGTAACCAGCACTTTTACCTTTTTGAATGTTACTGTTGCGGACTCTCACTTTGTAAACAACGTATTCCTCGCCAAAACCTGCAATTCTGTCTCCGGCAAAGTTCTCTTGTTGTAATTGCTCGATAATAGATTGAACATCAGAGCGAATATTGCGAAATCTTTTAGATAGTTCGTGTAAGCTTTTTTGATATTCAGGAGTTAAATCGATTCATACCAATGGCTGTTCATTCGGCATCAATTCCCTCCCACATTTGGGATAGGGGTATACGTTTTCCCTCTTTAGCTTGTTGTAAAGCCCTCCTCAAGCTGGCTTTAATTTCTTCAACCGGGGTATCATCAGGGTCAATCTCTTCTACTTCTTCCTGTTCGGGAACTAAGACAATTACCCGAACCTGATGAGGGTATGTTGTTCCTTGAATCGGCTCATCTAGAATGAGATTGCCCTGAGAATCAATTTTGCCAGTAACCTCGATCGCCTTCATTACCATCACCTCATTTTGTAGGCGATTTTAACAGATTAAGGAATGGGGAGCGATCGCAATAATCTATCAACTATACCTCTGGCGTTACGTCCACCTCTAGGAATTAAACGATGGCAAAGCACATAAGGCGCTAAAAATTTTACATCGTCGGGAATCGCATAATCACGCCCTAGTAAAAAGGCTAATGCTTGGGTAGCCTTTTGCAAGGCGACAGTTCCCCGTGGACTCACACCGAGAGTAATTTCTTCATCTTGGCGTGTGGCGCGTACTAATTCGAGGATGTATTGCTGTAAAACAGTTTCTACTTTGACTTGAGAACAAAGTTCTCGTAATTGGGCAATCTCAGCTAAGGTCATACAAGGTTGTAAATCAGCCAATTTGACACCATGTTGGAGATTTTGCAACATTTGTAATTCTTCATCCATACCCGGGTAACCCAAGCTTAAGGACAACATGAACCTGTCCATTTGGGCTTCTGGTAGAGGAAATGTACCTTGATACTCGACGGGGTTTTGGGTAGCAATGACGAAGAAAGGATAGGGAACTGGCCGAGAAACTCCATCAACTGTGACCTGATGTTCTTCCATCACTTCCAGCAAAGCCGACTGGGTGCGGGGTGTGGCGCGGTTGATTTCGTCTGCTAGTACAATATTGGCAAACACTGGCCCAGGCATGTAAGTAAATTCGCCGCTTTTAGGGTTCCAGATATTAGTACCAGTGATGTCTGTAGGTAGCAAATCAGGAGTACATTGCAGCCGTTGAAATGTACCATCAAGGGAACGGGCTAGGGACTTTGCTAAGAGGGTTTTGCCAACTCCGGGAACATCTTCTAGTAAGGCGTGACCACCGCCTAAGAGTGCTACCAGCACTAAGCGTATGGCTTCGGTTTTGCCAACAATGGTACGGTTGAGGTTTTGGGTTAAAGCGTCAATTTTTTCTCTCATGCACTCAACAGTCAGGGATGGAGGGGTGTAAGAAACTGGAATGGAGAATAACCTATGCCCTATTCCCCACTCCTGTATTTACAGTATTCCCACTTAGGCAATTGAAAATTCAAAATTCAAAATTTAAAATTCAGCAACCTCAATCTTGCAGGGTTGTTTAGGTAAATCAGAAAAAACATCTGGAGAATTTGACGGCTTGAGTGTTGATTTCCTGTTTAACAAAACCTGCATCATAATACTTGGGTGAAAAAATGCAGATGGTTTCTTGAGTAAATGTATTACTTCTAGAAAAACTTGGTATACCTGGGAATTATTACTAGCAGTTTGCATGACTTGATTAAGATAGCTGTGCATTAATCGGGTGACGAAGTTTGGTTTTCCGCCTTCAGTGGTTGGCCAGCGAAAATCATCACTAGTCGCCATCATCCAGGGAACTTCGTTAACTTTGGCTAACTGTTTTTGGAAACGTCGTGCTAAACCTGTTAAATCTTTGTGAGAACGCCACTGATGTTGTTGCTCAAGGCACTGATTTAGAGTTAAAGCACCCATAGTGGCAATAGTCATACCTTGACCGTAGACGGGATTGAAGGCACAGACAGCATCACCCAGTAGAACAAAATTTTCTGGTAACTTAGCTAGCTGTTCATAGTGACACCAGCGATTTTCTGTACGCTGATAGCCATAAATGGGGGATATTGATTGACCATTTTTAATTGCATCATAAACCACTGGACTAACTAAGCTTTGGGCAAATTCTAAAAAACCTGCTTCATCAGTAGGCGGGTAGTCTCGACCTACACCTAACAAACAAACCATCCAGCGATCGCCCTCAATTTGATAAAGCGAACCACCTCTAGTATGATTGGGAGCCTGGGGCATGAGATACAATGCTTTCAAATCTAAAGAATCGCTACTCAAGGACTGATATAGTCGCGTAGCATACCCCAAAAAAGAGTTGATTAATGTTTCTTTAGGCTTTTCATAACCCAAAGTTTGTAACCATTGGGGTGTTTTAGAACTACGTCCAGAAGCATCTACAATCAAATCAGCGTATAATTCTGCTTTTATGCGGTTAGTATCTTTAATTTGAACTCCTGTAATAGTTGTTTGGTTGGTATTACCCAGCAAACCTATAACTTGAGTCTTTTCAAGAAATTCCACAGCATCATTATTAGCTACACGTTGATGTAGCAAATTTTCTAGCATATTGCGGCTACAAGCACGGGTAGTAATCCCAGAAGCAAATCGCGGACTCCAACCACTAGGTAATAGCAATGGACAATCTGCTGTCCAATCAATTAAGGGTGATCCCATATCTGCTAATTCTGCTTTTAAACCCGGAAATAGCTGTTCTAAAATGCGTTGTCCTTGGGTTAGCAGCACATGGGTTTGATGGGATTGAGGTACACCTTGACGAGCTGCTGGTTCTTGAGGATAGCGTAAGCATAGCTCGCCGGAAGCATCACGTTCAATAACTATTACTTGATCAAAATGTTTGGTTAGTACCTGCGCTGTAACTAAGCCGGCAATCCCACTACCAATAACAACGGCGCGAGTTAGATTTTCATCAACTTTTAGCTGCTCAGTATTAATATCTATTTTGGAGACAGACATAAAAATTTTTAAAGAGTAAATACCGAATACATCGGTTTTACTCTTATGGTGGCATATTTGCTGGATAAGGGAATGGGGAGTAGGGGAAGATGAGGGAGAGAAAGAAGCAGGGGGAAAAATCCTGTGCTTTGCTTCTTCTACCTCCTGCTTTTTGACTGTGGACTATTGACTAATTTCCTTTAAAGCTTGTAATAATTGCAGAATTTCATCCCCTGAATTGTAGTGTACTAATCCCAGGCGCAATAAGCCGCCATCGGCTTCTACTCCCAGTTTCTCAGTCAGATTTAAGGCATAAAAGTTACCATGCCAGGAGAAGATACCGCGATCGCCTAATTCTTTGGCAATAGTTACAGGACTTTTGCTTTGCAGGCGAATTGCTACAGTTGGTGTCCGCCAAGCAAAGCGTTCTGGATTTGTAATGCCATATATAGTTAAGCCGGGAATTTCTAGTAACCCAGAAATCAGCTTATGGCTTAATTCTCTTTCATATTGCCCAATGGCTGACATCGCAGCAACTAAAGCAGCGCGACGGCTGTGATAAGCCGAAGCAATTTCATGTGCTGGTTTTTCCGGTGATGTTAAAAACCGAGGACAATGGAAATGCTCTAACCCTTCCCTATCAGCCTCAATCAAGGCAGAAACTAACTCTTGGTCAATTGTTGGCGACACATGACAACCCAATTTTGCCAAGTAGTTAACTGCCGCTACCACACCCGCCAATCCTTCAAAATTCAGGGTTCCAGTTTCCCAACGAGATGGAACCTCATCGGGTGCTGGTCTAACTTTATAAGGTTGCAAGTTGTCAAGATGTTCTCGCTTACCATACAAAATGCCTACGTGGGGGCCAAAGAATTTGTAGGCGGAACAGGCGAGAAAATCACACCCCAAACCATGAACATTAATCGGCCCGTGGGGCGCATAATGAACTGCATCGACAAATACCAACGCACCCACAGCATGAGCTAGTTTAACAATAGTGGCGATATCATTGATTGTACCTACAGCGTTAGAAGCATAAGTAACTGCGACTAACTTAGTGCGGGAATTAATTTGCTGCTCTAAATCGCTCATATCTAAGGTACAATCATCGACATTGATATCGACAACGCGAATAGTTGCACCTTGTTCTGCCAACGCAGACCAGGAAGAAATGTTAGCCGAATGGTCAAGTCTTGTCACAATTATTTCATCACCTGGTTGCAGTGTCCGCCCAATAGCACGGCTTAAACTGAAGGTGAGTGTGGTCATATTCGCACCAAAAACCACCTCATCACTGTCGCAACCTAAAAAATCAGCGATCGCAGTCCTAGCGGCGATAATTAAAGCATCAGTCCGCGCACTGGTCGCAAAATACCCGTGAGCATTAGCATTTGACCTGACTAAATAATCACTGATAGCATCTAGAACAGATCCCGGAACTTGCGTACCACCGGGGCCATCAAAAAATATTGCTGGTTGTCCGTTGATTTTTTGTGTAAGTGCAGGAAACTGAGCGCGTATCCATTTCAAGTCTAAAGCTTCCATGTCAGACTCCTTGGTCAAGGGTATTTACCTATACCTTGACCGACTGAGAAAAATTCATTCTAACTCACTTGTAATGACGGCAACAGATGTAATATTGTGTCTGGTTAAAGGGACTGGGGATTGGGGATTGGAGAGATGGGGGAGATGAGGGAGTAACCCACCCCTAACCCCTCCCAGGAGGGGAATAACTATGGACTATTGACTATGAACTAATGACCAATGACCAATGACTAATGATACTATGCAGCAACCAATTTTCTCTATGTCTCAAACCTTGTCTATTCGTGATGTTCGTCAGTTGGGTATTAACCTAAATCATTGGTATGTGGTCGCACGTAGTGATGAAGTCACTAATAAACCTTTGGGCGTGATACTTTGGCATCAGGCGATCGCACTTTATCGAGACAGTGAAGGACAAGTTCACGCTTTAGAAGACCGTTGTCCTCATCGGCAAGTTAAGCTCAGTCATGGTCAAGTTATTGGTAATGAGTTGGAATGTGCTTATCATGGTTGGCGCTTCAATCATCATGGTGAATGTGCAGCCGTTCCTTACTTAGCCGAAAATCAGAAGCTCCCAAACTGCACAATTCGCCGCTATCCAGTTAAGGAACAGGACGGTTTTATTTGGTTATTTCCTGGTGATGGAGAACCATCTATAGAACCATTGGGTCTACCAGAATGGGAGCATTTGAATTACATTGCTAGTGTGGCTATTATTAACTGCCAGGCTCATTATTCTTATTTAATTGAAAATCTGATGGATATGTATCATGGACATTTACATCAAGATTTACAAGCTTGGGCAGAAGCAGAATTACAAGATATTGATGAAACTGATAAGCGTGTAGATGCTCATTATCAAGCTCAAAGTTATTACAAAATAGATAAAATCTGGTCTATTTCCCAGTTATTTTTCCCGGCTTTGCGGCGCTTACATCCTGAACCTTTGGATGTCAGTTATATTTATCCTCACTGGAAGTCTACCTTGGGTAAGGATTTTGTAATTTACTGTCTATTGTGTCCGGTAAATGAGACACAAACCAAAGCCTATTTAATTCATTTCACATCTTTAAATTCCTTCTGGCGATTGCATAAATTACCTGTATGGTTCCGGCGTTTTGTTAAAGATAGTTTATTTAATGCAGCCAAGAAATTTCTTGATGGTTTAGTAATTAAAGATGTGCAGATGATAGAAGAAGAACAACAAGCTTATCTACAAAATCCCCAAAGACGCAACTATGAGTTAAATAGAGCTTTAGTTAGCGTGCAGAGGTTAATGAGAAATCAAGCATCATCATAATTCGTAATTCGTAATTCGTAATTAAAGACGGGTTAGAGACCCCGATCTCTCAAGTCGCCTACGTTTAGTCGAGGTATAAATTCCCTTCTGAACGTTACGAATTTTTAAAGGTGGAAATGACGTAGGAAAATGAAAAAACTGCATAGATTGTCTTTTAGTAATGCAAAACTGGGGAAATTTTCTATACTTAATGCGTGAGCAATCGCACAGAATAGAAATAAAACCCAAATGAACCAGGTAGACTACCTCCGCATTAGCTTAATTGATCGCTGCAATTTTCGTTGTCAATACTGTATGCCAGAGGGGTCTGAGCTAGACTATATCCTCAAGCAACAGTTATTGACTGATGAGGAATTGCTAACCTTAATTCAAGAAGTATTTATTCCCGTTGGTTTTAGCCGCTTTCGGTTGACGGGGGGAGAACCTTTACTGCGTCCGCGTGTTGTGGATTTGGTAAAAGCGATCGCCTCTTTACCGCAAACCCAAGACTTGTCAATGACAACTAACGGCTTTTTACTAGCTCCTCTAGCACAAAACCTCTACAATGCTGGTTTACGCCGGATCAATATCAGCTTAGATTCCCTCGATCAACATATATTTGACCAAATTATCGGCAGCCGTGGGCGTTCTCGCTGGCAACAAGTTTGGGATGGTATTCTAGAAGCTCACAGGGTAGGCTTTGATCCCTTAAAACTGAATGTAGTTGTAATTCCTGGTGTCAACGACCACGAAATCCTTGATTTAGCCGCTTTGACTATTGATAAACAATGGCATGTCCGGTTTATTGAGTTTATGCCCATTGGTAACGGTGAATTATTTGGCGATCGCGGCTGGGTATCTTCCGCCGAACTCCGCCACCAAATCCGCGATCGCTGGGGCTTGACAGATTCCCAAGTTCGTGGTGCTGGCCCGGCTGATGTCTTTCAAATCCCTGGAGCAAAAGGCACACTAGGATTTATTAGTCAGATGTCGGAGTGTTTTTGCGATCGCTGTAACCGAATGCGTCTAAGTGCCGATGGCTGGCTACGTCCTTGCTTATTAAACGAAACTGGTCAACTTGACTTAAAAACTTCTTTACGCACTGGTGTCAGCACAAATCACTTACGAGAGCAAGTGAGAGAATTATTAGTAATGAAACCAGAAATTAACTTTAAAGGACGCGATTCTGGTACGACAGGAACCTATACCCGCACCATGTCACAAATTGGGGGTTAGTTAGTTGACTGTTGACTGTTGACTGTTTGACTGTCCTACGCGATACTTCCTCGCTTCCTAGCTTCTTTATAAGATGTACCAACATTTTTCAAGCCAGCTTTAATCATTTGTTTTTCTAGTAGGGCGAAGAATCGGGTTTTATCGCCACCTCTGACTACAGCTTGGTTGTGGGCTTCGGCGATCGCCACTGGATAACCATATCCTTTCTGCACCTGTGCCAACATTAAGCCTAGAGCTTGGTCAAACATCTCTGTATCTTTAGCTACCCAGGCAGGAACTTCTATCCGAGCAATTTCTGTACCTACATGGACATAGCAAAAGTATATAGTATGGTCTTCGTATAGTTCTAAAATCCTGGCATTACTGCGCCATAAGGGGCCACGCTGTCCGGGTTGCAGTTGCGTTGTCCACAATGCTGTATCCCGTAAAGGGTCAAATACTTTACACGGAACCTTTTCTAACTGATTGGGGCAATAACTAGCACAATCAGGTGCAGTATGAGGACAAGCCATCAAACGCAAGAAATTCACCGCTTCCACATTACGAGAGGCGCTAACATAACCCATCAGAGGAATTTGAGCAGTACGCATTTGCTGCCAAGCTTCCAATACGGGGGGTAGGATATGATCTCGTGCATCTTGGGGTAACTGTTCCAAAAACCAGTATATTAAGGAACCATCCACCATTGCCAGAGTTGGGGGAATTGAGGGAGATGGGGAAGATGAGGAAGAATTATTTAGTTCTTTATCACTACTCCCTACTCCCCACTCACCACTCCCCTGATCATGTGCGCTACAAGCTAGTTCAGCTAGGACAATTGCTTCGCTAGCAGTGCGGCGGAAACTCATCCATTCCTCGGTTCTAATGCCCCATTTGCGGGACATATATAAATCTTCTTGGCGGTAAAATACCTCTGGCAAACTATCGAGTATGGGGTAGCGATTTTGTCCGTAGTGTAGAACTACCCTACCGATATTTAGTAGATAACAGTAAGCAATTTCGTGATGACTAGGGGCAATTTGTGAACCATCGGTAGCGATGACGGTATGCACCTTGGGAGGAGTGGGAATATCTAGACGAGTATTAAGCGGCTGAAGGGGTGTAGCATTAGCAAAGAGAATGCGATCGCGCCACTTTTCCTGACGTTCAATTAACTCTTGTTGAAAATCGATAGCCTTTCTTAGATGCTGTTGCGCCAACTCTAACCGTTGGCGACTAGCCACAGCTTCTAGGGATAGATGCTGGCTTAAACCCTGCATTTGTCGTGCTAATTTTGTCAGGTCAAGCATAATTTAGTCATTAGTCATTAGTCATTAGTCATTAGTCAACAGTTATTCTCCTTTTCCCTCCTGAGAGGGGCTAGGGGTAAGTTACTCCCTCATCCCCCCACTCACTACTCCCCACTCCCCATTTCTTCAAACCCACCCTGAAAAATCTTTAGCAAATTGAGACAGAGACAATAACTGGATTCGCGGATCGGTTTGAGCGGCTTTTCTCTCTGCTTGGGTATTATAGCCCCAGTCTGCCAAGAAAAGCTTGACATCTGCTAGGTCTGTTTGCTGTTGGACTAGCTGTAATGTCTTGAGTCTATCTTCTACAAACCATAAACTCACGGGTTTATGATCTGCTGCTTGAATTAACTCACGCAGAATTTCATATTTAGGACGCTTTACTTCTTTGCCAAAAATTGCGGATGGAGGTAAATCTATACCTTCTTGCTGCAATAGCTGTTTAACGAAACGTCCTTCTTTTGTAGTAACAATATACAACTTAACTTCACTGGCAAGGGTGATTTTAAGTTTCTCGATTATGCCCTGATAAAATCTATGCAGACTCAGCCAACCATCTAAATCGTTATCAATCCACTCATCACGCAAGCCATCCAATTTTGTCGCAATTTCTTTTGCTTGTAGCTTGCTATCTAACAAAATTTTTGGGGTAATGCTTGTCCATTCTTGAAGAATCTGCTCATCAGAATAGCCGTCTATTAAAGCTTTGATTAAAACAGGCATTTCCCAACCTGTTTCAATGACAGGACGGAGACGATAGAATCTTAAAGCTAAATCATCTGGTGGTGTGTCATTAGCTGATGACCAAATTTGACAATAAGTACGCCAGGCTACCTCAAAATACTCGATTAGTCCGTCGCAAATTACTCCATCAAAGTCCAGGGCTAAAATTGTAGGATTACTTGCGGTCATTGTTTAGAAAATGAATACTGCTGTTGTCAGCTTAACGTATTCATTAATTCTTTTCTGTATAAAAATTCCTAAATAAAGTTATTTAGGAATAAATATTTAACATATATATTTACTTTCCTAATAACTGTAATTCTGTAAATTAATAATTGTTATTAATTTTATTTTTGATATGTGCTTGGTATCAAAACTCCGTGTTTGGGACTAAATAATAATGCCAATACAAATAATCCTGAAACTACTAAAACAATTGCTGGGCCAGAGGGCAAATTATAAAAGTAGCTAAGATACATCCCGCTAATACTAGAAAATACGCCAATACCTGCACCTAAAATCATGACTTGATGCAGACGTTTAACTAATAGATAAGCGGTGGCTCCTGGTGTAATTAATAGTGATAAAACTAAGATTACGCCTACGGCTTTCATACTGGCGACAATTGTTAAGGCAATTAACAGCATTAAGCCAAAGTTGAGCTTATTTACTGGTAAGCCTGCGGCTTGAGCGCCTAATGGGTCAAAGGTGTAAAATAATAGCTCTTTGTATAACAAAAAAACTACTATTAAAACGATCGCAGCAATGATGGCAGTATCACGCACTTCATCCAAGGTAACGCCCAGAATATTACCAAATAAGAAGTGATTCAGGTCGATTTTATTATCTTTTTGAATAACCGTAATTAGGGTAACACCAAGGGCAAAGAAAGCAGAAAATACTATACCCATTGCAGCATCTTCTTTAATTGGCGATCGCGTTCTAATCCAAGCGATCGCAATGGTACTTATCACCCCAGCAATAAACGCACCCACAAATATATTAGCGCCGATCATAAAAGCGATCGCTAATCCCGGCAAAACCGAGTGGCTGATAGCATCACCCAACAGTGCCAATCTTTGCACCATCAAGTAACTACCCACAACCGCACATAATAAACCTACCAAAATCGCAATCACTAGCGATCGCTGCATAAAGCCATATTGCAAAGGCTCAATTAAAGCTTCTAGCATAATTTAGTCATTAGTCATTGGTCATTAGTCAACAGTCCATAGTCCATAGTCAACAGGCAGAAAGTAGTAATATTCTTTTCTCCCTCATCTCCCTCATCTCCCCCCACTCCCCACTCCCTACTCCCTACTCCCTTCTTATGCTGCATCGGCAAAATAGATAACTTTACCGCCGTAAGCATGACTGAGGTTTTCTTCTGTAAGAACTTGTTGACGGGAACCTGTGGCGATTAATTCTCGATTTAGTAAGATTAAATCATCAAAATGGCTGATAGATTCGCCTAAGTCGTGGTTCACTACTAGGACAATTTTGTTCTCAGCCGCTAGTTCATGGAAGACTTCAAAAATGACTGTTTGGGTTTTTTGATCAATACCTACAAACGGTTCATCAAAACAGAAGATGTCTGCTTGCTGTGCTAAAGCCCTAGCTAAGAATACTCTTTGCTGTTGTCCACCAGATAATTGTCCTATGGGGCGATCGCAATAATCAATCATTCCCACCCGTTCTAAAGCGTTTTTAGTAACTTGGCGACTCACAGCCGAGAAACTTCGCAACCAGCCTGTTTTCTTTACCCTTCCCATCATCACCACATCCCAAACGGTGGCGGGGTAAGTCCAGTCAATTTGGCTACGTTGGGGAACGTAAGCAACTTTTCCCAACTGCTGCATCAAGGGTTTGTCTTGATACAGTACCTTACCACTGCTGACGGGAACTAAACCTAACATTGCTTTCATCAGAGTGCTTTTACCTGCACCATTAGGGCCAAATATCCCTGTCAGCCGTCCCGGTTTGACTATACAGTTAACATCCCGCAAAGCTTCCTGGGTACGGTAATGTACACCAAGATGGGAGATATTAATTGCTGCTGTTGCTGTATGGGTATTAACTGATTCCAAGGGGGAACCAGTAGCTAAGGAAAAGTTCGCAATTCGCATAATGTCATTTCCGAGACGTAAAAAAATGAAAAGATTATGAAAATACTGTAACTTGAAAAATGAAAGAAATATGAGAATAAATATAACAGTCTGATGAATACAATCACTCACTCAAAAGCCAGATATTGCTGGAAGCCAGTATTGGCAGTAGTTTTAGCACTTTTGGTAGAAGGATGTGCCGCAGTTAACACTAACCGAAATACTCCAAATGCAGGGGGAAAACCGCGAGTAGTGGCAACTAGCACCATCATTGCTGATTTGGCACAGGAAGTTGGAGGGGAAGAAATCCAATTAACAGGCATCCTCAAACCTGGGGCTGATCCTCACGTTTACGAACCAGTACCAGCCGATAGCCGATTTTTGGAAGAAGCAGACTTGATTTTATACAACGGCTACAACTTAGAACCAGGGCTGATTAAGCTGATGAATGCGGCTGGGGGTAAAGTGCGGAAGTTAGCCGTGGGTGAAGTCGTTAAGCCATTACAGTTGGATAAAGGCAGAGGCGAGGTAGTTCCTGATCCTCATGTTTGGGGGAGTGCAGAAAACGCGGCTGCTATGGTTAATAGTATTCGAGATGGCTTAATTGAGTTATCCCCCAAAGACAGAGAGAAATATACTCAGAGGGCAGCACAACTTACGAATGAGTTAAAACAACTGCATACCTGGATTAATCAACAAATACAGACAATTCCGCCAGATAAACGTAAGCTAGTGACAACTCATGATGCTTTTCAATATTATGGACGAGCTTATGGGCTGGCGATCGCAGGTACATTAATCGGCATCAGCACAGAAGAACAACCAAGTGCCCAAACAGTCCAGAAATTAGTAGATTCGATTAAAAAAACGGGTGTGCCGGCCATTTTTGCTGAAACTACAATTAATCCTGCTTTAATTAAAACCGTTGCTCAAGAAGCTGGCATAGAATTAGCACCAAATCAACTTTATTCCGATTCCATTGGCGCTAAAGGTAGTAATGGTGATTCATATATTAAAATGATGGAAGCCAATACCCGCGCGATCGTTGAAGCGTTAGGGGGAAAATATACACCCTTTCAACTAAAGAAATAAACTTTAAATTTTTCCTGTATTTCTATAGTTAGAGGTTGTCCAAAAATATTATATATAAGATATAACCACAGGTATGTTATTCTCATTATAAGGGGAAACTCTAACTGAAGAAAGAATCAATTAAACATAGGATTTTCTAGATTGGTTTAGTAAACATAAGCTTTTAATTTCTGTACTAACCATGAGTAACGAAAAAATAGAAAATCAAAATAATCAATCAGAAGAAATTAGACAGCCAGTAAGTCAAGATTGGCATTCTCGTGAAGAACCCACTGCTAAAGAAAGAAACTTAACAGCAAACCCAGGCGATCAAATCGACGATAGCAAATCTCTTGAAGAAAAAGCCAAACAGATAGCTGTAGATTCTCCAGACATTACAGGCGACCACATCACAGTTCCTACATACTTCGTTGTAGACTACCCCGATGGTGAAAAGAAAGCACTTCACCATGTAAAAGACGCTGAAGAAATTTCTGATGTAATTCGTGAAGCTAGATTAGACGAAAACGGAAATCGTGTTTGGTGGTAGACCTCAATTCGGATTAATAGAGGCGTGAATTAATTCGCGTCTCTATATTAATTTTTAGAGGTTAATTATGGCTAATATTACAACTACCAAACAATTATCTGATTGGCATACACAAGAATTAAAAGATAAAATTTTAGAAATAGCTAAAGGACACGATACAGATTATTTAAAGATGAAAGTCAGCTTTTATCAGCAAGAATTAGCACCATATTTTGAAGAATTAAGCCGACGTAACCCATTTCCCCAAGTATCAGACCAAATACCTCTAGTTGTAGGTGTATGGATACCAGTTTGGTCAAATATTCCCTTTCAAGATATTGTTCCGGGGAGATTACATGCACAGTCTTACCAAATATTTCATGATGATGGCTACTACGCCAATGTCGCCCGTTACGCACCAGGGCAACAATCTAAATTATGGCAGAAATTTACATCAAAATTACCCGCCTTCGACTTAATGGTGTTGCAACAATACACTGTGCAAGATAATAATTGGCATATTCAAAATGTGGGAATCTTTCAGTCTATAAAAAATAGAGAAAAACCATTAACTATTGATGAAGCTGAGGAATGGTTTAACAACATAACTAAAACGAAATTACAATCACCTGATGCCAAAATCGATTTAAGACAAGAAGTTAAATTAGACAATATGGATAGAAATACTATCAAAAAGTTTGAAAAAGCCTATCGTGCTGTTTCTTACCTAGAACATCTATACATAGACCAAGATTTTCGACTGATTAAAAGCCGTAGAGAAGCTACACAGCGACAGAGTTATACTATTGCTATCCGCCAAAGGTAATCCAATTTAAAATTCAAAATTCAAAATTCAAAATTCAAAATTAATAAAAACAGGCGTAGCATAGGTTTGGGCATTTGGATCTGTATCATAATTTTTGTGAAATGTTATAAGGTGAAAAATCAGCCTATATTATGCTAGTAAAACGACTCATTGATGCAGAAATACATTAATCCTCAATTATATGAATGGTTTTTATAAAATCATAAGTTGATTCGTAATTAGTAATAGCCTCCGGCTTATCTACCAGAGGTGATCGCTTACGTAATTTATAATTAGCAGTTGTTTTAATTATAAATTACCAGTATCTTCTACTTTTAAAAAAATTGTTTCTAACTCAGCTTCCAACTGCTCAATAGTTGGTAAATTATTGTGTAATTGCTCAGGCAAAGTATCTTGTATTTGGTATGTAGAAACACCAATAGGTTTATAAATATCTCGTAGAGAATATTCTGCTATTATTTTATTTTTGCTCTTACATAAAATCAGCCCAATTGTAGGCTGATCATTTGTATGCCTCAATAAATCATCTACTGCACTTACATAGAAATTCATTTTGCCAGAAAATTCTGGTTTAAATTCTTCAATCTTTAAATCAATCACCACAAAACAGCGCAAACGCAGGTGATAAAACAACAAATCAATATAAAAATCCTCGCCACCTACTTCTAGATGATACTGACTACCAACAAAAGCAAAGCCAACGCCTAATTCTAGTAAAAAATCCCGAATGTGATTGATTAAAGCACGTTCTAAATCACGCTCTAAAAAATCTTTTCCTAAATTGAGGAAATCAAAGTTATAAGGGTCTTTTAATAACTGTTGTGCTAATTCTGATTGTGGCTGAGGTAGGGTGTTGTTAAAGTTAGTAGTTGCTTTACCTTGGCGTTGATACAATTTACTCTCAATCTGGTGAACTAAAACATTACGACTCCAGCCATGTTGGATAGTTTGCTGTGCGTACCAGAGACGTTCGTCTATGACTTTTAGCTTTTCGATTAGAGCGATATTATGATACCAACTAATTTGTGCAAGAGGTGCTTGCACAATTTGCTCATCGTGGTAAGCTTCAGCAAACGCCCGCATATACTTGAGGTTTCTAGGTGAAAAGCCTTTCATCTCTGGAAAAGCTTTACGTAAGTCAGCCGCCAGCCTATCAATAACTTTTGCGCCCCAACCTTGCTGCTGTTGCCGATGTATAATATCTCGTCCAATTTGCCAGTAAAGTAAGACTAATTCTTTGTTAACTGCAACTGCTGCCCTTAATTGGGCGGTGGAAATTCGCGTCTTTAATTCAGCTAGAAAATCTTCATAACCTACAATATCTGATTTACTGCTTTTAGAAAGTCTAGGTGTATTCTCTACCATAAATACTTTATACAACCAACCAACTCTAACTTTACTGTATGTTGGCTAAGGTCACAGAAGGCGTAAAAATTAGAGCAAAATAGAAATGTAGCCTGTCGTTGATCCAACCTTGAATCAAACTAATTCTGTGCGTAACTTGCAAGAAACTCACTTAAACCGCGCTCGTGCCAGCTTGAGACAAGCACTGTCTTGGTATGGATATCTTCGTAAATCGGGGCATTTATCATATAACCCAGAGTTAGCTGGTTTGGTGAAACCGGAAATAGAAGTATTAAATTCTACACTTAGCAAGCTGGACTCTAACATAATTAGAATCGCCGCCTTTGGTTTAGTTAGTCGTGGCAAGTCGGCGGTGTTAAATGCCTTATTGGGCAGTAAAATTTTGCAAACAGGCCCCCTCAACGGTGTGACTCAATGGCCGCGTTCTGTACGCTGGCAACCAGGGGGAAAGGTCATAGTAGAGTTAATTGATACACCAGGACTAGATGAAATTCAGGGTGAGTCACGCGCACAAATGGCGCGGGATGTGGTGCATCAAGCTGACTTAATTTTGTTTGTGGTGTCTGGGGATATTACCCGTACTGAATATCAAGCACTGCTAGAGTTACGCCAAGCACAAAAACCTTTAATTCTAGTCTTTAACAAAATCGACTTATACCCAGATACAGACAGAGCCGCAATTTATAAAAATTTACAACAATTAGGAGCAGGAAATCCTCAAGCCAAGCCGCTACTACCCGACGAAATTGTGATGATAGCGGCGGAACCTGCACCTATGGAAATACGGGTGGAATGGCCTGATGGACAGGTGAGTTATGAATGGGAAACACCACCGCCACAGGTAGACGAACTCAAGCAAACTATTCTTAACATTCTCAATCGGGAAGGCCGATCGCTCCTTGCTTTAAATGCACTTATTCAAGCACGGGACGCAGAAGCGGCGATCGCCCAAAAAACTATCGACATCCGCCAGCAAGAAGCGGAAAATATCATCTGGCAATATACCAAATACAAAGCCCTCGCTGTAGCCTTAAACCCCATCGCCTTTTTCGATATCATCGGCGGAACTGTGGCTGATTTGGCTTTAATTCGTTCCTTAGCGCGGCTGTACGGTTTACCTATGACTAGCTACGAAGCCGGGAAAATATTAAAAACTATCTTAATGAGTTGCGGTGGCTTATTGTTGGGAGAATTAGGCACTAACTTCGTGTTTGGTTTAGGTAAAAGTGCTGCTGCCTTAACCAGTGGCGATAATCCCACCAATATTACAGCTTTTGCAGGTAGTGCGATCGCTCAAGCTGGAATCGCTGGTTATGGTGCATATTCTGTAGGCAAAGCCGCACAAGTCTATCTAGAAAAAGGCTGCACTTGGGGACAATTAGGCGCTAGTACCGTAATTGCTGAAATCCTCTCACAAGTAGACCAAAATACAATTCTGTATCGGTTGCAACAAGAATTGAATATGAAATATTGAGAATAAATAAAAATATTGACTTAGTTATTACTATTGTTGAGAAATTGTCAACTTACATCAAATTCCTCTGATAATCGTGTCCAAATGCCATTTTCCGAGGCAATATAAAGGAGATGGCATTTATTTGCTATTAGTGCAATAAGCACAGCATATATACCCGATTTCCTTCAGGATGGAAAGAGAGGGATTCCCAATAATAATTGCTCAAAAAATGGCGGTGTTTACCACCATACTATTTGGGAAGCCTATCTACACTAGAAATATAAGTCCTGAAGACAGTTAACATTCACAACTAACGCGCATAGCGTCATCAACAGAGGCAACAATATCATGACAGCAATCTACAACGTAGCTCCCAACGCTTTTAACGCCGACAAAGAAGAAGCTACAAATTTAGAAAAAGCCATCCTCACTGCGATCGCAGAAGCACGTAATACTTGTGAACTAAACGGCGATGGTTCACCAAACTGTGCCGTAGCTTGGGACATTGTAGAAGAATTACAAGCTGAAAAATCTCACCAAGTACAAGCCAAAAAACACAAAAATTCTCTAGAAACCTTCTGTGATTTGCATCCAGAAGCATTAGAGTGTCTCATCTACGACGTTTAATTAATGCTACAAATAGGCAATTTTAGATTGGAAAAATTAAATTTTATATTGGTTTTCAATATAAAATCACCAATCTAAAATTTTTCTAAATCCCAGCAGTTTTATGAACATTAATTATGCTGCGAAGTTCCAAATTTTCTTTGCGATAAGAAGCCTAAGCCAAACAATAGCAGTCCCGCAATTGCGGTTGGCTCCGCAATATCTGCTATTGGTGGTTCTCCTTCCCGCAAAGTTAAACTAACAAATTCACCAACTAGTTGTTCACTTGGTGGTTCACATCCAATCACATCGTCAGGACATCTAAAAGTAGTAACTAAATTTAAACTATTTATAATATTTCCTGGGGTAGGTAAATTTGCAATAAAAATACCTTGCACCTGTTGCTGAATATCTACAAATATTGTTGGGAAATTCAAATTGAAAACAAATCCTCCAGGCAAGAGACTGGTAGTAGGAGGAGTTCCAGTAGGAATGTCTCCAAATGCAAAGCTGAGTGGAGATGCACTAGAAGTAACCAGATCGCTTAAATTATATATCCTGGGAATAAAGGTGGTTGGGATAGTATTAATTGGTTCAATAAAAGAAAAAGAAAAGTTTGTTAAAGGAAAAACTCGATCACCACTGGGAGTAGTGATAGGACTATCAGTGTCGTAACTGAAGAATCCACTGTAGGTATCTGGAAGTCCAGAGGGAATGGAAATAGTAGAAGGAAAAAGTCTGACAGTAAAGTCGTAAGTGACAGTTGCAGCTAAGACTGGTATTTCTAGGATAGTAGCACTGAAAACAGTACCAGTAACCGCACCTATTATTTTCCAGAGATTTTGATTCATAATTCATCTCCTTGTCAAATATTAAATATGAAACAAGTGGAAATCAGTAATGTCCAATAGTCAATCTTTTCACATCTTCTAAAATCAAAGGTACTTTAAGATTGATTAGCACTTTTTTATAGAAAAGATACTCATCTTTACGTAAACAGTCTAGTATTTGTACGGTTATTTCATCAAAAAAATATAAAGATGTGTACGTAGGGCTGGCTGAATAAGGGCGAAAGATAGCAGAATGAAGAGTTTCAGGGTCAGGAAAGAAAAATAAGGTGAAAAGAAAAAGGGTAAGATAAGTAAAAATCCTTGTAGCAAGTTGCGTTAAAATGTATCGAAGAGCGCAAAAGCAAGAAAAAGCAGCAGAAAACTTTGAACTACCCTTTGGGGGAAAACTAGCGTCAGATAACCGATGGGTAATCATGGCGAACATGATACCTTGGTCAAAATTTGAAGCAGAGTACGCAGAAATATTTTCAGCAAGAATGGGAGCGCCAGCCAAAACATTTAGAATGGCGTTGGGAGCATTAATAATTAAAGAAAAATTAGGAATAAGTGACAGAGAGACAGTAGAACAAATTCGGGAGAACCCGTATCTGCAATACATCTTTCTACTCTGCTATTACGGCTTTTTTGTGTATTTTTTTGCCTATTTTTCAAAACTGAGTCTTTTTTTACTTCTTCTATTATCGAAACTGATATTTCATTAAACCTTAAACAACAAAAACTTATCTTTTTTCTGGACTGACTACTTAATCAATTTTTCTCTTCCTTTGAAATGACTTTTTCAGCAAGCCCTACGTAGATGGAAAAATATAAAGATTACATGAATAGAATGCCTAAAAAAAAGCAAATCCTGTTAAGAACAGTCAAATAACATTAAACATTCTTTCTTTCTACGCCCTACCTAATTACTCAATTCATCCATAGCTAATTTAGTAATTTGTTGAATAGCAATTAAATCTGGCGGTGGTGTTTCGCTTTCCATTTTTAACCATAATAGGTATTCGACGTTTCCAGCCGGGCCAGTAATTGGCGACCAAGTTAAACCCTTGTATTTCCAGCCTAATTCCTCAGCCACCAGCCAAACTTGAAAAATAGCATCAGCTTGGTCGCGGGGATCGCGCACAACACCCTTTTTCCCCACACGAGATTTACCCACTTCAAACTGTGGCTTAACTAATAACACAGCTTCACGCGGAGATTGAGTTAGTCGCCACACAGCAGGCAAAATCTTGGTTAAGGAAATAAACGAAACATCCACCACCGCCAAATCTGGAACAATATCCCCCTCACCAAATAAATCCCCAGGTTGCAGTTGCCGTAAATTGGTACGTTCGCGCAAAACAACCTGGGGATTATTTCGTAAACCCCAATCAGTTTGTCCATAGCCAACATCAATTCCGTAAACTAATTTAGCGCCAGCTTGCAGTAGACAGTCAGTAAAACCGCCTGTAGAAATTCCCCCATCTAAGCAAATCCTGCCAGTGACGGGGATGGCGAATGATTCTAAAGCTTTAGCAAGTTTTTCACCACCACGGGAAACAAAACGCGATCGCTCTTTAATTTTAATCTCAGCCGCGACATCAACCTCAGTCCCAGGCTTATCAATTAGCTGTGCATTAACAGTTACTTCCCCCGCCTGAATTAGCCTTTGTGCCAAAGCGCGAGAATTACATAAATTTAACTCTACTAATAATATATCAAGTCGCTGCTTCACCAATGAATTTAATACTCCTGTGATTTGGTCACTACTGGGAATGTACAAATATTTATATAATGGTCTTATATAAGGCTGATAAAAACTACAGCTATGACAGATATATTGCAACAAATCGCTGCCCAACTTGATGCTTATAGCAATTTAGAAGCCTTGAAAGCAGCTTTTCAAGAATGGATTAACACATCAGACGGCAATTTGGATGCTTTAAAAAAAGCTTTAGAGGCTCATTTTAATGAGAATTACGACCTCAACAGCAACGACTTACAACAACTTCAAGAGCAAAATTTAACTTTTACTAGCGATGACGCAACCAAAGAAGAAGATATGCGTCGATTGCAGCGATACAAAGAGACAGGTTATGGTATCTCCCATGACGAAGTAGCTGCATGGTTAGCCAGTGTGGGAACAGATCATGAACCGCCATGTCCAAGGTAATTTGGCTACCAGAAGCACTTACTGACCTTGTACGGCTGTTCGATTTTTTGAAATTGAAAAATGAAAACACTGCTTTTCAAGCTGCACAAGTCATTCGAGAAGCAGGTTTTAGCCTAGCTGATAATCCCTACAAAGGAACTGTTTTGGAAGATGGTTCAGGACGACGCAAGCTAGTAGTTCCATTTGGCAAATACGGTTATGTAATTCACTACTATCTTGAAGACGAAACCGTTCTAATTTTGCGTGTTTATCATGGTCGAGAAAATCGTCCATTTTAGATTTTGCGTCTTGGCTGTGTTCAGAGGCGCGTAGGCGTAAGCCAGTCGTAGACATCGCTCCTTAATTTTAATCTCAGCCGCGACATCAACCTCAGTCCCAGGCTTATCAATCACCTGTTGATTAACAGTTACTTCTCCCGCCTGAATTAGCCTCTGTGCCAAAGCGCGAGAATTACATAAATTTAACTCTACCAATAATGTATCGAGTCGCTGCTTAACCAAGTCTTACCGTCCACAAGCATTATTGAAATACTATATCTCCTCAATGTCCCTCATCTTCCACAGCCCCCAACGCTTTCAAACTTAATATCTCTGCCTGGGTCAACCCCTTCACACCGTTAATCTTCAACCCTGCATATAACTGATGGCTAAAAGTAGCAATACAATCCCCAGTCCGCACATCCCACAGTTTGACTGTTTCATCATCACTACTACTAGCCAAAGTCAGACCATCCCCATTCCAAGCTACTGACCTAACCAAATCATTATGACCAGCCAGAGTCAGGCGACAATTCCCAGTCTGCACATCCCACAGTTTGACTGTTTTATCACGACTACTACTAGCAAGGGTCAGACCATCTCCACTCCAGGCTACTGAGTTAACCCAATCATTATGACCAGCCAGAGTCAGGAGACAATCCCCAGTCTGCACATCCCACAGTTTCACCATTTTATCCATACCCCCACTAGCAAGAGTCAGACCATCCCCACTCCAGGCTACTGAGTTAACCCAATCATTATGACCAGCCAGAGTCAGGAGACAATCCCCAGTCTGCACATCCCACAGTTTCACCATTTTATCAATACTCCCACTAGCCAAAGTTAGACCATCTCCACTCCAGGTTACTGAGAACACCCATTCATGATGATCAGCCAGAGTCAGGAGACAATTCCCAGTCTGCACATCCCACAGTTTCACCGTTTCATCAATACTCCCACTAGCCAAAGTTAGACCATCTCCACTCCAGGCTACTGACAAAACCGAACCTTTATGACCACCCAGAGTTAGACGACAATTCCCAGTCTGCACATCCCACAGTTTGACTGTTTTATCACCACTACCACTAGCCAAAGTCAGACCACTCCCACTCCAGGCTACTGACCTAACCCAATTGCCATGACCAGCCAGAGTTAGACGACAATTCCCAGTCTGCACATCCCATAGTTTGACTGTTTTATCACCACTACCACTAGCCAAAGTCAGACCATCCCCACTCCAGGCTACTGACAAAACAGAACCATTATGACCACCCAGAGTTAGACGACAATCCCCAGTCTGCACATCCCACAGTTTCACTGTTTTATCATCACTACCACTAGCCAAAGTCAGACCATCCCCACCCCAGGCTACTGAGTTAACAGGACTGTCATGACCAGCTAGAGTTAAGTGACAATCTCCAGTCTGCACATCCCACAGTTTGACTGTCTCATCATCACTACCACTAGCCAAAGTCAGACCGTCCCCACTCCATGCTACTGACAAAACAGAACCATTATGACCAGCTAGAGTTAAGTGACAATCTCCAGTCTGCACATCCCACAGTTTGACTGTCTCATCATCACTACCACTAGCCAAAGTCAGACCATCTCCACTCCATGCTACTGACAAAACAGAACCATTATGACCAGCTAGAGTTAAGTGACAATCTCCAGTCTGCACATCCCACAGTTTCACTGTCTCATCACCACTACCGCTAGCCAAAGTCAGACCATCCCCACTCCAGGCTACTGAGTTAACACGACTGTCATGACCAGCCAGAGTCAGGAGACAATCCCCAGTCTGCACATCCCACAGTTTCACTGTCTCATCACCACTACCGCTAGCCAAAGTCAGACCATCCCCACTCCAGGCTACTGAGTTAACACGACTGTCATGACCAGCCAGAGTCAGGAGACAATCCCCAGCCTGCACATCCCACAGTTTCACTGTCTCATCATCACTACCACTAGCCAAAGTCAGACCATCCCCACTCCAGGCTACTGAGTTAACCCCACTGCTATGACCTATTAACGTTAACAACTCCTTACCACTGTTGGCATTCCACAACCTTACCCTGCCATCTTCCTCACCTGTCGCCAACAATTTCCCATCAAGACTAAAAGCAACTGTACAAACAGTGGTCAACACCCTAGCAAAAACCGAATCCTGTAAATCTGCCCTAGTCAAGTCAACACTATGTAGACTTGCCTGACTAAAATCTACACTTGGAAGCACCGTCTGACTCAAATCCTGTTTTTCTAGTGCAAAACGATTACCTTTAATTAGTAACTGTACCGCATTACTACCACAGTAACCAACTTCTGTTTCAGTTTTGCCTTTAGTTCCTTTAACTACCTCTAACAAACGTTCATTAGCTGATGCAGACAACATCGGACACATCAAATCCAACACTGCTTTTGCTAACAGGGTTTTACCAAAAGTCTGAGTTAAATCAACCTCACTTATCCCCTGGTCATAGGGTATAACATCAACAATTTCTCGAAAATCATCAGCTAAAATCCCCAATTCCCTAGCAAATTTATAAGCAACAAAAAACTCTAGCAAAGACCGATGAGCCGGATAATAATCACCATCTGCATTACGAATTAACATGGTTTGCCCCATCATGTCATAATGCCAATGGTCTAAATCTTTTTGTTCCTGTACTTCTTGACCGAAACAACGCCGAATGCGGTCTGGAAACTCCTTATAATTGAGAGTCATCGTCTCAGTAGACAGCATTTCCCAAGATAATTCACACAGAAAATATAACTTCTGTGCCATTGTGGTAAAAGTGCGTACAGATTTAATATCCCGTTCCATCTTGTGACGCACTGCATAAAGATAAACACGGGAAATATCTACAGGTTTTCCCGCTTCAATCTCCGGTAAAGCCTCAATAATTAAATCAATCATCACCGGACGACGCGCCAAATCTAATAATTGTTGATTGTGAGTAATATATTCGACAATTTCCGGTTTAGCTTTAAAACTAATAATTTGCCTAATTTGCTCATCGTCCAACTTCTCTAATTCCAAAACTTCAAACTGCGGTGGTTCTCCCGTTAAATTAGCAGTAGAAGCTTTTAACTCAGCATTTAATAACCTGCGTCCCTCCAAAGCTTCAGGGAAATGTTCTGTGCGACAGGTTAAAATCGCCTTTGCACCAGGAACAACCACCTTAGCAAGCCGCCAAAAATTATTGATCATCTCTTGACGATCTATTCGCGCGGCCATTTCGTCAAAGCCATCAAAAATTAATAATAATTTACCCATACGGTTTAGCTGTTCAAAAACCGAATAATTTGCTAAACCAATTTGATGTTTGCGGAAAAAGAACTCAGAAAAGAGAGATTCAATTGTCACCGCTTTTGCATAATCCCGCAAAGGAACCACTACAGGAATACGCGGTAAAGGTGAACCCTCTTGTTTTGCTTGTCGATATTTTTTCAAAGCCTCCCAAGCGTAATGAAAAGCAAACCAAGTTTTACCAGTACCAAATTCCCCTAAAATTGATAAATGTTCCTTCACTGGATCAGCCAACCAGTTATTAACATAGCGGTCAATCCAACCATCTTCTCTACCATAGTGGCTAATGCCAATGCGCCCCTTCGTGGCTAAATCAACTTCCTCCTTAATACAAGCCAACGGCACATAATATTTATCAATTTCCTTTTCTATTACCTGTTGTTCCAACCATTCAAAATAACCAGTAAAATCAGCATCAGCCTCAATTAATTCATCTAACGTATAACAATAAACACCTGAGTCCTTAAATTTTTCACATTCCTTTCTAGCCAACTTACTGACTCTCCGAGGTGCAACCACCCACCCTTCATCAGTTTTGTACTTTTCTATCCCTTCCTTAACAGCATTCACATCATTAATATTTGCTTCTCCCTCAACTCCCCGAATCAAAATCCGGTCATAACCACGGCGTTTAGGGATATTAATAATCCATTCAAAATATTCAGCTTCTAAAACTTCAGGCTGTTCAAATTTATAACCAAGCGAATTAAACCAATCCCGCAAACTTCTAGCTAATTCTGTTTCTCTCGCTACTGGTGACGGTGGTAATAATTGCTGAGAACTTTGTAATAACTGGTTAACTTGTTCTTGAACGGCTGCTAAATTAAGGTGGCTTACCTGTTCCCGAATTTGATTTAAAGTACGTTGTAAACTATCGAGTTTATGGTCTTGTAAAATTTCTGTTGGTGTTCTAGCTCGTTTAGTAATTTCAATAAATAAACTAGCAAATTCAGCTAATTCCTGACGACAATCGATTTTCTGCCGTTTAATTTCATCACCAATAGCAAAACTCTCAATACAATTATCTAACTTTTTAAAATCAAAATTTTTATTTTGACTAAATGCCTTTTCAAACTCACTTTGAATCTCAGGTTCCCTGAATAACTCTAAAATAACCTTGGGTTTTCCAATCCCATATTCAATTAAAGTATAAACATAAACACCCTCAAAATCATTTGATGGGTCATCAGGCTTGAGGTTAAATTTTTGCAAAACTTGTAATACTTTTTCATTGTGCCAGAGCTTATCTTGCACATTCTCAACACCCTGACCAACTAATGCACTAATAATGTCATCAATGATAAACATACGTTTTATCAATATTTAGTAATACAACCCCGATCATGAAATGGTTATAACCTAGTATTACTTAGAAAATCCACAAGAAACTGATAATTTATACAAATTCAAAGCCTCTCATCCCGTGGGGGAGAGGTTTGGAGAAGGGTCAAAATCTCCGTCACAAAACGATAAATCATAACTTATGTATTTTTCTTTCTTCGTATGAAACAAACCTACTGCTTTTTAAGGAACATTTAAGATATTTAAAATATTTGATACATCACCAAACACTTTTAAAACATCAAATAACATAGACTGCAAAGATTTTTTATGTTTAATTTATATTGAATCATGTAAATAAATGTTTACAGGTTATTATTAATAATTAAAAAAAGTAAACGCACCTTGCCAATAAGGTCAAAGTGCGATATCTGCAATATTCTTATTTTAAGAATCAACTAGACACAGAAAACTAGACAAAAAGCAGATTGTAATTCTTACCTTCTGCCTCTGGTTGGTGAATCTCGACTTCGCTCGATTACCGCGCAGTCGTTCTCTACGTTCGCGGAGCGTGTCGTAGACAGAGGCTGCGCTAACGCCTTAGCGTCTCTGTTCTCTGCGAGAGGCTACACCAACGCGCAGCGTCCTGGAGGGAAAGAGAACCACTGCCTTTTACACATCTTGCTCGCTTAACTCGCGGGTGATGTGGTCAAAAGGTTCATCAACAAAAGCGGTGTTGGTAATACCTGCACCGACAACTTGAGACTTAACCAAATCCTTGAGAATTTGCACACCACGCACTGTAGGGCCAATGGGTACACCCAAAGAATTGTAGGTTTCCCGCAAGCCTTGTAGCACCCGCTCATCTAAAACATTGGTGTTACCTGCAACCAACGCATAAGTAGCGTAGCGCAAGTAGTAGTCCATATCTCTTAAACAAGCTGCCAAACGACGAGTAGTATAGGCATTACCACCGGGACGAATCAACTCTGGTAGTTCTTCAAACAACTTAGAGCCTGCTTGCTTGACAAGTGCTGCTGCATTAGAGTTAATTGCGGCGGCTGCTTGTACACGAGCAGTACCACTATCAAAATATTCTTTGAGGGTATCGATCGCATTCCGGTCAAAATACCGACCAGCAACGTCATAATTCTTAATTAAGCTTGTTACCGCATCGCGCATTCCTTCTTCTCCCAATCGTTGCTATCTATGATTTGATATTAATTTGGTTGCACTACGCACCAGTAATAAATTTTTGTGCTATTAAAAATAGATTCGGCACAAAAACGATCTATCTGTTACTTATGGATTCTATGCCAAAGTTGACCCCTATGTGATTAACTTTCCCCTTTTGTGTAGATATCGAAAGAAAGGTTAATATTACCTGTAATCCAGGCGTTCTGTAACAAAGGCTACAAAAATAACTAATGTTTAGAATCTAGGATATTTCAGGTGTGTCATCAACTTTGTTCCAATCAGTAGGGTTTAGATGCTTTGGCGATTCTGGTTTGAATTTAAGAAATTGGCAGAGAAGGAGTAAAAATGACAACTGCACAAGAAATCTTGAAAAAAATTCAAGATGAAAAAATTGAGCTGATTGACCTCAAGTTCATCGATACAGTAGGTACTTGGCAGCATCTCACCGTCTACCAAAATCAAATCGATGAAAGCTCCTTCACCGACGGCGTTCCCTTCGACGGTTCTAGCATCCGGGGTTGGAAAGCAATCAACGAATCCGACATGACAATGGTTCTCGATCCTAACACTGCGTGGATCGACCCATTCATGGAAGTTCCTACCCTCAGTATCACCTGTAGCATCAAAGAACCCCGTACAGGAGAATGGTATAATCGTTGTCCACGGGTTATCGCTCAAAAAGCTATCGACTACCTAGTTTCTACTGGTGTTGGTGATACAGCATTCTTTGGCCCAGAAGCTGAGTTCTTCATCTTCGACAGCGCCCGCTTTGCCCAAGGCGCTAACGAAGGCTTCTACTTCCTAGACTCTGTAGAAGGTATTTGGAACTCTGGTAAAGAAGGTACACCAGATAAACCCAACCTGGCTTACAAACCCCGGTTTAAAGAAGGTTACTTCCCTGTTGCACCAACAGATTCTTTCCAAGATATTCGGACAGAAATGCTGTTGACGATGGCGAAATTAGGCGTACCCATCGAAAAACATCACCACGAAGTAGCAACTGGTGGTCAGTGCGAATTAGGCTTCCGCTTCGGTAAATTAATCGAAGCTGCCGACTGGTTGATGATTTACAAATACGTCATCAAGAACGTTGCTAATAAGCATGGCAAAACTGTTACTTTCATGCCAAAACCAATTTTTGGCGATAACGGTTCTGGTATGCACTGTCACCAGTCTATCTGGAAAGATGGCAAGCCTCTATTCGCGGGTGATAAGTATGCAGGTTTGAGCGAAATGGCGTTGCATTACATTGGTGGTCTTCTCAAGCACGCACCAGCGCTGTTAGCAATTACCAACCCCAGCACCAACTCCTACAAGCGTCTAGTTCCTGGTTACGAAGCACCTGTTAACTTGGCTTACTCCCAAGGAAACCGTTCTGCTTCTATCCGTATTCCTCTGTCTGGGACTAACCCCAAAGCCAAGCGCCTAGAGTTCCGTTGTCCAGATGCTACTTCTAACCCCTACTTGGCATTTGCTGCCATGTTGTGTGCAGGTCTTGATGGCATCAAAAACAAAATTGACCCAGGCCAGCCCTTAGATAAGAATATCTATGAACTCTCTCCAGAAGAACTGGCGAAAGTTCCTTCCACACCCGGTTCTTTAGAACTTGCATTGGAAGCACTAGAAAACGACCACGCATTCTTAACAGAAACAGGCGTATTCACCGAAGACTTTATCGAAAACTGGATTGATTACAAACTGGCTAACGAAGTTAAACAGTTGCAATTACGTCCTCATCCTTACGAGTTTCATCTCTACTACGACGTTTAATTAATAAGCGTATCTACGAGTGTAAACTGCCACCCTTGCGGGTGGCTTTTTTTGACAATTCTTATGTGTTGGTTGTGGACTACTGACGTTTGACTGTCAACTGTTAAGTGTCAATGAACCTCATAACTCAATACGGTTCAGTTAAGCTTTTGATCCTCCCTAACCCCCTTTAAAAAGACTACGGTGTACACACAAGTCTGATAACCTAGTCCCACAATCTTTTGATCCCCCCTAACCCCCCTTTTTTAAGGGGGAAACAAGAATCAAAGTCCCCCTTTTTAAGGGGGATTTAGGGGGATCTAGAAGAATTGGGTTCTACTAACTGAACCGTATTGCCTTATAACTGTGTAATTTAAAGAAGTCATAGCTGACTATGAATATTTGACTATTAATATGCTCTTTACATATTGTACTTAGGTATTATGTTGTAATTTAAAACTAATAATCAAAAACTAACTTACTCTTCAAGACTATGGAAAAACAGAATAATTTCTGTTGCTGCACTATGGCTTTGGGTGAAAACTACTGCGCTTTAGCATTAGAACTAGCCAAAGACCTGGAAAAGCATTCGCCAGACATTCCTCTTGTCGTGTTGACAGATAGTCCTAAGTATTTTAAGTCTCAAAGTAACGTTTTGGCATTTAAACATCATCAAGTAAGCTTTGGTTGTTATCACGATAAGCGATTTGCGATCGCCAAAGCAATTTCGCTTTTCAACTCTTGCTTATTTCTGGATGCAGATATGCGTATCCTCGCTCCTATCCCCTTAAACATCAAATGGCAACCAGGAATTACAGCCAAAATCGTCTGGAAAGATATCACCAAACATAATAAAAATCCTTTTGAACTAAAACTTCTGCATCAGATGGCGAACAAGTTAAGCCTGAAGCTAGAGGATATCGATTTTGTTCATGAATGTTTATTTGTTGTCACAAGAGATTCAGGCCTTGAATTAGAATTTCTCAATTATTGGGGCAAAATTGCCCCCTATTTTGAACTGCGGGGTTTTTATAGAGGAGAAGGACACACAATAGGTTTAGCAGCAGCAAAAGTAGGATTACCTATTAGAAGAGATGCAATGAATGAGATTGTGTTTTTTAAAGACAAATTAGAACTACAGGCAATTAAACGTGGTGAAGCTAATCCTTTAGATACAGCCGAATATTTTGAGAAGCAACGCTCTTTAGAATACCCTACACGTTCAATTATCAATAAAGCTTTAAACAAGGTTAAAACCTCGTATTACAATCTCTACCGCTTACTCAACTTATTAACTATTACTATGATGGACTTGAGATTTTATGGTAGGTAGCTAAATTTTTAATTTAAAAATCTAAAAAGTATATTTTCAATAAACACTATCTATAAGTAGATTAGGGGAAATAGCTCGTTGTTTTAAATATTTCCCCTAATAAGATACAGATAGCAGCATTATCAAAACTTAGCTCATCGACGCATTGCTACTGCCATAAATCGCGCGTGTAGTTGGGTCGATTTTGCCTTGAGTGGGATTCCAATAATGGGATAGTTCTTCAGCAGGAAGACCGAGTTCTTGTGCTGCACGCATCAGCATGGATTGTTGACGGTTCTTAACTTGCTGATATTGGCGCATCATGATTGCACGAGACTTTTCTTGAATAGACATATCACAGTCCTCCTATTGAGTTTGAGTTCGTTTGACTTCTTTCCATAATCAATATATCAATAATTCTGTATCTTATGCTACGAAATTGCTAGTTTGTAATATTTTTTAATATTTGCTGTAATGGCGATGGCGTAACCGCCCAGCATAGCTGATCGCGGTTTTTTCCTCAAAAAGATAAGACGTTATCATTGAAATAAGGATGGTGTAAGAAATACCTTCCTCAAGAGTGATAGTTTATTTGTTACATTAGTTTACATTATTCTCATGTAGGAAATCTTCGCTGAGGCAGTGTGAGTACAGGTGTTGAGACAACCTCAATTACTGCCAGTCACCCAAGTTAACAAACTCACATAAAAGTATGACAGTTGTTTATCCAAAGAAATTTCAGAATAATTTGAGTGCGAGGGATGTTCTCAAGCAGGTAGTGCGCGATCGCGAAGTTCACCTGATTACCCTCAACCGTTATCGTTATAGTGAGCAACGCAGTTGTAAAGACCTGACTGATGTTATTGAAAAGCTAAATGGTAAGCCACCAGAACTAATTAAAGATTTATCTCACCACATTTCCGATGAAGCACGTCATGCGATGTGGTTAACTGATTTGTTGGTGGACTTGGGTGCAGATGTGGGAACTCCCCCAGGAAATTCCTACATTGATGAATTTGAAAGGTTACTAGATCAGGATGCCTACGTTGCTGCGGAGGATCTAGAAGATGGTATTATTGCTGCCTTAGCTGCGATTAACGTCACTGAGAAGCGTGGTTGTGAGTATTTCTCTGCCCACATTTACGCCCTTAAACAAGCACCCCAAACAGAGGAAAATATTAGAATCCGCGAAACCATTGAAAAAATTCTGCCAGAAGAAGCTGGACATGTTCGTTGGGGTAATCGTTGGTTAGCGCAGATAGCAGATAAAAGTGCAGAACATCGCCAAAAAGTCGAGCAAGCCAAGCTCAAGTATGCGGCTATTGAACAAGCAGCCTTTGAGTCAGGGATGGATATTACGCTAGGTGCAGAACTACGACGAGTTGCTAACTTAGTGGAAGTAGCAAATACTATGCCAATGTGGCAACGTCCCCAATATCTCATGGAACGCCTACCACAAACTTTGTTAGCACCCCAATTGCAGTTTACTAGACTTCAGCTTGCACAAAAAGCCTGGCAGCGTGACCCCCAAGCCTTTATGGAAAAGTTTGTGCCAATGTTTCTCAATGGTTTAAAAAAGCCGGAGAATAACTCTAAAACAGCAAAGGTCTAGAGAAAATCTGCACACATGGGGATGTTCGCGTATTGTGCATTAGACAAGCTTAATTAAAATTAAAGCTTGATGATGGGGTAAGCATTTTGTTTGCCCCATATTTTTTTATCAAAAAATCTTTAATACCAGTTGTCCAAAATTCAGCAAGAAAGACTTATGAACCTTTGCCAAATTTGGCTTTGTTAATTTTGAATTGATATAACTTTAGGTAGATGCACCAAATTGAAATGATTCACCTGAATGCCGCTTTAAAAAGCAATTCAGAAATATATCTCGTGTGAAAAGTACTGGTACTGTCAATTTGGACGACTAATTACATTATTTTTGTAATAGCGGGTTAAAAGCGACTGATAACTGCCGAAAAAGCTATTAAGAATGTTGCAAAGTCTTTAAATTTGCTGGTTATAAAACCAATGGTGATTGCCTGTTAAAGATAGTAGTGTGATAGGTTGATGAGCATACGCAGGCGATCGCTAGACAGCAATTTGGGTATTTTCTATGAAGCTTCTACGTCCTGTACCCCGATGAGGAACGGGATTTTCTGGTTGATTACGCTTGGGTCTATTGTTTAATGAAACCATATATTCTGTATTAGAAGAGTTTGAATTGCGATTAGCCATTTCCAGGCAATCAAAAATCAGGGAACCAAACACCAGACTTGTAACTAAAACTGGAACAGCAGCACGCATTTTAAAAGCCTCTTTGTAAATCTCTTATTTATTGCTACTGTGTTTTAGGTGACGAGTCCGGAAGATTTTGTGAAAAAGTAGTGCTTTTTACTGAAAACTTAAAAAAATGTGCATTCAACAAAGGTCATCCACTAACAACCAATGACCAGAATGATTAAGACGACCCCAAATTGTTAAATGTTGTTTATCTGACAAAGCTTGTAACTGCTCATCTATGTGCGATCGCAAAGTCACTAGCTGCCAAGACTGTTTCAGGTTAGCAGGTGGTGTGGCGATCTCGAATCTGTAATCTTGCTGATTTAAAATATGAATAATTCCTGTGAAACAGTCTGATCCCCGTGTAAATACCTGACCTTGTTTTCGGTGATCATACTTATCAACAGCAGCCGGACAATTACCACTTACTGGATATAGTTGAGGCTCCTTGATGTATGACAATTGCCATTGCAGCCATTCTGGATGGTCGGGTGGTAGATTAAATAGAGGTGCGATCGCCGCAGGAGAGCGATCGTCTTGTAATAATGCTTCCTGTAGTTCCTGTACAGGCAAATCTCTCGGCTGACAGCCTAATTCTACACATATAGCCGCCGCCATTCCCGCAGCTTGGCCGATACCCAACACTACAGGTTGTAATCTAGTCGCCCCATTGGCTATGTGCGAAACAGAGATATTCTTTTCACAAACCAAGAAACCATCTGTAGTAGTCGGAACTAAACAACGATAGGGAATCGTAAAAGGCGTACCAGTCCAACGTCCACCCCAACGGATGGATTTAGGTTGTAGTGGCAAGTTAAACCCCGGATAATGATGGTCATTAGCATAATTACCAATAGCAATAGTATCTGGAAACAGAGATGCTACTCTACCGCCTGGAACTGGCAAAATATCCTGTTCTGTAATCGTAGTCAGTCCTATCAAACGGCGACTTTCTCTGTAGTATGGATGCAATGCCAACGCCGATGAAGTGTCAGGAAAAACTTGTTCTGCCAAACCATAACGCCTACCTAGCTGCTTTTGGATGAAATGAGCAAAATTTTGGCTATGCCAACGAGATTCCTGGAAAAAATCATCCTTAGCTGCTGCTGATTCTATCAGTCTTCCTACCCCTTCACCGTAGTCATTGCCACAAATCGGCCAGTTAATCATAAATAGATTACCAGGCAAACGCCCATAGTTCAAGAATTGCTCTGCACCATAGTTTTTCCAAGCATCAGCAAACAGTGCCGGATCATAATTAGGCGCAGGAGGAATTTCTGGCGCAACTGGTTCTACAAAATCCTGCATCACTACTACCCAAGTAGGTGACTGCACGGGATATTTTTGGGTTATCTCATTAAAACTACTAGGGGCGCTTGGTTCTCCCCACTCAGACTGCAATTCCCAACCCCAACGATAAGGAATATCTGCTAAAGCTAGTAAATCTCCTAACTCTGTACCATCAATTGTGATTTTTGCTTGTACGGTAAAGTCGGCAAACCTCACACCAGTAACGCGATTTTCTTGACGCAAAACTTCTAATGGTACTTGTCCACAAATCCAATGCAGATTCGGTAATTCCTTCACCCAGTCAGCAAGAATTTCTGCACCAATACGGGGATCATAACTGAAAAAACTCACCCAACTATTATCTAAGCCCCCTGCTTGTCGCTGTCGCAACTCTTGTAAAAACGCACCCCATAACCCCGTTTGAAATGCCAATAATTCATTTCCATCAGGTGCAGATACCCCAGCCGCAGTTAACATTCCCCCTAACCAAGAAAATTCACTCACCAAAATAGTTTTTGCACCCCGTCGCGCCGCTTGAATAGCCGCAGCCGTTCCTCCAGTACCACCACCAACGACTAACACATCAGTTATATAAGTTTGATGAACCATTTTTCTAACCTCACTAAAATTTTGTTTAATACGATGGGTACAAAAATGCCAGCTTTACAGCATACTCAATGATCAGAAAAAGCGACCACGAGAACATATTATTGCTGATTTAAGTATTAATTATGTTAAAAGGGACTTTTCAAGGGAGCAAGAGATTTATTGAAATCAAATTGAATTAGGCTCTTAAACAGCGTATATATACTGATAAAAATCTTAAATATTTGGGAATTATAGGTAATAAAGATAGTTTGATTCTTTCATTTAATACACCAATTATTTCCCAATGGCACTTATATTAACTCTTTTATGGCTACATGTTTCGATATTTTGCCATGAGATGGGACATTTTATCGTAGCCAAAATTTTTGGATTTCAACCCTATTTAGTCATAGTTGGTAGTGGACATAAAATATTTAATGTTAAATTACTTAATTCTTTGTTTGAGTTTAGAATAATTCCTAGCGGCGGGATTACTTATACATCTAATTTAACCCTAGATAAAGTGAAAACTAAGCTGGCATTGATGTATCTAGCTGGCCCTATGGTTAACTTGTGCTTTTGTTTATTATTCAGCATAATTTATGCAAAATATATTTTACAAATAGCAGACCCAGGATATTTGATTAGCATACCTATTATCATCTGTATTGAGTTTTTGTTGTTTGTTGGTAGTATCCTACCAACGGATGTAAATTTATATGGTAATGTTTTCTCTAATGATGGTAAGCAACTAATTAATGCTTTAACAAAAACTGAGCAGCAATTTATTCAGAAACTTTTAGGTTTAGACAGGTATACAGATAAGAAAACTTCTGCACCAGATTTATTTAATAATAATTTAAAAGTCTTACAAATATTATATAAGGTACAAGCAGAATTTAATAAGAGGGACTTTGCACAAGTAATTGATTTATTAGAGCAAATATTACATTACCCCGGTCTACCTAAAAGGGATCAACTTTATATAATTGATATCTTAGCTTCAATTGTTATTAATTATGGAGAAATAAAATATTTAGATAAAGCTGATAAATGGTCTGCACAAGCAATAGCTTTATCTAGCGATATCAAAACTATTCAAGGAACTAGAGGAGCTATCCTGGTTGAGTTAGGTAGATATAGCGAAGGTAAGGAAATGCTATTACCGTTCACAGAAGAGGGTAATGAGGCAATTGATAAAGCGGTTAGTTGTTGTTACATTGCGAAAGCCGACTATTATTTGGGTAATGAAGATAAAGTCAACAATTGGTTAGAAAAGGCTGGGAAAGTTGGTGCAGCACCTCTAATTCTCCAGAGGATAAAAAAAGAGATTAATTATATTTGAATTAAACATCTTTGGAATTTTTTAAAAGTAAAATTAACGCTCCTCCCGAAACAATTCCACCAATCCAACCCAACAGACTATTTACTATAATCCACCAGCCAGCTTGCTTAACTACTGGTCGCATTATCCACCATTGAATTGTTCCCACTACAGGGCCAGCCCAAAATAAAGAATTTGCAGGGTCTTTTCCTGACAACATGAGGGAAAGACAAACGCCAAAAGTAGTACCCAGTATCCACTGCTTTTCAGATATGGGAATTTGTCGCCTTAATACTAATGCCTGCATATAGCCGATGGTTAAACCCATCGTTGCAGCTAGAACTTGCTCACTAATTATTCTACCTAGCGGTTGTACCAGCATTTGGGCGATCGCACCAATAAAAGTTCCGGCAATTAAACCTACAACATTGACTAACACCCACTGCAAATAAAAACCTAGTCCTACTTTCGCGGGTTTGGTAGTTACAGGTGGAGGTGCAGATACAGGCTGTTGGGGAATTTCTTGACGATACTGGGCAGGAACGTTTGGTGGTGGAGAATGCAAGGGAGGCTCGGCTAAGTATGGATTATCCCCTGAATGTGTCATCGGTAGAGTTGGTGTATATGCTGGTGTTGCCGATGTTTGCGTTGGTGCGTAGGCACTACCCAAATTCTGCACCGCCGCTAAAGCTTCCATAGCTGACTGATAACGTTGGCGAAAGTCGTAACGTATCATCCTATCCAATACATCCGCCAATGCTGGGCTTACGGAAACTAAATGTCGCCAGCGAATTTCTGCCGTCTGTATATCTTCTTCTAACTGATGCGGCATTAATCCTGTCAAGGCTTGAATCCCCATCATACCCACAGCATAAACATCGCTGCTTAATCTAGGGCTACCACGACTTTGTTCACTGGGCATATAGCCAGCCGTACCAATGCCTACAGTCATTTTAGTAATACCTTCACCATTAACTACCTGTGTACTAATCTGTTTCACTGCACCAAAATCAATTAGTACAACTTTGCCATCGCTATTACGACGAATCAGATTAGGTGGTTTGATATCCCGGTGAATCACATTATTTTGATGGACAAAGGCTAAAGGTTGGAGAATATTTTTTAATAAAGCGACAGTATAGTCTTGACTCAATCGTTTACCTGGAGTCAGTTCATCACTCAAAGGATGCCCATCGATAAATTGTTGGACAAGAAAAAATTCTTCGTGTTCTTCAAAGTGTGCCAGTAGTTGGGGAATTTGATCGTGGGTTCCTAACTTATGTAATAGCTGCGCTTCCGACTCAAATAAACGCCTAGCTACTTGCAACGTCATGGGATCGGTAGCCATCGGCTGGAGTTGCTTGACGACACAAAGATTATTGTAGAGTTTGATGTCTTCGGCGATGTAGGTTTTACCGAAACCACCCGCGCCCAAGACTTTGGTAATTTTATAGCGTCCGTCAAGCAACTGATTTAACATAAATGCGATCGCCTCCGATAGAGCGTACCCTACCACACACAATTAAAGAATGTTTGTATTTTAACCTCAGTCTGACAACTGCCAAGGGGGGAGTATTTGTTCTTAGTTTTAAGTTTTTTGATTATATATTTCGATTATTTCGTTTATGTAGTTTGATATATACTAGAGTTACACAATTATTAAAGTTCAGTACAATGGCTATTCAATCTGAGCATCATCAGTCTTTAGAGTCAGTCATCGCTCAAGAACAAGAAGCTTCAGATATTCAAGAAATCGAGCGCATACTTAACATAAAAGACTTTCAACCAAAACTATTAGGAGCTAATAAAGAAGCAATTACTATTCCTGAGTCGCTTTATCAAGTGTTGCGTCAAGTTGTCCATGCAATGTCCTTGGGTAAGGCTGTATCTATAGTTACTTATGGTCGAGAACTCACAACCCAACAAGCCGCCGACTTACTTAATGTCTCACGCCCTTATCTCATTAAATTACTAAAGCAAGGCGACATTCCTTATATCAAAGTAGGCGCACATCGGCGTGTGCGTTTTGACGATTTGTTGAAGTACAAACAGGAGCGAGATAGTAAGCGCAGACAATTACTAGATGAATTAATTGCAGAAAGTCAAGAACTAGGGTTTTATGAATGAGAACTTTGTTATTAAAATTTGATTCGATAGATTGGATGTAGCCTTTATACTACAAATCAATGTTACGTGCTGTGCTTGATTCCTGCGTACTGTTCCCAATGTATTTACGGGATATTTTATTACGTGCATCTGAAGCTGATTTTTACTTAGCTTTTTGGTCGCAAGAAATTCTTGATGGTGCAACTCGCAATTTGGTGTCCACAGGAAGAATTTCTTTAGAAAGAGCAGAAAGATTAGAAACCAGAATTAAAACAGCTTTTCCAGAAGCAATGGTTGAAGTACCAGATAACTTAAGTGAAAGGATGACAAATCATCCAAGCGATCGCCATGTTGTCGCGGCGGCTGTTATCGCTCAGGCTAATATAATTGTTACTTCAAATCTTAAGCACTTCAAAGAGAAGGACCTTTCTCCCTGGAACATACAAGCACAGTCTCCAGATGAATTTTTAGTTATGTTATGTGGATTAAATCAAGAAAAAATGATAGAAGTCTTGCAAAGACAGTCTCAAGGTCTAAAAAAGCCACCAATGACGCTCAAAGAATTATTAGAACTACTTAATAGAGAAGTACCAGGCTTCGTTAGCAATATTAGTAATATATTACCTGAGCAACCCAAAAACTTATAGCTCAACGTAGACTAATAATGTTAAATCTAGTATCGTTGAGCGGTGAAAAATCAGCGTGAAAGCACAGGTATTTAGAGGCGTAAATCAGCTATCTTACGAAGATATCCCCGTACCATCTTTGGAACCAGATGAAATACTGGTACAGGTGCGAGTCGTGGGTTTGTGTCAGTCGGATATTAAAAAAATTCGCTATCCTCTCTACGAACCACCGCGTATTTTCGGGCATGAAACAGCCGGGACTATTGCCGCAGTCGGTTCTCAAGTACAAGGGTGGCAGGTAGGACAACGGGTAGCAGTCATGCACCATATCCCTTGTATGCGTTGTGCCTACTGCTTGAATGATAATTTTTCCATGTGCAATGTTTACAAAAACATCTCCACCACAGCCGGATTTAACCCAAGTGGGGGTGGTTTTGCCGAATATGTCAAAGTCCCTGGCCATATTGTCGAAAATGGTGGTTTGATTCCGATCCCCGACAATATCAGTTTTGAAGAAGCGAGTTTTGTTGAACCAACCAACTGCTGCTTAAAAGCAGTCAAAAAAGCCCAAATTGCGCCAGGGCAAACCGTTCTGGTAACTGGGGCGGGGCCGATTGGGTTAATGTTTATCATGTTGGTTAAATATTTTGGGGCAAAAGCGATCGCCACTGATTTGTTACCCTCAAGAATAGAGAAAGCTCTCAACGTTGGTGCAGAAGCAGCATTCGATGCCCGTGATCCCGATTTAAGCGCAAAAATCCACGCCCTCACCGATGGCTTAGGTGTTGATGTCACACTGTTAGCTGTTCCCAGTGAAAAAGCCTTTTTCCAAGCCCTAGACTGTACTAGGAAGGGTGGAAAAATCCTGTTCTTTGCCGAATTTCCCGACGAATTAGAAATCCCCCTGAACCCCAACATTCTCTACCGCCGCGAAATCGACTTGATGGGTAGTTACAGTTCATCCTATCGCTTACAAAATCTCTCGGCGGATATCGTATTTAATCGCCGTATTGATGTGCAAGCATTAATTAGCGATCGCTATCCCCTAAAAGATTTATCAGCAGCCGTAGATCAAGCGATCGCACCGACACCAGAAACTTATAAAATCCTGATTTATCCGTAAATTAGGGGTGTTGACAGTTGACAGTTGACAGTTGATTAGGTAAATAAATTATTCTTCCCTACACCTTTACACCCGTTTACCGAGCGCAGCAGAAGTATATACCCCTAGTATGGAAATATCAATCATCCTAGTAATAGTTGCCCTATTAGCCTTCTATGTCGCCTGGAACTTAGGGGCTAACGATGTTGCCAACGCAATGGGAACTTCTGTCGGTTCTAAAGCAATTACTCTGAGACAAGCAATAATTATTGCTGGGGTGTTGGAGTTTAGTGGTGCTGTCTTGTTTGGAAATGAGGTAACAGAAACCCTAGCAACAAAAGTCGCTAACCCCGAATTATTTGCAGCTACACCGCAAATTTTAGTTATTGGCATGATGACAGTGCTAATTTCTTGTGGTGTATGGTTACAGATTGCCACATCTCGCGGTTTACCAGTATCTTCATCTCATGCAGTAGTAGGTGCGATCGCTGGTTTTAGTTGGGTAGCGTTAGGAATAGGTGCAATCGATTGGTCATCCATTGGCTTAATCACGATTGGTTGGATTTTAACCCCTGTGATCAGTGGTGCGATCGCGGCTTTATTTTACAGTCTAATTAAACACTGGATATTAGAACAACCAAATCAAATTTCCCAGTTAAAAGAATGGATTCCTTGGTTGAGTGCAGTTCTCTTAGGTGTATTTGGCGTAATCGTCCTACCTTCCCTCACTCAACCCTTAACTGATTACCTCATTAATCAACTCGGTATCAACATTCCCCCCCACGATATTCCCCTTGTAACAGGAACATTGGCCGCAGTCGGGCTATCTTTCATCAGTTGGCGACAGCTAGAAAAGAGGCAGGAGTTAATAATTTCTCCCTCATCTCCCTCCTCCCCCACTCCCATCGAATCCCTATTTGCTCGTTACCAAGTCCTCAGTGCTTGCTTTGTCGCCTTTGCACATGGTTCTAATGATGTGGGGAATGCGATCGCACCTTTAGCGGCGATCGTCTATATTAATCAAACTGGGCAAGTTCCTAGCGATGGTATTACCGTTCCCCTATGGATCTTAATTCTCGGTGGTGCGGGGATTGTTGGTGGTTTAGCGGTTTGGGGTGAAAAGGTAATTGCGACAATTGGGGAAAACATTATCGCCTTGCAACCTAGTAGTGGATTTTGTGCAGAACTAGCCACAGCGACCACTATTTTATTAGCCTCCCGTATGGGTTTACCTGTCTCTACATCCCACGCTTTAGTAGGTGGCGTAGTTGGTGTAGGACTGGTACAAAGCCTCAGCTCGGTAAAATTTCAAACTCTCCAAGGTATTGCCACTGCATGGTTAGTAACAGTCCCGATAAGTGCCATTCTGAGTGCTGCCATCTTTAGCATTGCGCGGATTTTATTTTTTTAAGATAATGAATTAGGATGGAGTGTTGCTTTCAGAAATAGTACTCTTCAGGTATGGCTTTGTTAATTTTGAATTGATATAGAGGCTAGGCTTATGTAGAGGAATAGCTTTAGCCTCTCAATCATCCCTGAAAACTGCCAACAAGAAGGCACAATACAGAATCTCAATAGATTAACCAGCAGGAGTGATCACAAAGTTGGCAGCACTCAAACTTAAACCTGTAGATAGTTGAGCAAATTGCACTTGATCCCTACCGCCTGCACCATCGTAATCGAAGAACAAAGCACCTGTATTACTGTCGTAGATAAATCTGTCGTTACTGTCAACTGCGGCAGAACCTAAGACAAAGCGATCGCTAGTTAAATCACCCCAAGCCATTCCAGAGCCGAAAACATCACTAAAGTATATCTTATCTTCCAAGACATTAAAGTCGGTAATAGTATCGATACCAGCCGTGGTTCTGTAATAGAACTTGAACATATCAGCGCCACTACCACCAGTTAAAGTATCATTACCATCTCCTCCCTCAAGGTAATCATTTCCCGCACCACCAATCAAAGTATCATTGCCGATTTGCCCTAAGAAATCGCCATATAGAGAATCGCTACCATCTCCACCATCTAGATAGTCATTACCCTCCTGTCCATATAAATAATCATTATCTTCTTGACCGTAAAGTCCGTCATCTCCTAAACCGCCATAGAGGGTATCGTAACCATAGCCTCCTAATAAAGTGTCAATACCAGCTTCACCATAGAGTTCGTCGTTGCCATTGCCACCATCTAAATAGTCGTTGTCGTTTCCTCCATAGAGTTTATCGTTGCCATTGCCACCATTTAAATAGTCATTACCGCTTGCACCATTTAACGTGTCATCACCGTCATAGCCGTAAAGGGAATTACCCGCTTCATTACCAGTAATTACATTGTTCAGTTGATTGCCATAACCATTAGCCGTCATACCTACTAATAATAGGTTCTCTACGTTTGCACCCAAAGCATAGTCAGAACTAGCACGGACAGTATCAATGCCCTCGTTAGCGTACTCTATAACCGTGTCATAGACAGGGCTATCAACAATATAAGTATCGTTGCCAACGCCTCCATAAAGGTTGTCGTACCCATCTCCTCCATCTAAGGTATCGTCACCAGAACCGCCATAGAGGGTATCATTATTGCCTTCACCGTAGAGGAAGTCATTACCATCGCCTCCATTGAGAGTATCGTTACCGTACCAACCAAACAAGCGATCGCTTCCTGCATCACCAAATAACTGGTCGTCTCCATTTTCGCCATCTAATACATCGTTATCTGCTCCTCCAGAAAGGATGTCGTTACCTTCGCCTCCATAGAGGGTGTCATTACCATTACCTCCACTAAGGTAATCGTTACCAGCTTCACCATAAAGAATGTCAAAACCATCACCGCCATAGAGGCTATCATCACCATTTCCTCCATAAAGCTGGTCATTTCCTCCATTGCCATTAAGGGTGTCGTTTCCTTCATAGCCGTAAATTTGATCGTCCTCAGAATTACCGTCTAAAACATCATTCCGAGTCCAAAATCGCCACCAAGGATCGCCTTTAATTACAGCCATACTATGTCTCCTTTTGAGAATTTGATTTGATATTTGTAAATGAGGGATCAATAATTTTTTGTATATTCATAGTGATTAATGCCATTATTTCTGAATTGAAAAAAGGCTTAAAGAATTAATCTTTTAGTTCAAATAATAAAAATTACGGCATTAATTACTTTTTTATAAAAGTATTGAATCCCTTTGCTCTTTCTAGGTTCTTATCAGGGATAGGCTCAGGAATTATGCAAATGACTATTAAAATTTTTTCAATAGACTATATGTATTGCTGTACTCTAGACGCTAGGAAGACATATCTATACACTTTTGTAAATATATTTACTCATTGTGACAAACCTAACCCTGTCCTCTAGCTCTACCTAAGACCTGGTAGAAGTTTTTTGGCAAAATGGCAATTAATTAATTAGGATATGTGCAGGGAATGATTTAAGTTTCAGTAAAAGATAGCAAATAAACCCCATCCAAAACTCTAAACTGTTAATCTAGCTACATTCTGCATAAATCTCAGATTAAATCTGACAACTCTACCAGTTTTTTTATTGACCAGTATCTAATTGCAGATCCTTATTAATTACTGTTGCCACAAAAATAATAAGTATTTATATTTAGTGAGTTATTGATTGAGGAATAAATCTTACTTGGGTATTGAGGACTGAAATCAGGCTGATAGATACAGCCATAAGATTGACAAAAGTCCACTTTAGTACACGACTTACACATGAAAACGAAAACTTAAGTAGTTATGTTATCTCAGAGATGTGTGTATGAGGGGTGTAGGTATTCAATGCTCTTACACCCAACAACAGCCAAGAGTCTCATTGTGTAAGTCACTAGTAGGTTGCCAGTCAAATTATATGCTTTGCCAACCTTGGGTTAGTCATGACAAAATGACTTTGATATCCGTAAGTCCTGTTAAGATTTTTAAGTTTATCTGACAAAATACAGGAAATTAGAGTTAGCGCGACGCAAATTTACAGGCAGCAGCTGTATCGTCAAGGTGTATAGAGGTTAGAAGCTAATGGGGCGATTTGAGAAGCGACCAGACAACGACCCGCGAGTCCGAGGTGAGTTATCCAGGGCAGCAGAAACAGCTCTATGGGCTGTTGTGGAGGATTTAGACAGTCTAAAGCAGAATGTCCTCAAATCATTTCAGGAAGAAATTAAAAAGTTACAGACGGAAAAAGAACGATTAAGTGAGGAAATTCAACAGTTAATCGAAGAAAAAGAGCATTTACAAGAGGTACGGCGAATTACTGAACAGCAAGTCCTAATTCGTCAATTATCAGAAGCTTTAGCCAAGCACATCTGTTCTCAACTGCAATCATCTTTAGCAAAAATCGCTAATCAAACAGAGAGTCAAATCGCCGCCCTCAAATCAGCCCAAATCATCGCACCCGCAGCAGAAAATAACGAGCAGGTGGAAAAAATGCTGGGGAGTTTAGATGATAACCTAACGATCGCCTTTAATTCTCTCCAACAAGAACTCAAAAACTACCAGAGTAATCTCTCTCAGCAGTTGTCTAGGATGTATAGTCAACAGCAGGAAGGAGAAACGATTGTAGAGGATTTAATTACTCGTCTACGCGGGGAACTGACTAAAGCCATCCAAGAAACATCACAAGCATCCGTCAAGTTATCCCCGCCAACAGTTTTACAGCCTTCAGAACCACAACCTCCAACCCCGCAGAAGGTGGTTATAAATTCGCCACCTACGGTTTTGCAAATAGAGCAACAATCGTCAACCCCTGCGCCAGTGGAGGAAGCCAAGGCTATTAAGCAATCGATTATTATTACTCCTGAAAATTCTACAACCGCACCCCAAGAAACTCCTCAAAAGCCGCAGTCTGTGACCCCCAAAGTCTCCCCAGAAAGTGAGACTAAATCACCACCATCTCCAGAAAAACCACCGGAACCACTTTCGGTAATTAGTAGAGAATTAGCTGCGACTGCGCCTAAATCTTCACCCACCACAGAAAAGCCACCAGAGTCAGTTTCTACAATCAAAACTCAACTTCCACCCACCACAGAAAAACCACCGGAGCCAGTTTCTACAATCAAAACTCAACTTCCACCAACTACAGAAAAACCACCAGAGTCAGTCTCCACAATCAAAACTCAACTTCCACCAACTACAGAAAAACCACCAGAGCCTGTTTCCACATCTAAGACTAAATTCTCACAGAGTACAGAAAAGCCACCAGAGCCTGTTTCTGTACTTAATCGAGATTCATCTGAGACAAGAACTCCTTCTCCTCCACCTGCACCAGTAGTAAGAAGGGGATCAACAAATTCCTCATCAAGATCACGAAGATCGTCAAATTTATCCCCTGTTCAAGTGGGTTTTTTGTTGGTTGTGTTATCTACGGTGTTGTCATCGTTATACAACGTGGTACTTAAGGGGATGTTCTATAAAAGTTCTCAACTCTCCTCTGCGTTGGAGGTAGCGGGTTTAATCTCGCCAACGTTGGGAAATATTATGTTAATCCTCACTTTGCGGTTGATGGTGGTTGTACCACTGATGATACTGTTGGCTCCGATTATGTATCCGCAAGTGTGGCAAGATTTGCAAAACCTCAAGCAATCGTTAGGTAATAATCAATCTGCAACTAATCCCAAGCCGCAAAAACTTGTCCAGTATGTGTTTGCTAGCGGCTGCTTTTTGTTTTTATCGCAGGTGCTAATTTATTTTGCCATTGGTCAAGTAGCCACAGGTGTAGCGATCGCTCTTTTCTTCGCCTACCCACTCATTAACGGCTTACTGTCTTGGTTACTATTTCGTGATCGCCCTGGTGTGTTTCGCATCAGTGCGATCGGGGCTATTTTCTGCGGTGAGGTACTAGTTTTTTCCGGCGTAACCAACACTAGTATTGTTAGCAATCCCTTTGCTACAATCACCGCCGTTCTTGCTGGTGCTGCTTTTGCTTGTTACCTCATCCTGACTCGTATATGTGCTACCAAAGTCCATCCTGTCTGTTTGTCTTTGATTAACTTCGTCACTATGTTGGGCTTGAGTTTCATCTTTTTGATGTTACCCCTACCCGAAAATTGGACTTTAGTAATTAACCGTTCTAACTTACTAGAAATAGTGTTAAGTGCTTTTATTTTGGGTGTTTTAACGCTGTTGAGCTATGTATTTAGCCACATTGGTGTCGGTAAACTAGGTGGATTGCGATCGGCAATTATTAGTGCAGGTGTACCAATTCTGACTGTAATTTTTGCTGGTTTGGTACTTCAAGAAACTTTAAATATTGTGCAAGTATTTGGGGTGTTGTTTGTAACTTTTGGTGCAGCAGCTTTTAGCGTTGGCAAAATCCCAAATCCCAATAAACCATCTAGTGCCGAAAACTGAAAACCTTAAACCAATTCAAAATGCAAAATTCAAAACACCAGACTTAGCATAGATTTGGGCGTTTTTATCTGTATCATCTTGTTTGTGAAATGGTATAAAGTCTTGTGGCCTTGCTATTAATACCACAAGTAAATAAGTAGCATTTTGGCAAAAATCCCCGAATGAACTGTAAATCAAGGTTTTAAATTCAAGATTATAAAACAGATGTACTATTGAATAATTACTAAGTATTGCCTAATGTCAGCAATCCTTGATTATTTTATTGACCAATCCTTGACTATTAATAAAGTCTCTAAAATATTTATAAAAAGAAAAGTTAAGAATAGATTAATTCATGAGATTTTAGTAATATGGCCTATAAATATGGAATATTATGTTGTGAGCAAATAAAAGCTATCGCTAAGTTGCAATAGTCTGTCTAAACTGCCGTAAAATGGTTTGTAAGAAGCCATTATTGGGTTGCAACATCAAGACGGATGAAAAAGGAATAGAGACTAGGGACTGAGCATTAGGAACTCAGCACGAGGCTTAAAGCCTCGCTCCCGCTAATAATCTTTTTCAGACATCTGGGTAGTTCAAAATGCCCTATTGATTCTATGGGCGTGAGTAAAACTAGTGTAGTTGCTAGGTTGTCTTCTCAAACAATCAGCCCCTTGATTTCTGAAAACATAGATTCAGCATCTAGTCGAAATTATTCAGCGATAGTATAGTCACCTCAAGGAGATATCTTCGGCTCACGATTTTCATCGTCATTTGTGACATAACTCTGTTGCAAATTCGGTCAGCAGCTAAAAGCGCTAAAAGTAGCTTTGCTACATAGGCAATGAAAGAGCAGAGAAGTTCCGGATAATGGAGAAAGTCCTTGTAGGTTACTTATTAGAACGATAAATTTCACTGCTTAGTTGACCGAACTATAAATGAGGAAATTCTGGCAGTTATTTTGTGATTTTTCGGTAAGATACAAGCACGTATATTAGCAGTAATTTTACTGAGAATACGTTATAAATTACGGAGGAATGAGCATCTTGACCAATAATCAACTCTTAGCTAAAACATCTTAAACATTACCAAAAGAAAATATCACCCCCCTTTGGGTGTAAACCAATTACTTTTTAATTTAAGTTAAGTGTGCTATTCAACTATTTTGTAATATGAGCAATGACATCGATCTGATCAAGCGTCTTGGCCCCAGTGCAATGGATCAGATCATGCTATACCTGGCTTTTAGTGCCATGAGGACAAGTGGGCATAGGCATGGAGCATTTCTAGATGCAGCAGCAACCGCAGCTAAGTGTGCAATTTACATGACTTATCTAGAGCAGGGGCAAAATCTTCGGATGACCGGGCATTTGCACCATCTAGAGCCGAAACGAGTCAAAATCATCGTCGAGGAAGTCAGACAAGCCCTAATGGAGGGCAAACTGCTCAAGACATTAGGTTCTCAAGAACCCCGCTACTTGATTCAGTTTCCTTATGTCTGGTTAGAAAAGTATCCTTGGATGCCAGGGCGATCGCGGATTCCGGGTACAAGTCTAACGAGCGAAGAAAAAAGACAAATTGAGCATAAGTTACCAAGCAATCTTCCCGATGCTCAGTTGGTTAGTTCCTTTGAGTTTTTGGAGTTAATTGAATTTCTCCATAAGCGATCGCAAGACGAATTGCCACCAGAACACCGCATGGAGTTGAGTGAAGCTTTAGCAGAGCATATCAAGCGTCGTCTGCTCTACTCTGGCACGGTGACAAGAATAGATTCGCCTTGGGGAATGCCCTTCTATGCCTTGACTCGTCCTTTTTATGCTCCAGCCGACGACCAAGAGCGTACTTACATCATGGTAGAAGATACCGCTCGGTATTTCCGCATGATGAAAGATTGGGCAGAAAAACGACCAAATGCGATGCGTGCCTTGGAAGAATTGGATGTGCCGCCAGAACGCTGGGATGAAGCCATGCAGGAATTAGATGAAATCGTCCGTGCTTGGGCTGATAAATATCACCAAGCAGGTGGTATCCCGATGATTTTGCAAATGGTGTTCGGCAGAAAAGAAGATTAATCAGCCAGGGTAAAGGGGATCACTAGTGATTTTTCGTGAAGAAATTTTCTCTAGTCACATTCAATTACTCATATCAATTCAAAATTTACAATTCACAATTAAGAAATCCAGCTTTACAAGGGTTTCTAAATTTGAATCTATTTCAGAATTGTAGTGAATTGGTATTAGCAAGTTAAAAGTAAATATCTACAGAGCAGCTGACAAAGCAGCGATGGGCGGTTTTTACTGCTTACATTCAGGATTTAACACTTAATGTAGCAGCGATTCAGCCAACGCTACGGGCGTATTATCGGGGAAGCTAAAAGCAGCCTATCGCGTGCAGATGTCTCCTGTGTGATTCGTAAAAGTGTTGATTAAGGTAAAGATTTTTAAATTCAAATTTACTACCCTATTTCTATCGACTAAGAAATTATCTTAGATTGTAGTAATTAAGATACTTAATATGTTTGGCAATGAGTAATTTATTTTAATACAAAATAATTACCCATGACCAATCAGACCATTTACATAAACTAGAGAAAACTGCTAATTCTTTCAACGGCGGTTTCTAATATACGTGGCTCATGTACTAGGGCAAAGCGGACGTATCCTTCGCCGGATTTGCCAAAGCCAGCACCAGGGGAAGCCGCGACACCTGTTTGCTTAACTAACTGTGTACAGAATTGTATGGAATTTTGACTCCACGGCGCTGGTAATTTTGCCCAGATGTACATGGTGGCTTTAGGCATAGGAACATACCAACCGATACGGTGTAGAGCATCAATAAAGGCATCACGACGTTGACGGAAGGTACTGACAGCCGATTGTACGCCAGCTTGGGGGCCAGTCAGAGCTGCGATCGCCCCATTTAAAATTCCCCGATACTGATTAAAATCGACAGCTGCTTTAATTTGTCGTAGTGCTTGAATTAACTGGGCATTACCAATGGCATAACCGATACGAAAACCGCCCATGTTATAAGACTTAGACAGCGTAAAAAATTCAATAGAAACGCTCTTTTCTGGATCAGCTTGCAGAATAGAAGGGGCTAAGGAACGGGTAAGACTTTGCTCCCCGTTTTCGCTTTCCGCAAAAACTAAATCCACGTAAGGAAAATCGTGAACCAAAGCAATGTTATGTTCCTGACAAAAAGCGACAGCTTCTTTAAAGAAAGATAGGGGTGCGATCGCTGATGTAGGATTATGGGGATAGCTTAACACCATCATCCGTGACTGCTCCACAACAGCAGCCGGGATATCAGCAAACACAGGTAAAAAATCGTTTTCTGCCTTCAACGGCATAGGGTAAATTTGCCCACTAGCTAAATAGACTCCCCCAGCATGAGAAGGGTAGCCGGGATCAAGTAGTAAAGCAAAATCCCCAGGATTGAGCAAGGCTAAGGGTAAATGTGCAGTGCCTTCCTGGGAACCAATTAAAGGCAGTACTTCTGTTTCGGGATCAACTTTCACCCCAAATTTTTGTTCGTACCAGTTAGCCGCAGCTTGGCGAAAATCTCGCGTACCATTAAACAGCAAGTAGCCGTGAGTACTGGGATCATGTAAAGATTTGGCGATCGCTTCAATTACGTGAGCTTCGGCTGGCAAATCAGAAGATCCCAGTGATAAATCAATTAAGTCTTTCCCTGCTGCTAAAGCCAAGGACTTAGCCTTGTCCATGTCCGCAAATACGTTAAATTGCAGGGGTTGTAAACGCTGTGAGAATTGCATATTAGTCATTAGTCATTAGTCAACAGTCAACAGTCAACAGTCAACAGTCACAATTTTTCCGACTATGAACTATGGACTATAGACTACTGACTATAGACTAATTATTATTCAAATGCGTATCTAACATATTGAGTAATTTATCTTTACTTATTACTCCTTCTGTTGATGCTAATAACTCACTACCTTTAAGTAATCGGAGGGCTGGTACACCTTCTACTTGATATTGTTTGACTGTTAGAGGGTTGGGATCGACTTCTAGTTTAACTACTTTCAGGCGATCGCTATAGGTATTAGCAGCTATATTAATCACTGGTGACATCAACTGGCACGGGCCACACCAAGAAGCCCAGAAGTAAACTAATACAGGCTGCTCGGCTTTTAATACTTCGCTTTCAAACTCAGCATCAGTTATGGTGATTACACCCTTACTCATCGCAGTCTCCATTAGTTGGCATCGATACAAAGTTGGCACACAGATTACTGTATCTTAAATCAGTTGACAGTTGACAGGTGATTAAAAATCCCACAACTATCATCAGCTGTGGGACTTGGCTGATTTACAAATTAAGATTACAACTGATCCAATTGCTTGCGTAGGCTTTCTAACTCAGAGTCAACAACTTCGTTAGATTTGGGTGCAGTGGATTGTTGATCTTGTTCTGCGGGTAGTAGGGGTTGATTGGGTGGGGTAGCGGGAGCCAAGGAGGCTTTTAGGGCTGCCAATTCGTCATCTACATCGCTGCTAGATTCTAACTTGGCAAATTGAGTTTCTAAGTCTGCTCCGGCTAGTTCTGCGGCTGATTGGGCGCGGGCTTCCTGCATTAAGACTTTTTCTTCCATCCGCTCAAAGGCAGCCATAGCACTGTTTGTATTCATCCCACGTACCATACCTTCGAGTTGCTCTTGGGCTTTGGCTGTGGTAATCCGCGCTTTGAGCATTTCTTTCTTAGTTTTGGCTTCAGAAATTTTGCTTTCTAGCTGGATTAGGTTACGTTTGAGGGTTTCAACTTGAGTGCTTTGTTGATCTAGGCTGGTTTTTAAGGCTGTGCCGGTTTCGGTATAGGTTTTTTTCCGCTCAAGCGCTTGTCTAGCTAAGTTTTCATCACCTTTTTGTAATGCTAATTGGGCGTTACGTTGCCACTTATTAATTTCGTTTTGAGCATCAGTATATTGTTTCTCTGTACGCTTTTGGGCGGCGATCGCTTGAGCTACACCCTGACGTAATTGCACCAAGTCTTCCTGCATTTCCAGGATGGCTTGCTCTAGCATTTTTTCTGGATCTTCAGCTTTATTGACTAAATCGTTAAGGTTAGCACTAACTACTCGCTTAATCCGATCAAATAATCCCATAACTTTTTTTCCTTTTGGAGTTTACGCGCTTGGTTGATAAGTTGGCTTTTTTACTATTTAATAGCTTCCATTTTCAATGTAATCTTTCCGGTTGGGTTAAGTACGTCCCAAGACCTGCTAATTGTTAAGATATATCTTAGTGTTGATAATTGACTAATTCTTAAGAGTTTTCACCTTGGGGTAGTTGTTGCTGTTGGGAACTTTCTGTACTTGGCAGTTGATTTTTCATTGCTGCTAACTGCTTATCAACATCATCACCGGCTTCTAGTGCGTCAAATTGTTTTTGCAAGTCGTCGCTACCGAGTTGATTAATGAGTTCTGATTTTGCCTCTACTTGTAAAACCTTTTCTTCCATGCGTTCAAAAGCATTCAAACTACTGGTAGCTGAACCTCCGCTTAACATTTCTTGCAGCTTATAGGATGCTTCTGCTGAACGAGCGCGAGCGATATACATATCTTTTTTAGTCTTCGCCTCCGCAAGTTTTAACTCCAGTGTCCGCATATCCTGTTTGAGCCTAGTTACTATCTCAACTTGTTCGGTAATTTGGCTAGAAAAATTTTCGGACGCTGCTACATAAGCTTTGCGTTTTGTCAAGGCTTCCCTGGCTAGAGGTTCGTTACCTTGTTGTAGTGCTAACTGGGCGCGACGATACCATTCTTCGGCGGTTGACTGGGCTGATGCAGCTTGGCGTTCAGTACGTTTTTGAGTAGCGATCGCTTGAGCTACCCCCTGTCGCAATTGCAGTAAATGTTGCTGCATTTCCATGACAGTTTGTTCCAGAATCTTTTCTGGATCTTCTCTACTGGCTACCGCACTATTGAAATTAGCGCTAATCACCCTTTGGATACGCTTAATCAATTCCATTTCGGCTCTCCATTCATTTTGTGCCAGTCAACCTTGGGGGAAATTTAAAATTCGTCTTGGAAAGTTTGCTCAACGGGGGGAACCCCCGCACGCAACTTTCCGCAAAATTCAAAAAAATAATTTGAGCCTGCTTTGAGACATAAGCTATGCTGGCGTTGAGAAATATAGTACCAGTTCACCTCATACCCTTTTTCCTGTCCCTTATTCCCTAATCCTATCGTAAATTTTTACAATCTATGGCTGCTGTAGGCGTGCTTTCATCCCTTTGGCTTGTAGCTGTTTTAACCTTTGTTGTGCTTCTTCTTTGGTTTTGACTGTAGCCAAATAGATTAGTGTGCTGTTACGTGATAGATAAGCATCACGAACTACTCGGCGTGCCTCATTTAAGGATTTAGGGTTTTGATTCTCTATAACTATATGATATAGCCCATCTGCTGACGGTTTGATTTCGGCGCTGGGTGTGGCTGGAGTTGTAGTAGTTGCTTCGGGTATGGGTTGTAAGCTGGGGCTTGGTGCAGACTGAGTTGTAGCTGCTTCAGGTATGGGCTGTAAGCTGGGGCTGGGAGTGGGATTGAGGGCTGGTAAAGGTTGCGTCTCTGGTAAGGGATTGGTAACTGGAGGGACAACTGGTGTTTGGATGGCGATAGGGTTGGCTGGTACGGTGGGGGTTGCTTGTACCTTCGGTTGTAAGCCAACTACATCAATTGGATCTCTTACTTGGGGAAATTCTTTGGCGGCTAAGTTGGGATACTTAGGTATGGGTGTGAGTTCTGGTTGTAATTCGGTTTGGGGATTACTAGCAGTTTGGGGGGGAGTTTGGGTGCTGGGAGATGAATTACCGTTGAATAATTTACTGAAATTCAACTGGGGTAAGGTTTTAGGATTGAAAACTACGTAACCCAAGGTAAGACTAGCTACTAATAGAAGCAACATGGAGCCGATGCCCAAGGGTGATAGGAGACTATCGTTAGAATTGTTGGCTTGGTTTTCTTCTGGTGCTTCATCTGTGAGGCTGCGCAACAAGGCTTCACTAGATTCTAAATAGTCATCTGGTTGGGCAGGAGTATCATCGGCTAAGAGCTTATCGCTTTGATTACCTTGGGCGATCGCAGGTACAATACTGCTATTTTCTGTAGGCGTGGCGGGAGGCAAAGGAATTTGTCTATTAGCTTCTGGTTGAGTTTTTGGTTGAGACTCTGGTGTTTTAGCAGCCGGAAGCTGGCGATTAGGAGCTAGGGAAGACGGATTTTCAATTTCTGATTGTGGGGTTTTTTCTGGGGTAGATGACTTAATAATGACTGGCGCTGGTTTTTCTGGAGGAGTTGGGGGTAAGGGTAGAGGTTTTGTTTGAGGTTTAATTTCTAATAGTGATGGCTGAGTATTTGCCAATGAGGCATTTTTATCACTCAAATCTTGAGCATAATTATTAGCGTAACTATTTACACGAGATTGACTGGTAGCCCTTATTCCCATACGGGTACGTCGATAACGAGCTAATTCTTGTTCTAGCTGTACTTCTAAACTGGCTAAAGCCGCCGCTAATGCTGGCTTCAACCCACTACCATCCATCAAGGGTTTTTGACTCATTACCTTCGTGCCTCAAACGTTAGACTACTTACTGCCAATGCTAGAGAAAATTGTTTATTAGTATAGACCCCAGAACTAAGCGGTACAGGGGTTTGGATACTTAAAACCTCTACACCCTCATACCCTGCCATAATAGAAATTCCTATTGTGTCATCCTGACTAAGCTCAATTGTGGCTGTTATTTGACAAGATGTCCTTTAAATCGGTTAATGATATTTTAGATGTCATAGAAAAGCAGGCGAAATGGCAACAACAACCATTCCAACAAGTATGCCAATTTTGGGCAGAAGTTGTAGGTAGTGCTATTGCTGCTCAAACTCAGCCTTTATCTATACAGCGCGATGTTTTACGAGTAGCAACTTCTAGTGCTGCTTGGGCGCAAAACTTGACATTTAGCCGTCAAACGTTGCTTTTCAAGTTAAATCAAAAACTATCTACGCCTTTGGTGGATTTGCGTTTCTCTACTGCCGGTTGGCAACGCCATCCCCCAAAGGAACAACCACAAGCAAAGGTTTTAGCAAATCAGCATCCTAGTTATCTAGGCGACATTAATGAACGGCGTGGGGCGACAGTTGTTAACCAAGATGTAAATCAGGTGTTTGACAATTGGGCTAAGACAAGACAGAGGCGATCGCAAAATTTACCCCTTTGCCCCCAGTGTCAATGTCCTACCCCACCCGGTGAACTCCAGCGTTGGGGGGTTTGTGGATTTTGTAGTGTGAAGCAGTTACCTAAAAATATTAAATATTTTTCTGTATAAATAAACTGGTGTAATCTAACTTTGGTTAGTTGTTAAATTTGTATTTTTACTGTTATGTGTTTGACTAATTTCATGCTTAAAATCAGAAATTATGTCTTAATTAAAAATTTCTCATACATCTAAAGTTTGACTTTTAGCGTTGATCCCCATTTGGTTAAAGGCAATAATTTATATGTAACCACTATAAGGAACATTGAAAAATATAACATAAATCTAAAAACATAATAAAGGTTATTTTAGCGATAAATGGGTTAAAACCTAGATGGGATCACGGGTTACGGGTTCTATACGTATTTCTATCTAGAAGGACAATAAAAAAACGAAATCAGCCATACACGGCATTAAAGATGAACCCAAATGAAATCTATTAATTCTTTGACATCTGCCTGTCGATATTGCCGCCACTATCAGCCAGAAGGTCGCCGGGGTGGGATGTGTCAACAGTTGGGAGCGCCTGTGCAAGCCTGTTGGAAAGCTTGCTCCTTAGCGCTACCACCTTTTGCGCCTTCTTGGGAGACTTTGGAGGATGCTTGGAGTTTACCTGATGCTGCACCAGTGTTAGTAGAATCAGAACTTCTGGTGTCTAATGTAGAGAATACTATTTTTGCTGTTAGTCAGGAGAAAACTGCCTCTACTTCTGAACAAGCAAAAGTTGAGACAGTACTTATTTAACCATTCATATATTACCTGACTGTGTTTACAGTCTGTTTACGATTTAGATTTACGTTTAAAGATTTGTCAGTTGTCAGGTGATATCCACTATTGACTGTTGAACGCCAGTTGCTTTAAGTCGGCAGAGCCGCCCAACGCACTGGCTCCTGTTGACTGATAACTGACACACCCAATTACGGTAGCCAAGGAAAGTCTCGAAAATTTGGTGTGCGTTTTTCTAAAAAGGCTTGTTTACCTTCAGAACCTTCTTCTGTCATGTAATAAAGTAGGGTTGCATTACCGGCTAGTTCTTGTAAACCAGCTTGTCCATCACAGTCAGCATTAAATGCGGCTTTGAGACAGCGAATAGCAATAGGGCTTTTTTCTAAAATTTCTCCTGCCCATTTAATTCCTTCTGCTTCCAGTTCGTCTACTGGGACAACACAATTTATTAAACCCATTTCTAAAGCTTGTTGGGCATCATATTGACGGCAGAGAAACCAAATTTCCCGCGCTTTTTTCTGCCCCACAATACGGGCAAGGTAGCTTGCGCCAAAACCACCATCGAAACTGCCGACTTTTGGCCCTGTTTGCCCAAAAATAGCATTATCAGCCGCGATTGTCAGGTCACAAATTAAGTGTAGAACGTGACCACCGCCGATTGCATATCCAGCTACTAATGCAATAACGACTTTGGGCATGGAACGAATTAGGCGTTGTAAATCAAGCACATTTAAGCGAGGGATGCCTGCATCATCTACATAGCCAGCTTGTCCCCGCACGCTTTGGTCGCCACCAGCACAAAAAGCATACTTGCCATCAGTATGGGGGCCAGCGCCAGTAAATAGAACTACACCGATGCGTGTATCCTCACGGGCATCCCAGAAAGCATCATAGAGTTCTACAACAGTTTTGGGACGAAAAGCATTGCGTTTATGTGGGCGGTTGATAGTGATTTTAGCTATCCCATCCGCTTTGTGATAGAGGATATCTTCGTAAGTTTTAACGGGTTGCCAGTCGATTTGCATGGGAATGAAGTATGCTGCTTGAGAATTTTATCGCAGAGGTGGGGCGTTGCGATCGCTAATATTTAACGTGAGTTCGACGGCACTAAAAAACAGCAGCAGCTAGAGACGTAATATATAACGTCTCTACATCATTTATTCGGCACAGCTTTCTAGAGAACTGGTATTAGAAACCATAAATTCCCTAATTTTATATTACGAATTACGAATTAACTATACCCATCCCAACCATTAGGAAAGGTGTAATCAGAGAACAGAGGAAAATTTTGATTATTAACGCGGGTTTCCTCATCCAGAACTTTGACAACCTTGTTATAAATATCTTCGGCTTGTTGGGGTGAGTCACCTATACTAGTTAGTCCTAATTTACCAAACTGGGAAAGACAACCCATCAAATGAAATACCGTTCCTGTTTCTGTGCAGCTATCGAAATGTAATCTATGATGGGCAATAATATCCATCAAATCGTTAGGTAATAATCCCCGATAACGGTCTTTTTGCAGGTTGTCTGTGGCGATGTAGTATTTAGGGCGGCCTTGTTGACTGTAAAATAACCCGGTAGATAAATCATAACGACCGTTGGTCAATAATTTTAAAGTCATAAAGGGATGGGTTGTCCCACCTTTACGCAGGTTAATTTCAATCGCCTGTATATCCCATTGAGCATTACCTTGGTCAACTGTAATAAAGTCTACACCAAATCTTTCCAACGCTCCTTTTTCTGCCAGCTTTCTCCCAACTTGTAAGCCTAATTGTTGTAACTGTAGGCGATAACGTTCATCTGCGGGAAAGCTACATCCTAAGTATATCTGTCCGTCTGGGCCGCCAAGGATTTGGTCGTGAGTCGAAAGGATTTCTACTTCACCTGTAGGTGTGATGCGTCCTTGCACACTAGGCGATCGCTTAATCTCACCTTCAACAAATGCTTCGACAATTGCCCCTAATTCTGTAATTCTACCAGAAAAGTTCGCCCAATTTTCTTGTTTGGCTTGAAAACGCAACGAGGAAAAGCGATCGCTAATTGCGGCTATTCTTTCAGCTTGAGTCGCTTTTGGTGGCGCAACATCTATTATGGGTTGCAAATCTAGTAGTGCGTTTCCTTCCCCAGAAATCCCTTCATTCAATTTCACTACCATCCGTTTTAGTGATGGTTGGCGTTCCCATAAATCATTCGCCGCCACAGCCAAATCTTGGTGAGTCCAAACTAATGGACTACCATCGGGATGGGGTACACCACTTTCTGCAAAAATTTGCCGACTACCGCTTTTTGTCCCCCAAATTTGCAAATCTGGTGCAGCCGCATACAAGGGTACATTTAATTGAAGTGATAATTCTGCTTCTAATTCTGTGGAGTTATAGCAAACTATAAATGATTTTTCTAACCTTAAAGCTTGCTTAATTCTCTCTACTAACCGAGGACGTTCTAAAATTTTTTGACTTAGAGGTTTAGGAGAAGAATCATAAGCCGAAAGTAGTAGCAAGCGATTACGCGCATGGGAAAAAGGAATACCCGGCAGCAGTTGTAAATAATAATCGATAATACTGGGATGTAGGGGAATTGATGTTACATAAATCAATCTAGTGCGGGGATTTCGTAACCGCATCAAGGCAAAAAGTAATCTTTCTTCATAATGTTCAAAACCCTCAACTTTTTGAATTTCACGCTGGTCAATACTTAAGGAAGGGATAACGACAATATCTGCTTCGCCAGTATCAAACTGCTCGATAGTTTTCCAGCGATCGCGTAAGGTATATTGTAGGCTGCGAAATTGATCAACCGATTCTAATTTTGCATGATTTAGCGTTACCATAGTCCCTTCCTCATTTGATCCCCAACACTAACTGATTAATCTTGTATAACCTAAATTAAGCGGCATCTTACTGTTCTGCAATAGTTCTTGACTGTCTCCCCTGCTGTCATATTAAGTAGTTTTGTGCTTGATAGGCTATTCTCCAAAAGTAAGATAATTTTTGTGTTTAGTGCTGATTTATATAGTCAAGTTTTAAGACTGAATGTTTATAACCTTCGATAATCCCAAGTTAGGAAATCATCATAAATGTACTGAGTTATAAATGCTGAACTATGGCAATAGGAATCTCACAAACTTATTTATAATGAATTGAATAATTTAAAGTTTAGACTTCTAGTTTACATGTATATAAAGACCATTAACCCTACTGGAATACAGAGGTAATTGTGTCAGAAATTAGGTAGAAATAATCTCTAAATGTATAGAGATGTTGCACAAAATGTCTTTAATTAAATCAACTGATACAATCGCCTCTAAAATAAAAAAACATTCTCTGCAAAATTTATTACTCAAGTTGCTGATATTAGGGAGGGGAGTATGATGAGCCGTCCAATAATTTTAGGTATTGTTGGTGATAGTGCTGCGGGTAAAACGACCCTAACTAGGGGAATCGCTCAGATACTAGGGCCGGAGAACGTCACACTCATCTGTACTGATGATTACCATCGGTATGACCGCAAGCAACGCGCAGAGATAGGAATTACAGCCCTCCACCCTCATTGTAACCATTTGGATATCATGCAGCAGCATCTATCGCTGCTACGCACAGGACAACCAATCCTCAAACCCGTTTATAGTCACAAAACTGGAACTTTTGAACCGCCTCAGTACATCAAACCTAATAAATTCGTCATTATCGAAGGATTGCTTGGTTACTCTACCCGTGCAGCCCGTGAATGCTACGATGTAAAAGTTTACCTCGCCCCTCCAGAAGACCTCCGCGCCACTTGGAAAGTCAAACGCGACACACAAAAACGTGGCTATACCCCCGAACAAGTATTAGCAGAATTAGAAAAACGCGAACCAGATTCAGAACAGTTTATTCGTCCCCAGAGACAATGGTCTGATATCGTTGTCAGCTTTTATCCACCATGTGATGATTATGATGAAAGCAACGGACACCTCAACGTACGTCTAGTATTGCGCCCCACTATTCCACACCCAGATTTTACGCCAATTCTCAATTTAACTAATGGTGATTCTGGTTCAGCAATTCGCCTGGGACTTGATAGGGATATGAGTAAACCAGTGGATGTATTAGAAGTTGATGGTCACGCCACTTTAGACCAGGTAAATAAGTTAGAGCATATTCTTTGTTCTGATATGCCCTATTTAATCAATGTATGCGATCGCGAAAGTAATCCAGAATTAGGTAAAGTCGCAGGTACAACAGGCGAAACCCTACAAAGTTACCCCCTTGCCCTCACTCAGTTAATCATCACCTACCATATGCTAAAGGCGACGCAAATCTATCAGTAAAAATTGTTTATTTTTACAGAAAAAAGATAGAAATTAAAGATTTCCTCAAGCTGGGTGAATCGGAACGCAAACAAGGGATAACTAAAGATAGCTGCATCTATGAGTTCTTCTTTAGTTGTTATATGACTTATTGCCTGAGAATTGCTGATATACCCACAAATGAGCGCCCCCGTGAACGGTTGATGACACATGGGCCAAAAGTTTTAGCCACAGCCGAGTTAATCGCAATTCTTTTAGGTACAGGTCAAGGGCCTGGCAAACTCTCAGCCGTCGGTTTAGGACAATATATATTACAGGAACTAAGTAAACATCAACGCGACCCATTAGCCGTTTTGCGAGAAGTTACGCCGGCTGAGTTAATGCAAATTCCCGGAATTGGCCCAGCAAAAGCCACAACTATCTTAGCGGCGATAGAATTGGGTAAACGTGCCTTTCAATCTCGTCCTCTAGATAGGACACCAATTGATAGCCCCGTGACGGCTGCGGCTGCACTGAGTCAGGATTTAATGTGGCAGAGTCAAGAACGGTTTGCTGTGTTATTGCTAGATGTAAAAAATCGCCTACTGGGAACACAGGTGATTACTATAGGTACGGCTACCGAAACTCTAGCTTCTCCACGGGAGATTTTTCGGGAAGTGATTCGCCAAGGTGCAACACGCACAATAGTTGCCCACAATCACCCTTCCGGTAACGTAGAACCTAGCCCAGAAGATATAGAGTTAACACGCCAACTTTTAGCAGGAGCGCAACTTTTAGGTATACCCTTGTTAGATCATTTAATTTTAGGTAATGGTAATCACCAGAGTTTACGGGAGATTACTAGTTTGTGGAATGATTATCCGCAAGGAGATTAATTAGGAGATGAGGGGGATGAGGGAGATAAGGGAGATAAATATGCAATTTAGACAAAATAAGTAGAGATTCTTCTATCCTACCTTCCGCACCCTAACTGTCACACATCAACAAAAAACCGATTAAGTAGTACATAAGAACTAAAGTAGATTCAAGAGTCAAGAGACTTAAGTAGCTCAGTGTTAAAAATTATCGCTATGGCAAGGCAGGAGGCAGTTCGCGGAGCGTGTCGAAGACAAGGCAGGAGGGAAGAGGGTTATAGCTTTATTTACCTTTCTTAACTTAGTTTTGTTTTTTCCCACCGACTTACTTATCTCATTCAAATCTATCTACCACCAGTTCTTATTGCTCGTTATTGACAATAGGCTTTGATGCCATTTTTGCTGATTCATGGCTGCTCAAATCTCTTTTTCGACTAAATATGTCTGTTTTAATTCCTCCTTCGCTTTTTGATCTCAGTAATTTCCCTCTGTGACACTTGGGGGTGAGGAAGGTGGGTTCTATCTCCTCCTACTTCCCCTACTCCCCCCACTCCCTCATCTACCCCACTCCGCATTTTTACTTACGGACTGTCATTGATGGATTACCCCAAATGATAACTTTACCGTCATAGCCGCCACTGGCGAGTATTTGACCGTCTGGACTAAAAGCGATCGCACTTACCCAATCACTATGTCCAATCAGTGTATTTAATAATTCACCTGTAGATATATCCCATAGCTTAATGCCATCTCTACCCGCACTAGCTAGAGTTTTACCATCGCGGTTAAGAGCGATCGCATATACCCAATTATTATGTCCTGTTAGGGTGCGGGTGAGTTGTTCTGAGGGGAGATTCCAAATTTTAATAGTGCGATCGCTACTACAACTAATTAAATTTTGTCCATCAGGTGTAAATGTAATATCTGTAACTGCACCAGAATGTCCGTTAAATGAGCGAATTAATTTACCTGTACTTAAATCCCACAGTTTAATCACACCTCTGGTATCGCCACTAGCTAGAGTTTGACCATCAGAACTCATCGCCAGAGTATCAATTCTATTATCAAAGCGTACTAGAGTCCCTAATGGGCGCTGTTGGAGTAAGTCCCACAATCGTATTCCATCCAAAGCGCCACTAACTAGAACTTTACCATCAGCAGACACAGCTAAGGATGTAACACTGGTGGTATGTCCGACAAAAGAACGTGTAAATTGATTACTTTTGAGATTCCACAGATTAATAGTACTATCACTACCGGAACTGGCGAGGGTTTGCCCATCTGGGGAGATTACCAAAGACTCTACCGTATTTTTTTGGGCTTTATTGATAGTAGCTACTTTTTTACCAGTTATTGGGTTCCATAAACGGATAATACCATCGTTGTAAGCACCCCCACTGACGAGAATCTGACCATTGGGACTAAAAGCTAAAGACTTTACTCTCCCTGGATGAGCGTTGAGGTTGTACAGGAGGCGGGGATTAGTAAAATCTCCAGTTGATTGTGTACTGGGCGTAACCTGAACCTTATCAGCCGCACTTACCCTTAACCCTTGCCCAATATTTAAAGACAGAGCGATGGTTGCTATAAATAAAAATATAAAATACGGACGTACTAGCGAGTACCCCCTTCCTGTTCCCTCACTCCTCACTGTTTTCCCTCACCTAGTTCAATACACCAATCAACTCAATCGTCGATAAAACTCAGCACGCGCTAAACGCGCCGCTACCGCTAACAGCACTCCTTAGTACGGTGGTTTTTTCTTCTGTACAGTCAGCATGGGTAGAGTCGAGCTAGATGAACGAGGGGGTAAGTAATGCTGTACTACAGGCTCCTCTACGACAGGGGGACGCTGCTGACTCATACGCCATAACTTAAAAGCAAGGCTTACACCTGCTGTACCCAAACCAACAGCAAACAATGACCAGCTATCATCCAACCCACCAATCAGTGCATCTACCACACCCATCGTGATTAATACGCTAATTACAGGTTCTTTTCTGTAGGCTGACTTTAAAAAACGAGGTAATACAACATTCATCACAGCTTGGTTTGTCCAGATAAGCTTTTATGTAAATTTAACAAGAATACCTCTCTTGAGGATTACCCATCTGAATCAAAGGCATCTTTAAAAAAGATTATAATTTTTTCAGTGGGGTTTAAGTGTAGTAATTGACTTTCCTATATGAAGACTTTGCAAGTTGAGAATATTACTAACTCTCTGGTGTGCTTCATATTTGATAGAAAGCAATTTGTGTGAGGTAGTTCACTATACATTAATAAAGTCAAAACCAGCTAGATGATCCAGCTGGTTCTAACTCTGCTAATTACTAGCTTACAACTTTAGCACTGCTTTCAGTTGGGGAGGCGGGAGGCAGTTGACAGGAGTTAGCTCATTTCCACTGTCAATTGTCAATTGTCAATTGTCCACTGCTCCTCTACTTCCCTTTACTTCAATCCCAGCCAAGATAAAACACCTTGATTGGTGACGTACTCAATCACTACTACCAAGAGAAAACCGATCATTGCAGCTCGACCGTTTAAGCGTTCTGCATATTCGTTAAAACCAAATTTTGGCTCTTCTAGTCTGGGTGTAACTGTTGGCTGTGTTTGAGTCATTGTGATAAACCTCTTTTTTTCGGCAAACGGGACTTAATAGCAATTTTTGAGTTAATTTCAGGCGGAAATGCCAGGTTTTAGTCGAAAAATCTAGTAGCTTCTATTTCAGAAGCCACTCTCAGACTTTTTAACAAATTGTAATTAATATTTATATATTGTAAAGGCAGTGAAGCAATAGTCAAGAGCAAGAGTTGAACGAAGCTTAGATATTACGATTGGGCAAACTAATGTGATAGATAGCTATCCATAATACGGAAGTGTCAGTCGAAGACTGGCAGGCTAAATTAAACAAAAAATTTATTCAGAGGCGTTACATGGAAATCGGTGTACCTAAAGAAACTAAAGATCAAGAATTTCGGGTAGGTTTAAGTCCTGCTAGTGTACGTGTATTAAAAGAAAATGGTCATAGTATCTTTGTACAGACTCAAGCTGGTAGTGGTGCTGGATTTACAGATGATGACTACCGTAGTTCTGGGGCGGAGATTGTTTCCACAGTAGAGGCAGTTTGGAACCGAGAGTTAGTAGTTAAAGTTAAAGAACCACTAGCAAGTGAGTACCAATTTTTACAAAAAGAGCAGATATTATTTACTTATCTGCATTTAGCAGCCGATCGCAAATTAACAGAACATTTAATTGATAGTGGCATTTGTGCGATCGCTTACGAAACCGTAGAACATCCAGGTGCAAACAGGCTACCGCTACTCACACCCATGAGTATTATTGCTGGACGGTTAGCTGTACAATTTGGCGCACGCTACTTAGAACGTCAACAAGGTGGTAGAGGTGTACTTTTAGGCGGTGTCCCTGGAGTTAAACCAGGGAAAGTAGTCATTCTCGGTGGTGGTGTAGTTGGTACAGAAGCCGCCCGAATTGCTGTAGGGATGGGTGCATCTGTACAGATTTTAGATGTCAATGTTGAACGCTTATCTTATTTAGAAACCTTGTTTGGTTCTAGAGTGGAATTACTTTACAGCAGTTCTGCCCACATCGAAGCCGCAGTTAAAGAAGCAGATTTACTTGTTGGTGCTGTGTTGGTATTGGGACGTAGAGCGCCAATTTTAGTACCTCGTGAATTGGTCAAACAAATGCACCCAGGTTCAGTAATAGTTGATGTGGCTGTAGACCAAGGCGGTTGTGTAGAAACCTTACATCCCACATCTCACACTAACCCAGTATATATTGAAGAGGGTGTAGTGCATTATGGCGTTCCCAATATGCCAGGTGCAGTACCTTGGACGGCAACCCAAGCCCTCAATAATAGTACACTGCCTTATGTTGTACAGTTGGCAAACCAAGGACTCAAAGCTTTAGAAGTTAACCAACCACTTGCTAAAGGTGTCAACGTGCAGAATCATCGGTTGGTACATCCGGCTGTGCAAGAGGTTTTCCCTGATTTGGTAAGTTAAATTTCACTAAGGTTTGTAGTAAGGACTTTAGTCCTAAAGAAAAGGCTAAAGCCTTTACTCCGAACCTCTAAAACTATTACATCGACTCAAGGCGGCGGCGTAATTGACTACTAAAACCATCAATTATTGTAACAACTACTAATAGTACCAGCATCATGGTTGTGGCTTTGTTGTACTCAAACCCATCAATATAACTTTTCAACTGAAAGCCAATACCACCTGCACCCACCACACCCAACACGGAAGCAGCACGGATATTATACTCAAACATCCATAAGGTATAACCCAAACTCAAGGGTATAACTTGAGGCATAATTCCATACTGAGCAATTTGCACTCTAGATGCACCAATAACTTGGAGAGATTCTAAAGAACGAGGTTCAACGGCTTCAATTGCTTGTTGATAAAATTTAGCTAGGTAGCCGATGGTGTATATGCTCAAAGCTAGAGTACCTGCGGGTGCGCCTAAGCCTGTGGCGGCGACAAAAATTAGCCCTAAAATAATTGAGGGAACAGAACGCACAGCATTTTGCAATAAATTAGCCAGCCATTGCAGCCAACTAGGTGCAATGTTACTAGCGCTAGCAACAGCAATTGGAACTGAGATAATCGCACCGATGGTTGTTCCCCACAAAGACATCTGTACAGTTTCAATCAGTGCCTTAATAGCGATATCAATAACTTTGAAATCGGGGGGAAATAACCGCGAGATAAAATCAGTAATATAAGGGGCGCTAGATGTCAGCAGGGCAAAATCAACTTTCAGTCCTTGCAAAGCCCAACCGTAAACTAGAACAGCAATTAATATGCTAACTAACGTACTTACCCAAGAGTAGCGGTGGAGAAATTTGGAAATCATATGTGAGATGAGTGAGAATAACTGTTGACTATGGACTGTTGACTATGGACTATGGACTATGGACTAATGACTAATGACTGCCTGCAAGTTATCGCAAGCACCTTCATAAACTATGCGTCCAGCATCTAAAACGATCGCACGTTGCGCGTATTTGGCGGCTATTCCCAGGTCGTGAAGAACTGTGACAATCGTTATGCCTTGCTGGCTGTGTAATTCTGCTAAAGTATCCATTACTTGTTGAGCTGCGATGACATCTAATCCTGTTGTGGGTTCATCGGCTAGAAGTATTTGCGGTGATTGAATTAATGCACGAGCGATCGCAACTCTTTGTTGCTGTCCACCACTGAGTCTCTTTGTTTTTTGATAGGCGAACTCTCTTAAGCCTAACTGTTCGAGTAATTCTAACGCTAATAGGCGATCGCGCTTTGGAAAGCCAAATATTGTCTGCCAAGTTGTTCTTGCGCCGAGTTTACCGCACAATACATTTTCTATTGCAGATAACTGGGGAATTAAGCCACCGCCTTGAAACAACATACCAACATTGCGGCGGATTTGGGGGAGTGTGCGGGTATTTGTTGCCACGCCGTTGATGTGAACTTCTCCCTTAACTAATGGCACTAACCCAACAAGCGATCGCAATAATGTAGATTTACCAGCACCATTAAGTCCTAGTAGTACAACAAATTCACCTTGCTTGATTTGACAGTTAATCTTGTTGAGGATAGGACGATACAAAGAGGCAACATAAGCTGTCTCTAAGTTGTGACATTCAATTATGTAATCACTCATCCTCTGCCTCGGTCAACTAATTTTAGATTTTAGATTTTAGATTTTAAATTTTAGATTTTTAATCCAAAATCTAAAATGCAAAATTTTCCGGTCAATTTCATCAATAATTTAATGTAGTTTGTTGACTGTTAGCGTTAACAGTCAACAAACTCGGATTATGGCTCGATACCCACGCGCTGGAGAGCCTGACGAACTGGTGCTAGGTGACGACCGTGATCAACTCTGACTAATTCGGTGGAGTTGTACAAGTTACGTAGCAGTTGGTTATTTTGCGGTTGATTTAACTTAAGTAGAGAGCTAATCAATCTTTCTCTTAAGCGTGGATCAACATCATCATCAATAGCGATGCCATGAGCTGGTACACCAGAGATTTTATATAGCACTCGCAACTGATTTCTTTCCTCTGGTGTAATGTAGGGGGGCAACAGAGCATATTCTGATACAGCTGCTACCTCTGCTTGGCCACGCACTACTGCTTGTAAGGCTTTGCTGTAGTTACCACCGTAAGAAACTTGACCAAAAAACCCATCCAAGCGATCGCGGTTGGGAACCAATCCCTGTCTCACTAACTCACTTACAGGGAAAATAAACCCTGAACCTGAAGTAGGAGATGTAAATGCCATCTTTTTGCCCCGTAATTGTTCGAGGGTGGTTTTGGCATTATTTCTAGCCTTGAGGGGGCTATCGTTGCGAACTACAAATACCGAGTTGTAAGTGAATCTACCAGAGTAGTTATCGCGTACCTCTGCTAGATACAAACGAGCATTCGCCAATTGTTCAGCTTTCAAAGCTGGACGACTGCTTAAAAATGCTACATCAGCGCGGTTTGCTCTTAAGGCTTCTACCGCAGCTGTATCATCACCTACCACTGCTTTAACACGTATTCCTAAGTCTTTGGATAAGAAAGCTGCTACAGCATCTGCTTTAGATTGCAAATCTGTTGAATCAGCACGAGTAGGAAATACTATAGTTAATTCTTTCGTCGTTTGGGCAAGTAAGCGTGGCGCTTGTTGACTAGAAATGGAATTTGCATTCGTTGCTTGGATTCCGCTAACAGTAGTCACCGCTACTCCCATCAGCGCTATCAAAGCCGCGCCAGCACCTAACAAGCCTTTTTGGCTTACACTCATTTGCACCTCTCCATCAAGAACTATTTGCAGTATTTTTGCAAATTACTTTCAACTATCCCGATAAAAGAATCTAGAGCTTTTAATAAAAAAAGTCAATAGTGAAATGTATAAAAACTATTTGTGACCATCAAGTTATCTAGGATAGATAATAAACTTCTAGAACTAAAAGCCTATCAAGCTTGTAATACATGAGTCTGTTAAAAATTATCTTAGGTATCAATCATTCTATGGTTAGAATAGGATATATACTATGTATAGTAAAGAACTAATTGCATAAGTATTTTTTCAATTAAGAATATTAAATATTACTGCTTTTAGGAGATAAATTCCCTAGTCTGTTAATGTAATTATGACGATAGTCATATAAAAAAATTGTTGCAGTTGTTTAAAATAGAGGTAAGTACATCTATTAAGACATCTGTAACAAGAATCCGTGCAATTAAGCTGTAGTTGTGGATGTTGGAGAGAAAAAACATGAAACAAATTCTAAAACGCACACTTCTACCTGGCCTCATGGCTGCAAGTTTAGCTGGTGTCTCCTTAGCACCTATGCAACCTGCTAGTGCTGACGACAGAGTATTAAGGGATGCAGCTATTGGAGCTGGTGCTGGTATAGTCACGGGAGCGATAACTGGATGTCGTTCTGTTGTTGGTAATGCTGCTACCGGTGTGGGCGCTGCTCTGGCTGTCAATGGTGCAAATGGCTTGAGAAAGAAGCCTAGATATCAACGAAGACCCAATCGCAGTATAGTCCAAGACGTAGGTGTAGGCGCTGGTGCGGGTGTAGTAACTGGTGCAATTACAGGCAATTGTAGAGGAAGAGTGCTTAACAATGCTGGTGCAGGTGCAGCCACAGGTGCGCTAATTAATATCCTTGGAAAATAACACCAGACACAGGAGATAGAAATTGGTTATTTGTCGTTTGCTTGCCATGAATTAGAGAGAATATTCTTCTGACTTAGCAAGTGAATTAAACAGTTAATCATTTTAGGGGCGCATATAATATATGCGCCCCTATATTTGTCAGGAAATTAAGTTATTTTAAGTCTATACAAGAATGCGATCGCCTATTCCCAAAGATTAATTTCTACCCTTTAAAGCCCTCTGAAAATTCCGACGATAGGAGGGGTTAACAATGAATAAAGCAGGCCAGAGTAAAGATAAACCGATGCGGTTGGGTAGAGACTGCGTAAAATTTGTTCTTGAGAAACCAGTCCAAAATTTCCAAGCCCCACCTATATAAATCACAATTAAGCCGAAAGTAATAAATTCGCCCATTACGATTAACTCCGTTAATATCTGACTAAATTTGGTAGAAATTGTACAAAATATGTCAGCGATTAATCACCCATATTAGTTTTAAGTATGACGCAAATTTTCGGCTTTGCATTTGTGTTACACAAGTTTACCTGCTGTATCATTTTGTCAGTGGTTTCTTAATACAATTTTTTAGAAAAGTTTCTTTTATCAAGATAGGGTAATTGATTAATACAGGATTCCTATTTAATTTTTGAATAAAACTCCTTACCCTTTAATCTTCTATAATCCTATTGCCTCTTGCCTGACTACGCAAATAATGTCAGATATCAAACCGGATTCCTATAGATAGTTGATAAGAGTAATCATTACGGATTATCTATTTAAAAACATTTTTATATTACTTTTTCCTACTGCCTAGTTGCCTCGATAGTCTTTGGTAGTTAGCATAAATAAACTGATTCAGTGCAGATCCCCCTAACTGATAGGCGCTTAATGAGTTGGCTGTTATGCCACTCGCTAAACTAGTATGATAAGTACTTTTGCTTATTTGTTATATGCTTCTTGCGGGGGTGTTTTAAGTATCAACATCCGTAGGAAACTAGATAAAAACCTAATATTCTCTGACAAATTTAAAAACAGCATCATCTACAAAAAAGTTAAGGAGGATTTATGCGTGCAGTGCTGATGGCAGGCGGTTCGGGAACGCGGCTTCGCCCGTTAACTTGCGATCTCCCCAAGCCAATGGTTCCAATTTTAAATCGCCCCATTGCTGAACATATTATTAATCTTCTCAAAAGACATCACATTACGGAAGTGATTGCTACTTTACATTATCTACCGGATGTGTTGCGAGACTATTTTCAAGACGGGAGCGATTTTGGTGTACAAATGACATACGCCGTCGAAGAAGACCAACCCTTGGGAACAGCAGGCTGTGTCAAAAATATTGCTGAACTTCTTGATGAAACTTTTTTAGTAATTAGTGGTGATAGTATTACAGATTTTGATTTAACACAAGCGATCGCTTTTCATAAACAAAAACAATCAAAAGCTACTTTAATTTTAACTAGGGTTCCTAACCCGATAGAATTTGGTGTAGTTATCACCGATGAAGAAGGCAAAATTAAACGCTTTTTAGAAAAACCTTCAACAAGCGAAATTTTTTCAGATACAGTTAATACTGGTACTTATATTCTTGAACCCGAAGTTTTAGAATATCTCCCATACAATACAGAGTCAGACTTTTCTAAAGATTTATTTCCCCTACTCTTAGCCAAAGATGAGCCAATGTATGGTTACATTGCTGATGGCTATTGGTGTGATGTAGGACACCTGGATGCTTATAGGGAGTCTCAGTACGATGCTTTAGAACAGAGAGTAAAACTAGACTTTGCTTATAGAGAAGATTCACCTGGTTTGTGGGTAGGACAAAATACTTATATTGACCCTTCTGCTGATATCGAACCGCCAGTAGTCATCGGGAATAATTGCCGTATCGGTGCAAGGGTACAAATAGAGGCGGGAACTGTTATCGGTGATAATGTCACTATTGGCGCTGATGCCAATCTTAAGCGTCCGATTGTCTGGAATGGGGCAATTATTGGGGAAGAAGCCCAATTAAGTGCTTGTGTTATTTCTCGCGGAACCCGTGTAGACCGCCGCGCCCATGTTTTAGAAGCCTCGGTTGTGGGTTCTTTGTCCACAGTAGGCGAAGAAGCACAAATTAGCCCTGGTGTTAGGGTTTGGCCGAGTAAGAAAATTGAATCAGGGGCAATTTTAAATATTAACCTGATTTGGGGTAACACCGCCCAGAGAAATCTATTTGGGCAACGGGGTGTGCAAGGCTTGGCAAATATCGACATCAGCGCCGAGTTTGCGGTAAAGCTAGGTGCAGCTTACGGTTCCACCTTAAAACCTGGGGCAAAAGTTGCAGTTTCCCGCGACCAACGCAACGTCTCTCGTATGGTGACGCGATCGCTCATTGCAGGTTTAATGTCTGTAGGTGTGGATATTCAAAACCTCGATGCTACAGCCATCCCCATCGCCCGGACAGTTATCCCCACAATGGGCGTAGCTGGCGGGATACATGTCCGGGTTCACCCCGACCGCGCCGACTATACCCTGATAGAGTTCATGGATAGCAAGGGAATTAATATTTCCAAAGCCCAAGAAAAGAAAATTGAAGGGGCTTATTTTAAGGAAGATATGCGCCGCGCCTTAACCCATGAAATTGGTGATGTCGCCTACCCCAGCCAAGTCATTGACCTTTACTGCACCGCCTTTGAGAAACTATTAAATGTTTCCACCTTGCACAACAGCCGGGCAAAAGTCGTCATCGACTACGTTTATGCTGTATCTGGCGCTGTTCTACCCCAAATGCTAGATAAATTTGGTGCTGATGCAGTCGTACTCAACGCCAGCTTGAATAAAAATGCTGTCACCACAACCGACAGAGAAGCACTGTTGACTCAATTAGGTCATGTGGTGGAAGCGTTAAAAGCTAATTTTGGTGTGCAGGTATCAGCCAACGGTGAACAGCTAATTTTAGTCGATGAATCAGGCTACCCCATTCGTGGCGAACTGTTAACCGCCCTGATGGTAGATATGATTTTGACCTCCAACCCCAGAGGGACGGTAGTTGTACCAGTTCATGCTTCTAGTGCAGTCGAACAAGTAGCCCGTCGCCACGATGGAAGGGTAATTCGTACCAAAGCCAACGCTACAGCCTTGATGGAAGCTTGCCAGAAAAACTCTAATGTAGTCTTAGGTGGTAGCGGTGAGACTGGCTTTATCTTCCCCCAACTACATCCTGGTTTTGATTCCATGTTCTGCATTGCCAAGATAATTGAAATGCTGACCATACAGGAGCGATCGCTTGCCACTGTAAGATCAGAATTACCCCGCGTCATCCACAGAACCCATACCATACGCTGTCCTTGGTCGGCTAAAGGTGCATTAATGCGTTACCTAGTAGAAACCCACCCAGCCCAAAATCTCGAACTCATCGATGGCGTAAAAATTCGTCAACCCTTTGATGACAGTTGGCTGTTAGTTTTACCCGATGCTAGTGAGCCATTAGTACATTTGTATGCTAATAGCAACGAACGCGACTGGGTAGATGAGACGGTGAGAGATTACCGTTACCGCGTCCAGAGTTTCGTGGAAAGGCAGCAAGAATATCACCCGGCGGAAGTGTAAATAACTTCTAAACGCAGAGGGAAACAAAGATTTCTCAGCGCCCCTCTGCGTTTCCACAGTTATTATTTGATTAAAATTAATATTTACTTTATAAGTCGTCTCTAAGTAATACAAGAAGTAATTTTTGGGGAATATTAATACAAAGAACATCAGAAACTAGAGTTCTAGCAGCACAGCTTCTGACAGTTGGATTTGTATGTTTTTTAATTCCCTGGCAAATTTCACTATGTTTCCTGAATCTGAGTATCAACAGTTGCAAGACTGTTTGCAACAGCGAAATCAGCTGATGGTTGATTTACAGAAGACACAACAAGCACTTCAAGAAACGCAGCATAAATTGCTGTTCTTGATGGAACGTAATCCTTTAGGCGTAATTCATTGGAATACAGCGTTCGAGGTGTCCGACTGGAATCCTGCGGCAGAATGTATCTTTGGTTACAGGAAACAAGAAGTTCTTAATCGTCATGGAGTAGGACTAATAGTACCTAGTAGATGTAGGGAGAATGTCAACCAATTAATTGCTGCATTACTCAAGCAAAAGGGAGTAACTCGCTGCACCAACGAGAATTTCAGGAAAGATGGCAAAATTATTACTTGTGAGTGGTATCACAGTCCTCTGATTGATGTTCAAGGAAATGTTACCGGGATTTTGTCAATTGTTGAAGACATTACAAATCACCAAAATAGCTGTAATACTGAAAGCCAACAAGTAGAAATAGCGCTAAGAAAATCTCTTAAAGAATTAGCAGATATAAAATTCGCTTTAGATCAGTCGTCAATTGTTGCTGTCACAAATCATCTTGGGATTATTGAATATGTTAACGATAAGTTTTGTCAAATATCACAGTATCAACCAGAAGAACTAATTGGTAAAACTCATAGAATTATTAATTCTCATTATCACTCTCAAGCATTTTTTCAAGATATGTGGCTGACAATTAGCCAAGGAAAAGTCTGGAAAGGAGAAATTAAAAATCTAGCGAAAGATGGCACATATTATTGGGTAGACACAACTATTGTTCCCTTGTTAGATGCTCAAGGTAAACCTCAACAATATGTGGCTATTCGTAATGATATTACTGCTTGCAAACAAGCAGAAGCACAACTCAGTAAGCAAGCAAAAGAACTGGAATACGCCCTGCAAGAACTGCAACATACTCAATTGCAGCTTATTCAAAGCGAAAAAATGTCTTCTCTAGGTCAACTAGTAGCAGGAGTAGCACATGAAATAAATAACCCAGTTAACTTTATTTTTGGTAATCTCAAACACGCCTACCAATATACTCAGAACTTATTGAAAATACTCAGCCTTTACCAAACCCATTACCCAGAACCAGCCGCAGAAATTCAAAAAGAAGCAGAAAATATTGACCTGGAATTTTTACTCGAAGACTTGCCAAAACTTTACTCTTCGATGACAGTTGGTGCAAACCGTATCAGCGAGATTGTTACGTCTCTACGTACCTTTTCCCGCTTGGATGAATCTGATTTAAAAGCTGCTGATATAAATGAGGGGATTGATAGCACTTTGATGATATTAGAACATCGACTAAAATCCCAAACAAATCGACCTCAAATTTTAGTTATCAAAGAATATGGTAATTTGCCTTTAGTTGAATGCTATCCTGGGCAACTTAACCAAGTTATTATGAATATTTTGCTTAATGCTATTGATGCTTTAGAAGAAAAATTTCAACACAAAAATCATGAGCAGGTAAAGCCTACTATCCATATAACTACAGAAATGCCAACTCCCAAACAAATCACTATCTGCATTAGAGGATGTTTGAAAAGTCGGGAAAGTAGTAAAAAAGCTCTCTCAGTATAAGCTGTAAATGAATAGTAAACAGCACCGAGAGAGCGACATGAGTAAAGCATACCCCAGCAATCTGACCCGTGACCAATATGAATTTCTCAGTGAGCTGATTCCAGAGGCAAAACCAGGAGGACGCAAGCGTGAAGTCGATACGTGGGAAGTTCTCAATGCAATTTTCTATATTTTGGTAGAAGGAGTGAGATGGCGAGGGCTACCAGGAGACTTTCCGCCCTGGCAGACAGTGTACACATATTTCCGTAATTGGCGCAAAGATGGGACGTGGCTGTTAATCCATGACAGTCTCAGGGAGTGGGTGCGAATAGACCAGGAACGACACAAGAATCCATCGGAAGCCATTATCGATAGTCAAAGTGTTAAAAGTGCGGCAATGGTGAGTCAAGACGTAGGTTTTGATTCAGGTAAGAAAATTAAAGGGCGTAAGCGATTTATCACAGTTGATACCTTGGGATTAGTGCTACGAGTCTTGGTCACAGCTAGCTGCCAATGTGGGTGAGCGCGCTGGCGGTCAACAAGTTCTCAAACGAGTCAAACAATCTCAGCCACAGTCTCGCTTAACAACCATCTGGGTTGATGGTGGGTTTGATGGAGAACCTTTCATGCAATGGGTTATGAATTTTTGTCGCTGGATTGTCCAGGTTGTGCTGCGACCAGAGCAAACTAAGGGCTTTGTTTTGCTCAAAAAACGTTGGGTGGTGGAACGCACTTTTGGTTGGTTTATGGGATGTCGCCGATTGGTCAGAGACTATGAATTATTGCCCGAAACATCAGAAACTTTTATCTACCTTGCAATGATCCGTATTATGCTGAAGCGACTGGCTTAATTTTTGACTTCCTAAAACTTTTCAAACATCCTCTTAGAGATAATGGGGTAGGTATGTCAGATGAAGTGCGACAAAAAATATTTGACCCCTTCTATACAAGTAAACCTGTAGGCAAAGGGACTGGTATGGGTTTATCTATTAGTTACCAAATTATTACTGATATGCACAGTGGGTCTTTACAATGTATTTCCTCTATGGGGAAAGGTGCTGAATTTATTATTCAAATTCCCATTCATCTAAAGAAAAACACCTAATACTGATTCTCTATGAAGTTCTGCCAGATAAATAATTTAGAGACGTTACACATAACGTCTCTACAGAAATTGTGCCTAATTAATTGTTAGTCAATTAAGCTTGTGTCACCTTCTCCTTCGCCAAGAACTTCTCTAGTTCCGTCAACGCATCAGCATCAACCTTAGTTTGCATAGGACAGAACTTAGGCCCACACATAGAACAGAACTCAGCAGTTTTGTAAATATCTGCTGGTAAAGTTTCATCGTGATATTCCTTAGCTCTTTCTGGGTCGAGGGATAATTCAAACTGACGGTTCCAGTCAAAGTTGTAACGGGCGCGGGAGAGTTCATCGTCTCTATCTCTCGCACCTGGGCGATGTCTAGCAATATCCGCAGCATGGGCGGCTATTTTGTAAGCAATTAACCCATTGCGGACATCTTCAGCGTTGGGTAAGCCTAAATGTTCTTTCGGTGTCACATAGCACAACATAGCAGTACCATACCAACCAGCCATCGCCGCACCAATAGCGGAGGTTATATGGTCATAACCAGGAGCAATATCTGTTACCAACGGCCCCAGCACATAGAAGGGTGCTTCCGAACATTCTTCCATCTGCTTTTTGACGTTAAACTCAATTTGATCCATTGGGACGTGTCCAGGCCCTTCTACCATTACCTGCACGTCATATTCCCAAGCCTTACGGGTGAGTTGTCCCAAAGTTTTGAGTTCGGCTAACTGGGCTTCATCAGAAGCATCGTGGGTACAACCAGGGCGGAGGGAATCACCTAAACTGAAGGAAACATCGTACTTTTTGAAAATCTCAATGATATCGCGGAAGTGGGTGTAAAGTGGGTTTTGTTTATGGTGATGCAGCATCCACCGCGCCAAAATACCACCGCCACGGGAAACAATACCAGTGAGGCGGCTTCTGACTAAGGGTAAATGTTCTATTAAAATTCCGGCGTGGATAGTTTGATAGTCTACCCCTTGCTGGGCGTGTTTTTCGATGATGTGGAGGAAGTCTTCGGCGGTGAGATTCTCAATTGTCCCGTGGACACTTTCTAAAGCTTGGTAGACGGGTACTGTACCGATGGGAACGGGGGAAGCGTTGATGATGGCGGTACGAATTTCATCTAAGTTACCGCCGCCGGTGGACAAGTCCATGACGGTATCCGCACCGTATTTCACGGCCAAGTTCAGCTTATCAACTTCTTCTTGAAGATTAGAAGAGTTGGGGGAAGCACCGATATTAGCATTTACTTTACATTTAGAAGCAATGCCGATCGCCATTGGCTCTAAGTTAATGTGATTAATATTTGCTGGGATAATCATTCTTCCCCGCGCTACTTCCTCACGAATGAGGTCAGCAGGTAGATTTTCCCTTTGGGCGACGTAGTGCATTTCCTCGGTGATGACACCACCACGGGCGTAGTGCATTTGAGTTACATTACTTTGCCCACGTCTTTTAGCAACCCATTCTTTCCGCATATTTAATTCCTCAATAAACAGCTTCCCTTCGCTGGTATTACCCAGTCTCAGGTGTTAAGGGTGTGATCTCAGCCTGTCGGTGCAAGCACCCCTAGCATGGATGTAGTTTAGCACCTTGTTTATGTTTGGGCGCAAGGGAGTTAACAATTTATGAGGTTTTAAGGTTGGTGGGTTGGTGGGTTGGTGTTTTGGATGTAAAATACTTTTTGGCTCACGCATTCGCGTAGCGTCTGTCTACGACACGCTGCACGAACGTAGAGAAGGCGCAAAGAAAAAGAAAAAAAGGAAGCGATCGCTTCTATAATTGTTCAGGGTCAATGCCTAGCTGGCGTAGCCGTTCTGCTAAGTGTTCTGCTCGTTGCTTTTCTTGTTCTAGCTGGAGTGTTAATTGGTGCGTTTGAGTAGTTAGCCGCAGGCATTGCTCTTCACTACTGAGTAACAAATTTCCTTGAGCATCCCACCAGCGTAACCAAGGGGCTGTCATATTATTATACTGACCTTGCCAAATACCTAATTCAACCCCCATCGCGGCAATAGAATAATGTCCCCGTTCATTTACTGGTAAGAGTTCATAGCGACCATCTACTAAGTGATAAACTTCTACAGTGGCTTTGCTTACTTCATAGATGCCATAAAATGGGACTCTAATCGCCTGCTCATACACCCAAAATTTTCCAGTCAAAGGGGTTTTGTCTCGTTCTTCTGAGCCACCACCAGAGGCAAATTCTAGTACAATCAATGGTGCAACGTACTCTTGCCATAACACATAAGAACGCCGAAACTTACCATTTAGCATAGGTGGTACATTCGGCACATAGAACCAATCTGGTGCTTCAGCGCCTCTTTCTGGGGGTTCGGTTAAACGCCAGTAAATACCACAATCTTGACCGATAGCATATTGACCATCGGGATGTAGTTGCTGTAATACGCTAGTAATTGAGTCGGTCAGTAGGATACTTTGAGGATGTTCTTGAAAATTTTTCACGAAAGTACCGTCTGACTCTGGTAACTCAGTGTGGTCGGGAAGATGAGTAATGCCTAGTTCAGAAGGTTTAGCAAGGGTCATAGAACTTGGGCGCGTTTAAAGACTCTATTATATTTTAGGCTGAAAGTGGGTAGATGAGCGAGAAGGGGCAGACAAGGGAGACAAGGGGGTAAATAATATTACTACTTCCTGCCTGTTGACTAATGACTAATGACCAATGACTAATGACTACCGATACATCATTTTTCACAAACCCTATGGTGTCTTGAGCCAGTTTACTCAAGAATCTCCTAAACACGTAACCCTAAAAGAGTATATTGATGTCCCTGATGTTTATGCTGTGGGTCGTTTGGATTGGGATAGTGAAGGGTTACTTTTATTAACAAATAATGGCAGGTTGCAGCATCGTCTATCTGACCCGCGTTTTGGTCATGAAAGAACGTACTGGGTGCAGGTAGAACGTATTCCTGATGAGGAGGCTATACACAAGTTACAAACAGGGGTAGAAATTCAAAATTATCGCACGCGACCAGCAAAGGTCAGGTTATTATCAGATGAGCCGAATGTAAGCGATCGCAATCCGCCAATTAGATTTCGGAAAAATGTTCCCACTGCTTGGTTAGAAATGACTTTGACTGAAGGTAAAAACCGTCAAGTCCGGCGGATGACTGCGGCTGTAGGGTTTCCGACTTTGCGGTTAATTCGGGTGAGTATAGGACATTTACATTTGGAAGGTCTGCCTTTAGGTGAGTGGCGTGACCTTACTTCCTTGGAACTAAAGCTACTACAAGATTCGTCTTTTAGGTAGGGGATAGTTGACAGTTGACAGTTGACAGAGGTTAAAGCCTTCTCCCATCTCCCCCCACTCCCTCATCCCCAAAACTCTCTTGCTGATATCTGCAATCTTTAGCTAATATGCGTCACAATTAATACTGCCACCAAAATTCACTGGTGAAACCACAATTTTTGTAAGTCTACTGTAGGCAGAGGCGGCCAATTGTGGCACTTTGGATATTAGTGGCTAGAAGCACCTCGGAACGGGAATTAAGGAACTTCCACTATGCTAATTTGCCCCCAGTGTGAATTTGAAAACCCTGATGCTAACAAGTTTTGCCAAAAATGTGGTGCTTCTTTGTCCCACAAAGTTTGCCCTCAATGTAGTGCTGAAGTGCCTGTGAATGATCAAAATTGTCATAATTGTGGTGCGGAGACTGGGACAATGTGGCGAGCAATTATTGGAATTGGAGAAGAGCAACAACAGAAGACGGAACTGTCTACATCATTTGTCTTGAGCGGTTCTTATCTAGACAAGGAACAGCGTTATCAAGTCTTGGAAGTGCTATCAACCGAAAAAAATGAGGTTAGCGCCAGGGTCTTGGACTGTCAACCATATCAAGTGTCACCAATCGAAGCAATATTAGCTCATCAGCAACAGGGGGTAGTCGCTTCCACAGTGGAAGGCGCTGGTATTCCTAGTTTGGCTAAGGCTTACATGGTCTTACAATCTCAAAAATACCCACAAATTCCGCAAATTCATGATGCTTGGCAGGACGGCGATGTGCAGATACTCCTCATTGAAGACCGTTCTCACTGGGAGCCTTTACTAAATCTTTGGCGTAAGGAAACGACCAGTTCGTTAGAAATTATCCACTGGTTTGCGCAAATGACTCAACTTTGGGCGCTACTAGAACCAGTGAGTTGTCAAGATAGTTTGTTAAAGCTGGAAAATTTATGTCTAGATGAAGACCAAACAATAGCTTTACAAAGATTGTATGTGAAACCAGCTAATGAAGATTCAGCAATTGCGGTTAAGGCGGAAACAGCAGAAGAAGACGATATAACCTTACCCTTATTAGGGCAACCTGCAAATGTACAGGCTTTAGGACAAGTTTGGCACGCACTATTTAGGGAATCTCAGCGCACTCAGTTTGGTTCTATTATCCAGATTTTAGGAGATTTAGAACAGGGTAAGATTCAAACGATCGCTCAATTGCGATCGCGTTTGCAAGCAGTCGCCACAGAACTAGAAGCAACCACAAACCCAGATTTTCAGCCAATGGAAGAACAACAAACAAATACGCCAACCTTCTTGCAATTGGATGATGTAGAAGATACATCCAGCAGAGGTGATGACGCACCGACGGTAGTTTTATCAGTACAGTTAAGCAGCTTGGAAGATGCAGGACGTACTGATGTTGGTCGTCAACGTAATCACAATGAAGACTACTTTGGCATTGAAACTAAAGTCGAGAAAGTAGAATTGCCTAGAAACCGCACTTTACAAGCTCATGGTTTATACATTCTTTGTGATGGGATGGGAGGACACGCAGGCGGTGAAGTGGCTAGTGAGTTAGCAGTATCTACCTTGCGCCAATACTTTCAGCAATCTTGGACTAATAATCAATTGCCAACGGAAGATAATATTCGTGAGGCAGTTTACCTTGCTAATGGGGCAATTTACGAGCAGAACCAACAAGAAGCCCGTTCCGGTGTAGGGCGTATGGGTACTACCTTGGTAATGCTACTAATTCAAAATAATCAAGCAGCCGTTGCTCATGTGGGTGATAGCCGTCTTTACCGTGTAACTCGTAAGCAGGGTTTAGAACAAGTAACGGTAGACCATGAAGTCGGTCAAAGGGAAATCAACAGAGGTGTAGAAGAAAGTATCGCTTATGCCCGTCCTGATGCTTATCAACTTACCCAAGCATTAGGTCCGCGTGATGAAACTGCAATTAACCCCGATGTGGAATTTTTTGAAATTAACGAAGATACTTTGCTTGTTCTCGCTTCCGATGGGCTATCTGATAATAACTTAGTAGAAACTAACTGGCAGACTCACCTACTGCCCTTATTAAGTTCCAGCGCTAACTTAGAGCAGGGCGTTACACAATTAATTGATTTAGCTAACCAATATAATGGTCATGACAACATTACTGCTATAGTTGTCCGGGCAAAAGTACGTCCGAATCTGGGGGATAATTCGTAATTCGTAATTCGTAATTAAAAATCAGAGTGTGGAAGATGAGGGAGAGTTGACAGTTGACTAGTTGCTTCCACTGTCCACTCTCTCCCCTCACTCCCCCATCTCCCCCTACTCTCTACTCCCCACTCCCTACTCCCTAACTCTTACACAGGTTGTATTGTGGTCACTCTGACGCTGCTAGAACCGCAACAAAAAACACCCCTAAAGCAGTGGTGCTTTGAAAATTCCACCGTGATTCGCATTGGTCGCGCGGCGGATAATCATGTAATTTTGACTGATAGCTTGGTTTCCCGACATCATCTGGAAATTCGGCAAATTAGTTCTGCTGGCGGCGGTTCATGGCAGGTGATCAGTAAGGGAACAAATGGTACTTTTCTTAATGGCGTTCTAGTAATTCAAGATTCTTTGCCCAATAATGCCCTCTTGCAACTGGCGCAGGGAGGGCCGATTATTCAATTCCAAACTCAGGAGACGATACCACCAGAATGGAAATCAGTTGCGGCTGGAGATAGCCCAATAGGAAAAAGTTCTCTAGAATTAAACAATCCGGCTGGTTTGGCTGTTACTTGTAGCCATGAAGGTAATTCGCCACAAAACTTATTTTGTATTCATTGTGGACAACCGCTTTCGGTCATCCAAACCATTCGCCATTACCAAGTGTTGCGAACCTTGGGTCAAGGCGGGATGGGAACTACCTACTTGGCTTGGGATGCAGCCGGGGTGATTGCTGGACACCCTAAACTGTTGGTATTGAAGCAAATGAATGCCGATATGGCAAGAATTGCCAAAGCTCAAGAATTATTTGAACGGGAAGCTTACACGCTCAAGTCTTTGAACCATCCAGGTATTCCCCAGTATTATGATTTTTTTGTGGAAGGTGGGAAAAAATATTTGGCGATGGAGTTAGTGCATGGGCAAGATTTGGAAAAACGCATCTACGCCACTGGCCCGGTGATTCCCAGCCAAGCGATCGCCTGGATGATCCAAACCTGCGAAATCCTAGATTATCTCCACAGCCAAGAACCGCCACTCATCCACCGCGATATTAAACCAGCGAACTTGATGGTGCGGACAGCCAATAATCAAATAGCAGTCCTAGATTTTGGTGCGGTGAAGGAAATCGGCACTACCCCAGGCACACGAATTGGTGCAGAGGGTTATTGCGCCCCAGAACAAGAACGAGGACAACCTTTAACCCAATCTGACCTATATGCGATCGGCCCCACGTTAATTTTTCTCATCACCGGCGATAGTCCTTTCAAGTTTTACCGCCAAAAAGGACGCGCTTTCCGCTTTGATGTCAGTAAAATTCCCACTGTCACGCCCAAGCTCAAAGATTTAATTGACCGCGTTACCGAACCCTTACCACGCGATCGCTTTCAGTCTGCCAAAGAACTAGCTGCGGCTTTAGCTGCTTGTAAGTAATACCAATTTTGAATTTTGAATTTTGAATTTTGAATTGATGTGCCTTAATTCCATCTCCTTGTCGAAGTTGACAAAAGACTCGTTAATATAGTAAACAGTCTGCTTGAAAAAATAATTGAGTGAATTATCCCGCGCCGTCTCCACAACTGGACTTAGGGTCGATATTTCCCTTTGATCTAGATCAGTTTCAAAAAGATGCGATCGCGTCCCTTAACGCGGGGCGCTCTGTTGTTGTGTGTGCGCCCACAGGTTCGGGCAAAACGTTAGTTGGAGAATATGCCATCTATCGTGCTTTGGCACGGGGGAAACGGGTATTTTATACCACTCCCCTCAAGGCGTTGTCTAACCAAAAATTACGTGATTTTCGAGAAAAATTTGGGTCTGATCTGGTTGGGCTGTTAACTGGCGATGCTTCCATTAACAGAGATGCGCCAATTTTGGTGATGACCACAGAGATTTTTCGGAATATGCTCTACGGTACACCAATCGGGCAAGTTGGCATTTCTCTCGTAGATGTAGAAGCAGTGGTGCTGGATGAGTGCCATTACATGAACGATCGCCAACGCGGTACAGTCTGGGAAGAGTCGATTATTTATTGTCCCCGCGAAGTGCAACTAGTAGCCCTGTCAGCCACCGTTGCTAATAGTGACCAACTCACCGACTGGCTAAATCGCGTCCACGGCCCCACCGACCTGATTTATTCCGATTTTCGCCCTGTTCCCCTAGAGTTTCACTACTGTAATCCCAAGGGGTTGTTTCCCCTGCTGAATGACAGCAAAACCAAAATTAACCCCCGCCTAGCCAATAGAGGTAAAAAGCGACAAGGGGATAGGGGAAAAAATGGCAGACCCGAAGCCCCCGGCATCATCTATACCCTGAGTCAGCTACAGCAACGGGATATGTTGCCAGCGATTTATTTTATCTTCAGTCGTCGGGGCTGTGATAAAGCTGTCGCAGAAGTAGGTGATTTATGGCTAGTTGATAATGACGAGTCGCAAATATTGCGGCGGCAAATCGATGACTTCTTAGCCAAAAACCCGGATGCTGGACGTTCTGGACAAATTGCCCCCCTATATCGGGGAATTGCTGCCCACCACGCCGGGATTTTACCAGCTTGGAAGGTGTTGGTAGAAGAATTATTCCAGCAAGGGCTAATTAAAGTTGTATTCGCCACGGAAACCTTAGCCGCAGGTATTAATATGCCTGCCAGGACGACAGTTATTTCCACCCTCTCCAAGCGTACCGACACCGGACACCGCCTCCTCAACGCTTCGGAATTTCTGCAAATGGCAGGACGGGCTGGTCGGCGGGGGATGGATAAGCAAGGTCATGTGGTTACAGTGCAGACTCCCTTTGAAGGATCTAAAGAAGCTGCTTATTTAGCCACATCCAAACCAGACCCCTTAGTTAGTCAGTTTACGCCTAGCTACGGTATGGTGTTGAACTTACTACAAACCCACACCATAGAACAAGCCAAAGAACTGATCGAACGCAGTTTTGGGCAGTACATGGCGACTTTGCATTTGCGCCCGGACTACGAGGAAATGGCCGCCTTAGAAGGCGAATTAGCCAAGCTACAGGAACTAATCAACTCCGTTGACGAGAATGATATAGCGATTTATGAAAAATTGCGGCAACGGTTGAAAGTAGAACGCCAGTTATTGAAGACTTTACAAGAGCAAGCCCAGGAGGAGCGACAAGAGCAAATTAAAATGCTTTTGGATTTTGCCGTTTCGGGAACACTGGTGAGTCTCAAGGGAAAAAATATTAATGTTTCCTCTCCCGTAACAGCCGTGTTAGTGGGTAAAACTTCAGGTTCTCAATCGCCTTGCTTGGTGTGCTTAGGACAAGATAATCGGTGGTATGTGGCTGCTAGTGAGGATGTAGTTGATTTATATGCCGAACTACCGCGCGTCGATGTGCCGCCAGACATCATACCACCACCAGAATTGATGCTAAAACCGGGTCAGTCGAGCCGTGGTGCGAAGGAAACATTTGCGATCGCCCAAAGTATCCCTGACCCAGATGGCACGCTACATCTCTCCCCAGAGGTAGCAGAACAACTCAGCCGCACCACCGCCATTCAAGCGCAATTAGAAGCCAATCCTCTGCATCAATCAGGTAGTGTGGCGACAATTTTCAAAGCCCGCGCCCGTTATGTGGAACTAGAAGCCGAACTCGAACAGATGCAGGCTGTAGTAGAGCAACAATCTCAGCGTTATTGGGAGGAGTTTCTCAACTTAATTACTATCTTGCAGCAATTCGATTGCTTAGATAACTTAGTACCCACCCAACTGGGTCAAATTGCCGCCGCCATTCGGGGAGAAAATGAACTATGGTTAGGGTTAGCTTTGGCTAGTGGAGAGTTAAATAATTTAGATCCCCACCACTTAGCCGCTACTATCGCCGCCTTAGTTACAGAAACCCCCCGCCCAGATAGCAGAGTTAACTTCAACCTTTCGCCAGAAATAGATGACGCTTGGTCGAGATTACAAAAAACCCGTCGCTCTGTCCTGAAGGTGCAATATCGGCATGGTGTAGCCTTACCTGTAGGTTTGGAGAATCGCTATATTGGCTTAATTGCTCTGGTGGAACAGTGGGCTTTAGGAACCGAATGGAGTGATCTTTGCCAAAACACTACCTTGGATGAAGGTGATGTAGTGCGAATTTTACGCCGGACTTTGGATTTGTTATCCCAAATCCCCCACGTTCCATATTTACCCGATGTATTACAGCGTAACGCCTACCGAGCAATGCAACTGATTGACCGATTCCCGGTGAATGAGGTTGTGGAGTAGGAGATTGTCACAAAACTTATTTCTTAGTGAGTGATGGGAAATGAGGATTGGGGAATTGTAGAAAGTAGTAAGAACGAACTATTTTCTCCATTGAGGTGCATTGTGAAGTCATCTGTTTCCAGCATTGCCGCCGCTACCCTAACTTTACTACTGGGTTTTGCCGCTAACCCAGTAGTGGCGCTACCAAACAATCAACCTCAAAGTCTAAGGGTTGCTCAAAGGTCGCAGTCAACAGATACCTTAATCGTACCTGGGGAAAGAGTCGGCCCAGTTACACGTACAACGACTAGAAAAGAATTAGCAAGAATTTTTGGTGCGTCCCGCTTGGTTGATAAAACCATTTCTGGTGCTGAAGGGATTGGTAGTTTTGCTGCTACTCAAGTAAATCTCAACAGCGATCGCTCATTTTTGATAGTCTGGACTGATACAACTCGCACTAAACCTTCAGAGGTGCGTGACTTAGGAACTGCATGGAAAACCCGCGAAGGTATAGGTGTAGGAACTCCTTGGAGTGAGTTACGCAATAAACTAGGCAACTTTAAACTATATGGGCTGGGTTGGGATTACTCCGGTACGATTTTGTTAGAAAGTAGCAAGTTATCACGCTACCAAGGCAAACTTATTTTACGGGCAGACGCGGCTCCTAACGCTGGTAATAAATATCCCAATGCTTATAAAGCCGTTTCAGGGGATGGTACTTTTTCCTCTAGCGATCGCCATTGGAAACCTTTAGGAATGAGGCTTGCACAAGTAATTGTTGTCCTTAACCCCAGTTAAATGGCAAGTTAATACATGGTAATTTTTACTATGATTACAACTCTTAATGCGTCGGGACTCAATTTTTTACAAACTCTTTCAACAATGTCCGACATTGCTATTTGAATTATTGACAAATCGCCCACCAAATGCAGATGCTTATCGATTTGATTCAGTAGCTGTCAAAGAACCAAAATTTGAAATTGATGGGGTGTTTCTCCCGCCAGAAAATGAGGGTGCTGGGGTTGTGTATTTCTGCGAGGTACAATTTCAAAAAGATGAACAGCTTTATGAGAGAGTATTCGCAGAATCGGCACTGTATTTTTACCGCAACCGTGCTAGGTTTAGCGATTGGCAAGCAGTAATCATCTACCCATCTCGTAATATTGAGCAAAATGATATTCATCCTCATCGCTCATTACTCAATGGTGGACAAGTGCTGAGAGTTTATTTGGATGAATTAGGGGATATTCGTCAACTTCCTTTATGGGTAGCAATAATGGTACTCACCACCCTTGAGGAAAGCCAAGCACCTCAAGAAGCTAGGTATTTGTTGACAAGGACTCGTCAAGAGGTAAGCGAATCAGCAAGTCGCGCCATAATGGAGATAGTTACAACAATTATGGTGTACAAATTTGAGCAATTAAGTAGAAGAGAGGTTGAGTCTATGCTTGATATAACAATAAAGCAAACGAGAGTTTATCGAGAAATAAAAGAAGAAGGACGAGAAGAAGCAACTCTTAATCTTGTAATCCGTCTGCTAACTAAGCGTTTTGGAGAACTATCTGAGGAAACGCGCTCCTTAATTTCTGGCTTACCTTTGCCTGTTCTGGAAGATTTGAGCGAAGCTTTATTAGATTTTACTAGTTTGGCTGATTTACAGGCTTGGTTAGAAAGACAAGAAATTAATTAACAATTATTGATTAATATCAAAACCCCCAGCTTATATAAAAAACTGGGGGTCAGCAATTTTTATTGATTTAAAAAACAGTGACAATTTTATTGTTAAACGCCGACTTTAACTTTTGACCAAACACCATTATCATCTTCGTCAAATTTTTGATGAACAGCTTCCCAAGCCGCTTGTTCTGCTGTGAACTCGTCAGTAGTTTCGTTTAGCACATTGTTATAGCGTTCAATAAAGGTGCTTTGTGCGTCTGGTGAAAGGTGAGAACGCACTTCTGGAGATAAGTCTTCTGGACTATTACAAGGGCCAGGACAAGGACGAGCCAGGGTTTTATCGATTGTGCTGATTTCCTCGCCGCCAGCACTTTCTAACAACAACTGAAATTCACCAGCGCGATCGCTTGGTACTTCTGCTAGTAACAAAAACTCACCAGCTTGTAAGCGGGTTTGATAAATTGCCGCTTTATCTTCAGGCATTCCCAAGGTGGTGAGAACGGAGACTAAACCAGCGCCAGCACTACCTGCGATCGCACCACTAGCCGCACCCAATAACAAGGCGCTAATGGGACCAGCCGCCACAATCGGCCCGACAAAGGGAATAAATAGTACGCCTACGCCTGTCAGCAAACTGAGGAAGGAACCAAACAAGGAACCAAAAATTGCACCTGTCCGCAAACCACCTAAGATTACATCTCTTTTGGTAATAAAACCTGCAATGCGAGTTTCTGATTGAAAGTTTCTACCCATGATCGAAATATGATCTCTGGGTACACCTCTATCTAACAAACGGCGAATTACATCATCAACTTGCTTCTGTTCTTTAAATACAGTAGAAATAGTACGTTCTGCTTGATAAACTTCTGGCACTTCAATACTCCTTAATTTTATTGCGCTGTTCGCGTGTCAGTGGTTTTGACATATTTACTAACTACTGGCTAGTGGCAAAAACTCCACCCACTGGAGGATGGAGTTTGTTAAAGGCGTAGAGAGAAAATATTTACACACCAATAGGAGTTTTGGTTTCTGTTGCTGGTTGTGTACCGCTTGGTTCAACTGATTCGCCTTCAATGAAAGAGCGTAGCATCCAAGCCATCTCTTCATGTTGTTCCATGAGTCCGGTAAGGAAGTCAGCAGTTCCTTGGTCTTGAAACTCTTCGCCACTGCGGTCTACGTGGTCTCTGATATTGCGAATCAACTGTTCATGGTCTTGAACGAGGTTAGCTACCATTCCTGTTGCGCTGGGGACATTACCTGCATGTTCCTTGAGGGTAGCGATTTGGAGAAATCCTTCTAAGGAGCCTACAGGATAACCGCCTAAAGTGCGAACTCGTTCTGCGATCGCATCAATGTTTTCTGTTAGTGTTTGGTAGTGTTCTTCCCACAGTTGATGCAGACTACGGAACTGAGGCCCAACTACATCCCAGTGGTATTTTTTCGTTTTCACCAAAAGTAAATAAGAATCTGCTAAATCTTGATTCAACAGATTAATTACCCCTTGACGTTGCTCGTCTGTCAAACCAATGTTTATTCTAGGCATTGCTTTTAATTCCCAGGTGAACTTATGTATTAACTTCTCAAAATATAGGTCACATCTACATCGGTCACTGGAAAGATTATATCTTGATAAATATTTACAACTAAAGGACTACTTTTATTCAGTGGCTCTATATTAATTAATAAAATTAAACTACAACTTGATAATAAATAATAGGTAACAGGTGTTTTTATCATCACCTATTACCTATTACTCAAGTCCTATCGTTTCAGGTAGAAACTTCTATTGTTCTACTACTTACTTTTTACCTGTAACTTTTTCTAGCAAGTTTTGGATTTCGCCTTCTACTGAGGATGAGTCTTGAGAATTTTCAGGACGCTTTTGCTTATCAATATCTGCGGCTCCCTGAACCTCATTTAGTCCTTCGTTAGATTTCTTCTGTACTTCTTTCAATCCAGGAGGTGCGGATCTACCAACTTCGTCAGTTGCTTTTTGAATCTCTAGAAGCTGATCGGTTTCTTCTGTATTGTCACTTTGGTAGCTGGTGATTGCCAAAGCTGGAACTGTGCTAGACAACAATAGCAATGCACAGGTAAAAGCAATAATTAGAAAACGTACAGGACGTAACATAGATAAAACTACACTAAAAATCTTCATTACAAACCTCGTTAACAATGAAAACAACATTTAACTCTTACTTTGGGAAAGAAGCATTTAATAAAACTAAATTATTTAGCTTCCTTTCTATAAGTTGTCGAGTTACTAGCTCTAGGAAGAATTATTTCTGATATACTTGCATTAACCCAAAAATACAGGGTTGCTAAGTGTATATCTTTATTAGCCTTCCGTGAGCTTCGCATGATAATTTTATATACTAAAAAAAATAAGCAATACATCGACCTGGGGAGTGAAATGTACTTTATTTTTATTTACAATTAAATCATTCTTTAGATAGAGTAGTAATAAAAAAATGTTTGAATACGTAATTAATTAAAATTCTTTTAGGGAAAAATCTAAAAAGTAGATAATATTTATTATCTAACCTTAATAATCTGAAGATACCAAGGCTTTTATAAAGTAATCATTATTTTAACAATAATTAGGATAAAGAAACTCGATAATCATTTATCATGAAAGGTAATCTTTTTTGTTGAATGTGGTTGTTTGATGAATATGAGCTTTATTCTTCACTCTCCCAAACCAAATATACAACTTCAACACATCATTTATTTGGTGTAACTTGATAGATTATTCGTATAAGTATGGGTACGTTAAAATTCGTAAGTACTAAATTAATTAGTAAAAACCCCATCGTGTACGGATTGAAGTTTTTAAGGTTGTTTTTTAGTTCTGTATTTTTTTGGTAAATCTCTGCGTAATAATTCTTGAAATACTCTTCAGTAACAGTTTTTACGTAGTTTAAATTGAGGAAGAAGAAACATTTAAACTTGTCTCACTGTAAGTAATCCCTTAAGCTAACGTTCCGCAAATGCGCTGATAGTTCTCTTAAACGTCTTCATAAATTCAGCAGAATCACGGTTACGTAAACCAGTACTTTTGATCAAAACTTCGATTATCAAGTTTATGAGAGTAAGTTGATGATTAGCCCTGTAACGAACGTTATCCGCGTCAATCAGGTGATGGCAAAAGAGGTTGCTCATGAGTGGGAAAGAGCCTCATCCAATGAACTAAGTGCTTATTGTTTACAGATTTTGCAGGAAATTGGTTGTTCTTACAACGAGCTACCAGACAACCTACAAACACGGGAAGAACAACTAAATTTAATTGCTGGCTTTGCATCTTATGCTTTTGGGAGAGTAGAAAATGTCCAAACTGCTAATTGAAGATAATTTTGAAGATAGCTTTGATAGTTCAGACTGGTCAGAAGCTGTAGCTGTACCCGCAACAGATGAAGATTTATTAATTTTGACTCAAAAGCTATCAAATTACCTAGTTCCGACTCAGGTATTTTTCCAAGCTGTAGCGATCGCTGCTTATGATGGTGCATCTGCTTTTCGCTATGCAGATAATTATCTAACTAGCGCCAAACATAAGAATAAACGAAGAAATGTATTTTTGTTAAGAAAACCTTTGACGAATTTTGATTATAACTAAAACTTTACACTTGTAGGTTTTTTACATCAGAGCCAGTCATAGCACTTTTGGATTTTAGATTTTGGATTTTGGATTGAAAACCTTTATTCATAAAGTTTATAGACATTGGCAACAAGACTAATTTTCCTAATTTGTTGTCAAAACTATAAGAAATCTCAAATTAGTCTCTCTGATGACTTGTTCAACAGTTTTGTAAAGAACCTACACATAATTCAAAATGTGCAATAAAGACATATCTCTTTTCTAACCACTAATAACTAATAACTGTTAAAAACGGGTTTCATATTCTACAAATAATTGACTATCATCCCCTAGATTGGTTGAGCCACGTACAAGAACATCATCATTGAGACGGTAGAGTACGTTGTAACGCAGAGAGGTAGTGGTAGACAGAGGACTTGATAAAGAAAGAGAGAAATTGCGATTGATATCAAATACACCCTCTGCTGACAAATCCAGCACTGAAGCTCTAGTTGATTCTCGACTAGTTCTAGGAGTGGGAAAGATACGAAATTCACTAAAACCGATAGATTGACCGATCGCTGTAATTGTGCCTTGCAAACTGCCTAAAATAGTAGAACTGGCAAAACTGGTCAATCCTTGTCCAGCGTCTCCTTGAGCAAAGTTATTTAAAATTGAACCACCTAACAAAGCAACAATTTCGCCTCGACTACGACTGGGTTCACTTGTTAGTTCTAGATTATTGGCTAATTGACTAGCTGGCCCTGTTGCTATAGCTCGGACGCGGACTGTACGTAATGTACCGAAGGTGGTAGGAGAAGCATCACTGATTTCCGCAGATGAAGGCGATTCTAAAATGCGATCGCTTGTATTCGATGCCTCTGGTACAATTGCCACTAGCCGCACATCTAAAGTAGGGTCAAGTCCTTGACTTGGTGTAAATGTTGCAGTTTGTTCATAGCCCCGCTCCAAGGTAAACTCAGTGGTAAATAAGCTAATTCGTCCCCCTGTCAAACGAATGACTCCTTGAGGACGAGGTTGAGCTAAAGTACCGTTAATAGTCAAGTCACCTTTAGCGTCAAACCTCAGTAGCGGCTGAATAAACTCTGCTCCCCCTGGTACAAAACTTAGTAGCGGCTGACTGGTAACACGCACGCCATTACCCAGATTTAAACGTAAATCTGCAAACTCTATCGGTAAATTAGGTCTAGTTGTTGCTGGTTGAGTAACTTGTGTTGCTGATTGATTTCCATTTAATTCAATAGTTGTAGGATTCGTTGCTGTTGTTGCTTGTTGTTGAGTAGCTGTTGCTGCTGGCTGATTTCGGTCTAATTGAATAGTTGTGGGATTATTTGTTGTAGTTGCTGTTTGTGACTTATTATTACTTGTGTTACCGATAGTAACTTGACCGTTACTGACTGTAATCTCACCACCAATTCTAGGTTTTAGGGCTGTTCCCCGAATCACCGCATTACCACTGACATCTCCTGTATATAAACCTGCAACTTGAAGATTTAGTTTATCTTGTATGGCTACTGTTAGGGGATTATTTACGTCCCCAGCCGTGAAAATTGGTAGGCTTCCTGACGCAGTTACTAACCCCTGATTATACGTAGCTTGAATTCCTTGGACATTCAGGGTATCGCCATTAAATTGTAGTGTGCCTGTGACGTTGGTGAGGGGATTGGTTAAGGCTTGGGCGCTAATAGTTGCATTGTTAATTGTGGCATTACCATTAATGATTGGCTGGTTGAAAGTACCTTGGACATTGACGTTGACTTGTCCTTGTCCATTCACCCAAGCAACTTGATTATTGGTTAACAGGTTCAACAGTGATAAACCTTCATTGCTGACATTGGCGTTAACATTAATATTGTTATTTGTTGGCTGAGTAGTAAAAGGTAAGGCGGCAGGTACACTACCGTTAATAGCAATGGGTTGTGTACCTGTCAGGAGTAAGGTACTGTCAAAGTTGAGACGGGCATTATTATAGTCAAAGTTGGCTTGACCTGTTTGCACAGGTTGTTTGTTTAAGGTGGCGTTGGCTAAAGTTACTTGCCCTGTAGCTGTAGGATTTTTTAAACTACCTGCTAAGTTAGCGATCGCATTTACTTGTCCGGTAATATCTATAGGATATCGAGCAATAAACGGATCTAACAGTGATAGCGGTAAACTGTTGACACTCAACTGTCCTGATAACTGCTCAGGATTTAACTTTCCGGCAAAAGCTACTAATCCCCCATTTATACCTACACGTAAAGGTGATAGGGTAAGAACACCATCCGCAAAATTGCCATCAGCAACGAGTTGACTGATTGAGTAATCACCCCATTGCCAGTTAGCACCCTGAAAGTTAAAGCCGACATTCAACCCAGTCCGTAAGGAACCACTGGCGGTTATATCCCCACTCAATGCACCTGTTAATTCTTTGAGGCTGGGTAAAGGTGGCTGTTGTTGTCTATCTTGTTGCTGTTGTTGTGCTACTTTTGTCTGAATTTGGCGGAAATAGTCCAACTGGGTTTGTAAATCTGCATTGGGTAAACGCACGGGTGTAGTGTTGAGTGCTTCCGCTCCCGCAAGGGTGGGTGCTTCTAAGCCACCGCCAAAATCTCGGAAGTCAAAAATATTGAATGCTTGTAATAAATTTTCTACCCGCGTTTGATTGAGGTTGGCTTGGACTTGAAATTTGGGGTCATTGCCTGCTTGCAAACTACCACTGACAGCAATGTTACTATCACCTACACGTAGTAATCCATTACTTAAACTAGCAGTACCACCCGCGTAGTTTATATTACCACGAAACTCATCGGCTGAGGCTCTAGCTATGCGGGGATTAGCGATCGCTACATCACCAGCTAAGGCATAATTATTGAGATTGACAGTTAAATTCCCTGATAATGTCCCACCTAACGGTCTGAGTTGATTATTAGGTAAAAAAGCACTCGCCAGAGCTATGGGGAACTGTTGGGCGTTGATAATTAAATTGTCTCCTTCGGTTCTGCCTGTGGTGACAGCGCCACCGCGTTGCACTAAAAACGAAGTGGGACGATAATTAGCATTTAAGTTCAGAGCTATCTTATCTTGTGTGCCTGCGAGTCGTAGGCTTCCCCCTTGTCCGCCTTGTAAATTGACGTTACCAGTTAAAACTGGGTCAAATGCCAAGTTACCAACATTAAAATTGCGTAGGCGGATATTACCAGTAGCTTGGGGAGTATTGAGAGTGCCTGTAACTCGGCCATTAAAATCGAGTAACCCAGCAACTGCTATATCGCCAGGGGTTTGAAAACCAGTCTTGCTGAGGTCAAAATTCTGGGCTTGGACATTCAAATTCAAGCCAGCGATTTGGGGTGTACCTGATTCTGGTAATTGTACTGCGATCGCACCATTCGCACTCAGTCCTGGGGTTGTCGCGCGTTGCACTATAATTTGCTGCCCATTCCACTGAAACTGAGCGTTAATTGGTTGGGCTAACTGTGCAATTCCTTGAGAAGCATTAATTTCTCCAGCAGCGCGAATATCTGCAAGTTGGAACGATGCTGTAGTTCCTGCCAACTGAACATTACTATTGAGTCGTCCGCGTAGTTGGGGTGAGAGGCGGTTGAGTTGAATTTGCGAAGCGTTAGCTACAGCTTGCCAACGCCCATTGTTGAGGTTGACATCTCTAACATTAACTGTACCACCTGCTACATTCAGGCTTGCCCGTCCGCTTGCTTGGATAGTTGAAGGTTGGAAAGAAGCCGTGTTGCCTGATAAATTGAAGGTGGCATTATTTAATACCCCTTGGAACTGGGGCGGTACTTGTGCCAAACGGTTGAATTGAATTTGCGAAGCGTTAGCTACAGCCTGCCATCTTCCATTGTTGAGGTTGACATCTCTGAGGTTAACTCTACCGCCTGCCACATTTAGGTTCGCCCGTCCGCTTGCTTGGATAGTTGAGGGTTGGAAAGAAGCCGTGCTGCCTGATAAATTGAACGTGGCATTGCTCAACACTCCCTGAAACTGCGGTGGTATCTGGGCAAAACGGTTGAGTTGAATTTGCGAGGCATTGACAGCCGCTTGCCAGCGTTGTTGAATAACCCGACCACTCGCCTTAACAGTACCACCAGCCACATTCAAGACTGCACTCGGTAAGAGAAGATTTCCTTGTTGTGCAACAACAATTTCCCCTGTCGTGGGATAGGTAGCCGTTGGTGCTTGCACCTGTGCCACCGCTCGTAAATTGCCCAAAGTGCCGGATACTCTGGCATTGGCGGAAACATTACCAACTTTAATATTGTTGTTGTTTGTTTTAGCTATTGCATCCCCTGGTAAATTTTGCGCTTGAATGTTAAATGAAACGTTACCTTGAGGAGCCAATTGGACTTGACCACGCCCGACAATTTGCCCCCCGGCTGGAGGTTGCACTTGCACACTAGCAACATTTAATGCTAGAGGCTGTTTTCCTAAAGAACCAGTAATTGCTGCTTTAGCTGAGACATTGCCAATATTTGTAGGTGGATTTATACCATAAGTCCGTGCCAGTATATCCCCTGAAATACCACCAGCTTCAATATTAAAGTTGACATTACCCCCTAGTTGACCTTGACCACTGCCGATAATTTGACCACCTGCGGCGGGAACCAATGTTAAATTAGGTATGGCAATTTGAGTAACCTTATCTGCTACACTCAAGCGAAAGTCAGTTTTTACACCTGTAAATAAAACACGGTCAACTTGGATAGGTTTGATATTACTAGCTGTCCCACTCAGGACTGGCTGCTGTAATGCACCTTGGACTTTGATAGCGGCTGTAACTTCTCCGGCTGCGGCGACTGGCGATTTTACCTTAAAAGTGTCTAAGAGTTGTTTGGCATTAACTGACTTCACCTGAGCCACAAGATTATAACCTGTTTGCAGATTAACAGTGCCATTCGCCAACAAGGGAACTTGGCCAAAGTTAGCACTGAGATTCTCTACAGTAATTGTCTGTCCTTGAAACGTTAATCTACCATTGGCGTTAGAAAACGGTTGCGGCAAGTTCTGCACTTTCGCCGTCACTTGAGTTGGCGTAGCCGTTCCCGTAATTGATATGTCCGACTGTTTGGGAGGAATTTGCACCGCCAAGTCAGCATCAACCCGTCCAGCTTGCAAGACAATTGGTAAGTTAGCTAAACGGCTGACCTCAGAGACTTGGACACTTTGTGCTGCTAGTTGAAGATTTGTTAGTTGTGCTTTTGGTTGTGTTTCACCAGAGATTTTAACTGCTCCCCCTCTGGTGAGTTGCCCATTGATTTGATAACCTATCCTCTGATTATCAGGTGAAAATCTGGCAATACCACCAACTTGTGTTAATACTACAGAACCTCTCGGTCTGGTTGGTGCTGTGGCTGGTAATAACTCAACATTTCCATCAACAAGCTCTAGTGACTGTAACTGCGTTTGAATTGGGCCTTTGCCCTCGCCAGTCTTGACTTGCGCCGTTACCCAACGACCATCTTGATCCTGTTGAATAAAAACATTGGGTTTGACTAAAGTGACGTTTAATACTAACGTCCGGGTAAAGAGAACTTGTAAGGGCGAAAACCGCACATCTACAGCTTGTGCAGCCACTCTATCAGGGTCTGTGGGGGTTGCTGGTATCGATAGCGAACTAAATCTCAGACTAGATAAGCTAAAACGTTCAACTTGCCCCAATTTGATAGAGCGTCCCAGCAATTGCTCTAAGTTAGTCTCGACTAAGGGAACTAAATCGTTATATACATAGTTTCTTACCCACAAAGTACCGATAGTAATTCCTGACAATGCTACAAATCCTACAACCAGACTAGTTTGTCTAAGAAGTTGTAGAGATAAACGGCGGTTATTGGGAGAGCGCGTCATTTTCGTGAATACTATCGTTAGTAAGTAACAATAAATCTATCACCCCACAACAACATAGTAGTTCTTCTGTTTTATAAAAACTTTTCTTAGATGGATTTATATCTACCTCTAATGGAGTATTGACATTACCCAATAATTTTGATTATACAATCATGATTAAAAAAGATAAATTGATACTATTTGTAGTATAAAATAGTAGTTTTTAAAGCCATTTTTTAATATTTAATCTTTATATATAAATATTTTACTGTTTTGTGTGAAACACTTACATAGCAATAGCTTGAAGACATATCAATACTATTTTAGTAGTAAATAATTTTAGAATAAATATTTTTCATTATGTACATTTTTGATTGTTATTAAACTATAGGTTAATCAACTAAAGTTTTTATAAAAAAGCGTTCTTCAAAACCAATGTAATAGTCACTTAAGTAAATACCGTATTGATCAAAGTCAGCAGTATATTCGTCTAAATATTTATTACCTATTTGTATTTCATAAAATATAAAATATCGGTGTTAACACCCATGTTCTCGTTTTAGTCAAAAAGTTATCTTAAAAAAAACGAGAAGAATATGATGATTACACAAGAATATCTCAAAGCCAAACAAAATACCTTAAAAAATAATCAGCTATTTCAGAAATTAAATAGTAGTCAATACAAATTGAATGAGTTTGCAGTAATAGCTCACAATATTAGTTTTTGGGTAATGTCTTTCCAAGACTTATTGAGAATAAATCTATCCCGAATTACCGATAGAGAATACTATCAAATTGTTCAACAGCATTTTATAGAAGATTTAGGTCACGAAAAATGGTTTTTACATGACTTAAAAATGATGGATCTAGAACAACCAAACTTGCAAGTTTTATATAGTAAACCTCATGCTGCTGTGAGAGATGCCACTTTTTCGCTCATGTCAGAAGTATTTCGAGCTAATTATGACTATGAAAGAATTATGATCATCCTGACGCTAGAATCAGCAGGTCATGTTTTTTTTGAATATATTGCTAATTTTGTTGAAAAACATAACTATCATCATGAGTTAAAGTATTTTTCTAATCATCATCTTGGTGTTGAGAAAAATCACGAACTGTTTGAGGAAGAAATTCAAGCCTGCTTAAATAATTTCCAGCTAAACTATGAGGAATTGAATAAGCTTTTCAATATGATTGATCGCATGTTTCAAGCTTTTGAATTAATGTTTGACGGATTAGCGATCGCGCTACCTAACACCCGTACATTGGAAGCTGCTATTAACCTTAGTTAGACAGTAAAAACATTTAGCATTAAAAGTGGAGGCATTTAACTATGGAAAAATTTACCATTAATGAGAAACCTAACATTAATGTTGCATCTGCCTGGGAAAAATATTGGCATAAAACTTTAGTTAACTCAACACCAATTTTGTGGGATGCTAACGTAGAAAGAGCCGCAGCGATTGATTTACCTCGCTTTCAATACTTAATTAATTCTCAATTACCACTGATTGATTTTGCTTGTGGTAATGGAACACAAACTAAGTTTCTTGCTCAATTTTTCCCACAGGTTCTTGGAGTTGATGTTTCTAAGAGTGCTTTAGAAATAGCTTTTCTTGAAAATAACGCGGCAAATATTACATATCACCTTCTTGATGGTTTAGAAACCCAACAAGCAGAACAACTTCATGCTCAAATTGGTGATGCCAATATTTATATGCGAACTGGATTTCATCACATTCCTACAGAAAAAAGGGAACTACTTGCTCAATCATTACGCATACTACTTGGTCAACAAGGGGTAATGTATTTGATTGAGTTGGGTGCTGGCTGTATTGACTTCTTCAATTCATTAGTAGAAATGTACGGAAATCTACCATACGAACTTTCATTAGTTACGGAACATGGTATATTACCAGGAATTGTCACATCAGAGGATATTAAATGTTATTTTCCTGATTTTAAAATTTTAGGCCAGGGTCAAGACTTATTCCAAAGTGTTCATAAGCTACCTGATGGTCGATATGTGACACCTCCTGCATTCTGGGCTGTAATTAAACACACATAACTGATATATAAAAAATAAAAACCTTGGATAAGCTGAATCTAGCAATCATGATTGAACAAGGAATTAATCTAGAAGGTGTACATATCATCCAAGATCATGAGAGTCTATCCAGTGTTACCAGTGATTTTGGTCATCTAGTTAAAGGTCATAGTCTAGGCATTATCCAACCTCGCACTATTGAAGAAGTCAGATTAACTGTCCAATTGGCCCAAAACCATCATTTACAACTTAAACCCCGTGGTAAAGGTTACACTCAAGGCGGACAGTCCATCGCTCAAAATGCTTATACTCTTGATTTGACACAACTCAACCACATCGGTGGAGTTGATCTCATCACCCAGACTATTACTTGTCAACCTGGAGCAACATGGCAAGATATAGTTGCTAAAACTGTTGCAGATGGGATGCTTCCCTGTGTCTTACCCCTAAACCTGGAACAAACTGTAGGTGGACTACTCTCCACGGGTGGTATTGGTACTACTTCCAAAACCTATGGCCCTGTAATTGCTAACGTGGTTGATTTAATCATCCTTACAGGCAATAGTGAGATGATTCCTTGTAGCCGTACACAAAATAGTGAGCTGTATGATGCTGTTTTAGGTGGTTTAGGAAGATGTGGTATTATTGTCGGTTCTACGTTAGCCTTACGTAAAGTAAAAAAATACACTCGTACTTTTCACTTACTTTACGATTCTCTTGATGCTTGGATGTATGACCAAGTATTGTTAGGTAAAAATCAACAAATAGATCATCTAGAAGGTTTTTGTTGGACTTCGGCTAAAGGTATTCGTAACAATACCAACGGTAAACAGTTCTTTGCCCATTGGCTTTACGGACTGCAAGTGGGAGTGGAGTATGAAGAAACTGCACCATCTGTGAGTGATGTATTGCCAAATGCTAATTATTGGCAGCTTATCCATACAGAAGACGAAGAAACTGTCAGCCATGTTTTTCGCTACCAACCTCGTTTTGAGATGATGCGAACTACTGGGGCATGGAACCAAACTCATCCCTGGATAGAATGCTTTGTTGATGCTCAAACTTTGGTGCAAGTCTTACCGGAAATTCTGGAGATGCTACCCCTCAGCTTGGGTGATGGACATAGAACGATGATGGTTGCATCAGATAATTTACCTAGTTTATTGATGATGCCGCCACAAGAGAATAACTTTTGTTTGGCAATTCTGCCTGTGGCTGTACCAATGGCAGATAGCAAAAGCCTTGATGTGCTAGAAAAAGTTAATCAACTACTACTCGATGTTGGTGCAAAACGTTACCTGTCTGGGTGGCTTGGCAGAGGTGATTTTCATTGGCAACAGCATTATGGGCAACTTTATAACACTTGGGAAAGTCTGAAACAAAAGTATGACCCTGATCATATCTTGGGTTAGTTGGTCTTGTTTACTGAACTGAAGCTTCAGGACTTGCGTAATAAGAATTAGTTTTGAGGCTGGTTATAAGGTTTTTATTCCTTGACTTCTAGTCAAGGGTTTTCAGTACATATTTTATAAAAAAATCATCATTAAATGAATTAGTCAGATAAATATGGGAATCCTATGTCATAGCCCTAATTTAAGTCTAGGACACATCCCTTGGTTATTTCTGATAATATGCAAATTGCGGATTACAAGATTATAGAACTGGCCCATTCAGGAGCAGTTACTAATATTTACCGTGCTACGCAAGTTACAAATAATACTTCTTTTATTCTCAAGGTATTGCCAGAAGAAAAGTTTTCTTTAGAAACAATTGCCAGATTTAAACACGAACATTCTATTTCTGCTAACCTAGACCATCCTCATATTGTCAAACTACTAAATTTAGAAACTTATAATCAACAATTAGTATTAATCTTTGAAGATTTTGATGGCGTTAGTCTCAAACAGTATATAGAATCTCATAAACCATGCCTGCAACTTACTTTACAAGTAGCGATCGCTATCACTCGTGCTTTAGTCTATATTCATGACAACCAGATTATTCATAAAGATATTAAACCTGCCAATATCATTATTAAAAATACAGAAAATTTAATTATTAAACTGACTGACTTCAGCATTGCTTCTAGGTTAGGAAAGGAAACGCCACAACTTGTCAACCCCAACCAGCTAGAAGGAACGCTGGACTATATGTCCCCAGAACAGACGGGACGCATGAACCGTAACTTAGACTACCGTACTGACTTCTATTCATTAGGCATCACGTTGTACGAAATGCTTACCGGACAATTGCCTTTTATTAGCGATGAACCAATAGAGTTAGTATATGCGCATATTGCCAAGGAAGCTAAACCTATTCAACAGTTAGTAGCAGATATTCCGCCTATCGTAGTTAGTATTGTCAACAAGTTAATGGCCAAAAATGCGGAAGATAGATATCAAAGTGCTAGAGGCTTATTAGCTGATTTAGAACAATGTTTATCACAGATCGATTCTACAGGAACGATAGTTGACTTTATACCAGGTCGTCTAGATGTTCTTTCTCAGCTACTTATTCCCCAAAAGTTATACGGACGAGAAAATCAAGTTGAACAACTACTCCAATCATTTACTAGAATCAGTCATGGTAATAGTGAATTAGTATTAGTATCTGGTTACTCAGGTATAGGTAAAACTTCTGTTATTAATGAAGTTAACAAGCTCATTACCAAATCCAAGGGATACTTTATTAGTGGTAAATGTGATCAATTCAAGCGTGACATCCCCTATTTATCTCTTGCTCAGGCATTTTCTTCTTTAGTCAGTCAACTGTTAACAGAATCAACAGAAAAACTAGAAGTATGGCGTAATCATATACTGCAAGCTGTATGTAGTGACGGACAAGTAATTATTGATATTATACCAGAAGTTGAATTAATTATTGGCAAACAACCACAAGTATCTGAATTGGGGTATAGTGAATCACAAAATAGATTTAATCGCGTATTTAAAAACTTTATTCAAGTATTCTACTCTTGTGAACATCCATTAGTAATATTTTTAGATGATTTACAATGGGCAGATGCAGCAACTTTAAAATTAATAGAGTTGTTGCTTTGTGATGTTAATATTAAATACTTATTAGTCATTGGAGCATATCGTGATAATGAGGTAAACACAGCCCATCCTTTGATGAACACGATTGCAGAAATTAATCAGTTTGGTGTAGTTATAAATAATATTGTCCTGCAACCATTAGAATTAAATGATGTGGTTAATTTGGTTGTAGATACATTAAATGAAGATACTAATCGTTGCTACCCCTTAGCTAAATTAATCTTCCAAAAGACTGCTGGTAATCCCTTTTTTATCACTCAATTAATCAAGGCATTACATCAAGAACTACTATTAGTATTTGATTTTAGTGAACAACAGTGGTACTGGGATATAGAAAAAATTATTACTGTTGGTATTTCTGATCAAAGTGTAGTTGAATTACTAGCAAAACGCCTCAAACGTTTACCATTAAATACACAAAAAGTTATCCAATTAGCAGCTTGTATAGGCGATAAGTTTAGCCTAGATGTTTTGTCATTAGTAAATGAAAAATCAGTATTTGATACAGCAAAGGAAATTGATGCAGCACTACAAACTGGACTGATTTTACCGCTTAATGAAGCATATCGCCTACCTTTGTTATTCCATCCTGAAGATAGTATTTCGTTTGATAGTAGACAGATTATTTACAAATTTCTCCATGACAGAGTACAGCAAGCAGCATATTCATTAATTCCCCATGAAGAAAAGAAATTTACTCATATTAAAATAGGACAATTATTGCTGGCTAATACACCAGATACAGAGATAGAAAGCCAGATATTTGATATTGTTAACCAATTAAATAAAAGTATTGATATTATTCAGGATGAATCACAAAAATCTCAGTTAGCTAAATTAAACTTAATTGCTGGGCGTAAAGCAAAAAAAGCAACAGCTTATGAACCAGCTTTCCATTACTTTCAAATTAGTATAAGTATTTTAGATAGAGAAGCATGGAAAAAAAACTATAATCTCACCTGTCAATTGTATCAAGAAGCAGCAGAAGTTGCCTATCTATGCGGTCAATTTGAAAAAATGCACTATTTAGTAGATAGCGTGATTGAAAATGCTCATCAATTAACTGAAAAAATAAAAGTTTATAACTTAAAAATTCTGACAGCTATAGCTCAAAAGCAGTTACAAAAAGCTGTGCAAATTGGCTTAGATTTACTTAATCGTATAGGCGTTAATTTACCTGAAGAACCTGCCGATGATTTTGTACATCAAACATTAATAGACACAAATTCCTTAATTCCTAGCAATAATATTCAAAGCTTGCTCCAGCTACCAGAAATGACTGATAGTAATGCTATAGCTGCTATGGAAATTTTGGATACTGTTTCTACGGCGGCTTATTCAGCTTCTCCCAAATTGATGTTACTGATCAATTTAACGCGAGTACAACTGTCTTTAAAGCATGGTAGATGTGTTTTTTCGCCTATTGCTTATGCAGCTTATGGGTTAATTTTGTGTGGTGTGCTGAATGATAGAGAAATGGGTTATGAGTTTGGTAAGCTAGCACTAAATTTAGCGAAAAATATTAATTCTACTATTCATGGAAAAGTATTATTTTATATAAGTAATTTCATTTTTCACTGGAAAATTCATTTACGAGAAACTCTACAATTTTCTAAATTGGGTTCAAAATGTAGTTTGGAAGGTGGTGACTTAGAATATACAGCATGGTCTTACCAATTTGAATGTCGTTCTTTATATTGGCAAGGTGAAGAATTAAGTAGTCTTAAACAGAAAATAGAAAATGATATTGATTTAATCTGCCAAACTAAGCAAGAACAACCATTAAGTCATCAGTACTTACTTTATCAAGTAGTTTTAAACTTAATGGATTATGCTGAAGATGCTTGTAGTTTAATAGGAAAAACTTATAATGAGCAAGAGTCTCTGACTCAATATCAAGATAGCAATGATGCTTTAGCAATCTTCTTTTTAAATTTATATAAACTTGTGCTTTATTACTTATTTGGCAAGTATGAAAAAGCGAGTTGTCATGCGGTTATTGTAAGTAAATATATAGATAGTGCTGTCGCACAGCTTGTTGTGCCTATATTCTATTTTTATGATTCGCTAACACAACTAGCAATTTATACTAATCATACAGATGCTCAACAGAAAAATATCCTTTTGCGAGTACAAAGTAATCAAGAGAAAATGCAGCAATGGGCAGAATTAGCCCCAATGAATTACTTACACAAGTATTATTTAGTAGCAGCAGAATTATATCGTCTTCAGGGGCAGACATATCAAGCAATGGATTATTATGACAGAGCGATCGCACTAGCTCAAGAACATGGTTATATCCAAGAAGCTGCTTTAGCTAATGAACTAACTGCATCATTTTACAGCCAATTGGGGAGAAAAAAATTAGCTAAAAATTATCTTGATGAAGCTTATTCTCACTACCTTTGCTGGGGAGCGATCGCCAAAGTAAAAGATTTAGAACAGCGTCATCCTCATTTATTGACGAGAATAGCAAAATCAACATCATCTTCTATTAGTATTACTAAAAGTTCTACTACTTCTACAAAATCACTATCTTTAGATATCTCTACAGTAGTGAAAGCTTCTCAGGCATTAAGTAGTGAAATTGTTATGGCTAGCTTCCTTGAAAAACTGATGTTTTTAGTTAAGGAAAATGCAGGCGCACAAAAAGTATTTTTTATTGCTCAAGAAAAGCAGCAATTACTCATTGAAGGCTCTCTCATAGAAGATGGTACTGTTACAACATTTCAATCTATACCTATTACAGAAAAACAGATATTACCAGCATCTCTAATTAATTATGTAGCCCGAACGCAAACAGCACTGGTAATAGATGATGTAACTCATGCAGATAACTTCCATAAAGACCCCTACATTGTTACTTATCAGCCAAAATCTATTCTTGTATCACCGATTATCTATCAAGGAAAGCTGAGTGGTATTTTATATTTAGAAAATAATCTCACAACTCATGCTTTTACTAAAAATAGACTAGAAGTCTTACAAATTTTATCGGCACAAGCTGCAATTTCCCTAGAAAATACTCGTTTTTATTCAACTCTAGAAACTCGTGTTAAAGAACGTACACAAGAACTAGAAGAAAAGAATCAGCAATTAAAAACTATTTTAGGAGAATTAAGGCGTACTCAAGCTCAACTAATTCATAATGAAAAAATGTCTTCATTAGGGCAATTAGTAGCAGGTGTAGCTCATGAAATTAATAATCCGATTAATTTTATTTATGGTAATGTAACGCACATCTCAGAGTATAGTCAGTGTTTACTAAATATTGTTGATTTTTATCAAGAAAAATATCCCGACTCTCAAGATGATTTACTAGAAATAACAGATGATAGTGACATAGATTTTATCAAAGATGATTTGCCAAAACTGCTTAGTTCTATCAGAACAGGTGCAGAACGTATACGTGATATAGTTAAATCTTTACGTAACTTCTCGCGCTTAGATGAAGCAGCTATCAAACAGGTAGATATTCACGAGGGTATTAATAATACCTGTATGATATTACAGCAAAAGCTTAATAATATTAAAATTATTAAACAATATGGAGAATTACCTAAAATTACTTGTGACGCTAGCCAAATAAATCAAGTTTTTCTACATTTGCTCAATAATTCTATAGATGCTGTATCAGAATTAGAGATTAGTCAGACAGCAAAAGGAAATCAAGATTTAGAATATAAGCCGACTATTTGGATAGATACATTTATAAATGAAAATCAACAAATAGTTGTTAAGATTACTGACAATGGTGTAGGGATAGATAATAAAATCAAAGATAAAGTTTTTGATCCATTTTTTACCACAAAACCAGTTGGTAAAGGTACAGGCTTAGGTTTATCGATTAGCTACCAAATTATGGAGAAACATCAGGGTAGCTTAGAATGTATATCCTCACCAGGAGTTGAGACAACTTTTGTGATGAAATTGCCAATATCTGGGAAATAATTTTGTCATATCCTCTCTGCTCAATACTTAAAAATCACTCACGGGAAAAACCACAATCAAAAATCAAAAAGTTTTTCCCGCCCCTCATTCCATACTCAGCATTCAGTATTTCAATTAGAACTTCTGGCGCAAGATGCTCCACCGGGATCAGCGAAAATGGCTAAGGTATGATATTCTGGCGGCGTGTCTTCGTAAAGAACTTTAAAGGTATAAAGTTTGCTTTGACCTTGACCTTCAGTAATGACTGTTAGGAGTGTATTTTGGGTACTCCGCACACCAGGAAGGTTGAGTTTGGGAATACGTCGTAGTTGAATGACGTTAGCGGATGAATTTTTGCAATCTTCACTATTACCGCTTTGTTGCCCAAACTGCATACACATGGGGCCATCAAAGTCTAGCGTTACTTGAGAAGGGTCATTTAACCAAACTTTTCTGATTTTTTCACCGGCGGGAATAAAGCTGAGGTTTGTTCCTTGTTCGTACCATACTTTGATAGTTGGTACTAATCCGCCCAAACCTTGTGCTTGACAGGAGAAGATAGAACGCAGAACAGCATTGTCAGCGATCGCACGACTTCCTAATAAGATGATTACACCTGAAAAAATCAAGATAGATAAAGGCAAGCGAGGAAAATAGTTTTTAGCCTTCATGAAACTAATTACGAACTTGTACTGAGCGTAGCCGTTCACGGAGTGTCTCGTAGAGAAGTATTACGAATTATTTAAAGCTGTACTGCTTGATTGACATAGATTTCTACTTGAGTTCCAGCGCCAAGTAGCCAAACATTGGTTTGCTGCATCATTTGGGCAACTGCTTGTTGATTGCGTTGGGAAATTTGCGGAACCACGGAGTTTAAACCACCTTCGACAACCCCAGCTACATAATTGCGTCGGTTATTGCCTGTAGTAACTGTAGTGCTACCACCATTCACCACAACTGAAGAATCTGTACGGTTAAATAATTCTGCGCCTTTAGCTATACCACCCAAAACAAACAAACCCGCATCCATCCCGGCAATTGATGAACCGCGATCGGGGTATTGCTTTGCTAATAAAGGAGAACCACCAGCACCACGAATTGTTAGTGCATTGTTGGGAATGTCTCTTTCTGAGAGAACGCCATTATTTTGGACAATCATTTTGGTGAGATTGAGCTGCATCACACCTTGTTCAGAAACTGATTTTAGCTCAGTTAATATCTCAGTATTTGCTGGTACGGCGATCGCTCCATCTGCGCCTTTGAGTGGTTCTGTTAAACGGATAACAAAAGTGTTCTTACTGTCGTTGTCATCATTGTTATTATTACCACTTCTATTTCTAGTAGTTTCCCCAAAGACAGCCGTCGCTAATACAGCTTTAGCACTTGTTCCTACCTTCAATGCTTGTGGATTGCGGGATTGCCCTTGACTCATGCCATAATTAGGAGGCTGTGGTGGCTGGTATTCGTTATTACTTAGCTGTGGTCTTGGTGCGGTAACTGGCTGCTGCTGAGAAACTGTCATGCTAGGTTGATCTACGGGATTAGCTTGGCCGTAACTCCCCACCTTAGATAGTCTTCTCCATTGCTCCCAAGGATTGAGCGGGGTTGGTGCAGGATTTGATACTACTACAGGAGGTGGTGGTACTTGGGGATTACTAGAACTGACTACAGGTATAGGTGGTGTGTAGGGGTAGGGATTGGGAGCATAACCCTCAACTCTACGTCGTGCTGATGTAGGTGTTGCTTGGGTAACTGTTACCCGTGGAACCGATGTATTAGTTTGCGGAGTTGCAGTAGCTATTACCCGTGGTGCGTTTCTAAGATTTTGCTGTGCTACTTTTACAGCCTGTGCTTGTTCAGCCAGAGCTAATTTAGTTTTTAAGGTTTCTACTTCCTGTTCAAGATTTTGCTGCGGCGCAAAATTTGTGGCTGGTGTTTCCGGCTGAGATGCAGTTGAACTCTTGGGTTTTGATTTTTGATTACCAGCACTCATTAACTGAGTTAAAAACACACCAGCTACCATAACCATAACTAAAGTAGCTGTACCTACCAAAGCTAACTTAGCAAAGGGGTTAGACGAGAGGGGTTGCTCAGTTTTGACTTCTTGTGGTGATGTTGGGGATGGCTGGATAGGCACTATATCCGGGGTATGATTAGCAGGTTCTGCTGCTAAACCGACTAATCTAGCCATTTGTGATTCCCAATCAGCAGGATCTACTTCTAAATGAGTTAAGGATTTTGGTTGGGTTTCGTAAGTCATGGTGTGTTACTTAGGGAGTAGGAAATCAGAAATTTTAGATTTTGCGGAAAGTTCTGTAGGCGGGTTTCTCGCCGTAAAAAACTTTCAAGACGGATTTTAGATTGAACAATCTCAAGTTCGATAGTTAGAGAAGAATTTATTGCTTGATATCTATTTATTAGGATTTCCAGTACAATTTGTATCATTTATATCGCAGATGTTATAAATTTCTAACCTAGCTTCCCCTAACCGGAAAGCGGCTAAATCCCAAGGTTGGGGTGCAGATGGTAGAGAAATAGCTGATTCATCCATAGCTCGAACTACTATTTGTTTATTAAAAGGAATTGTTTTACCTAAATTATCAGAACCATTAAAAATTAGTTGATTAGCAAACATTTCAACTTTCCATTGACCATTACCAACTGGCGTTGGTTGAGAAATTTTTTGGATTACTAATACATGATCGTCATTTCTAGTAGTATTACCAATTTGACTAGGAGATTTAAGATTATTAATTTCTGATAGAAACTTTGCCTGTAAATTATTACCTAACAAGCGTGAGCTAGCTTCCCAAATAGCTGTTGGCGGTTGCTTTGATGACCAAGTAAGCATAAGGCTCATAGTTTCACCCGCAAAGCGGCGCACTGCCTCTGGATGTCGCTCAAAACTTGGCTTGGGGTCTACTGTGATGGCATGACCGTCGATCAGTTGTACCAAACTCCGGGGAGTAAACTGGCGATTTAATTGCTGTAACATCGACCCATGAAACATCAAAAGCAGTAGCGTCAACAGGTTTAACCCGAATGTCCCTACAGCAAACAGGGGTAGAATACTGGTTTTTTTATTTTCTGGTTTGAGTAGCTGCATAAAAATGGGGAATGGGGAGTGGGGAGTGGGGAGTGGGGAGTGGGAGTTGGGGAAGATGAGGAAGTGGGGGAGAAAAAACAACTGTCAACTGTCAACTGTCAACTGTCAACTGTCACCTCTTATCTAATAAAACTTCCAGCTTCACAAGGATAGGCGGCGTTGGCATTGGTATTTTTATAGTCATCTAATAAACATAAATTACGCATTTCATAAATTTCTAATTTATCAATGCGACTGCTATAAATTGCTTTTTGGATATCAGTGCTATTTTCTCCTAAAGGAGAAGGGAAATAATCTACGGCACGTACTAATAAATCTTTATTAAAGGGAGTAATAGTTTTTCTATTATCACTACCTTTAGTTTGAACTAAGTCAGCGACTATGCCAACGCGCCATGCTCCAGGTGCGATCGCCACAGGTGGATAAACTCGTTTAATATTTAATTGTGCTGATATTGCTTGGGTGGGATTGTTAGCAAAAACCTCTGGTGGTGTCATATCAGCGATCGCACTTAAAAAGCCTTTACGAAAATCTTCTGATAAGGCAAAACTCGCAACCCAGCTACTCGTACTAACTTTTTGGCTACCTCCTTGTGGGGTTCTAATCAATATTCCCTGGTCTATTTGAGGTTTGGCGATATCTTCTACCCTTTGTGGTGGAAGATTTCCCGACCAGTTAAACATGGCTATCATCGTTTTGCTTACGAATTGTTGAATCGCCTGCGGATCTCTGGCTAAATCATCGGTAGCTACTACAGGTTTACCATCGATTGTTTGGACAAAGTTGGGGGGTTTGCGGATACTCAGTTGACGAATATTTAATCCTTGTACTAGGAATATAAGTAGAACTAATAAATGTAAACTAAAAGTAGCGATCGCAAAGGTTGTCAGAACACTAAATGTTTGCTTTTTTTTCTGTTGTAAGAAGTTGACCATTTCCCCCCCAATTTAATATATAGATATCCCCAATTACCTATTACCTATTACGCATTACCTCCTATATCCTATCCCTCACCATTGTCGCTGCATTACTAATACCATTAAACACCCCTAATCCTCCTAAGCCTGCCAAAACTAAAGATAAGAGTGGTGCTAAAACTCCCAAAAAAATCATAAACCACATCAAATCAGGATTAGCATTAGGGTCTTGCGCTGGGCCATTGACAATCACAGCAGCAGTTATGATGGCAATAATATTGAATGAAAGTTTAGCAATCCCTGCTGATATAAACCCTGTTAACCATAAGAAAAGCGGTTTACCTGCTACCGGAAGTAAGGAACCACCTACAGCTAAAGGCCCCAACACTGCAATTAGCAACATAGTTGCCTCTATTAAATTTTGAAAGGCATATTGTAAGGAGATGAGAAAGTTTTTAATACTTGTTTGAACTGTATTGCCTATTAAAGAATTAAAATCAGTTTCGGATATAATACCTGTACCAAATCTTATTTGATTAACTTGAGTTTCCAACCTCACTATCCAAGGTCTATTTCCATATAAATTTCTATATTCCCGCCAGAGATTATCAATTCTTTCACTAGCTTTTGTAAAACATTGGGTTTGTTGTTCACCAGTTAAAGCTTGACAGGGACGAAGTAAAGAACCTGCTACTTCTTCCGCAACACTCATATTTAATGCTTGCTGATAAACTTGATTAGCATCTGCTGTAGCCACTACTTGCTGATTGATAGTATTGATAAAATTCCTGACCCCTAATGTTAAAGTTGAAAGCAGACTGCCATTACCAGAATTGCTTAATAATACGACTACAACAAAAGGCCAAACAAGAGCCGATAGCGGACGCGAATACTCGCTGTGAATCATATCATTGAACCACTGGAGTACGAAAAATAGTAGAGTGCCAACAGCAAAAAATACTCCGAGATTTGTCAATGCTCCATATAAGTTATTGCTGGTATTATTTTGTAATAAATCCAACCATTGATTGTCCCAGCCTTCGGCAATACTGCGAGCCGTTGCTGTGCCACTATTAAGGGTATCTGTTAAGCCAATTTGAGCTAAAAATGGATAAATTTGCATATTTTATATATAGTTATATTCTCTGCATCTCTGTGCCTTTGTGGTTAATTATTAACTAAAGAGACACAGAGATTTATTTTTCAGATTTTCTCCCAAATAAATCGACTTGAGCAGTAGTTCGTAGAAGTCTTGCGGCTTCTGTTGATGTATCTACTCGCCGCGCTCTATTTGCTTCTTCCATCTGTTGAGAAATGTTTGCTAAATTCAGATTAGAATATTGTAGAGATTGATTTGCTAAAACTGTTTGATATAAATTTTCGCTAATAATTTTTGATTGCTCAGTCTGGATTCTAATACTTTGCAATTGTAAGTTGGCTTGATCTTTGGTAGCTCCCAATGTACTTTGAGTTGCTGCATCTTTAGCTGCATTCAATAACTGCTCAATAGATGATAGAAATCCATCAGCATCTCTAGAATATTGTTCAATATCTTTGATACTTGTTTCTGTATTCTCTAATTTTGCTTTCATTCTGATTTGTCCCTCTTTCCCCAGCATTCCTTGTACCGAACTCCGGGTGAGGTAACGATTAATTTCGTTAGTAACGGCGTTGGAACGTATGGCTTGATTATTCTCAAATTTGTCGGGTATGGAGTTAAAAAATGTGATATCCTTACGAACTTGATCACCAGCCGCAATAGGATTAGGTATATTTAAATCGCCTGTCGCACCACTGAGGGCATTTTGTGAACTAGTTTCTAGAGGTTTTAAGGTTTCACTTAAGTTATATCTTAAGTAATTTTGTAAGTCGGTGGAGTAGGATTGAAAGTCAGTCCAAACTCTGCCTAATTGTGCCATTGCTGGCACAGCTAATAGTCCTAAAAATCCTAATGTTAATAAAATAGTTTTTTTCATTTATTTATACCTTTACTATTAACTCCCGCGTAAACTAGCTAATAATTGACGAGCAAACACTGATATTGCTTCATATTTATTGCTGTAATGTTGCATTGCTTGTTGACGCGCTGTTTGTTCATGGGGGTTATTCGCAACTACGGCTAATTGTTCATAACCAGGGTAATAACGGCAGAAGGTGTAAATGCCGTTATCATCTAATAGCCATTGGCTGTAAACTCCTTCTTTCCGAGGGAAAAAGCTTTCTGAGGCGTTACGCGCGATAGTTTCTCTGGGATATTTAAGGATGCTGACGAAACTATCTACGGCTACTGGTTGGATACGACCAATTAATCTTGTAGTCAAGTTTTGTAATATCTTCGATGCGGCTCTAGATTTGGCGATTGTATCGGGGTCTTGGGCTGATAAAATTACCCTAATACCCGCTTTGGCTCCGTTAGCACACATTCTGCCTACTAGGTCGGAGATTTGGTCAAACTCGAATAAAATTGGTGCTTCGTCAATAAAGAAGATGGAGGCGGGACTACTCAAGGCGCGGCGTAAGGCGGCGGAATAAGCACTCAAGGAAAGTACGGCTGCATCTTCGTTATCTGAGAGGTTACGCAGCGCAAATACCAAAAGTTGCGCGTCGGTGGGAAAGCTGGAGGGTGCGGAAATGGCTTGTCCTACACGACTGGAAAGCCAAAAGCGCAAGCGCAGGTGAATTTGGCTGAGTGCGTCTTCCACTCGGCCGCTAACTGAGTCTAGTTGTAAATGTTCTGGAGAACAGAAGTGCAAAAAGTCGTTGAGGGTCGGGGTTTTTTGCCATTCTGGACTACCAAAACCACCTGCGATCGCCATTTTATATCTTTGTTGAATCCCTTCGTCAGCAAAGAAAGCACTCAAGGCTAAGTTGAGTAGGGAACGAACTGTCTGTGTTAGTAGTTGGTTATCAGCAGATGAGCCTAACACCATCGTCATCAGTGCTGATTCTAAGAAGGCGGTATAATCGAGGAGGCGATCGCGTTGTTGTTCTGGATCGAGCGATCGTAAGTCTGGCTGCTCAAATAAATTATTCGATTGTTTGGAAATATCAAAATATGCCCCGTTCCCTTCCATAAAATGGGCATAATCGGTAAAGGTAGACGTACCATCAGGTTTAGGAAAGTCTAAGGCTACCACTGGGATACCATGCGCCAAAGCCTGGGTTAAAATTCCTGACACCAAGACTGATTTCCCCGCACGGGTAGTCGCAAACAAGGCTAAGTTTTTATGTTGGTTAAACATATCCAACTGTACAGGTGTACCGCCTTCCTCCGCAATTAATTCAAAGCCATGTTTATCGCCAGCTTTGGTAATTACTAAAGGCATTAAACCAGGTACTTCACTGGTTAAATATAACTGGCGACGGTTAAAGGGTTTAACTAACAAACCCTCCCAAACTACAGGTAAAGATTGTAACCAAATCTTCCACGCATACTCAGTTTCCCTTACCACTCGCGCCGGACGCTGGAAGCAGTTTTCGATATACCTTGTGGCTTCATCCAATTTTTCTACAGTGGGACGATGGACGAAGATAGCCACACCAGCGTAAATTGGGACTGCGCCTTCAAATAGTTGTTCTTGTGCTGCAACTGATTTTCTTAACTTCAATTGCGCGTTAACGTCAATTGTTTTACTCTTTTCCTGCGCCATCATTGCTGTCACATTTGACTGCTTGAGGACTCTTTGTAGGGTAGTCTTTACCAAAGCTGGGTTTGCAGCCGTCAATTGACAGACAATTTCTGTATCTACTATTGATTCTCGCGCCAACAGTTCCCACAGATAACGCAGTTGGGCAAATTTATTTGGCCAGCCACCGGGTTTTTCTAGGAAAGTCATTGCCCCAATATAATTATTATTGACATTGACCCAACGGCGATCGGCACAAGGTACACCAGATTCCATCAACAGTGTTGTGCTGTGGACGTTTTCTATTAATAATTGGCTACTGGATAAATCTGAATGAGCCTGTTCGTAAAGTCCGGTTTCATCCAAAGTTACTAATTGGGGAACATCAATAGGTTGGGTATCGTTGAACCTCCGCCAAACTTCTTGCCAAAGTTCATCTGCATTTAAGGGTTTAATATCCAAACCCATTTTGTTAGATAAAAGTTGTTCCCAACGGCAAAACCCTTGCTGGTAAGCTTTAGCGATAACCCCTTCAATACGCTGGTTGGCAATTTCTGCCATGTCACCTTTAAATTTTAACCACCACGCCTCGACCCTGCCTAACAGTTTCTCAATCCAGTCATCAGCATTGGTAGAAGTAGGTTCAATTGTATAACTAACGTATATCTTTAAGAATTTCGGCTTACGAATCCCCGCCGCAGTTAATTCTTGCGTTCTCGCTCTTTCTGCCATTAACAGATATTTAATATCTCTTGAGGGAGAACGTTTAATTAAATCAGATAATTCCCCTTGGCGTTGCTGATCTGAACTAAAAGAACCCATGTGTAAAGTCATGTTTTCCCCTTCGGGGATGTCTTTTAATCCAGATTCAATGTTTTGAAAAATTGTGTCTATTTGCTCTTTTCTTAAGGTAGTATGAATCCCTTTGCATTCAAAACCAAAAACAAAGCAAAATTTATCTTTTTGAGTTCCCTTGGTTAATATATAAGCGCCAATATCACGCCCATCTAATGCTATTCTGAGCATGGTTGATAGATGTAGCGCATCCTCAAATGGCGTTAATCTACTTTCGCTGCCGGCGAGACCGATGCTTTGTTTTCCGATTTTTTGCTTCATGGTTAACTTCTAGCAAACTGTGATAACGAGCAAAGCCTCTTGTCCAAGTGGGAACTCCAATAAATTTACTTAAAAAGCGCCAACTTCTACCACCAGATAATATCCACCAAGTGGCCATCCCCCAACCAGCAATTAAAAAAGTCCATAGCCATCGTTGAAAATCATCGGCGAATACACCTCCAAAAATTCCATTGATGATGAAGTACGCTCCTAGACAAATTACTGTCCAAGGAAATATTTGATCGGCAGGAATTGGCCCTAGTGAGGGTTGAGAACCTAAAATTTGATTAACTGGGCGAAATTCTTGTGATCTTTCCTCAGACATATATTGTTTCTCTGCTAGATGCGGGATGGAGGTTAGAGACTAAAATGATTTAGCTCAATCTCAATGGATAGGAAAATAATTATTGTTTATTGGTATCACCAATTACAAAGCTTGTTAATACATCTGCAATAGTAACAGCAACGACTACTAATAGGGGAGTTCTCGCTACACTTTGCCAATCTTCGTCTTTACGAACTGCATTAATTACACCTACGAGAGATATAGCAATATAAAGTAAAAATATGCCTCGCAATACGTTAAAAATTAAGCTGACGGCTGCTTGGCTACCACCGCTATTTTCACTCCCCTGTGTTAATGTAGTTTTGAAAAAATTCTCTGCTTTGCCAAAAAATTGTGCCTGTGCGGGAAAGGCTAAACAATCTAGCCAAAATAAACTGAGAATCAAAGCTGCTGCTAATATTTGGCAAATGATTAACCATCTTTTTGGTAAATTTAATTGCTGTCCAGCTTGATGAATGACTATGGCAACTAAACTACCAAATAGCATACAAAAGAGTAGCAAGGGGCTTTTTAAGCTGATGACGCTAAGAAATACAGCACAAGCTAACAAGAATGGTACTGATTCTACTATTTTTAACCGTAATTGTCTGAGGATAAGTCTCATTTCCTTGAAATTTATAACTTGATTTATTGTAAAAGTGATATATTTTTTTTGTGCATGAATGTTTTTTTTCGGCATTTAGTCAGTTGTCCTACTATCTATTACAAACCCTGGTTGACGCGGTTGTTGAAACCTTGATAATTTATCATGCACTAACACCTTTTATTCAAAAACTATTAATTTTTAGGCGCATATCTATTTATGATATTATGTATGGTTAAAACTAAGTTAACTCCATCTTAATAATCTATTAAATAAATATCGTCAACTGCATATATCCTTAGTTAGGTCAATATTTTAAGACTTTTAAGTGGCTTAATCTTGATGCCAGCCTGGGAACTTGCCTAGTTGATGAATAAATGAGCTTTGTGTTGCATGACTATCAATTCTCCATCTTAATTTGATGAATTGGCACAAACTGCTATGATTAGCTAGGTTATTTAATTAGTCAAAAGCTTCAAATTACATGAGTTAATCTACAAAAAATCCTCAATCAAGTATCGAAGCTACAACATATTGACATCAGATTAAGCAAGACTGCTTCGCAAAAAGGTAGTAAATGGCTCTGGTAGACACAAATAAGCTTATTTTGAGAACACATACCTAAAACCTAGTCGCACATAGATTAGCTACTCAGGTACAGGCGATCGCCCATACATAACCTCTGCACTAAGTTACTGGATATAGGGACAAATGTCTAGTCTTAAACACTAACATCCTAGCAGTTTTTGCCAGACAATCATAACATCTGATGGGAAATGCTACCCTTTTATGTATTAATTTTATCTATGAATTAATATAACTCCCTTGTCTCTATCTGGGTAGAAAAATCATATTCTCATGAAAAAAATCAGTGTAATTACAGAGTTATATAGAAAGTGCGATCGCTAAAAACAAAGCACTATTTTTACTTATATTTATCGTGAGCCGAGTCAAGTTGGTTAAGCCTTCAAAGATACCTAAAAGCAACAGAAAACTGCTTACTGTCCCTCACCATAGACAGTACCTGTTCCCTGTTGCCCGTTAAATAACCAAGCTTGTCATATTGTAGGATGGACATTGCCCACCACTACTTCTTGTCTGAGTTTGACTTGCTCTTATCCTAACTGTTTTTTCTTACTTCTCATCCCCATCATCCCTAAAACAACAATTCCGCCAACAATTGAGGGTTCAGGTACAGAGGTAGCACTTGCATCAGAATCACTTACAGGAACCACACTGACATCATCCAACGTTAACCAATCATGGTTAACCCTGCCAAAGAATTTTAATTCTGTGGTGGGTGATGTAGCGACAAATTTATATTGATATTTCGTGAATCCTTGTCGCCAAGTAGAGTCTACTTTCTCATCAATCACATTACCATCTATATAAGTCCGAAAAATGTTACCAAGAAAAGGATTCCCTGGCGTGGACTCTTCAACGGATAAAAATTGATAACTCAGTAAATACTCTTGACCAACGACTGTATTAAGTTCCTGTGAAAAGAAGCCAGTTCCCCGTATATCTAAGCTCCGAAATCCAGTGTTGGGAGCATTTGACTGTCGAAATAAATAAGTCCCATCTCCGATAGCATCACTATCGTTTACCCATCCTGTAATAAAGGGGTTGGGCAAAGTCGGGTCTACAGGACTTACCAGTGGATCAGTTTCAAAACTACCATTGACGACAATATTTTTAGGGTCTACTGAATATTTAGGATCATCTTTAGGATCAAGAACAATGTAACGTGGGTCATTTTGAGGATAATCGGTACGACCAGTTGCGGGTACTGATGGGGGAATGTCCCCAGGTTGCACACCAGTAACCGTAATTGTTCCCCCAGTTGTTGGTGCTTCGTTTACAGCTTCGACACTCACATTATCCAGAAAGAAGAAGCCGTTGGGGTTTCTGTAAGCAAATTTTAGTTCTGTGTTTGTGTCTGTAGCCAGGAAGTTGTATGTATACTCTGTGTATGGATCGTAGGAGTTGGCAGTGAAGGAATTGGTAGGAATATTGTTGAGGTCATAAATCTTGTTGCCACCGATAAAAGCCTGGAATGTGTTATCGGTAAACTGTGGCAAGTCGTTACTTCTTAATCTATATTTGAGCTGATAGACCTGACCTGGGGTTGTAGCAAGATTTTGTGACAAGTAGCCATCATTTACGTATCCACCACCCCTAAAAGTGCTTTTACCAGTACCTAGTGAATCGGGGTAGCCAATAATTGCATCGTAATTCCCTTTAATAACACTAATCCATTGATCTGCGGGATTATTTCTAGTTGTAGTCCAGCCAGTAATATTAGGGTTATTAGTCCAGGTAGAAGGGTCATTAGGATTGTAGTTAGGATTATAGCTAGCGTCGAGTTCAAAATCTCCGTTAGACACAAGATTGGCTGCTTGTGCTGTGGGGATATAAGCACTAGTGACTGTTGCTGTGGTCGCTAACGTGATAGCCAGCCCATAAACGTTTACACTAAATTTTTTGCGTGATTGCATAGTATTTGGTTCCAAAATTTACTGCACGCTGAAAAACAACAAGTTGAATCGATGACAGAGGAAACCGAATATTTTCCATACTCGGTCTCATCTATCAATCGAAATGCACAGCTTTTTACTGCTATACGACTAATAGCTAAAGGTTTTTCCTGAGCTAAATTTTTTAGTGAACCCCAAGGCTACTATTCGGTAAAATGCGATCGCTATTTCTACCGCAACTCTTTTTCGCTCATTAAATAACACCTAAGAGAGATTACTTAAGTTTGAATCTATTGATAACAATACCAAAAATATTGGAAATTGTTACTTAATAAGTTGGTACTAATAAAATATATTTTATTAGTATTTATGTACTAAATGTGCTACAAGTTAGATAAAATAAGTGATTTGTACTATACAGAACCAAACAGGCTTTACCAATTGAGTTGGTATTTTTTAAGAAATCATCACCTAAAGCATCTAACTGGAGTCTAGAAATAACTACATACTCAAGGAAAAATTCCGTTTTATACTGGTTGCATGATTGCCTACGCTCAATATCTGCGTTTCTCTAGATGACCAACAGTTACACTCGCTTACAACAAATTTTGGCAGATTCACCTGTCAATGAAGTATTATCTGCCATAGCTCAACTTCATCTACCTAATTGGTGGTTAGCAGGGGGCGCAGTACGCAACACAGTCTGGCGTTCTCTATTTGGCGACAACTGTGCATTATTCATCAAAGATTATGATATTGCCTTCTTTGACGAAACAGGAAACCGTGAGCAAGAATTAACAGCTAAGGCTGATCTCACAAATCTATTTCCCCATCACCAGTTTGATGTGAAAAATCAAGCCAGTTTTGCTAGGTGGCGACCAGGCCGCAGAACCTATAGCAGCACCGAAGATGGTATACAAGATTGGCTACATACCGCCACGGCTGTAGGTGTGCGTGTAGATACTCAAGGACAATGGGAATTTTTCACACCCTACGGCTTGGATGATTTATTCACCGGGATTATTCGACCCACACCAGCCCATATTAATAACCCAGATGCGCATCATAAAGCTGCTGGGTTTGTGTCAAAATGTCCTTGTCTACAGTTAGCTGTAAATCATAAATGAAAATCGCAGACGTTTTGCCTGCGACAGAATATTTTATAAATTAATTTATTCTCAAGTTCGCCGATTAACCAATGTGGCGCTAGCTTGGTCAACAGGCATGAGAATCACTTCATTGATATTGACATGAGGCGATCGCGTGGCGCAAAAAAAGATTACATCAGCAATATCCTCTGCTGTGAGTGGTTGCACTCCTTGGTAAACCTTTTTCGCCCGTTCTGTATCACCATGAAAGCGGATTTGGCTAAATTCTGTGTCTACCATCCCAGGATCAACAGAAGTTACACGCACTGGAGTTCCTAAAAGGTCTTGTTTTAAACCTTCAGAAATTGCTTTCACGGCGGCTTTTGTTGCACAGTACACATTACCACCGGGATAGGTTTGATGCCCAGCGATAGAACCGAGATTGATCACATGACCCCGCCCACGCTGTACCATACCCGGAACAATATAACGGGTAAAATAAAGCAATCCCTTAATGTTGGTATCAATCATTTCCTCCCAGTCTTGGAAGTCGCCTTCATGCAGCTTATCCAAACCGCGACTTAGACCAGCGTTGTTGATCAGGATATCAACTTCTGACCAAGCTGGCGGTAAACTGGTAATAGCAGATTCGACTGCATGGCGATCGCGCACATCCAACTGTAATAGATGAGTCTCTACACCAAAATCTTTACTCAGTTCGTCAGCCAACTGCTGCAACCTTTCCAACCGTCGCGCCGCCAAGATAAGTTTTACACCCGCACCAGCAAAAATCCTAGCGCAAGCATTACCAATTCCACTACTTGCGCCAGTAATCAATACAGTTTGGTTCTTTAGGGAAATCATAGGTTAAGAGTCATTAGTCAACAGTCAACAGTCAACAGTCAACAGTCAACAGTCAAACCCTATGGACTATGGACTATTGACTATGGACTATTGAACCACTATTTCACCACTTGTAAACGCTGTGTTACCATCGTCATGCCGCCACCCCGGAGGATGACAGCAGAAACCCAGCGATTACCAGGAGTAGATGGGGCGCGTCCTACTTTAAAAAGACCACCTGAATTGAGTAATTGCAAATCTACAGGTGTACCTTTAAGATATTTGTCTGGTTGGATTGCTTCTTCTAAGGCAGTTCCTAAAATTAAATCATCGCCCAACGGCTCTTGTAAGATCGCATCAAAACTATACTGCTGTCCAACTTTTACCTGTTGTGGTAATTTAATATCTACTTGAGGTGGCTTGTTACCAGAAGTAATTAAAGTACGTTCTGATAAAATCTCCTGACGGGCAATTTTCCCCGCCGTTATACGTTGACGGGATTTAATGGTGGCATTGAGAGTGGAGTTATTATTGCCTGAACCTTTGATGTTAGTTACTGTTTCTGCAATAATGGCATTACCTTCAGACTTCCAAGATTGTAGCTGTGTGGTGTATTGCAATTTGGGGTAACGCTGCCAAAATGAAGCTAGGCTTTTTTCCAGAGTTTGGCGGTTTAATCCATCTCCATTGGTGAAGGTGGGACTATAAAACTGCAAAACTCCTTTTAAATCGCCTTTGCTAGCGGCTGTATCAACTTGTGTCAGCAGAGTTTTTAATTCAGCAGGCGCATTTTGAGTGGTGCTACTTTGTGCTAGTTCCGTGGCTTGGGTAGGTTGCCAAACATTGACTACACCCAAGGATAAAATACACAGAGTCAACCAGATACCGTAGGAAAATCGGCTTTGGCGTTTGAGTAGTAAAAAAATCATCTTAGTCATGGCGAAGAGTTTACGGATAGAGTGGAGAAGGTGAGGAAATTGTTTTATCTTAGTTAAGCTAGGCGCTAAACGGTAGAGTTTAAATGGTAAACGCACCAATAAAATTACTAATAGCTGCCAGTGGGACTGGTGGACACTTGTTTCCGGCGATCGCACTGGCAGAGAAACTACCAGATTATGATATTCAATGGCTGGGTGTCCCCAATCGGCTAGAGACTCAGCTAGTCCCGAAACAATATTCTTTGAATACTATTGCAGTTGAAGGGTTTCAGCAAGGGTTCGGTATTTCTTCTTTAATCATTTTAGGTAAACTGATCAATTCGATTTTCCAAGTCCGCAAACTCCTACGCCAAGGTAAGTTTCAAGGAGTTGTCACCACAGGCGGTTATATTGCTGGTCCGGCTGTCATTGCAGCGCGTTCTTTAGGTTTACCCGTGATTTTTCATGAGTCCAACGCCTTACCAGGGAAAGTTACCCGCTTTTTTGGCCCTTGGTGTAGTGTAGTCGCCTTGGGATTTGATGTAGCGGCGAAGTATTTACCCCGTGCGACAAATGTTTGTGTGGGTACGCCAGTTCGTTCACAATTCTTAAATTCAAGTAATAATTCTCAACTAGATTTACCCATACCTGAAGGCGCACCTTTAATAGTCGTGTTCGGTGGTAGCCAAGGCGCGGTGGCGGTGAATAAGTTAGTGCGCCAAGCGGCTAAGGCTTGGTTTGAGGCAGGCGCTTACGTGGTACATTTAACAGGCGATCGCGATCCCGATGTGGATATTCTCAAGCACCCGCAGTATATAGAGTTACCTTTTTACGACAACATGGCGGCTTTACTAGGCCGTGCTAATTTAGCCATCAGCCGTTCTGGTGCTGGTAGCTTAACAGAGTTAGCCGTGTGTGGCACACCAGCCATTTTAATTCCCTATCCCTTCGCGGCGGAAGACCATCAATCTTACAACGCTGAGGTATTTACCAAAGCTGGCGCAGCCTTAAGCTTTAAGCAATCAGAGTTAACAGCCGAGTTGTTGCAAACTCAAGTTTTAAATTTATTACAGTCGCCCGATGAGTTAAGGAAAATGGGAGAAAATGCTAAGGCGATCGCTGTTCCCGACAGTGCTGATAAGTTAGCCTCTTTAGTACGGGAAGTTGTGGAAAAATAAAGCCTGACAATATACAAATAATCAATATTTAATCAGCCAAATAGTGCAGTATGAGCTACATTAACCAAATAATTAATGAAGCTCTAGGACTCATATTTGATTTGGAGAAAAGCTTCGTACATATCAAAATAGTGAATATTTACATTTCTTATAACAAATTTTTAAGCATTTCAGTAATAATACTCATGTAGTTAAACAAAAAAGCTGATAGGAATTTAAGCCTAATTCAGCGATAGCTTCGGATATCTTTGACATCAATAAAAAACCATACCCCAACAAGGGCATAGAGTTGAACCATGTCAGGAACCAGAATGAATACCAATCTATTCAAACAATTAACTATTGCTTGTGCTGGATTTACCTTGAGCCTTGCTGCCATACCCGCTAACCCTGCTCAAGCTGCAAGCTTTTCCTTTAATACCGGTTCTCCCGATGGCAAAATTGCCACAGCTTCTCGTCCATCAAGCCCAGGAAAAGTTGAGATTGAAACAGGGGATGATTTCATTCTCTCACAACAAACAAAGATTACAAAAGCTACATTTACTGGCTTATTAACAAATGGTGCGACACTAGCCGACATTCAAAATGTCATAGTGGAAATTTATCGTGTTTTTCCTAAGGATTCTCAAAATCCCCCTGATGGAAAAGTGCCAACACGAGTTAACTCTCCTTCTGATGTAGCACTTGCATCCCGTGATTCATCAAGTGGACTCACATTTAATACTACCTTGATTAATTCCAATTTCACTGCTGCTAATTCAGTAATCAATGGAATTAACCCGATTCCCAACCAAACAACTGGTGGTGAAGGGTCTGTTAGCGGACAAGAAGTGCAATTTAATATTTCATTTGATGACCCCTTTTCCCTACCTGCCGATCATTACTTCTTCGTTCCTCAGGTAGCTGTTAGTGGAGGAGATTTTCTTTGGCTTTCCGCACCTAAACCAATTGTGTCACCAGGGACTCCCTTTAACCCAGATTTACAAACTTGGATTCGCAATGAGCCTTTACAACCAGATTGGTTGAGAATTGGTACTGATATTGTCGCTGCAGCCCCTTTTAACGCTTCGTTTTCTTTAGAAGGTACAACATCTGTACCCGAACCACAAAGCACATCAGGACTTATGCTGGTGGCTTTAGGTTTAGGTTGGATGATGCGTAATAAAAAGAAACTCCCAGTTTTGTAGAGAGAATTTTTTGTATCTTAAGTATTTACTATACCTGAGAGGACTACACTGACCCCAAAATCTACATTTTGCTAATAAATAAAAGTGACGCACTTTCAGGTGTGGGTATGTTGAAATTTCACTTCTGAAAGTGTATTAACTACTTGTATGAAAACTGAAGTTATGAGAGTAAAACCAATTCTCATAACTTCAGTTTAATTAATAGTTAAACACTGAATTTGTTAAGGATAATCAAACACAACTCGACCGCCTGAACGCCAGTCAACGTGAATAAAACCTCTGTGCATTCCTCTACCTAGTCCTGTGCAGTCGGAAGCGCGGCAAATTTGTAATAGTTTGCCAAAGTTGCCATCAACAGGGCAAATATCCAGAGCTAAACCATTAATATGCTGAGAATAACGTGCGCCACCTATGCGGCGATTTACAGCCTGTGTACGATAAGCGGAATTGATGGAAAGCGGACTATCGTATTTATCCCGAATTTTACCAAATCCCTTGGCTGCTTTAATAATGTTATTGATGATTGCTTTTGATTCTGGGTTTCTTTCCGGGTCACAACCCTTGGTGATTTCTCCCCAAGTCAAAGGAATATCTGGTACTACCAATTCATTTTCGTAAACTGTTTCCCCAGTAACTAGCTTTAAAGAACGTCCAGTTTTAGTTCCTACTGTTGATTTAGGTAAAGGTGTGAGTGTGCGAGTTTGTTCTTCAATAGTTTGATGGTCTTCTGCAATCTCTAGCAATGCAGCAGCCGTGGTCGGCCCTAATAAATCAGGAGCATCTAACCAAACGCTCTCTTTAAATTCGGCAAATGCTTTTTGGGTAAGATTTCCCACAACGCCATCTATATCATCTTTGTAAAGTCCCTTCTTTTTGAGTAGGGTTTGAATTTCTTTGACGATATCAGTATCAGCTTCGCTAATTTTAACAGTAGTATTAGTGGATTCAAATTTTTCTAGGTTAGAAAATTCTAAGGTAGATTCTGCCATTGATAAGTCTCCTTGGTATTGAGTTAAAGCCTATTGGTTGTAAAGTTTTTCTCTGGCTTTTCAGGAAATGACAAGCAACGCTGATAACAACTACAACTCCTATAGTGAAATTTCCAATAAAATTAGTAGTTAAATACTATTTTTTTATTAGTAGTTTTAACTAGCCATCTAGTATAACCTTGTAAAATAAATTCGCAACAAGTAGTGAAACGTATCTTAAACAGTTTTCTCTATTCAAATATTCTTGTTTTAGATATTACATATATACTTCAAGAATTTACTTATATTAAAATTGGTTAATAACGATATAGATATACAACTTTGTAATTAGTACAAACATACCCAAGGACATCTTTATGCAAAGAATAATTTGGTATCCCCTGATGAGTATTTTGCTAATAGGAGTTCCTGGACAAGCGATGTGGGGAGCCAACCTAGACGACTCTTATGCTTTTTACAAGCCAGCACACCCTATTGATGTGGCTCAGACGACTAGAGAGATGAATGAAGAAGCCGCTTTTAAGTTAGTCTGGAATCTACCGCAGGTACAATACAAAGCTAGAACAATACAAAGGCTATCTAGGGGAGCTATCAAAGTAGCAGCAATTGTTGACGGTCTTCCTACACCTGATGATCCTTACTATAAAGTCAGAGTGTATGAGGATCAGCCAGACCACAACAGTACAATTTATTGGTTTCGTGTGTCTAAGACTGGTGTGATTGAGGCTCTAGATGTTATAGAAAATAAATATGTTTCTTTAAAAGAATGGCAAGAACAAATTAGACGCAGACGTTGATATAGTAATTATCGGCAGAATCATAGAAGATTAACTGCCAAAGAAAAAATAAACATAGATATACACCCAGGAGTTTGTTAAAGCTAGAGCAAGATTTTTTAATTACGAATTACGAATTATTCTTATGTCTGAGCAGAAAACTCTCAATCCTTGGGATTATAAACCTTGGTGGTGTCAGCCTTGGTCGATATTACTCACGGGAGTAACGTTAATTGTTGGTAGTTGGTTGTTGTTAAAAATTATCTGGGTGACTGTAATAGTTGCGATTCCTGTATTAACCTGGATGGGCTTCTTTTTGCTGGTTTGGCCGCAACTGATGATTCGCAGTGGGATATTGGAATCTTATCAAAGTGATTCAAACTCTTAATCGATAACCAAAACCCCGGACTGTTTCAATGCGATCGCTTCCTAGTTTCTGCCGCAAATGTCCTACGTAAACGTTAACAATATTAGTACCTGGGTCATAATCGTAACCCCAAATTCGGTCTAGTAGTTGTTCCCTTGTTAATACCTGCATGGGGTGGCGTAAAAAGACTTCCGCTAAGAGAAACTCCCTAGCCGAGAGTTCGACTAAGCGATCGCCTACCCATACTTGGCGGGTTAATAAATCCAAGGTAATATCAGCAACTTGTATAGTTGTTTCCTGTTTAGTTCTCGGCGCACGATTCCGCAACTGTACCCTAATCCTGGCTAACAGTTCTTCAAAACGGAAGGGTTTGGTAATGTAATCGTCAGCACCACCTTCTAAACTAGAAACCGTACTTTCCACACCGTCCCGCGCAGTCAAGATAATGATGGGGATGGTTTCACCTTGTCCGCGCAGAGTTGTTAAAACCTCAGTTCCATCTCTGTCAGGTAATCCTAAATCTAGAACCAGCAGATCCACATCTCCAGCTTCCACTATTTGCATCGCTTCCCACGCTGTACTAACGACTATGGTTGTAAAACCGTGGGCTTGTAAGCCGATTTGCAAAAAACTGGTAATGCGAGGATTGTCTTCGGCGATGAGAATCCGGTTCATGGGTGCTAGCAACGTTGGGAGGAGAATTGAGGGGAAGAACCAGTGTAAAGGTTGAACCTTGACCTAATTGACTAACTAATTCCACCCAACCACTATGTGCTTGTGCGATCGCCTGGACAATCGATAGTCCTAGTCCATGTCCTTCCTCGTGATTACTTCCCCGGACAAACCTTTCAAAAATTCGTTGCTGATCCTCTGGTGCTATACCTGTACCAGTATCTCGCACCCAAATATAGGCGCGATCGCCTTGTACACTAGAGCCAAGGGTAATAGTATCACCTACTTGTGTATGGCGCACGGCGTTTTGAATCAGATTCATCACCGCCTGAGTCAACCTTTGCCGATCTACTACAATCGGACTCAAGCCTTTAGATTCTAACTTCCACTCTCGGTCTGCCAATAATCGCGCTTTTAAATAAAAGTCTTCTGTTAACCAGTCCAATTCTTCTGGTCTGAGGTTCAAGAAATCTGGATTTTCTGCCTTGGCTAACAATAATAAATCATTCACTAAACGACCCATGCGGTTGAGTTCATCCATCACCAAAGCTATCATTTGCGGCTGTTTCTCTGGACAATACTGCAACATTTCCAGATTTCCTTGAATGACGGTGATAGGGGTACGTAGCTCATGACCTACATCTTTAAGGAACTCTTGTTGACTGTTAAAGGCTAATTGTAGCCGATCCAACATGGCGTTAAACGTTGCTGTCAATTCGGCAATTTCATCTGAACCAGTCACAGGAATCCGTTGACTCATGTCTGATTCGGTAATGGACTGGGCAGTTTTTGTTAAAAGACTTAGGGGTGCTAACACCCGTTTAGTTGTTACCCAAGCGATGAGAGTAGCTATGCCTAAAACGGCTAAGTTTGCCTGAAGTACCAACAGCACCGCACCATCGACCATTTTATAGCCACTGTTGATACAGTGAATAACTACTAAAACACCACGAATTTTCCCATCCTGTACAACTGGCTCTGCTAAGTAGTATATATTACCCATACTTTGGGTTGATACTTTAGCTTGATCTGGTTCCTTCAGCATTGCCCAGTAACGAATTAGTCGGGTTTCATGGGTCAGAAGCCGTTCAGTAAATTCACTACTAGACTTGTAAACATGACCATCTATCAAAGCGATCGCATGATTATCTTTACCGATGGGGTGGTAACTAGATAAAAATGAGTCGAATAGTGTAGCCACATCTTGATTAGATAACTTTCTTGCCGCACTACGGTCGTTAGCAAGTTGACGAAACTCACTCACCTGCTGACGTACATAGACCTTAGCCTGCATACGGATGCGATCGTAAAAAATCTGATGGGTGACGAGAATCGATGTCACACTAGAGAACGCTGTTAATAAAACGTACCAAACTAAAATCCGGGGTCTTGCTCCTTTAAAAAACCGCCATCTTGATGATGAGGGTGTTTGTGTAGAGTTAGCGGAGCGCAATCCTGATAAAAGTTTCATGGTTAAAAACTAACATGAGTACTATCGTGACTACCCAGTTGCTAGGCGATCGTGTAATCACGTAATAGTCCTATCAAATCATACCGGGCTAGTTCATAGATGTCGGCATCAACACATTCTTCAACAGAAGAAATCAATTGTCAGTTGTTATGTCCACTGTTGACTGTTTAAAACATCCTCTAACAAGAGTGTAGGCATTCAAGACCCTCTCTTACCAGATAACCTTTTGTAAAAATATGCCTTTTTTACTCAACTATAGGAGTGAAAGCGGATGATTTATTCTTACTGAAGAAAGAAGTTTTTAGCAATTGCACATAATAGGATGAATGAGAATATATTTAATCACTAAAATGTCCAATTCCATTGAGTTTAAATTATTTGCTCCTCATAATAATCAAGTATCGTTAATTACCTATTTATCACCAGAAAAAGAAATAGAGATGCAAAAAGGTGATGATGGTTATTTTCGTACTTATTTAGAATTAAAAGACGGTATTTATCAATATAAATTTCGTGTTAAAAGTAACAGCCCCCATCATCAAGAGGAATGGATAGATATTATCGACCCTTACGCTACAGATGTAAATGATGAAAAAGGTTATGGGATAGTCAGAGTTAAAAACAGTAAACGTATTGTCGATGATTATGTTTGGCAATATGATAATGTGCCTTTACCACAAAATCATGAACTAGTTATATATGAAATGCACGTTGCCGACTTTACAGGTGATGAATCTGACCCTAATAAACGTGGTAAGTATTTAGGAGTAATTGAAAAGTTAGATTATCTGCATGATTTGGGAATCAATGCCATTGAATTGATGCCAGTCAATGAGTATCCTGGTGATTATAATTGGGGTTACAAAGTTCGTCACTTCTTTGCTACCGAATCTAGTTATGGTTCAACGGAAGATTTAAAAAGATTAATTGACGAGTGCCACAACAGAGGTATTCGAGTTTTTATGGATGGCATTTATAATCACACAGATGAACAATGCCCCTTAATGCTGATTGACCGCAATTATTGGTATTACGAATATATGCACTATCCAGAAGACCCTGATAATTACTGGGGGCCAGAGTTTAACTATAATAATTATGATGAAAAACTAGATATCAAACCCGCATGGAAATATGTTGGTGATGTGGTGCGGTATTGGGTAGGAGAATATCATCTTGATGGAATTAGGTTTGATGCAGTCCGTCAATTAGCTAACTTTGAGTTTTTAACTTGGCTGGCGCAAGAAGCACACAAAACTGCTGGTTCTAAACCCTTTTTTAATATTGCCGAACACATTCCTGATACTAGCACTGTAGTTAAACCAGATGGGCCATTAGACGCTTGTTGGCACGAAAGTTTCCGCTATTTTGTGGTTCCCCACATAACAGGCGAACAATTTGATTTAGAACAACTCAAACCTGCTTTAAACCCTAAACAACAAGGGTATGCAACGGCTACAAATGTGATTAATTATTTAACGACACACGATCGCCAACGCTTGATGCGAGAATTAGGCGATCGCGGTATATTTGACGAAGACGCATTTAGACGCGCCAAGTTAGCAGCCGTGATCCTGATGACGGCTGTGGGTTTACCTATGCTGTGGATGGGTGAGGAATTTGGCGAATATCAACGCAAAAGCGAAGACGTAACCCAACCCAAAAAAATTAATTGGTCATTATTAAACAACGAGCAAAATCAAGATTTACTCAACTACTACAAGCAACTCATCGCTTTACACAAACACACACCCGCCTTGCAAAGCGATAACATAGAGTTCTTCCACGAAAACGCAGCCGCCAGAATTTTGGCTTACGTTCGCTGGAATGACCAAGGTTCCCGCATTGTCGTTATTATCAACTTTTCGGCAAACAATCTCATTTGCTATCAAATTCCTCACTTCCCCACGGCTGACACTTGGCAAGATTTATTCACCGATGAGGAAATTACAATTACCGACGGCGCTTTAGTCACTGACTTACCTAGTTACGCGGCTAAGGTATTTGTTAGTCATTAGTCAACCAACATGAAAAAAATTTGTTACAATATTTAATCTTTCTCTAAGTTATGTGATTTAAGTTCACGATCGCAGAGAAATCCTCTCAGAATGAGTAGAATAACAAATACACGAGATAAACTCACTACTTTATGGATTAGCTACCCCAAAACTATAGACTCAATTTTAATTCTTCAGTTATTTTAGTATTGTGCTGCTAAAGCAGACCAATCAAAATCGAGCAATCAAGTCCACATTACATCAATTAAACAAAGAAGCTCCCACAAATCATAATGCCTGTGATTGAGAAAAAAAGAACTCGCGATTTACCCCAAATTAACGAGAGAATCCGCTTCCCAAAAATTCGGGTCATTGACACTGACGGCTCCCAGCTAGGAATACTGACTCCACAGGAAGCACTGCAAATGGCAGAAGAGAAAGAGCTGGATCTAGTGCTGCTCAGTGACAAGGCTGACCCGCCAGTATGTCGGATCATGGATTACGGGAAATACAAGTTTGAGCAGGAAAAGAAGGCAAGGGAAGCCCGCAAAAAGCAGCATACAGCTGACGTTAAGGAAGTGAAGATGCGCTACAAAATCGAAGAACACGACTATAATGTGCGTGTTAAGCAAGCAGAACGCTTCCTCAAAGATGGTGATAAGGTCAAAGCAACTGTTATGTTCCGGGGTCGGGAAATTCAACACAGTGACTTGGCAGAAGATTTACTCAAACGAATGGCGACAGATTTAGAACCATTCGGTGAAGTGCAACAAGCACCGAAAAAAGAAGGGCGAAACATGATGATGCTCATCTCGCCTAAGAAGTAATCATCTAGTCTAGTAATCCACCACTGAAAATAACAAAACGGCTTCACAGTCGTTGAATTTAATTGCAACTTGATAGTCCTGAACTCTGAGTGGGAAACATAATACTCAGTTGTTCAGGACTTTTGCCATTTTGGGGAATGGGAGTAGGGAGTAGGGAGTGGGGAGTGGGGGAGCAGAGGAGCAGAGGAGAAAAAACAACTGTCAACTGTCAACTGTCAACTGCCTCCTACCTCCTGCCTCCTGCCTTCTGCCTTCTGCCTCCTGCTATACCAGAAAATAAACATGGAATTGAAAAATTACTCGTTGACGGCAAATCCAATTTGGCTGGCACAACTTTTAAAATGGGTGAACCTACGACCAGAAGAAGGCGAACGGACTTGGATGATGTTCACCTTCTACACGATTGTTTCTATTGGGTTGCGATGGGCAGAGGATAGTACGGTTGCACTGTTTCTGGATGAATACGGTGCTGGGCCTCTCCCGTGGATGTATATTGCTAGCGCGTTTACGGGTATGGCGCTGGTTTTTGTCTATTCATGGCTACAAAAGGTTTTGCCTTTGCGTTGGGTAGTAGTGGCGATCGCACCTTGTATGGTCGTGCCATTAATGTTATTGGTCTTATTACGTTGGGGAGTTCATGTCTCGTACTTATCAGTTGTTGTGGTGTTTCTGCTGCGGCTGTGGGTAGATTCTCTGTATGTAGTCAACGACTTAAATACCTCCATCGTTGCCAACCAACTATTTAACATTCGGGAAATTAAGCGTACTTACCCACTAATTAGTAGTGGTTTGTTAGTAGCAGATGTAATTAGTGGTTTTAGTTTGCCTTGGTTATTAGAGTTCGCCAAACTCAACCGCGTCATCATGATTGCTTGTGGAGTAATCATTATAGGTTCAGCGATTCTCTGCTATTTAACTTATCAGTACCGTACCTGTTTTCCTGATCTACCACAGCGCCTTATGCCTCAAGAACAAGCTTCTCGGCATCGGCGGATTCAAGCACCACTCAAGCGTTATACATTACAGTTATTTGCCTTTGTCGGGCTTTTACAAGTCATTGGTTTATTAGTAGATTTTCAGTACCTCCAAGAACTCAAAACCAATTTGGGTGATCGCGAACTAGCGAGCTTTTTGGGTATATTTGGCGGTATCATCGGCTTGTGTGAATTGGCGACTCAATGGTTTTTCGCCAGCCGGCTGATTGAACGCTTTGGAGTCTTCTTTACGGCTGCCCTTTTACCTGCGGCTGTAGGCTTTGTTGTTCCTGGGTTAATTGGTTTACTCTATTCACTACCCACAGTCAAATCTTCAGCTTTCTTCTGGGGGTTAGTAGGGTTGAAATTCTTTGATGAATTGCTGCGTTATACCTTTGTCGTCAGTAGTAGCCCTGTCTTATATCAGCCAATTCCCGAACGCATTCGTAGTCACATGCAGGCGTTATCAGGAGGAACAGCAGAAGCGATCGCCACTGGTTCGGCTGGTATCATGATTGCTATGACCTTGTTTGTTTGCGGGTGGTTGATGCCGCCAGCAATGCAAAAGTGGGTACTTCTTGGTGAAACAATAGTGGTAGCCGTTGCCTGTTTGAAGGTAGTTTGGTTATTGCGATCGCGTTATGTTGATTTATTAGTTTTAAGTGCGGAACGTGGCGAACTGAGTGCCGCTAATGTGGGTTTGCGTGCCTTTCAACAAGGAGTAGTCAAAGCCTTAGAGGAAAAAGGCAACGCCACAGATAAACACTCTTGCATTGAATTATTAGCCCAAATTGACCCCAAAGGGGCAGTCGATGTCTTAGCACCAATATTATTCAAGCTACCACCAGATTTACAACGCCATAGTTTAGAAGTGATGTTGTCAACTGATACGACTCCAGCCCATGTATCAGAGGTGCGTTGGCTGTTAGAACGTCATCCAGACAATATTGATCCTGAAGTTTTTGCCTTAGCGTTGCGTTACGTCTGGTTAGCCGATCCCAACCCGAATTTAAGTCAAATAGAAGAATACCTCAACCAACGCCACCACTCATTAACCCGCGCTACGGCGGCCGCTTTGCTGTTGCGTCAGGGAACACCCATGCAAAAAGTTGCAGCAACCAAAACTTTACGCCGCATGTTAACCCATAAGCAAGAACGAGAACGGGTAAATGGGGTCAAAGCCCTGCGAGAAGTAGTGTATTTACAGGCTTTGCGGATTCATATTCCTAATTTATTACAGGATGAATCATTGAGGGTGCGTTGTGCGGTCTTAGAAATGATTGCCGCCACACGCATGGAAGAATATTATTCAGCTCTGTTAACAGCACTCTATTACAAATCAACCCGCGCCACTGCCATGCGTGCCTTAGTCAAAATGGAGAATGAAGCATTAGATATGCTGCTGCAAGTGGCGACAAATGCTCATAAACCAGAAGTCTTACGCATGTATGCTTGGCGTACAATAGCACAAATTTCCACAACAGAAGCACTAGAAACCTTATGGTTACAATTGGAATCTTCTTGGGGCGCTACCAGATATCATATTCTGCGTAGCTTATTAAAAATTCAGAAACAATCAGAAATTAGTAATTTAGTTGATAGATTTCAGCACAGTCGGGTAGAAAGTCTGATTGAGCAGGAATTACGATTTTTAGGAGAAATTTACGCTGGTTATTTAGATTTACAACCACAATCAATCCTAGAAGATCAGCAAACAAATAAAAGGGTCTTGATCATTCGTGATTTACTACAACGCGCCTTAAGTGAAATGGAATGGGATATTCGAGAAAGGATTTTATTACTATTAAAATTACTATATTCCCCTGAGAAAATGCAGGCTGCTGCCTTTAATTTGCGGTCTGAATCGGTGGTTAATTTAGCCAGGGGATTAGAGATATTAGAACATACAGTGAATTTGCCGACAAAATCATTATTGTTGAATATTTTAGATAAGCGATCGCACCAAGAAAAGCTGCATTATCTGGTAGAGGCTGAATTTACCGAATATCAAAAACTGCCAGTTAGCGAAAGGTTGCAGAAAATGCTAACTTTAGGCACTTTTCTCTCTGATTGGTGTTTGGCTTGCTGTTTCCATTATGCCCAAGCAAGCCGGATTCGCCTGACAATTAACGAAATATTGATGGCGTTACGTCATCCTACAGGCTTTGTCAGAGAAGCTGCGATCGCTTATTTAAGTGTAGTATCCCATCGCGTTCTCTTAGAGTTATTACCCAAATTACAAAAGGACTCCCACCCATTAGTAGCAGCTCAAATTCAAGAATTGATGAAGAAATATCAATATGGTAGGGAGCAGATGACAAAAGACAAAGTACCGTAGGCAATGTCCACCAAAACTATAATATGGTGGGCATAGCTGTGAATATTTAGTGTTGAGAGATTGGAGTCTTCTCAGCAAATTAAGTAGGTCGGCGTAAATAATTATTGTTGTAATAAGGCAGGGAGCAGGGGGAAGAAACAGTTGCGTTGAGTTTAAAAATTGGGATAATTTATTTTCTGGACTTCCCTAACAGATAATCTTGATGCGTAATACCTGATGATATAACTTATGCTGATTGTAGAATCTTCTCAACTCAAAAATGATCATGAAAAAACTGATCAATAAGCCAGAAGACTTTGTACGTGAAAGTTTGGCAGGTATGGCAGCAGCCCATGCCGATTTAATTAAAGTGGAATATGAGCCAACCTTTGTTTATCGTGCTGATGCACCTGTACAGGGAAAGGTGGCAATTATTTCTGGTGGCGGTAGTGGACATGAGCCGATGCACGCTGGTTTTGTGGGGCTGGGAATGCTGGATGCAGCTTGCCCAGGTGAGGTTTTTACTTCTCCTACGCCCGATCAAATGTTAGCAGCTACGCAAAAAGTAGATGGTGGTGCTGGTGTTCTTTACATCGTCAAGAATTACAGTGGCGATGTGATGAACTTTGAAATGGCAACGGAATTAGCTTGTAGTGAGGGTATCCGTGTGCTGAGTATTTTGATTGATGATGATGTGGCGGTGAAAGATAGCCTCTATACCCAAGGAAGGCGGGGTGTAGGCACAACGGTACTAGCAGAAAAAATTTGTGGCGCGGCCGCCCAGCAAGGGTATAATCTGTCACAAATAGCAGACTTGGGCAGACGAGTAACCACCAACGGGCGCAGTATGGGAATTGCCCTGACTTCTTGTACAGTACCAGCTAAAGGTAGTCCCACATTTGCATTAGGCGATCGCGAAATTGAAATTGGCATCGGAATTCATGGTGAACCCGGTAGAGAACGCATTGATGTCAAATCAGCAGACGAAATTACAGAAATATTGACGCAATCCATAATTGAAGATGCAGGCTATAGTCGCACAGTGCGAGAATGGAATGAAAATCAAGGCGATTGGGTGGATGTGGAACTTATCAATCAACCATTTCAATCAGGCGATCGCCTGTTAGCATTCGTTAATAGTATGGGTGGAACTCCACTTTCTGAACTGTATCTTGTCTACCGCCAACTAGTCGCCATCTGTGAACGGCAAGGACTACAAATTGTCCGCAATTTAATCGGGCCATATATCACATCTTTAGATATGCAAGGTTGCTCAATTACCTTGTTAAAGCTAGATGATGAGATGATTCGGCTATGGGATGCACCAGTTAAAACACCAAGCTGGCGCTGGGGGATTTAAGATGATTTCTCAAGCACAAATTTTGCAATGGTTACAACTTTTTGCCAGCAAGATAGCAGAAAATAAAGATTATTTAACCGAATTAGATGCGGCGATCGGGGATGCTGACCACGGTATTAATATGGATAGGGGTTGGAAAAAGGTCAGTACTCAGTTGCCAACGCTGGTAGATAAAGACATTAGTGGAATTTTCAAAACTGTCAGCATGACTTTGATTTCCAGCATCGGCGGTGCAAGTGGCCCCCTGTATGGTACTTGGTTTTTAAGAGCAAGTACGGCTGTAGCTGGTAAGCAAGAATTAACTGAACAGGATATTTTAGGGCTATTCCAAGCAGGTTTAGAAGGTGTTTTACAAAGGGGTAAGGCACAACTGGGAGACAAAACCATGATAGATGTCCTATCCCCGGCTTTAGAGAAGTTCGGGAAAGCTGTGGATGAGGGAAAAAATATCCCAGAAGCCTTACAACAGGCTGTAGCGGCGGCTGAACAGGGAATGAAGGAAACAGCGCCGATGTTGGCGAAGAAGGGACGAGCCAGTTATTTGGGTGAAAGAAGCATAGGACATCAAGATCCAGGGGCAACCTCTGCTTATTTGATGTTGCAGAGTTTGTTGGCAGTGGTGGAGGATGAGGCAGGAGGCAAAGTCTAACTATTTGCTGCATTCAAGCTTTGAAAATTTCCTAAAGGGTGTGGATATAGCTATAGATGGTTTTCTCCTAGTGAATTACTAAATTTGTAAATTTGTAATTCTTAAAAAAGTCGCGTTGGCTTTGACAGGCGAAAATGAAAACATTAACTGAGTAACTAACTTAGGAAAAACCTCTCAACAAGCTTGGCGGTGTTGTCGTGGTTGGAATTGTTATTGTTTCTCATAGTAAACAACTAGCCCTTGGTGTGCAAGAATTGGCGATGCAGATGGTTCAGGGTACAGTTGCCCTAGCGATCGCCGCAGGTATTGCTGATCCTGATCATCCATTGGGTACAGATCCTATCCAAGTACAGGAAGCGATCGCTTCTGTATTTAGTGATGATGGTGTCTTGGTATTGATGGATTTGGGTAGTGCTTTGATGAGTGCGGAAATGGCGCTGGAGTTTCTGCCAGAAGCACAAAGGCAAAAGATTCATCTGTGTGCTGCACCTCTGGTAGAAGGTGCGATCGCGGCTGTAGTTGCGGCGGCGGCTGGTAGGAATATTCACCAAGTTATAGCTGAAGCCCAAGGTGCATTAATAGCCAAAGCAAGTCAATTAGGCATAGATATCAATGCCAATGGCCATGTAACGAATCCTCAACCCCCAGCCAATAAAGAAATTCGCCTAACTATCAACAACCGCTTCGGTTTACACGCTCGTCCTGCTGCTCGATTTGTGGGTACATCTGCTCGATTTGGGGCGCAAATTTGGGTACAAAATTTAACCACAGGTTCGTCACCTGTACGCGGTGACAGTATTAATCAAGTAGCAACATTGGGGGTACGCCAAGGACACGAAATAGCGATTTCAGCTACTGGTAACGATGCAGATGCGGCACTAGCTGCCCTACAAGCTTTAATTACTAATAATTTTGGTGAAGATGATACTATTATCCCCCCACCATTAGTAAAAAACACAGTAACGCCCCAGTCTCCCAGTGAACTATCAGGAATTGCTGCTTCCCCAGGAGTAGCGATCGCTCCTATTGTCCATTATCAACCAAGTATTCTTACACCTACCCAATACCACGTAGATGATGTAGAGACAGAGTGGCAACGTTTACAAAATGCAATTCAAGCTGCCAAACAAGAAATTGAAACTTTGTTTTCTCACGCATCAGTGCAAATTGGTGATGCTGAAGCCGCTATTTTTGATGCCCATTTACTGTTTTTAGCAGATCCGGTACTGCTGGAAGCAGTTCACCACCGCATCAGCGAAGAACAAATTAATGCAGAAACAGCTTGGCAATTGGTAGTGGATGAAGTGGCTTCTCGTTACCGTACCCTTGAAGATGCCTACTTACAGGAACGAGTTGATGATGTGATAGATGTAGGGCAAAGGGTACTAAGACTGCTAACAGGCACAGTTGGTACAGTTTTGGATCTACAAGAACCAGCGATTTTAGTTGCCACTGATTTAACTCCTTCGGATACTGTAGGACTAGATCCGAAAAAGATTTTAGGCATTTGTACTACCTCTGGTAGTTCCACATCTCACAGTGCTATTATTGCCCGGACTCTTGGCATACCCGCAGTTTTAGGTATGGATGTCCAGGTGTTACAGGTGGAAGATGGTACACTCATGGGCTTGGATGGTGAAATCGGCAGGGCTTGGGTAGAACCTGAAGCGGATATTTTGGAATTGCTGGAAACCAAGCGGCAAGCATGGCAGACGGCGCAACTGTCAGCAAAAGCCAAAGCACAACAGCCAGCAATCACCCTTGATAACCGACAGGTAAGTGTATTTGCCAACATTGGTAGTATCGCCGATGTGCAAGCAGCCCTATCTAACGGTGCTGAGGGTGTGGGGTTGTTGCGTACTGAGTTTCTGTATTTGGGGAGGACAAGTCCGCCAACTGAGGAGGAACAACTAGCAGTATATCAAGCGATCGCCCAAGTATTAGAACAGCGTCCTTTAATTATTCGCACTCTGGATGTCGGCGGTGATAAGCCACTTCCTTACCTCCGTCCACAGCTTATAGAAGCGAATCCCTTTTTGGGTTGTCGAGGAATCCGTTTCTGTCTCCATCATGTAGAGTTATTTAAAACGCAGTTACGGGCAATTTTGCGTGCCAGCGTTGGGCAGAATATCAAAATTATGCTGCCCATGATTGCAACTGTGGGCGAAGTTAAAGCGGCTAAAGCTATCTTGAGTCAAGTACAGTCCGAACTGTGCCAAGCGGATATTCCCATTGCGGAGGCGATTTCTTTGGGAATTATGATAGAAGTTCCCGCAGCCGTGGCGATGGCTGATCAATTGGCGGCGGAAGTAGACTTTTTTAGTATTGGTACTAATGATCTGAGTCAGTATGTCATGGCAGGCGATCGCACTAATCCCCAAGTAACCAACTTAGTTGATGCTATGCACCCGGCTGTGTTACGCATGGTACAACAAACTGTGCAAGCTGCCCATCAGGCTGGTATTTGGGTAGGCTTATGTGGCGAACTAGCCGCCGATCCTTTAGCAACCCCAATTTTATTAGGTTTGGGGCTAGATGAGTTAAGCGTCAATCCTCCAGCTATACCCACACTCAAACAGTCAATCTCACAGTTAAGTGTAGTGGCATCTGAGGCGATCGCTATTATGGCATTGCAACAAGAGTCTGTAGAACAGGTAAAAGCGATCGTTTCTCATTAAAAGTCCGGCTAATTTCTTACGATATGCTTGCTTTGGTCGGTAATAGGTAATTAGTAATTCTTTTCTCCCATTACCTATTATCCATTACCCATTACCAACCCTCAAGATATGATAAGTGTTTAAACAGACATGATATTATCTACCAATTTTTATTCAATAAGGTTTCAAATTCGGCTTGTATAGCTGTAATATCCGCCAGCCTAGCCACGAGTATATTGTCATTACCAGCATCAGTTAATCTGGCTTTCCAATAACGTATACTCTCAGCGTTGTTCATCCAAAAGCTGACTACAGTATCTAATACTTGCTCTGTATTCCATCCCCATTTAATTGGTACTGGCTCGACTGTTTCTATCAATGCGTCAAGCGTACATTTATGGGTTCCTAAATATTCAATACCTTGAGGTTTTGGTTGTTGTTGACTCTGCTGTTGGTGATTAAAAAATTGCCAAACAGGGGATACACCGACAATATCAAAAGTATAATTCATTTTCGTCTTACCAATGATTAATCAGTTGTACGTAACATACATATTTGGAAATCAATTATGCTGGCAATAGTACTTACAACTCATCTAGAAAAAGAGTAATGTTTGCCTACATCTTAATGACTAAATTGTCTTAGACATTTAGCACTCTCTAGGTTTGAGTGCTAGAAATTAATAGATTATTTGAGGTATTATTAAAGAGTTTCGGGCATAATATTGGGGGAGTATTTTATTTTTAATAATTATTTAACTTTGTCGTTTACAAATGGAAAGGGTGAAATAGCAGCTTTATTAGCTGCTTGTTTGTGGGCGATCGCTTCGGTACTTTATGGGATTGTAGGGCAAAGGATTGCGCCGCTTCAGCTAAATTTGATTAAAGGAATTGTAGCGATCGCCTTTCTTTGCCTGACGATTTGGTTAACGGGCGAATCCTTATCTATCTCTACCCCTGCACCAATTCTGCTCTTGTGTTTAAGTGGAGTTGTAGGTATTGGTTTGGGAGATACAGCTTTCCTCGCTGCTATCAATAACTTAGGAGCGCGTCGCGTTTTACTTATAGGAACTTTAGCGCCTCCGATGACAGCGATCGCCGCAAATATTCTTCTACAAGAAAGGTTAAATTTTAATGCTTGGTGTGGTATTATATTAACTATTATGGGAGTGGCTTGGGTAGTTACAGAAAGAGTTCCCAATTCAGAAATTACTAATTCAAAATCATCAGTCAAAGGGATTATTTTCGCTGTACTAGCAGCTATTACTAACGCCGCCGGCACAGTAATTTCTCGCGCCGCCTTTACTAGTGGTAACGTTACACCTTTGTGGGCTGCTTTACTGAGGTTATCAGCAGCAGAGTTAATTCTGGTAATAGGAATTAGCTTAAGTTACAAACATCAAATATCATCCAATCCCCATAGACCATCGTGGCAAATTATTCTGATTGGTTGCTTTGCGTCTTTTTGCGGTACTTATTTAGGAATTTGGTTGCAACAAACAGCTATTAAACTTACGGCTGCGGGAATTGCCTCAACCATCATGCAAACAAGTCCGTTATTTGTCATCCCTCTTGCCATTGCCACAGGTGAAAAAGTCACTTGGAGAGCGATCGCAGGTGTGATAATTGCGATCGTAGGCATTGGAATTTTGAGTAGTCGTTAGTCAGTTGACAGTTGACAGTTGACAGTTGTTCTCCCCCCTCTCCCTCATCTCCCCCATCTCTCCACTAAGGCTGCCACACTTTGATGCTTTTATCCTTACTGGCACTGACTAAAATTTTCTTTGTAGGGTTTGTGGCGATACCTAAAATCCAGTCAGAATGACTGGAGAGAGTTTCAAGTAATTTACCCGTTTGCATATTCCAAATTTTGAGGTCATTATCAATACTGCCACTGACGAGAATGTTGTCATCAAATCCCAAACTGAGAGTTACTACTCGTGAGGTGTGTCCTGAGAGAGTGTGCAGCAATTGGCCTGTTTGCACATTCCAAAGTTTGATGCTTTGATCCCAACTAGCACTGGCGAGTGTCTTGCCGTCACGGCTGAAGATTAATGACCTCACAGCGTCCTGATGTCCGATTATGGTGCGGAGGAGTTGCCCTGTATACAAATTCCAAATATTGATGTTTTTGTCAAGACCTCCAGTAGCGAAAGTTTCACCATCTGGACTCATGGCTACAGAAAAAACCCGATCATCATGTCCTTTAATTGTGCGGAGCAATTGCCCTGTGGGAAAGTTCCAAATTTTGATAGTCCCATTTTCATGACCACTAACTAGAGTCTGTCCATCATTGCTGATAGCAAGTGACCAAACCGGGCCACTATTAGTCATGATTGTTCTTTTGATCTGGAATTTTTGCAGATCCCAAATTCTAATTGTATTGTCGCCACCTGCACTGATGAGAGTCTGGTCATCTGAACTTAATGCGATCGCTCTAACTGTATCAGTATGTCCTTCTAGTGTGGCTATAACTTTTCCTGTTTCTAAATTCCAAACTTTAATAGTTTTATCTGCGCTACCACTCACCAAAGTTTGTCCATCTTTACTTAAAGCAACGGCCCATACCGCATCTCCATGACCAAATAAAGTGTTACTCAGTGTAATGCTTTTCTCCTCTAAGGTGGGTATTGGGGTTGGGATAGGGTCTGGAGTTGTGGTTTTTGAGACACCAGGCGAGAAAGGTGCAACTTTGAAAAAAGCCAAAGTGAGTAGGGACGCAATTGTGGCGATAATCCCCAGTGCTACAGTTAATTTGCCAGAGAGGGAAAATTTTTTTCGACTATGTGTGAAGCTATCGGGGATCTCTGGTAACTGCTCACTATCTTGGGTTATTCTTTGGGCTACGGGCAATTCCTGCTGAATGATGCTTCCATTACGAGGAATAATTAGTGTTCTCAGCGTACTAGCAACAAATAATTCCTGGTCAGCAATTGTAGTATCTTTAATTTCCTCCTGAGATGCGGGGACAAACAAATTGAGCAGTTTTCCATGCTCAAAATGAATCTGGCTTTGCTCAATTATTCTTTTAGGAATCTTCACCCCAACGCGAGTAGGTCTGTAACTCCATAAGTTTTGTACTACCAAGCTTTCTAAATGATCTGGGGGATTTTCTCTATTGATCAGCGTTAATGGCCCTGTGCATAAGCTGATAAAAATATTTTCGAGTTGGCTAGACTGTAATTGACCCGCTAAATGATAGCAGTGGAAATAAGGCACATTACTACGACCCAAATCATCCAGTCCATCGTTGTACAACCAGCCAAACAGGGTATGCTCTGAATTTACCTGCAATAAATACGCTGCTCTATATCCAGCCCCAGGTGGATTATAAGCATCCCAGAACTGATAGACCAATTTCTCCAGGAAAATTTGTTGCATTTCCTTAGAAACGTCTTTACTCGCCACGGTTCTCAATCCCACGGTAGCAAAACTGGTGTATACAAGTTGACCTAAGACAAAAGGGGTCATACTAGGAGGGGAGTAGGGAGCGAGGAAAGATAAGGGAGATGAGGGAGATGAGGGAGTAGGGAAGCAGAGGAAAATAACTGTTGACTATGGACTATGGACCAATGACTAACTCGATTGTTGCTCTGTGGCTGGGGTTTGTTGGGGAGTAGGTGTAAAGGAATAGAAGGCTAAAAATATTGCAGCGATCGCCGCTAATAAAATAGCACTTAACGAATAAATAAGCAAAATATCATTGCGGTTTTTTGGCTGTAATATGTGACTAATTAATGATTGCTTACTTGGTTCATTAGGTAAATCCTCTTGTAGTAAGGGTTCAGAATTGTTGAGATGTGATAAGAGCCAGAGTAAGGGACTAGCCGCGCCACTTGCTTTAAGTCGGGAAACTCCATTTACAGTAACGATTGGTATTGCCGAATAAAATTTTTGATAAGTTAGTCTCAATAAATCAAGATAGGTGATGATTGGTTGTAGCCTTTGATCAATCTGTGCTTGGGTAGTTGAATTAAGTTCGATCAGGTCGCACTTAGTTAAAATTAAGGCAAAGCCATATTCTAGACTGTATTTATATACTACCGATGCGATCGCAGCTACTTGATTATAAATATCCTCTAGGACGCTGAGATAATCTTTATCTTCTATTAAGGCATGGGCATTAATAAATACACAGCAGCCATTGGACGTAAATATCATGTCCTGAAAGTCTGGATTGTGAATATTACATGACTCTCCTGGAATATCCCACCACCGGAAATTACAGACTGTTTCTATATCCGAGCGCAGCTGGCGCTTTAAACTGAAATCAAAATTAGTAATTTTAATTGTTGGCGGTGGGTATAAATTTGTACGAGCAACATGGTTTTTAATGTTTTCCAGGTTGGCTTGCACTTCCTCATCTTCACAATCAAACCACAACTGTTGAGTTCTATCTACTTGACTATCAGGATGGAGTTCTGTATAGCTACCTGCTAGAAAAACTGTTTTACCTACTCCTCGTTGACCAATACTTAAAAGACTAAATGTTTTAGGGGTAGTTGCGATCGCTAAGTTCATATCATCACCGTGACTGTAGTAGTAATTAATTGATATTTTTTTTGCTTTGTTAGGAAAATTTCAAATAATTAGTCAAAACGAAAAATTTGTTAACTTTAATGTCAAACCTAGATTTATCGATCAAATAAAAATACTCATAATTGCATATATTTATTAATTTTTATTTGTTGTAATTAATAACTCATCACTTAAATTAACATACGACATTGATTTAGTAATACATCAAGCTCTTTGACAAATTTTAAAGGATTTTTACCTTTAAATAAAGAAGCTATTGCACCTTCATGGGGATTTCTACCTGTACGTTTGACTGCTGCTATTGCATCTCGATTAGAAAATCCTCTACCATAAACTAACCACGCAGCTAATACATGACCAGTACGCCCAATACCACCAGAACAGTGAACTACAACTTTTTCATTGAGTCTGTCTGCTGTCATTAAAAATGGCAATATTTTCTGGGTAAGAGTATCTATATGTACTAGCTGAAAATCTGGAATTGCCGCCCAACACACTTGTTGATTGCCAAATTCTTGTTGATATGTATCTAAAAGATGGGAATAATAATTTATTTGTTGATCATCTAAAAGACAACATACCTTCTGAATATCTTGCTGCTTCATAAAATCTATCCAACGATAGAGTTCTTGATTTGAGTAACCAGGACGAGAAGCACCAAAGACAATTTTTTCTTGTTGAGAAGCTGGAGCGAATTTGTACATTGGTGCTATTTATTGACTGGCTGTATAATAAAGATTGGGGATATGTGACCAAATAAAAATAATCATATACTTCGTAACTCGTAGTCAGCATTTCTAACTACAAACTACGAATTACGAATTGCGGAAAGTCTGAGCGGCGGGAGCCGCCGCTCAGAACTTTCCAAGAGAACGAATTATCACGCACCATGTTGCTTAAACCAAGCCTGGAGACGTTGCCAGCCGTCCTTAGCCTCTTTTTCGCGGTAGGAAGGGCGATAATCGGCAAAGAAAGCATGGGGCGCGTCAGGATAAACAATAATTTCTGATTTACTGCTGCTACCTTTGAGGCGATCGCGCATTTGCTCGACAGTATTTAGAGGAATCCCCGTATCTTTACCGCCGTAAAGTCCGAGAACTGGGACTTTGAGTGTAGAAGCAATATCAACGGGATGCTTGGGTGTAACTGCGGTAGAATCACCTACCAATCGTCCATACCAAGCTACCCCAGCTTTCACACTGGGATTGTGTGCAGCATACAGCCAAGTAATCCTACCACCCCAACAAAAGCCTGTAATTGCCAATTTATTAATATTGCCTTTGCCTGACTTCCGCGCCCAGTTAACTGTAGCATCTAGGTCAGATAGTACCTGAGCATCTGGTACTTTAGCGACTATGGGGCGAATTTCATCTATACTGCTTAACTTCGATACATCACCTTGACGTACAAATAATTCAGGTGCGATCGCTAAATAACCTAATTTAGCAAAGCGACGGCAGATATCTTGGATATGTTCGTGTACGCCAAATATCTCTTGAATGACTAATACCACTGGGAAATTACGTCCAGTAGCAGGCAGCGCCCTATATGCAGGGATTGTACCATCTTTAACTGGAATCTTCACTGCACCAGCCACCAATCCTTGGCGATTGGTGGTGATGACTTGGGCAGAAATAGGTTCTACTGCTAAGGCAAAACCCGTTGCCAGAGAAGCAGTTGTGATAAATTTGCGCCTTGTAATTCTGTTAACCATCTTTACCTTCAGCTATTTAGTCTTTTAGAAAAATTGCCTCTACTGGCATTAGTTACAACTTCTGATCTCTACAGTAATATGACATTAATACTACTATTAGGATACCAACTTACCGTTGTATAGTTTCTTTGTCTAGATTGCATAAATTACCACTTGCAGCAACACTCTAAATAGCTATAGCAGTTTGGTTCGGGGTAAGTGTCCGGTTTGGCTTTCAACAGCGATCGTCAAGATTTAGTCATTGCCTAGAAAAAGAGAGAAGTAATTTTGAGTTTGCATCTTACCAGAGTGCAAACTAATAATATCATGCTAGAACTATTACAAAATTTTGAGATAGTTAATAATCAGGTTGACGCAATTTTATCAAAGGTTAAAATTCAAAAGATGGAAATTTAATCATTAATTTTTCACGACTAAATTGATTAATTTTTAAAACAAGACAAAATTAATAAATTAAATAACATAAATGGATATCTACTCAAAGTTTCAACCAAAACTCTTACTCCTTTTATTTTGCCTAATTTGGTGTTTTAACTCTAGCGGTATCAAAGCAAATGCAGAAAATATAAGACGGGTACAACTACCTATTTCTACAGATACTAAAGTCAATACTCAACGCCAGGAAGCTTACATCCAAGCTAAAAAATTATTGCAAGCAGCAAACCAATTATTAGCTCAAGGAACAAAAACATCTCGCCAACAAGCTCTTATTAACTATGAGAAAGCCTTGAAAATATGGGAGGAATTAGAGTTACGTCCAGAAAAAGCTACGACTCTATTAAGTATTGGTACTATCTACCATATAGAAAATAATCATCAAAAAGCCTTAGAATATTACCTGCAAGCATTGGCGATTAGACGGGAATTAAAAAATCGCTTTGAAGAAGCCATTGTACTAGGGTCTATTGCTAATGTCTACTTTAACTTAGATAATAACTTAAAAGCATTAGATTATTACAACCAAGCCTTATCATTATTTCGTATAGAGCAGAAAAATGAGGCTGTCTCAGATATATTGATGAGTATTGGTAGAGTGTATTTGAAGTTGGGCGAAACTCAAAAAGCACTGGATTTTTATAATCAGGCACTATTACTTCAACGTAATCAAAATAATTTGAACGCACAAAGTGACATTCTGCAAACTATAGGTCAAACTTATCTTCAATTAGGAGAAAATAAAAAGGCACTAGAAGCACTAAATCAAGCATTAGAGATTGAACGTAAAATTAAAAATGTATCTGGACAAATTGATACGCTCAATCTACTTGCTACACTTTATAATTCAATAGGAGAAACTCAAAAAGCTAGAGAATTTTTCGATTTAGTGTTGTTTTTGCAAAAAACAACGCCAGGAATTAGCATTAGTAGTCAAGTTCTGACTTTAATGGGGATAAGTGGAGTATATTCAACTACTGGTGAGTATGACAAGAGTTTGGGTTATTTGTATCAAGCACAATCACTCTTACAACAATCAGGAAATACATATGCTGAAGCTGAAGCTTTAGAACAAATGAGTTTTATTTATGACAAAATAGGACAAAAAAAGAAAGCTCTCGACTCATTAAACAAAGCCTTAATTATTCAAAGAATAAATAAGTATCCTGCTAGAGAAGCTTTTACATTAAGTAACATTGCAGCTATACATGAATCAACAGGAGATTATCAAAAAGCATTAGATTTTTATAATCAAGCACTAGCTTTGCAGCATCAAATTAAAGAACAAACAGGAGAAGCGAATACACTAACTTATATCGCTAAAGTTTATAGTTCATTAGGTGAATATCAATTAAGTGTACAAACATATAATCAAGCTTTAGATATATTCAGGACAATACAAGACCGTAGCAAAATAGCTCAAACTCTTGATAATATAGCTAGTGTTTACCGAGCAGAAGAAAGTTATCAAACAGCATTAGATTTTTATAAACAAGCTTTGCAATTGTGGCGAGAACAAGGCGCACAGTTTCAAGAATTTAGCACGCTTACAGGGATTATTCGGGTTTACGAGTCATTAAAAGATTACCCAAAAGCTTTAGACACAGCAGATCAAGCTTTGCTATTATCAAAAAAACAGCGAAATAGTTTTCTTGAGGCTTCTGCTTTAGCTTTTTTAGGCAGAGTACACCTATCAAAAGGAGACTTTTCTCAGGCATTAGATTTATTAACTCAATCATCTCAAAATTTTGAAAAACTCAGTATTAAAAGTGCCGAAGCTAATGTATTAACTAACATTGGTAAAGCTTACAATTCCTTAAAGCAACATCAACAGGCGATTCAAAATTATAATCGAGAGCTTGATTTACGCCAGCAATTGGGAGACTTGCCTGGGACAGCAGAAGCGCTTTACAATATGGCGATCGCACAACGTGATCAAGATAATCTTAATGCTTCTGTGAGCAATATAGAGAAAACAATTAAAATTGTTGAAGATATACGTACTAACCTGACAAGTCAAGAACTACGTACTTCTTACTTTGCTTCAGTACAAAAATATTACGAGTTCTATATTGATTTGTTGATGCGTTTGCACAAACAACAACCGTCTAAAGGATATGCTGTAAAAGCACTACAGATTAGTGAACAAGCTCGCGCTCGCAGCCTTGTGGATCTCCTCAAAGAAGCTAATGTAGATATTAGGCAAGGTGTAGACTCCAAGCTGCTAGAACAAGAACGCACATTGCAACAAGAAATTAGTGCTTCAGAAAAGTTAAGAATAGAGTTATTAACTAACAAACAAAATCAAACTCAAGCGCAAGCTTTAGAAAAGAAAATAGAAGAACTTTTAGAACAATATCAACAAATTCAAGCCAAAATTCGCACCCTCAGCCCAAGTTATGCAGCTTTGACTCAAGTAGAACCTATTGGGCTTGCACAAATTCAGTCTTCAATTCTTGATGATAAAACTCTACTTTTAGAATATTTCTTAGGAGAAGAGTGTAGTTATCTTTGGGCAGTTACGAAAAAAAGTATAACTGCCTATAAATTACCTAAACGTGCCGATATAGAAGCTGCCGCTCAAGATTTTCGACAAAATTTAACTAATCCCATTTACAGAGCAAGAACAGCAAAAGCAGCATCTAATTTATCTCAAATTATACTTGCCCCAGTCGCCAAACAATTAAAACATCAACGTCTAGCAATAGTTAGTGATGGAATTTTGCAGTATGTGCCATTTTCCGCGCTGAGTATACCAAGTTCACCAAACAGTAATATGAACCCTCAGCCATTGGCAACTAGTCATGAAGTAGTAAACTTGCCATCAGCATCTACAATCAAAATTCTTCGCCAACAACTAACTAGACGCAAAACGCCTACTAAAATATTAGCTGTAATTGCTGACCCAATATTCTCTCAAGATGATCAACGAATCGGACAAACTCATCAGCAACTTAGTAATAGCAATAAACTCATATCTCAACAGCAATTAACACGGTCTGCTGGAGAGTTAAATATTAATTTTGAACGTTTAACATTTACCCGTCAAGAAGCGGAACAAATTCTCAAATTGGTATCACCTAAACTGCGTAAACAAGCATTCGACTTTGCTGCTAATCGTAATACAGCAATGGATACCGATTTGAGCCAATACCGGATTGTACATTTTGCTACTCATGGCATCCTCAATAGTATACATCCAGAATTATCAGGATTAGTTTTGTCATTATTTGATAAAACAGGTAGCCCACAAAATGGCTTTTTGCGTCTGCATGATATTTTTAACCTCAAACTTTCATCTCAATTAGTTGTTTTAAGTGCGTGTCAGACTGGGCTAGGAAAACAAGTAAAAGGAGAAGGATTCATCGGCTTAAGCAGAGGTTTTATGTATGCAGGTAGCCCAACACTTGTAGTAAGTTTGTGGAATGTAGATGATGAAGCAACTGCTATTTTTATGCAGAGTTTTTATAAAAAAATGTTACAGGATGGGTTAAAACCGACAACAGCACTTCGAGCCGCACAGATGGAAATGTGGCAAAGTCAAAATTACTCAGAGCCTTATTATTGGGCAGCTTTCACTTTACAAGGAGAATGGCAGTAATCAACGATAAGTTGCTCTGTCTTCGGCTACAGCTTGTCCTTGTTTGTTCCCAGCGAAGTAGTTGAGAAGAATCTCATAATAGACTTGTCCGAAAACGCTAAAGCCAGACTGTTCAAAGCCTTGGGGCAAAACTTTCTGTCGTAAGTAAAATAAGCATAAACATACTTGCTCACTTATTAATAATTTTTCTGGGCGACTCCCACCAGCCGCATTAATTCTGATTTTTTGGCTTGACTGTTTGGCTATTGTAATTGTTCGTAACTAATCCCTAAAATTTGTTTTGTTCGTCGTGGATATTTACAGTAAACATCGGCACATTTCAACTGCGCGACTTTTAAACATCCATCACAATACTCAAAACAACAGCTAATATATTTCTGGTTTGAACTTCAATTTGCTGGAGAATAATTTCTCGCATTTTCATCTTTGCTTCAAACTGTTTTATGTCCTAGATCCTAGCCAGATTAATACTTTTACTGCTTCCCCTCTACTAGTTCATTTGTTCGCGTTGAAAGGGCTGGGTCGGCATTGCCCACCGGCTCATGGTTTTGCCGATGCACTGCCCAACGCCACTTGCTTTATGTCGGGAAACCCGCCCAACGCAGTGGCTCCCCTACGTATATTTCAAAAATCAAGTATGAGTTCTATATGTATGAAGTTTATTCATTTATTTTTTGAGATTAAAATGGTAATCAATGTTAACCGTATAACTAAAAACAAATTATTAAATAATAATTGTTCATTATATTCATAGAGTATATTTACACAACTAACTAATTGAATAATAGAAGTATTTAAACCTAGATTAAAAACAAAAGAAATATTAAAATTATTGAAAATGATCCTCATTAATTATCTACTTCACAAGAGCTTATATAGCTTATTAGCTAAGGGTTACAGGTTTAATTGAATATCATTTCAAACAAAATATAAAAAAAATATAAATTACATTTTTCTCTGAAAAAAAATGATATGTTGGATACAGAATTGAATTTCGCACGTATCTGGAGTAGTACAACGTAATCTACTCCAGTTTTTCCCACCAAAAACCCTTATAAATATTGGCTTTTAGCGATATTTAAAGAGGGGTTGAGTACAAAATTGTATAGTTAACAATTAGCTCAAACAGCCCTCAAATTGTTGCTGTGATTGAGTTACACATGAGTACAACTAGATCCTGAACCCCAGTCCATAAATACTCGTACCCCAACTAGAAAATACTAGAACCCCTACCTGGAAAAAAATTTAAAATTCTTAAAACATGCTCAAAATCATCGTTTTGAATTTTGAGTACATTGCTAATAAATCCAATAAATTCTATTCCAGCGATACAAAATTTAATAGTTAAAACCAACTGCTATAAATCTTATATCGCCAATCACTTAACGCTTCTACATAAAAAGAAAGCCAAAAGTGAGTGGAGGGATGAGATAGCACTATGCCTTCGTGAATGGAAGTCTCGGTTGTACCACACAATTCTACCAAGTTGACACACCAGCCAAAAGCCCAGGACTTCATACCTGCCCTACTTAGCGAAGCCGCTACAGATAATGTGGCAGCCGCGACTTCAATTCTTAGGGCAAAGATCATAGCAACGGCATCTCCCACAGTGGCAGCTAGTCCACCGACATTTGCGAAATTCAATGACACCACCAGTTACAGGACTCTCCGATTCCTTGGCTACTGAATCAACACCTACCATAGCAAAATCGGGTGGTTGCGGATGCGACAGCAGCACCACCGTGGAAGTAGACGAAAGGCTCAAAGAACGCATTGCTAAACATCCCTGCTATAGCGAAGAAGCTCACCACCATTACGCGAGAATGCACGTTGCAGTTGCACCAGCTTGCAACATCCAATGCAACTACTGCAACCGTAAATATGACTGCGCTAACGAAAGCCGTCCTGGGGTAGTAAGTGAATTACTCACACCAGAGGAAGCAGCACACAAAGTTTTAGTAATTGCTGGCAAAATTCCCCAAATGACAGTTTTGGGAGTTGCTGGCCCTGGCGATCCTTTAGCTAACCCAGAAAAGACTTTCCGCACCTTTGAGTTGATTGCAGATAAAGCACCAGATATCAAGTTGTGCTTATCAACTAACGGTTTGATGTTGCCCGAATATATCGATCGCATTAAACAACTAAATATTGATCACGTTACAATTACCCTGAACACAGTTGACCCAGAAATCGGCGCACAGATTTACTCTTGGGTTCACTACAACCGTAGACGTTATAGAGGCGTAGAAGGCGCAAAAATTCTCCTAGAGAAGCAACTAGAAGGTTTACAAGCTCTGAGAGAAGCTGATATACTGTGCAAAGTTAACTCCGTGATGATTCCCGGCATCAATGATCAACACCTAGTAGAAGTTAACAAGGTGATTCGGGAAAACGGTGCATTCCTGCATAACATCATGCCTCTGATTTCTGCACCAGAACACGGTACACACTTTGGCTTAACTGGACAACGCGGCCCCACACAGAAAGAACTCAAGTCAGTGCAAGACCAATGTGCGGGTAACATGAAAATGATGCGCCATTGCCGCCAGTGCCGCGCCGATGCTGTAGGCTTGTTAGGTGAAGACCGCAGCCAAGAATTTACCAAAGATAAATTCTTAGAAATGGCTCCCGAATACGACTTCGACAAACGTCAAGAAGTCCACGAAGGTATTGAGAAGTTCAGAGAAGAACTACAAATAGCCAGAGAAAAGGTAACAGCTGGTAAAACACCAACAGCTAATAATCCGAAAATTTTAGTTGCGATCGCCACCAAAGGCGGCGGCTTAGTTAACCAACACTTTGGTCATGTCAAAGAATTTCAGATTTACGAAGTAGACGGAACAGAAGTACGCTTTATCAGTCACCGCAAAGTAGACCATTATTGTCAAGGCGGATACGGCGAAGCAGCCACATTTGACAATATTGTGAAGACTATCGCAGATTGCAAAGCAGTTTTGGTTTCCAAAATTGGCGAATCTCCCAAAGAAAAACTGCTCCAAGCGGGAATACAGGCTGTTGAAGCTTACGACGTGATTGAGAAGGTTGCTTTAGAGTTTTACGAGCAATGGAATAAGGGCTAATGGGTAATGGGTAATGGGTAATAGATAAGAAACAAACATCAATTACCAATTACCAGTTACCAATTACCACTCCCTACTCACCCAATCAACAAGGAGCATAGTCATGGCTTATCAAATCACCAGCCAATGTATTTCCTGCAATATTTGTCAACCTGTATGTCCCACTGGTGCAATCAAAATTGAAGAAGATGGTCGCCACTGGATTGACCAAAAACTTTGTACAAACTGCGCTGATACAGTCTACACTGTTCCACAATGCCAAGCTGGTTGCCCTACCTGTAATGGTTGCGTTAAAGTACCTAGCGATTATTGGGAAGGCTGGTTCGAGAAATATAACCGAGTTATAGCGAAATTGACTAAAAAACAAGACTATTGGGAACGTTGGTTTAATTGTTATTCACAGAAGTATTAGCTATCAAACAAACCAAAATACTCATTTTCCAAGCTTTAATCAATATCTGCATCAATACCAATGTGTGATATGAACAGTTATAGTAGCAATGTAAATTACGTTCACCTCCGTTTTTAGAACAATATTAGCTTTTTAAAAGTTGCTTTTGTTGTTGTATAAAAGTTCTATTCTGACTATCTATAGCAAGCGCACGGTTGCAGTAATCAAGAGCTTCTTGTCTTTCTCCTAACTTGATGAGTGTTCTAATTAATTGGGGTAAAGTTTTTTCTAAGTCAGAAACATATTTTAATTTTTCTGCATATTCAAAACTTTGACGAAATTTAACAGCCGCTTCTTTAATTTTTCCTTGTTCTAAAAATATCCTTCCTATTGCATTATAAGGAATAGAAATTGTTTGTTTCTTCGATAGAACAATATTAAGCTCGAAATAATGTAAAGCATTATCAAACTCTTTTTTTTCAGTGTAATTAATAGCTAATTCATGATAAGTTTTTGCTAAACCTGGTTCGTCTTTTAATTGTTTACCAATAACAACACATTCTTCAAGAAGAATGATTGCATCATCATATCTTTCTAGTTTATTACATATTCTAGCTAATTCGTATAGCTGTATAGATAAAGACGTTAAATTATTATTCTCTCTTTCAAAATAAATACATTTTTTAAGAATTTCAACTGCATTATCATACTGTTTTAGTTTATTATATATCTGACTAATACTATTTAGTGCTATTATTATTCCTTCTTTATCTCCTATTTTCTCTTTAATTTTGAGGCTCTGTTGATACATTTTTAAAGCTTGATCCAAGTCACCCTTTTGCTTATACACTCCAGCTAAGGTATTTAGTGACATTGCCACACCTCTTTCATCATTTAATTCTTGATGGATTTCAAGACTGCGATTAATATATTCAATAGCTTCATCTAAATCTCCTTGTTTTTGAAAAATTCGTCCTCTTTGAATCAGCCAAGTTGCTTTATCTGCATAAATTTCAATATCATTCTTGTCTATTTTATCCAAAATACTTATAATTAAATCACTTTCTTGTTTAGCTTGTTTTTGTTCATCAAGCTTCAATAAATATTTAACTTTTTGAATAGATAATTTAACTATATTTTCTATATCTGAATTTTGATTTGCTAAAGAAATAAAGATAGAAATAATATCAATTGCTTCTCTTAGATTTCCATTTTTATTGAAAAACGGAATAAGGCAAAAAGCAAAATCATAATCAGCTATCCGCTCAGATTTTAACCATTGCGCGACCAAGACAATATTATTTAATTCTGATTTGAGGATTTTGTTAATTTCTTTATTTTTGAAGTTTTTATATTTAACAAAATTTTGATAAAAATGTGTATATCTTTTTTGTACTTGTTGTTCTAATTGATAATTTTTAGATAATAAATCTTGAGCAAATAGATAAATTAAAGGATGAAAGCTATATCTTTTTTGTGTATGTTGAGAACCCTCAATTAATGATAGTTGGCGTAAGTTTCTTAAGTGAGTATGGGTATCCTCCTTATCTAAACCACTTGCTGCTTTAGCTGTATGAAATGAAAAGCCATCTTTAGAACAAACACTTAAACAAGCAAAAAAGTTAATTGTATTTTCTTGGTTTCTTTTCTTCAGTAAATTTAAACTAAGCTCAAGTGAAGCTCTAACATTAATGTCTTTTTCACTGACTCGCTCATCTAATAGTCGCTGTTTTTCTTGACGCAACAAAGCTTCATATTCTGTAATGCTATCTTCGATGGTTAATATCTTACCGATAATGTTTAATGCTAATGGTAAATTACCTACAAGCTCAATAATCCTTTCAACGGCTGTTCGTTCATCTTCAAGACGTTGAGAACCCAAAAGGTTTTCTAGCAATTTCCAAGAGTCATTAGGCTCAAATGTACTAAGCACAAGCTGACCTTTATGGGGAATATTTAAAGCAGATATTAAAAGTTTATCTCTTGTAGTGACGATTAGTGAGTATTTATCTTGAAAAGGTTTAGGAAATAAGGCTTTAATATCTGAATCTTCAGCGTTATCAAAAATTAAAAGTGCTTTTTTAGTTTTAAAGATTTTTTGTATAATGTGAGATGCACCTCTGTTTTTGTCTCTATCGTCAATTTTTATGGGATAGTAACTAGCAAACTCCAGAGCAATCTCTGTCAAGCTTTTATCATCCACTCGTAAGCAAATAACACCATCATAAAAATGTTGTTGATAATTTATTTCTGCAAAATAACAAGCAAGTGCTGTTTTTCCAACACCACCTATACCAGATATTCCTACAACGCTACATCTTTGCTGACCTGTACTGTTAATAAGTAATCTTTCTAAATGTTCTAGCTCTGATGCTCTTGCAGTGAATGTCCGTATGATATCCTCTGATTTTAATTCGTATGGACTAGGATATGGACTTATTTCATACCTAACAAATGGCTTATTTTCTTTTCTAAAGTAAATTTCTAATAGTTCTCTAATATTGTCTTGTAAATGAGGGCGATCTTTATGAATTGCTTCCAATAAATCTTTCAATTTGTCTCTAGATTCTGCCCATTTAATTAAATTAAAACTATTTTCTTTAATTGTTTGACCTTGAGCAATTTCATCCAAATTCTCTTCTAGATTAAATCTCAACATTTGCTCTAAATCAATTTTATTTGGATAAGCTTTGACCATTAAGTCAACTAGTTTTTCATAATCACCACCCGATAATTGCATAAGTTGATTCCTTTATGGATTTTAATATATTCTAAACAAAATTATCTACAAAATTTTGGTAATATTTGATTGAGAATTGAAAAATACTATCTTCTAAGATCCTCTTCTACAGGATTAAGTAGAGGAATAGTTAAATTGTACAAAATTAACAAAATTGAACCATAAATAGGATTATAAAAATTTAAGGAATTAAAAGGTTCTCCTAAAGCAAATACCCAAACGATAAAAGCAATCGTAGAAATAATAGTTTGTTTAATTGCTAGAGGCTTTTTCGGCTCAGAAGTTTGCTTCAAAATATAAAGAGCAGTTAGCCCAGTAAAAATAACTAATAAAACCCATAGTATAATATTTGTTGGTATATTACTAACACTTTTAACTAATCCAATAATTGCGATCCATCCACCTACAATTTCGGAAGGAATATACTTGATTAGCTTATCAAAATAACCATCTATCTTTACTTCATTGCTTTTGGACTCTAGTTGGCTAGTAATAATTCTCCGTCCCATAATGAATCCTTAAATTAATCTAATAAATTTTTGATTTCTTGATAAATAGAAGTAAATAAAATACCCTCTCTAATTGAGCCAAAAGTTTTCGCTCTTTGGGCATGATGTAACGCTATCAGATACCAATTTTCATCAAAACAGGGTGAACCACTCGAACCTACAGCAGTTTTATTCACATATTGAACCAAACCTCGATGTTGATAAACTCCTGTAATACCATCTTGACTGACTGATAATTTCATTGAGTCCCCTTCAGGATGTTGTAAAACATTAATTCCAGTTTTTTCTAGAGGTAATATCCGGCTATCCCAACGAGCAGGCTTAATATCAGCTACTTGAAATATTTTTGCTTCCACTTGTAATAAAACATAATCTAATTCTTCAGTTACACTAAATTTTAAAATTGGCTTTTGCCTATCTAATTTAAAAGTTTTACCTTGACTTTCTAAACCATCATCAGAAGTTACGCAGCCAAAATTTAATATAGCATTTAAAGCATTACTTTCCATGTCATTGGTATCACTATTTCTTAATACATGATAGTTAGTTAATAATTTATTAGGTGTAATTAGAACACCAGTTCCCATAATCTTACAAGAGGGAATCTCAATACGACAAACTGAAGCTGATTGTTCAATTGCCCGTTTTAAAAAACCTACATCCCAATAATCTGGTTCAGATTTTAACCAACTTTGGAGTTGAATTTCATCGGTTTCCCCCTGCCAATTAATCTCTGGACCAAAATCTTGGCTTTTGATAGAAGAATGTACAATAAATCGTTTCTTGAGAACCACAGACTCATAAAATTCTTTGAGTTCAGGATTGTCAGGATTAGTTTGGTAGGCTGCTATAATGAGACGATAGGTTTTGCCTCTAGGAATTGCCCATTTTGTAACTAGATTAAACACTAACTGTGTCTGATTGCCACCTCCCGCGATCACATCTAAATTTTCTTCTAATTCAAACTGCACCATCATTGCCAAATCCTCTTTTATAGGATAAGCCTTAACAATGGCATTAACCATCCTTTTTAATTCGCTACCAGATAGATTCATGATATTTTAATCAATTCATGTCTGAAAAAGATTTATTACTACTAAATCATGGGCTTGCAAATATTTAGTTTAAATAAGATGAATAAGGGTTTGAGAAAAAAGTCAAGGTGATTTTTAATTTTTATTAGTTTAAATTTTTAATGTGTAATAATTAAACAAAAGTATAACAAACTACTCCTCACTTTTCAAAGCGCGTCGTGCCAACTTTACATAAGTTTTTAAGCTGTTCGGCATCTAGTTTTACAAGACAACCTAATGCAGCAAACGGGTTCAGGCACTAAATTATCAAATTTAGATGCGTGTCAGCTTACTGTTTCATAAGGCATTCCTAAATCTTCGGCTACTACTTGCAACGACTCTCCTATTTCTCGCCTTGCTAAGATTGTTGCCCATTTTGCGGCTATTTCATCTGCCCGTTCTCCTCCTGTCCGTTTACGTTGTGCTTTAAAAATATCTGTTAAATTTTCTATGCGTTTTGCTAACACTGTTTGCACATCAGGTAAATCTTGGGTGGTTTGAGATGACCATCCCAAACGTGTTTGTCCTAAACCAAAAGTAGTTTTGTGACCAGTAAGTACCACAGTAAGGAGCAAGTTTCCCTAAAGCATAAAATAACTGCCGAAATTCTGGCTGTTTAGCTCCATCCCTAGCTAAACTTAACTCAATTGCACCAGTGAATCCTGTAACTGCGCCTTTTTTTCCTGCTAGTACCTTGGCGGTGTTGATTTGACAACGGGTAATGAAGACATGATCATCTACCCAAGCCAAAAAAGCATCTTGGTCAACAGACATTCCCGAAAAATCATTCCAGCGACGCAGATAGCTATGGAACACATTTACTGGTACGGGTAAGGGAAAGTGATGACCTTTACGGCGAAAGCTGGTAGGACTGAGAAATTTTAAAGCAATAGTTTCACTGGGTTCTGATTCTAGCAGTTGGGTGTAAGTTGTGGCAGGATGGGCAATATTAACAGAGCGAATTTGTAAAGGTGCATTCTTTAAATCAACTACTTTAGGCAAATTTTCTAGCCACTGCACTAACCATTCTTGCACTCGACTAGATAAAGCTGTGACATACCAACGATAGGAAGTGTTTGCAGATAATTGTATTTGTCTACCGCTACTGATAATCTCTCCATTCAAAGCTGAGATAGTAAAAGGTTTCTCTGACTCACCATCATGGAGATAAGCTGAAAGTTGTGGGTTATAGGAACGTACTTGCTCAAGAAACCAAGCGTGGAGTCCAATCGTGTACTGAGGGAAAAGACCACAATCTTTTTCTGGGACTAACTCAAATTCCAGCCCGACTAACTCTGTATCCGATGACCATGTAAGCTGAGATGATGGGGTTGCTGGCTTTTTTTGAGAACGTCGAGGCATGGTATTATTTGAGCCACAGTCCTTGTATTTTATCTTGTTTTTATCCCCATATGGGGATGAAATTGTGAGTTTGTAGCTACTGCAAGATAAAACTAAAAAATACCCAACAATATGTATGAGCGATCGCTAGAATGTATCTTCAAAACCTATATTGATAGACTTGATATGAATTACGAATTACGAATTACTTAAATCCCCTTAAATCCCATATCCATTTCTATCTCTTTTGCTGCTTGAGCGGAAGTAATTTCTGAAGGCGTAACGTTTTTGCGAGATTTTTGAGATGTTTTGTTAATTCGGCTGAGGAATATACCTGCTAGTATTAAGCTCCCGCCTATATATTGAGCCATATTAGGAGCTTCTCCCAGGATTAAATAAGCTGCAATAATACCTACAATTGGGGTAAAAGAACCTACTAAAGTAGCTTTAGCTACGGTAGAGTTTTGCAAGCCTTTAGTCCACAATGACTGACCTACTACTACAATTAACCCACCATAGAGAAACATCCATTTCCACAAGAATGGTGAGAATATATCAGCAAAATGATATCTGCCATAGAGTATTAAAGCCGTAAAGAAAAAGATGATAGTTCCTAGTCCAGTACGAAAAATACTAGAAATTCCTAATGGTATTTGAGAGAAATATTTTTTGCTAATAATTGTAGAAATAGATACAGCTACAGAGCCAATTGCTACCAAAAGTTCGCCTAAACCCAAGTGAAAACCTCCCATACTAACCATGCTTATCTGTGGAGGTTGAAGCACAATAGTCAGGATAACACCAATAAAAGCAGCGATCGCACCCACAAATTGCCAAATACTGATCCGTTCTTTGAGCAACCACACCGATAAAGCTAGAGTCAGAGGTGGTTCTATGCGTCCTATCAAAATTACATTATTTACTTTTGTTAGTGCTAATGCTTGAAAAATTAAGCCAGGAGCTAACGCACCTGCTAAGATGGCTACGGCTGTAAGACTAATCCAATCTGGTTTTGACAATCGTTGCAAAGTGGCTTTGTTCCACTGTTTCCGATAAATCAGGCTCATCAGTATCAAAGCACACAAATTACCAACGAATAGAACATTACACAATGAAATTGGATTGCGTCCATCTACAAAGTGTTGAGCGCCAATCTCTGTAAGCTTACGAGTAACTGCACTAGATGCTCCAAAAATAAGAATTGCTAACCAGAGATATGTTTGTCCTGAAATTCGGGGAATTAGGGGATGTTGCTTTTTGCGTATAGTCACATTTACATCATCTTAATTAAAGCATCAGTCTTTATATTAAGTCGCCATATCTACCCAGAAATGAGGTTTTGCTGAGAGGAAACTTAATTTAGGCTGTGGCTTAATACCAATGCGTAATAGCGGCTATTGCTTTTGTATAAGATATCATGAGGTTAAGCGTCACTTGCTAGATTTTAGAAGGTTAGTAGATTTTCTGAGAAAATGCTGAGAATTTACTAAATATAAGAGACAGAAAAATTCATCAAAATCATGAAATAGCTTCAATAGACTCTCAGTTGCAGCTGGGATAGTTGAGTTGTTCGCAATCATTCCAAACATCTAGGAACTTATATGAAATTCGCACCTTTAGTTGCAACTTTTGCTTTGACTGGTTTTTTAACTGTTTGGGAAGCACCATTAAAAGTAATTAATCCTGCCTTAGTTCAAGCATCTGCTCAAGAATTATCTGTCACCCAAAAAATAGCAGCCATCACTAAAAATAAAGGTCAAATTGGGAGTGGTGATCAGTTGCGTCGTTTCTTCTATGGAGATTTAGAGCCAATTGGTATCCAAGTAGGTGGAGCAGGTCACGTAGTTAACCTTTATAACAAAGCCAACAATGTTACATTCTCTTACTGTTCAACTTATGATGTGATTGTTGCAGTCAAAAAAGGTAAGATAGCTAAGTTTGAACCTAATGAAGTGAAGTAGTAGCCCGATTAAAGAAATTTTGTATAGACTTCTTGCCGTATAGGGACAGGGAATAATGAGACAAGTTCCTTTGTCCCTTTAACTATAGTGAGTAGAAGGCAAGTATCTGCGGGTTTTTTAAGAGGTAATTACGTTTTAAAATTATCTATTACTAATTACTCATTACCAAGTAAAACAGCCATACTACTCAGTAATTAACCGATTACTAAAACAACACTTAACATATATGCAGCCAGCATCTCATCCAACAGTCATCCTGGGTGGTGGCTTTGCTGGGTTATTTACAGCTTTGCACTTAAGCCAGCAAAACTACTTTCAACCAATTATTTTAATTGAACAGCGCGATCGCTTCAGTTTTAAACCGTTGTTATATGAACTATTAAGCGGCGAACTGCACAGCGAACAAGTATATCCTCATTACCAAGAACTTTTAACTGGTAGCAGAGTTAACTTTGTACAAGACACTGTACAATCAATTGACCTACATCAACGCAGCGTTAACACAGCCTCCGGTCAGTCTTTCTACTACAGCAACTTAGTATTAGCACTGGGTAGCAAAACAACTTATTTTAACACCCCAGGCGCGGCAGAACACGCAATGCCATTTACATCAGGGGAACAGGCGATCGCACTGCGAAAACACTTACGCCATAGATTACATCAAGCCATCCAAACAACAAACCCAGAACGCCGTCGCCTACTGCTCACCGTCGCTATCATTGGTGCAGGCCCGGCTGGTGTTGAATTGGCTTGTACATTAGCTGATTTACTTCCCATTTGGTATGACGAGTTGGGTGGTGATGGTAGTGAAATTCACATTGTTTTAGTTAACCGCAGTCGGGAAATTCTCAAAGGTGATGTGAATAGCAGTTTGCGCTGTACCGTCCAGCGTGCGATGAAAAACCGGGTTATTCCTGTGGATTTTCTGTTTGATGCGGCTGTCACAAAGATTACATCTGATGGTGTAGAGTATCGGCAAAATGAAAAAACGCAGATGTTACAAGCGGGAACGATCGCTTGGACTGCGGGAACTGCACCTAATCCTTTGTTGATGGAGTTACCAGTTACTCAAAACCGAGGACGGTTACTGGTGAAACCCACATTGCAACTACCAGATTTTCCTGAAGTCTTTGCGGCTGGGGACTGTGCTATTGATAACGATAATCCCCAACCACCCACAGCCCAAGTTGCCTATCAACAAGGAATTGCGATCGCCCAAAATCTCAAGCGGCTGAGGGAAAATAAACCAACAATTCCCCTACAAATCCAAATGCGCGGTACGTTAATGAAATTAGGACTCAACGAAGGTGTTGCCAACCTTTTCAACAAATTACAAATCAAAGGACAACCCGGACATCTGATTCGGCAAGGAGCATATTTACAACTATTGCCTAACTCTGCCCATAACTTCAAAGTCACAAGTGAGTGGTTAACGGACGAATTATTCCAACGTCATCGCGCCGCTACACCTATGCAGTTGGGACAAACACCTTGGTTATCTGGAGTTGCCACAGCCGCAGCTGCATTAATTCTCGCCACTCCTCTGGTTTGGCGGGCTGCCCAACCGATGCAATTCCAGCAAAACTTGATATGGACGGGCGTTCCTGCATTACTCGATCAGCTTGCACCACCCTCTCGATAAAATTCTCTTTTTAAAATTACTTAGGAGTTCATCATGAATTACTTACTCAATCTCCGCACAGCCGTTATGGTTAATCGCGTAATCATTGGCTTGTTCTTCTTATGCTCTGGTATTGCTAACTACTTAAATTTCAGTGTCAACAACGGTTTTTACCAAACAGTTACAACCCTTAAATTGCAGATTATTGGCCCAGGAATCCCGCCCGGATGGGAAGGTGTGGGGCCACTACCTTTATTACTTGCAGTTCCTTATGCTTGGTTGTTACCTTTAGCAGAGATTGTCTTAGGTGCGTTATTTGCCCTTAACTATTGGGTGCGGTGGACAGGGTTACTATTGATTCTCATGACATTTAGCATCATTCTGGCATTTGGTATTATCCCCGCAGGTAGTCTATTTCCCAATGGGGCAGAAAGCTTTAACAAAAATATAATGTTTATGACTTTAATTTGGATATGTATTGCTTACGATGCTTACGAACAGAAAATGAGCCGTCGTCGTACCCAAGCAATGGCTGATTATAATGTAACTGCTGCCGGCGAAGATATGTAATATCAATTCATAATAAGTAAGTCAGCGTAAATATTTAATGTTGGTATAGGACTCATACTTAATTTTTGAAATATACGTAGGGGAGCCACTGCGTTGGGCGGGTTTCCCGACATAAAGCAAGTGGCGTTGGGCAATGCCCACCCTACAAATACTGAGATTTTTATGGCTACGCTCCCGTAAGGAATACAGAAATCAAATCGGATTCCTATATAAGGCTGAAGACAGGAGTTATAAACTTTTGATACGTGAGTTTCAATCTAGTCTTTTGTACCTTACTTATTCACAAATTGCTCTGTTTACGCCGACCTACTTAAATCTTTTGTCATCAGATAACGGTTATGCTCTGTAAATCCAACTTGACGGTAAAAGCCTTGAGCAGAAGTATTTTCCCTTTCTACTTCTAGATGTAATGCTCCAACATTGAGAGAGATACAAATCTCCTCTAAAAAGCTGATTGTTTGCTTGCCTATGCCCTTACCTTGGAAAGCTGGCTCAATATAAATTTCATCAATGAAAGCATCACGCCCTCCATATTCTAAGCTATAGCCTAGTGTGAGAGTGACATAACCAATACCTTGATTTTGAGATTGAATCAACCAGATTCGTCCCATTGACTCATCACTCAACAGTTGAATTATCGCTTGATGAGCAAAAACAATATTGAATAGGATACTACTATCTACTGCATATAGTTTTTGCATGAAGCTCAGAAGTATCTCAATGTCATTATTTTCTACAGATTTAAAATTAATTTGCACTATATATTTCCTTGTTGAAAATGTGAATAATTTTTCAATCTTCACTCCCGTAGTGCGTAACCGACACCACGCACTGTATGCACTAAACGCTTTTCGTTATTTTCTTCCAACTTGAGCCGTAAATAACGCACATAAACCTCAATAATATTAGAATCACCCATAAAATCGTAACCCCAAACTTTTTCTAAAATTTGGTCTCTAGTAAAAACTTGCCGGGGATGGGAAAGTAGATATTCTAACAAGTCAAACTCTTTTGCTGTTAAATCTATGGCACGTTTACCGCGAAATACTTCACGGGTGCGGCGGTTTAAACTTAAATCTTCAAACTGCAATAAATCATCATCTGTTTCTTGAGTACGCCGTAGATGGGCGCGGATTCTGGCTAATAGTTCTTCGATGCTGAAAGGCTTAACTACATAATCGTCGGCTCCTGCATCTAATCCTGCCACGCGATCGCTCACTTCATCTTTGGCTGTCAGCAATATTACTGGTACTTTGTTTCCTGTAGCCCGTAAGCGGCGACAAAGTTCTAAACCTGTTAATCCAGGCAACATCCAATCTAAAATAGCTAAATCTAGGTCTGATTCCCTCGCTAGGGTCAAACCTGTCATACCATCATGGGCTACACTCACTTTGTAGCCTTCGCTACTCAGTTCTAATTCCACAAATCGCGCTAGTTTAACTTCATCTTCCACAAGTAGAATATGTGCAGCCATAATTTATACCAATTTAGGAAAGATAGTATGTTTAGAAAGTAATTAAGATTTTTATAATATGTATCAATTGTGTTGACGTTAGCCCTTCGCTTGCAGTATTACAAATTACGAATTAGTATTATGCTCCTATTGCTGGTAATTTAAAAATAAAAGTACTGCCATAACCCGGTTCTGAACGAACTCCTACCTGTCCACCCATGCGTTCTACTAGACGTTTGACAATGGATAAACCTAAGCCTGTTCCTCCTGTGGCACGGTTGCGCGATGTATCTACTCGGTAAAATGGTTCAAAAATGCGCGACTGTTCCGCCAAAGGGATACCACAGCCGCGATCAATAACTTGAATAATTGCCCAACCATCAGCTTGAGTTAGCTGTAAAGTAATTGCCTCATCAATATCTGAGTGTTTGACTGCATTATCAATCAAATGATTTAATATCTGCATCAACTGGGTGCGATCGGCTTGAGCTTTGATAGGAAACGGGGCGAGTTCCAGCAAAATTTCTCGTCCTGCAAACTTTTCGCTCATCTGTGCCATATCTGCAATTACATCATTAAGAATCAGTTGTTCAGTTTGCAAGGGCATGGCAATACTACCAGCTCTTGCTAAATCAAGTAAATCTTGCAATATCTGATTCATGCGTTCGGCATCCGCAACTGCCATTGCTAAAGCTTCTTTTTGGGCATCGTTTAAATTATGGCTACGTTGCCAAGTTCTTTGCAGATAAGCATAAACCATACTTAGAGGTGAGCGTAACTCGTGGGCTAAGTCGTTGGTAAATTGTCGCTGCTGTTCTCTAACTTCCGTTAGCCTGACTAATAAATCATTCCAAGTTTTAGCGATCGCTTTTACTTCACTAGGTATACCAGTTAACCTTGGTTGATAGGGGCTGAGTTCTTGAGCGTAGGTAGTAGCCCATTGATTCATCTGGTGTAAGGGTAGTAGCGATCGCTTAACTAGGAAATTTGCAATTACTATAGTTATTGCTACTACCAGAATGCTTACAGTTCTTACGTTTTGCATCAGTCTTAACAGGTTGGGATCATTGAAGGAGATACCATGCTCTTGATAAGTAATCATGAAAAATTTCTTAATTTCCCAATCTAGCCAAATAGTAAAACCACTGTAAGCAACAATAAAAATAATAATGATTCCCACTGTCAAACGAAATTGTAGTGAAGAGGGGTTAATTCTTACTTGAGCAATTTTAGCTAGTGACCTCTTCAACAGGGTTAATAAATTCATGGGAATGACTCATCTCTACATAATTTAAGTAATCTTAGATTAAGGATTAAGTTATAAGCTTACATAATCTCACTCTAATATAAATTCTTGTCAGAAAAATGAGTTTTTCCTGAGATAATTCCAGTTTTGACTAAAAGCACTTTCCTGAAACGATTCGCATGGGTATCTCAGCAGAATTTAATTTTTATATCAATCTCATTTCATATTCATCCTTCAATCTATTCATTACAGGCACGTGAATCAAGGTATTGCCTGACCCAAAAGCGAGGTATGACAATGAAAGGTATAATTTGCAGTGGTTTATCGGCTTTAATACTCACTACAGCTTCTGTCGCCATAGCTGCACCTGCCAAATATGAATCACAGGATTTACAATCACCCCCTTCTATAGCTCTAAACTTTAACGTTCCTCATATTAGTAATTCTGGTATCAAGAATGACACCCACTTTATTGAAGTAGAAGTACTAGGAATGTCTTTACAAGACTTAATGATTTCTGTCCCTAGCCAAATGCAACGCTTTAGTGGAGTTCGAGTTAGAGATAAATCTGGTAGAGATATTGCGGCTCAGACAGAAATTAATCAAGGAAATTTATCAATTGTCTTTGAACAACCTCTTGCTCCTGGTAATACTGTAGAAGTTCAATTTACAGGCGTGAAAACAACAGTTCCGGCTGATAAAATTATTCTCTATGGAGTAACGGCTAGAAGAGTAGGGTTACAAGGAGAAATACCCATTGGTACAGCTAGAATTGACCTCCCTAACTGAAGCAAGAGTATCTGTGTGAGCAGAGATACTTTGAGTCAAGCTGATAAAATCTTTAGATACCTGACCTCTAAAAGAAGTCAGGTATATTTTATCTAATAACTTATACCAGTTTTAGATTGAAAATCTTGATTTATAACCTATTTCAGCAGTTTTAATCAATAGATAAAGAAAAAATTGTTTTCACCTTTTCTTGAATAATTGGTAAAAATACATTGCTTGAGATAGATGAATATGACTACCAATTATTTCGCAAGAGAGATATACATAATCATCATCAAAATGAAAAAATAGAAGATACAGTTGATTATACAAAGTTTCAGATGCCAGTAATTAACCAAAAAACATTTGTCAGTAATTGTCTATTAGTACTGACTTTACTGACATCATGTAACAATTCAAGTAGTAAAGAAGATTTAAAAAAAGAAATACAAAGTGTTACTTCTTGGGCAGCGACAACAGGCATGGTTGGAAATGCTTGGCTGCAAGGTAATATACCTAGTAAATATGCTCAACAAACATTAGATAAAGCTCAAACAGAGTTTATTCAAGAAAAAAATAAAATATCCCAAATTCAGGCACAAACAACCATAATTAAATCTTGCCAATCATTAATAATAAATAATGTCGCTCAGTTAGCAAATCAAACAGCTAAAATTTCTCAAGCGATTAAGCAAAATAATCATTTATTAGCTCAACAGGAATTAACAGAATTAGACAGTGAATTACAAAAATTGCATCAGCTAAGAACAAAACTAGAGGCAAGTTATGAAAAAATTTCTTGAAATTGCTTTGGGTATTGTTACTAGTATTGGTGGCTTTCTAGATGTGGGTGCGATCGCCACTAGTGCCGAAGCTGGCTCTATTTTTGGTTTTGAATTAATTTGGGTAATTATTCTCGGAACAATCTGTGTGATTGCTCTTGTAGAAATGTCAGGCAGATTAGCCGCAGTAAGTAAACATACATTAGCTGCCGCAGTCAGGGAAAGATTTGGCTTTAACTTTTTTATTATCCCTTTAGTGGCAGAAATTATTGTTGATTTTTTAGTGTTAGGGGCGGAAATTGGTGGGGTTTGTGTTGCTTTACAATTGCTCACAGGTATTAGCTTTCAATTCTACGCTTTACCTGTTGCTCTGGCGCTGTGGTTATTAATTTGGTATGGTAATTTTAGTGTTATTGAAAATGGGATTTCTTTACTTGGATTAGTTACACTAGTTTTTGTTGTGGTTACTAGCAAACTTCATCCTTCCATAACTGAAATTGGTAGTAGTTTATTACCAACTCTACCACAAGAAGATAAAACGCATTATCTATTTCTTGTTGTGAGTATTTTAGGTGCTTTAATTAGTCCTTATCTCTTTTATTTTTATTCGTCAGGTGCAGTTGAAGATAAATGGGATGAAGGCAACATCGGTGTAAATCGCGCTGTTGCTACTTTAGGTATGAGCTTTGGTAGCATTGTATCAATAGCAGTATTAATTGTTGCGGCAATGGTACTCAAACCGAAAGGTATTCAAGTTGATAGCTATGAACAAGCAGCTTTAATGTTAACAGAGTCTCTAGGTTATTGGGGCTTTGTACTTTTTGCCCTTTCATTGGGTATTGCTTGCTTTGGTGCAGCGCTGGAAATTAGTTTGGATACAGCCTATATTGTGGCACAAACTTTTGGTTGGAATTGGGGAGAAAATCTAAAACCCAAAGATGCCGCACGTTTTAGTTTGATATATACAATATTTATTTTCCTGGCTTCTCTATTAATGGTTGTAGGGATAGATCCTTTACAACTAACTTTATTTTCAATGGCAATTACAGCCGTAATTTTACCACCTGTGATTGTGCCATTTTTAGTATTAATGAACGATAAACTATATGTGGGTAAATACCGTAATGGTTGGATAAGCAATACAATAATAGTCTTGACGATTGGTCTAGCTTTTATATTGGCAATTATAGCTATTCCTCTAGAATTTATTGGAGGATAATATCTGTTTAAATTAAAATAATTGTATCTCTTTCACTAATAAAAGGAAAGAATAAAAATGAATTTAATTAGAGATGTCCTAGATAATCAATTGGTTGACCGCAACCAGCGTAGAATGGGTAAAGTTGATGGAATTATTATTCAGTTACGTGATGGACAACCACCAAGGCTGGCTTATATTGAAGTAGGAATGACGACCCTTGCTGAACGAATACATCCACGTTTAGCAAAATGGGTAGAGATTATTTCTCAGAAGTGGGGCGCGAAACAAAGTCAACCTTTAAGAATCCCTTGGTCAAAAGTGCAGGATGTAGGAATTGATGTGGATGTTGATATAGATGCAGAAGCAACATCAGCATTAGCTTATGAAAAATGGTTGCGCGATCGCATTATCACAAAAATTCCGGGGGTAAAATAATGGCTGCTCAGGAAATTCATTTAGAACTACTACTAGGCAAACAAGTTATAGATTCTACAGGTAAAGCTATTGGGCGTATTGAAGAAATCTGTGCTGAACAGCAAGGTGAGGAATGGGTAATTAAAGAATATCTCATAGGCTACGCCGCCATATTAGAAAGGTTGTCAGCCTGGAATATTGGCATGGCCATATTACATGTACTAGGGGCGCATAAAATCCACGGTGGTTACACAGTACCTTGGGATCAACTAGATTTGACAGACCCACAAAAGCCACGTTTACATTGTAGTTTAGAGGAATTAAAGTCATTAAATCAAAATTATTAAAAATTAAACTTATAATAATATATTTGATAAATTATTTAGGTTAAGTAATAGCAAAATCAACCTAAATTTACAGATTGTTTTACGTTAGAGCAACTTCTTGTTTATCTTCTTTACTATGATTCCCTTCATTAGATTTTTTAGATATTTCTGTGAAGCTAAATATAGAATAAACTTAGGAATAGGTTATGTTAATTTTTATAAGTCAACTAACCTTTTTTATATTGTGTAAAGACTAGAGCCAATACCTAATAGTAAACTAGCCTCAATATATACCTTTACATTGCAAATTATGCCATCAATCCAGGCTAGTCAACTCATACCACTGTCAATTACAGCTAGATCACAGTTGATCAAAGAATATGCGAACTTTGTTAATATCCCTCCTAACATTAGTTCTGAGTTACATCGTGCCTATCAACTTTCGACTGTACTCACATCGCTCTTACCTGAATTTATCCAGTACCAGATTCAAAAAGACATTTCTCATACTCATGGCTCAGTTTTTAAACTTCGCCGTCAGAGTAAGTCCATATCATCAATATGTAGACAGTTTGCCAGTAATTTTATTGTTTCCATGACAAGAAACTTGCGTTCTCCAGCACAAATGGAAGCCAGCCCGCGTAATCTTTATGAGATGTGCGGTGCAGGAGTCTTTGCCGAGAGCAATTCAATTTCTAGGAAATTGAGTACAGATATGGGTACTCTTTGGGAAAAAATTGCCAATATCAGTCCCCATGCTGTTGATCCAGAGAAAGATTTTGGAATCAAAATTACTGGTGTCGACTCTATTATTTTACCTGAAGGGAAGGGATCACTTATATTTGTACAAATCAAGACACAGCGTAACACTCTTACAGGAAGCCAAGCACCTAGATCAAAAAGTGAACTAGAGCTTCATCCGCACCGACTTTTTGCTGCTGCTTTCTGCACAGGAGATAGTTGGACATTTTCTAGCCCAAGTATTCCCCGTGTTTGTGGAGCCGAGTTTTGGTCTATGATTGGGCTTGATTATGAGTTATTAAAGTTTCATGTAAAGCAAATGGTACTGAAAATTCAATCTACCTACATAGCATTTCAACAGCAGCCTCCTATGTGATGAAAATAAAAAATTTATCTCACGTTGGAAATAAAGAAAGTTGCTTTGCATAAGTAGGATGAGACTTTCCTAAAATATCTAATTCCCAATTAACCTCATCAGTTTTTAAATATCGAGAATAGGGAAAGTTATGAAAAACTTTGGGTTCTATACCGTTTATATGATTTATTAACATTCTAGCGATCGCTCTACCAAGAGAGCAGGGTACAGCATTACCGACCTGTCGATATTGATCTAACAAATTTCCTTCTATAATCCAGCTATCAGGCAATTCCTGAATCCTTTTATATTCCTGAATACTCAGAGGTCTATCTTCTTCTGGGTGTGCTAAATCTGTTGCAGGCATTGCTGGATGTGTAACAAGAGTTGGCGAAGGTTTATTCCACGCTAACCTACGGTAGAAACCAGTTTTTCCGCCTCCTGCATGATAGGATGCGCCTAGTGCTTCTTGATGCAGTTCTACTGGTAAATCTCGCCAATACTGCCCAGGTTTTAATAGTCGGTAGTACTTAAGGCGTTTTTCTGGAAACTTAACGAAACAATGCCCATCTTTTGGCAGTTCCGCAAGCGCGTCTCTTAGCGTCCGCCATTGCGGTAGTCCATACAAACCTGTCTCTGAATGGGTAGGTGTAAGATAGGGAAGTTTCTCACCATCACGGCTGCAAGTGATGACAACCCTCTCCCGTTGCTGAGGAGTACCAAAATTAGCTGTATTATATAAGTTGAAGGAAACACCGTAGCCAGCTTCTTTCAGTTGACGAATAATATATAAAAGTGCGCCCCCTCTTTTCTCCTCATCAGACAATTGGGGATAGTTAGCTCCTCTCATTTCATGAGGTCGGTGCTTTAAAGGAGCAGACAATAGTCCTCTAACATTTTCGATCACCGCAAACTTAGGTCTAAGTTGAGTAATTAAATCAATAAACGTTAAGAAGACATTTCCCCGCTCATCATGAAATCCTTGCCGTTTACCCGCACTGCTAAAGGCTTGACATGGTGGCCCGCCAACAATCACATCAATATCTTCATGCAAACTCAACCCTGCTTTTTCTCTAATTTCATTAGCAGAGTAGTTTCTAATGTCACCAATAAGAGTGATATCAGGTCTATTTGTTTCTATTGTTTTTCGAGCAGCCGTATCTACTTCACAAGCTAGTAAAACCTCAATTCCTTCTTGCTCAAGCCCCAAATCAAGACCCATACAGCCTGAGAAAAAACTTAAAGCCTTGAGAGTAAGTTTACTAGAAGCTCTGGTAGGGTAATCTGGAATAACCTGTATTTCCAAGTTTTTTTTCACAGTGAGGGATTTACTAGACATAGGAGTTTCGCAACCGAAACCAAAACCAAGTAACCTATTTTAGAAGCAGTACATTTGTTTTGCAAGCCCAGCAAATTTCCGTATAAATTGTATAATTCTTGCTATATTACCCTTCCGCAGCCAACCAAGCACGCAAAACTTCCGCCACTGTCCAAGCTTGGGCAATACATCCCCGTGGGGTCATTGGTACATCGCCATCAAATATTTCACTAAGGCTGCCGATACCATGTGCTGTAAGATGATTTGCCATTGGTTCGAGAAATTGACGCGCCTGCTGAGGATTTTGGTAAACGCGCAGGTGTGCTTGAACAAATGCACCTAGCAACCAACCCCAAACAGTACCTTGGTGATAAGCTGCATCCCGGTGATATTGGTCGCCGCCGTAGGTTCCCTGATATTGTGGATCGTCAGGAGAAAGCGATCGCAATCCATGCGAAGTTAATAACATCCTTCCGCAAACATCCACGACTTTTCTCTGTTGATCTGATGTCAAAGGACTTTCTGGTAACGACACAGCAAAGATTTGGTTAGGACGTAAGGTCGAATCATCGCCATCAGGACTATCTAAAACGTCGTAGCAGTAACCTAACCCATCATGCCAAAACCGAGAAAATCTGGCTAAAGCTCGGTCTGCCATTGCTTGGTATTCTTGATGTGGTTTACCAAGCTGACGGGCAAAGGTAGCCATTGTGCGTAAAGCATTATACCAAAGTGCATTAACTTCAATTGGTTTACCAATTCGCGGTGTCACTACCCAATCTCCCACTTTGGCATCCATCCAAGTTAACTGCACACCTGCAACCCCAGCGTGAAGTAAACCATCGGCGGGATCTAAGTGAATGTTGTAGCGTGTACCGCGACAATGCCAACTAATAATATCCGCTAACACTCCAAAGAGTTCAGCTAATAAATGATCATCATCTGTAGCACTGTAGTAAGCTCGGACTGCTTCAAAATACCACAGCGTAGCATCTACTGTATTGTATTCTGGCTGCTCCCCCGCATCGGGAAAGCGATTAGGTAACATTCCTTCGTCTACATATTTGGCAAACGTACGCAGAATTGAACGTGCTACCTCTAAACGACCAGTGGAAATTGTCAAACCCGGTAGACTAATCATTGTGTCTCGTCCCCAGTCACTAAACCAGTGATAACCAGCAATGATAGTTTTGCCATCGGGTTCTTCTGGTAAGTTACGGTCTACAATAAACTGGTCAGCAGCGAGTACTAAATGGTTAATCCAAGTTGGTAATTCTCCACTATCAACTGGTCGATAAACTTTGGCAATTTCTATTAACTTTTGTTCTTGAGTACGTCGTAATTTGAGCGCGGTTTCTCCCTGTAAATTTGGTTGTTCTTCTGTACTGGCGACAAAAGTAAATGATTCCCCAGGATGAAGTGTAACTTCCCAAGTCGCGGCGTGGAGGTGGTCTTCTTTATCCTTCAATCCCCGATAGCGTTCAATCGCTAAATCAAAACCATAATACCAATTGTGGATAGGAGACACACTACCAGAGTCACTGAGTAGATAGAAAGGTGTAGCACCAGGATAAGCGGTAATACAAATTCCGTTGGCAAGGGTTGCTAAAAACATGTGCCAGTCATGACTCTGGGTATCGCCATGATAATCACGATAGTTAACTAATGCTTTAAGTTGTAGGTCAAGCGGTTGGGTAGCGCGAGATAAAGTATATTGAACATAGGTTGTATTAGCACCTTGCTGCATCCATACCCTTTTTTCTAACAAAGCATCAGCCACAGCAAATTGCCACACGGGAATTGTACCCTCCAAGGCAAAACGCTCAATATGTTGATAACCGTGAGGACTGACATTACCATCTGCCCAGCGATTAGTATTTAAGGGATAGGAGTGATGGTCATACAAAACGGTTTCATCTAGTTTCGCTAATAGTAAAGTGCGGCCTAATGGCGGTTGCAAAGCTGCTACCAATAAGCCGTGATAACGACGAGTAAGTAACCCTGCTACCGTACCAGAAGCATAACCCCCAATACCATTAGTAACTAACCATTCCCTCGATTCGGCGGTGTTGAGATAACCGCAGATTTCCCGCCCAAATTCCATACACATAAGTTAATACTCTTGCTGGGAAGCAACATCTGGATTATGAATGATAAAACCTAATTTCGTGCTGAGAATGGCATGAAAATTAATTAAATTCTTGTCGCCCATGTTTGAGGACAGTTGACATCCAAACTAACTCGTCCATAAACCTTTCCATCCGGCGAATGTAAGTTGGTTTGTCAATTAAATTACCTGAATCATCAAATAGTGTTTGTACATTACTAAAGTTGAGGTCATAAAAAATAGTTACTAAACCCAACTCGCGCATTACAGGTAATAGATTTTGAATTACTCTTGTACCACCAAACGGCCCTGCGGAAACACCGCAAAGTCCTACGGCTTTATGGATGTACTCTTTTAAGCAAGTATCAAGTACGTGCTTTAGCAAACCCGGATAACCGTGGTTATACTCTGGTACAACAATAATCAATCCATCTGCTCGCTCAATTGTGGTAGCAAACTCAGGATTTTTGAGTGTTTCGCCTGCATCATCTGTAGCGATCGCTATCTCTCTAATATCAATGAGTTCTGTTTCTAGTTTATCTCGTGCGGCAACTTGCTCAACAATAAATTTTGCCACGCACTTCCTCAACGCTACCTAAATCTGCTTGTAAGGTGTAACCTTGCGATTTAGGACAATTAGCCATGTGACAACTGCCACCAAATGCTTCTACCTTCGCTAAAGTTTCTTCTGCTCCTTCTGGGTGTGAGCGATAGTTAATTACAACATTAGCTCCTGCTTGAGCTAAACGTAAAACTATTCCTTGTCCAATTCCTTGACTACTACCAGTAACTAGGGCAACTTTACCTTCTAAATTCATATATTTTTTCCTTATAAATTAGAGTTACTTTTCAAGAAATCATTAACTACTCAAACTGGCAGCACCAAAAGTAGCATTAAACTGGCGACACCAAATAGCAACAGAGTTATATGCTGCTAAATTAATATTGTTGGGAATTAGATAATCTTGAGCGCCATTATATTTTTTTAAAGGAGCTATCACAATATAATCTCCTCGTTTTAAAGAATAAGCTGGTGGTTTAGTTGAGCCAATGACATTATCAGAGCGGTGAAGAACTATTACTAAGTCTGGGCCTGATGTGGAAGTTTTAAATGACTGATCAAGCTCAATAAAAGACCCATCTTCTTTTTGAGTAATTCTGACTGTGCCTTGAGTTGTCTGTTCTCCAGAAACGAATGTACCCGATTTAATAGTAGTCTTATCTGAAGCTTTACTAGATGGGGCTGAAGTATTGTCAGTAGATGCTATGGTTGTAGCTGCATCGGCAGTTGCAGAATTTGTAGTAAGTTGTTGATTTGATATTTGTCTGGCACAGCTAACAATAACTACAGACGCGAGTGAGAGTATTATTAACCGTTGAGCTTTCATAAATGAAAATTCCTTAAGACAGTGAGAAGCAAACTAAGTTTTAATTGGGGATTTAACCTGATTATTACTGTGATAACTAATTAAAAAATTATGAATATCTAAGGAATTGCATGTATAAGTCTGATATTGTGTTGAGAAAAATATCAAGCCTTTCTCAGCAAATTTTAAAGATTAATATCAGATTTTAAAGACATATCTTTTTATTTATGATCAAAACCATTGATAATAAAACTTTACAAAATCAAATGTGGCAACGTGAGCGTAGAGCGATCGCACTATTATCTTCCTTAAACTATCGAAATGGTGAGCTAAATAGCTATCTACATAATGTTGCCTGTGGAGTCAGTGAGTTACTTAATGTCGATTGGTCAGTAGTAACATTGTGTCAAAAGGGATTTGAGCAAGTGCTGGCCAGCAGTCTAGACATGGGTGAAGGCGAACATATTTATTCGCTGCATGGTTCACTGACAGGCACGGTTGTCGAAACTGGCCGTTCCTTAGCGGTGGAAGATGCCAACAAAAACCCAGAGTATGGCGAAGCGCCAGAAGGCTATTGTGCTTATTTAGGCATACCTTTACGGACTGCCGAAGGCGAAGTAATTGGTACTATTTGCTCTTTTCATCAGCAACCAAGGAATTTTACCCAAGATGAAATTCAATTTGTAGAATTATTTGCTGAACGTGCAGCTACAGCAATTGATAATTACCATTTGTATGAGCAACAGCGACAGTTTAATTATACCCTAGAAGCTGAAGTACAAAACCGCACAGCAGAATTACGGGCAGCGCAAGCCAAGCTTGTAGAACAAGAACGACTAGCCGCTATTGGTGAATTTGCGGCAATGATTGTGCATGAAATTCGTAATCCTTTAACTACCATGACTATGGGGTTGAAGTATTTCCAGAGAACTGTGACAACTGAATCTGCACAAGAGCGATTATCATTAGCCTTGGGCGAAGCCACTCGCTTAGAAAATCTGCTGAGTGAAATTTTGCTTTATGCCAAACTGCAGATGTTGCAACTATGCGAATTAGATGCAAATAAATTTATGAGTGAGTTGCTAAGTTACACCAGCGAGATGCCAGAAGCAGCCTCACGACAATTTGAATTTATTCCAGCCTCAGTTCCAGTGAAGATTTTAGGTGACAAAGATAAGCTCAAGCAAGTTTTTATTAATATTGTCCGTAATGCCTGTGAGGCAGTTTCACCAGGAGATGTAATTAAATGGGAAATAAATATTTCCTCTCCAAATCATGTCTGCATTAATATTTGCAATGGTGGTGAACCAATTCCTCCAGAAATCTTATCAAAGCTAACGCAGCCATTCTTTTCGACAAAACCTAGTGGTACGGGTTTGGGGCTACCCATTACTAAGCGTATCGTTAATGCTCACGGTGGAGAATTATCCATTCACTCTGATACAACAACAGGTACTATAGTAAGCGTACAGTTACCCAGAACATCAATTCAAAATTCAGCAATTTAGATTGAGTCTGGTTTTTAATCTCTAAGGATAATCCGACCAGGTTCACGGCTGATTATACCTTCTTCCTGCAACTGAGTGAGGGAGCGAGACAAACTTTCGGGTGTGAGATCCAGGTTGTAAGCAATTTCTTTGAGGGGGCGATCAACAATAATCGTTTTTGAGCCTTTGGGAACAATAATGCGTAAATAATTTAATACTCGTTCTGATGCGGAACGAATACTACGTATTTGCATCATCATTTTGGTCATGTGTAAGCGATAGGCAACCTCTCCTAAGAACGCTAACATAAGTGGTGGGTTTTGGGAGAGTGTATTCACAAAAGCTTTTTTAGGAATTACTAACGCCTGGGTAGGCTCCTCGACAATAGCTGTGCAGAGACATTTATCTGATACTACTAAAACCTCTGCTAAAAAGTCTCCTGACATAAGGGTGTAATGGTTTACGGTTTGCCCCGATTCTGTGTAGTGCAGCAAGCGAATTACACCGTATTCTATGTAATAGATATAATCGGCAGGATCACCATCAAGAAATAAGTACTCTTTACGAGCAAGCGATCGCCTACTAATTTGGCGAATCAAGTCTTCCGGCAAATCATCAATATTGAATCGTTGAAACATGGATTGTTTATAATAACAGCTAAATCCCAGCTTTTAAATAAATTAACATTTTTGCCTGAATTTATCATAAAAGAGAGATATTAATTTTAAATTATTTTAACTTAATGTGGGGAGTATTCCTGAACTTAAGTCTAGGAAATTTACTTACCTAAATAAGTGTTTTAGTTATTAACTCTGGCTCAGGTTGGAAACCTTTCCTGTGAAAAGGGACAGTAGGAAGAATTTCTTGTAAACTGAATCCAGTCCAATTCCAATTATTTTCTATATATCTTTTATTCGCTTCATAATTGTTAATTTTACTCAAATCGAAGATATATACAAGTCCGAATTTGTTATGGCGAAATTTAACTCAAATAGAAATGGAGATTTTCGATGCAATCAAATCAATCGATGGAGTTAGCTTCATCAATGATACCAAAGGACAAGGTTATTCATATCTCGAAACAAAGGATTATTGAAACGCAATATTCATCTGCTCTAAAACCAAATTCGACCAACCTAACAAGTTTGGTAGCAGTTGAACAGCAAACTGCCATGATTGTTCATGAGATGCGGAGTCCACTGTGCGTAATCTTAAATGTCTTACAAACATATCGAAATATGCCATTGGATCAACTTGAGCAAACTCGATTAACTCTGGCACTTGAGGAAGCGCAACGCCTGAAGCGAATGACGGATGAAATTTTAGCTCATACCTGTCTTCCTTCCCAACAGACAATTCTGTTACAAGAAATTCGATTAATTGACTTAATTCATGAAACTATACACTTATCTACAAATTTAACAATTGCATCAGGTCAGAAAATTATTTTTGCGCCTAATATTGGGGAGGTAATTGTTAAAGGCGATCGCGATAAACTCAAACAGGTTTTTCTTAATTTGTTGATGAATGCTTGTGAGGCAGTGCATTCAGGAGATGCGATCGCAGTCCACACTCACATAGACTCACACACCCAGCAAATCTTAATTGAAATTCATAATACTGGACAGCCAATTCCACCCCACTTAATCCCCATGTTGGGACATCAACCAATTACTACTAAATCTTCTGGTCACGGGTTAGGACTGATGATTGTTAAAGAAATTATTGATGCTCACATTGGCAATCTAGAAATTCAATCATCGGAAAGTAAAGGAACTACTGTTAGTGTTTGCCTACCAATTGTTAAACTTTGCAATAACTCCCAGCCTACTGTACCTGACAATAAGAACTCATCACCTACTTTATCAAACCGTGAAGTCGAGATTTTGCAATTACTTGTAGATGGTTGCAAAAATTCAGAAATTGCTCAAATCTTATCTATTTCTAAAAATACGGTTAAAACTTATATTAGTAGTTTGATGAATAAGTTAGGTGTAGAAGGACGTACTCAAGTTATTGTCAAAGCCCTACGGTTAGGAATAATTCAGTAGCAAAGTAATTATCAAAATTTTTGGATTTCTCATGAATACACTCACCTTACCCGTCAGCGATCGCGACCATATTCAAGGATTGCTAACAGCTCCTATTATTTTAGTTGAGTATGGAGATTATCAATGTCCTGATTGTGCCAAGTTTCACTTAGTTATCCAATCTCTACAACAGAAATTGAGTGAACAGTTATGTTTTGTTTACCGACATTTTCCTTGTCGCCACCTTCACTCTGACGCTCAACATGCAGCAGAAGCAGCAGAAGCAGCCGCTAACCAAGGTAAATTTTGGGAGATGCACAATTGCCTTTACACTAATCATCAAGAACTAGGTAATGGATATTTAGTTGAGTATGCGATCGCACTCAATTTAGATATTGAGAAATTCTTAAGTGAAGTCACTGGAGATTTATTTGTGAAGCGTGTTCAAGAGGATTTAGATAGTGGCAAGGCTAGTGGTGTGATTACAACTCCAACACTATTTATTAATGGCTTTGTTTATAGTGATGCGTTAGATCAGGATGCTCTTTTATATCGGATCAAGCTGACAAAGCAAACATGCCTATAAATAATTAATCCAAAATCTAAAATCCTTTTAAGGCAACATACTGGCAAATTGCTTTTCAACAGCCTTCGGATCTTGCTGAAATCCTGCAAATACTTGTTCAGAAACGGGATCAGGTTGTACATCTTCAATTTTCTGTTCTACTGCCTGCAAGGTAGCTTGAGCAATTTGAATGGGGGGTACTTTATCGAGGGGTACATTTTCCGCCATTGCCGTATCTACTGGGCCTGGGAAGACACCGACAACTAGCGTTCCTTGTTGAGCTAATTCTGCGCGAACTCCCTGTGTCAACGAATGTAATGCTGCTTTAGATGCGCTGTAAGAAGCGAGAAGCGGAACATTAACTAAAGATGCAATTGATAACAGATTGACAATTGCCCCACCACCATTTTGTTTGAGAATAGGAGCAAAAGCACGAATCATATTTAATGAACCAAAGTAATTGGTTTCCATTTCCCAACGCGCCGTTTCTAAACTGTCGCTGGCAAAAAAGCCACCCGCACCCGAAACTCCAGCATTATTAATTAGCAGATTTACGTCTTGTGCGTTTTGGGCGATCGCCGCAATTTGTTCAGGATTTGTTACATCCAGTGCTAGAGGTATAATCCTATCGGGAGCGATCGCTACCACTTGTTTTAAAGAATCTACATTACGCGCAGTGGCATAGATACGGCTTGCACCTGCTTGTACCAATGCCTGGATAAAAGCCTTACCAATTCCTCTATTTGCACCCGTAACCAATGCCACAGAACCATTGATATTCATAAAACCCTCTAGCGTTTGATGTACTATTTAGTGCTGACATCTTCATCATGATTGATGCCTAATTATTTGAGAAGACGGCAAAAAAGAATATGATTTATTCCAAATAAGAATGAAACTTAGCAATGGATCGTATTTCCTGCATGAAAACCTTTGTGCGGACAGTGGAAACGGGCAGTTTTTCCGCCGTAGCCAAAGAACTAAACACCACTCAACCCACTATTAGTAAGCAGATTGCCGCATTAGAGGAATATTTAGACGTTCAGTTACTTGTTCGCTCTACGCGCACTTTGAGTTTGACTGATGAAGGTTCCCGTTTCTACGAACACTGTCAACGGGTATTAGAGGCAGTGACAGAAGCCGAATCAAGTGTAGGGCAACGACAAAAACCTGGGGGAGTATTGCGGGTAGGTTGTCCTGTGGCTTTTGGTCAATTGCAAGTAGTACCACGGCTGAAAGCCTTTCTTGAGCGCTACCCAAATATCAAACTTGATTTGATGATGACAGATCACTTTGTAGACCTGATAGAAGAAGGATTGGATTTGGCAATTCGGATTGGCAAGGTGGAGGATACTTCACTGATTACACAACGCATTGGTATTACAAGGCGAGTCACAATTGGGCATCAATCATACTTTGAGCGAACAGGTGAACCGCAAACACCACAAGACTTAGTAAAACATAACTGTATTGTTTACACTCGCCTTGCTACAGGTAATGAATGGTACTTTCAAGGAACTCAAGGAGTCATCCAAGTCACAGTAAACGGTAACTTCCAAGCAAATAACTCTGCTGCTATTAGAGAAGCTGTGTTAGCTGGTTTAGGAATTGCTGTTTCTCCGGTTTGGTTATTCGGTGATGCACTACATGGCAGTAATCTGAAAATTATTCTCAAAGATTACCAACCTGTTCCACTACCCATTCACGCTGTCTACCGTCGAGGTCGATTTGTACCAGCTAAAGTGCGTTGTTTCATAGATTTTCTGGCTAATGAGTTTAGGCTTGACCCTTGGGTGTCAGATTACGGGCAATCTCCAGTGGTTGATTAACACAGCAGACTTTGCTTTTATTTTTTGTATAAATAAATACTATATTATTAAAAATTAATGGCTACAAAGGTCTTTTGAATATGAATAAATAAGGTTTGAAGTTACGTATACTGAGAACAAGTTAGTCAAAACTGTAAAAAAGCTTAAATTGATTTGAATCAAGAGGTTCTGGTAATTCTTTTGGTATCTTTATTTGCAATGCCTTCTGATTGAAGGATTTGGTTGACTCAGTGGGAGGAATGACTTCTTCGTATTCTACTTGCTTGCAATGCCTGCTTATCTAGCCTTTCACTCAAGTTTTTATGGTTTTAAATGTTCTCATTCGTCTCTTAATTGTAGATGAGCATCCTCCAATGCGAGAAGGATTATCAGCCTTATTAGAAAAGGAGGCAGACTTTCAGGTAGTTGGTTTGGCACAAAATGGAGTTGAAGCGATCGCTCAGTTCCGTAAGCACCAACCCGACGTATTGTTGATGGATCTACGAATGCCACAAATGGAAGGGGTAGATGTAATTAGTTCTCTACGGAGTGAGTTTTCCAATGCCCGTATTATCATTTTCACTACCTACGATGGTGACGAAGACATCTATCAAGCGTTACGTGCAGGAGCATATGGTTATTTGCTCAAAGATGCACCCTGCCAAGAATTATTTACAGCAATTCGCAAAGTATATCTTGGAGAAAAATATGTCATGTCATCGGTAGCACAAAAACTGACTCAACGCTTCTCTGAATCTGAATTGACAGAGCGAGAGTTAGAAGTGTTACGGCTGATGGTACAAGGTAAGAACAATCGTAAAATTAGTGAAGAACTGTGTATTGTCGAAGGAACAGTTAAGTTTCATGTACGAAACATTCTAGAAAAACTAGGAGCAAGCGATCGCACTCACGCGGTTACTATTGCTCTTAAGCGAGGTCTTGCTCGACTTTAATTTTCATCAATCGAATTAAATTTACCCATTTCTCACTAAATCAATTTAAGAATAGCTTTTGTAAATAATACTAGCCATTAGCTAGATATACAAAAAATAAAATTTCCAAACTGCTCTGAAAAATTAATTTCAGGGCAGTTTGTTTTAGAGGAAATTACATTTATAGAAAACAGACTTAATACTTTTTGTGAGTATATTATGATTCTTTTATACCTTTATGTTATCTCAAAACATTTCTACCTCAAACGATTGCTTGCAATGAACAAAAAGAAATTTTAATTTCGTTATTCTCAAAATAACGAACAATGGTGTTTATGGCTTACGAATCCTGGTCACAAGTTGTAATTCGCACAGTTCTAGAATGGGAAAAACGTAAAGCCGAGTTAAAATCCACCTTGGCTATCCCAGAGAAGAAAACAAAATCTAAAAGCAAAACTGCTTAATAACGATACTCAATGGTTGTAACAAAGTTGCCATCTACACATATTTTTTTAATGCAGCCATTGAGTATTAATTTTTTATCTTGGGCGTTAAGCTCTTGCCAATAACTTTTATTAGCAAAAGCCTGGATAATTCGCTCTTTAGCTATGAGTGATTGTTTGGTAGTATTATTGATTGTTCCTAGTGCGATCGCAATCTGTTCCTTCAGGTCATTTTTGATTTGTTCAATAGCTGAACTTGGTGGTAAAGTTTCCAAACTATTCAATGATGCGCGGAGCGTTTTCACTTCTGGTGGTTCCTCTACAACAGGTTGCTCATCTGTTTCCACCAAGTTTGCCAACCGTTCGGCTTCTTGTGCTAATAAATCAACTACCTGTATATCCAATACTTTTGATGAAATCATATTTTTATTGCTACAATTACCAGCTTTGTACAAACGGCACTGATAATAATAGATAGCTTGCCCATTCTTATCTACCCGTTTTGCATGGCGCGTCATTGAACCACCGCAATAACTACATTTAATTAACTTAGAAAATGGGTTCACTTCATTATCTTCTCTTGCAGCCCATCGATTATTACGATTTTCTCGGATAATCTGTTTTACCCTTTCGTGTTCTTCACAGGTAATTATTGCTTCATCATCATGAGTTCCCCATTTGACCTTCCACTCATCAAAATGTTTTCGCTTTCCCTTTGATTTAGCATAAGTATCAAAAGGCAAACCACCCGCATAAACAGGGTTGACTAATAATGCTTTTAAACCTGGAATTGACCATCTTAAACCAGACCAAGGATAACGCCAGGGATGATTAGTTTTATTGGGTGCAAAGACAATTTTATCTAAGTCATCATCACTGACGATTCGTGAAGATTGTTCCTGCTTGTGCCAATTTAAAGCTTTTGTTTCTATACCAAAATCTGAATGCAACTTACGAACAGTAGCCGCAACTGAACCACACTCAAAAAAAGTTTTGAAAATATATCTTGCTACGTCCGATACAGTTAATTCGATTTGTCCAGCTAACAAGCAAACGCATGGTGAATTATCGCGGACATATTTATCTTTATCGATACGGTATCCCAATGGAGCAATTCGGTGACTTTTTCCTTGGTTTACCCGATGACGGCGTTCACTTTTTAATCTCTCCGTTACCATTCTTACCTCAAATTTTGCAGCAGCAAGTAACATATCAATTGTTAATTCCCCACCAAGGCTGTCTGGGTCAACTCCTTGGTCTAGAGCTATCAGTTTAATTTCTTTGGAACGCAACACCTCCAATAATGAGTAAAACAACCGTGATGATGAGCCAATCCGGTCAATGCGGGTAAATTGCAGAGATTTTACCTTACCCTTTGCGGATGTCTGCAAATCATGAATTAATTGTTGTAGCCCTTCCCTGACCTCGGTAGTCCGCGATTGAATATCCCAATAGACTTTGGAACATCCCGCATTACGCAGACGTTCTACTTGCTTTCGCAAAGCACCTTTATCTGTTTGTTGTTCCTCACTGCTGACTCTGGCGTAACCCCATATTTCCATAGCAACACCACAACTTTCATCATCGTTTGATTGCATATACTTCTATTCACAGAAGTTTTCCGAACAACTGCAAAAACATCAGGGTGAAATCTTAGGGGTATAAAGATGAGTGTTATTTATCTTGATAATAATGCAACTACTAAGGTAGACCCAGCAGTTGTAGAGGCAATTATGCCTTACCTGACAGAGTTTTACGGTAATCCTTCCAGTATGCACACCTTCGGGGGGCAACTAGGGAAAGCAGTAAGAACAGCCAGAGAACAAGTTGCAGCCCTGTTGGGTGCGGATGAGTCAGAAATTGTTTTTACCAGTTGTGGAACGGAAGGTGATAATGCTGCAATTCGCGCCGCATTGTTAGCCCAACCCGAAAAGCGTCACATCATTACCACACAAGTAGAGCACCCCGCAGTCTTAAATGTCTGCAAACAATTAGAAACCCAAGGCTATACTGTTACCTATCTATCAGTCAATCGTCACGGTCAATTGGATCTAGATGAACTAGAAGCCTCCTTGACTGGTAACACCGCCTTGGTGACAATTATGTACGCCAATAACGAAACCGGGACTATCTTCCCTATCGAAGAAATTGGCAAACGTGTGAAAGAACGCGGCGCAATCTTCCACGTAGATGCGGTGCAAGCAGTAGGTAAGATACCTCTGAACATGAAGACCAGCACCATAGATATGTTAACTATGTCTGGTCACAAAATCCACGCACCCAAAGGCATCGGCGCTTTGTATGTGCGTCGAGGTGTGCGATTCCGTCCCTTACTGATTGGTGGACACCAAGAACGTGGTCGCCGTGCAGGGACAGAGAATGTACCCGGAATTGTTGGTTTAGGTAAAGCCGCAGAATTGGAACGGCTGCATATAGAAACAGCGATTAAGAGAGAGACAAGACTGCGCGATCGCCTAGAACAATCCTTACTCGCTAAAATCCCCGACTGCGAAGTTAACGGTGACATTACGCAGAGATTGCCCAACACCACCAATATCGGCTTCAAATACATAGAAGGCGAAGCTATTCTGCTCTTGTTAAACAAATATGGCATCTGTGCGTCGTCTGGTTCGGCTTGTACCTCTGGGTCGCTGGAACCATCCCACGTCCTCCGGGCAATGGGTTTACCATACACCACCCTCCACGGTTCGATTCGCTTCAGTCTTTGTCGCTACACTACAGAAGCTCAAATCGATCGCGTCATCGAAGTCATGCCCGAAATTGTCGAACGTCTCCGCGCCCTTTCCCCCTTCAAAAATGACGAAGCGGGTTGGTTGCAAGCCCAAGAACAAACATTGGCACATCGTTAATTAGATTAGGGAATGGGGAGTAGGGAGTAGGGAGTGGGGAAAGAGTTTACCAATTACCACTCTCCTTCCGAAAAGAATTAGGGGATGGGGAAAGAGTTGGTTAATTACATCTTTCCTTCTGTTCACCACTCCCCACTGCCAACTCCCTACTCCCCGCCCCCACTCAGCACTTATCACTCAGCACTCGGAACTAAATATGTGGGACTACACAGATAAAGTATTGGAACTGTTTTACGATCCCAAGAATCAGGGAGTTATTGAAGATAATGGCGAACCTGGCGTGAAGGTCGCTACAGGCGAAGTAGGAAGTATTGCTTGCGGTGATGCGCTGAGATTGCACATCAAGGTACAAGTAGAGTCTGATCAGATTGTTGATGCCCGTTTTCAAACCTTTGGCTGTACAAGTGCGATCGCATCTTCCAGCGCCTTGACCGAAATGGTTAAGGGTCTTACCTTGGATGAAGCCCTGAAAGTTTCCAATAAAGACATTGCTGATTATCTTGGTGGCTTGCCAGAAGCCAAAATGCACTGCTCCGTGATGGGGCAAGAAGCTCTGGAAGCTGCTATCTATAACTATCGTGGCATTCCTCGCGCTGCTCATGATGACGATGACGAAGGTGCATTAGTTTGTACTTGCTTCGGTGTCAGCGAAAATAAGGTGCGTCGCGTAGTTATCGAAAATAACCTTACTACTGCGGAACAGGTAACAAATTACATCAAAGCTGGTGGCGGTTGCGGTTCCTGTTTAGCTAAAATTGATGATATCATTAAAGATGTAAAGGAAAAGAACGCTGTAACGAATCTCAACACAAAAGGCGTAAACCTTACTAAAGAAATCGCTAATTCTGGGCAGAAACGACCATTAACCAACGTTCAAAAGATTGCCCTAATTCAAAAAGTATTAGATGAAGAAGTAAGACCCGTATTAATAGCCGACGGTGGAGATGTAGAACTCTACGACGTAGACGGCGATATTGTCAAAGTAGTATTACAAGGCGCGTGTGGCTCGTGTTCAAGCTCTACCGCAACATTAAAGATAGCAATTGAAGCGAGATTACGCGATCGCATTAACCCAAGCCTAGTAGTAGAAGCAGTTTAGTCATTAGTCAACATTCAATGGTCATTAGTCAACAGAGAAAAATCAATACTTTGGACTATGGACTATTGACTCTGGACTTCATCAAGAACTTTTACAACCACATAACGAACCCATCATGAGTACCAATTCTAATGTGTTTTTTGTAGAGCGATCGCCTCCATTCGGCGACGTTCTATAAAACCCTCACAGCCATAGCTCAACAGGCGTGAGAACCAACGTAAAAAGACCACCAACTAACCAACCACTAGCAGGAAAGAACAATGACTGACGAAAATATTAGACAGATAGCTTTCTACGGTAAAGGCGGTATCGGTAAGTCTACCACCTCCCAAAACACCCTTGCAGCTATGGCAGAAATGGGTCAACGCATCATGATCGTAGGATGTGACCCTAAAGCTGACTCCACCCGTTTGATGCTCCACGCCAAAGCACAAACCACCGTATTACACTTAGCTGCTGAACGTGGTGCAGTAGAAGACCTAGAACTCGAAGAAGTAATGCTCACCGGTTTCCGTGGCGTTAAGTGCGTAGAGTCTGGTGGTCCAGAACCCGGTGTAGGTTGCGCTGGTCGTGGTATCATCACAGCTATTAACTTCTTGGAAGAAAACGGTGCTTACCAAGACCTAGACTTCGTTTCCTACGACGTATTGGGTGACGTTGTGTGCGGTGGTTTCGCTATGCCTATCCGTGAAGGTAAAGCACAAGAAATCTACATCGTTACTTCTGGTGAAATGATGGCGATGTACGCTGCAAACAACATCGCTCGCGGTATTTTGAAATATGCTCACTCCGGCGGTGTACGCTTGGGTGGTTTGATCTGTAACAGCCGTAAAACAGACCGTGAAGCCGAATTGATCGAAAACTTGGCTGAACGTTTGAACACCCAAATGATTCACTTTGTACCTCGTGACAACATCGTTCAACACGCTGAATTGCGTCGTATGACCGTTAACGAGTACGCACCAGACAGCAACCAAGGTCAAGAATACCGTGCGTTAGCTAAGAAGATCATCAACAACGACAAACTCACCATTCCTACACCAATTGAAATGGATGAACTAGAAGCACTGTTGATCGAATACGGTATCCTTGATGACGATACCAAGCACGCAGATATTATTGGTAAGCCCGCAGAAGCTTCCAAATAGGTAATACCGTAACTAGGAGATACGGAGACAGGAAGATTAGGGAGTAATTCCTCTTCCACTCTCCTTTCCCCTTCTCCATCTCCTCAAATATCCTTCTATTTCCCATTCATAAGAGTCACCGAGGCAGAGTATGACACCTCCAGAAAACAAGAATCTTGTAGAAGAAAATAAGGAACTTATTCAAGAAGTTCTCAAAGCTTATCCTGAAAAATCTCGCAAAAAACGCGAAAAACACCTCAACGTTCACGAAGAAAACAAGTCTGATTGCGGCGTTAAGTCTAACATCAAATCTGTTCCTGGTGTAATGACCGCTCGTGGTTGTGCTTATGCAGGTTCTAAGGGTGTGGTTTGGGGTCCTATTAAGGACATGATCCACATCAGCCACGGGCCTGTAGGTTGCGGTTACTGGTCTTGGTCTGGTCGTCGTAACTACTACGTTGGTGTAACTGGTATCAACTCTTTTGGTACTATGCACTTCACCTCAGACTTCCAAGAACGCGACATCGTGTTCGGTGGTGACAAAAAACTCACTAAACTTATCGAAGAACTCGATGTTCTATTCCCTCTAAACCGTGGTGTTTCCATTCAATCTGAATGTCCCATCGGTCTAATTGGGGATGACATCGAAGCTGTAGCTAAGAAAACTTCTAAGCAAATTGGTAAGCCTGTTGTACCCCTACGTTGCGAAGGTTTCCGTGGTGTATCTCAGTCTTTAGGACACCACATCGCTAACGATGCTATCCGTGACTGGATTTTCCCAGAATACGACAAGCTGAAGAAGGAAAACAGACTTGACTTCGAGCCAAGCCCATACGACGTAGCATTAATCGGTGACTACAACATCGGTGGTGATGCTTGGGCAAGCCGGATGCTGTTGGAAGAAATGGGCTTACGTGTAGTAGCTCAGTGGTCTGGTGATGGTACACTCAACGAGTTGATCCAAGGCCCTGCTGCTAAGTTAGTCCTCATCCACTGCTACCGTTCTATGAACTACATCTGCCGTAGTTTGGAAGAACAATACGGTATGCCTTGGATGGAGTTCAACTTCTTCGGCCCCACCAAGATTGCTGCTTCTTTACGTGAAATCGCAGCTAAATTTGATTCCAAGATTCAAGAAAACGCTGAGAAGGTAATTGCTAAGTACACACCAGTAATGAACTCTGTACTTGAGAAGTACCGTCCTCGTTTGGAAGGCAACACCGTAATGCTGTACGTAGGTGGTCTACGTCCTCGTCACGTTGTTCCCGCTTTTGAAGACTTGGGTATCAAGGTTGTTGGTACAGGTTACGAGTTCGCTCACAACGACGACTACAAACGTACCACCCACTACATCGATAACGCTACCATCATTTACGATGACGTTACCGCTTACGAGTTCGAGGAGTTCGTAAAAGCTAAGAAGCCTGATTTAATCGCTTCTGGTATTAAAGAGAAGTACGTCTTCCAAAAGATGGGTCTTCCCTTCCGTCAAATGCACTCTTGGGATTACTCCGAACCTAGCGATGGGGTGCAGAGGTCAGGGAAGATAAGGGTTTTTGTTGATGGGAGAAAAATGAGTCTATTTTTAGCCTAAATGCAGTTTGTACGTTTGATTAGGAACAATAGATTATTGCTGCTTGAGATAATATAGCTCTTATTGGTTCTGGTTTATGGGTTTTTGTTAGGTTTTGTTGATATTAAAACTGTAAAGTGAAAGACTATTTTAACAGAGGTTTTTTAGATTAATTTAGGGTATTATCTTCTTAAATAAAGCTACATAACTCTGTTATAATTCTATTCTTCTTGCTGATTGTGTCGATTCAGCCTCTTAACCTCTTGCAAAAAGCAGTATTCTCTAGCATCACTGCGTATCAAATCTTGTAAAACAGCTAAGAGAACTGCAACTGCTTCGTCTATCGGCCCATAAAATTCTTCAATATACTCCTCAATAGATGGGTCATCCCAATGGTATAAATCATTAGGACGCAAAATAGCCGCACTGCCATGAGCAATTTGGCTTCTGCGGTTATAAAACTTACTAAACCAATTTTTATGAGATTGAGGTGTTCCAAGAACTAGCTCTAGACGTTGTTTTAAAGTGCTACCAATTCCTTCTTTTCCATCAACAAAAAGTGCTTCAAGTGCTTGTGCAATCAGCAAAATAGTATCTAATATATTTGTTTGTTTACTAGTGATTCTAAGAATTGTAAATAGAGCTTTATGGTGTGGTTTTTCTGCTAAATCTAAAGAGTATGGCAATTCTCCTTCTAACCAATTCCATACAGTTTTAAAAGGCATTTGTTGTAGCGGAGGCCAGCCTCTATCTAAAGCATGAATAAAGGCAGATTCTAGTATAGAGGCATTCATTTCAGGAGGTTTTGGAACAGCAGATTTGATACCTGGTATTTTGTATAGTAAAGAAGAGCTTTTTGATTCAAAAGCATTAGTTTCTATATATTCTGCTGAGTAAAGTGCAATGCTACCTGGAAGAGCAATATTCATTGCCAGAAAAAGCTGTTGTATAAATTTCCCGATAACAATCTGGAGTACATTTTCTTCTGTCTCGCTAAATTGGTCATATTTTAACTGAAGTTTAAGGATACTATTAAGCATATGATATCCTAACTTCATTTGTTCATTCATGCGTTGGTAAAAGACTTCTTGATCATGTTCACAAATCTCTACTGCTTTTAAATACGCAATTACATCTGAAGCATCAATTTCAATTGAATAACTTTTTTGCTCTTTTTTGTACGGTATTACAGTCACGCCTGATGTTGACAATACATTAACTACCTCTTCCCAAAACTCACGAATGGTTCGATCATCGGTGTTTACAAAACTAGGGCCTATATTAGTAATCTTTATTTCAATTAATTGAGATTGCATATTGTAATGGATTTTTTTATTAATAATGTTAATTATAAATAATAATATCTCTTAATTAAGAAATATCGGAACCTCATCCCTATTTTGCCCTTATAGATAGCAGATTTGACCATAATGTAAATGATGAGCAATGCGATCGCACCAAGCACCCACTGTAAGCGATCGCAATTCCATTCAAAACAAAACCTGATTAACTTGCTGTTGAAGATTTGGGTTTAACTTCAAACTCAAACTGGAAACGGTAAAAGCAAACATCGAACTCAAGAAAAAAGTTGGTTTGACCGAGAATTAGCGGGATATTTGGACTACGCACCCATGCAAATACTAACTTGACTGCTGCGAAGTCTGCAATTTCAGCAGATGCAGATAAAGGCATAGCTGGCTGATTGCCAAGGTTTCCTGTTAATTGAATAATAGCGGGAGCGATCGCTCTGGGCAATGCTGACGTTTGCGCTTTGTAGCTAGAGTAGTCGAGATGATACGAATTAGGCGATAGCCAAAGGCTTAAGCGAAGCTTACCGCTTTTAATTTCTATGCTTAGGCTTTCATGCTTTTCTGTGTTGCTTATTTTAATAGTTCTGTCTGCTGATTATTTTGTATAAGGTGGGGATATTGCTTTTGAAGTTCAATGTAATAATTCACCAAAGTCTGCGGGTTGTGTCCATTTTCTTGAGATATCAAGTGGCGAATTTTACGTATTTGACTGATTGCTTCATCCTTCTTCGTCATCTTGCGCTCCAATTAACTCTAACGGCGTGACTAACGTGGGAACGTATAAACCCAGCATAACGTTCAGCCGTCGGATATGCCCAAATTTGTTAGCATTTGCCAAGTGGCGACAATTCCAAGTCAAGAGAAAATCACATTTATGGTACGAAGCCAGCGCAAGATGTAGTGCATCTCCGAGAGGATCACTAGGCATGAGATGTTGCTGAATATACACTTCAACAATTTCAGCAATTACAGTTTCGATGGGAACAAATGACAAGCCACTAATCAGTTCTATTGCTTCCTTCTTTCTGGGAAAGTTACCTCGATTGAGTTCATCCAGCACTGCAACGCTAGTAACTAGCTCATAGTTATTATTTGCATTATGCCACCATTCCTGTGTCCACTCCCGCCGTGCCACCATATCAGCTTCAGTACGTACCTCGTAATAAAAACTAGGAATAGAGGTTTCAATATAAACTTTTGGCTTCATTAGGCTAAGAAGTGAGATGAACGAAGGGCTTGATTATGTTTGACCATATCAGATATCTCATCTTACCGCTTTTAATTTATCCTGATACTTTGCCTAAATCTTAATGATTGCGCCTTAATAATACTAATTGACGAGATAGAGTGACGCACCAAGCAAACATCGAACTCAAGAAAAAAGTTAGTTTGACCGAGAATTAGCGGTACATTTGGACTACGCACCCATGCAAATACTAAGTTGACTGCTGCAAAATCTGCAATTTCAGCAGATGCAGATAAAGGTATAGCTGGCTGGTTGCTAAGGTTTGCTGCTAATTGAATCATAGCTTGCGATCGCGCTTTGTAGCTAGAGTAGGCGAGATGATACGATTAGGCGATCGCTTTGATATGCTCCGCCAAAGTACCAAGCAACTATTGTAAGCGATACCTACGGTAAGCCACGCTAACGCATGGCTAACGAAACATACTTAACTTTCCAACTTCCTGAGAAAATCCGCTAGCACAGCCTTATTTTGAAAATTTCCTCTAATTGTGTCATTGTTACTGTAATCAACAATAACTTCAAATTTTTCGAATCTACCACCTGGTGTATCAATATCAACTTTATTATCTAACTCTATCAGAGCTTCATCAATACTCCCAAATTCATATCTCACTCCGAAAAGTGGAATAATAGCTATTTTGGTAATGTAACGCTCAAGACAATTTCTGAGTGTGGTCATAAAACTGTCTACTTCTTTTTGACAAACTTGCATGAGAGCTTGCCTCAATTTCTCTTTGTCTGCGTTAGTTATACTGGCTAATCTCTTTGATGCTGTTGTATAAATTTCATCAGCAGTTTCTTCATCAAATGCCACATCGAAATTAATAGTTTTAAATGCTGATACTACTTCTTGATAAGGAATATAAATAATTGCAAAGCCATTATTTCTCAATTGTTCTAAAGCTGGTTTCGTAAAGTCTCCCGCTAATACTACCCCATAAAATGGCGCTGATAGGTGATGAAGTTCAATAATTGGTAATATAGCCCCTTGTATTTCTTGAGCCTTGTTCTTGGAGTGTTTTGTATATCTACGCCATGCAGACTCAATAAATGCAACTGGTTTGCCAAGTTTCTCATCTGTACCATCAACTTCAATTACAAAATCTAAATCATGTTTATTGCCATATTTGTCTTCCCAAGTAACCTTTTTTCCTGGTCTTGCTGGACGCGATTTTTGTGAATCAAGATAATAGTTTTTTGTTTGAGCGAACTGCTGTAGTCGAGGTTTAAGGATATCATCTAGTACAATATCTTCCAGAAGTTTTCCTAATGATTGTCCAAATTTGTGTGATGGTGATTGTGCCATAATATTGCTTTCTATCCAAAGTCGTCCTTCATGTAGTGGAACATCATGTTTTCTATTTTTCCACTTGACATTTCGTTCTCTAATTTGCTCAAAACTCCAAAAATCAAAACCTGCTGCTAGAGCTAATTTACCAAGCCATTTTTCTACAGGAACATATACACCATAAGGAGCTGAATCTCCTACCACCATACAAATTTTGCAATTAGATGTAGTAACTCGACGTAGAGATTGGAATACAGATCCCATATCAGCAAAATATGCGGCAATCATAGTATGATATGCCTTATTACCACCCTTAGTCCCTCGAACAGTTTCTAACTCATTGCAGACAGGAATTAATTCATCTTTGATTGGTTCAGTAACAGATTCAGCTATAAGCGCATCTAAGCTCAGACGCTCTTTAGAAACGTGTTGCGAACTTGAGCGTATTAAGAATTTACGCACTGTCTCATGCAAATCTCCCCAAGAATTAACTTCACCCCAAAAAGTCATTTCTAGACGTGTAGCGTCTGCGTAATCATAGTTATTTGCGTAAGGTGGAGATGTGATAACTAAATCGATTAAATTATCTGGAATAGCTTGTAGGTTTCTTGCATCTCCTTGAATAAAATTAGCTCTACTAACTTTAGTAAGAGACTGCATATAAAGCATATCTCCTTGCATCATCAACATTTGTTTATCTAGAGCATCAAATGGTTCACAACTTTTGATTTTTCTTTTATTGGGGAGAATGTATTGCCATTGTGCCGTGCCTACATGGCTTGATGAGCGTAAGATAGCGCTGATGGTTAGGAAAACAAGAAATTGTAGTTCTTCAGATAAGTTTGGGGCGATTTCTAGATATGCTTGCCTGATTTTAAATAGGCTTATTAATGTCTCATCTGTATAACACTTGTTGAGTAAAGTAGGAATTTTTTCTGGCAATTCTAGTTTAAAATTTGTAGCCAACTGCTTAATGTCATTAATTACTGCTAAAAAATTATATATATCTTCATTCCATGAAATCTTTCCTTTGGCAAGCCGATAAACAAAAGGATGTGCTTCAACTCCGTAAGAACTAACGCCTAACTTATCAGCAGCAATACAAACAGTACCAGAGCCTGCAAATGGATCAAGAATAATTTGAGGCTCTAAATCTTTGATTAATTCTTCAACCCAAGCGGCGGAAAAACCAGCAGAATAACGAAACCATCTATGGATAGGTAGTTTCATATTGTCGATGAAACTACCTGTTCTTTCTCTAACAATTTTTGCACAATCATCAGAACTGGGGTTGAACAGTTGAAGCTGAAAGGAGTTAGTCATTAAGAAACAATACAATTTGTTTTTGTGGCTCAGTCTGGGAAAGCTAAACCAGTCCTTGGGTCACGGATGTACAAACCTAGTGTAAGCGATCGCACCTAACAATTATAATCACTTTTATGCGTAGCTATTTTATCTTTTTCCCGTCACCATCATCCGAACTCCACCCTTCGGCGCAAGGGTAAAACCACGTCGTTGCAGTTTAACTGGTTTATCCTCTGCTAAGGCTAGTTGATAATTGGATAAAACTGTTGCTAAGACTAATTTTATCTCTAACAAAGCTAGGGCATATCCTAAACACCTCCGACTTCCACCGCCAAAGGGAATGTATTCTGAAGGGGAATATTGTCTTCCGATAAAACGTTCTGGCTGAAATTTTTGAGGATGCGGATACAAGTCTTCTCTATAATGCAATAGGTAAATACTCGGCAATAAAATAGTATCAGGTTCAAATTGGTATCCTGCAATATTAATTGATGATTTGGTAATGCGTGGAAAAAGTGTTGGCAGGACTGGATACATACGCATTGTTTCTTGAACAACTGCTGTTAAGTAAGGAAGTTGTGCAATTTCCATCGGGTAAGGATTTGCTCCTAAGATATCCAGTTCTCGCTGCAATTTTTCCAGCACATCTGAATTTTTGTGAATTTGATAAAAAGCCCACGCTAGTATTGTTGCCGTAGTTTCATGCCCAGCAAATAAAATCGTTAGCAATTCATATTTTAATTCCTCATCTGTCATGGGTTGCCCATTTTCATCAAGTGCTGCCATCATCAAACTCAAAACATCATCCCCTTTCCCATTATTTTTTGTTCTTTTATCGTCAATTTCTGCTTGGAGTAAATCGAGAATACAACGTTGTCTGTGTTTCATCCGCCCCCAAGGACTCCAGGTTCCCCAATCTTTTTGTAGGGATTGCAAAAATAGCATACTGGAACGCAAGGGGGAATCAATCATATCCAACCAAGCGGTCAATAGAGATTTAATTTGTTGATAGCGTTGCCCTTCACTTAAACCAAAGACAATTTGTAAAATCACCTCTAGGCTTACTTTCTGCATAGTAGAGCGAGCTACAAAAGGTTGCTCAATCTGCCATTCGTTAGCAAATTTCTTGGTAATTATACTGATTTTCTGAGCATAAATATTTAGCTTCTCTCCATGAAACGGTGGCATTAATAATTTTCTTTCCCGTCGATGGCGATCGCCATCTAATAACATTACAGAAGTTCGCCCAATGAGAGGTTCTGCAAGTTTATTTGCACGACCTATATCAAATTTAGAATCTTGGCTGAAAATTTCTTGAATAGCTTGGGGATTACCTACAATTACAAAGGAGCCAAGCCCACCCAATTGCATAGAGAAAATATCTCCATATTTTTGTCTATATTTTTGCTGAAATCTAATTGGATCACCAATCCAATTGATAAGTTGCCACCACGAAGGACTGCCAATGTAATTTGGTAATTGATTCAACATAATGTTTACTTTTTCCTCAAATGAAATTACAGGCAATCTCTTAGTGAAGGCGATGGCACTTTATAGTTCAGTCTGGAAAGGCCAGACCAGTTCTTGGGTCACGGATGTACAAACCTAGTGTAAGCGATCGCATCACCTCATCCCAAACAGGTATCAACTGCTCTGCTTGATCCACCCAATAATCGAATGTAATTAAGCATTGCACATTTGATCCCAAACCAATGCAAACCCGCGAAAAAGCTTCTCTTGGTTCTTCTTGAGTGTCGATAAACTTAATCTCTGTCCAGACAATTCTGGCGGTTTGGCGCTTGAGGCTAATGATTTCTCCTTTCTCAATTACATCACGGCTGTCATCTTCTACTACTTTCTTTAAAGTAGCTTTGAGGGGAAATAGACTCCAGTCGTTGGGGGGAAGTTGATTAAAAGATACTTCCAGACAGCAATCATCGTTAGGCGGTTTTTTATCGCTGAATTTGAAGGATTTATCTTGCGGCTCAAAATGCCAATCTTCGGGGACATTGAAGCGAACAGCACCCCGATTAGCAACAAATATTTTGTAACCTGATGGTGATTCCCAACGATGGTCAGGTTTTAGGTCTAGCGTTTCTTTAATCCACTGGAGATTGCTTTTTTTACGCTTTGCCATAGTCTTTTTGCAAATCTGCTATCATTGCGATGGAATCTGACCAGAGGTTATCGCCTAGTTTGTAGGCAATTCCCAACTTTGTTTCATAGTAGCAAATTGTCTATTTAGGGATGACTAAGTTTTTTGACTTGTCTGCAACAGCCAGTAGATGAAAGCGATCGCAAAAAATAAATCAATGCACCCGGACAATGCAAAGGTAAAACCTAGTTCGCCAAGTGTCCAGAATACAAAGAAGAGAATGGCGATCGCAATTTTAGCTGCGGCGGCGACTGCAATAAACAACGGCTCAGGCTTATCTGCAAAAGCCAGCCACAAGTACGCTACACCGAATATGAAAACCCAAGATGATATGGTTCCCATGTATAGAGGATGAGCATTTTGAGGCAGTCCAGAGAGTTTTTGCTGACCGAATAAGGGTAATGCAAATATGACTGCTCCCAGCAAATTGAAGATTGCAGTCGATATCAACACGTACCGGAACCATGTTTCCATAATCTTTTGATTGTTATTGTCCTATACAATTGGCGAAAGATGGGCTAAAAGAGCGATCGCTCTTTTACCAAAGTTATTATAATTTTAGTTTGGATGGTTCAATATAAATACTATTTGTTTATATTTAATTTTAAGTTACAAATTTGCATCATGAGGTAATTCAAATGGCTTATAGTGATTTCACCTTAACTAAATTTAAAAGACAGTTTAATATTAATATTTATGAAGAAGTAGATTTATTTGCTAATTTTGAACCCATACAGATAAGCGAAAAACTAATAAATAGTTTGGCAGAAACAACAGAGTTAGCATTAGCAATTAATACAGAAAAAGCTCGCTCTGAAATGATTATTACGCCTATTCTGTTAGAAGTAAGGCGTAATGCTAATTATCAGATAAGTTTATTTTCAGGGACAGATTTTAATGTTGATGCGGAGAAGGGGCTTAATGGTTATTGTGATTTTGTTATCAGTCGTTCTAAAGAACAGTTAACAATTAATGCTCCTGTAATAATAATTGTTGAAGCAAAAAATGAAAACATTAAAGGTGGTTTGGGTCAATGTATGGCAGCAATGTTGGCAGCGCAGATATTTAATGAACGCGAAGGGAATGAAATTAAAACAATTTATGGAGCGGTAACAACAGGAGATATTTGGAAATTTTTAAAGCTAGAAGGCGCTAATTTGTTTGTCGATTTGAATAATTATTATATTAAGGAAATAAACAAAATTTTAGGGATTTTATCTCAAGGTATCCAAGGTTGAAAGTTAGCGATCGCCGAAATTTACCGTGGTATTGTTTTTGAATAAAACTGTTTTGGCTGCTACAAGATAACGTATTTTAACTCAAACAAATTATATTTTTAACTTCCACTACAGCAACCAAGCAAACAAATCTTTAATAGTCAGATGAAGTTCACTGATAAATGATGGTACAGGTATAACTGAATCTGGCTCATCAAATACTTCAGTTTCTTGTTTGGAACGATAAACAAACACAGTTTGCTCATCAGGGTCAATTAACCAACTCATTTGAGTTCCATATTTTAAGCAATGAAGAATATTTTTTGTTACTTTTGTCTGACTTTGATCGGGTGATAAAATTTCAATTGTCCAGTCAGGAGCAAGAGGAAAAGTGTTAGCAATTTCTCCATTGTCATCGCGTGGGATTCTTCCCCATGTAAACACAGATACATCTGGAACTATTGAACGTCCGCCGAATGTACAACGCAATTCTGAAAATGCCCGTCCAAGCTGTTGAGGCTTCAGTATTGCATTGACAGTAGTAGCAAACTCGGTTTGAATTGCGCTATGTTTTCCTTGTGGCATTGGTTTCTGGATAATTTGACCGTCTATATATTCACTGGCGGGTTTTGTTTCTGGTAGTTTGATAAACTCGTCTAATGTTATGGGTTTAGATGGGGTTTGTACCATTGAGACTGCTTCGTAAAAGGGAGTTTAATTGGCTTTGTCTGCATTATATATTGATACTAAGGCTTTTGGCGTAAGCGTTTTCATTGCTTAACGCAGGTATCGCCTGTGGAGATGCTTTTTACTCCGGTATCTATTGAGGCGATACTGGAGTTAGTTTACACTAACGATTCTTGAGCAGAAAATGATTCTGTAGGGTGCGTCACCTTGGGTATACTATTTCATCATGAACATTAATTAACGCTGACGCATCCTACTTACTGTAGTAACATGATACATTCATGGAGTAAAACTTATCTTCACATATAAATGTATGGATTGGGATTTAAGTAATTTTCAACAAATCACCCTTTCCAGAGGTTTACCAGATTCAAGTGTGTATTGCCAAGCTCTGTTTTATAAATACGGTAAGGCTTTAATACTGACTGATAAATATCAGGAGACATGGACAAATTTTTGGGATTTATATTCGCAAATAAGTAATGAACAACCTTATCTTAACGCTTTCATACAAGCTCAACTTGAATCTGAAACTTATATAGAAGCTGCTTTGCAGAACTTGCATTCTATAGCAGACATTTTATGTCAAATTATTAATGTAGTGATTTTGGAATCTACATTACACGAAGCTGAAGTAAATGTAGCTAAAACTATTCAGGAACTTAATAATAGAAATTTAGATAAGGTCAAGATTGCTCTTAATAATCTTTGTAACTCAAATGAGTTTAAATACATTGCTGCTTTTGTGAATACTATTAAACATCGTCGTCTTTTAGATACCGACTATCATGGAGAATTTGGTCGGGGTACGGAAAATACTATGGGTATCCGTTTTCACGCTTTCACGTATAATCGCCAAAACAAGCCTATCGAGAACTATCCTGTTATTTTAGCCAGCACTATAATTGAAGACTATATGCCGAACATAAAAGCTCTTATTGAGTCTTTAGGTATGGCAATAGAGGAAAGTATTTAAGTTAAGAATGCTTATCTAATAACTTTTGAAGCAAACTATCAGATGCCCAAAAAGATGTATTTTTAAGGTTTTGGATAGCGACGGGTAAATCGATGAGCTTCATCGTTGCTGCTTGATCCAAAATGCCTATGATACCTGTGATAGCTAAACCTCTTTCTTTAGCAATGCGTCTTGCTTTCATGTCGTCTAGAATGAGTAAGTCCGCATTAAGTTCTTGGGCTAGTAAGATAGCCTCAGTTTCACCAGGATCAAGCAAATTTGCAATTGCATCCGCAGTTTGGCTAACAGGTTGAATTTTTAGCCAGCTAGGTGGGTTTGCAATCCAGGCTTGAACAGGTGGTGGAGCAAATCTATCAGATAGCTCGGTGTAAACTGCTTCAGGAACGATAATTTGCTGAAATAGTTCAGGTAGGAGATTAATTTGCTCAATCAAAATTAGGTAGTTGATTGGAGAAGTGTTAGAGACAATAATCATTCATTACCTAGTATGTTACGAATTGCTTGAACATCTTCTTCTAGGTCTTCTTCAGTATAAGGCAAATAGGCTTGTTCACGTTTAAGAAATTCGTAAGTTTCCCATCGAGAAGAGAAATTTAGTATTCGGTGGACTTCGGCGGCTCCAATGCGACTACGGCGATAATTATCAGCTACAATGAGTTCCAAAACTCGGCGGGAAATATTAGCGGGTTGCACTTGTAATTGATTGGCTATATCATCGGGAAGTTCAATGATAATTTGCATGATGATGTTCCTTTATTAACTTAGATTTTAGGCACAAACTTTAACTCCGCTTATATACTAACTCCATCTTTAACTTTTCAATCTCCAATTTCAAGTTTTCATTCTCCATTCTCAATCTAGCATTCTCCTCTCTAATCAAATCAATCTCATTCCGCTTAGTCAACGCCTGATTAATCGCCAGTTTCCGCATATCTAAAGAGAACCAACGTTGATAAGTTTGCGTATGAACTTGCACACTATGACCTAAATTATCTGCCGCCGCTTTGATTGGTATGCCTAAAATATGAGCGCGAATTGCCCAGGCGTGACGTAAATCGTAAGGCTTAAAATCTAAGCAAATTTTGCGGAACCACCAACTTATTCGTTGTGTTAATGCTGTTATTTCTGCATGATTGTTATTATCTTTTTTACTAATTACCGTTGCCAGCATTTTTAAATATTTTGGGTTTTTTAAATCAAACTCATCAATCCATTCTTTGTGTAATGGTAATGCTTGTCTTTCCCCTGTTTTACACTCTTTATTTACCTTCCATGTCAAGTCTGAATTTTCCTTGCTTAACCACCAATCGATATCAGGGTTAATAAAAATTTCTCTGGGACGTAACCCAAATACGGCTAACATTCCATACGTCCAGCGCCACAGTTGCCAGCTATCTTTTACATCTTGGTTAACTTGATTACCTCTAGTAGTTAAATATTCTTCAAATTTACTAATTCCTGATAGTATTTCTGCATCTGTGGGGATGTTGCGCGAATTGCGATCGGGCATTTTTGCATATTTTGACAAATCAATTTCTATATTGAAGGTTTGGCAAAATGAAGATATAGCTCTGGCTGCGTTATATCTTGCCCATTCTTTATCGATTTGTTCAATTGAATTGATGAGATTTTCCGCCGTTGCTAAGTTTTGTGGATTTGTGTATCTTTGAGTGCGGGAAAAATAATAGAAAAATGTATGTTCGCTTTTTGTGGTGCGTTTATGGGTTTTGAAATATTCTTCCTCGAATTTTTCTAATAACTCACCTATAGTTGTTACATCTTTTTTAGTTGCTTCTTTACCTAAATACTTATCATTCCATTCAAAGGTTTTACGAGCAATTAATTTGCCTAATTCGTAAGCTTCTTCCTCAGCCGTTTTCAGTCCGTCTAAGTTTGCAGGGATATTTAAACTGAGATTGTACTGCTTTCTCCCAGTTCCCTTTGTGTCCTTGTCTCCGGGTTTAATTGGTAACGTTGCCCTCAATTGCAGACTTCCGTTTGATTCCCGGATTGATACTTTGGTCTTTGCAGACTTCAAACGCAGATTTACTTTATCTAATTCTTCTAGGACTTTGGCTCTCATGTGTTCTCTTTGCTGCTGTGCTTGCAGACTTGAACCGAGAAAACTGCCGTCGGTAGATGAAAGCGGCTCTAAGTCTGCAAAGGCTTGTTGATATTTGTCTTTACCCTGATTTTCCATCGCTGTGGTATTAGCCTATATTTAGCCTAAAAATTAATTTGTTCTGGGCAAACAATGTTCAGAACTAACACTGCTCAACATAAACATTAAGCCGCGTAGAGCTATTAAACCACAAAAAGGATTACTCCGGCCCTTATCACGGTTACGACGGATTCGCTATCTTCGCCCGTGACATGGATTTAGCGCTCAACAGCCCTACTTGGGACTTAATCGGCGCTCCTTGGAAGAAAGCTGCTACAAAAGCTAAGGCTGCTGCCTAGTTCCAGGTAAATAGAGGGATCGCCTGGGGTTATTGCCCCAGGAACTCAGGGAAGAATGGTGAATGCTGAATGCTGGATGAATATTTTTATTCAATATTCATGATTCATCTCTCGTTATTACCTTGAGGAAGGAGTAAACCCCCCAGGCTATCCCAACTCATCACTTACACACCAACCAGCAAGCGTAGAGAGATACTAAAATGCCTCAGAATCCAGAAAGAATTGTAGACCACGTTGATCTATTCAAACAGCCAGAATACACCGAGCTATTTGAAAACAAGAGAAAGAACTTTGAAGGCGCTCACCCTCCTGAAGAAGTTGAAAGAGTGTCTGAATGGACAAAATCTTGGGATTACCGCGAAAAGAACTTCGCTCGTGAAGCTCTAACCGTTAACCCCGCTAAAGGTTGTCAGCCAGTAGGCGCTATGTTCGCTGCTCTGGGTTTTGAAGGTACTCTACCTTTCGTACAAGGTTCTCAAGGTTGTGTTGCATACTTCCGTACACACCTCAGCCGTCACTACAAAGAGCCTTGCTCCGCAGTATCTTCTTCCATGACAGAAGACGCAGCAGTATTCGGTGGCTTGAACAACATGGTTGAAGGTATGCAGGTTGCGTACCAACTGTACAAGCCTAAGATGATTGCTGTTTGCACCACCTGTATGGCTGAGGTAATCGGTGACGACTTAGGCGCGTTCATCACTAACTCTAAGAACGCTGGTTCCATTCCTCAAGACTTCCCAGTTCCCTTTGCTCACACACCTAGTTTCGTTGGTTCTCACGTAACTGGTTACGACAACATGATGAAGGGTATTCTGTCTAACTTGACAGAAGGTAAGAAAGCAGCTACCAGCAATGGCAAAATCAACATCATCCCTGGTTTTGATACCTATGTAGGTAACAACCGCGAAGTTAAGCGGATGCTGGGTGTAATGGGTGTTGACTACACCATTCTGTCTGATAGCAGCGACTACTTCGATTCACCAAACACTGGTGAGTATGAAATGTACCCAGGTGGAACTAAGTTGGAAGATGCTGCTGATTCTATCAACGCTAAGGCAACAGTTGCTCTCCAAGCTTACACCACACCTAAGACCCGCGAATACATCGAAACCAAGTGGAAGCAAGAAACAAAAGTTCTACGTCCCTTCGGTGTTAAGGGTACTGACGAGTTCTTGACTGCTATCTCTGAATTGACTGGTAAAGCGATTCCTGAAGAGTTGGAAATCGAACGTGGTCGTTTAGTTGATGCTATCACTGACTCCTACGCTTGGATTCATGGTAAGAAGTTCGCTATCTACGGCGATCCTGACTTGATTATCTCCGTCACCAACTTCTTGTTAGAGATGGGTGCTGAACCTGTACACATCCTCTGCAACAATGGTGATGAAGCTTTCAAGAAAGAAATGGAAGCTATCCTCGCTGCTAGCCCCTTCGGTAAAGAAGCTAAAGTTTGGATTCAAAAAGACTTGTGGCACTTCCGTAGCTTGTTGTTCACCGAGCCTGTAGACTTCTTCGTCGGTAACTCCTACGGTAAATACCTGTGGCGCGATACCAATATCCCAATGGTACGTATTGGTTATCCTATCTTCGATCGCCATCACTTACACCGCTACGCTACCCTCGGCTACCAAGGTGGTCTAAACATCCTCAACTGGGTTGTTAACACTCTTCTGGATGAGATGGATCGCAACACCAACATCACTGGTAAAACCGATATCTCCTTCGACTTGATTCGCTAGAAATTGCTTACAGCTTGCCATTGACAGGTAGAACTTAGGGACTGGGGACTGGGATTAATACCCGCTCCCCAGTACCCAATATCTAATACTCTATTCACTTGAAATTCCTAAGTATGTCATCAACTCAAATTCATCACCATCACCCTAATTTACATCCACCAAACTATAAGAAACCAGGCGCATTTGATGTTGTGCTTCGCCCTTTGCGTGGTTGGATTGATAATTTTCCGGTTAAAAATGTTCGTTTCGCTCATCTTGTCTGTCAAGTAATTCCTTGTTGTTGTCCTTTCGAGCGAGACGTTAATTTATTTGGACGGACTATCCATATTCCAGCTTTGTGTAAACTCAATCCTCTGTATGACGAATTTGTCGGATTGCGTTTCCGCGCTTTATCTTATCTGGCTGATGACTGCGGAGTGGATGTGACAAAGTACATTTGCTAGAGGTTAGAGGTTAGGAGCTAGGGGCTAGGGAAAGAATTTCTCTTGCTTTTTGTGTTTCCTAATTAGCCGGATTTCTTGCAAAAGTCAAGTTTATTTTTATGAAAATGAAACCATTGATACATAATAATTAATTCTAGCAATTCGTAAACAAAAATACAAAGGTAATTCTACCTTCTTAATTACGAATTACGAATTATTTGGGTATCTGGTTTAAAGAAGATTTTTGCAAGAAGTTTATGAATAACGGTCATCAGTGAATTGATGGATAATTTTTCACTATTTGCTGATGACTGATAACTGAAAATCAACAATAGCGATCGCCTGCGAGAAGAGAGATGAAGAACACCCAAGGCAAAATCAACGAGCTACTAAATGAATCAGGATGCGAACACAACCAGCACAAACAAGGCGAGAAGAAGAATAAGTCTTGTACACAACAAGCACAACCAGGGGCGGCTCAAGGGGGCTGTGCTTTTGATGGGGCGATGATTGCTCTTGTACCCATCGTTGATGCTGCGCATTTGGTGCATGGGCCGATCGCCTGCGCTGGTAATTCCTGGGGTAGTCGCGGTAGTCTCTCTTCCGGCCCCCAGCTTTACAAAATGGGTTTCACTACCGATATGTCAGAGAATGATGTGATTTTCGGCGGTGAAAAGAAACTCTATAAGGCAATTCTAGAAATCCATAAACGTTACAAGCCATCGGCGGTATTTGTCTACGCTACTTGTGTCACAGCCTTGATTGGCGATGATATGGATGCTGTCTGCAAGACTGCGGCGGAGAAAATTGGCATTCCTGTTGTCCCTGTAATTGCTCCTGGGTTTATCGGCAGTAAGAACTTAGGCAACCGCTTTGGTGGTGAATCTTTATTAGAATATGTTGTCGGCACAGCAGAACCAGAGTACACCACACCCTATGATATAAACTTAATCGGCGAATATAACATCGCCGGGGAAATGTGGGGAGTCCTGCCGTTACTAGAAAAATTGGGTATTCGCGTTCTGTCGAAAATCACAGGCGATGCTCGATTTGATGAAATCCGCTATGCACACCGCGCCAAGCTGAATGTGATGATCTGTTCACGGGCGCTGCTCAATATGGCGAGAAAAATGGAGGAACAATACGGCATCCCCTACATTGAAGAGTCTTTTTATGGCATTGATGATATGAATCGATGTCTGCGTAATATTGCCGCTAAATTGGGCGACCCTGATTTACAAGCACGCACTGAAAAGCTGATTGCGGAAGAAACGGCGGCTCTAGATTTGGCGCTGGCTCCCTATCGCGCTCGTCTCAAGGGTAAGCGAGTCGTACTCTATACAGGCGGTGTGAAGAGTTGGTCAATTATCTCGGCGGCGAAGGATTTGGGTATAGAGGTTGTGGCTACCAGCACCAGAAAGAGTACAGAAGAAGATAAAGCTAAGATTAAACGGTTGTTGGGTACTGATGGCATTATGCTGGAAAAAGGCAACGCCAAGGAACTCTTACAACTGGTAAAAGATACACAAGCTGATATGTTAATTGCTGGTGGTCGTAACCAATACACCGCCTTGAAAGCTCGGATTCCTTTCCTTGATATCAACCAAGAACGTCATCATCCCTACGCTGGTTATGTCGGCATGATTGAGATGGCGCGGGAATTGTACGAAGCTCTCTACAGTCCGATTTGGGAACAAATTCGTAAGCCTGCGCCTTGGGATGAAGATATGGGGACACTGGCTCACGAATATGCAACAAGTCAACATCCTATTTTGGCATCTATCGAGGAGTTAATCTGATGGCGATCGTTACGCTCCCCAATAAATCACTTGCAGTCAATCCTCTCAAGCAGAGTCAAGCTTTGGGTGCTTCTCTCGCCTTCTTGGGATTGAAGGGGATGATTCCTCTATTCCACGGTTCTCAAGGTTGTACAGCCTTTGCCAAGGTGGTGTTAGTCCGCCATTTCCGGGAAGCTATTCCCTTGGCGACTACAGCGATGACGGAAGTAACTACCATTTTGGGTGGTGAGGATAATATTGAGCAGGCGATTTTGACTTTGGTGGAGAAGTCCAACCCAGACATTATTGGTTTGTGTAGCACTGGACTAACTGAAACCAGAGGCGATGATATTGAACGCTTCTTAAAGGATATCCGCGATCGCCATCCTGAAATATCCCACCTCCCAATTGTATTCGCGCCTACACCAGATTTTAAAGGGGCGTTGCAAGATGGATTTGCGGCGGCTGTGGAAAGCATCGTCAAGGAAATTCCCCAACCCGGTACAACCAGAAGCGAACAAGTGACAATTTTGGCTGGTTCCGCCTTCACCCCCGGAGATTTGCAAGAAATTAAAGAGATTGTCACCTCTTTCGGACTTGTACCGATATTCGTACCTGATATTGGTGCTTCTTTGGACGGACACCTAGAAGACGAATATACAGCGATAACAGCCAGTGGGACAACGGTAAAACAACTACAGGAAGTTGGTTGTTCTGCTTTTACCATCGCCTTGGGTGAGAGTATGCGCGGTGCGGCCAGGATTTTGGAAGAAAGGTTTAACATCCCTTACGAAGTCTTTACCGAACTCACAGGTTTGGAACCCGTAGACGAATTTATCCAAGCCTTAGCAATTCTCAGCAGCAACCCAGTACCAGAAAAGTATTGCCGTCAACGTCGCCAATTGCAAGACGCGATGTTAGACACACACTTTTACTTTGGTGCAAAACGCATATCCTTGGCGTTAGAACCGGATTTGCTGTGGTCGATGGTCAGATTTTTGCAATCGATGGGGACACAAATTCACGCAGCCGTTACCACCACACGCTCACCCCTATTAGAACAACTACCTATCAAGAGCGTTACTATTGGGGATTTAGAAGACTTTGAAGAATTGGCTGTAGGATCAGACCTGCTCATTGGTAATTCTAACTTAGGAGCGATCGCCAAACGTCTTTCCATCCCCCACTATCGTCTCGGTATCCCCATTTATGACCGTTTAGGTAATGGTCATTTCACCAAAGTCGGCTATCGCGGCTCAATGGAAGTCTTATTTGCGATCGGTAACTTATTCATAGATGCAGAAGAAGGACGAGTCAAGAACTTCCACGAGAATTTTGTAACGGGTAATGGGTCATATTCATAACTCATTATCAATCCCCAATACAGGAGTCATAAGAATGAAAATAGCCTTTACAACCAGTGACAGAGTTCATATTAATTCGCACTTCGGTTCTGCCAAAGAAATTGATGTCTACGAAATTAACGCAGAAGGATATCAATTCTTAGAAACATTGAACTTTGAAGGCGACCTACAACAAGATGGTAATGAGGATAAAGTTGCACCAAAACTTGCAGCATTAGCTGATTGTGCGATTGTTTATGTAGTTGCTATTGGTGGGACTGCTGCTGCCAAATTGATTAAAAAAGGTGTCACTCCTGTAAAGGCGCGTTCCGAAGAAGAAAAAATCAGTGAACTCCTGAATAAATTAGTGGAAACTCTCAAAGGTAATCCTCCACCTTGGTTGCGGAAAGCATTGCAACCTAAAACTAGAAATTTTGCTGATGAACTTGAAGACGAAGCAACAGTATGACAACCGAAAATAATTTAAACGGCACTGCTGCAAGTGTTGTTTCTACCTCTCCATTCCTGAAAACATTAGTCCTACAAATTCGTGGACAAGATGCTTACGGAGTTTATCGTAGTTGGTCTGATGATTTACTCCTTAAAGCCTTTGTTGTTACCAAACAAAAGAAACGGGAAATTTCTATTGAAGGCGAAGTTGACGCAGTAACCCAAGCGCGAATTATGTCATTCTTCCGCGCTGTAGCTGCCAGAATTGAACAAGAAACAGGCTTAATTTCTCAAGTTGTTATTGACTTAAGCCATGAAGGTTTCGGTTGGGCGTTAGTTTTCTCAGGTCGCTTATTACTGACTGTCAAAACCTTGAGAGATGCTCACCGTTTTGGTTTTGATTCTTTAGAGAAACTGGCGGAGGAAGGGGAGAAGTTTGTAGAGAAGGGGCTTGATTTGGCTAAAAAGTATCGAGAAGTGAGTAAGTTGTAAGAGGTTTTTAAACGCAGAGGGGCGCGGAGGTTAACGCAGAGGAACGCGGAGGTTTAATGGAGAGCTTCTTTTTTTCTTTTTTCTTCTTTCCTTCTGTCCTTCTTTGCGTCTTTGCGCCTTTGCGTGAGCCATTCCAAAACCATTCAACACCATGCAAATAGAAGAAACAAGCATCGAGGAAATCAAAACCAAGATTAAACGCCTCAACAGTAAAGCCGGGCAGATGAAAATGGATCTGCATGACTTAGCAGAAGGCTTGCCAACAGATTACACAAAAATAATGGAAGTTGCCGCCGCAACTTATGAGATTTATCGTCAGCTAGATGAACTCAAACAAGAGTTAAAGCAATTGGAGAACGCAAAATGACTAAGAGTTTAGCAGAATTTAAAAAGCTCGTAGATGCAGAAGAATATTTTAAATTCTTTGAGCTAGATTACGATGCAAAAATTGTCAATGTTAATCGTTTGCATATTTTGAAAAAGTTTTCGCAATTAATGAGCGAAATTGATACTAATCATCCAGAGTTAAGTGACGAAGAAAAGTTAAACCAATATTCATTAGCTTTACAATCAGCTTATCAAGTATTCCTAGAATCTTCACCACAAGAACAAAAGTTGTTCAAGGTGTTTAAGGATAAGCCAAAAAATGTAATTACGCTAACAGAACTATCGTCTGATTAGGAGGTATAAAGTGATCAACCTAACGCCTACCGAGTTAGAACGTTATAGCCGCCAAATGATGCTCCCTAATTTTGGCGAAGCAGCACAAAAACGTCTGAAGTCAGCGACGGTTTTAGTGACAGGTGTGGGGGGATTAGGCGGTACGGCGGCGCTTTACCTAGCAGTAGCGGGCGTTGGGCGACTAATCCTCGTCCGGGGCGGTGATTTGCGTCTGGATGATATGAATCGTCAAGTTCTGATGACTGATGATTGGGTAGGTAAGCCAAGGGTATTTAAGGCGAAAGAAACTCTACAAGCTATCAATCCTGATATCCAGATAGAAACAATTCACGACTATATTACCCCGGAAAATGTAGATTCATTGGTACAATCTGCGGATATGGCGCTGGATTGCGCTCACAATTTTACTGAGCGTGATTTGCTCAATGCAGCTTGTGTGCGCTGGCGGAAGCCAATGGTGGAAGCGGCGATGGACGGGATGGAGGCTTACCTGACAACGATTATTCCTGGTGTGACTCCTTGTTTGTCTTGTATCTTCCCGGAAAAACCAGAGTGGGATAGACGCGGCTTTTCTGTTCTCGGTGCTGTCTCTGGGACACTTGCTTGTCTAACAGCGTTGGAAGCAATTAAGTTGATCACTGGTTTTAGCCAGCCGCTATTGTCGCAATTACTCACCATTGACTTGAATCGGATGGAGTTTGCCAAGCGTAAATCATACCGCGATCGCTCTTGTCCAGTATGCGGTAATAATGCACCTTGGAGATATGGACAATCCAATTCATTAGAAACCAGCAGCAATTGCACACATAGCTAATACAAATGCAATCTAGCAGGTGATGGCTTGTATCAATTCGTAATTCGTAATTCGTAATTAATGAATTTTGAATTGGTATTACTTGTTTCCCTCAACCAATCAAACTACTGATTGTGTAGATGCAAGGTAGCGTGTCAGGAGACATGGCTTTGCTCATCACTACAAAAACCACACCTGAAAACACAACAACTATTCGCTACTAATCAGGAGATTTGATGACCGTTACTTTAACAGAAAAAGCTGAATTTCGTCTACGAGCCTTCCTTAGAGGTTCTGCTAAAGATGGTGACGAAACTACAAAAGGTATTCGCGTATCTGTCAAAGATGGTGGTTGCAGTGGCTATGAGTATGCAATGGATGTCACCAGCCAGCCTCAGCCAGATGATTTAGTAATTCAACAAGGTAGTGTATTGGTTTACGTCGATGCAAAAAGCGCTCCTTTGTTGGAAGGAATTGTCATCGACTTTGTAGAAGGGGTTGTAGAGAGTGGTTTTAAATTCTCTAACCCGAATGCAACCAGCACTTGTGGTTGTGGAAAGTCTTTCAAAGCAGGTGATTGCTCTCCCGAAGGCGTACCTTGCAGCTAAATAATTCGTAATTCGTAATGCGTAATTCGTAATTTAGAAAATTAACTACGAATTACGAATTAGTAATTACGAATTACTAAAGTCTTCCTGTAAACATAATGGATATTTGCTTCCCATCAATTGCAATATCCGCTTCCGCATCCCTTCTCGAAGATTTCAGGGAGATTTAACTTCGAGAAATCAATCGCATCCTATAAATTGAGGAGAATCGGAAAATGGCTACCTATCAAGTTAGATTGATCAACAAGAAAGAAAACCTCGACACCACAATCGAAATTGATGAAGATACTACAATTGTAGATGGTGCTGAAGAGGCTGGCATTGAGTTACCTTTCTCTTGTCATTCTGGTTCTTGTTCTAGCTGTGTAGGCAAAGTTGTCGAAGGCGAAATTGACCAATCTGAGCAAATCTTTTTAGATGATGAACAGATGGCTAAAGGTTTCGCTCTACTTTGTGTTACATACCCCCGCTCCAACTGCACAATTAAGACTCACCAAGAACCTTATCTTGCTTAATCAATTGCTGTAGTCGCTACTATTGACAGCTTTTGAAAAGCAAAAATTACTATCAGGATGAATAACATTGCTCATCCTGATTTTTTATATTTCTATTTTGAGTTGGATGCTACCAATGTATTCTCCCTTCACTGTAACTAGCAGTTCTTTGGAATTGCTGAAAGTTGGCGATCGCGGTATAGTCAAGTTTTGCAATATTCAAAATAAAAGTGTTCTTAAGAAGCTTAAGTCTCTTGGTTTAACAACAGGAGTAGTTATTACTGTACAACAAGACTTTCCAACTTTAATAATCACAGTAGGTAGTATCTTACTAGAGATAGACAAAGAACTCGCTCGTTCAATTTATGTTCGTGTACTTAAAAGTTAATTTTTTGATTTGCTTTTATATTATAGAGCTAAAAGCCATTATTAATCATTAATAAATAATAGAGACATTGCTATATAACGTCTCTATTTATAAGAACAGAGGAATTTACCTTTTAGATTTGTTTAATCAATAGCAACTATCACATCTGAAGATTTAATTAAAGCGTAAGCCTGCTTACCTTCAGTAAGTTGTAATTTATCTGCTGATGATTTTGTGATAATCGAAACGATCTCCACTCCTGGAGCTAGTTCTAAAGTTACTTCTGTGTTAACTGTACCAGGAACAACTTTTTTAACAGTGGTTTTTAAGAAATTACGAGCGCTAACTTCCATATCTCTTTTGTACTCATTATTTACGTTTAATAGAATACCAACCTTTGTGGTAAATTAAATCACACCTTTAGATTATTTTAATTATTTCGGTGGATATAAATTACAAATTCCCCAAGATAAATACTTATTTTATTTAGATGTTAAGTATATATATTAAACATTATCTAATTGATATTTCTAATAAAAGCTGTTATTAATTTATCTTTTGATAACCTAATAAATTAAATAGCTATTTTACAAGATAAATCATAAAATAACTACTTTTGTAGTAATTTTTAAGCGCTTTTAATTAATGTATATAACAATCGTTATATACATTAATCATCTAAACTTATCAGAGTGATAATATATAAGTAAGCTAAATTGTTGCTAGTGAACCACAACTCAACAAAAAGCGATTACAGGGTTATCTCAGACATTCCTACCTTAATAATGGTCAAAGTCAAAAATTGGGTAGAAGGTCATATATCTTCAAGATGATACTCTCGGAACGCTGCGTAGATATTCAGACAAAAATCACCAGATTTATTAAGGTGTGTAATAAGTTTAATACTTATAATCCGGCGTGTCTTATTACCTTAAACGTTTTTTAGTTGGCGTATTTTCAGTTAAATACGCAGGCTATACAAAAGCTGTTTGGGAAGAATTACAGCAGTTTAGAAATAATTTCCTTCCTTGCAAACATAAGGAGCAGTAATTATGAGAGCCAAACAAATCATGACTCAAGACGTAGCTACTATTCGCGGCTCCGCTAGTGTAGCTGAAGCGGTCAGACTAATGAGGCTCAAAGGACTGCGTGCTTTGATTGTCGAACCTCGTCATAGTGCTGATGCTTATGGTATTGTCACTGTGGCTGATATCGCAGGCAAGGTTATCGCTTATGGGAAAGATTCAGATAGTGTACGTGTCTATGAAATTATGAGCAAACCCTGCATCACCGTTGATCCCGACCTTGATGTAGAGTATGTAGCTCGTTTATTGTCAAACAATAATTTGTGGTGTGCGCCTGTAATTCGTGGTGAATTAATGGGTGTAATTTCTATTACTGATATTGTTAGCAAAGGTGACTTTATTGCTAAACCAAAACTAACTTTCTTGCGGAAAGAATTGCACAAAGCGATCTCCGATGCGCGGGGAATTTCTGCTAACTATGGTTCAGATTCTAAAAGAGCCGTTGAAGCTTGGGACTTAGTAGATGAACTAGAAACGGAAGCTTGCTTTTACGGCTTACCAAAACCAGATAAATCTGCTAGAGAATTATTTGCTGATAAGCCAGAGTTAGTTCCAGTTGGTTAGGAATAGGTAAAGGATGATAGTAATTTCTGTCATCCTGTAATCTTATTGCTATATAGAGTAACAACTCTAACCATAGACCTACATAGCATTGTTTTTAGTAATGGTGGGTTTGTCCCACCATTATATTTGCTTTGTAATATTGTTGCAGAGTAACAGTTTCGCATTAGTAAGTAAGTCATTGTAATTGAGTTCGTAGTAAGAACTTTAGTTCTTATTTGAGGACTAAAGTCCTTACTACAAACCATTAATACTACGGCTAATTATGAAAGATAAGAGTAAACTGGATTTGAGTGCTACCAGTAGAGAATGGTTGCTACAAAAAGGTTACAATCCTGAAGACTTAAATCAGCCTGGAGAAAATGGCGATACAGCTTTGATGAGAGCTACGCGAGAAGGTATTCATGATGTCGTTCAGGAGTTGATAGATTTAGGTGTGGATATCAACGCTAGAAACAACGACAATAATAACGCTTTGTGGTTTGCTTGTTTTGGAAACCACTACGATTTGATTCATCTGTTACTTGCAGCCAAAATCGACATTAATAACCAGAATGATAACGGTGCAACAGTTTTAATGTATGCTGCTTCGGCTGGGAAAACAGAAGTTGTAAAGTTACTTCTACAATACCATCCTAACCTATATTTAAAAAATTTGGATGATTATCAGGCTATAGATTTCGCTAGTAATGTAGAAGTTTTAAGGTTGCTGAAAAATGCGACAAAGTGATTTTTCAGGTAAAGCATACCATGAGACAACTAAGCATTCCTACTTGTCGGTGCAACTTGATCCAAATTATGTAGATGCGTCAACCCAACCATCGCCATATAAAGTTTATCCAAAATTCTATCGGAGAGTGAAATTAAATCTCAATAATCCAATTCACTCTTTTATCTGGTTAACCAGTGCTGTTACTTTTGAGAAGGTATATAACAGTATTTCCTACAAACTTAGAGTGAATCCTTCAGCTGGCGCACTGTACCCTACCGAGATATACGTACAGATTCGCGGTATGTCAGAAATTGTCGATGGTATATATCATTTAGAAATTGAGAATAATTGTCTAACTCTCATCTATGAATTAATTGATGATGGCTTAGAGAGTTATATTATACCGGGAAAAAGTATAAATGGAGTCATTTTTTTAGTTAGTTCTGTTTATTATAGGTCTAGCTGGAAATATAAACACAGGAGCTTGAGATATTGCTTGTTAGATAGCGGACACCATTTAGGTGCTGTTGCTGCTTCGGCATATCTGCATAAGCGAAATATTCAGCTAATTTTTGATTTTGATAAACTCTCTCTCAATACAGATTTAGGTTTTGAGAATAAAGAGTTTATTACTGGTTGTGCGATATCTGGCGAAGCTCAGGAAAAGCAAGTTAGAAAATTAAGGTTGAAACTTCCTTTTGTTTGCGGCACAGATTATTTTGAAGCTAATCAGTTAATTGAAGATAGCTATCAAGCGACGGCTGTGCAACCAAGTCGCCAGCAACGATTAAAACAACCTAACTTTAATTTTGAGCAGGATAAATTCTACCAAACTATCTGGAATAGACGCTCGATTAGGCGTTTCCGGAAAGAGTTCATTTTGCAAGAACATTATTTATATGTCTTGCAACTACTGCAACAGCCAATCCCAACAGAAAACGGTGAGGAGATAGAACTCTACTCGGTGATACATCGAGTTGAGGGGATGAAATCAGGGTTATATAAAGGCTTGAATTTGATAAAAGCAGGTAGCTTTAGTGAAAAAACTGGTTACTTGTGTGTGAATCAAGCACTAGCCAGAGATTGTGCTGTAATTTTCTTTTTTGTGTCTGAATATACCAGTTATCAAACTGCAATGCAGATAGCAGGTTTTCTCGCACAAAGAATTTATTTGGGTAGTAATTATGCAGGCATTCAATGTAGTGGCATTGGTGCTTTTTATGATGATGAAACCCAACAATTCTTAGGAACAACTAAAGATGTGCTTTATGCAACGGCAATAGGAATCTAAGTAGGATTGTAACAGATGAGTCGGCAAAGATTTTATTTTAGCGGTGATGATTTCCATCCAATGCAGCCAACTTCGGCTGATATTATGTTAAGACAGCAGTTAGAGTATTCTTTAAGTAAATACTTTTATGAAGGGTGCGATCGCACTTTGCAAAATCTCCTTTCTAATTGCAGATGGTATGTGACAACTCAAGCCAACGCGATGACGTTGGTAATTGAATGTCCAGATCAAGTCACAAATTGGCGGGTGTTGCAAAAACTCGTACCAATGGGTAAATTAATCAATCAAATGGTTAGCAGCGCCAAAATTCGCGTTTGTCCTCCAGAAAGCGAAGGCGTACCTTTTGAGATGAGGGTAGATGAACTCGCTGTATATCGAGACATGGCTTGATTAGGAGATGGAAAAGATGAGGGAGTGGGGGAAGATGGGGGAGTAAAATAATACCTAGTCTCCAGTCCCTACCCCCTAATTACGAATTACGAATTACGAATTATTTCTACAGTTTTCTCAAAAACTAAATCAGCAGCTTGTTGAACAACAGGACTTAAATTTAGTCCAAAATCAAGATTTGCCGCCTCAATTAAATAGACTGTTACATCTTGCGGAAAATCATCTTGAAAGATTTTCCTCCCGGCGGCTAAAGCATGATCCCAACGAAAATCATGTAAGTTATAACTAGGTTCCGGTAAAGCTTCCAATTCTTCACCAGGAACCTTAAACACTGCACCAGCTTCCGCACCAGTGAAACTTGCATCAATAATTACTAATTTTGTACTACCTCTAGCTTGAAACATTACCTCCATCCCTGCGGTTCCACAGTCGTAGACTTGCACGTTGGGGTAAGGATTTTCGGCTAGATATTTTTGTAAGCGTTGAGCGATAATTACACCTACTGCATCGTCACTGCGATTAAGATTTCCGCAACCGATAATAGTGAGCATAGATAATATATTTGAACAGGTACGCTAATTTAATAGACTTTGATATGTTCAACATTCCAGAAAAGCCTTTCGGACAATATGATATCCTTCTCAAGAATGGTAGTGGCCATTTATTTTCTGCATCTGTAGAACTTGCTTGTCGAGATTGGAATGATGAAAGAGGAAGGCGTACCGAATGTAGGATTACATTAAGATGGGATAATACTGAAATTCAATGTATCGATGGGCATTTTTTTGGTTCTTTTAAGCAGATTCGCCAACAACTAGCTTTGCAAGATATTTATCCTATATGTTACGGAGCAAGTCGTAAAATTATTGTTACTGGCATGGCATTAGAGATGGGTTTGGGATTGAAAGTTTATAAAGCAGCACTTGGTAGCTATCCTACTCGTAGTGATTTAGTACATATTTTTGCTACCGGAGAAGATGTCGAGCCTGTTACTGTTGAAGTGCAAGAGGAATTTCATCGTCAATGGTTGAAATCAGTGAAAATTTAGTAAATCTTTTTAAGTGCATTATAAAGTTTCAATTACTATAGATAGTAATCGTGTTTCATTGCTTAATAGTGGGTATATCAAGTAGTAATTTTATCATCAGGCAGATGCTAAACTAATATTTTCAGCAGCTACTAGCGCGATCGCATATTGTAAGCAAGCACGAATATCAGCAATTTGCAAGTCTGGATAGTAGTCTCGGATTATTTCATCAAAGGTAAGCCCTTCATTCAGCAATTCTAAAACACTTTGTACAGTAATACGTGTACCAGCTATGCAAGGTTTACCAAAGTGGATTTGAGAGTTAACTATAATTCTTTCCATAAGCTTTAAAACTTAACTATTCTTTTCACTTTGTATATAAAGAGAAGTCATTAGTATTATATGCGATCGCCATCTTAATCATATTGATATTATGGGCGCTATCGCCTAAATAATGCCCGCATGTGGAAAGATTTGTTCAGGCGTGATTTCTAAACCTATAAATAAAGAATCTGCTAAACTTTCTTTACCACGTTTGGTTTGGGGAATAGCATCTGGGTAAAAAATAGTCACAGTTTTTGCTCTAGAGTCAATAATCCAAACTCTCTTAACTTGAGCATTCAGATAATCAGTTGCTTTTTCTAGCATGTCCCCAAAAGTTTGTCCAGGTGAAATAATTTCAATTACTAATTCAGGAGGAACAGGACAAGCTTCATCTTGTAACCAATCAGCAGAAAGCATGTTGTAAGAAATATAGACTAAATCCGCTACAGGAACCCAATCTTGTTGATTTCGGGTTAGTTTAATACCCCATTCAATTACAACTCGCCCCTTTCCTTTCGCCCATGCTGATAATAGTATAAATAATGCACCTGTGATAGAACTATGAAAAAATTTTGGAGACATTTCAGAATTTTTAAATTTAGGAACAGCCTCTCCGTTAATTAGTTCGTAAATAATATCCCCGTCTGGCAACGCCAAAAAATCTTCTAGGGAGAGTTGATTTTTTAATTGAGTCATGGTTAATTCTGGCTGATAATGACTCTATGTGATGGAGTTTTCTATATTAACATATACTCATATCTAAGTATATTTAACTCCCTAGCTTCTCAAAGAAGTCAGGGAGCTTCATAATCAAAGGTAAAACCCTCTGAGATAATTAGAACTGTACATTATATTTATCTGCTAGTTCAGAAAGCTTTTCATACTGTTGAAGACCAGCTTCCACGATTAACTTTTTGGCTTCTTCTGGTGTATTACCATTTTCAGGAATTAAATACTTAACGTAAAGTGCAACAAAATCTACCATAACTGCGGAACCTATCAAGTTATGACTATCAGCTTCTTGTCCCGCCATTGCTGATACTAATCCTGCCTTGATGGGGTCTGCTTTTACTTTCATGAACTGGTCAATAATTTGCCAGATATATTCATTAGGAATTAATTTCTCTAACTTAGTCCTATCTGGTACAAACTCTATACCTGCGGCTCTTGATTGCTCTACAACACACCATTCTGTAAATTCTTGCAATGCTTCTTCGGGAAGTTTGGGGAGATATTTATGTAGTTCTAAATCAGACACAGGCTTACCTATATTTCTCAGTTTTGTTGAAGTGCAATAAGGCAAGCCTAACTTAATAGATATACAGGTTTTAGTGTGTTATGCTACGACTTTTAAATCTACCTATTTTGTTGAGCAAGTCTGTTCGTAAATGTACCGTTACATCTGACGAGATCCACAATTTACAATTGTATTTACCCATTGTGCGATCGCTAACTTAAATAGCCTTCTCTCAAACGGCTAAAAAAAATATAAATACTCATAAATTAAGTCCTACTTTTTAACGATTAAAAAAGATATTAATTTAATAGTCTTACAAAAAAGGATAACTCTTTGATTAGAACTGCATTATCTATATGGAGTTTTAGTATTTTATTTTGGCTATTCAATCTTAACCCTACAAAAGCCGATATTATTCCAGACAATACGCTCCCCACTAACTCAACCGTTAGAACTGTAGGGAATAGAAGAGTGATTGAGGGGGGTACTCAAAGAGGAGGAAATTTATTTCATAGTTTTCAGGAATTTTCTTTTTCCGCCTTAACTAGCAATACTACGGGCGATACTGCTATTTTTAACCATAATCTAGCAGTGCAGAATATTATTACCAGAGTAACAGGCGGCTCACCCTCTTATATTGATGGCCTGATTACAACGATTAGGGGAAGCCGAGCAAATCTGTTTTTTATTAATCCTCATGGAATAATTTTAGGAACTAATGCTAGTTTAAATATTGGTGGTTCTTTTATAGCCACTACAGCTAATAGTCTCAAGTTTGTTGATGGAACAGAATTTAGTGCGACTACCGCCAATAATACACCTTTATTAACTGTAAGTGTTCCTTTAGGGCTACAATTTGGTATTAACCCTGGAAAAATCGAACAACCAATTTCTATTGATTTACCTTTGGATTTGCAAGTTCCAAATGGCAAAACTTTAGCACTAATTGGCGGTGATTTATCACTGCAAAGTAGTATTTTACAAGCAGCAGGAGGCAGAATTGAGTTAGGTAGTGTAGCTAGAGATGGTTTTGTTAGTATCAGCGAAATCGATAAAGGTTATACTTTAGACTACTCAGGCGTAAAATACTTTGGAGATATCGAAATCGCTGCGGGAACTTTGATTAATACCGATAATCTACAAAGACAAGATAGAAGTGGTAGTATTCAAATTCAAGGAAGAAATATTACTATTGATGATTCGCTAATTTTTGCAATTAACTTTGGTGGACAGTCAGGCGATCGCCTAATAATTTCTGCCGCAGAATCGCTAAAATTAAATAGTGAATCTCAGATATTTACTGTGGCTCAAAATGAAGGTAAAGCCGGAGATATTTGGATTAAAGCCGGAAACTCTATAGAACTAGGAGAAACTGCATTTATTACTTCACAAGTCTGTTCATTAGGTGGAGATTGTCAAAATGTTATAGGTAATGGTGGTAATATTATTCTGGAAACTGGACGGCTTTTACTAACAGATGGTGCAGGTATAGAAGTTTCTACATTTGGGGCAGGAAATACAGGAAATATCCTAATAAAAGCTACAGATTCCATCCATTTATTAGGAGAAAGTTTTGATGGTGATATTGCTAGTGGAATTGTTGCTCAAGTTACTAATGACGCTACGAACAATGCAGGTAATACCGGAACAATATCTTTAGAAACTAAACGATTGGAGATTCAAGGTGGCGCACAAATATTTAATGGGACTAGATATGGCGCACAAGGGGGCAATGTAAATATTAATGCCTCAGAAAGTATTCATGTAAGTGGTGCTTCTCAATTCGCTACAGCCTCACCTTTAGATATTTTTCGTAGTGGCATTTTTGTTAATACTCAACCAGGAACTACTAATAGTATCAATACACTAAATGTTGATACTAAATTATTAACTGTAGAAAATGGGGCAATAATTACAGCAGATAACTTAAATATTAGCGGCGATCGCCTAATTATTCAAAACGATGCAAAAGTTGCTGTCACCGGAGAGTCGGGTAACTTGGTAATTAACGCGCGATCGCTTAAACTTGATAATCAAGGTCAACTAATTACTCAAACCTACTCCGGTAATGGTGGTAACATCACCCTCAATCTCAAAGACACATTACAACTAAACCGCAATAGTCGAATTTCTACTTTTGTCGGTGGCAATGGTGGCAATATTGAAATTAACAGTCCTTTTATTGTTGCGACTCCTAACAAAAATAGCGATATCACCGCCAATGCTTTTACAGGCGTGGGGGGTAAAGTGAGAATTAATGCTAAAAGTGTATTGGGTTTTGTTGTCCGTAATCGAGCAGAACTAGAACAAATTCTCAACACTACTGATCCAAAAGAGCTTGACTCAGCACGCTTACCAAGCAACGATATCATTACTCTCTCACAGACCAACCCATCTTTAAAAGGAGTAATCACCTTTAACCCACCTGAAGTAAATTCAAGCCAAAGATTTGCCTTACTCCCCACCAACTCACTTAATACATCCAAGCAAATTACTCAAAATTGTAGTTCCGATAGTAGCCAAAAACCTATTCCTACTCCCCACCACTCTCATCATTTGTTACAAATAAGTAATTTTTCTGCTACTACTGTTGTGGAAAACGCTGATTCTCCTAAAATTGTGGAAGCACAGGGATGGATAATTGATAAAAATGGCAATATTACTTTAGTTGCTCAACCTCCTACTACGATTTATCAGCCTCCCTGGTATTCTTCCACCATCTGCCATGTTCATGAATAAAACTGCTAGGGACTGTTATCGTGATGTTATTAACAAAATGCCAAAGATAAAAAGTAAATTGGTCAAATTTTTACGTTTATCTTTGTGTTTTCTGTTGGCTTTGCTTTGCACAATTAATGTACCTGTGCTGGCTAAAGTTGCAACTTCAAATACACAAGTTACCTCCGCAGTCTCCTTAGTAGAACAGGGTAAAAGCTTGTATGATGCAGGCAGATTTGCCGAAGCAGTGCAGATATTACAGCAAGCGGTGCAAGAATATAGGCAAAATGGTGATAACCTGAGACTGGCTGCAACTTTGAGTAATTTGTCCTTAGCCTACCAGCAACTAGGCGCATGGAATCAAGCACAGCAAGCAATTACAGACAGTCTTAATTTACTTACAGGAAAAGAGCAGAACCCGCAAGTATTAGCCCCAGCTTTAGACATTCAAGGGCGTTTGCAACTGGCAATGGGTAAACCAGAGGCGGCTTTAAGCACTTGGGAACGTGCAGCAGAAATTTATCGGCAGACGAAAAATTATCATGGTGAAGTGCGATCGCAAATCAATCAAGCCCAAGCATGGCGCACACAAGGTTTTTATCGTCGGGCTGTGAAAATATTACTAGAAGTCGGGCAGAAATTGCAATCACAACCAGACTCATTAGAAAAAGCAGTAGGATTGCGATCGCTCGGTGATGCCTTGATGGTAGCAGGAAATTTAACCGACTCCAGGAAAACTTTAGAACAAAGTTTAGCAGTTGCCCAACGCTTACAAATACCCGCACAAATCGCCGCCAGCTTTTTCAGTTTGGGAAATAATGCACGCGCTAAACTGCAACTAACTCAAGCCATCAATTACTATCAACAAGCAGTAGCCATATCCCCCTCACCCCTAACAAAAATTCAAGCTCAACTTAACCACCTCAGCTTACTTTTAGAAAATCAACAATTAACCCCAGCACAAACTTTAATATCAGCAATTCCAGAGCAAATTAATCAACTCCCTCCCAGCCGTGCTACTATCTACGCCCAAATTAACTTTGCTCAAAGTCTCATCAAACTTTTCAATACTGATTACTTGGTGCTGAATAAAAATGTTCCCTCAATACCCAGCACTCAGGAATTAGCAAAGTTACTGGCAAAAACTATCCAACAAGCTCGGAGTTTGGGTGATAATCGCTCAGAGGCTTATGCAACATTAAGCTTAGGAAATTTGTATGAACAAAGTCAGCAATGGCAAGAAGCCAAAAGCCTGACACAACAAGCATTAGTATTAGCCCAAGGTAGTAATGCACCAGATATTATTTATCGCTTAGAGTGGCAATTAGGTAGATTGTTGTGGGCAGAAAAAGATATTTCTGGTGCGATCGCCGCTTATGATGCAGCAGTAGAAACCTTAAAATCTTTGCGCAGTGACTTAGTAGCCGTCAATCAAGATGTGCAGTTTAACTTCCGCGACAGTGTAGAACCAATCTATCGGCAATCAGTAGAATTGCTGTTACAATCCCAACCAGATAAGCTTGATGAAAAAACCCTCGATAAAGCCCGTCAACGGATTGAAGCCTTACAACTAGCAGAATTAGATAACTTCTTTCGGGAGGCTTGTCTGCAAGGCCAAGCTGTGCAACTCGATCAAGTAGTAGACCAAGACAACCCCACGGCTGCAATTTTATACCCGATTATTCTGCCGCAACAAATCCAGGTAATCGTCAAAATTCCTAACAAACCTTTGCAGTTACACAGCGTTAATATTGAACAACCAGAAGTAGACCAAGTTCTGAGCGAACTGAGAAGAAATCTCGTCAATCCCACAGCTAGTAAAGCCATCAAAGCACAGGCACAACAGGTTTATAACTGGCTGATTAAACCTATAGAATCAGAACTGGTAGCCAGTGGAGTTAACACTTTAGTATTTGTCCCAGATGGGTTGTTACGGAATTTACCACTAGGGGTATTATATGATGGCAAACAATATTTAGTAGAAAAATATGCGATCGCCCTCAGCGTCGGTTTGCAACTCCTCGACCCCAAACCCCTACAACGAGGACAACTCAGAGCCTTAACAGCCGGGTTAACTCAACCCCCACCAAACTTTCCCAACTTTTCCCCCTTACCCGCCATCAAGGCAGAAGTAGACTTAATTGCTAGTGCTGGAGTTGCTATTACCAGCTTATTAGACAAACAATTCACCCGCGAAGCCCTAGAAAAAGAGGTGAATAACGTCTCATTTAACGTAGTGCATTTAGCAACCCACGGTCAATTTAGTTCCCGTGCCGAAAATACCTTCATTTTGGCAGCCGACGGGCCAATCAACGTCATCCAATTCGACACACTACTCCGTGGTAGAGAGCAAATTAGACCCCGTGCAGTCGAACTATTAGTCTTAAGCGCTTGCCAAACCGCAGCCGGAGATAACCGCGCCGCCCTTGGTTTAGCAGGAGCAGCCGTCCGCGCTGGCGCACGTAGTACAGTCGCGTCCCTATGGCAAATTGATGATGAATCAACAGCTTTACTAGTCGGGGAATTTTATAAAGAACTCAAAGGTAGTAACATTTCCAAAGCCGAAGCTCTGCGCCGCGCCCAGCTAAAGTTATTAAACCATCCCAACTACAACGCCCCTAGTTATTGGTCAGCCTATGTCATGATTGGAAATTGGTTGTAATTTAGTTATGGGTCAACAGTACGCTTATGTTTAAGACACAACCAGTAGCTATTGATTTGTTTGCTGGGGCTGGCGGCTTTAGCTTAGGTTTTGAGATGGCAGGTTTTAATGTTCCTCTGTCAGTTGAGATTGATGTTTGGGCTTGTGATACACTGCGCTATAATCACCCAAAAATGACGGTTATTCAACAAGACATATGTGAATTTAACTGTGCAAGTAGTATTGAAGATATATGCAGTTTTCAACCAGATGTCATTATTGGTGGGCCTCCCTGTCAAGGTTTTAGCATTGCTGGCCCAGCCAAAAAAGATCCTAAAGATCCTAGAAATAGTCTATTCCTTAATTTTGCTCAGTGGATAGATGCTCTTGCGCCTAAAGCATTCGTTATAGAGAATGTTAAAGGTTTACTTTCACGCAAAAATACAGAAGGCATAAAGGTAATAGATATTATTAGAAAGACCTTTGAAAATATTGGTTATTTTGTAGAAATATGGGTGCTGAATGCTGCTGAATATGGCGTACCACAAATTAGGGAGCGTATCTTTATTGTAGGAAATAGAGCAGGAAGACAGTTAGGCATTCCTCCAAAAACACATTCATTAAATTTATTAGATGTTTCTTGCTCTCAACTATCAGTATTTGAAACTAAGGGTCTACTTTGTCCTCTTAGTTTGTGGGATGCAGTATCAGATTTACCACTATTAAATGCTTGTGAAGGTAAAGAAGAACAACCTTATGTCTTAGAACCTCAGAATAACTATCAAAGATGGAGTAGAAATGACAGCGCAATTCTTTATAACCATGTGGCAATGGAGCATTCTAGTAGGCTTGTAGAACGTTTTAAACATATAAAATGGGGTGAGTCAAGTTCAGATGCACCAAAGGAACATAGAGCTAGACGACGTAGTGGTAATGGGGAATTATCCGAGAAGAGTTACGATCAAAACAACCGCCGCTTAAATCCTTATAGACCATCACACACGATAGCAGCGTCATTTTATGCTAATTTTATTCATCCTTTTCAGCATCGTAATTTGACAGCGCGTGAGGGCGCACGCATCCAATCCTTTCCTGACACTTATCGTTTTTTAGGAAAAAAAACAGTTGTATCTCATAAGTTATTACATCGAGAGAAGAGATTTGACGAAAAATTCCTTTGTCAGTACAATCAAATCGGCAACGCCGTACCGCCTCTTCTTGCTAAGGCCATTGCATTGCATATTCAAGAAAAATTAGAACTATGTCCCCAATTAGTAGAAACCCTTTAGTGCATGGCTCTAATCTTGAGCAGAAGGAAAAGCACCGCACAAAATATAGAGACGCTGAAAGTAAGAACTATCTTATTGAGATTCGACGTGAATATGATAAGTGGCACGCAGCAAATATTGAATTGTTTGGGCCAACATCAAATTCTACAGATCAAGATAATACCATTATTACTAAAAGAGTAGAACTACTCGCCACATACAAAAATTTTATAGATCAGCAACAGTATGCTGAGAAGTTTGACTCTAGATCCAATCTTCACTCTAGTGTATTAGAAGAATTTCTTTATTATCTTTTTAGAGATTTAGCAAAAGATTTTGGAGAGAATGCTCTAATTGGCAAGTCACATACCTTTAAAGATATCTTCTTTGTACCGCCGAACTACTCGGAAATGCTCAAACGCCCATATGCTCGCATTGAGAGAAAAGATCATGATTTTGTCATTGGAGCAACTGTTCAAGCGTCATTAGAAGCATCAGTTCCTCCAGAACAAGATAAAAATCCCGGTGAAGTACTTTCATTATTTAAGGAAGAACCAGAACAATACTCAGAAGTTACAGTTACAGGTAATACCGAAACTCACATTTTCGATATTCCAGTTGTAGCAATTGAATGTAAGACTTATCTTGATAAAACTATGCTTGAAGGCTCATCAAGAGCAGCAGAGGATTTAAAAGCGAGGAATCCGAATAGTTTATATATTGTAGTTATGGAGTGGATTAAGCTGACTAGTGATGTCAATCTCCGCAAGTATAAGGTTGATCAAATTTATGTACTACGTCAGCAGAAAAATACTGATAGAGAATTTAGATATGAAGAAAGCTATATCAAAAATCCAATTAATTCAACCGTGATTCAACATTTATTCTATAAAGTACGAAAGCATCTTACAACGGACTGGACAGGCGGAATCGAGTACGGCATACAACGTGGATGGTTAATTGATGAGTAGAGATAGCTTTGAAGTATAAGCTTGGCTAGAGAGTTAATAGCTAGAACACGGCAGGAAATTAACACTCTAACCCAACAAAAACAGCTATTAGAATTGATAGAGACTATCTTGCTGTACAAATTCCCATCTATGAGTCGAGAGGAGATTGAAAGTATGTTTAGTTTAAGCGATTTGAAGCAGACGAAAGTTTATCAAGAAGCTAAACAGGAAGGTAAACAGGAAGGGATACAGCAAGGTGTGCGTCAAGAAAAGTTGAGGTTAATACCTTTGCTGGTGAAATTAGGGCTGAGTGTAGAGCAAACAGCACAAGAATTAAATTTGCAGTTAGAGGAAGTGCAGCAAGAATTACACAAACAATCCTTAAATCAAGGTCAGTAAAGTTATGCTATGTTAAACGAACGCTAACAAGTTTAGGCGAAATATTTTACACATAGCCATCAGGTTTAAGCTGTAAATACAACTGTGGCGATCGCCAGTTCGGAAAATTTGGCGGAAATTTCTCAATTTTGTGGCATAAATTTAATCAATGCGGGCGATATGTACATAGCAGCATTGATTAACTTGGGATTCACTATGACTAACACCACCAACAAGCTAGACGATTTCGCTATTATCCTACCGATTTCTCAAGCAGCTCGTACTACTGCCCAGCAATTCGCTAACAATCAGCCTAATTCCCAAAAAGCCGAGCAAGTCAGGCTCAATACTTTGGCTGTGTCAGTAGTCAACGACTATCTGCAAATGATGGAAGTTCCCACTAATTTAACAGCTAGTGATAGTTGGAATCCAATCATGCAGCTTTGTGCGGATGTGGCTGATCTAGAAATTCCCTCACTTGGTCGTTTGGAGTGCCGTCCTGTAAAGTTACAAGAGCAAGTCTGTTCTGTTCCTCCAGAAACATGGGAGGAAAGAGTGGGTTATGTAATTGTGCAAGTTGATGAAAGCAACTCAGAAGCTAAGTTATTAGGTTTTATTAAAAAAGTTACAACCGAAACATTAAGCTTAAATCAACTACAACCGATAGAAGCATTAATTGATCGTCTAGAGCAACTCAAAAGTTCTCCTATTGATGCTTTGGTCAATTTGAGTCAGTGGTTTGTTGGTCAATGTGAAGCAGGTTGGCAAACTATAGAAGATTTGTGGAACTCTTTGGAAGCTAGACCAGCTTATGCTTTTCGTAGTCCGGTAAGTACTTCAGAAACAGCTTCTCAACAACAAACAGTTACCAGACGAGCCAAATTAATTGATTTGGGTATCCAAATTGTCAATCAACCAGTAATGTTGATTGTCGAAATTGCGCCTGAAACCAATGGAAAAACCAGCGTCCGCTTACAACTTCACGCTATAGGTAATCAAATATACCTACCAACAGGGGTAGAACTTAAGGTGTTAGATACATCTGGATCAGTATTTATAGAAGCTCAAGCTAGAAGCTCTGACAACTATCTCCAGTTACAATTCCGTGGGGAACTTGAGGAGCAATTTAGTGTTCAGGTATCATTGGATGATATGAATGTTACAGAAAACTTTGTAATTTAAGGTATCAAAATTTTTCATCATGTAATTGGTAATTGATACATCAAAATGGGTAATAAATTACAAGATGTACAAAATTCAAGCGATCGCTGGAATTGTGTATTTATCTTTAAATCTGAGTGACTCAGAACTCCAGTGATTGGGAAGCAAGGCGGGGCGACGGTCATGGCAAAGTTGGTGGTGCTAAAATTCGGAGATGGTGGTTTTGACCAAGGGTTTACCGTGACTCTCCAGATTGGCGAAGAAAGCGATCGCCCTTCGACAGAAATCACAGGTAAGCTCCCACCATGTCCTGATATGCTGCTGTATTACACTCGCTGGCAGTCCACCTATCTACAATTGGGTAACGGTTATCGCTTAGATGCTGACAAAATCCAAGTTACCAATGTATCAATTACCCAAGATTGCCACGAATTAGCTCATACCTTGCGGTTACGCTTTAATCATTGGTTACAAGCACAAGAGTTTCGCCCCTTACGAGAAAAATGGCTAGAAAAATTACAACCAACTGACGAAATTCGCGTAATTTTACAGTCAGAAAATAGCCACTTACAAAGATTACCTTGGCACATCTGGGACTTATTAGAACGCTATCCCAAAGCAGAAATCGCTCTGTCCTCACCAAGCTACGAGCTAATTCATAAGCGTCGCACCCCTAACCCCATTGTTAATATTCTGGCGATCGTTGGTAATAGTCAGGGAATTAATACCCAAGCTGACCAAGCAATGCTGCAAAATTTTCCTAATGCCGATGTCAGCCTTTTAGTAGAACCACAACGTAAAGAATTAACAGATTATCTTTGGGGTAAAAACTGCGATATTTTATTTTTCGCTGGACACAGTTCTAGTCAAGGACATGACGGTATAGGTAGAATCTACCTCAACAAAACTGATAGCCTCAGCATTGGTGAATTAAAGTATGCTCTCAAACAAGCCATAGAAAGAGGCTTACAGTTAGCAATTTTCAACTCCTGTGATGGACTGGGACTGGCAAAGGAACTGGCGGATTTAAACATTCCCCAAATCATTGTCATGCGCGAACCTGTTCCCGATCAGGTCGCTCAAGAATTTTTAAAGTATTTTATTCAAAGCTTTGCTAGTGGTGAATCTTTATACCAAGCAGTCCGACACGCCAGAGAACGCCTGCAAGGTTTAGAAGATAGATTTCCCTGTGCAACTTGGCTACCAGTAATTTGTCAAAATCCTGCCCAAAGACCGCTTACTTGGAACGAATTAGCCGAACCTGTAACACAACCTATATTTAATGATGTTCCAGCCGTTCCTAAACAACGTGGGTTAAAGAAGGTGGCTTTGTCAAGCTTGCTGGTAACGGCTGTAGTTTGTGGCTTAAGGTTTTTGGGAGTATTACAGACAGCCGAACTACTAGCCTATGACCAAATGATGCGATCGCGCCCCGACGAAGGCCCCGATCCCCGCATACTTGTAGTCACAATCGATGATGAAGATTTAGCTAATCAACGTCGTAACGGAGAGTCATTAAAAGGAACATCAGTTTCCGAAAAATCCCTTAGCCAACTATTAACAAAACTCTCCCAATATCAACCTAAAGCTATTGGTTTAGATATTTATCGTGACTTCCCCGCCGAACAACCAGACTTAATTTCTCGACTCAAACAGACTGACAATTTAATTGGTGTGTGTAAGGGAAGTGATACAACTGCCAATATCAAAGGCATTGAACCACCACCAGAAATCCCTAGAGAACGTCAAGGCTTTAGCGACTTCGTTCATGATGCTGATGGCGTAGTGCGGCGACATCTCCTATTTATGAATCAGGAAACCGCATCATTATGTTCTGCGCCCTATGCCTTCAGTACACAATTAGCATTTCTTTATCTCTCATCTTTAGGGATTGAATCAAAATTCACCTCAGAAGCAGCCACTAAGAATTTACAGATAGGCAATACAGTGCTTCATCGCCTCTCATCTCGCACAGGAGCTTACCAGGGTATTGATGCTAATGGTGGTCAAATTCTCCTCAATTACCGCGCTTCCCGAAAAATCGCTGAACAGGTGACACTCACCCAAATTTTAAATAGTCCCATTAATCCCAATGCCATTAAAGATCGGATTATACTGATTGGTGTAGTAGCGAAAGGAGACTTTCCCGACTATTGGGGAACACCTTACGGTAGTCGTTTAGACGAGCAAATGCCAGGAATAATGGTACAGGCTCACATGGTTAGCCAGATTATTAGTGCTGTTCTCGATAGGCGCTCATTGTTAACGGTGTGGATGCCTGGATTAGAAATACTCTGGATTGGCACTTGGGCTACTCTAGGCGGCTTCCTCGCTTGGCGATGGCGTTTATTCTCCAAGTTAGCATTAGCCGTTGGTGTAAGTTCTAGTGTTTTGTATTTGATGAGTCTCAGCCTACTAGTTTGGGGCTTTTGGGTTCCCTTTGTCCCAGCCGCCTTATCCTTAGTGTCAAGTGTGGCTGTAGTGACAATTCAAAATAGGGGAGTAGGGAGTAGGGAGTAGGGAGTAGGGAGTAAGGAGTGGGGGGAGCAGAGGTGCAGAGGTGCAGAGGAGAATAACTGTGGACTGTGGACTGTGGACTGTTGACTAATGACCAATGACCAATGACCAATGACCAATAAATAATATGTCTAATTTAAAACCTATTAAACTATTAGTTGCGATCGCTGTAGGCTATACCAGCTTATTAGGTGGAAATTCCTGGGTATTAGCAAGCAGGCCTAATGTTAGTGCTGCTAAACCAAATAACACAAATAACTTACCTTTAATTACTCCTACTAAAAAAACTCACTTTGCTCAAGTACCTCTACCAAGCTCAGAACGTCGTCCTGGAGGGCGTGTTCGTGGTGGTGCTAAACGGGGTTCTTGTCCCTCAGTGGAACCGCAATTAACTGCTTTAGTACCATTTACCCAAACTGCTCCCACCGTCACTGATGTTTGGGGATTTACAACACAGGCACATCCGACACTTTTATTCTATGTGCCGTACTCTAAAGATTCTGGCTATCCGATGGAATTTGTCTTGCAAGACCAGGATGCGAATATTATTTACCAAAAAGCGATCGCTCTCCCAGAAAAACCAGGAATCATCAGCGTTTCCCTACCTACTGACGCTGCTGCTTTAGCTCTAGATAAGCAATACCGTTGGTTTTTCACCGTAGAATGTGACCCACAAAAATCCTCACCCCCCATCTATGTTGAAGGAGTAATTCAGCGAGTCCAACTCAAACCCGCAACTATCAAGCAGTTAGAAACAAGCTCACCATTACAGAAAGTTGACATTTACACTGAAAATGGCATTTGGTTCGATTCTGCCGAAATCCTATTTCAACTCCGTCAACAAAATCCTCAAGATGCCACACTTGCCGAGAAATGGAGAAGTTTACTGACCAGCATCAAGTTAGACGACATTATACCCAAACCTCTAGTTTCTTCTAAACCATAATGAGTGCTGAGTGCTGAGTACTGAGTGTTGAGCAAAAGTATTTAACCTCCTGCCTCCTACTCCTTCAACCTGGAATGCTGAGGACGGCAAGGACTACCCCAGCAAACTTGCCCTGCCGGCATACTACTAAAAACGCTACTACGAGCGCCAATTACAGTATTAGCGCCAATTTGTACCCCTGGCGCTATAAAACAATCTGTAGCTACCCAAGCACCATTACCGACGGTGATACCTGCTATTTTTAACCCAAATGCTGGGTCTTGGATATCATGGCTACCAGTACATAGATAACTTTTCTGTGAAATTACGCAATGCTGACCGATGTTAATTTCATCTAAGCTATAGAGAACTACATCGTCACCAATCCAACTGTAATCTCCGATAGTAACTTTCCAAGGAAATGTAAAACGGGCAGTAGGACGGACAACCACGCCTTTACCAATTCGCGCCCCGAATAGACGTAATATCCAACAACGTATGTTACTAAAAGGATGAGGAGTGAGAGGAAAGGCGATCGCTTGCACTAACCACCATAACAAAATATACCAATTTGCCCGTCCTCGATTAAACCAAGATTGGTTGTACTGGCGTAAATCTACAAAAGGTTTGTCGTTAGTCATTGGTCATTGGTCATTGGTCATTGGTCATTAGTCATTAGTCATTAGTCATTAGTCATTAGTCCATAGTCATTAGTCCATAGTCAACAGTCAACAGTTTTTCTCCTCTGTCCTCTGCTTCCCCACTCCCCAATTTTTAGGTTGTAGACTTTTCGACTTCTTGAACTAGAGATGGTGGGAGGGAGGGAGAAGTATTTGCAGTGTTCAATTGACCGCCACAATTGCTTAATTCGTAGAGTTTAACGCCAATTTGATATTCGTATTGACTTAACAACCGCCCATAAATATATCCAGCTTTGCCATCGAGAAAGCCTAGCCGAATAATGTAGAACAAAATAAACCTTAAAAGCGGTTTAAATGGCAGGCGTACCCAGACTTTTTTGAGAAAGCGTTTGCGTTGTACGGCTTCACCAAATAAATTAGCTCCAATGGTATCGCTTTGATCTTCACCTGTAATCAGGTTGTAATAAACGCGGGCTTCCCAATTAGAATAACGATTGTGTCTTTCTAGCCAGTGGTAAATATCACGGAAATCTTCATGGAGCATATCCTGTTTGAGATACCCGACTTTACCCTGCAAGACAACGTGTTCATGAACTTCGTTATCGCCTGTGTTTGGTACGTCTTCGGTATGTAAATTTTCGTAGCGTCCTAACTTATGCTTAAATAAGCGCAAGTTCCAATCGGGATATTTGCCACCGTAGCGAATCCATTTACCCAAGAAAAATACGCGACGGTTGAGATAGTAGCCTGTATATTCTTCTTGTTTAATAACTTGAGCGATTTCATCCCACAATTCATTAGGAATGCGTTCATCACAATCTACAATCAGTACCCACTCGTTACGAAATGGTAGGTTATCTAAAGACCAATTCTTCTTTTTCGGCCAACGTCCATTAAAGTGAAACTGAACTAGATTTACACCGTAATTTTTGGCAATCTCAGGACTTCTATCTGTACTTTGAGAATCTACAATAAATATTTCATCTGCTCTTTGTAGGCTGTCCAAGCAGGCTGGTAGATTTGCCTCTTCATTTTTGGCGGGGATGAGTACAGAAACGGGAACTTTAGATGACATACTATATAAATTACTTTAAAGGACTATTGACTACTTTTATTATTAGCTGTAAACAGTAAACCTTGAAGCACTGCATTTAAGTAACCTATTTGGCCATAGGCATATACAAGGTTATCAAAACGCACGGCTGGATTGGAAAAATATCGGGCAGCTTTATACAAACCACGCGCTAACCTCTCGCCACCCCTGGATAATTGCCCAATTCCTGCCCTCCCTGCTACTTGTTCTCGATAGCACTCACTGATTCCTTGCCACCATCCCCGGTTTAAAAACCAGGAGCGATTGAGGCGTTCTGGGGCAACGTTATGAGCAACTAAGGCTTCTGGTAGATAGGCAACTTGCCAACCCCCTTTGAGTGCGAGTTCTGTCATTTGTAGTTCCTCATTAGATAGGAGGTTTTTTCCTACACGACCAAGATGAGGGTCAAAACCACCGATTTCTGCTAAAAAAGTGCGGCGGATAGAATAATTCAAGCCTCTTGGTGTTAACCCTGGTTGCTGAATATAAACCACATCCTCACCTAAATCATAGGCTCCCAAATTTCCTGCTAACTCAGAGGATAGCCAAGCTGGTGCTTCGATGTTTGGAGGCCAAAGGAGGGTGACTTTACCGCCAGCGATCGCTAGTTGCGGATTTTGTTGATAAGCAGCATACAATACCTGTAGCCAATGCTTACTAGCGACTGCATCATCATCTAAATAAGCCAGAATTTCGGCATTAGCGATTTTAGCACCAGTATTTCGCGCTACAGATAAACCAATGGTGGGTTCAAATACATATTTTAAACGTGAATCACTAGCCCTCTGCTCAACAACTTCACGGGTGCGATCGCTAGATCCGTTATCTACTACCACAACTTCAAACTCACCAGTGAAATCTTGCCCTAATAGGCTATCAATCGCCGCACCTAAATAGGTATCCCGATTATGAGTACAGATAATGGCAGAGATTTGAGTATCTGGCATAATACCAATTTTGGATTTTGGATTTTGGATTAACCATCTTAACCATGAGACAATTTTAGAAATCCCAAACAATACAAACCATCATAATTTGGCAATATCATTAATTGGGAATTTCCTGTTCAGCTTGTAATCCGTAATTCATTTTGAATTTTACATTTATTCGCTGAGATTTAATCTATACTTTGATTTACCTCCTAACCATCAGCGTTTTTGCGGAAATCGTGCTAATATTTTACGATTGTTGAATGTGACTATGTAAAACTACGAGGCTTTCGGCTAGTTGGCTAAGGCGAGTTTCTAGATATTGTTTACGCCCCAACAATTGACGTAGTTTTTGGTAACGCGCGATCGCCATACTCACACTGACTAACTGATCAGGTGGACAAGGGCGTGACCAAACTTTACCAGAATTATCTAGTCCACAGAGATTATAACCAGTACGATAAGTTTGACCAGGAACTTTACCATCGTTAGCACAAATTTCTTCTACATAATTCATTAGCTGGTCAACTTCTGCGTGCCGTAATGTGGCAGTACCATTTGTTTCCGGTTCGCTAGGATTGGACTCTAACCAACCATTGACAATAGGCCCTTCTAAATAAATATCCTGAACTTGTTGTAATATATGTTGCAGTTCTTTCTGCCAGCTAGCAACTGTTTGTTGAATATCTTGCAATATATTCATCGCTAGTGCTGGATTTGCACCGTGACGATGACTACTAAATGTAGGCGTTTTAAATTTAGGCAGGATTGGTGTTTTACCTACTCCTTCTTCGGTAGGGAAAGTTTGTACAGAACCATGATGAGGAAACAAATCCTGTGCCACAGAAGGCTCATCTTGGCTGTCTATCTCCAAGTCTTGTGTCTGTTCTAGACTTTGGTTTTCACTTTCAGTTTCTGTTGGCTCTTTTGCTGTAACACTGATTCTAAAAGATAAGGGACGTTTGGTAGCATCACTTACTTCTGTGGTAGCAGTGTCCTTATTCCCCAAATCATGTAAAGTTGCTTCGATGCGTTTTATGCCTGCTTTCATATATTTACCCTGAAATCTAGGTTCCCCAAAGTTGTTGATAATTCACGATGGGGGTATTAAGATTTTTTAGCTTGTGCCAATTTTGGCATAAATAATGCTGGTGTTAATTTTATCTCTTAAAAGTTATTTATTGTCACGAAAATTTTAAATAAAAGAGATAAGGGAGATAGGGGAGATAAGGAAGTGGGGGAGATGAGGGAGATGAGGGAGAACAACTATGGACTATTGACTATGGACTAATGACTAATGACTAATGACTAATGACTAATGACCAATAAAAATGAGGAGCCAGCTTTGGGACAAGTCATCTTAATTACGGGGCCTGCTAGGTCTGGAAAAAGTGAATGGGCGGAAACTTTGGCAAGACAGTCAGGGAAATCAGTTATCTATGTAGCTACAGCAACTACTATTCCTGATGATGCCGAATGGCAAGAACGCATTCAACAACATCAAAACCGCCGTCCTCCAGATTGGATAACCTTAGAAGTGCCAATTACACTGTCTGCAACTCTGGCAAATATCAAACCAAGCAATTGTGTTTTAGTGGACTCCTTGGGTACTTGGGTCGCTAATTTTTTAGAAGATGATGAAGTCAGTTGGGCAAATACTGTGACAGAATTTTTGGTTACGGTACAGCTAGTTGCTGCTGATATGCTATTTGTTGCCGAAGAAACAGGTTGGGGTGTAGTGCCAGCATATCCTTTAGGGCGCACATTCCGCGATCGCCTGGGGTCTTTAGTCCGTCAATTAGGGGGAATTTGCGAAACGGTTTATTTAGTTACTGGTGGATATGCCCTCAATCTCAGCACACTTGGGACAAGATTACCAGACTCAGCAGATTATGAATGATTAAGCAATGATTGAGAAATGTTGAGAGAACTTGATTATTATGCTGATGTGCAAAACTAGAGGTTTTCTTAAGAGAAAATTAATCCAATCGGTATATCAATTTCCCTAGTACCGATTGTAAGATCGTGCTATGGCAACTAAAGAAGAAGTTAAAAGATATCTTGCCTACTGGTTTCAGTTAGGTAAGAAAGTAGTGATCACTGATGAGGGAACACACTTGTTGCCTCAACCTATATTCCAAGGCGATCGCTATAGTCAAGAATTTGAAGCGTGTTGGCAAAAGATTCTATCATCATCTGATGAGTCTTATCTAGATGGAACGGAAGAAAGCATTGCCGAACTGTTAACACCACAATGGGATATGGTAGATTGCAGTCGTTGTGCCATGCCAGTTCCTCTGCGAAATGTTGGTATGCCTCCAGTATCATGTCCCTGTTCTAACTTACCAGGATGGCCAAATACTGAGTTACCAGGGCCAAGATGTCCAATTGATAACCAAGAGCAACTAAAAGCTATTCGTAATCGGCTTACAGGAAATTTAACTCCGGTTACTAATTCGTAATGGGCTAACCCCATTACGAATTATTTTGACTGTAGCGTGACTGATAGGTACAAGAGCGCTTACCAAATATGGTGTAACGGTTATCACGGATTTGGGTGTAAATGCGATCGCCTACCCATTTCGCACCCGGTAAAGTTCGATAAGCGTCTACAAAAATACTACCCAGTGGCAATAAACGACCGATTTCTTCGGCGGCATCGCTGCCTTGCCAGCGCCGTTGCGGTTCGTTGGCATCAATTAAAATCATCCCTAGTTCACAACCTTGAGGCGTAATCTCCCATTGAGCAATTGCCTGCTCATCCTGCATGGGAATATAACGGAAAATCTTGCCTTGGTCTAAGGTTTCCAGTAATTGTACTAGCGTGACGCAGAGATTACAATTACCATCATAAATAACGTAGTAATGTATTGAACTCATAATATTTCTGTATTTATCGATATACTTAGCACACAAAGTATTTTAAGATAGATGTATTCAGAAAATTTCAGTTAAATTACAAATTAGTTTTACCAACTCAATTCTACTCAACCTAGTTTGTCAAAAAATGAACTAAGATGTCTGAAATACTGAATATATTGTTACATCAAAACCCAAAACTTTGGGATAAGAATAATGTCGGAAGAGAAAATCTTAACCGTTGATTTTACTCAAGAAGATGCCTGTTTAGAAATTCTACCGCGATCGCCCCTAATTTCTAGTTATCATGCACAGTGGGAAGGATTGCGATTAGATGTTCACCAACAGCCTGCCCATGAAACGCCAGAACACACTCCTTCCCAACACGTTGTTACCGTTAGCTTAGAACCCCAAGTAGTGCAATCTGAGCGGATACTTGATGGACAATTGCAGCATGAGAACATAGCTAAGGGAGATGTAGCAATTATTCCTGCACATATTCATCACGTATCACGCTGGCAATCAGAAGCAAAGTTTCTCGTCTTGAGTATGGAACCGGCTTTTCTGACACGCATAGCGATAGAAGCTGGCAATTTAGACAAAATTGAAATAAAACCCCGTTTTGCAGCCCCAGATCCCTTGATTCAACAAATTGGATTGGCCTTGCAAACTGAACTGAGATCGGAGAATGGGGTTAGTAGTATTTATGTTGAATCTCTAACGACAACATTGTGTATTCACTTACTCAAACATTATTGTGTAACAAGTGACGCAAAACTTGACAAGCATGAGCATAAAGGACTGTCACAATGGAAGCTCAGACAAGCGATCGCTTACATTCATGAAAATCTCGACAAAGATTTGAGTTTGGTAGATATTTCTGCGATCGTGGGAATGAGTATGTATTACTTTTCTCGTCAATTTAAAGAATCAACTGGCATGGCTCCCCACCAATATGTCATGAGTTGCCGAATTGACAGAGCTAAAAAATTACTAAGTAGCACAAACCAAACTATAGAGCAAATTAGCTCCCAAGTCGGCTTCCAAAGCCAGAGCCATTTTACAAATGTCTTTCGTAAACTCACAGGAATAACGCCCAGAGTATACAGGGAACAGGTGAAGATTTAGTTGGGAATTGGGGGAGATGGGGGAGTGGGGGGAGATGAGGAAGACAACTGTCAACTGTCAACTGACTATAGCGTGTTCAGCCGTATTTGGCATCCATCGCTGGACTTCATGTAGAAAATATTGGCAATCTACCGTTGGAGAGTTACGCTCAAGTGGCGATTAATCCTACTATCTAAAGAGTTAATTCGTACAAGCCATTAGGTAGAATCATGAGTGATAATACTCTGTCATCACGCCTCTATCCCAGCCGTATTGATCTTCCTGCTGAAAAACGGGTGCAAATCATCGGTATCCTCAATCAAACTTTAGCCGCTACTTTGGACTTGAAAACTCAGACAAAACAAGCCCACTGGAATGTTAAAGGTATTGATTTTTATCAATTACACGAATTATTTGACGAACTAGCAGGGGAATTAGAAGAGTATGTTGACCTTGTTGCAGAAAGGGTAACTGCTTTGGGTGGGTACGCTGTAGGGACAGCACGCGCCGCCGCTCAAAATTCCATTCTTCCTGAATTTCCCTTTGATATTTTAGAGGGTAGAGAGTATGTAGCAGCTTTGGCCGATCGCTTTGCACCTTACGCTAAACACTTGCGGGAAGCGATCGCTAAAACTGATGATTTAGGTGATGCTGATACAGCAGACCTTTATACTGAAGTCTCTCGCACTATTGACAAGCGCCTGTGGTTCCTAGACGCGCATCTACAAGCCGCAGCCGTCAAGGGAGAAAATGGTACATCTGCTAGCAAAACTCAACAGCCAGCTAGTGTTAGATAAACTTTTTTAGGGAATCTCTATTGTTGTAATTTAATAGTATCTTTTTGGTAAGTACGCCACTTTTTAGTGCGTACTTTTCATTTTTATTGCCATACTTTACTATTTAGATAGTTGAAATTAATTCGTAATTCGTAGTTCGTAATTCGTAATTAAGAATTTAATAGAAGTAAGCATAATTGAACGCAGATAAACACAGATAAATTTGCAACTCAGCAAACTAGAAAATGCTATATAATTTTACATTTAATTATTATTGTGATTACAGATTTTACCTATAGATAGCAGTTTTAAAAGCTTATTTTTTTCTAATTGAATTAGATTTGTTCGCTTTCTTAATTACGAATTACGAACTACGAATTACAAATTATAAAATACAAGGAGTTGTCTTATGTCTCAAAATACAATTAATTATCTAGTTCATGACAGAAATGCACGCGGTCGTAGTCAAACTGGTTGGCTTGATAGTTATCACACATTTTCCTTCAGCAGCTTTTACGATCCTAATCGGATGGGATTTCGCGCGTTACGAGTAATTAACGACGATCGCATTGCCCCAGGCGCAGGATTCCCTACTCATGGGCATCGTGACATGGAAATTCTTACTTATGTACTCTCTGGTGCAGTAGAACATAAAGACAGCTTGGGTACAGGTTCGGTGATTCGTCCTGGTGATGTGCAGATTATGAGTGCTGGTACGGGGATTCAACATAGTGAATTTAATCACTCTGGTACTGAAGCACTGCATTTACTGCAAATCTGGATTTTACCTGATGAAGCAGGGTTAGCACCAAGGTATGAACAGAAAGCTTTCACAGCAGAAGAAAAGCGTGGTCAACTGCGGTTAGTTGCGGCTAAAGACGGGCGTGATGGTGCTGTGACTATTCACCAAAATGTTGATATATATGCTTCTGTTTTGGAAGCGGGTGATGTGGTTAATTATCAAGTAAAAGGCGATCGCTATGCTTGGTTGCAAATCGCTCACGGTGTCGCCATCTTAAATGGTGAGGAACTGAGAGCAGGCGACGGTGTACAAATCAATGGTGAAGAGAAACTACAAATTAGCTCTGAAATCGGTACAGAATTATTACTGTTTGATTTAGGTTAATTTGCTGATTTTGAGGGGCTTAGATTCATCAGCCCCAACTCCATCTTTTGGTGCTGTCAATAATAGAAAAACTTGAGTAGGGGTGTACAGTTAGCTGTGCGCCCCTATTCAGCCATTAGGTAGATTCAGAGAATGCAGAGTCGTTTCGTTAGTCAGAGGATATTTTATTTGAAAATTTTTACAATCAACTCAGCCACTAAAGCCTATTTGGAGGAATTATGCAGCACGATGAGTTTATCGCACAGGTGAGACATCGCGCCAATTTGAGAACAACTGGTGATGCTGAACTTGCAACTCGTGCTACTTTAGAAACACTAGCAGAACGTTTAGCTGGAAACGAAGCTAACAATGCTGCTGCACAATTGCCTAAAGGTATTGCTCAATATCTACAACATCAATATGCAGGTGCAGGCGTTCGTTTATCTTTGGATGAATTTTATCAGCGAATCAGTCTCCGAGAAGGCGTAGAATTACAGCAGGCAGTTAATCATGCCCATGCTGTAATTGAGGTATTGAGCGAGGCTATTAGCTCAGGAGAAATGGAGGATATTCGTACTCAACTGCCCCCAGAATATGAGCCATTATTTGGGTTAGCAAGACAAGGAAAGATGCACGTTAAGACTTAAAAAAGGATTTAAGTGAATTACCAGGAGTGTAACACCATGCTATTTAAAGATAGGACAGCAGCAGGCCAAATTTTGGCTAAAAAGTTAGCAGATTACGCCAATCGTCCTCATGTGCTGGTGTTAGCTTTACCTAGAGGTGGTGTTCCTGTCGGTTTTGAGGTAGCTAAAGCCTTAAATGCTCCCTTAGATGTGCTGATAGTACGCAAACTTGGTGTGCCTAAGAATGAAGAATTAGCGATGGGAGCCATAGCTTCTGGTGATGTACGTATCCTCAATCAAGGTATCATCAATCAGATTCAAATATCTGATGAGGTAATAGCCAAAGTTACTGCCCAAGAACAAAGGGAACTGGAAAGACGAGAAAGGATGTATCGGGGCGATCGCCCTTTTCCCGATTTAAAGGAAAAAATTGTAATTTTGGTGGATGATGGTTTAGCAACTGGTGCAACTATGTGGGCTGCTGTACTTGCTGTTAAACAGAAGCAACCCAAAGAAGTTGTCATTGCTGTACCAGTTGCTGCACCAGAAACCTATGAAGAGATGCACAACAATGTAGAAAAAATGATCTGTGCAAATACACCTACTCCATTTTGTAGTGTTGGTCTGTGGTATGAGAAGTTTCCCCAAACTACGGATGATGAAGTCCGTGAGTTATTAAAGAAAGCGAGTAATAACCATCAGCCATTACTGTTTGGGAAATAGAAAATATATAGGTTATATTAACCTACAGCAAAATCTGTAAACTGCCTTTTATAAGGTGAGTGAAATCCTAATACAATATCTTGTTTAGGAACACCTAAAGCAACTAACTCATCAGCAATATTGCCTTCTGTACCATTATGCTGAATCCAAATTTTCTCATTTTTAATATCTAAATGTAATACACAACCATAGACACGCCTTTGATTATTCCAGCCAACGTATACTAGCTGGTAATGGTCATTTTCACTATCAAATATAGTTTGTGCTTCTACTTCACTATCTGATTTGCTATACTGACTGTATAATTTCAATAGTTGCTTGATATACTGCCGATAATTATCTAATTTATCCATCTGACAATTACCTCATTAATAACATCATCTATCCCGATCGCGTTCTAAATCCTCGATTACTTTCTGCATATACCACTCCTCAGACATCCCCAGATAGTAATCTTTTTTCTGGTTAATTAATCTTTGGGCAAGTTCCCAATGTCCACCAACCAATCGTAGGAGTTTTTGACGTAATAAATTAGACTTCTGTTTTTTATATTCAGGAACAGATGTTTGAATTTGTTTGAGACTATCTTGCGTTTGTTGGTAATTTTCCCAATCTTGTTGTTCACAAAAAATACTAGCCGCTTTTTGATAGTCTTCTACGGCGTTTTGCATTTCTTCTAAGAAAGTATAAGCAAGACCGCGATTATAGTAAGCTTGGGCATCATTGGGGTTAAGTTGCAGTGCTTTACCATAGTCTTGAATTGCACCGAGATAATTACCCATTGCCCGGTAGGTATTACCTCTGGCAACATAGCCTAAGCTGTCTTCTGGCTTGATCTGGATGGCTTGGTTAAAATCGGCGATCGCACCTTGATAATCACCTAAAAAGGAACGTGCTTTTCCTCGGTTGCGATAAACGGCTGCATCGTGAAAATTTAATTGTAGTGCTTGGTTAAAATCGGCGATCGCTTCTCGATAATTCCCCATTTTGCAACGTACCACGCCCCGACAGCAATAGGCTTGTGCATCTTGGGGATCGGCTTGTAATATCCAGTTTAAATCAGCTATGGCTTCTCTTGTGTCTCCCTTTTCGGCTTTGTCTAGTAGCTGGGTGAAATATTCGTTAACGGATTTGATAGATGCAATAGGTGAGCTTTTTTGCTGTGTGGCAGGTTTTTCTGGTGGCTGTAACTGTTGAATTTTCTCCAGACACAGGCGACAGTTTTCTTTATCTTTCTGCTGTAAATATAATTCTGCGGCTTTTTTGAAACTAGCGATCGCATCTTGAATATATCCCTGTTTGCGTCGCACAGTACCCCGCAAGCTATGAGCCGCAGCATAATTAATATTAAGCCGAATAGCCTGTTCTACATCCTCCAGCGCCCCTGGTAAATTTTTCAACGCCAGCCGCGCCAATGCACGACAGTAATAAGCTTCTACGCTTTCCGGGTTCAGCTTGATGACTTCAGTGTAATCTGACACGGCCGGAAGTATTGCTCCTGAGTCATAATAGGCTAAACCCCTTTGTAGGTAAGCTTCAGCGAAGTAAGGAGTAGCTTTTAAAGCACGGCTAAATTCCTCAATGGCTCCAGCGTAATCTTTTTGTTGAGCTTTTTCTAGCCCCTGGTTGTAAAACTCGTTATTCATAGCATTTTATATATTTCCAGCTTGTGGAAGGCAGAACTATGAAAATTAGAACTATCACTACTGGTATATCACTTGATTCACCAAAAGAAACAGCAAAAATCAAAATGGCTGCTAATTTTAATAAAAAAGCACAAATGATTTTTGCAGAGCAAGGTTATGAAGTGCAAACAACGAGAATTTCTACAAATACTTGGGAAGAATATCTAGCCGGTTTATCTTTAGCTGCAATTATTCATGAGGTGCAAGTTTTAGAAGAATTATGCCAAAGTTTGGATGTTAGCTTTTTTAATATTGGCTATGCTAGTAGTCCTGAGACGATAGACATCATTCCTGAACTGAATAAAAATACATCTGTAATTTACTGCTCTAGTAAAATTGGTAGTAAATTGAAGAACGCAACTAAATCAGCACAAGCTATTAAACGCATTTCTGAGGAAAGCGATAATGGCTTTGGTAATTTTCGCTTTTGTGCCTGGGCTAACTGTCCTCCAAATATTCCATTTTTTCCTACATCTTATCACGTTGGTGCAATATCTTTCACTATTGGTTTAGAGCTTGGTGAGTTCGTAATGCAGGTATTTTCCCAAGCTCAAGATTTAGAAGATGCTGAAAGTAAGCTGCAAAATATTTTAACGTTAGAAGTTGGTAAAGTAGTAGCGATCGCTGAACAAATATCCACTCAATATGACATTAAATTTCATGGTGTAGATACCTCGCTAACGCCATCGCTAGATCAAGAAAACAGTATTGCTTTTGCCTATGAAAAATTGCTAAATGGTAAGTTCGGTAATCCTGGAACTCTGGCAATTTCTGGAATGTTAACGCGGGTGTTGAAAAACGTATCAAATAAAAATTGTGGCTATTCTGGACTGATGTTGCCAGTATGTGAAGATATTGGTTTAGCAACAAGAGCTAATGAGCAGACTTATGATATTACTAACCTATTATTATATTCAGCCGTGTGTGGTTGTGGATTAGATACTGTACCAATTCCCGGCGATATCAAAATCGAAAAGATTACCGCAATTTTAAACGATATGGCAACATTAGCCTTTAAACTCAATAAACCCCTATCAGCCAGATTATTTCCCATTCCTCATAAAAATGCTGGGGAAATGACATCATTTAATTCGCCTTATTTAGTAGATTGTCAAATATTTTCAGTTAATTAAATAATATCTGTTGTCATTTGGATCTAATGTTGTTCTTTTATTGATACGCTGATCCACAGCATTTGCAATGCTTAAGAAGCAAATGATTGTAGTGCTTACAAAAAAGTATATAAAAAATTTATAACTTTTTCTCTTTATGGCTATATTTCTAAAAATTAAATATTTTTGACAATTCATTTATTTTCAGAAAAATAAGTATTCATGTTATCTTATAGTGTAGTATTTAAAAGCTAGGTATAAATTAAATTAAGAAAAGTTAAATTTATATTAAGACATCTCTTACTCATATGCAGCAAGAAATTGATCAATACGAAAAGCTGTTTCAAGTTTTAGATCGAGTAGTCATACTCAGTAAACAACAGCAGGAAAATGTTCGTAAATTTTTCAAGTACCGGGAGTTCTCAAAAGACTATCAACTCCTGAAGCAAGGTGAAATATCAAACTATTTGTATTTTCTGGTTAAAGGGGTAGTTCGGCAATTTTACTGTGTTGAAGACAAGGAGATCACGTCAAGATTTGCATTTGAAGATGATTTTATTTACTCACCTCATAGCTTTATTTTGAGAAAACCAAGTAAAGAAAGTATTAAATCAGTTTCAAATTGCCAGTTTTTTGTGACAACTTATGAGGGGTTGCAATATCTTTACGACAACGATCCTGCATGGAATAAGATTGGACGATTATTGATAGAACATTATTATATTGAGTTAGCAGAATGGGCTTTTCTAATGAAAACTCAAACCGCTTTTGAACGATATGAGGATCTCGTTCAGAGACACCCTGATATTCTTGATCGCGTCAAGCTAGGACATCTTGCCTCCTATTTGGGAATAACCCAAGAAACCCTCAGTCGTATCCGCGCCAGATATCGAAATCAGCAACGCCGCCGTCATCTAGCCCAGGAAATTTGATATTGATCAAATTTGACTTATATCAAAAAAAGCTCCTGTTGCTTACCTGTGGAGTCACCGTAAGATGCAGTTGTCGAAAACAAAGAACGCACCGCGAGGTAACAATCATGGGATTCAAATATATCAACGAACTAGCAACTCCTGAAAATGTTGATAAACTGCTGTCTTTAGTTGACATGGTTGCTGGGGGGAGAGTTGACACGCAGAACATCTTCGATATTGAGGATGCTTTGACTGATAGTGAGCAAATGAAAAGATGTTTGCAGGTTGTCCGTCAAAATCCAGACTCAGCACAATTAGTTGATGAGCGTTATATGGGCCCAGAGTTTGATCTGGAAACTTTGCTGAAGCTGCCGGAAGGCTCATTGGGTTGGACTTATGCTCGTGTTCTCAGTGCCATGAACTATGATCCACGGTTCTATCGCCTCCGAAAAATTGAATCAGATGTCGATTACATTACCCATCGCGTTCGCAAAACTCATGATCTGCATCATATTTTGACGGGCTTTAGCTTTGATGACTACGGTGAACTGGGAGTGATTTCAGTGACGGTTGGGCAAATTAGCTATCCCGCGTTCACGTTCATTGATTTGGTTGGTTCGTTGCTAGCGTTCATGGCTAATCAGGCACGGGAAGGCATCGATTCTCCTCTGAGATATAATTTTGACCTAGTTTCTCAAGGCATCGGCATTGCACGGCAAGCAAAACCCTTGTTTCCGGTGAAGTTTGAAGAAGGACTGGAACGTCCTATAGACGAGTGGCGTGCCGAATTAAACATTGTGCCAGTGACCGAAGGACTCTGGAGTTGGTATAGCCGTCCTTATCTGCGGGATGCGATCGCCCTCCCAGTGCAGCGCCCATTGGTCGACTGTTGAGGACATCATCTCCCGTTGATCAGGCTTTGAAGGGTATCCAACAGGCTCAGATGCCCTTCAAGTTTGACGCAATTCTGATAAATCGATTGGAGACATAAATTGTATGATTGGCAATCAATTGGTAAATTGCGCTGTGCTATCACCAGATGAACTAGAGCGCGCGATCGCAAGACTAAATCATTGGAAGATTGTAGACGGTAAACTCTACCGCCACTTTGAATTCACCTCATTTATCGCAGCATTTGGCTTTATGACTCGCGTTGCACTGATTGCAGAAACCCAAGGCCATCATCCAGAGTGGTTCAATGTTTATAACCAGGTTACAGTTCAACTGACAACACACGATGCAGGTGGAATTACCATGAATGATGTTAATCTTGCCCAAAGCATTGATACGTTAACCTGAGTTCGGGATAAGAAAAGGGACAGGTAGTAAGCCCAAAAGTAACGAAAAATCCAGCAACCTGTCCTATGTATAGTTTAGAAGCTTTGTTCTTTGAGCCTTTGTTCTACCCTTTAGGCAAAAGGTTTAGTTTGATTTTAGCAAGAAAGGAAAAAACCGAAGGAATAATATTTCTTTCGGTTATTAGCCCTTATTAATTAGTGAATTAAGAGGTAGTAGTTGTTACTTACTACCTTTAATCAGTCAACAAACTAGGAGAAGTCAGTACAAAAACATCTCTAATTCCTTGAGCTTCAGTTTGTGGTTTTATGGGCGTAGTAAAGTGATAAAAGTCGTGATCATTAACTAATAATAACTCCCCAGGATGAAGGATTTTACTAAATACAGGCTTCTCTTTTTTGGCAGTATATAAGTGTGTCTCTCCACCTTGAATATTATCCCTATCTACAGAAAAGATACCGATAAAATCAGTACCATCTTGATGGATACCTTCAGGTGCAGGATTGCCAAAATTGTCTGGAGAACAAGTAGTTCTAATTTGATGTACTCCAATTTCTGCTTCTGGATGGAGTTTACAAGAATCGCTAAATGCTAGTACTAAATTTCTAAAGCTATTGAGTTTTATAAGTGCATCATCTAATTCTGCAAACTCTCTTTTAATATCTCCCAATAATGGATTGTAATCTTTACTTTGCAATAGATAACCATGAGGTAGTTTAATCAACTGATCCTCTGCAACTATAAACCGAGATAATCTTCTCGAACGATACTTGCCTTTAATATAGGGATCAACTGGTAAATTGTTAAAAAATGGCTTGAAATCTACTGTCTGAATTGAATTTACCTTTCTGAGTGTGAACAAAAAGGCATATTCTAACTCCGTCATTCCCCCGACTATTTGCATAGGATATTTCTCCTTGCAGGTTGCAACCCTCTCCATTTTTCTCTGTGGGAGGCTTATAACACCGAGTATATGCGTCTTTTTATTAAAATGTCGTCAATTTAACTACAAAAATTGACAAATTGTGATAAAGGCATGACAAAACTTTATTGACGGGATTTATTTGGTTCGCGCTTGGGTGTATAGTGTCTTAGTCATTAGTCATTAGTCATTAGTCATTAGTCATTAGTCCATAGTTATTCTCCTCTGCTTCCTTGTCTTCTCCCTCATCTCCCCCCACTTCCTCATCTCCCCCTACTCCCAACTCCCAACTCCCCACTCCCTCAAAAAATGATTGATTGGCTATACCGTTACCCATCCCTATACCCTGGTGTTCTGCTGAAGCGCTACAAGCGCTTTTTTGCTGATGTGCAATTGGCTTCTGGTGAAGTCGTGACAGCACATTGTCCTAATACGGGGCCGATGACTGGAGTATCAACTGTTGGTAGTGCGGTACAACTTTCTAAAAGTGCTAATCCGAAGCGCAAATTGGCTTATACTTTGGAACTGATTCAAGTTCACGATAATGAACCGACTTGGGTGGGGGTGAATACAGCTTTACCTAATCAGATAGTCAAGTTGGCTTTGGCAAAATACTTGTTTCCAGAATTGGGTAATTATAACCACATTAAAGGCGAGGTAGTTTACGGAGCGGATAAGAAAAGTCGAGTAGATTTCTTCTTGACAGGGAATGATATAGAACGCCCAATTTATTTAGAAGTGAAAAATACGACTTGGGCAAATGGTACTTTGGCCTTATTTCCTGATACGGAAACCACAAGAGGACAAAAGCATCTGCGCGAATTAATGGCACTATTGCCGCAAATGCGGGCGGTGATGTTGTATTTTATCAATCGAGGCGATTGTACAGAGTTTGCCCCTGGTGATAGTACAGATCCTATATATGGTAAGTTGTTACGAGAAGCGATCGCATTAGGTTTAGAAGTCCTACCTTGCCGTTTTGATGTTACCCCTGAAGGTATTCGTTATTTAGGTTTAGCAAAGTTGGCAATTTAATTAGGGGATAGGTAACAGGGAATTGGAGAGATGACTAATTACTTTCGGTCTAATGTTGAAGCAATGGCTAGTTATGTACCCGGTGAACAGCCACCACGGGGTACACAGGTAATTAAACTCAACAGTAATGAAAACCCTTACCCGCCTTCGTCTGCGGCGTTAGCAGCACTAAAAGATATTGATGGCGAATGGTTGCGGCGATATCCAGAACCATATGCAGGGGAGTTTAGACAAGCTGCAAGTAAAGTTTTAGGTGTTCCTAGTGATTGGATTATTGTTGGTAATGGTAGTGATGAAATCTTAAGTATAGTCATTCGCGCCTGCGCTGAACCGGGACGGAAGGTGGTTTATCCCATGCCTACCTATGTGCTATATCGTACATTAACCGAGATGCAGGCGGCGGATATTTTAGAAATTCCCTACAAAGAAGACAATGTTTTGCCTGTGGCGGAATTGCTGGCGGCTGATGGTTGTGTGACATTTATTGCCTCACCCAATAGTCCTTCTGGCCATGTTGTTCCCAGTGAAGACTTACGCAAATTAGCTAGTGAATTATCTGGGGTGTTAGTTATAGATGAGGCTTATGTAGACTTTGCCCAAGCCAGTGCCTTAGATTTAGTTCAGGAATATGAAAATGTGATTTTAATTCGCACCCTTTCTAAAGGTTATTCTTTGGCAGGGTTGCGTTTGGGGTTTGGGATAGGCAATCCTAAGTTACTAGACGGATTGTTTAAAGTGAAAGATAGCTATAACATTGATGCGATCGCCTGCAAAGTTGCCACAGCCGCCATCAATGATCAAGCCTATAAAAATGTTTGTGTAGCCAAGGTTAAGGCATCAAGGACTCAGCTTGCAACAGACTTAAAACAATTAGGCTTTCGTGTTTGGGACTCCCACGGCAATTTTCTACTCACCCAACCCCCTGCAGGAAACGCCGAATACCTCTATCAACAACTCAAAGAACAAAAAATTCTCATCCGCTACTTCAAGCAACCAGGACTAGAAGATAAGCTACGCATCACCGTAGGAACAGATGAGCAAAATCAAATTTTAGTAGAAGCATTAAGAAACTCAATTGCATCAGCTAAAATCTAAATCTTAGTTATCAATTGAAAATTGTCAATTGTTTCATTCAAGGTTTAAGACCTCTCCTTTCAAGGAGAAAAAATCAAAAAATAAATCCTTTTCTCCAATCCTCTCACTTCTAGGGAGAGGGAAAAAGTCAATTGTTAATTGTCCATTGTTGAACGGCGCTTGTCGTTTATATGGGCGGTTAATTTTTTCACTTTTACCGTAATATATAAGACAAGTAGCTGGTTTGCTTGTTTAATCCGACATTTGAGCAGAGTACTTGGCTACAGCAGGAACCATCACCTTTGTTGCCCATTGCCGTAAAGTCGTGGAAGTTGTCGTTTCTAATGTGCGAGGTTCAGCCTGGTAGATACCTTTTGCAACTTCTGCGAATAAATCAACCAAACCTTGAGCAAACGCTGGACTTGAACCGTGCTTCAGCATTAACTCATAGTAAACTTCAGGTGGGATTTGTTGAAACTGAATAGTTTTACCGAGAACATCACTGAAAACCTCGGCAGATTGATTTAGCGATAACTCTTCAGCACCATGTACTGCAACCCCCTGAACTCCTTTCCAATCCTGCTTCATAAGCCATTGAGCAGCAATTGTTCCAATGTCAAAGGTTGACACCATTGGAATTGAGTAGTCACCGGGTAGTGGATAAAAGAATTTTCCTTGATGCGCGATCGCGCCTGCTTGCCACAGAAAATTTTCCATAAAGCTACCACAGCGCAAATGCCGCATAGCTACACTTGTCTCATTCAGCAAATCTTCCATTGCATGTAAGGCAGAAATCGCACCTGCATTTTTAGCAAGGCCTTTACCACCACTAGAAACCGAAACAACACGGGGGATTTGAGTTTGATCAATGGCGATGGCGGCAGCTTTCGTAAATCGCATGTAATAGTCTAGTAAATTTTCCAGAGTATGGCTTTGCGGAACACACCAAAACATTGCCTCAGCCCCATCAAATGCTCGAATAAGTACTTCAGCATCATCAGTTGATCCTTGAATTACCTCAGCTTGAGCGCGAACAGCATCGGTCAACTTGTCAGGATGACGGGTAATGACACGTAGAAACTTCCCGGCATCTAACAATTCGCGCACGACCTGATGGCCAATGTTTCCAGTTGGAGTTGTGACAACAATCGGCATAAGTTTGGCTTTCTCTGAACGTAATGAAGTTGCTCAAAAACTAGAATAACCAGAGACCCTCTGGATAGAGAATGGCTAAAAATCCAGATTTCATAATCAATCGTCCAACTTGAAGCAATGCTAATTCCAGATTTGTTGACCGATATTTTACAAACGATGCGCCTAGAACACACGATTTTGTGTCGCTGTGAGCTAAATGCACCTTGGGGAATCCGCTTTCCCGTACAAGTAGGACAAGCGGCGTTTCACATTGTTACACAAGGGCAATGCTGGCTTCGGATTAACGACCATGCAAAACCTCTATTTCTAGCCACTGGGGATTTTGTCATGTTTCCCCACGGACATGAACATATCATTTGCGATACGCTCTCTAGCCCGATTACCGATTTTGAAGATACGTCGATCATGCGACCGAATCATGGCTATAAAAGCATTTGTTTTGGTGGAAATGGCTTACCGATTGAGCTGCTAGCAGGTTGTTTTCAAGTCAAAGGCGATCGCCGTAATCCCTTGTTGGCCTCGCTGCCTAGTGTGATTCACGTCCGTAGCGATCATGGACAGCTAGTTCCTTGGTTAGAAACAACGTTGCACTACATTACAGCCGAACTTGCTATAAGTCACCTTGGCTTTCAAACTGTAATTGCACGACTCGTTGATGTCCTTTTCATACAAGCTGTTCGTGCCTATGTTGCCAGCACTTCTAATGATCAGCCCAACTTGTTACACGCCCTAACAGATGCACAGATGGTAATTGCTTTATCGTTAATACATCGATCCCCTGAAAAGCCTTGGACTGTGGCATCCCTGGCAGAACAATTACCAATGTCTCGATCTGCGTTTTCAGCTCGTTTTACTCAACTGGTTGGACAACCGCCAATGCAATATCTCACAACTTGGCGCATGGTCAAAGCAACAGAATTATTGCGCGAAAGCCGATTAAGGCTAAAAGATGTGGCTACTCTGGTGGGTTATGAATCCGAAATATCTTTTAGCAAAGCATTTAAGCGGTGGTCTGGCGTTGCCCCCAGTTTTTATCGTCAGAATTACTCTGCATAAGAGCTTTCAGCATCATCTCTGGCTTGATGAGATTACTTAACTTGGGAAGTGTTGAGCATGGTTAAAAAGTAGGTTTCGTAAACAATTACACAATTGGGACAATTTACGTGATGCTATCGAATTGGTTCTCAAGCAAGTAGTGTCTAATACAAGTGGCTATAGCTATACTAGCAGATAAAAAAGTGGCTCTGTATAAAACAGAACCACCTAATAGTTTACGAAAATTTTAGAACTTAACGAGCTGCGCCTTGGGCAGAAACAGCATCAATTGGCTTCATGAAGTACAGGCGTAATAATTGCCAGCCAGTAGAAGCCAATACTGGTAATTTTTGGAATAATTGCAGGAATTTGGGTGTTTTGGAGTTAGCGATCGCTTCCAGCTTTTCGTTATTCTCAACACATTTATCCAAACGTTCGTAAAACTCTGGACTATCTACATCCAGCATTACGGGGAAGACTCTACCTGCGGTTTCATTGGTTTTCTTAATTACGTAGATGTCGTATTCCCGTGCATCTAGACCAAGGGTAGCGTAGAAGTCCTTACGTTGGATATCGTTGAGATACATGGTGGCAAACACCGACAACAAGAAGAAGCGACTCCATAGCTTCGCCTTCCAGTCATTCAGCATTTGCGGCTGGGATTTCATAATCGCATCAAAGAAATCGCCGTGACGGTTTTCATCCTGACACCAATTTTCAAAGAAACGGAAAATTGGATAAATTCTGTCTTCAGGATGCGCTTCTAAGTGGCGATAAATGGTGATATAGCGCCAGTAACCAATCTTTTCTGAAAGATAGGTCGCGTAGAAAATGAATTTTGGCTTAAAGAAGGTATAATTGCGGCTCTTGGTTAAAAATCCTAAATCAAGAGACAGGTTAAAATCTGACATCGCTTTGTTCAAGAAGCCAGCGTGGCGTGCTTCATCCCGTGACATCAGGTTAAAGCATTCAGCCAAAACGGGGCTTTTATCTTTTAAACGGCGACCGAGTTCCTTGTAGAGTAAAAAGCCGGAGAACTCTGCCGTACAAGACCGTTCTAAAAATTCTACGAACAAGCGGCGAGTATCCCCGTCAATGTGATCCCAGGATTGTTCAAACTCGGCATCCCGTACAAAGTGATGACGGTTATAGTCAACACGGAACTCTTCGAGAATGGCTCTCAACTCGTCTTCGTTGACGGATATGTCCATCCGTGCCATCTCATCAAAATCAGTGGTATAAAACCGGGGTGTTAATAGAGTTTCCTTGGCCGGGACTTTAATTCCGGGCCGTATTTCTTCAAAGCCTGGCTTTTTTAGGGAATCTACCATGTCCTAACTGCTCTTTTGTTTTTATTATCTTGACTACGCCCTGAAAGCTAAAGGTTATGCCCCCAAAAGGCGCAACAGCCGACAATATTGAATTTGTATAAATCTCAGTCTACCAAGGTGTAGAGGCAAACTGGTAGACAAAACGTTAAGAGTTGCAACAATTGGAGGCAGAAGGTAGTTGACAGTTGACAGTTGACAGTTGACAGTTGACAGTTAACAGGTTAGTCACTGTCCATTGTCCACTGTCCATTGTCAACTCAGTACTCCTTTAATTCCTACCTAACCATTTTTGACCATTCAAGCGGTAGACAAGACGAGATACCAACATATCAAGGGTAATTTTGCGCTCGTCGATTAAAAATGATTCTAGAGTGCTAGGTCTTCTGCCTTCATTGCAGGAAAAACCTTTTTTGCCCTGAATATCTTCATCGGGGAAATACACATTAAACTGGCGCTGGCCACCTTGCCAACTACCAATTACTTGCCAACATTCTTCAGAGGATGACAAACCAGCGACAGGAAGCTTCTGCTTGGCGAAAGAAAGCTGTAAATCTTTTACGCCCTCAGAGGCGATCGCTTTTTGCAAAGCTGGCAAATAATCTTGCTCCATGAACTCGACAAATGGCTTGTCTTCCACAGATGGGGCTTTCTCTTTCTTTGCGGCTTTGGCTGCGGCTGGGGCAGGTTTTTCTGCGGGTTTAGCCGCGTTGGGGTTAGTCTCCGGGTTCGCAGATGCCGGATCTGGCGTGTTGGCAGTAGGAATATTTGTCGCTACTGCTTCGCTAGTGCTGGGGGCGTTTTCTTCAGAGACAGAGGGCGCTTTCTGTTCAACGGTACTGGGGATCGCGTCTGCTTGATTTTGATTTGTTGGGTCTGCCATTGCTCAGGTCTATCCTTTGTCTAGCTTGAAAATAGGGGTTAGAGGTTAGAGCTAGAGACTGGGGAAGAGATACTTTTATCACTTCGTTGTGTATTTTATTACATGGTCATCTAGCTTGTAGAGCGCTTGCTTACCTCTAGATAATAAATTACCTTTATTTTGACATAGGTTTGGCAGTCAATAGTTAATCATCAAATTTCTCACAAAGCTAGAAAAAAGATGATTTAAAAGCTGTTAAAAAATATATACAAACTAATGGTAATTATAGGAAAGATAAGGTGTATTTATATGCCAAATACTTACCTATCTGATATTCGGCAAGTATCTTGCAAAAGTACCTAAAGCATCTGAGACTAAATTCTGGAACTAAATATAAAATTCCCAGTAGGGATTTATTCATGACTGATAATAACGATATTTTATTGCTAAAGGCTGCGAAAAGCGGTGATATCAAAGGTTTGGGTGTACTGCTGGCGGGTGGCGCTAAGGTAGATGCGTGCGATCGCGATGGTACTACAGCATTAATGTTTGCTGCTAATCTAGGGTACACAGAAATAGTGCGATCGCTTCTAGATGCTGGGGCAAGTGTAAATTTATCCAGAAAGCGCTATGGTTTAACAGCTTTGATGTTGGCTGCTAGTGCAAATCAAGTTGATATTGTGCAACTTTTAATATCTAGGGGTGCTGATGTCAATGCTACCAATGAAGATGGTAGTACAGCTTTAATGGCCGCAGCCCTAAAAGGTTATGTAGAAGTGGTGCGGCTTTTGTTAGCTGCTAGTGCTGATGTCAATATTACAGATAAAGATGATGATACTGCTTTAAAACTGGCACTGAAGCAAGGACAGGGGGCTGTGGTGCAGTTAATTTTACAAAGCGGTGCAGATGCTAGTACCCCAGACGAAGCAGGAGATACGCTGTTGATGTTAGCAGCAGATTTAGGACATTTGCATGTGGTACAAGTGTTACTGGAAGCGGGAGTTGATGTTAATCAAGCAAATAAAGACGGTAGTACAGCATTATTAGCAGCTGTAGCCGCAGGTAATCAAGCGATCGTAGAAACTTTACTAGATAGAGGCGCACAGATAAATCATCAAGACCAAGATGGAGAAACCGCCCTACATATTGCCACAGTAGAGGGGTATAGTGATGTGCTACAAATGTTACTCAACAGAGGTGCAAATATCCAAATTAAAAACAACTTGGGCGATACACCATTATTAGTAGCAGCATTGCAGGGACATCATGAGATAGTCGAAACACTACTAAATTCTGGCGCAAGTTTAAATGACAAAAATCTAGGTGAAACATCTTTAACCTTAGCCGTATCTCAAGGTCACACCGAGACAGTGAGGATATTGTTAAACTACGGTGCTGATGCCAATATTCCCGCAGGTGATGGTAAAAGCCCTTTAATTAAAGCTACAGAACGAAATCATCCAGGAATCATTCAGTTATTACTGGCGAAAGGTGCTAATATCAATTACCAAGACACTGTGGGCGCTACCGCTTTAATTTGGGCTGCTGCTGGTGGTTACAACAAAGCGGTGCAAATCTTGCTAGAAAGTGGGGCTGATACAAATTTAAAAAATCGTGGTGGCTATACAGCTTTGATGATTGCCGAATTTAATGGCTTTAGGAGTATAGTCCAAAGTTTAAAGCAAGCTGGAGCGCAGGAGTGAGACTAATTATTAGCTATGCCTGATGTGGCTAAAAAAGAAGATGCAGGCTGTGTAAAGCAGCCCTAATACTATTAAAAAAGGGCTTGAAAGCCCTGTAATACTTGTGTTTTCTAAAGGCGGCACCCAGATTTGAACTGGGGAGTGGAGGTTTTGCAGACCTCTGCCTTACCACTTGGCTATGCCGCCATGCCTGCTTTCTGGCGTTTTCCTTATCGACAACTGAACAACAGGAGCCAGATAGGAGCCAAAACACTAGCTTAACTAATATAACCCAACGAAAGTCTAATGACAACAACAGTAAAAGAAAACCTAAGTTGTGTTCTAACGTGGCTATTGTAGGCTAGTAGTGGTGAAAATTGGGAATACTGAGTAATTAGACACAACCACTACAAACAACCGATGAGCAACGACACGAAAAAGTCTACACCATTGTGGGCAAAGGTTTTGGTAGCTTGGATATTTACACCGATTGGTTTTCAGGTGTTACTGGTAGTTACTGGTGTTTCCTTAGACAACAACCTAGAGAACAACATCTCTGCTGGTCTTACGCTGGCAGCAATAACAGGTGTAGTCGTAGAACACGATATAAGACGCAGAGGTGAGAAGTAATCTGTGAACATCGATGAGAAAGCGTTTGTAATCTTTATAGTTGTCAACCTACTGATATCTATCTTCTTCCCCAGTTGTGAGGCAGACTTAGACAACAGAAACCCAGATAATGACTATAACTATCAGCCGCACCAATCACAACCAACAATAGTCCCTACAAAAGTAAAGTGATGTTAGCTGTAAGTTGGGTGTCCTAATGTGGACTCACATAGAAAACTAGGATAGGTATGTCCACTAAGGTATGTCCACCCTAGAAAGCTTACCATGCTTACGCTCTAACCCAAGTGTACATACCTGACATACCTGGACATACTATTTATAAGATTATTTTGGGGTATTAGTAACGTTAGTCAGTTTGCAACAGCACACAGATATTTTAATAGATTTCTGCAAAATAGAGTGTCAGGTGTGTCCAGGTGTGTACTTTCCTTGTGAGGCAAGGCTTTCAGGTGTGTCACACCCTAGTAGACATAGGTGTGTCCAGGGTAAAGGTGTGTCCATCTAAGCAAAAGAAAAACTCAGCTAACACAGGCAAGTTAGCTGAGGTTAGTCTAGTTCTATTAGACTTAGTACACTTCTTCGTAAGTCTCAGTGGTCTTTACGTCTTCACTGGTTAGCATGTCAAGTGTTGGCAGTGACCAGTAGGTAACTTTCTTCTGACCTACCCTTCGTTTTGTTGCTCCCAGTTTAGACAACACCGCGCCGACTTCCATTTGTGCTTTCTTATCGTTTAGTCTGCTAGTGTCGAAACCTAAAGCATTTTCCATAATGTCAGCAAGGGTACATGGGTTATGGTGTGTTATGTAGGTTGCTATACGTTCAGTCCAGGGATTCTCTTGTTCATATTGGGCTGTGTCTTCAGCAGACATTAGTTTTTCAGCGTTGGTTAGCTCCCATTGTTCACCGTCTAAGTACAGCTTTAGAATCGCGCTCCATAAGTCGTCTCTCATCTCTTGTACTGCTTTCCTGTCTACTTGCTGAGTTATGTTAACTACCCAGAACCGTCTGTTGCCTGTAGTGTCCTTAAGAAACTCAGTCTTATTTGTTGTACCAGCGACTACAAAAGAGCGTGAATAACGTTGGCTTGCTTTACCGTATGGTCGTCTAAAGAGGTCGTCTTCTTTACTTAGGAATGCTTTAATGCTGGCGATATCTTTCTGGCTTAATGCGTTCTCTATCTCTCCGTACTCACAGCACCAACTATTGTGCATACTCAGGATTTCGTCTACTTGGCTCTTATGTTCGCCTACGGTTTGGAAGAATTGTTTACCGAAGATGTCTTGTAGTAGTGTTGTCTTACCAATGCCTTGTCCACCTTGTAACACCAAAGCATTATCAGCCTTACAACCTGGAGACAACGCACGTGCAACAGCAGAAATTAGCCAACGTCGCCAGTAGATTCTGTGTAGCTTTTTGTCAACTCCGATAGCTTGGAAGAAAGCACTAAGGATAGGTTCAGCATCGTTGGCAACAGTTAAGCTCTGCAAGTAAGCACGAACTGGGTGATATGAGCGTTGTTCAGCGTAAACTACAGAGAATCTCTCGAACTTGCTGTCAGGGTAGTCTCTGTCTAGTTCTTGCTCTGCCAACTCTTGTAGTCTTTCGATGCTCATGTGAACACCGCGAAACCTTAATTGGTTTTCCATCTCGTCCCATTGCAAATCTTCTCCAAAGAACTCAGAAAGCTCTTGTCTCATCTGATTGCCTTTGCTTCTGCTGCCACCATTGTTCATTAGTGTAATCGGCTTTTCTGTCCCTTTGCTGGCACTGGCTAACGTGCATCTAGTTTCTTCTTCAGACAGACCTAAGTAGTCGGTAGCGATAGTAAACAGACACTCGTCGATAGCTTCTAGTTTGTCTGGGAACAAGCCAGCTAAGGTGTACTTGCTTATGTTCAGTGTGCTGTTACGTTCGCCTTCCTTCGCTTGCTTTAGTTTGTTGGCGAAGTTTTCTAATGTCTCTCTGAAGTTGGTGTTAGCGGGAACATCAGAGTAGTTGGGCTTGCTTACCTCTGCTTTGGTTTGCTTAGGTTTGGCTGGTGTTAGCTCTGGTAGTCCTTCTAGTATTTGGTCTACTGTGTAACGTATGCCTGAAGCTTCGCTGATAGATACCAGAGTAGGCGTTTGTTTGTTGTGCAGTAGTCCTGGCAGTCTCATCACTCGCGCCAAGTCTTTAATAGCCTTATCAGATTCATAGTGAGTAATTAGTCTCTCCTGACAACTTCTGAACACTTCAGCCGACATGATTACAGGTTCACTCAGGAGCCAATAAGCATGACATTTGTTAGTGCTGGTGTTTACTATGATGGATGGCTGCAAGTGCCAACTGTCAGGAATACCGTTGTCACAGTCGATAAAGAGAGCGCGAACGCGAGTAATGTTATCTGTTGTACGCTTGCCTGTGCCGTCTGTCTCCTGAATAGTGACAAACACGCCTGCGCCTTGGTCATTTAGTCGCTGTAGTTTGTTCCAAGAACTTACTAAGGTATCATGCCAGCATTGGGTTAACGCTTTGTCTTTGTTCTCGCTATCGTCGAAGGTCTGCCAAGTGACAGCAGAACCACCCACAATTGCATTTATGAAGGCTTCAGCTTGCGAGTAGTCAGAGGTTTGGGTTAGAATAGGGTTAATAGATTTCATTAGTTAGACCCTCCACGGTCTGCTTATGTTTGGTTTACTAGAGCCGTCATGTGTTCGCTGCACTGGCGGCTCTTTGGTTTGCGGTCGGTTTACTTGGACTCAGACATTGTTTGGTGCAGAAGGATAAGTTTGTCTATCGTGTCTGAAACCACTGTTAACGCTTGCGCTTTGGTTAGTTCATTCCACTGAATACACCAGCCCAACCATTGCACATATGCTTCGGTTGCTGTCGTAGGCTTTGGATTTGCAGCGAGTAGATAGGTTAGTTCTAGGCGTGCGACTTCAGTTAACTGTGGGTTGGTCTTTTGTTTACGCTGCATACTCGTTTACCTCAGCAACTAAGTCAGCAATAGTTCTCATGTATCGGCGTGGACACTGGAAAGCGTTGTATCGAGTGCGTTTGTAGGGGTTGTAAGCTTCGTCTATGTTCCAGTGTTGTCTAAGGTTGGCTGGTAGGTAGATTGCGCCGTAAACCGTCTCATGCTCGTCAGACCAATTGCCAATAGGAGCTAACACAACACACCCGATTAACTGTTGTTCTCGTTGTCTGTGGGTTCTTTCTTTGGCTCTCCAGGCTTTCACACTGTCAACCCACAACCACCGAGGTAAACTATCGAACCCGTTAGCACCTGCTATTGTGTCGTCTATTGGTTCGCCCAAGATAGCCCCTCTATACTTAGCTGTTTTCACTTCTAGAGCCAACATACTACCAGCAGTAGATATTAAGATGTCAGCTTCCTTGTCGTTTGTATACCCGTCAGCGACGTTTGGAATCACTGATGCAGTCAACCCAAGGGAACACAACGCAGTAGTAACATAGGATTCCATGCGGTGAGTCTTTATGCTGCTGTTGGCTATTTTCTGAATGTACTTGTAAGTCATGTAATCTGGGAGTTCCAGTTTGTCTTGTCTGTACTGCTGTCTAGAAACAATGCTGCTGTGGGTGTTAGACCACAGAATTTCAGGTAACGGGGTTTCATTAGTTTTCATTGGTTTTCATCCTTCGTTTTGTTTACTTGCCTGCCTTCTTCGCACGTTGGCAGGTGTTTTGTTTGGGTGAGTTCTGTTGTCTTTAGATATGAGAGCGACAACAGAAGATTACAGAACAAGAGTGTGCTAACTAGCGTTGTCATTGGTCTTTCTCCAGTCGGCTAACGCTAGCTTGCACAACGTTGGAATGCTCATTTCTCGTTTGTTGGCAAGCTGTTGTAGGTCAGCGTAGAACTCATTAGAAATGTAGAATTGTATTTTGGTTGTCTTTCTCGGTTTACTCACGTTAAGGTTCCTTTGTCTTTGGTTTACGTTGGAGGCTCTTTTGTCCTCTTACTCTTTCAGTTGTGGTCGAATATTTGGTAGCTTGGTACAAAATGAATACCTCTGAAAATATCTATCTTTAGACGTAGACGCTAGGTTTTCTTTAGACCATCTAATAACTGCTGAACCTCATCGATAGCCAACTTAAAGCGTTCATGTCTGGGGCTAGTTGGGTGTAGTTCTGTTTTCCAAGCGTCAACCAACGAGCGCAAGTCTTCAGTTAGCTGAACAAGAGCATCAGCGTCTACATCTTCAGGCACTCTGACAACCTTTGTTTTCTTCCCGTTGTACTTACTTCTGCGATCGCCGCCCCAAGACTTCTTTAGACTTCCCATGTCGTTCTCACTTGTTTGTTACGACCAAGTTCTGTTAACTCTCCAGTAGCCTCTCCAACCACTCACGCTTTCTAGCCCAACTTCCGCCCCTCTTTTGTCCGAGCTTGCCTTCTAGAATCGCTGGCACACTCCAACCGTTGTTGTACAGTTCTCTTAAGGCTTCCACTTGTTCAGCAGTCACATAGACACCAGTTAACGGCTGATTCTCCAGTAAAACTGTTGTTTCCGATGGTTCGTGAACGGCTGAACATTGGCTTTCTGCAAGGTTTTCGGCTGTTTCTGAGGCTGAACTTAAGCTGAACTGTGAGTCATAAGCGTTCACTCTCACAGACTTATGTGCAGTCGGTCTGGTTTGCATTTGTACACTGGTCGGTCTTAGTGCTGGCTTATCGTCTACTAGACACACTTGCTTACCTCCAGACACCAACCAGCGTTCTAACTCGGTGTTCTTCAGTGCTTGCGCCCTCTCTACTGCTGACTGACCTAAGTAAACTCTCACAAAACAACTGTCTCTAAGCTTGCTGTCTCCTTCCAGTCCTAAGTTTTTCACTGTGTCATTCTGGACAACAGCAGCAACAAACCGCTTAACCCTGCGCCCTCTTTTAGCGTGCCTAGATAACCACTGACCAGCGTGTTCTATCTCATCTACCAACACTGGTAATTCTTCAGCAACTATCAGCGTGTTGTCAGTTGTCCACTTGTTCCCAGCCTGCTTACGTTCCACTGTGCGCTGTTCGATAACTTCTAAGTCTTCCTGCATTTGTTCGCTGATGCTGCTGAAGCTTTCGTACATCTGACAGTTAGGTAAGCTTCTGATGTATAGCCAGTCATCACAAGTGCAGTCTGTATCGTATAGTTTGTAATGCCAACCAGCGCCCAACACAGAAGCAAACGACTGGATAAATGTAGACTTCCCTGCGCCTGTGCCTCCAACGACTAACAAATGCTTGTCCTGCTGTAGCCAATAGCTAACTACATCCGAGATGACATCAGCATCCACAGGTACAGACTGGGTTAAGGTTAGCTCTTGTTTGCGACTGAGTAGGCTGTTGTACCAAGCTATAGATTGTTTACGTTCTATCAGTCCTAAGTCTTCACCTAGCGCGGTTAGCTTGCGGTTATCTACGTAAGACCTGTAACCTACAGCAACAACACCCAAGCCCACCACAGATGACAGCAGTTTACTTAGTCCTCTGTTCTGAAGACCAACCACAGGCAACAGGAGACAACCCGCAAGCCCTAAGCTAACTGTGCTGATAGCTGTGTGCTGGGTTAGCTGCATCAGTGTACGTGTGAATGAGACTGGGTAATCTTGGTTACTCACGGTATGTTTTCCACTGTTTACAAATGTTGCAAAAGACTAGATAATACTGATATCTCTCGCTGAACCAGCACGGAAGCTAGAGTTAACTTCCTAAGACAACTCCAGCGATAACTGCTGAGGCACTGATAATAGTTGTTGGTTGTAACCGCTTGCTTACGCTCCACTGCAAGCCAACACCAAAGACAGCACACCCAACTACAGCTAACAGCAAGCGTTCACTAGATAAGATAGGTACACAAAAGTAAACTGTCTGAGTCACAAGCGCACTAGCAAAAGCACACAACAGAGAACTAAAGATAATCTCACCTAAAGCTGTCTTTGCTGTTGTTGGCTCTGGCAGTTGTTCTCTTTTGCTGTCTAGGCTTATAGTAATCGTGTTGTCTTTGGTAGTCGTTGTTATTTGGTCTTTAGTTATTGTTGTCTCATTCACTTCTGTTTACCTCTGGTCTATTGGTCTGATGTGTGTCTGCACAAAGAATGCAGATGTTAATTACTGTTGTCTTGCTACTAATGCTCGTTGTAGTAAGCAAAAGCAGCAGACCTAGTAATGCTAGAAAACCTGCTGCCAACCTATCCACTGTTTACTCCTGTGTTTAGACTGTTGTGTTTTCTTCGTAGGCTTTGGCTCTAGTAAACGCTAAAGATAGAACCTGTTGTTTACTGTGCGCTCCTGCTAACGCTGAGTAGTAGGTCTGAGCTTGTTTACCTTCTAGCTTTCTGCATTCCTGTCTGCCCTCTAGACTTCTGTAAACATAGAGAACGCTAACAAACTCGCTACCTCTATAGACTGAACTGAAACTTGCTGAATACATAAGTTGTTTCCCTACGCTAGATTTACTAAATACCCAACAACACCAGCCGTAGAGAACCTTTGCTGGCTGAGGAGACTAACAACCTCGTGCTTACTCAGCTTCACAAACAGTTCGCTACTCTCTGGAGAAGTCACAAAGGGAGTGAGCAAAGGAAACTTATTGTTAGCTACCTCCTGAGCGTTTGCTGAGACACTGCCAGTCAGCTTAAGCATTTTGCGCTCTTGCTGTCCTGTTGCGATCAGTGTAGGTAGCTTTCGCTCTCGTTTACGTTTGGGTTTGCTACTGCTTTCTGATGCGGTCTTACCGTTGCTTGTCATAGTCTCTACCATAATTTCACCTGCTTTTGTTTACTGTTAAAGACTGCTCTTGTTTGTGTGAAATTGTACAAGAGCGAACTAAGCTCTTGTGTCTGTCTCCTACTTACTTGTGTTCACGTTAGTTACTATGTCTTCCACTACCGCTTGGATAGCCAGAGAATCAGCGTAGTCATTGGTAGGTGTGCTGTAGACTTCTGTTGTGTCTCCGTTGGCTACAACAAAGCTCACTTCTGAGTCACTGATAGTTAGTCTTGTGTCTTCTATCAGACTGTTGTCGCTTGTGTACATAGGGTTAAGTCTCCTGTAGTTGGTAAACTAAAGTGACCATGTTCTCTTTAGTCGGACTTGTTATTACAAGTATAACTCACTATGTCTTACTTGTCCGACAAGTTTATACAAGCCGGGCAGGAACTTAGATGGCACAAGACAAATGGACAATCAGAAACGTTAGTGAAGAAGTACAGAGAGAAGTTAGAGTCTTAGCAGCAGCAGAAAACATTAGTATTGCTGAAGCTTTGGAACGCATTGTAAACGAGTGGAAACATTTGAAAGCTATAGACAAGGCAGGCAAACTAGGAGAGAACACAAAAGCGGACTAACTATGGCGTAGCTTTCTAACGCCCGTTAGAAGTTGACAAATGCTAATCACTTGGGTTAACTTGTTCTCATAAGCAAGTTAACTGAGGTGTGAACATGAAGACTACTAAGAAAGTAAAAGCCAACCCAAACGCTGTTGTTATCTACCTAAGAGTCAGCACAGACGAGCAAGGGAAATCAGGCTTAGGTCTGGACGCTCAGTTAGACGCTTGTAAACGACTGTGCGAACAACGACAGCTAACCATAGTTGGCGTGTTCAGTGAAATCATTAGTGGTAAGGTAGACCCAAGAGAACGCCCAGTGTTCATGCAAGCTCTCACCGAGGCACAGAAACATGGGGCTAGTCTATTGGTGAGCAAACAGGATAGATTCAGCCGTGAGGTTTTCCATGTGTCAGGCTACGTTAACAACTACTTCTTCGGTTCACAAACTCCAGCCCTCATAGCTGCTGACAGTCCTAACGCTTCTCCTATGGAAATCTACCTGAAAGCTATGGTGAGTGAACAAGAGAGACAAGCCATTAGCCAACGCACCAAAGACGCACTAGCCCAACTGAAGAAACAAGGTAAACAACTGGGTAAGGCTGGTAGACAAGCGCACTCAGAGAAGGCACAGCAAGCCACTGAAGCTGCAATACAGAGAGCATTAGAACTAAGACAACTAGGTAAGTCTTTGGAAGCTGTAGCCGACACACTGAACACTGAAGGCTTCACAACTAGCAGGGGTACACACTGGACAAAACAAGCCCTCAGCAAAAGATTAAGTAAGTCAGCTTAACTTGTGTTATAATGACAAAAGACATAACACACGTTAACAACATAAACAAAAGCTGACTCTCGCAAAGGTAAGAGTCAGCTTTTGTTTTGTCTAGGGTGTTTGGCTAAAGTGAACGGGGGGGAAGGCGGCTGGCTGAGGTGTGTCGGGAAGCTTTCTGAGGAAATATACAGCAGTTTTCGCACCACACGCGCAACTAGAGCCAACAAACACCACAGTAGCCTCGCTTTAGTCTACTAGTGCTGTTAACACTGGGTCTTAAGGTGTTCTCGTGCTGTGGTCGTGTTTTCTAAGGTTTGCATTTGGCAATCATTAGTTTTACTTATAGCTAACTTCTGTCTAATAACCTTATCTTGTCGTCTTCTTGTAAGTCCAACTCGGTTATCTCTTGTGATACTTGTTGGCTGTGGCGAGTGAGACTATAAGCTACTAATGCTCTCTTAGCGTGTCTTAGTGAACAGGCTATCTGGTGATGTTCGTTGCTGTCTATTGGTAGTTCTCTTTTGTACTGTTCCAAGTGAGCGATCGCAAGCCACAGATGACCAGAAATACCAGTTAGCTTAATATGACTATCGTTGTTCCACTTCTGAATGTCGCTCACTGTAGGGTTACTCCTAAGTATAAAGACAAGTATACTACATCACAAGTTATCATTAGTAAGTGCAGGTCAGAATGTTTGCTTGTGCCTTACCTGAACTACATCACAGGCACTTCTAGACTACTGACAACACCAGCATAGTGTCTCATGAGTATCTCTGGACTGTTGCCAACCCATCTAGCTATCTGAGGAATGGGTACACCAGCCTCTACACAATGACTGATGAACGTGTGCCTAGTGTTATACGGACATCTGTAACGCTGTACTTTGCCCTCGTCCACGAGCGTAGCGAGTATGCCCTTGTAAACCTTCCTACCACTCCTACACCCGCGCCATACCTGATTAGTAAACTTACCGTTATCTATGGGTAGACCGTTAGGGCTAGGGAACACAAGAGAATCAGGACTAGGACTAGCTGGTCTAATGCTTATCAGCAGTTCTCTTAACACCTGATTACAAGGGAATTTCCTAGACTTACCTGTTTTCGTGGATTTTCTAATGTTCAGCCTACTGTCATAGGACTCGCAGAAAGTTATCTGAGAGCAATCTAGACTAATGTGTTTCCACTGGAGAGCGATAGCTTCACCAGTTCGGCAACCAGTGAGGAACAAGAACTGAACGAAGGCTGTGTAGTGCGGTCGTTTGTCAGCGAAAGCTTGTATGATTGCGTCACGTTCTGCTGTAGTAAACGGGTCTATAGTCGTGTTAATCGTGGGTTGTCTAATCTTCCCAGCCATGCCCACAAATGGATTCTTCTCCAGTAAACCTGAGTCTACAGCCCAATTACAGCAGGCTGCTAAATGGGTAAGCACTCGTTTGGCTGTGTCTGCGCTGAGTGTTTGCAGCAGGTAATCTCTGATAGCTACAGCATCTCTTGGGTCTTTTGTTGGTAGCTGTCGGATGTGATGAGCGTACTTTCTTATGTAATCTCGTTGGTAAGTGGTAGGTGCTAGCTGAGGTCGTTTGTATTCGCAGTAGCTAGCCCACAACTCTAACAAGTCTACCTTCTTAACTACTGTTATCTTGGGTCTGAACTGCTGCTTATAGCTTTCGAGTGTTGGGTCTAGTTGTCCTGTTCTAATGTCTTCTTCTAACTGCCAAGCGACTATCTGAGCTTTCTTTCTGTTCTCTGGTGTGTCTGCTAACCCAGTGTAAATATAACGAAGGCTACCGTCTACAATTAGTCTCGGTAGCCTTAACCTTAGTTTTCCTTGCTTGTTTTCTATACCAATCTCACCAGTGTTTGCTTTCTTTAAGCCTACATCAGTTTTCGATTGGTTTGCTGATGTGTTCTTTTGTGTGCCAATCTCAGGAGCCATACAGGAGCCAACTAGCATTTTTCTCAGAGTTGCTAGTGTCTGAAAGGCTCATTCTGGCGTTGTCAGTGGAGCTTGTCTACCTTTTGCAGACCTCTGCCTTACCACTTGGCTATGCCGCCATGCTCTACAGTCTACTATTATAACCTATTTATCTGCAATATTGCATCCCCAGACAGCAAAAACTTTGTGATTTCTGTGCAGGTTTACAGATAACAGGCTAGAGTGATGCACATCATATAGATGAAGAGTGTTGTAAGTTATCTACTGAGCTTACACAAGATTAACATCTGAATTTATATATATGGGTGGCATAAGATACAAAAAAGTTATAATCTACTTCTTAAGATAGATGCAAATATCAAATAGAGTATAGAAGTATAAACCAAAACAAAAATATTTCTAAATTTATTTACTTAGATGTAGTAACAAGCCAGCATTTATATACCTTTTATGAAGTAGTTTATTTCCTCACTGATGAGTTAAAACATAAATTTATTACCTAATACATGCTATTCAGGAGAATTAAATATTAATACGCACGAGTTGCTAAACCAAACAATGAATGAAAAGTCTCTCATCTCAATTGCTCAAGTCACAGATACGCATTTATTAGCCTCAGAAAATAAAAGGCTAGAAGGAATACCTACTACAGAATCTTTCTTAGCTGTGATTGAGCGGTTAGAAAAACTTAAACCAGAACTAGACTTGCTGTTGATGACGGGAGATTTATCTGGAGATGCTACACAAGAATCTTATGAAAATCT